>CAVTUQ010000004.1:0-206269 GCA_963737905.1 uncultured delta proteobacterium | reverse complement strand
GAAGAACAAAGTAGAGATTGTGGATTTCAAATTTGTCGACGTGCCGGGGTTATGGCAGCACTTTTCGATTCCGGCGACAGAGTTGACGGCGGACTTATTTGAAGATGGGATTGGCTTCGACGGCTCCAGCATACGGGGATTTCAGTCGATCAACGAGTCCGACATGCTCCTCATCCCCGACCCCGACAGCGCCATGATGGACCCGTTCACCGAACATCCGACCTTGAGCTTGGTGTGTAACGTCATCGACGCGGTCACGCGGGAATCCTACAGCCGAGATCCCAGATACGTAGCGCAAAAGGCCGAGAAGTACTTAAAATCGAGTGGGGTCGCCGACATAAGTTACTGGGGGCCCGAGATCGAGTTTTTCATCTTCGACAACATCCGTTTTGATCAAGCGCAGAATCACGGTTACTACTACATTGACTCTGAAGAAGGCTTTTGGAACTCAGGGAACAACGACAAGCAGAATCTGGGCTACAAGATCCGCTACAAAGAAGGTTACTTCCCCGTGCCGCCCATGGACCAATACCAGGATTTACGCTCCGAGATGGTCAAGAATCTAGAGAAGTGCGGAATCAAGATTGAAGTGCATCATCACGAAGTGGGCACCGCCGGGCAGACCGAGATTGACATGAGATACACGACCTTGACTAAGATGGCCGACCAGGTCCTGCTGTACAAGTACGTGGTCAAGAACACCGCTCGAAAGCGCGGCAAAGTGGTCACCGTAATGCCCAAGCCCTTATTTCAAGACAACGGCTCCGGCATGCACACCCATCAGAGCCTGTGGAAGGGTGGCAAGAACCTGTTTTACGATAAGAAGGGCTATGGGCTGATCAGCGACATGGCGCGGTATTATATTGGGGGCTTAATCAAGCATGCCCATGCGCTGTGCGGCTTTATCGCGCCAACGACCAACTCCTACCGAAGGCTGGTTCCCGGCTACGAGGCGCCGATCAATCTGGTGTACTCGGCCCGAAACCGAAGCGCCTGTGTTCGAATCCCCATGTATTCAACCAACGAGAAGGCCAAGCGGCTCGAGTTTAGGACCCCCGATCCTAGCTGCAACCCCTATTTTGCCTTTCCGGCCATGCTGATGGCGGGGCTGGATGGGGTTCGAAACAAGATCGAGCCACCCAAGCCTATTGATAAGGACTTATATGAGTTGGAGCCGGAGGAAGCAGCCAAGGTGAAGTCCATGCCAGGGTCCTTGGATCAAGCGCTCGATGCGTTGGAGAAGGATCACGACTTTTTGCTTCGAGGGGATGTGTTTACCAAGGACGTGATTGAGACCTGGCTTGACTACAAGCGCAAAAAAGAGGTCGATGCCATCCGGCTCAGACCCCATCCCCATGAATTCGCCCTGTACTTCGATATCTAAACACTGTATGGGTTTAGGCGAGTGATCTGACAGTGGGAAGGAGGACTCTATGAAGAAAATCGAAGCAATTATCAAGCCTTTCAAACTGGATGAGGTAAAACAGAAACTCACATCGGCTGGTATCACGGGAATGACGATCAGTGAGGTAAAGGGCTTCGGAAGGCAAAAGGGGCACACGGAACTTTATCGTGGCGCCGAATACACCGTAGACTTTCTTCCCAAAGTGAAGGTTGAAATCTTGGCGCCCGATGACATGGCGCCCAAGATCATTGAGGCGATTCTCGAGTCGGCGCAAACAGGAAAAATTGGCGACGGGAAAATTTTTGTATCGACAGTAGAGGAGGTTATCCGTATTCGGACCAGCGAGAGAGGCGAAGAAGCCATCAGCTAGGGTTTGTCGACCTGGACTACACGGGATGGGTTCAGGTCAATCGCGAAGAAAGCTCAATCGGGGAATAGAATTGCCGATGCCGTCTTCCGTTAGTCTCACCGCGCAAAATTCAAGTTGAAGCCGTTGCTACTTTTTCTTCTCTGACGTTTCTTCACCGGGCTGCTTTCCTGGCTCGAAGCCGCCCACTTCGTGGTAGACGACTTTCGTTTCCTCTTCGAATGCCCTCACGGTTGGAATTTGTCCCGGTAGGCCGAGTTTTTTCCATTCAGCGGCTACCTTCTCGTAAATTTCCCTGCGTAAGGCAGTCCGTTTGGAGAACACGGGCAGATAACGATGCTCTTTGCAGGCGTTAATCAGTGCCTTTGAACCGTAAGGCCGCTTCTCCGGCGGGTTCTGTGTCGGGTCGAGCCAGGTACTCCAGGTGTTGCGCAGGATGTCGATATCGTCGATAGGGTTGCATCGGCTGCTCATGGCCCAAATGACTTGATCCATATCCGTAGGGTCGACGTCCTCATCGACGGCAATGATCCATTTCGTGTAGTAGGCACCCCCTGGTACCTGGGCAGCAAGAGCCAATGCCTGCGCCGCATGGCCGGCATAACGTTGCTCCAAGCTGATGACTGTCATGCCGAAACCGCCAGCGCCGGCGGGATGGGCATAGACTCCCTGGACTCCGGGAACACCTAGCTTGTCTAGATCATCCCAGATACGGGCAGAACGAATGACAGAAAAAAAGCCGCTCTGTTCACAGGACGGGTAATCCGCCATCAGTGCATTCGTTAGGATGGGGTTGTTGCGATAATGAACTGCCGTCACTTCAACCAGCGGGCAGCCGGCTTCGGGCCGGCCGTAATAACCGGGAAACTCTCCGAAGGGTCCTTCCTTCCTCACGGAATTTGGCTTGATAACCCCTTCAATGACAAACTCCGCGTTTGCCGGCAGTAACAGATTCGTGGTCTTCCCTTTGACGACCGGAATGGGTTCGCCTTTGACACCGCTCAAATATTCATATTCGGACACATTTTTCGGAAAGGTTTGGGAGCCGATGAGCATAAACAGCGGATCGATGCCCCAAGCTGCAGCCACCTCAACGGGCTTTCCCATTTGCCAGGAACGGGTAATGTGCAAGCGAGCGTCTTTTCCGGGTGACAAGTAGAGACCGACCTCCTTCTTACCCTGAAGCATCATGCGGTAAGTACCGACGTTCAGGTAGCCGCTGTCTGGGTCCCGCGTAATGACTACATCAGCCGTTCCAGCATAGCGGCCACCATCCAAAGGCCAATGTTTCGGGATCGGCAACTGATTTAAGTCGATTTTGTCGCCGGTGACGCTATTGGCAAAAAAGCCCGCTTGGGAGGACGTTACTTCGCGCGGCGCCATCCGGTTTCTGAACTTGTCTTTGACACGACGGATGAGTTCGAGAGTGGGCGTTTCCGCCGGCTCTTCAAGTGTGAGCGCAATCCGCGGGATGCTCGGACCGAGGATGTTCCATAGAAGTCGAGCCTTGAAGGGGCTTTTTTCATAGCCTTTGACTGTTTCAAACAAAATTGCCGGCGACGGGTTTTGTTTTGCGATGAGATAACCAATCGCGCTCATCTCTTCGTCACAGCTTACGGGTTGTTTTACCCGGATAAGATCGCCCATCTCTTCAACACGCGCGAGCCACTCACGCAGGTCTTGAATCGGTCTTTTGCCTGTGGATTCCGTTACTCTCGCTTCTCGTTTAGCCATCGGTATAGCCTCCAAATTGTGCAGTGTCGGGAATTTGAATTTTTATAGTTGACCGCCTTTGGGCAACAGCGACCTGAAGTACGCAAAGGCGTCGTAGGAGCGATACGTCATGTTCTCTTTCATGTAATCGATGTCCGCCTGAGGCATGATCGCGGGCGTACCCACTGAACTCGCCACCCACTGCATGTAGGCCGTCCGTTCCAAATAGATAGCGTGGACCGCAGCATATTCCAAGCTATCGCCGCATACAACAATACCATGTCCCTTGAGTAACATCGCCATGCGGTCGCCCAACGTTTGGCAGATTTCCTTGCCATCTTGAAGCGTGTAGATGAGTCTGGGACTAGGAAAGATCGGTGTCTCAGGCGCGAATACGGCAGCTTGGTTATAAATAGGCAATATCGGCGTGCCGGCAACGGAAAATGCGGTCGCTAAAGGCTGATGTGTGTGAACCACCGAGTTTACATCCGGTCGAGCTTCATAGATTGCAGCATGGATCATCGTTTCTCGCGGTGGCGCTTTGACTCGGGTAACTTCTCGCTTGTTGCCGGCCTTGGCCCAGTTTTGCTCGCAGACCTGTTTGTACTCATCGATGTCCACCTTGATGATATCTTTGGCGGTAATCGATCCCAGCGGCGCAAGGACAGGCTTGATAAAAAACTGCTTGGTTCCCGGAATACGCGCGCTCACATGCCCGTGATAGTCTGCTAAGCCTTGGTGGAACATGATGCGGTTACCCAAGGCGACTTTCCTTCTAAGTTCATCAAGTTCCTTCTTGCTGCTTGCCACTTTAGTCCCCTTTCTTAACTAAGAAGTAAGGCGTTGAACTCGCTGCTCTTTGACGACAGGTGTGCTATCGTTGTCTTCTTGCCAATGAATGTTCATCCAGTTCCATTGCTCTGGATAGGCTCGCACGGTCCGTTCCAGCCATTGCGTCATGCGCAGCGTATTTTCGCGTATTGCGGCTTTGTCTCTATCGGTTCTGATCAGTTCAAGTTCAGGCTCGACGATCATCTTTAGACTCCGGCTCTCGTCACGGATCAGGTAGACCGGTACAACGGCAGCATCGGTACGCAGCGCCAACGTCGCGGGTCCCCGTCGAGCCAACACGGTGCGGCCAAAAAAAGGCACATGAATTCCATTGTTTCTACGATATTCATCAGCAATGACGACAGCAAGCTGATTGCGTCGCAGTACTTGCCCAAGCTCGCGCAAGGCCTCACGGCGGGGCCTGGCATGAATCGTTTGCTGTCGGACTTTCAGCCGATACTCGTCCATGAATCTGGCAAACCGCCCATTTCTTGGCTGGTTGACCAAGACATGAGTAGGATAGTTTTCAATGGCCAATCGCGTCCCTGTAAGGAAAAAGTTTCCTAAGTGCGCGCCTAATACAATAACGCCTTGTCTTTTTAAAAGAGCCGCGTCGAGATTTTCGCAGCCCTCGATGGGAATTTCTGAGCGCAGCTCCTCGGACGGTATGACCAGTGCGATCGCGATCTCAACAAAGTCGCGAAAAAAATTCTGCAGCGATTTGCGAACGATCTCTTCAATCTGAACTCCAGTCAGTTTCCCACCGAGTGCAAAGCCAACATTTCTTATTGACCTCGTGCGAAAGCCGCGGAAAAGATAAAAGCCGATATCAGCCAGCGTATCAGCGAAGCGATAAAGCCAGTGGCGCGGAAAAATCCTCGCGGCAAGGCAACCCGCGTTAAAACCTACCCAAGCACCGATACGGGCGGCGCTCTCACTCCACGATTGAATCATTGGGCTTTGGCTGGAGTCGCGGTTCGAGAGAACAGCGTTGGCTCACAAAGTACGTCAATCTACGATACTTTTGTCTCCGTCGCAAGGCCGGATTTGTGGCACACAGTTTAGCTTCGGGAAACATCCAGTGGTTAAAAATGGGCGATAAATCAACCACTTACAATATAACAGTCGATCTCGCCTCTTTCCTGCCGGGTTTTTATTACCGCTTTTCTATGCTAAAAATAATGAGCGCCGTGGCTAGGAAAAAATACTATGCGTATGATACTGCCATCTTTGAAAGAACGCCGCGTGGTAGACCGCCTGCTTTCGTCTTTTTTCCGGGAATACAAGCCTCAAAGTTTCAAAAAGGCTATAGCTTCGCTTTGTCGATTCTATCATCTGAAGAATCCGCTGGTAGAGTGGTACGAGTACATCGATTGGGGGAGAACCGCCGGTAAGACCTATGAAAACGGCCAAATCTATCTGGTTCATCCGGAGAACTGGAAAAAAGGCAGAAAATATAACTCAGAGCGAAAGTGGATTAACACCGTTTATCATGAGATGGGCCATTATGTTTTTTGGGCGGATGCCGAAAACAAGGCCGACATGTTTGCCTTTCGAATGGTCCGGGGTTTGAACAATCACAGAAACAACCACCGATGAAAAGGCCAGTTGGTTTCCGAATCCCTGCCTATACGTCATGGATCTACATTCCCGGTGTCGCTAATTTTCGGCAACAACCGAAACCGCCACGTCGATCTAGATAATTTTTCTTTCTTGAGATAGAAATTAATTTTTAGCCTGCACTAATTTTCCCGCCATGCAACCTAACTTCGACAAAGTAACCACGGAAGTCGATTTTCCTGGCCTCGAACGATCGATCCTCGATTTTTGGCGGCGCCTACGTGTCTTCGAGCTTCTCCGGGAAAAGAATCGCGGCAAGCCGAAATGGTCTTTCCTTGACGGTCCGATTACCGCTAACAATCCTATGGGTGTACATCATGCCTGGGGGCGCACGTACAAAGATACTTACGGCCGCTATTTTGCCATGACAGGACATGAGTTGCGTTATCAAAACGGCTTCGATTGCCAAGGACTTTGGGTTGAGGTGGAGGTGGAAAAAGAGCTCGGTCTGCGGTCGAAGCAGGACATTGAAAATCTTGTCCCGGACAACCGCTTCGCAAGCATCGACCGGTTCGTCGCGCTATGCAAAGAGCGAGTGGACAAGTTCGCCCGGATTCAGACGGAACAATCTATTCGCCTCGGCTACTGGATGGACTGGGATCGAGATGAAGACTGGCTGAAACCGCCTGACGAGCGTCGCAGTTACTTCACCATGTCCGAGGAAAATAACTACACGATCTGGAGCTTCCTCAAGAAGTGTCACGAACGCGGCTTGATTTACCGAGCTTACGACTCGATGCCTTGGTGCCCTCGTTGCGCCGTAGGTATCAGCCAGATGGAGATGCACGAAGGCTATCAACGAGTCGCCCACAGGGCGGTGTTTGTGCGCTTGCCCCTTCGTGAGCGGCCAGGCGAAAGCCTGCTCGTTTGGACAACCACCCCTTGGACTCTAACCAGCAACGTGGCGGCCGCGGTCAACCCAGCCCTCACCTATTTAAAGATTCGCCACCGAAACGAGGTTTACTATTTGGCCAAAGGCACCTTCACCGCACAACGGCTTGAAGAGGAGTTTCGGAGAAAGGAATGGGTCGAGGGAGTACCCAAACTTAAGTCCATTGAACAGATCTTCAAGGAAAAAGGCGGCTACGAAGTCTTGGGAGAGTTATCCGGAACGGAGATGCTTGGATGGCCCTATGACGGCCCTTTCGATGAGTTTGAGGCGCAGGGTCATCCAGGAGGTTTTCCAACGGAAATTGCCGATGTGGCGGTGAAACAAAAGTGGGGAACGGGAAAACCTGCGCGTGAAATGCATAGGGTGATACCGTGGGATGCAGTCAGCGAGGCTGAAGGCACCGGGATCGTGCATATTGCCCCGGGCTGCGGCAAGGAAGATTTCGCCCTCGGCAAGGAGGAAGGTCTCGTTCCAATCGGGCCCCTCGATGAGGCTGGCCTATTCCTGCACGGCTTTGGAGAGCTTGAAAGCCAATCGGCGCTTGATCCTTCCACCATTGACTGGATATTGGGTAACCTCCAGCACAAAGGGTTACTTGTGGCGATCGAGCAATATCCGCACAACTATCCGCACTGCTGGCGCTGCAAAACAGAACTTCTCTTCAGGCTTGTGGATGAGTGGTTTATCGACATGCGTTGGCGTGAGGCGATCATGAAAATCTGTCATGACGTCCGCTGGGTCCCCGATTTTGGTTTGCAACGCGAGCTCGACTGGCTAAGAAACATGGGCGACTGGATGATTTCTAAGAAGCGCTATTGGGGGCTTGCGCTGCCCATCTGGATTTGCGAGAGCTGCGGTGCTTTTGAAGTCGTTGGCAGTCGTGAGGAGCTTAGGAGTCGAGCCGTGGCCGGATGGAATGAATTCGAAGGTCACTCTCCGCACCGGCCGTGGATAGATCTGGTCAAAATTCGCTGTTCCAAATGCGCTGGGAGGGCAAGTCGGATTCCTGATGTCGGGAATCCGTGGCTCGACGCCGGCATCGTGCCCTACTCGACCCTGGGTTACAACCGCGACCGCATGTACTGGGAGAAGTGGTTTCCTGCGGACTTTGTTACCGAAAGCTTTCCTGGCCAGTTTCGCAACTGGTTTTACGCCCTGCTCGCTATGAGCACGCTGATGGAGGGACGAGCTCCCTTTAGAGTGCTTCTAGGGCATGCCACCGTGCGGGACGAAAAGGGCGAGGAGATGCATAAGTCCAAGGGCAACGCCATACCCTTCGAGGAATCAGCGGAAAAAATGGGGGTTGATGTGATGCGTTGGATGTTTTCCCGGCACAATCCAGCCAACAACATCAATTTCGGCTACGGCCCTGCGGACGAGATTAGAAACCGTTTTATTTTGAAGCTGTGGAACACCTATGCTTTCTTCTGCAACTATGCTCGACTGGATGGCTTTGATCCCGACACCCCAGCCGTGCCGGTGAGCGCAAGGTCCGACATCGACCGCTGGATTCTGTCGGACCTGCAGCTACTTGTCCAAACCGCGCGGCGCGAGTTCGAAAACTACAACGTGATGGCCTTTTGTCTTGCAGCTGAAACTTTCGTTGCCGAAAAGCTCAGTAACTGGTACGTGCGCCGAAACCGTCGTCGCTTTTGGAAGAGTGAAAAGAGCGAAGATAAATTGGCGGCGTACCAAACGCTCTACACTGTGGTGACGACGTTGATCAGGCTTTTCGCCCCCGTCATGCCTTTTTTGACCGAGGTCATGTACCAGAATCTGGAGCGGCGCGGAACAAACGAAGAGGCAGGCCGGGCCCTCAGCATCCACCATTGCAATTTTCCTGAAGTCGATGAGTCGCTCATTGACGGCGAGCTTTCGGCTGATATGGAGGCCTTGCTCCGGCTCGTCTCACTGGGTTCATCTCTAAGAAATAGCGTGCGCATCAAAGTCCGCCAGCCGTTGGCCGAAATCATTATCCAGCCGGCCAATGACTCAGAGCGCCATGCGGTCAGACGCTTTGCTGAACAAATCTCAGAGGAGTTAAACCTTAAAAAGGTGAGCGTGCATGATCCGGCCCAAGGTCCCCTGCTTAGCTACGAAATTAATCCGAACCTAAAAACGTTGGGTCCAAAGTTTGGTGAGCAAGTAAAACAGATCCGAACGGCTCTGGCTGAGCTCGATGCTAACTCGTTGGCCACCAAGGTACAGGCTGGGGATAAAATCGAGCTGGACTGCGCGGGCAAAGCGGTGGTCTTGGATTCAAGTGACATCCTGCTAAAAGCCAAGGCGCCGGATGGTTGGACGGGCCTCATTGATCACGGGACCCAACTGCTACTCGACGTAAGGATCGACGAAGCGCTGGCTCAGGAAGGGATGGCTCGCGAGATTGTTCGCCATGTTCAGGAGCTGCGGAAAAAGTCGGGTCTGGAAATGGAAGATCGCATTATTTTGCACTTTGGGACCGAGTCTCCGGCGCTGCGGCGAGCCGTCGAGGCTAATAATTCCTACATTTCCGCGGAAACATTAGCGGTTGAGTGGGCAAACCTACCGCTTGACGGCGACTCCCACACGACCGGCGTGAAGGTGGACGGCCATCCTTTGACAATACAGTTGCGCAAGGTCGTGGCGGGACCTAAAGCAGCGTCTTGAGACGTTTTTTGACCCTGCAGATTCTCTGTAAGACAGTCCACGTTCGCTGTTAATCGAAATTCGGAGAGTTTTCTTGACTACAAAATCCAAAATCGTCCTCGGCTGGCTCGCTTTTATCCTCGTTGCGGATCAGCTGACGAAATTCATCATTGACCAAACGATGCCCTTGCATCATTCGATTCCGGTGATCGACGACTTGTTTAGCCTGACCTACATCCGCAACACCGGCGCCGCGTTCGGCATCCTGTCGGGAAGCGCGGCGGCTTTTCGCCTCCCCTTTCTCGTCTTGTTTTCCTTGATCGCGATCGGCTTTGTCGTCATGATGCTCAGACGTTTGCCCGACAGAGAAACGGGCTTGATCACCGCACTTGCTTTTATCCTCGGCGGCGCGATCGGCAACCTCATCGATCGGGTTGCGTACGGGGAAGTGATTGATTTTCTCGACGTCTACTGGTCGAACTTTCACTGGCCGGCATTCAATCTTGCCGATAGCTTCATCACCGTCGGCGTCCTGATCACCGTCTACTATCTGATCAAGGCTAAGGGCGAAGATCCTTTTACCGCCAAGTAGTTGAAGATCTTTATCCGTGCGACGCATGTACCGAGCTAAATGCCCAGGTACGCGCGCCTAACTTCTGGATCTTCTGATAGCTCGCGGGCGGTGCCTACGCGGACGATCTTGCCAGTTTCAAGGACGTAGCCCCGGTCGGCCACGTGAAAAGCGGAAAAGACATCCTGCTCGACAAGCAGAACGGTAATTCCTTCCTTGCGGATTTCCTCAAGCGTATCGAGTAAAAGATCGACGACGACAGGCGCCAATCCCAAGCTCATTTCATCGATCATTAACAGTTGCGGAGCGGCCATCAAACCGCGGGCGATGGCGCACATCTGCTGCTCGCCGCCGGACAGGCTCCCGGCTATCTGTTTCCGACGCTCTTTAAGTTTCGGAAACAGTCCATAGACGCGTTCCAGGTCGGCGGCGATCTTGGCGTGACCGGTGCGGTGATAAGCGCCCATCAGGAGATTTTCCTCGACCGACATTTGATCGAAGAGCTGCCGGCCTTCAGGTACTTGGACGAGTCTTAAAGTAAAGACTCGATCCGGGGTAAGCTCACTGAGAGACCTGCCCGAGAAGAGGATGCGGCCGGTGCTTGGGATGAGCCGCGACAGCGCGCGCAGCAACGTGGTCTTGCCGGCGCCGTTGCTGCCTACCAGCGCGACGATCTCTCCGCGCTCGATTTCCAGATGAATGTCGTCCAGGACCGCCATCTCGCCGTAGCCCGCGTTCAGGCCTTCGACCTTTAATAACGTCTCACTCACGAACGCTTCCTTCCGAGATAGGCGTCGATCACCTGTTCGTTACTCAGCACCGTTTCCGGCTTGCCTTCGGCGATCTTCTCACCGTGATGTAAAACCAGCAACCGATCGGACAGGCTTTGAATCGCTTTCATGACGTGCTCGATCACTAGAATACTGATTCCTTGCTCGCGAACTTTCTTGATGACGCTGATCACCTCTTCGATCTCCACGTGATTGAGTCCCGCCATGACCTCGTCAAGCAACAACAACTTGGGCCGCATCGCCAGGGCTTTGGCGAGCTCCAATCTTTTCCGGTCCGGGCCGCCAAGCGCATCAGCGCGCTGCGCCGCCCGGTGAGCGAGCCCAACAAACCTGAGCCAATGGCCCGCCTTTTCCTGCGCATCTCTCAAGTTTCGAGGATCTCGCCCAGCGGCGCCGAAAAGCGCTCCCACCGCGACATTGTCGAGCACCGTTAGTCCGGGAAACGGCCGCATGACCTGAAACGTCCGGGCGATGCCGAGCAGTCCCCGACGATAGGCGGGAAGCTGTTGAATCGGCGCGCCTTCGAATTTTATCGAACCGGCGGTGGGATCGAGTGTCCCGCTCACCAAGCTGATTATTGTCGTTTTGCCGGCGCCATTGGGTCCGATCAAGCCGAGAATCTCATTGCGCTCAAGCGCAAAACTGACGTTGTCGATAGCCAGTAAACCATGAAATCTCTTTGTAAGGCTCAAAACCTCGAGGATTGCATCCATAATGATCACACGCGGTGGGCGCGAATGTTTTCCTGAAAATAGCGCCACCCGAGCTGCCGAAAGCGTTGGACCAGATCAGCGAACCCGCGCGGCATGAAAACGATCGCCGCGACAATTACCAGACCGAAAAAGACACTAGCGAGATTGGTTATTTTGCTGGCGAGGATTTCCGAGATCGCCGACAGCGCAAACGCACCTAATACAGGGCCGAAAATGGTTCCGGGACCGCCGAACACGGCCATGATGATCATCTTCACATTCAGGGTGATATCGAAAGCGCTACTGGGATCGAGATAGGTAATCCAATAGGCGTGAATGCCTCCAGCAAGCGCTGCAAAAACACTACATAAGGCGAACGCCAGAACCTTGTACAGGGTCGTGTTTACGCCCATGACGGCCGCCGCGCCTTCATTCTCTCGAATCGCAATCAGCCCGAAACCAAAACGGCTTCGCGAGAGCCAGGCAACGGTAAGGGTAGTCAGAGTTAAGAGCGCAAGAGACAGTTCATAAAAAACCGTGTCGCCCTTGAGTAGCGGGAGGATGAGTCCGACATTGCGGCCCGCGATTTCGAGGTTGGAAACGATGGCGGTCATCACTTCGGCAAGCCCCAATGTGGCGATGGCAAAGTAATGCCCGCGCAACCTGAGAACTGGAAGGCCGATAATAAACGCAAACGACACGGCCAGCGCGACGCCTAACAACAAGCCTAATGCAAAAGACAATTTGAACTGAACCATGGCGATAGCTACGCCATAACCGCCTAGACCATAGAAGACCGAGTTGCCAAACGAAGGATAGCCGGTATAACCCCCGATGATGTTCCAGCTTTGTGCAAGGGTCGCGAGAATAAGCGCGCTGATGCCGAATTGCACTAAGACCGCCGATCCCCACCACGGCACTGTCGCGAGGCTTGCGACTACGACAGCCGCCAGTGCAATCTTGAGGATCCGCTTCAAGCCGTTCTCCCGAGCAGGCCGGTCGGGCGCACGATCAACACCAATACCAGAATACCGAAACTGATGACGTCGGTATAGGTTGGCCCGATATACAAGGCGGTGAGGGATTCGACAATGCCGAGAAATAATCCTCCGACCAAGACGTAGATCTACTTTTCCAGACCGCCGATGATGGCAATGGCAAATGACTTGCCGGTAAGGCTTGCGCCAATATAGGGGTTGATTTGCGACACCACGCCGTAGAGCGTGCCAGCGGCACCTGCCAATGCTGCACCGATGCCAAATGTCAGCGCATAGAGCTGTCTCGGGTTAACCCCATACAATCGCGCCGCGATCAGATTCTGCGCCGTCGCTCGGATCGCTCGGCCGATCCGGGTGTGATCGAGGAACAGCCACAGCGCAGCCGTCAGTCCCAGCGCTACGCCGAAGGTCAGGAGCCTTGCCAGGGAACCGTGGCCCCGAAAAAAGCAAAATTGGCTCCTGCGTAACTCGGGTTAACGGTTCGAAAGTCAGCGCTAAAAGTGATCTGAGCAAGATAGGTGATTACTACCTCCAAACCAAAAGTAATCAACAATGTGTTGAACATCGGCGCGCGGATCACGAAATTGAGCACAAAACGCTGCAGCACATAACCGAGGCAAAATAAAAGCACCATGGACACCGGCAAGGCAGCGAAAGGGTCCAAACCGAATACCGTGAAAAGGTAATAGCAGGCATAAGCGCCCAACATGATGAGAGTGCCATGCGCCAAATTGACGATGTTAAGCACTCCCCAGACGAGCACTAGACCCAACGCCATCAAGGCATAGAGACCGCCTTAGTAGGATGCCGTTAACTAGGATCTGCCAGAGGAGCTGCACCTATCGTTTGCCCCAGGCCGGCATAGGATAAAGCGCCTTTTCAATAACTCCTTTGGGGCCGTAAATCGGCACCATCTTGCCATTTTGAATCTGCACCACGGTCTGCGGCAAGTTGATTTGTCCGTTTTCGTTGAAGCGAATCCGACCATAGAGACTGTCGAAATCGAGACGAGCAATCGCATCACGGACTTTGGCCGGCTCAAGGCTGTTAGCCGATTCGATCGCCTTCACAAACGCTTCGACAACGGCGTACCCGACGCCGCGTGATAATCGGCTTCATAACCGAAGCGCTTCTGATATTCCCCGGCGAACTGTTCAGCGTCGCCGAAATATTCGTCCTTTAGCACCCGGGACGTACCCACGAGCTCATACCAAGAGCATAATTTGCGTCCTGTCCTAGAGCTTTGCGGAAGTCGGCGGTCGTGACACCCACCGTAAAGGAATAGAGCTTGGGTTACGTCGAGAGTCTTGGCCTGACGGATGAAATTTAAAATTTCAGTTTCATGGCCAGCGACCAAAATGGCATCTACATTTTGGCTCTTAATCAGCGACAGAAGCGAGTTAAAATCGGAAGCCTTTGAACTATAGCGTTGATCCACCGCTAGCTCAACGAGGTTTTGCCGATGGCTTTCCGAGTGCCCTCGCGACTGAAACATCGAACGCGTCTCGCATACAGCAGCGCAACTGTTTTGGTGGTGGCTTCAGTTGCCCCATCAGCTCCAACGTGCTCTGGAAATAGTCGCTCGCCGCGCAATGTGCCGAAGATATATTTGTAACCGCGACTGAAAATTTGGTCCGAAGCGCCTCCGCCTTGGATCATGGGTATGCTGTACTTTTCTGCGATCGCCGAATCGCCAGAACAAAATCACTGCGAATGGTCCGAGCAGAAAGTTGACTTTATCCTGCTGCCAATTGCACGTACTGCGGACACTCAGATTCACGTCAGACTGATTGTCTATAATTTTTACAGTAAGTTTTTCCTTTCCTTGACCCATTTTCACCCCTCCTGCGGCATTGATCTGTCCACTGCAAGCTGATAGCGTCCCGATAGTAGCGCCCGGTGTTGCAAACTGCCCCGTGAGTTACCACGCGCCAAGCTCGATCGGCGCAAAACTCACCGCCATGCCAGCCACCATACGAAGTAGTCAGAAAAATTTTCATTTAATCCCTCCTTATATTGAATTCGGATTTACACCATCGCTTCTCGCCAGTCTCAGAAATCAAACTGTGAATAAACACCCAACCACAGATCTCAAAATGGCTCTCGTCAAAAACCAACACCCTTATTACACCACCAGCTCAAAACATAAGCACCCCCAACTTACCAAAGCTTATCAACCCTTACATACTCTTCACTACTCACGACGACCACGTAGCGCCCCACCCACCGGCTTCCGCCGGCGCATCCTTGAAGGACAACACTTGGGGATGTTTTTCCAGGAGGGATTGAATAATGCGTCGCTGAATGCCCTGACCGCGACCGTGGATCAATCGGATTTCGTAAATTCCAGCTTGCAGACATTGTTCAATGTATTCTTCCACGACGCTCGGAATGTCCTTGGGAGCGAAGGGATGCAGATCAAGGGAATCTTCTATAGGAATGACAATCGGCCGAGAAAGGGTGAGTCTGCATCCGGGATAAAATTCTACCAACTTATCTTTCCTTCGCCGGCATAAAAAGAGAGGGCAGGAAAATTTTCCGCCCTCTCCCGTTTTTTGACTTTAACTCTTCCTAATTTCCCAGCGCTTATCGCCGGTTAACCGCCCGCCCACCTTCTTGATCGCGGCGTCGATCACAGAGACATCAACCAATTTGTCGTAGCTGGGTTTTTCCGCCGCCTTAATCGTTCCCACCTCGACTTGACGATCGATAGTCCACTGGACCATCTCCTTAGGCAAACCATCGTTCACTGGCCAGGCGCCGGCATTGGCCAACAAATCATAGGTCTGGGAAACTACTTCGGGGTCTTCCTTGGTGTACTTCACGGCAATCTCAACGGTTTTGGCTTTATCTTTGTAAATAAACCGGTTTGCTTTGATAAGCGCAGCTTCCAGATCCACATAAAGCTGGCGGTTTTCAGCCAATTGGTTACCGGGTGCAATGTAAACGGCGTATAGCCACTTGGGCAGAGTTTCCCAAAGATTCACGAGGATGTTGAGGTCGGGCTTTTTCTTCTTTGCCACCAACGCCTGATCGACATGGAGGATGGCCGTATCGATTTGGCCAGTAAGAAGACCTGAAACCCGTCCCTTCGTACTGACGTTAATATATTGAACATCTTTCTCTGTCAGACCACACGAAGCCATCACCGCGCGGCTCAACACTTCAGAAAATGCTCCGATCTCTTGAATGCCGATTTTGCGTCCTTTGAGATCTTTGCAGCTTTTGATATCACCCTGGACCAGCATTGACTGCGACAGTTTGTGGGAATAGGTTCCAACCACTTTGGTGCCGGCGCCTCTGGCAGCGCCAACAATAGCCGGATCAGCACTGGTCCCGGTAATGTCGAGCCCCCCGGCTACGCTTCCTCTGACCGTTTGCGTGCCGCCCTCGAACGTTACCAGTTCCACATCAATCCCATATTCAGCAAAGAACCCCATATCTTTGGCGATATAAGGCGGAATGTGCACGACATTGGGTGGCGTGACCGGAACACCGAAAACGACTTTTCGCTTCGTCTGGGCCTCGACAGGCGACAGCCAGAGCGTAACCAGCACGAGCATCAAAAGAGTTTTTTTCATAGGGCCTCCTTACTTATTCTCTTTCTTCAAAGTTTCTCCACGGGGCGATTCGCCCCTCCACCCATTTCGCGAGCCACATCAACCCCACCCCTAATACCATAACTACTACTATGGGGACAAAGAGCTTATCGGTCTCGAAGGCGTTGGCGTAACGAACAATCATATAGCCCAAGCCGGTTACGGACGTATAAAACTCGGCGACGATCATGCCCACCAGGCCGCGGCCGATTGCCAGACGAACACCCACAACGATAAAGGGAATCGCCGATGGAATAATCAAGTGACGCCAGAGCTGACCTTCGGAGGAGCAAAAAGAGCGGGCGACTTCCTGGAGATTGCGGTCGACATCTTTGACGCCTTGGTAGGTATTAAGCAATATAGGAAAGACCATGAAGAGGAAGACAATAGTCACCTTTGCCGGAACCCTGAAGCCGAACCAGAGAACGATCAGCGGCACCATCGCGACCATCGGCATGGAATAAAGTGCGCTCACGTATATATCCGTCGCCCATTCCACGATGGCAAAGCGCCCCATCACCACGCCGAAGATCACTCCCACGATGACCGAAAGAATGGAGGCATAGAGCAAGACCAGGAGGCTCTCTTTCATATAACTCTGCAACTCGCCAGAAACGACGAGTTCACCGAAGGCACGAACGATCGCGGTGGGGTACGTGAAGAGGATTGGATTTACCCGCCTGCCGACGAATTCCCAGAGAACTAAAAAAGCGAAGAGCGAAAATAGACGCACTCGAACATGTCGGCTCATGAATTGCTCCTGGCGGAACTGGCCGGGTCCAGGTCCTGCTTGAGCATTTCCCAGATCAAGTTCCTGAGGTCGATATAGCGCGGGTGGGAACGCACGGAGAGAATCTTTCTTGGCCGCGGGATATCGACCGATAGGATTTCCCGGATACGCCCGGGACGGCGGGACATGATCACAATGCGATCGCCTAACAGGATGGCTTCGTCAATGCTATGGGTTACGAAGATCATGGTTTTTTGCTCGCTCTCCAAGATCCGCAACAGCTCTTCCTGCATCATCTCCCTTGTCTGAGCATCCAGAGCGCCGAAGGGTTCGTCCATGAGGAGTACAGAAGGGTTGATGGCCATGGCTCGCGCGAGGCCGGCTCGCTGCTGCATACCGCCGGAGAGTTGGTGCGGATACGATTTCTCAAATCCGTCAAGTCCGATAAGTTCTACGTAGCGCTCAACGGTTGCCTTAATTTCATGTCGCGACTTCCCCCTTAATTCCAGCCCGTACGCGATGTTTTCGTCCAGTCTTTTCCAAGGGAAAAGGCCAAAATGTTGGAACACCATGGCGATATCGGAGCGCGGGCAAGTAACCGGCGCGCCGTCGATGAGAATCTCGCCCTGGTCGCACGGGATTAAGCAATCGATGATTCGAAGAAGCGTCGTTTTACCGCATCCGCTTGGGCCTAGGACACAAAGGCTTTCGTAGGAGGTCACTTCGAAGTTGACGTCTTGCAATGCCACGACTCCGCCGCCGCTGTAGGTCTTGGTGAGATTTCGGATAACGATATTGCCCATGGAGCAGTTAGAACTTAGGATGTTCCAGCGATTGTTTTACCTCCCCAAGGAAGCGAGCGGCGATGGCACCGTCGACGACCCGGTGGTCGGCGGACAAAGTCGCGGTCATCAGCGAGCGAATCGCAAACATGCCTTCGTCGGCGACCACGCGCGGAGCGACCCGTCCAACTGCCAAAATGGCGCACTGCGGCGGATTGATAATCGCGATAAAACTATCGACGCCGAGCATGCCGAGATTGGACACCGTGAAGGTCCCGCCTTCGTAATCGAGCGGGAAAAGCTTCTTGTTTTGCGCTTTATCGGCCAACTGCCGGCCGTGCTCTGCCAACTCGCGTAAGGTAAGCTGGTCCGCGTTGCGAATCACCGGAACCACGAGTCCCTCTTCAAGGGCCACGGCAACACCAATATTTATGTCCGCGTGCTGTCGGATCCCTTGGTCAGTGAAGCTAGAGTTAAGCGACGGAAAATCCTTCAGCGCGCGGGCGCACGCTTGGATTATGAAATCGTTGATCGAAGGGATCCCGCTGTCGCCGCGCTCCTTCCATTCGTTCCTGAGCTTACTCGCTGCCGTCATATCGATGTCCATGCTGATATAAAAATGCGGGGCGTTCTGTTTGCTCTGCGTCATCCGTTGGCCGACGATGCGGCGCATCGCAGTGAGTTGGACTATTTCTTTGACTTTAGGCGGCCCTTCTGGGGCGACAGTTTTGCTGATCGTGGACCGGAGCACATCTTCGGCTAAAACGGCTCCGTCCGGTCCGGTGCCTTTGAGGGATACGATGTCGACGCCTCTCTCTTTAGCGATTCTCTTTGCTGCCGGAGACGCAAGTATACGCGTACTAGTAAGAGGTGAAGTTTCGGAGGCGTGGAAATCCCCCTTTGATCCCCCTTTAGTAAAGGGGGAAATAGGGGGATTTGGTTCCGCTCCCGGTTTGTTCTGTGAATTGTGGGTTGAGGGTTCAGGGCGAGAGCCCGCCCGGACGAGATCCGGGGGCGAGGATCCTGAAGCGCGGCCGGAGATACCACTTCGCCAGGCGCAAGGATGACCGCGATTTTATTTCCGACCGGAATTTCATCTCCAGCGGAAGCACTGACATTTGTCAAAATTCCCGGAAGCGGGCGCTTCGATCTCCACCGTGGCTTTATCGGTTTCGATCTCCATCAGTGGCTCGCCCTTGGTGACCGATTGGCCTTCGGCCTTGCGCCAATTAAGCAACGTTCCCTTTTCCTGCGCGACTCCCAGCGCAGGCATAATTACGTCGGTTGCCATAATCGTTGGTTGCTTATCACGGAAAATCTTTAAGCGGAAGGCGCAATTTGTTACGGGCGACCGGCCAGTCGCCCCACCGCTTGCCTACGGTTTTCGTGCCTATTGCCTAACGTTTTACTCGTTCCAGCGATCCAGGGTTGTTTAAATTTGACTGCGTTTCCCTTGTGGTGGGCAATGGACCGCCGGCGGTGAAGTAGTGTGTACCCGGCCACCAAGAGTTTCTCAGAGGGAAAACGCGTGATGACTTCGCAGCCATCTTTAGTTACGACGACTTCCTCTTCGAGCCGAGCGGCAGACCAGCCATCTGAAGCCGGCCAGTAAGTCTCTAAGGCGAAGACCATGCCCTCTTCGATGACTTCAGGATTGTCAAGTGAAACCAAGCGACTGAAGATCGGTTTCTCCCAGATCGACAAGCCGACGCCATGACCATATTGTAGCGCAAAGGCTGCTTCTTCGTTGGCGAAGCCGAATTCTTCGGCCTTGGGCCAGAGCTTCACGACATCGGCCGTCGTAATGCCCGGCTTGACGATGCTGATCGCCGCGTCCATGTAGTCACGGCTGCGCTTGTAGGCGTCGACCATGGCCGGCGACGCGCTGCCGATAGCGAAAGTTCGGTAATAGCAAGTGCGATAACCGTTGTAGCTGTGCAGGATATCGAAAAAGGCCGGATCACCGGGCCGCAACACGCGGTCGGTATAAACATGCGGATGGGGACTGCAGCGCTCGCCGGAGATGGCGTTGACTCCCTTCCACATGCTCGGAGCCGAGATCGTAGAGCACTTTGCTCACGACTCCGACGCATTCGTTCTCCCGAACTGCCCGGTCTCATAAAGCGGTAAAGCTCATCGTATGCGGAATCGACCATCATACACGCGGTATTGAGCAGGGTGATTTCGTCCTGGGTCTTGATCTTTCGCACGTGATGCATGAGCTGCTGGCCGTCGACGACCTTGATGCCTTGCGCTTGCAAGGCAAACAGCACGGGTAGTTCGATCACATCGACCCCGAGCGGTTCCTTGTCGAGCTTGCGCATCTCAAGTTCGGTCTTGATTTTTTTTGCCACGTCCTCGGCCAATCCCGAGGAAGGATTGGTTGCACCGCGCAACGTGGAGATGCCGGCGCGGGAGCGCTCTGCCGAGCCAAGGGCAATAGATTTGATGGTGACGCGCCGCCGAGCCAAAATCCCACAGGATCGGCTCGTCGTCCTGCGGTAAAAGCGAGAAGCGCACCAGTTTGTCCATGGCCCAGGTGCCGATATGGGTGGCGGTGATGTAGCGGATGTTGTTCATGTCGAAACATAAGAGCGCGCCCATCTCCGAGGCCTTCAGAGCGCGTTTGATGCGCGCCAGACGTTCACGCCGGAGGCGCTCCAGATCGACGCGCTCTTCCCAATCGACTCCCATCAGGCCGAAAGTCTTAAGCCCCATAGCACCACCTCCCTTTCCATGGTTCAAGCCGTTCAAAGTTCAACGTCGTCAGAGGAATTTAACGGGTTGAACGTTGAACTTTGAACGGCTTGAACGTCATGTTTTTCCGCATAGCGTTCTCGCCATCTGCGGCTACCGCTTCCGGCGTTGGCACGGTTTGATCCTCGAGGACCGGTGAAAACGGCACGGGCACGTCCATCGCGCCCATCCGTTTCACCGGCGCATCGAGATAATAGAAGGCACCGTCGGCAATGACCGAGGCGATCTCTGCCGTCACGCCGTAGCGTTCGTAGCCTTCGTCGATGACAATCGCCCGGCTGGTTTTCTTCGCGGATTCAACAATCGTTTCTTTGTCGAGCGGTAAAGTCGTTCTAATATCGATTACTTCGGCGTTGATACCGCTCTTTTCTAAAATTTCCGTTGCAGCGAGAGCGACGTGAACCATGCTGCTGGTAGCGACGAGGGTAATATCCGTGCCGGCGCGCTTCACATCGGCGACCCCGAGCGGAATCGTGTATTCCTCGGTAGGAACGGGTCCCTTTAACTGGTACATCATTTTGTCTTCGAAAAAGACCACGGGATTGTCGTCACGAATAGCGCTTTTGAGCAGTCCCTTGGCATCAAAGGGGGTGGAAGGGACGACGACTTTCAATCCCGGAGCATGGCTCAGCCAAGCATGCAAACTTTGGCTATGCTGGGCAGCGGAGCGGCGCGTGGCACCGAGGGTCGTGCGCAGGACCATCGGAACCTTGAGTTTGCCACCGGACATGTAATGAATCTTGGCTGCTTGATTGACCAGTTGGTCCATCGTGAGAGTGATGAAGTCGCCGAACATGATATCCACCACCGGGCGCATCCCGGTCATCGCAGCGCCGACGCCAATGCCGGTAATACCGGCCTCGGAGATCGGCGAGTCGATCACACGCTTGGTGCCAAATTCTTTCGCCAGCCCTGAAAGGACTTTGAACGGCGTCCCCGCTTCGGCAACGTCTTCGCCGATGATGAAGACCGTAGGGTCACGGCGCATTTCTTCGGCCAACGCTTCGTTGATGGCTTGGGCAAAGGTGATCTCACGGACGGGCGCTTTGGTAATGGTTATGTCGTGGGGTTTTGCCGCCATGATTGCTCGCTGTCAGCAGTTGACGCACTCATTTTGGATTTTAGATTTCCGATTTTCGATTACAATCCAAGACCTAAAATCGAAAATAGATTAGGCATACACATGTTGATTGACTTCGCTCGGCTCAGGATAAGGCGCGTTGAGGGCGAAGGTCACCGCCTCTTTGACTTCCGTGGCGATTTCATTTTCGATTTGATTAAGCAGCTTGCCGTCCGCCATTTCGCTCTTTTGCAACCATTCGGCGAACAGTTTCAACGGATCGCGCTTGCCCTTCCACTGTTCTTCTTCAGCCTTGGGACGGTAATAGGAACGGTCGATGTCGCCCACGTGATGGCCGTGGAAACGGTAGGTGTTGCATTGCAGAAAAGCAGGCCCTTCACCGCGGCGAGCCCGTTCGACTAATGTAAGACTCGTCGCATAAACGAGCTGGATATCTTGGCCGTCGATGGTTTCGGTATGGATCCCAAAAGCTTCAGCACGGCCTGCCACCTCCCCTGCCGTGGTTTCACGGTAGCTCGTGTACTCGTTGTACTGGTTGTTCTCGCAGACGTAAATAACCGGCAGCGTCCAGAGGGAAGCCATGTTCATCACTTCGTAAAGCAGCCCTTGCCCCAGCGCGCCCTCGCCGAAAAAGCAGACCGCTACTTGATCGCTGCCGCGCATCTTCGCCGACATAGCCGCGCCAGTGGCAATTCCTGCGCTGCCGCCGACGATAGCGTTTGCTCCCAGGTTTCCGGTATCCTGATCGGCGATGTGCATCGAGCCGCCTTTGCCGCGGCAGTAGCCCGACACCTTGCCCAAAAGCTCGGCGAACATCTTGTCGACCGATGCGCCCTTGGCGAGGCAGTGACCGTGCCCGCGGTGAGTACTGGTAATGTAGTCATCACGCCGTAGCGCCTCACAGACACCCACGGCAACTGCTTCCTGCCCAATGTAGAGATGAGCGAGGCCCGGCATCTTGGCGCTGAGATAGAGCTGATTGACCTGCTCTTCAAACAAGCGGATCTTCAACATCTGCCGGTAGAAACGCAATAACCGCTCTCTGTCGAGTGAAGAAGCGGACGATTGCTGTTTTCTTCCGGGTTTTTTTGATTGTGTCATCGTTATTGCGCCAGTTTCGAGTCTAGAGTTTTGAGTTCCGCGTTATCACCGCAGAGATGGGTTTTCTAACTCGAGACCCGAGACGCGAAACTCGAAACTCTATTTTTTTCCCGCCATCCTCGCGAGCACTTCAAATAATATCGCAAAGTCTTTGTTCGAAAGCCCCATCCCCCGCGCCGCGGTGAGCAGTTCGTTGGTGATCGCCGTGGTCGGCAGCGGGACATCGAGCTGGCGGCCCATTTCCAAGGCCAGCAGCAGATCTTTTTGCATCATGTTGACATCGAACAAAGCTTCGTCCGGCATGTTGAGCACAAACGGACCGCGATATTTCACCATCGGCGAAGCGATTACACTATTGAAGAGAACTTCGACGGCGGTCGCGCGCGCTATACCGCTCTTTTCAGCGAGCAATACGCCTTCACTAAACGCGAGCATCTGCACAGCGAGACTCAAATTGGTAGCGACTTTCATTGCCGCGGCGAGGCCGTTGGCGCCAACATGCGTCGCCTTCGGCCCGATCGCTTGGAGAATCGGCTGCACTTTCTCAAACGTTTCACGGCTACCGCCAACCATGAAAGAGAGTTTGCCTTCCTCGAGTGTAATCGCGCTGCCGGATACCGGCGCGTCCAGCATCTGGGCTCTCAGGGCCTCCACCTGTTTCGCTAGATTGCGGCTCGCGGCAGGACTCACGGTGCTCATGTCTATAAAGACCTTGCCGGCAGACAAGCCTGCCAGGATACCGTCCGGGCCGCCCGTGACTGCGTGCAATGCCTCGGTGTTGGTCACCATCGTAAATATGAAATCCCCGGCTTGGGCCGCGGCACGCGGCGTCTCCGCGAATTTCATGCCGCGTTCGATGAGCGGCTGAGCTTTCGCTCGGGTACGATTGTAGCCTGTTACCCCATGGCCTGCGGATAGCAACCGTTTCACCATTCCGCTTCCCATAATCCCTAGACCAATAAAGCCAATGTTTGCCATACCAATCTCGGCGATCTACCCCGAATAGCTTACCTCGGGGTGCTCTTTATAGCGGTTTTCGGGATCGGCGGCGGAAAATGCGCAGATCAAGATCATGGGTTTGCGACCGGTATTGATCATCATGTGGCGCGTGCCGGCGGGAATAAGAATGGTGTCACCCTTCACGATTTTCTCAACTTCTCCGTTGACCCAGGCCTTGCCATTGCCCTGTTGCACGAATATCACTTCTTCCATGCCTCGATGGCTATGAGGGTGGCGAGGTCCCGCGTCTCGAAGCGGCAACAGTTCCACGAAGCGGAGCGCTATACCTTTCGACTTTAGGACTTTGTGCGAGACCAGCTCGCGGAAAAAGCGGCTTGGTAGCTTTTTGGGCGCGACCGCGCGCGTGTTAATCTTGCGAATTGTCACTAACCCTCCATTACTTCCTTGATCGCCACTGTGTGGCCGCTTTCGGCGGAGCGCAGCGCTGCATCGATCACGGCGAGAGCGGCGATCGCCTCCGGACCGCCGACCTCAGGTTGCTTTCGATCGCGGATACAATTGCCGAATTCTTCCAGCTGCTCGCGGAACATATCCCCGATTTCGAGAGCAATGGGCTTGTGCTCCGAGGAGCCGCGGTGTTGAATTTCCAGCTGGCTGTGCCGATCGACCACGTCGGAGCTGCTCCAGAAGTTAAAATCCACCGTGAAGTAGAGATTGGCATCCATTCCATAAACGTGGGTGAAGAAGGTTCCCTGTGAAGCCCAATTTGAACCGATGTAGCAGAGTTGCCCGCTCTCCATCTCGACAATGGTCATAGTCACATCTTCGCTCTCTGCCGGCGTGTAGAGTCTTTTAGCCATACACGTTACGCTCTTTGCCGGACCAAACAAGTAATGCAGCGTATCGGTATGGTGCACTGCGAGCTGGATCAGCGGGCCACCCGGGTTCCTGTCTCTGTACCAGCGCCATTTGTCAGGAGTCAACTCCAAGCTTCGATCATTGGAAAAATTGCATTCAGCCATCACGAGCTTGCCGATGCCGCCCCGATCGATGATCTCTTTAATTTTGCGGCTGCCTTTTAGTCGGCGCGCGCTGTGGCCCACCGACAAGATGACGCCCGCCTTCCGGCAGGCACGGTCAATAGCGACGGCATCCGCCAATCGGTGGGCAAGCGGCTTGTCCACATAGACGTCTTTTCCTTTCTCAGCCGCTTGAATGATCGGCTCAGCATGGGCGTCGTTGGGCGTGGTGATAATGAGTCCCTCGACCTCGGTGTCATCAAGCAGTTCTTCGTAATTCTTGGCCCTTCGGCAGCCGTATTGTTGGGCAAATGTTTCACGGCTCTTTTCCGAGCGGCTGAAGCAGTTGACGAGACGGAGCCGATCGCTTCGTTTGATTGCATCGGCAAGAACCTTCGCCCAACGTCCAAGTCCTACGGCCGCTACTCGCACCGGGTCATTTGCCATATTCACTCAACTCCTTGAAAGTTTTCTCGATGTAATCTGCGGCTGCGCTGGCGACACCTTCTAAAAATTCTATGGCTTTTTCCCGGGTCGCCTTTTGCGGCTCGCCATACCAGCCGGTCGGAGCGATTTCTCTAATGTCTTTTAAAAAAGGATAACCCGCTCGCCCGCGTCTGAGAGCATCGATTTTTCGCGCATGCTCGGCTGAGGAGGAATTGGTGGCCCGCTCCAGGTGAACCAGAGATGGATCATAGGCGAGCACCGGCAATACCTCGAGCTCCCCGCCGTGGGTGAGACCGCACTCTTTGCCGAAAAGCTCAAAAGCGATGTAGCACGCCTGCACAACGAGCACACGCAGTCCGTAGCGTTGCTGGACCGATACGCCGGCGAGATTCATCGAGGCGGTGTTTCCCTCATGCCAGTTGAGAAAAACCACCCGCTTGGCACCGTGCTGCGCCAGGCTGGCGCAGATATCCTCGACCACGGCGATGAAAGTTTGCGGCTGTAATGTCAAAGTGCCGGCAAAGGACATGTGAAAAGGGGTTACGCCGATGGGACAGAACGGAACCAGGAGAGCGTCGACTTTGTCAGCGACCTGTTGGCCGATCACCAGTGAAGCGAGATAGTCTGTGCCGCAGGGAAGGTGAGGGCCATGTTGCTCCACGCTCCCCATCGGAAGAATGGCGAGGCCGCTGCGTTTTAAAATCGCTTCAGCCTCAGGCTGGGTCATTTTGAGTAGCGACTCTCTCATTCGCCTCCAGCTCCTCTCTATTGGCTGATCTTATTAGAGCTTCGTCGGTCCATTATCTTTGTTCTTAGTTTCGTTAGCTGGCCTCGCCAAACAAGCTCTCCGCTTGGATTTCGGAATGAAGCATTTCCGGGGGAAATACGATCTTCACCGCGTCGGTCGGACAATACTCTTCGCAGCTGCCGCAGTACCAGCATTCGTCTTCGTATTTTATCACCGGTATTTTCTGCGGGTCCAGACGATAAATAATATCTCCGGGACAAAACTGGTCGCAGAGCGTGCACCCTTTCACGCAAAGATCCTGGTTAATGAATATGGGCATCGCTTTTCTCCGTGGGCGGATCTTTCAAGCCCAATCGATCGGTAATCTATTTCGTAACCCGCATCCCGTTTTTTTAGCACGATCATCTTGCGCCAGTTGGCATCGTCGCGGTGCGGGAAATCTCCACGAAAATGGGAGTAACTGCCGCGGCTTTCGCGCCGCTCCAAGGCAGCCGTGGCCACCATCTCGGCGACCTCGCGAATATTGCGCGCCTCATGCACCCGCATGAGCTCATGATAGTCGTGGGCCAGGAGAGCCGATTCCTTTTTTTCCAACTCCTTTAGCTCTTTGACGGCCTTCCGCAGCTTTTCCTCGGTTCTTTGATAGCCAATATAATCGGTCACGATCTGGCGGACTTTGTCTTCATAGTCGCGCGGCGAAATTCCATCAAGGTTCTGGCAAGGGTAGAAAAGCCGCTCTTTTTCTGCCGCGATTTCTTGATCCTGAACTCTCTGCTCGGCTCCATCGTGACGACCGAATAGTGCCGCTTGCTTGCCCGCTTCGTAACCCATGACGGCGGCGCCAGAGATGCCTCCGCTCACCGTACAGCAATCCCCGGCTGCAAACAGTCCGGGGATGTTGGTTGCGGTTTTGTCGTCGATCAAAATGCCGCTGCCACGGAAATAAACGCCGCCGCGGCGCGAGGAAAATTCCGAAACCGTGACTTCGAAGGGTTCTTTTTTGAGATCGATGCCTTTTTCTTTGAACCAGCGCGGCAGAGAAGGGCGATCGACACCCAGGGTTTCCTCCAGCCGTTCAAGTATATCCGCAGGCAGATGGCGGCAATCGCAATAAATCGGCGCGTTGCCTCCTAGTGTTTCGGTAACGATGGCGCTGGTCAGTATATCTCGTCTCGCTCGCTCGCCTGCGGGGTCGTATTTGAGCATGAAACGTTCTCCCTTGGCATTGATGAAATGAGCGCCAAGTCCCGTCAGCGAGTTGGTTCCCTGGGATGAAATGCCTTTCGGCGTGATCGTGTTTTCGGTGAACTCCATATTGGCGAGCAAAGCGCCATGGCGCGCGGCCATGGCCTGGGCATCGCCCGTGTTGTAAGGGCAGTGCCAACTATCAAATGCAAGTCCCGACGAATTGCGCGACAACCGGTTGGTGTCGCCAGTGGCTAAAACGATGGCTTTGGCGCGAAAAAGATAAAACTCGCCGGTCCGGATGTGGAATAGCGATGCGGCGACTGCCTGATCTTTGTGGGTTAAGAAATTAACCGCCATGGTGCGAAGAAAAATCTGCGCGCTGGAATCGATCACTGCACGGGAAATTTTCGGCTTGAACTTGCTGCCGTCGAAATCGATGTGATACTCGCCCGGCAAGCCAAAGGTCCGGTGACGGAAATATTTTCCCGTCGAAGGGTCTTTAAAAGGAACTCCCAGCTTTTCCAATTTTCGCAGCATACCGGGGAGGCCCCGGACAAAAGTCTCCACCGGCTTCATATCGACGATGTAATCGGTGAGCTTGGGGATGTGCTGGAGGAGATAATCGGGCGTGTCCCACTCCGGTCCATCGTCGGCCACCGCGAGGATCTGATCGACCCCTGCCGCGATGCTGCCGCAACGCTCTAGTAGTCCGCCCTTGTCGATCACTGCAACGCGCGCGCCTAGCTCTCTCGCGCCAATAGCCGCGAGACACCCGGCTACGCCTCCGCCAATGATGAGGACGTCCGTGTCGAGTATCTGTGCTGGCTTAGAGTCCATTTTAGAAAAGAAAAATGCCGTTCAAAGTTCCGGGTTCAAGGTTCAAAGTTTCCGTCTTAACGTCTAAAATATCCCAGTCATTGTACCCTTGCCGGAATGACACCGATTTTACCGGGAGGAAGCACTAGCAACACCTTCGTTCCCTCCGTAAAGATCTCTCCGGGTTCGGTCTGAACTCTGATCGCGCTGTCGCCGACCAAGATCCGGTAATCAACTCTATCGCCAAGATAGGCGACCTTGTCGACCACTCCGCAGAGTTGGTTCTTTTCGCCGTTATCCGTTCGATCTACGGTCTTGATCTTAATATTATGCGGGCGAATCGAGACCAATACTTCCGCTCCCAATTTCGCACCGGTGGATCCATTGATCACCAGGTCCTGTTGACTCGTCAATCTGACGACGCTCTCGCCTGTCACCGTGCCGGGCAAGTGATTGGCGAGCCCTATGAATTCCGCGGTAAATGTGTCCTGCGGGCTATCGTAAATGTCGCACGGGATCCCGATCTGCTTGATTTTTCCTTGGAACATGACGGCGATCCGATCGGAAATGGCCATCGCCTCCGCTTGATCGTGGGTGACGTAAATCGATGTTACGCCGATTCTTCGTTGAATTTCTTTCAACTCGAATCTCATCTCTTCTCTTAGCTTTGCATCGAGATTGCTCAGAGGCTCATCGAACAACAAGATGTCGGGCTCGACAGCCATGGCGCGAGCCAAGGCGACCCGCTGCTGCTGACCGCCGCTCAAGTGGGAGGGATACCGATCTTCCAGTCCGGCCAATTTGACTAGCTCCAATGCGGCATGCACCCGTTTGCGGATTTCATCGTTGGACATTTTCAGGTTATGCAGGGGAAAGGCCACGTTCTCGAAAACGCTCATGTGAGGCCATACGGCGAAGCTTTGGAAGACCATCCCCATGTTCCTCTTTTCCGGGGGGACTGCCTTCGTGCCGGGCGAGGACAATAATTTGCCGCCCACACTGATTTCTCCGTCCGTCGGTTCAACGAGCCCTGCAATCATCCTCAAGGTGGTGGTTTTTCCGCAGCCGCTGGGTCCCAATAGGGTCATGAATTCACCTTTCCCTATCTCGAGATCGACGCCATCGACAGCGACCGTCTTACCGTACAGCTTGCGGAGATTTTTCAGCTCGACATATGCCAAGTGTGACGTCGCTTCCTTTTTAACTTGCCGCTTCGCGAGATCGCAGGCGAATTATAACGGCTGGTAAAACCGTTATCAGCGAAAGCAAGGTCATAAGCGCCGCGGCGTTGGTCAACTGAAATGCTCCCTCTTCAAACATCTCGTAGATGGCTACAGAGATGGTTTCATTCCCTGGTGAGAACAGCAACAGTGAGGCCGGTAGCTCTCTTAGGGAGTTGATAAAAGCGATTACCCATCCGGCCATGACGCTGGGAATCGTCAGCGGCACGATAATGCGAAAAAAAGTCCGGCGCGCCGGGGTACTGTGAATTCTTGCAGCCTCCTCGAGCGTGGGGTCGACCCTCGAGAGCCCCGCGTAGGCTGCGCTGTAGGCATAGGGGAGGTTTCGAATCAAGTACGCGAGTAAAAGGATCCACATTGTCCCGACCAGTTGCAAGGGAGGTTTGATATAGGCGTAAAGGAGCGATACAGCGATGACGCTGCCCGGGATGGCGATGGGCCATCGAGTCAGGTAGCCCAGTATTCCCCGTCCTGGAGCCTGGCCGCGCTTGACCACGACCGCCACCGCCAACGTGAAAATCGCGAGCAGAGTTGCCGCGGAAAAGGCCAAGAAAAAGCTGTTTCCAATAGCGCGGAAAACAAAGGGATGCTCGGTGAAAATGTAGGCATAGTGCTTGAAAGTAAAATTGTGGAGCGTCAAATCCGCGCCCAACGAGGGGCTCAGCGACACCATGATGATCCCGATGTAAGGTAGGACGACGGCGAAGGAAACAAAAACCACCGAAAGGCTGAAAGCGATCCAGCGCCACTTACCGAGCTTGACGCGCTCCATGGTCTCTTTCCCAGTGACCGTGACAAAGGACTTTCCTGCCAGGATTCTGTTTTGTCCATAGACAAGCAAGCTGGTTAGGCAAAGGAGAACCACTGACAATGTGGTGGCAAATCCCCAATCCGGGGGATAGACGGCGATGGATCTGTAGATTTCCACAGGCAAGATGGGAATCCTTGCGAGTACCCCAATGGTCCCCCCAATCGAGAACTGTTCAATCGATATGCTAAATACCAGAATGAATGCGGCGGCGATGCTCGGCGTGACAAGCGGCACAGTGATCTTCCGAAACGTCTTGAATTCGCTCGCCCCGCTCATTCGCGCCGCATCCTCCAGCGACCGGTCCATCGTCGCGAAGGCCCCCGAGGTGAGTAGGAAAGCCCACGGGTATAAGTGAGCGCATAGGGCCCATATCATGCCGGGCATGCTTAGTATGTTAAAAGGCGCGGTTTCCATACCAAACAGCCACATGAGAAATCTGTTGAAGAGTCCGGCCTTGGGAGTAAGTAGGAATATCCAAGCGAGAGCGGCGGCGATGGTAGGCAAGCCGTACGGAGCGATATGAAGGATCGTGAAGATTTTTCTAAAGGGCAGATCCGTGCAAACGCACAGCCAGGCGAAGATCGTTCCCACCGCCGTAGCCAATATGGCCGAGCCGAGGCCCAGCGTCACCGTATTGGCCATTATTTTGAAGAAGCGCGGGGACAGCAACTGAGTATAATTAGCGAGTGTAAAGCCATTTTCGCCAAAGAAGCTGGAGCCGACGAGTCCGGCTACAGGATAGAGAACAAGGACCGCCAGGACGAGAAGGGGAAGAATTACGGGAAGGCTGCGGGAGACGATAAGGAACGCCGGTCCTAATGCGCGCCTGGGCAGCGACAAACCCTGGTTACTCTCTTCCCCCAGTGAGAGCGGCCGGTCCGCGTTCTTCGCCATAGCCCTGCCTAACAGAAGCTACTATTGCCCCATCCGCTTGCGAAACTCTTTGGTGATCTGCGCGGGATCGAGAGTGGCCCAATCGATCTTCGGATAGCCTTTCACCAGTTCCTTCATAGGCGGTAAGACCTTGGCCATCGGCGTATCTTTGTTGAGGTAAGCGATGTAACCATGCCGACCCTTGGACGCCGCGGCGGCGCCCTCGGCGCTCATCACGAAGTTCGCCAAGAGCAGCGCGGCATTCGGATGAGGGGCCGCCTTGGGAATCGCCAGTCCAGCCCACCAGACCCCGAGACCGTCGGTGGGAAAGATGTTTCCTACCGGAGAGCCTTGCGCCCCGGCTTCAAGGATGTCGAAGCAATTGACAATCGCGACCGGCCTCTCTCCTGTAGCCAAGAGGGCCACGGTCTCATCGCTACTCGGGGCGACGATCGGATTATTGGCGTGGAGCTTGTCGAAATAATCCCAGCCGAATTTCTTGCTCATGTAGACAATCCAGCCGAAGGTAGGCCCGGATTCCGGACCGGCAGTAACAACTTTGTCTTTCCACTTCGGCGTAACCAGCTCTTGCCAGCTCTTCGGCGCCTCAGCCTCACCGATGTTTTTTTTGTTGTAGCCGATGCAGGTGATCAGTAACCTTCTGGACCAGATCGTATCGTCGTTGTCTCTGAAGAGGTCTGAGACCTGATCATCAGCGTGGCTGGCTTTCCATTGCTTCAAATAGCCCTTCTTTTTCCAGTCAAAGAAGACCAGGGGGTTGGTGATGTCCAATACGTCGGATCGAACTGTATTCGTCTCGAATTCAGACTGGGCGACCTTGAGAATCCGTCCGGTCGATTGCCTGTTGAGATCCACGGGGATGCCATACTTACTGTCAAAGACCTTTACCGGATCCGTAAGAGCCGTGCGATCTTCCGAGGAGTAGAAAACCACTTTCCCCTCGCGCTTAGCGGCATCGAGCAACGGATCTTTTTGTGCGTAGGCATCGAATACAAAGCCAAGGATAGCGAGAGCCACGAGAAACTGTCTGCCCTTCATGAGAAATCTCCTTTCTTCTCTTATCGACTCAGCCAATAAGATCGCCGCCATAAAGGCTTGGGCCTGGAGGCTTGGTTTCTATCTATCGTAAGACTTCCGTATTAACAATGCTCTTAGGAACGCCTCCGCGAAGCACTCGAATCACTTCGTCACAAGCCTTTCGGCGGAGTTCGTTTTGTGAACGTTCCGTGTACCAGGCGCAATGTGGGGTCAGGATGAGATTTTTCAGGGTGCGCAGCGGGTGGTCGGGGCTTGGCGGCTCTATTTCCATCACATCCAACGCTGCCCCAGCGAGGTCGCCGCGGTTCAATGCGGCCTGCAGCGCTTGTTCATCGATCAGCTCACCTCTCGCCGTGTTCACCAAATAGGCCGTGGGCTTCATCTTTTTCAACTGTTCGGCATTGATGATGTGCCGCGTCTTAGTGCTCAGCGGCAGATGCAGTGAGATGAAGTCAGATTGGCGGACAAGGATATTGAGAGAAACCGGTCGTGCTCCCTTCTTCAAGATACGGCTTTTTGCCACATAAGGGTCGCTGGCCCAAACTTGGAAACCGATTCCGCGAGCCATGCGGCAAAGACTTTGCGCGATCCGGCCGAACCCCAAGATGCCCAAGACAAGCTCTCGTGGTGATTGCAGGGGTTTAACGGAAGCGACATCCCAGTGTCCGGCGCGGGTATTTGCTCGGGCGATGGGAATCTTTCTTGCCCACGACAAAATGAGCGCTAGCGCGTGGGTTGCGACCTCTTCGATGCAGTAGTCGGGAATGTTGGCGACGTAAATACCGCGCTTGGTGCATTCGGCGAGATCTACCGTATCGACGCCGATACCATACCGCACGACGGCCTTCAGTTCAGGAAGCCGCCGAATAACCGCTGCGCTGATCTTGGGGGCGCCGCCACAAAGTATTACTTGAGCCTCCGCAGAAGCGCCGACAATCTCATCTTCGGTCGCTCCTCGGGATTCGAATAGATCGACTCCCAGCGGATCCAGCATCCGTCTCTCGACGGCCAGGTCGCCGTAACGAGCGCCGAGGACTGCGACTTTTTTTCGCGCTGTTCGCTTCACGGCTGTCGATGGAAAAAAGTGGAATTCATTACGCGAGATGCTTGTTTGTTGGCGGGGTGTCCTGGAGCACATCCAAGTATTTGAGGCCCGTGGCGGTATTAAAGATCACGACCTCATCGTTGGGCTTGATCCATCCTTGCTGCGTTAGTTGGCGCAAGGCTGCGACGCAAGCGGCCCCCTCGGGGCAAAAAAAGATTCCTTCGGCGCGGCCAACGCGCGGAATCTCCGCGAGCATGTCATCGTCGGAAACGCTTAGCGCTGTGCCTTTGCTCTCTCGCAGAGCCTTTAGCATCAAGAAATCGGCCACCGCCTGGGGCACGCGCAAGCCGGAAGCGACAGTCTTCGCGTCTTGCCACGGCTCTGCTGCATCCTTGCCTTCCTCAAACGCTCTTACAATCGGAGCGCAGCCGCTAGCCTGCACCGAAACCATGCGCGGCCGATCTTTACCCAACCAGCCCATTTCTTCCATCTCGCTAAAAGCCTTCCACATCCCGATAAGGCCGGTGCCGCCACCGGTGGGATAGATAATCACGTCCGGCAGCTTCCAGTTAAGCTGCTCGGCGATTTCATACCCCATGGTCTTCTTGCCTTCGACCCGGTAGGGTTCCTTGAGCGTCGAGACGTCAAACCAACCTTCGGCGGTTTTTCTTTCGGCGATAATCCTGCCGCAATCGTTGATCAAGCCATCCACCAGAGTGAGCCGCGCGCCATACTGCCGCGCTTCAATCTGGTTTGCCAAAGGGGTGTCCTTGGGCATAAAGACATGAGCCTCGATTCCGGCGCGCGCCGCATAGGCGGAGAGCGAGCCGCCGGCGTTCCCGGCGGAAGGGATGGCGATTTTTTTTACTCCGAGCTCTTTGGCACGCGAGACCGCGAGCGAAAGCCCCCGATCTTTGAATGATCCGGTGGGATTCTGCGCCTCGTCTTTGATCCAAAGTTTTTGCACCCCGCATTCCCGGGCTAGGGTTTTTGCCTTGAGAAGCGGCGTGAAGCCTTCCCCTAACGAGATCAGATTTGCGTCATCCTCCAGCGGTAATAGCTCGCGGTAGCGCCAAAGCGTTGGGGCTCGACCGCGCAGAGAGGATTTGGCGAGCGCCACCGAAGCTGTTTTTAGATCGTAGCGCACGAGCAAAGGCGAACCGCACGAGCAAAGGTTGAGCAATTGAGAGAGGGCAAAGCGATTGTGACAGCGGGGGCAGAGAATTTCTCGAGCGAAGGTCATGGTCTAATGACTTTAATCTATGCTGCGGCAAATTACTGCCTCAAGAGTTAGGTCAGGTCATCGTCATTGTCAACTGTTTGCTTGACAAGTAGGACATCGCAGATGATAGATGGGAGGAGAACTTTATCACCGGAGAGAGCGATGGCGAATAAAAAATATTACCGAGATTTTCGCGAGCATGTAAAGGCACTGGAGGAGCGCGGAAAGCTAATCAGAATCGAGCGAGAGATCAACAAAGATACGGAACTAATGCCCCTGGTGCGTTGGCAGTTTCGCGGTCTCGATGAGGGTCAACGTAAGGCGTTCTTGTTTGAGAACGTCATCGACGCGAAAGGGAAAAAATACCCGATGCCGGTAACCGTCGGCACCTTGGCAGCCACCACTGAGATATACGCGATCGGGATGATGTGCGAACCGGATGAAATCCACGAGCGCTGGACGCAAGCGCAGCTGCACCCTGTAGATCCGGTAGTAGTTGAATCGGGTCCGGCTCAGGAAGTCGTATGGCAGAGCAAAGATTTACTCAACGGTCACGGCCTCGATATGATTCCAGTTCCGATCTCGACTCCGGGTTTCGATAACGCACCGTATCTCACTTCGGCCAATTGGATCACTAAGGATCCGGAAACCGGCGTATACAATATCGGCAACTATCGCAGCCAGATAAAGGCGCCGGACCGCGCCGGTGGATTTTTTACTTCTCAACACATGGGGTTGCACTGGCGCAAATGCAAAACCATGGGCGTGCCGCTCGAGGCAGCCATTGCCATCGGCGTCACTCCGAACATCGCATACTCGGCTACCGCAAAGATACCGTACGATTTTGACGAATACCGGCTCGCCGGCGGATTAGCAGGAGAAGCCGTGCCCGTGGTGCCTTGCAAGACCATCGACCTGCTTGTTCCGGCGACAGCGGAAATAATCATAGAAGGAATTATTCCGACGGATTCCATTGAGCCCGAAGGGCCATTCGGCGAATATCCGGGATACATGGGCCACCGGACGATGTCTCCGTATCTGCAGGTGACCTGCATTACGCACCGCAAGGACGCTATTTACACGGCTCTGATGAGCCAGTTTCCCCCCAGCGAAAGTAGCAAAATCAAACACACCGGGACAGAAAAGATCATCTATAAATTCTTGCGCCACGATAGCGGCAACGCGGCGGTCTTAGACGTTGCTTTGCACGACGAGGTCAGCGGTAGTGGACAGGCGTACTGCGTCATCAAGATGCGCAACGCCACAAAGGCCGACGCGTGGAGAGCATTGAATGCGTCGGCGGGCTTCACGGGAGCCTACGCGAAGGTCTGTATTGCCGTCGACGAGGACATCGATATCCATGATCCGGCGATGGTTAACTGGGCGATCTGTTTCAATGTGAGACCGGAGGAAGATATTTTTATCGCCAAAGGAAAACCGCCCGGACTCGACCCATCGTCGCATCCTCCTGGAATGGAAAGTCTCGATGTCCGGATGGCATCCATCGGAGCGTTGTTGATCAATGCCGTGCGCCCATGGCCTTACACGCCGGTTTCCCTCCCTAAAAGGGAGTTCATGGAGAGATCCAAAGCGATTTGGGAAGAATTGGGACTCCCGGCGCTTAAACCGCGGATGCCGTGGCACGGCTACAGTCTCGGCGCGTGGACACAGGAGGATGAAGAGGAAGCAGAGCTGGCGGTGAAAGGTGATTATTTTGTAACCGGCGAGAAGCAGACGGGACAGCGGAGGAAGCCTTAGCAAAGCTGGAACTCTCCGCTACGGCCTGTTGCGTAAAATGCCTCTCGATCTGTCTACGATTCTCGTAGGTCTAGCGCTCCTGTTTGCTGCCTTGGTCAAGGGTGCCACGGGGATGGGCTTCCCGTTAATCGGTACGCCGACTGTGGCACTCCTGCTGGACATTCGGACCGCCATCACCATCCTGATTCTTCCCAATCTCGTAATGGATATCACGCAGATCTTTCGCGGTGGGTTTCCCTTTGAGGTGGTGCGTCGTTTCCCCTGGTTTTTGTTGGTGACGATTATCGGCGTTTTCGTAGGAACAAAGGTTCTGGTCACTCTACCGCTCTGGATTCTTAATTTCTGTTTGGGCGTGATGGTGCTGGTTTTTATCGTTTCAAATTGGCTCCAATTTAAGATTGAGATCTCGCCGCGGCTCGAGAAAATGCTTGCGCTACCTGTCGGGTTTGTCAGCGGCTTCCTCAATGGTATGACCAATGCCGCCGGACCCGCATTAGCGATCTATCTCTATAACCTCAAGTTGCAGAAGCGAGAATTCATCAAGACCATCGCGACGATTTTTATTATCACCAAGTTAAGCCAGTTGGTTGCGGTATCGACCTGGAATCTTTTTAACTGGTCCACTCTCTCCCTATCTCTAGAAGTGACTTTGTTCGTGCTGCTAGGATTTTACGGCGGTCTCAAAATCCAAGACCGCGTGAACCAGCAAACTTTCAATCGTAGCCTGTTGGTCCTATTATTCGTCATCGGAGTGACGCTCGTCTGGCGAGCGCTGACCCAGGCCGCCTGAAAACTTTTTCAACCCCACACAGTTTCGGCAGTCCTAACGACAAGCTCCAATTTTCTTCGCTGATCTTCAAGAGAAATATTGTTGCCAATGATCGAAGAGGCGAAACCACACTGGGGACTGAGGCCAAGTCGTTCCAGCGGAACATGCCGACTGGCTTCCGTGATTCGCCGCTGCAATAGCTCGATGGGTTCAAGCCCCGGCCGCTTTGTCGTGATGAGTCCTAGAATCACAAACTTGTCCCCGGGCACGTCTCTGAGTGGCTCAAAGGAGCCGGAGCGAGGATCGTCGTATTCCAGCAACAGTCTTTGCGCCTTTAGCCTACGAAAAAGCTCCCGGCTGATCGATTCATAACCTCCTTGAGACAGCCACCGGCTGCCCTGGTTGCCGCGTCAGACATGAAATCCGAAAGTCACATTGGAAAAACCATCTATGATCGCGTTGTCCAGCTCGATCCCCTGACTCAGCCATTGATCGAGGCTCCAACCCCGCCTCTCATAAAAGCCCCTCGTTTTGGGATCAAGCAAGAGTCCGTAGTGTGGCGCGTCGATTTGAATGTAGCTCGCTCCTAGGCGAACCAGCTCGGCAACTTCCTCGCGCAGAATGTTAACGATGTCACCCAGAAACGCATCAAGCGTTGGATAAGCGTCTCTTGAATAACTCGGCGACCAAAAGTTAGCCCACAGGCTGGGGCTTGGAACTGTCACTTTGGGAATTCGATTCGTTCTGCTCTTGAGATAAGAAACTTCCTCCGCCGAGAGGTAACGAATTCGTTTCAGCTTGCCGACCGCCCCGAGCCGGCGAGGCCGACGGGTTTTCTTTACTCCCTGTTCGTCGTACCATTCACCCCATAGGAAGGCATCAAGATTAAATTCACCGAACCCGCTCACGGCGGCGGTCATCTGGCTCTGAAACGACTGCCTCCGCATCTCACCATCGGTGACGATGTCCAAGCCCACATCTTCCTGCAACGCGATAGCGTCATCGACCGCGCGATCTTCGATCGCTTTGAATTCAGCAGCGGTGATGGTTCTAGCGGCGAGTTGCTTTTGACTCGCAAGCAAATTCGGTGGTCTGAGCAGGCTGCCAATCACGTCGGCATGAGCGGTGATCATGTCCGTCTATCAGCAATCGCGAGTTTGATACCGTTGAGCATCAACAATCATGTCGACGCTAGTTCAGTCCGATGCCGAACACAAGGGTTTCAATCGAAACGTTGACGTATCGCCCAGTTATCCGATACTCTCACCGAAGATGAAAAATTGCATGAAAGGAAATAGCAATGGCGGGGACCCATATTACGATTGCTGCTGCCGACGGCGGCAGGTTTGACTCCTACGTGGCTTCGCCCGAGTCCGGCAAGGGAGCGGGCGTGATCATCGTGTCAACCATTTCCGGTGTTGACAGCGACATGATCTATTACGCCGACGCACTCGCCGCCGAGGGATTTGTTACGTCCGCTCCCGATATGTTCTGGCGCGATGCGGACCCGGGCCCGCTGGTCTGGAACGAAGACGGCCGCAAGCGCGCCTTCGCTCGGAACGACCGATACGACCTTGAGCTGGGTATGAAAGATCTCGCTGATGTAATCGCCGATCTCAAGAAGCATCCCCGCTGCAACGGCAAAGTTGCCGTGATGGGGTTTTGCTTCGGCGGCCCCTTCGCGCTTTTGGCGGCGGCGCGCTATGGCACTGATGCCGGAATCTCCTTCCACGGATCACACGTCGAAAAGCACCTCGACGAGGTAGACAAGGTACGCTGCCCGCTTTCCTTCCATTACGGAGACCGGGATCAGGTCGCACCGATGGCCGCGATCGAGCGTATCCAAGCGGCGTTCACCCGCCTCCCGGATGCGAAGGTGTACGTGTACCCGGGCGCGGGCCATGGTTTCATGACCATGACGCCTGGCCGCGGCTATATGGAATCTGCCGCGCATCCTGCCTGGGCGCGATCGCTCGAGGTGCTCAAAAAGCTTCAGACATGATGCCTGGGCGGCGAATTGTAGAAGTCGCCAAGCCCGAGAAAATTATCCTTTTCGGCTCGGCGATGAGGCTGGACGACGAGCTGTAGTAAAGAAAGGCAAATATAACCGAAGCTGTCTTGAGCGGGTAAGTTTATTAAGCCGCAAACTAGGGTTGCAGCGGCACGAGTTGAGGTCCGTGATCTTGGGTATCGGTGGGGATCTTGTGGCAAGAACCGTGTGGTCTATTTCAATTGGAAGCTGTTGCAGCTGCCGGTGCGTGATCGCTGATTACGTGATAGCGCACGAGTTAGCGCATTTGCTCGAGCGTCATCATGGAGACGAGTTTTGGAAAATTCTTGACCGGTCGCTACCCGATTGGCGTGATCGGTCCGAGGAATTGAAGGTAAAGGCACGAGACATTTATTGGTGTAACGATCGAATGAGATAAATGCGACGACGAGAGCTGAAGAGAGCCCATTCACTTACGTCCTAAACCCTAATGTATCCCGTCATTGTAGTTCCGGATGAGGCTGGAGACATGTTAGAACAGCTTGGGACCAAACCCAAGTTTTGGTTTAGCGATGAGCATTCCAATAGATATCTGTTCAAGCTGAATAGAAGCGAAGGTGAAAGCGCAACAGGCGAAGACTGGAGCGAGAAGGTTGTCAGTGAACTCTGCGAACTTCTCGGGCTACCCCACGCGGAGTATGAGTTTGCGACATGGAAAGGTCAACATGGGGTTGTGTCTCGCATTTTTGTCCCTTCTGGTGGAAGGTTAGTAGCCGGGAATGAGGTCTTAGTGCGCCTAGATAAGAGCTATCCCAAAGAGAAGTTTTATCGGGTGAGCCAACATACGGTCAGATTGGTCTTGACAATCGTTAAACAGGATGGCGTTCAGCCGCCGCTTAATTGGAATACGTTCGGTAATGTTCGGTCGGCAGTCGATGTTTTTGTTGGCTATTTGATGTTGGATGCCTGGATTGCAAATCAGGACCGCCATCATGAGAATTGGGGTTTTGTAGTTAGCTCGGATCGAAGCATACATCTGGCGCCAACGTTCGATCACGCATCGAGCTTAGGATGGAACGAGACAGACGCAACAAGACTGCAAAGACTCTCGACAAAAGATCGTCGGAGGGGTATGGATTGGTATATTGAAAAGCCTCTTTCTGCATTCTTCAGCTCGCCCGCAAGTAGTAAACCCATGCCAACATTGGCTGTTTTTAGGGAAGCAGCAAGACTGAGGGGATCAGCAGCGAGGGCGTGGCTTGACCGGCTAGCGCAAATCTCAGAGAATGCGATTGACGGTATATTTGCCCAGGTTCCACCCGGTCGAATCTCAGACGCCGGTAGGGAGTTTGCTATGAAGATGCTCGAATTAAACCAACGACGCCTTCTGAAGCTGGAGGTGTAAGGTGAAAGTCTTGTATTTAGCTTGGCAAGACCCGCAGTCTCGGCAATGGTTTCCGGTAGGAAAACTGAGCTCCGAGAATGGCGTTTATCGGTTCGTTTATACGAAGGGTGCGAAGCTTTCCAAAAACTTCATTCCGTTTGGGTTTATGCAGGATTTGCATGCTGTGTACAAATCCCACGAATTATTACCCCTGTTCGCGAATCGTCTCATTTCAAAGAAAAGGCCAGAGTATAGGGATTTTTTGCGCTGGCTTGATTTGCGGGAAGATGAAGCAGACCCGCTCGTATTGCTAGGTCGTACAGAAGGAGTTCGAGAAACAGATTCTTTAACGGTATTTCCGTGCCCGGAGCGAGACCCGGAGGGTAAATATGTAGTTCATTTCTTTAGTCATGGTGTTCGGCATCTACCGGACGAAGCACGGGTCAGGATTAGTAAACTCCATGTTGGGCAGAGGTTATATCTCATGCCAGACCCTCAGAACCGTTATGATGGTTGTGCGATTGCGATCCGAACAGATGATCCTGCGACCATCGTAGGCTATTGTCCAAGATATATTTCGCGAGATTTTCTCGAAATCTTGGAAAATGATCCAGACGCAGTTCAGGTACGCGTGAAGCGAGTGAATACTGACGCACCGATTCAGTTACGATTGTTGTGCACGTTAACGGCCAATTGGCCGGAGAATTTTAAGCCCTGTTCGAGCGAATTCTATACGGAACTCGGCGATCACTTAGAGGCGGCCTCACCTTACCGGCCTATCAACAACCACCCTGTCTAGTTTGACTTTCTCGCAGGTGAGCTAAGTTTGTTTAGTTGGCAGTGATTGTTTGTTCATCCACGGCCTCGACTCTTCTTTGCGATGCCAACTTTTTGGATGTATCGTCGAGGTCAACGTTCCTCTTTTTCCCAAGGCATCGTGGGGAGCTTGTTGAGACCTTTTACAAACCGGTCAAGATTGAAGGGTTCATTTCTCTTCAGCACGTCAAAAATCTCTGCGGAGACAACACAGGCGATCAGTTGCTTTGCCTCTTTTTCAGAATGGCCGGCTTCAATGAGCCGTTTGAAGGTGTGTCCCGTTTGAGGCGGGTCACTATTGCGGAGATGGTTTTCTACCACTTCGAAGATTGCGGCTTGCAAATTCGGGTTGCTTTCGGATTTCTCCATCTTGATATCCCTGTCACGAATTTTTGAACGCGGAACCCGATTACAACGCCGGGGCAAACAGGTTGTCGGGCAGGCCACGAACGTATTCGATAGCTTCTTTGAGCGGGATCACATCGGCGTACTTCATAGCCATGTCGAAGAGATTGATTTTGTGCGATGCCTGGCCGCGGTCGAAGACGCACTCCTCGATGACGGAAACCTTGAGATTATAGGAAAAAGCATCGATGACGCTGGCGCGCACGCAACCGCTGGTTGTGGTGCCGGTCACAAGTAGGCTGTCGGCGTGAACTTCATTGAGCATGCTGATAAGCGGTGTGCCGAAAAAGGCACTGGGTTTTTGCTTGCGGACGACGATGTCGCCCTTTTGAGGCGTTATCTCCTCGACTATGGTGTTTCCCTTATCCCAGTCTTCGGTCATATCTTCGGTCGATCGGCTGTTTTTCGCTTGCCAGCGACCAAAGGCCACGGTGTTTGTTCTGTCGTCATGACCAGTCGTATAGAAAGTCGGCAGATGTTTCTTTCGCGCTTCGCTGAGCAGCTCACTAATGCGATGAACTCCTTCCCAGCCTTCTTCGCCGCAGCTGTTGCGGAAGCGCTTTACGGATTCGAGAATCGGCTCCGGTTTGTCTCCGACGAAGTTGTAGTTAACGTCGATCACTAAAATCGCCGGTCTCTGTCCGAAACCGGCGCGCTTGCCGTAGCCGGAAAGAGCGAAAACATCCCTGTCGCGTGGCGTTAGAACATCGTCCCAGGTCGGCATATTTCCCTCCGTATATCTATGCTTCACCGTTGGTCAAAGGCCGTGACGAAGAAATTATCCTCAAAGTTCCCGAGCGGCGTGCCGCTGATTGACGCGGCATTAGTGAATACCCTATAACCAACGGGTTTGAAGATTCAATGACCGGAGTGGAAATTAGTCAATGAGACAAATTGCAGATTGGCTTGCGTTGAGTTTGCTCCTCCTGATGGGAAACGGCTGCTATCCTGTGGCCGTTTGGACCGATGGCGAAGTGCCGTTCGTGCCGACGCCGCCCGACGTCGTCGACCGCATGCTCGAGATGGCCCAGGTGAAAAGCGGCGATGTGATCTACGATTTGGGCAGCGGCGATGGCCGCATCATCATTCGGGCGGCCAAGCGCTATGGCGTAAAAGGGGTCGGAATCGAAATCGATGCCGGCCTAGTGCAAAAAGCCAGGGACAACGCTTTCAAAGAAAAGGTCGATCATTTAGTCGAATTCCGGATGCAAGATGCTCTCACAGTGGATGTTTCACCGGCGACGGTTGTAACCCTCTATATGCTCCCGGAGTTCAACGCCAAACTAAGACCGATTTTTGACAAGCAGCTGAAACCGGGTTCCAGAGTAGTTTCACATGACTACGAAATTGAAGGATGGGTACCGGATAAGATTGAACGAATAAAGGGCGATTTCCTCCACGATCATACGATTCTGCTATTCGAGATTCGCTGATCTTGGATACGGCGCGCATTTTATTGAAGCCCGGGTCACGAATGAAAATTTATGCGATAAGTGAGGCTTAGCGCAATAGTGGAAAGTCTTTAAGCTTAGAGTTGTTGCGTATTCGAGGTTTGAATTGCCATTTGCGACAACTCCGCAAGCTCCCCCAAGCACTGTAATACCTCGATCGGATCGCGCAGACGGAATCGAGCCCCGGTTTGAGTTGATCCTACATGGAAGGAATAGGCCCATTGCGGTAGTACCGCAAACATATCCTCGTCGGTCAAATCGTCTCCGATGGCTAAAACGAAATCGAATTCGGTCTTGGCCAACCACCGTTGCACCGCTGTTCCTTTGCTGATGCCCGCCCCCCTGATCTCAATCGCTTTGTTTCCGGTCAATACCTGAAGACCGATGCTGGCTGTAAATATAAGCAAATGATCGGTTAATTCTCTCGCTACGGCGCGCCCCTGCTCTAGCTCGGCCATACGATAGTGCCATACGAGAGAGAACTCCTTCTCTTCGACGAACGCGCCGGGAACACGATCGGCGTACATCTCAAGAATAGGAAAAAGCTTTTGTTTCCACGCCGGCGCGGAAAACTGTTGCACCTTCCAGTCGCAGTTCCGCTCCCTAATCCAGGCTCCATGTTCCGCTGCAAGGCCTATCGGCACTCCGGTGAACCATTGATCGAGTGTGGCGCGGTCCCGCCCGCTGGCGAGGAGGAGCTCGTTTCGCGGATCATTTGCCAGAGAGCGGAGGACTTTGAGCGACTCGTTGGTTGGTTTAGCAAGCTCTGGGGAACCCGCGAACGGAACCAATGTCCCATCATAGTCAAGGATCAAGAGACGGCGCGCGCTGCGATGGTATTTCTCCGTCGCTGCACGCCAATCCGAAGCTTCGAGCCACTTAACAGGCAGTTCCTTATGAGAAAGCAACTCACGCAAAAAATCCGTGGCCCAACGGCTGACATCGTAGCGGCGCAGACGATTCTGCATCGTTATATTGCGCCGCATTTGTTCTTCGTGAGGCATTTCTAATGCCGTTTTCAGGGCATCCGAAATTTCTTCCCGGTTATTGGGATTAATGATAATCGCCTCCGTCAGCTCTTTCGCGGCACCCGCCATTTCGCTCAGTACCAAAACGCCCGTTTTATCGTGACGAGCCGCAACGTATTCTTTGGCCACCAAGTTCATCCCATCCCGCAGAGGGGTAATCAGAGCAACGTGGCTCGCGGTATACATCGCCACCAAAGACTGAAAGGGCACCGATCGGTATTGGTATATAATCGGTGTCCAGCCGATAGTGCCGAATCGACCATTAATCTTGCCGACGAGCTCCTCGATCCGTTTTTTCATCCCTTCGTAGTCTGCAATGCCTATCCGGGAGGGTACCACTAGCATAATCAACGTTACTTTGCCTTGCCATTCCGGATTCGATTCGAGCATCGCCTCGAAGCCCTGCAAACGGTGGAGTATGCCCTTCGAGTAATCTTGTCGGTCAACCGAGAGGACGATTTTGGAATCGCCCAAACTCCTTCGCAGCTCTTCTTTTTCCGCTTGAACTTCCATGCCGCTCGCGGCATCGTGGAATTTCTGAAAATCGATGCCCATGGGAAAGGTGCCAACTCTCACCAGGCGATCGTCTTCGTCGATGATGAGCCGGCCCATGGAATGCCCGTAGCCGAGGATGCGTTGAACGCATCGGAGAAAATACTCCCCGTATTCGTGCGTGTGGAACCCAATGAGATTCGCCCCAAGCAAACCCTCGAGAATCCCCCGGCGCCATTTTCCCGGAATCAGTCGAAAGATCTCAAACTGCGGGAAAGGAATGTGTAAGAAAAAGCCGATGCGAATTGTCGGCAAGGCTTTTCGAACAAGATGTGGCAGCAGCATCAAATGATAATCGTGAATCCATACGGTATCGTCCGGGCGTATTGCTTCTAGCAGCGTAGCGCTAAATGATTCATTAACCTTGCGATACTGCTCCCAGTAGGCTTCGTCGTATCTGGCATAGTTGGGAAAGTAATGAAAGATCGGCCAGATCGTTTCATTGCAGAAACCCTGATAAAAATTTTCAAGATCTTGTTCAGAGAGGAAAACCGGGCAGCAGCCATACTCCGATAGGGCTTTGGCTCTAACTTCGTCACGGATTTCATCTTTGATAGTGCTCCCCGGCCAGCCAACCCACAAGTATTCGGATTCCGGGGCTAGAGAACCCTGTTGCGAGGTGAGCAACGTTTTCAACCCTGTCGCTACGCCTCCCGCGCTTTCGTTGAATTGGATCCCCTCCCCTTCTTCCACGACCGTGAAAGGGAGACGGTTGGAAACAACAACAATTCTTTGTGATTTAACGCGATCTGCCATCGTTCAAACCAGGCGATCAGACGTGTTTAGCTGCGAGGATCCAGAACCCCCAGTGGACTTCCTATAGCTTTTCACTACGAGTTTTGTTTTACAAGCGTTTCTGTTTAGTCGCGTCGAGCCGATCGTCCCTAGCTCTTCTCAAATCGTTTTTCCTTCATCCTTTTGATTAGCTCATCCAGGGAGGCGTTGCTCAGAACGCGATTGAATTGGGCGCGATAGTTGTTCACGATGCTTATGTTCTCGACCACGATGTCGAAGACCTTCCAATCGGAACCCACGGGATGGAGTTTGTAAGTCATTGGCGTTTCCTCACCTTTGGAAGAAATCACTTTGGTGTCCACCTCCGCATAGTCTTTCTCAGTGCGTTCGTTCAGGTATACAACCTTATCGCCGCTAGCCAGTTCAATCTGATCGGCGTAGGTTTCTTCGAGGAGTTGCTTAAACACGGTGACAAATTCTTGTTGCTTATCCGGGTAGCGATTCCAGTTGTTTCCCAGCGCGCGCTTGGCCATCTCGGCGAAGTCGAATCTAGGTAAAATAATCTGCCGTAACTTTTCTCTCCTGTCGGCCTTTTTGCCGGTGCCCTGAAACTTTGAGTCTCTAAGTACTTCCATCACTTGATCGATCGTTGCCTTCACCTGCTCGCCGGGGGCCGCAGCCCACAACGTCGTTCCTCCCGCTCCAACGACTAGGATAGTCCCAAGCCCAACTATCAGTATCCACCGATGTAAATTAACCATGACGATTTCCTTTCTTCGACCCACTCTCGATCTTAATCTCAAGGGAGACCCAAAAAGTTGAGGGCTGTGACGGTGGTTGATTGGCACAACCAGATCATCGAACAGCAACGTCTGTACCAAGTTGCAAGTCGACCACTCAAGTCTGCTAATTGGCAGGAAATTTAAATTCTGGTTGCAGGCAAGTTGCGCTCTAAGACACCCAGCTGGAGGGGTTTGTAAAGCCTACATCTGATATTTTGTATGTATCTTCCTTACAGTATTGAGGCGAAGTGATCGTACACTCCGCCTCGGTGGTCGTACTTAATTTTCGTTGGCAGAAGGCAAAAGATTAATATTCACTCTGTTGGCGCTTTAACCGTTCGATCTCCTGGCGGCTGCGATTGATCTCGGCTTGATTCCGGTTAAGTTGCTGTTGCTGCTGATAATTGGTGATCTCCTGCCCTTGCAGTTGATCGCCGATCAGAGCACCGGCGCCAAGACCAAGGCCACCACCGATGGCGGCGCCTACGCCAGGATGACCGACAGCCGAGCCAACCAGCCCACCTGCCGCAGCGCCACCGAGGGCGCCAATGCCGGCGCCTTTCTCACGCGTAGTCAACGAACCGCCGGCGCAACCCACTATCAGCATCGCCCCCGCTAAGAAAAACACCGAAGCCTTACCGATTACCTTCGTATTAGTGCTCATTGTCAAATTCTCCTTTCTTCCCCATCAATCCGATGTATCTCGCAGTTTTACTTTATTTGGTTAGTTGTTCGTCTTCTCTTTTGCCCCATTGGCTTTTTGCTTGCCGTGATTTTGCTTGGATTTGCCCTTTGTTCGAGACTCATCGTGTCCTTGGTGCCGTTCTTCCGCGCGAACCCAGCCTCGCTCCGGGTCTGCCGACCACTGCGCGTTTGAGTTTGCGGCGCCCTTTTCGCTCATATGAGACTTTGCTTGACTGCCGTACTGCGAACCTTTGTCGCCCTGTCCCGCATTTGCAGGTGAAAGTATCGAGCAAAACGCCAACGCGTTTAGGAGAGAAAAGACAGCGATATATTTGTGCGGCTTCATAAAATCTCCGCTGGGTTAAGATTACACGCAAATTTCACTTGGTCGCGGCAATTTTAGCGTGCCCCAATTCTCGAGTAGCTTGTTCGATCTGAGGCAGTGACTCGGATACGCGATGTAACATCGCGTTGAGAATGGCCAAGACGGCAACGTAGTTAGGTGATTTCATTTGTCCTCCCTTTAGGAACATAGCCCACTTGGATGGTTGAGCAACGCTTGTGCCATGAGGAAAAGCTCGTGAAGTTAGCCAGTTACGTAATATCGAGAGTAACCCGGCTAAGTAAAAACGTAGCGCGACAGGGAGAAATTACTCTTTATTATAAAGAGACAATTTGGCGTTCAGAGTTTTAGGCGTGATGCCGAGAATTCTTGCAGCCTGGGTCTTGTTGCCGCCACTAGCAGCCAGGGCACGTTCAATGGCTTGCCGCTCGGCCTCGGCCAGTGAAAGCGGTGCCGCATCGAACGGTTCTTCCACTACAGCGGCCAGACAGAATTGTTGCACATCGGCCGCTGTCAGGCTCGGACCGGGTGCCAGCACCGCGAGTCGCTCCATGGCATTGCGTAGCTCGCGGACATTGCCCGGCCACAAGTGAGATTGGAGAGCGCTCGTGAAGTCGGTGGCCCATTGGAGCATGGGGCGCCGGTATTTCTCGGCGAAGGATTCAAGGAAATAGCGTGCCAGCAGCATTATGTCTTCGCCACGCTCCCGCAAGGGCGGCAGCTCCACACTAAAAACGCTCAAGCGATAAAAAAGATCCTGGCGCAACTTGCCTTCTTTGACGGCGCCAGCCGGCGAGCGGTTGGTGGCAGCGACGACCCGCACCGATACCGGTACGTTCGTATTCCCACCGATGCGGCGCACCTGCCCTTCCTCCAGAACGCGCAAGAACTTCGCCTGTACTTCCGCTGCCATCTCCGTGATCTCGTCGAGAAACAGCGTTCCGCCGTCAGCCTGCTCGAAGCAGCCCAAGTGCCGCTCGATGGCGTTGGTAAAGGCGCCTTTCTCGTGCCCGAAAAGCTCACTTTCCATAAGCGTCGGGGAGATCGCCGCGCAGTTCAGCGCAAGAAAGCTTCCCTCACGCCTCGGTGAGAGATCATGCAGCGTATTCGCGACTAATTCTTTGCCCGTGCCACTTTCACCGTTGACCAACACGGCGGCATCCGTCGCTGCAATCTGACTCAACTGCTTATAAAGCTCGCGCATCGGCGTCGATTTCCCGATCAATGCCCCGTAAGAACCCAATGGTGACTCCAGCTTTTGGCGGAGAGCGCTCGATTCGCGAGCCAGTGAGACTTGTTTAAGGCCCCTTTCGAGAACGGCGCGCAACTTCTCCGGCTCGAGCGGCTTGGTGAGATAATCGTAGGCACCGAGCTTGATGGCCTGAACCGCAGTTTCGATGGTCGCCTGGCCGGTCATCATGACGATGGCGACTTGCCGCACCTGTTCGTTTAGGCCTTCGATAAACTCGATGCCGTTCATGCCGGGCATCATCAGGTCGGTCACGATGGCGTGGGGGAGCTCCTTTTCGCAGATCTTAAGAGCCGCTTTGCCATCGGCCGCCGAGGTGGCGCCATAGCCCCAGTTTTCCAACAGCGCCGTTAGCCCGTCGCGGGTGGCAGGAATCGTCGTCAACGACGAGAACCTTTGCACGGGGGCGGGCCATGACTAATTCCCCTCCAAGGATAGAGTCAAACGAAAGGTGGCTCCCGCGCTATGGCCGTTTTGATCTTCATATACCAAGCGAGCCGCCATGGGACTCGACGATTAGCTGGCTCAGCGGCAGTCCGATGCCGCTACCGCCGATCTTCGTCGTTTTGCCAAACTCAAACAGTTCAGTGCGGTGCTCCGGCGCTACTCCGGGTCCGGAGTCTGCGAACCGTAGAACCAACTCTTTGGATTTTTTTGCAGCGGTAACATGAATGGCGCCGCCGTCAGGTTGGGCTTCCATGGCGTTGCGCAAAAGGTTGTCGAAGCATTGGCGCAGACGCGTGCCGTCGCCTTGAATCGTCCACGGACCCGGGACCAGATCTTTTTTTAGAGCAATATTCTTCATTGCGCATTGTGCCGCCGCCGCTTCGAGGCTTGCGGCGAGCACTTCGGATACATCGGTTGCTTTCCTTTCCATGGTGACCGGCGCGGAATAGTCGCTAAACTCGCGCACGAGTCGATCGACTTGCCGGACGCTGGCGTCCAGCGCGCTGATGGATTTTTCTTGCTGGATGTCCGGGCCGTTGCCCGTCTGGGCAGAGTTGCGGAGAAGTTCGAGATGAATCGCCAAGGCGTTCAAAGGCGTGCGTACTTCGTGCGCCAAGGTTCGAGCCGCGTAGGCCAGGCGCTGCATTGGCGCGGGTGCGCCAACGGTCTTGCGCTGCTTCATGACCAGGCGGTCGATCAAATCCAAACTCGTTCCCACTTCGTCTTGGCTCCGATACTGGGGCCGGGTTTGATAGGTGCCGGCTTCAGCCTGGCGCAAAGTTTCGCTGATCAAGCGAAAGCGGCGCGTGTAGAGAGCCGTGGTCAGGAACGCGCTCAGCAAAGCCACGCCGCCGCCGAGGGCGAATAACAAGGTAAGTTGTCGCCATAGTCCTGAAAGCATCTCCGTCCAGTCCGCCGGATTGATCCACAACCTGAGACCGCCCGGTCCCTCCACGCCAGCGGGCATTTGCAGCGGCACCAGGACGTCGTAATAAGTCGATTCCCCTTGGTGCTGGGAATTGATACTGGTAACACCACGCCGTAGACTGCTTCTGAGATTCGGATCGGTCAGGGCTTCACCCTTTTCGTGACCCTTTGAACTATAGAGAATCTTGCCGTCGGCATTGAGTACCCACATCGCTTCGATACTGCCGCTGCGGCTAACGAAGGCTTCCATTAATCCTTTGACTTCAGCTTGCCGCGAGGCCGGGCGTCCAGGGATGTATTGCGTCCTAGGCCTCGAACCGACGCCGGGAAAAATGTTACCCAAGAAGCTCCAAAAAGACGAAGAAGGCTGTGACTGGATAATCCGCCCTTGGGGCGCGGGGCGCTGGCGCAGGCTGTCAGCCAAGGCGATCTCAACCTGGCGCGCCATTAAGACGGCGGTTTGCAGGGTTGCCTCTGTAGTCAATCGCCGGGCGATCAGCCAAACGCCTCCGGCGAAAATACCGAAAATAACCACGACGGTGCCGAAAAAGACTGCGATTTGCTGCTGGCGCAGGCTCATTGCCGCGATAGGATAACAGATCGCCCCATAGCCAGCAAAGTTAAAAGGCCCGTTGCGGGGACGCCCGCGTCTTGCACCCAAGAGCCTGGTATTGCATAGTAAAAAGTGATGGTAATGGATGTCTACAAACGACCGCTTCGTGACCTTAGAATTTCCGTAACCGACAGGTGCAACTTCCGCTGCACCTACTGTATGCCGCTGGACGAGTACGAGTGGATCAATAAGAAAGAGATTCTTACTTTTGAGGAGATTACTCGGCTGGCAACTTTGTTCATTCGAGTCGGTGTCGAGAAAATCCGGCTAACCGGCGGCGAGCCGCTGGTTCGACAGAATCTCGATCGGCTGGTTGAAAAACTGTCGGCAATCGAAGGGCTCAAAGAGCTCTGCTTAACAACGAACGGGGCACTGTTGGCCGAGAAGGTTCGATCGCTCAAACAAGCGGGATTGCAGCGGATTAATGTAAGCCTGGACTCTTTGGATCATGACAAGTTTAGGCGAATGACCAAGAGGGGCGACTTGAACAAGGTGCTGGAAGGCATCTTTGCCGCTAAGAGTCATGGCCTTCATCCAATCAAACTGAATGCGGTAGTCGAACGGGGCGTGAATGACGACGATATCATTCCCCTGGTGGAGTTTTCCCGAGAGCACGGCTTTGGCATGCGCTTTATCGAGTACATGGATGTCGGTAACGCCAACAACTGGACGTCGGAGAAACTGGTTTCCAAAAAGGAAATTATCGCAAAGATTCATGCCCGATATCCACTGAAAGAAATCGGCCGGGCCCAGGGAAGCGCGCCGTCGATGGACTACGAGTTTGTCGATGGACGTGGCGATATCGGTGTCATCGCTTCGGTGACGGAGCCGTTTTGCTCGAGTTGCACGCGGGCGAGAATCACCGCCGACGGGAAAATCGTAACTTGCCTCTTTTCAGCGGTGGGTCATGACATTAAGACTCTCCTCCGCAACGGCTCCTCGGACGAGGAGATTCTGGAATTGCTCAGCTCGATATGGATCAAACGCGCCGATCGCTATTCCCTCGAACGGTTGGAAGCACTGCGCGACGCAAGCTACGATCCCAAGAGCCACAAGAAAATCGAAATGATTTCTCTCGGCGGATAGCCTGCAACGTCCTCGAAGAGATAGCGCTAACCTGCGCATTATTCACGGAAGAGTGACCGAGGAGCGAGCCTCCAAGCTAGAGCTGTCTGAGAGCACGAATGCGCTCATCGGTTGCAGGATGGGTCGATAAGAACCCGCCGCCGCTGTTCCCTTGCATCTGCATGATCCAGCTGAGCGTCCGAACCATCACCTCTTTCGAATATCCCGCGCGTCGCAGAATCGTCACCCCATGGCGGTCCGCTTCCAATTCCTGCGGACGGCTGTAACTCGACGCGATCAAGGTGCCCGCGATCGGCGCTACCGCCCCACTTCCTGGAAACACCTTTTCCAGCAGTGCTGCCCCGAGGCTTATACCAGTTCCTACGAGTTGCATCTTCACGGGATGTCCCAGATCGTCGTGGGCAATCTCGTGGGCCAGAATGCCGCGCAATTGCTCGTCATTGGCTTTCTGCAATAGACCGGTTGTTATAACAAACTCTCCTCCCCCGGCGCTGCCTGCATTAATATTGGAGTCGTCAGCGATTTTGACTCGGATTTCATTTAGACGGTCCGGATGATTCGTCGCTCGTACTAGAGGACCCATGATCCTTTGAAGCCGCTCTAGATCACGCTCCGCGGCCCTTTGCCTGAAATGCTGCCGGTCGTTACGGGTATCAGCTTGCCCGGCGGTGCCCTCAAGTGCCGGATCTATGTAAAGACTCAAAACCGAAAAAAGCACTGTGCCCAGGATGGCTATTGTGAATTTTTTAACGACCATTCTCTATGTCTGACAGCAAAGTAAGTGCCAGTTGTAATTGTGGCGAAATGCCTTGTATCGGAAGGCACCGAGACTGGAAAAAACAATGAGCGCTAGGAAAAAATTACGCGACGCATGGAAACAAGCCCCCCTTTGCGCTGGGTGATCGACTGACCTTTGACTCAGATCGCAGAGCTCGGAATGACATTGCCAGCCCATGTTAGGTTCGTTTGGCCTTAGACTGCGCCAGGGCCAAAAGTTCCTCCATTGACATTTTAGAAGCCAGGATACAAATAACTTCGCCTTCACGATGAAGCACCGCGTTAATGCCGCTGTGGGAGAAGGCATAAAAGTTCATCTTCTTGGCGGCGTCAACAAACCTGGCGGCGTTGGGTGGTGCATCTTTTTCTGATCCGAGAAAAGTGTAGCAGAAGAGAGTCCCGCCTTTGCCCTGGTAGATGACGACGAGGACCTTGCGACCGTCAATCTCACGGACCAAGCCCGCCACAGGGCGTAGATCCATGGCCGTGAGATTGTAGCCCATGGGGTGGAAGTCCCCGCCCACGGTGCGGGTCAACTGTGCGACGATTTCCTCTGCGGTTTCCGCCCTATGCACGCGAAGTTCGCCCCTGAGAAAAAGATCGTATGTCTCCAGGGCGGCAACGGCCATAGGCTGGCTGCGTGATTGAAGAAAGACAAACGCCGGGAGCGCGATGGCCAGGAGAAGGGCGACGGCAAGTGCCGGACCGAGAACATGCGGCATGGGCCAGATGTAATCTTGCCACCGGCGCGGGGATCGTTTCGTCTCAGGAAAGACGCGCCGGTCCGAGAGAATCTTACTACGGAGTTCGGCGGGAGCGCGGATGCGATCGCCAGCCTCTCGGATCGCTTGCTTGAGAGCCCGCTCCTCTTCCAAAGCAAACCGGCAGCGGGCGCACTCCTTGAGATGTGTTTCCAGCGAGGACCGCTCCGCGTCAAGCAGCTCGTGATCGATCAGCGCGGTGATAAGTTCTTGCGCTTCGCCGCAGGTCATTTTAGCTTGGCCTTTTCTTGTTCGCTGCTTACGTATGGCCTCAGGTATTCCTGCAGCAGTTTTCTACCGCGAGAAAGCTGCGAGCGAATGGTACCTATCGGGCATGACAGCATTTCCGCAGCTTCTTCGTATGTGAAATCGCCCATGTCGACTAAAACGATTGGAGCGCGAAACTCTCCGGGGATCTTTCTCAAAACATCGGTGATTTGGGCGTTTAATTCCCTCGCCAAGGCATGGCTCTCCGGTCCAGGGTTCTCCGCCGGCAGTCCTTTCCAATAATCGGATTCCTCATAAGCTGGATCGTCTGTTGAAATCCATCGTTTCCCTTGGTGGTAGCGATCGAAGAAAAGATTGTGCAGAATCTTTGTCAGCCACGCTTTCATGTTGGTTCCGGGATTGAACTGCTCGTAAGCGGCAAGGGCACGGACAAAGGTCTCTTGGACGAGTTCCTGGGCCTCGTCTTGATGTTTAGCCAGGTGAAATCCGACACGATACAAATGATCGAGATGAACCATGGCTTCACGCGCAAAAGCATCCCGCCCGGCGTCTGCTGTTTTTCGCTTCCCGGCCACGCGGGCATTTTAACGAATAGAAGAGAGTCTGTCTAAGCAACATAACGTTTTACTGGGTGCCTGAGTTCCCGATGTCCACAAACATGGCTTTCAATAACCGATTGCCATCGACAACGACTTCGGCACTTGGAAGGGCTAGAACAATCGCTACTGGCCGGCGCTCCGCCACGGGGGAACTTTTTTGCAACCGGCGACGTTTTACGGTTATCTAATGTAGAAAAATGCTGAAATACGCCAATTTTTAAGTTGCGCCGTCATTTCGAAAGTGATCTTCTTTAGAATCATTACCTTACAAGAGATTTAAGGGAGGCTGCATGGACCGGGAAGCTGTCATCCGAGCCAATGGAGAGAGCGGTAATCGGAATGGTACTGACTACGAGGCTGCCGTGTTGCAGCGTTACGGCAACGCGGCACGGGAAGTGGACGCCTGCTTGTGTCTGCCGGTGAGTTATGACCAAGCGTTGTTGAGAGTTATCCCCAAGGAAATCATCGAGAAAGACTATGGCTGCGGCGATCCGTCGCGCTATATTCGTGAGGGTGAGATCGTGCTTGATTTGGGTTCTGGCAGCGGCAAGGCTTGTTACATCATTTCCCAAATTGTCGGGCCTAGCGGCCGAGTCATTGGCGTCGATTTCAATCCGCCAATGCTGGAATTGGCACGCAAGTATCAAAAAACCATCGGCGATCAGCTCGGCTATCACAACGTGGAGTTCCGCCGCGGCAAGATCCAGGATCTGAAAACCAACCTGGAATTGATCGATCGCTACCTGCAGGACAATCCCGTCCGGTCCATGGCCGATCTCGCGCACTTCCAGGAGGTCGAAGCTAAGATGGGTCACGAACAGCCGTTAGTTGCCGACGAATCCATCGATGTCATCATTTCGAACTGCGTGCTGAATCTGGTTCGGCCTGAGGACAAAAAGCAATTGTTCGCCGAGATGTACCGCGTGCTCAAGCGCGGCGGACGGGTCGCTATTTCCGACATCGTCAGCGACGAGCCGGTGCCAGAGCATCTCGCCAACGATCCCCGATCTCTGGAGTGCCTGTGTCTCCGGCGCTTTCCAAGAAGAAGATTTCTTGCGCGCCTTCGAAGAGGCCAAGTTCTACGGCATCAAAATCGAGGAGTTTCGCTCGGAGGCTTATCAAACGGTCGAAGGCATCGAGTTCCGCGCCGTAACGGTGACCGCATACAAGGGCAAAGAAGGGCCATGCATCGAGCGCAACCAAGCGGTCATCTACCGTGGGCCTTGGAAACAAGTGGTCGATGACGACGGGCACACGCTGCCGCGCGGCGTGCGCATCGCCGTCTGCGATAAGACCTTTAAGCTCTACTCCCAGCCGCCCTACGAAGGGCAATTCATTCTGGTGCCGCCGCGGGAAGAAGTGGCGCTGGCCAAGGCCGGCGTCTTCGATTGCGCGCGTGATCACAAGCGCGACCCCCGGGAGACCAAGGGGCTGGGCTACAAGGTGACACAATTGTCGGGCGGTGTCTGCGGGCCCGACTCCAATTGCTGCCCTTAGGATACAAATAGGGAGAAAGGCAGACGGGGAGACGTGGAGATGGAGAAAGTGACGCCAGCACGATAAGTCTTTCCTTCCTCTCCCTGGACGGGAGAGGATCGAGGTGAGGGTGATCTTCCATGCAACCTTTCGCACAAAGGCTAGATCTACACGGTAAAGGTCTACAACGCCGCGCCATCGATGTCTTACAAGTGAACATGGGCCGCTACTGTAATTTGGCCTGCATTCACTGCCACGTCGAATCGGGTCCGACGCGAACAGAAATGATGAGCCGGGAGACCGTCGACGGCGTCTTGCATTTTCTCGCCGGGACGAACATTCCCACGCTCGATGTCACAGGCGGCGCGCCCGAGCTGCATCCCGATTTCGATTATTTAGTTGTCGCGGCGCGGCGCTTTGGGCGCCACGTGATGGACCGCTGCAATTTGACGGTCATCTTCGAGCCCGGCAAGGAGTATCTGCCGGAGTTTCTTAAACGGCATGAAGTCGAGCTGGTTTGTTCCTTGCCGTGTTATTCCCAAGAAAACGTCGACAAACAGCGCGGCAAAGGAACTTTCGATTTGAGCATCCGCGCATTACAGCGGTTCAACGAAATCGGTTATGGTCAACCGGACACCGACTTGATTCTTGATCTGGTCTACAATCCCGTAGGGCCGCACTTGCCGCCGCCGCAAGCACAGCTGGAACAAGATTATAAGCGGATTCTCCGCGAACAGTTCGGCATCGTGTTCAATCACCTTTTTTGTTTGACCAACATGCCGATCACCCGCTATGCCACCCATCTCAAATTGCGCGGCGAATATGATCGCTATACGGAACTGTTGGAAACTAGCTTCAATGCCGCCACCCTCGAGCAGGTCATGTGCCGCAATCTTGTAAGTGTCGGCTGGGAAGGTTCCATCTACGACTGCGATTTCAACCAGATGCTCGATCTGCCGATGCGCGACACGGACGGCAAAGCGCTTAACATCCTCTCGGCATCGTTGGATCAACTGCTGAACCCGCCCATCACGGTCGGCGATCATTGTTACGCCTGCACCGCCGGCGCCGGCAGCAGCTGCGGCGGCGCGCTGGTTTCATAATTCGTTCAGGAGCGAAATAGTGGTTTGGCCCATTCTCATCGTCAGTGCTATGCTTTTTGTTGCTTATGCCAATGGCGCCAACGACAACTTTAAGGGTGTTGCGACGCTGTTCGGTAGCGGGACCACCGACTACCGCAGAGCGCTTTGGTGGGCGACTCTGACGACCCTAGCGGGTTCCGTCACGGCACTTTTTGTCGCCACCAAACTTATTTCGATCTTTCAAGGAAAAGACTTCCTGCCGGAGTCTCTCACGCAATCGCAACCATTTGTCGCCGCGGTGATCCTCGGCGCAGCGTTGACGGTGTTCTTGGCAACAAAGATTGGCATCCCCATCTCGACCACCCACAGTTTAACGGGTGCTCTCTTCGGTGGCGGTTTCGTAGCGGTGGGGCTTCAGCTCGGTTTTTATACGCTTCTGACGAGTGTTTTTCTGCCGCTCCTGGTAAGCCCGTTGCTGGCCGTGATGCTGGCCCTCTTTGGTTATCCGTTGTTAAGCCGCGTGCTCAGAACCCCCGGTTTCAGTAAAGAAATTTGCGTTTGCATCGGCAGCGAAGCCGTTCCGAGAGCCGTCACGCCAGAAGGAATTGTCATTTCTGAATCGGTGACCGGCCTGCGCGTGATAGTAGATAATCAGACGGCCTGTGCGCAGCCGCTTTCTGGAACTTTGTTTGGATTAAACGGCCAGAATTTGCTCGACGCCGGACATTTCTTGAGCGCTGGCGCTGTAAGTTTTGCGCGCGGTCTTAATGATACGCCGAAGATTGTCGCGCTGGGCTTGGTCGCCGGCGCGTTCGACCTAGCTTGGTCTGTCATACTCGTGGCAGCCATCATGGCGCTCGGGGGATTGATCAATGGCAGAAAGGTGGCGGAGACGGTCAGCAAACGCATCACGGGCATGGATGCCGACCAAGCATTCTTGGCGAATTTGGTCACAAGCTTTCTTGTCATCTTCTCTTCCAAGTGGGGCCTGCCCGTTTCAACCACCCATGTCTCCTGTGGCGCGCTCTTCGGCATCGGCGTCGCCAACGGACAAGCGCGCTGGAACGTCATCCGCACGATTCTTTTGGCTTGGTTGTTAACGCTCCCAACCGCAGCGGTGATAGCGGGGCTGATTTATACGGTTTTGTCTCGGCTGGCAGCCATCTGAACGGAGGCGACAAAAGACCGAGGAACACATCATGAGGGCCGGCAAGATTGCGCTTATCATCTTTATAGCCGCCGATATCGCGGCCGCGGTCTTGTTATTGCCTTTTCGCGAATGGTTCAAACAATTTGAATACTATGTGCAAAGCCTCGGCGCGGTGGGACCCGTTGTCGTCGCGTTTGCCTACGTAGTTACGACTGTGCTGTTCATCCCAGGTAGTGCGCTGACCATTGGCGCCGGCACTTTGTTCGGGCTGCGCACGGGTTTCCTTGTGGTGTTGGTGGGGGCGAACTTGGGAGCGCTCTGCGCTTTCTTGCTGGCACGGACGTTCCTGCGCGAGAAAGTGGCGCGTTGGGCGGAGGGAAATCCGAAATTTCGCGCTCTCGATCTCGCCATCGGCCGCCAGGGATTCAAGATGGTCTTTCTTACGCGCTTGAGTCCTGCATTCCCTTTTACTTTGCTCAACTATTTGCTCGGGCTGACCACGGTCAAAACCGGAGCTTATGTGCTGGCGAATCTGCTTGGCATGTTACCAGGCATGTTTCTCTATGTGTACATCGGTGCGGCAGCACGGGATGCCTTAGTGGGACAAGCAGACGCGTCGGTGGGGTTCTACCAGCAGGTCCTCAAGTACGTGGGGCTGCTCGCTACGGTGACGGTGGTAGTGATCGTGACGCGCATCGCCCGCAGGGCTTTGCGGGAAGCGGAACAAGAGCAGGAAGGCAGCATCACGTCAAGTCTGCCGCGGCTCGATGTCGAGCACAAACCCACCACCGTGGACAAGATGATGCTTGTCGATGATGTGTACGATAAGCAGTTGATCGAGAACTGCCATCCGACGCGATGGGTCAATCCCACGCCTTCCGGCAAATACAACTTGGTGGTGGTCGGCGCGGGAACCGCGGGCCTGGTGAGCGCCGCGGGAGCAGCGGGGCTCGGGGCGAAGGTCGCGTTAATCGAGCGCAATCTCTTGGGCGGAGATTGTTTGAATGTTGGCTGCGTGCCGTCTAAGGGGGTGATTCGGGCGGCGCGGGCGGCCTACGATTCCCGGAACGGAACCGAGTTCGGTGTTTATACCGCCTCAGCTCCTCGTGTGAGTTTTTCTTCAGCCATGGAGCGGATGCGGCGGCTGCGCGCCGAGATCAGCGCGCATGATTCCGTTGAGAGGTTCCGGAAACTGGGTGTCGATGTTTACATCGGCAACGCCGCGTTTACCGGGCCCTCCGTTGTTGAAGTCGATGGTAAGCGGTTGGAGTTTGACCGTGCAGCGATTGCCACCGGTGCTCGCGCTGCTGAACTCGCCCATCCAGGGGCTCAAGGAAGCCGGGTACCATACCAACGAAACCATTTTTACTCTAACCAAGCTGCCGCGCCGGTTAGTCGTCATCGGCGCTGGGCCTATCGGTTGTGAGTTGGCTCAATCCTTTCGGCGCTTCGGCAGCGAAGTGGCACTCATCACCGATGGTGGGGAAATCTTGCCCAAAGAAGATCAGGCCGCCGCCGCCATTGTGCACAGGCAGATGAGCGGGGAAGGCGTCACGATTGTCACTAAGGGTGCCATTGAAAAGGTGAGTGGCGATGGCTTCGGCAAACGGGTTTTTTTCTGCGTTAGCGGGGGCCATCAAGAGATCGAATGCGACGCTATTCTCGTTTCCGTTGGCCGACAGCCGAACCTGGAAGGTTTGGGATTGGAAAAAGCCGGGGTCAAGTTTACTCGCAGTGGCGTGCTGGTGGATGAGCGCATGCGCACGTCGAATCCGAGAATCTTTGCCGCCGGCGATGTCTGCTCCAAATATAAGTTTACCCACGCCGCGGACGCCATGGCGCGTTTGGTTATCGCCAATGCCTTGTTTCTTGCGCGCCGCAAGGTGACGGATCTCGTCATCCCCTGGTGTACCTATACCGACCCCGAGATCGCCCATGTCGGCTATTATGAGAAAGACGCACAGGCGGCCGGCTTCGACGTCGCGACGATTACGCAACCGCTCAGCGATGTCGATAGAGCGATCCTCGACGGGGAAACCGACGGTTTCGCGCGCGTTCACTACGACAAGAAAACGGGTAGAATTCTTGGCGGTACGATTGTCGCGCGCCATGCCGGTGAGATGCTCGGTGAATTAACGCTCGCGATTACCGCGAAACAGAGCGCTGCCATTTTGTCTTCGACCATCCATTCCTACCCAACTCAAGCCGAGATGCTGCGGGAGATCGGCGACACCTACATGCGCACGAAACTGACGCCGACCGTAAAGAAAGTCTTTGAAAAATGGTTAGCATGGCGACGCTGAAAACATTTCCTAATGGGAGTGTCTCAGAGACAACATGAAACACTTTTGTCGATGGCCGTTTTTGACCGTTGTGAGCCCTGCACTGTTGCTCGTTGCGCAACTAGCCGGCGCTGCATCGAAGGCCGATCTCTGGCCGCGCTGGGACAAGAGTGATCCGGCGAACAATCAAAAAGTCGATCATAGCGCTTGGGACGCGTTCCTGAAAAAATATATCGTGGCGCCTCACCCTTCAGGGATCAACCGGGTCGATTATGCCAGGGTGGCGCCGGAAGATCGCACAGCACTGGCCAATTACGTCAAGAGTCTGGAGAGGGTTGCCGTCACCGGCTATAGTCGGGCGGAGCAAAGAGCCTATTGGATCAATCTCTACAACGCCAAGACGGTGGAGCTCATTCTGACCCGCTTTCCGGTAAAATCGATTCGCGACATCAACATCTCGCCTGGCTTGTTTTCGAGCGGTCCATGGGGTGCCAAACTGATGACTGTGGAAGGTGAAAAACTGGCGTTGGATGACATCGAGCACCGTATTCTTAGACCGATCTGGAAAGACCATCGGATTCATTACGCGGTCAATTGCGCTAGCTTAGGTTGCCCGAACTTGCAGCCGGTGGCTTTTACGGCAGAAAATACCGATTCCTTGCTGGAGCGAGGCGCCGGGGAATACATCAATCACCCCCGCGGTGTTTCGCTGCAAAGCGGCAAACTCAAGGTGTCGAGCATCTATATTTGGTTTCAAGAAGATTTTGGCGGCAGCGCCGAAGGATTGATGGAGCATTGGGCGAAATATGCCAACAAGGGGCTGGCGGATGCTTTGCAAAATTACAGCGGCGGCCTGGAACACGACTACGATTGGCGCCTGAACGACGCGGAGCCTAAGCCGCAACCCTAATGGGCTTGCGCAAGGCAATCCATGCGGATTAGCGTCATTATTCCTGTATTCAATGAAGTGAAGAGCATCGCTGCGACGTTGCGGGGGCTTGAGCGGCTAAAGCCTGACGAGCTGATTGTGGTTGACGGCGGGAGCAGCGATGGCACCCGGGAAGTTTGCCGGAAATTCGGCGTGGAACTTTACGCGACGCCAAAGGCGCGGGCGCGACAGATGAACTTCGGCGCGCAACGCGGGACCGGCGACGTGCTGCTATTTCTTCATGCGGACACCCGGCTTCCGCCGTCCGCTTTCGACGATATTCGTTCGGCGTTGGAGGATCAGAGGGTTGTCGGTGGTCGTTTCGATCTTCAACTAGACGCTGTGCGACCCATGCTCAAACTGATTGGCTTCATGATCAGCTTGCGCTCGCGGATTTCGAAAGTCGCCACCGGCGACCAGGCGATCTTTGTGCGACGCGAGGTTTTTGCAGAACTGGGCGGCTACCCTGACATTCCTCTAATGGAAGACATCGCCTTCTCGCGGGCGCTCAAACGCAGAGGCGCGGTCGCCTGTCTGCGGAGCCGCGTAGTTACTTCGGCGCGGCGCTGGGAGAAAGAGGGGGTATGGCGCACGTTATTGAAGATGTGGCTGCTCAAGTCGCTTTATCTCGCCGGCATTTCTCCGATTCGTCTAACACGATACTATGGCGATACGCGCTAACGCCCTTGTGGTATTGGCCAAGGCTCCTCTAGCCGGTCAGGTCAAGACCCGTTTGCAGCCGACTTTCACTGCTGAAGAAGCGATGGAATTCTCCCGCTCTCTCCTCGTCGATCAGTTAAATCACCTTCAAAAATTGGACACGGCCGATTTTTATCTCGCCTTTGCGCCCGACGACACGCAGCTCTTGATGGCGCAACTCGCGCCGGCTCGCTTTCGCCTGTTTCCGCAGCAAGGCGACGACCTCGGTGCCCGTATGGCTGCGGTTTTCGAAAGACTGTCTCGGATGGGCCACAAGAACATTGTACTCATTGGCGGTGATTTGCCACCCGTTCCGCTCAACTTTTTTGGTGAGGCTTACGCCTTTCTGGAAGCATCAGAGAACCGCGTTGTGCTGGGACCGAGCCGCGACGGCGGTTACTATCTAGTGGGTTGCAACCACCCGACGCCGCAAATTTTCGAGGGGATGAGCTGGAGCCACAGTAAAGTTTTAACGGATACCCAGAACAAGCTCGCCTCCTTGAAAATTGACTATCATCTTCTTGCCCCCTGGTTCGATATCGATACGCCGGATGATTTGACTTACCTGGATTCTGTTGCGGACACTGCACTTAAGAAGGCAATGCCAAATACTCTGCTAATGATGCAACGCTTGGGACTGAAAAAAATGCCCGGTGTCGTAGACTGAGCTGGAATTTTGCTCCCGCGACTGGCAGCCCGCCTTAATTGTGTTAACATTAAATTAAAAGCTCCCCATCGCCCCACCAGTTATGGCAGTGTGTTTGATCTGGTAAGAGAGAATAGAAGTGGCTTATAAGGCTATTGAAGACTACGGCGTCATCGGTGATCTCCATACCGTGGCGCTGGTGGGTCTCGATGGCTCCATCGATTGGTGCTGTCTGCCGCACTTTGATTCACCCAGCGTCTTTGCCACCATCCTGGACGATGAAAAGGGCGGATATTTCAAAATCACTGCGGTATCCCCGGAGCGCTGCAAGCAGCTTTACTTGCCGGATACGAACGTTCTCATTACCCGGTTCTATTGTGCCGAGGGGATTGCCGAACTCATCGATTTCATGCCCATCGAGGGACGCAGCCTCGTCTACGCTCCACCGAACTATCATCAGATCATTCGGCGGGTCAGCACGGTAGCAGGGCACGTGCGTTTTCGCTTGGAATGCTTTCCGGCTTTCAATTATGCCCGCGATAAGCACGAGATTCATCCGTTTCCTCAAGGTGCCACATTTGTCAGCCCTTCCGCGTCCGTCGGATTGGCCTCGCCGGTGCCGCTCACCATCGAAGGCACGGGCGTGGTTGCGGAGTTTTCTCTTCCCCGCGGCAACACGGCAACATTTTTTCTCCGTCAAGCCGATCGGGGAAGCGAGGCCAATCTGCTGATTCCCGAGAAAACCGGGGAGACCGCCTTTCGCGAGACCATTGATTTCTGGAAGCGCTGGCTGTCTCAGAGCCGATATACCGGGCGCTGGCGGGAGATGGTGCATCGCTCCGCCCTCGTCCTGAAGCTGCTCACCTATGCGCCCACCGGCGCTATTGTCGCGGCCCCCACGACCAGTTTACCCGAGGGGGTGGGCGGCGTTCGCAACTGGGATTATCGCTTTTGCTGGATGCGAGATGCGAGTTTTACTGTATACGCCCTTATGAGACTCGGTTTTCATGAGGAGGCGGGCCATTTCATGGATTGGCTGGAAGAGAGATGCCGGCAGCTTAATCCGGATGGTTCTTTGCAGCCGATGTATGCTATTGACGGCCATTCCCAACTCACCGAGGAGAGTCTGCCCCACTTGAAAGGTTACAAAAACTCAAAGCCGGTGCGTGTCGGCAATGGAGCTTACCGGCAGTCGCAACTGGACATCTATGGGGCGCTGCTGGATTCGGTATACCTCTATAATAAATATGGCGCGCCCATCGCCTATGATTTATGGCGTAATCTCGAGCGACTGCTCGATTACGTTTGCAACAACTGGCGCCGGCCGGATGAAGGGATCTGGGAAATAAGAGGCGAACCGCGTCATTTCGTTTACTCGAAGCTGATGTGCTGGGTGGCACTCGACCGCGGGCTGCGGCTCGCCGCCAAGCGAAGTTTTCCGGCCGATCAAGAGCGCTGGTTAAAGAATCGGGACCAGATCTACTGCGAAATCATGGAACAGGGGTGGAACCAGAGCTGCAATTCTTTCGTGCAGTACTACGGCTCCGATCGGATGGATGCGAGCCTGCTGCTGATGCCGCTGGTTTTTTTCGTCTCGCCCAGCGACCCGCGCATGATCCGGACCTTGGACCGGATCCAGGATCGCTTGGCGATGGATAGCCTCGTGCATCGCTACTCGCTCAGCGATGATGACCCGGTAGACGGCATCAGCGGGTTTGAAGGCGCTTTCAGCATCTGCAGCTTCTGGTTGGTCGAAGCATTGACGCGGGCCGGCCGAATCGAAGAGGCGCGCTTGATGTTCGACAAGATGCTTGGTTATGCTAATCATGTGGGACTTTACGCCGAAGAGATCGGTCACTGCGGCGAAACGTTGGGTAATTTTCCGCAGGCCTTCACCCACTTAGGTCTTATCAGTGCGGCCTTCAATCTCGACCGCGTTTTGGCCAGGGGAAGTTGATCGCGGGTCGGCCCGGGCTTCGAGAGCCGAGCCATCAGGTGGCGATTATGAGCCGCGGCTAAAAAGGGAGCTAATATCTCTATGAGCGAATCACTCGATCAGCTCTGTATCAATACCATTCGCATGCTTTCCGTGGATGCCGTGGAGAAGGCGAAGTCAGGCCATCCCGGGGCGCCCATGGGACTGGCGCCGACGGCTTATGTCTTATGGACCCGCTTCATGAAATATAACCCGCGCAACCCCTTATGGCCCGATCGAGATCGCTTTGTCCTTTCCGCGGGTCACGCGTCGATGCTCGTTTACAGCATGCTTTATCTTACGGGCTACGATCTGCCGCTTGAGCAAATCCAGCGGTTTCGCCAATGGGAGAGCCGCACCCCCGGCCACCCCGAGCGCGGGTTGACGCCGGGCGTCGAGACGACGACTGGACCGCTGGGTCAAGGCTTTGGCAACGGGGTCGGCATGGCCATCGCTGAGGCCTATCTGGCCGCCCGCTATAACCGTCCGGGGTTCGAGATCGTCGATCACTTTACCTGCGGGATCGTCAGCGACGGCGACTTGATGGAAGGCGTCGCCGCCGAAGCCGCCAGCATCGCCGGTCATCTGAAGCTCGGCAAATTGATTTATCTCTACGACAACAACCACATTTCGCTGGCGGCCTCCACCGATCTCACCTTCACGGAAGATTGCGCCAAACGGTTCGAGTCCTATGGCTGGCACACGCAAAAGGTGGAAGACGGAAACGATGTGGAGGCCATTGACCGGGCGCTGCGAGCGGCACGCGATGAACCCGCGCGGCCCTCGCTGGTTCTGGTGCGCACCCACATCGGCTACGGATCGCCAGGGAAGCAGGACACTTTCGAAGCCCACGGTTCACCGCTGGGCGCAGAGGAAGTGAAGCGAACCAAACAAAAGCTCGGTTGGCCGGAGGAACCGACTTTTTGGGTTCCCCAAGATGCCCTGAACTGTTTTCGCGAGTCCGTCGGCAAGGGAGAAAAATGCGAGGCGGAATGGAACCGGAGATTCTCTGATTATGCGCAAAAATTTCCTGACCTGGCCCGAGAATTCGAAGAAGTGATGCACGGCGAGTTGCCGAAGGGTTGGGATGCGGCGATTCCTGATTTCCCTGCCGACGCCAAGGGACTGGCCACCCGCGCCGCGTCCGGGAAAATTCTCAACGCCATAGCGCCCAAGCTGCCGACGTTGATCGGCGGCTCGGCGGATTTGAATCCGTCGACGTTTACCGTACTGCAAAATCTCGGCGATTTTGAAAGTTCTGAGAGAGACTTTACCCACAGCCAGGGCTCCTCGGGCGGCGGATATAGCTACGCCGGACGCAACCTGCACTTCGGCGTACGTGAGCACGGCATGGCGGCGTCGCTCAACGGGATGGCAGCCCACGGTGGCATCATCCCTTTTGGTTCCACCTTTCTGATGTTCTCCGACTATATGCGGCCGGCGATTCGGCTTGCGGCGCTGATGGAGCTGGGGGTGATCTATGTTTTCACCCACGATAGCATCGGGGTCGGTGAAGATGGCCCCACCCATCAGCCCATCGAGCAACTGGCGGCGCTCCGCGCCATCCCCCAGCTGATTGTCATTCGTCCAGGTGACGCAAATGAGACGGCCGTTGCATGGCAGGTCGCCATCGAGTCTCGCCACCGGCCGGTGGCGCTGGCATTGACCCGACAGAACGTTCCGACTCTCGATCGGAAGGAATTCGCGCCGGCAGAGGGGCTCCGGCGGGGCGCCTACGTCTTGGCCGATGCGGCGGGTGGTAAGCCCGATCTCGTCTTGATCGGCACCGGATCGGAATTGGCACTGGTCGTAGCTGCGCGGCAAAAGTTGGCGGAGCAAAAAATTCAGGCGCGCGTGATTTCCATGCCAAGCTGGGAACTGTTCGATCTGCAGATCCGCGAGTATCGCGAATCGGTTTTGCCGTCGTCGATTCGACCGCGGCTGGTGGTCGAAGCGGCTCTGCCGCAAGGCTGGCATCGTTACGTCGGCGACGGTGGAGACGTTATTGGAATAGAGCGATTCGGCGCCTCGGCGCCGGGCAATGTGGTGATGGAAAAGCTCGGCTTCACGGTGGATCACGTCGTGGAACGTGCCGCAAAGCTATTGGGGAAATAGAAATGCGCATCGCCGTCGGTGCGGATCACGGCGGAAGAGCGCCATCTTCGTCGTGTGGCGAAAATTAAAACGCTGGAGAAGCGCTATGGGAAATCGGTGTAAAGGAGAAACGTCATGAACCCTCTGAAAGAATTACTCGCACAAGGGCAGTCCGTTTGGCTGGATTATATTCGGCGCGATCTCATTCGCACCGGCGAGTTGAAACGGCTAGTGGACGAAGACGGCATTCACGGCGTCACCAGCAATCCAACCATTTTTGAGAAGGCCATCGCCGGCAGCACGGATTACGACGACGCGCTGCGCGCGCTGCTGGCAAAGCACCCAAAGGCGGAAGTGGGGAACCTCTACGAACGACTTGCCATCGAGGACATTCAGATGACAGCGGATGTTCTTCGCGCGGTTTATGACGAGACCGGCGGCGCCGACGGTTACGTTAGTTTCGAGGTCTCGCCGCATCTTGCCCATGACACCCAGGCCACCATCAACGAGGCCAAACGTTTGCGCGCTGCGGTGGACCGGCCCAACGTCATGATTAAAGTCCCGGCGACTCCCGAGGGAATTCCGGCCATCGAAGAGCTCATCGCCGAGGGCGTAAATGTCAACATCACTTTGATGTTCTCCATGAGTCATTACGAAGCGGTGGCGCGGGCGTACATTCGCGGCCTCGAGCGCTGCGTAGACCCATCGAAGGTCGCTTCGGTCGCTTCTTTCTTCGTCAGTCGGGTGGACACCATGGTGGATCGGGCCCTCGAGAGTCTCGCAACGGCACAGGCGCAGGCAAAGACCCTGCTCGGCAAGATCGCCATCGCTAATTCCAAGATGGTTTACCAGCGTTTCCTCCAGATTTTTCATGGCGAGGGGTTTGTCGCGCTGCGCCAGCGAGGCACTCGCGTTCAAAGACCGCTGTGGGCCAGCACAGGCACCAAGAACCCCGCCTATTCAGATGTTCTTTACGTTGAACACCTCATCGGCGCGGACACGGTCAATACACTGCCGCCGGAGACGCTCAACGCTTTCAAAGATCATGGCCAGGTGCCGGGAGAGACCGTGAGGGACAGTCTCGATGACGCGGCGGCGGTTCTGAGACGATTGAAAGCTTTGGGCATCAATCTAGACACAATTACCGAGAAGCTTCAGCAGGACGGTGTCACCGCTTTTGCCGCGTCTTTCGATCAGCTACTCGGCGCACTGGAAAAAAAGCGCAACGCGATGATCGGCGCCGATCCGACTCGGAAAGCTTGAATCTGGGAGGCACTGAAAACGCGCTAAAATTGCTAGCGGAGGCAATGCGGCCCCAGGGAAAGAAGAAATTATGTCCATCGATCCTCACGCCTATACGACGACGGATTTACGCCAAGGCAAGCGGCCCCAGGGCTGTGTCTTGACTATCTTCGGCGCCTCCGGCGACCTCACCAAACGGAAGTTGATCCCGGCTCTGTACAACCTTGCTCTTGAAAAACGCTTGCCGGAGCGCTTTGCCGTCGTCGGCTACGCCCGCAGCGAAATGAGCCACGAAGAATTTCGAAAAAAACTGCGCGAGGCGGTGAGCGAGTTCTCTCGGACCGGTCTCAAGGACGAATCGGTTTGGCAGCAGTTCGCGGCCAATCTCTATTATGTGGCCGGAAGCTACGATGGTCTGGAGGGTTACCAGAGGCTCAAGGAATTTATCGATGGGTTCGACCGCGGCAGCCGCGTTCAACCGGTCGGGTTTTCTACCTGGCGACGCCGCCTGAGCTGTACGGCTCGGTCGTCCAGCAAATTGCGTCGGTCGGATTGACATCACGGGAAAGCGATGGTGAGCCGCGTACCCGAGTGATCATCGAAAAGCCCTTCGGTACCGACCTCGAGACGGCGAGGGAACTGAACCGCAGAGTGCATGAAGTACTCGATGAAAAACAGATCTACCGAATCGATCATTATCTCGGCAAAGAGACGGTGCAGAATATCATGGTTTTCCGTTTCGCCAATGCCGTCTTTGAGCCGATCTGGAACCGGCGCTACGTCGATCACGTCCAGATTACCGCGGCAGAAACCGTGGGAGTGGAAAATCGGGGCGGTTACTATGACAAGTCCGGCGTTGTGCGGGACATGTTTCAAAACCACCTGCTGCAATTGCTTTGCCTTACGGCCATGGAGCCGCCGGTGGCCTTTGGCGCCGAAGCGACCCGCGACGAGAAAGGGAAGCTACTTCGGTCCGTTCGCCCCGTGACTCCGGATACAGTGGCGGAATTTGCAGTGAGGGGGCAGTACGGCAGCGGCAGGATCGGCGGCAAAGAGGTGCGTCGGCTATCGGGAAGAGCCGGACGTTGCCAAAGATTCGCCGACTCCAACCTACGCGGCGATCAAATTTTTCGTCGACAACTGGCGCTGGGAGGGTGTCCCCTTCTACCTGCGCTCGGGCAAGCGCTTGGCCAAGCGGGTGACCGAGATTGCGATCCAATTCAAGCGGCCTCCGCTGCTATTGTTCCGCTCCTGCGCGGCGGTGGATGACGTCAGCCCCAATGTGCTAGTGATGCGGATTCAACCCGACGAAGGCGTATCGTTGACATTCGAAGTCAAGCCCCCCGGACCGGATATCTGTGTCAGTCCGCTTAGTCTCGATTTCGATTATGAGCAGGCCTTCGGCAACAGTTCACCAGAAGCTTACGAAACTTTACTGGAGGATTGCATCGAGGGTGACTCTACGCTTTATACCCGCCACGATTGGGTGGAGGAAGCCTGGGCGCTGGTGGATCCAATCATCAAGACTTGGGATGGGACGAAGCCGACGAATTTTCCCAACTACGAAGCCGGTTCCTGGGGGCCGAAAGAGGCCGATGAGTTTCTGCAGCGCGACGGGCGGCGCTGGCGTCACCCGTGAGTCGTACCACTTGAAACTGTAGCAAAGATTAGAAAACCGTGGCTGGCAACAAGCTCATTCTCGCCGGGGACATCGGTGGGACCAAGACCCACCTTGCGCTTTTTTCGGTCCAGGGAGAGAAGCTTCAATCTGAAGTCAAGAAAACATTTCCCAGCAAGCAATATCCCGGGCTCGAACCTGTCGTAGAAGAATTTCTCGCCGATCAGCGGGTTTCCATCGGCCGCGCTTGTTTCGGTATTGCGGGTCCCGTGGTGGGCGGCCAAGTCAAAACCCCCAACCTTCCATGGGTGGTGGATTCCGCTAATATTGCAGAGCGGTTAAAACTGGATTCCGTAGCTTTGCTCAATGATTTGGAGGCCGCGGCCTACGGCATTTTCACTCTAGAGTCTCAGGAACTCTACACTCTCAACCAAGGGGTGAGTGGGCAACGGGGAAACAAAGTCTTGATTGCTGCCGGCACTGGTTTGGGCGAGGCGATGCTGTTCGACGATGGCAGCGATTATCATCCGTCTGCTTCGGAAGGCGGCCACGGTGATTTTGCCCCCACCGATGAGACTCAAATCGAGCTGCTCCGGCATCTGATCAAAAAATTCCGTCATGTGAGTTATGAGCGGGTGGTTTCCGGACCGGGAATCGCGCATATTTACGATTTCCTTCGAGATAGCGGTCGGCTCGAGGAGCCCGACTGGCTGAAACAGAAAATATCCGCGGCGGAGGACATGAGCGTTGTTATTTCCCATGAGGGCTTGGCCGGGAGCAGCGCTATCTGCGTGCAAGCGCTTGATCTGTTTGTGTCGGTTTACGGCGCCGAAGCGGGAAATCTAGCCCTGCGGGGCAAGGCCACTGGCGGTGTTTATATCGGCGGTGGCATCGCGCCGAAAATTCTCGCCAAGCTCGAAGATGGCACCTTCATGCGCACTTTCCTCGACAAGGGTCGTTACCAGGAGCTTCTTTCGGACATGCCGGTGCAAGTTATTTTGAACGACCAGGCCGCGCTTCAGGGCGCCGCTTATTTTGGAAAGTCACAAAGTTAGCAATCATTCTTGGTAAAGAAGCGATTTGCGAAAGTCTATCCTCTAAAAACCGCACTACTTCGTCTATTGTAGGGCCCGGTATATCGAGCTTTACCTTTAATCAACCTGGGACCAGTGTATACGGCGCAATCTTAAATAGGAGCGATCGCTGGGCCCCGCAGATGGATTGTAATTCCCTGGCAATAGGACTAGATTCGGCACGTTTTCTAAAGCGAAAGTAAGGAGGGTTTATGACACGGTATAACTGTCGCGTCGCAATCGTATTTTGCTTCTTCGCTTTGGTTGGAGGACTCACGGGAAGTGCCGAAGCGACGAGCTACGTCGCCTATATTTCGGATTCGCCCGCCGCGGCTTCCGCGTACTGGGTGACCAAGGATGCAGGATTTTTTAAAAAGCACGGTCTGGATTTCGATTTGATTTTCATCGACGGCAGCACCCGTGGCATCCAGACTCTCATATCGGGGGGTGTTCCTTTTACGAGCGCCGTCGGGACCTCAGTCATCAACGGCAAACTGGCGGGCGGGGACATCGCCATCATCAACAGCCTGACCAACACCTTGCCTTATTACGTCTTTGGCAAGTCTGAGATTAAGTCTCCGGAAGATCTCAAAGGACGATCCGCAGCCATGCATATTCCGGGGACAGCGGCGGACTTCGCTCTGCGGTTGGCCCTCAAAGGAGTCGGTTTATCGCTCAAAGATATCAAGGGAGTCACCGTCGGCGGCGCCCCGGCCCGCGTGGCGGCCGTGGCAAGCGGACAGCTTGACTTCACGGTAGGGACCGATGCAGAAAAGATTCGAGGAGAAAAGCTCGGCATGAAGGTGATTATCGACATGGCCAAGCTCAATATTCCGTTTCAGTTTAACTGTACGGTAACCACGAGGCAGATGATTCGTGAAAATCCCGACTTGGTTCAGCGCCTGGTCCAGGCTATGGCCGAAGCGGTCCACTACTACAAAAACAACAAAGAACCGGTCGTGAAGATCATGCAGAAATATTCGCGCGGGCCGAGTCGCACTTTCTTCGAGCAGGTCTACGACTCTAATAAGGAGCTGCTGGTTGATGACACTTATCCCACCCTAGAGGGGCTAAAGACCACCCTGGAGATCCAGGCCACTCTCGATCCCAAGGCCGCGAAGGCGAAGCCGGAGGATTTCGTCGATCTGCGCTTCGTGGACGAGCTGAAAACGAGCGGCTTCATCGAGAAGCTCTACGGGAAGCGGTGATCGGAAACGTCGGGACGTCTCCTATAAAAGACAAACAGTCATGGATGACTGTTTGTGCCTTGTGATCAAAGGCTGAGTAAGCTGAAGCGGCACCGATATCAGAAGGGCGAATAACGCTCGATCTCAACAGCCTTGCGCCAGAGGTCCATAAACTCTGCACCAAGTGCCGGTCGCTGGCTCTATCTGGAATTTGCAGGCCTCGTGTTAATCCAGGGTCAAAGATTTTTGCAACAATGAGCAATTGATCGGTTGATCGAGGTAGAAATCGCATGCTGCCGCCGACTGGAAGATCGCGGGGTAGCGCATGCGATGAACGCTGGGCGTCAGCCGGACAAAGCTATGCCAATCATCCTGGCGGGTGTATTAGGAGGTCTATCATGAAGATCGTTCAAGCAGTCATCGTTATGTTTTTGTTTTCTCTTTCGACTTTCACCTGGGGTGCGGATGGGCTCATCGTGGTTAAGAGTCCGCATAACCCGAAGGATACGATGGATCGCCTCGAGGCTGTTGTTAAGGAGAAAGGGCTGACGATATTTGTGCGCATCGACCATGCCGCCGGCGCAGCGAAAGTAGGGAAGAAACTGCGCTCGACCGAGTTGCTGATCTTTGGTAATCCGCAGGGCGGCACTCCGTTTATGGAATGCAGCCAAACGGTGGGCATTGATCTGCCGCTTAAGGCGCTCGTCTGGGAGGATGCGTCCGGGCAGGTATGGCTCGGGTACAACGATCCCGAATTCCTGGCACGACGCCATGGGGTGTCGCAGTGCCCGGCTGTGGAAAACCTGAAAAAAGCGCTTGCCGGCTTTGCTCAGACAGCTGTGTCTAAGTGAGTCGGAAAAGAAAATCGCTCCGGAATACGCGCAATCGGAAACCAAGGAATTTTATGAAAATCATCCGCCTTTGATTGACGGATTCCAGGATCTGAACCCTGCTCTCTTGGTAACAGAACAAGCCTTGGGTTATCTTAGCTCTACTGTGCCTTTCTTTTTTTAAAGAACTGGACGTGGCTCAGGGCGTCGGCGGCGACGATGCGGCCGATGGGGCCGATGCTATAAGAAGCGTCGACTACCTTTTTGTCTGAGTCCAGAATAAAGTTCGTGGCGTGGATGATTTTTCTCCGCTCCTCCCAAAACGCGCCTACTTTGTCCGCATCCCTGGGCACTTCGAGTCCATAGGCCACGGGAAAAGTAAGCTGCAGCTTCTCCACGGTCTCCTTGGCCTTATCCATTGGATCCACAGATAGGGCCACGATGTCGACGTTCTCTTTCTTGAACTCGTCGATGTGTGATTGGAAGTCGGCCAACTGCCGATTGCAGTAAGGTCACCAACCGCCGCGGTAAAAAATTAGCACCGAGTATTCCCCGGACAAGTCTCGTGGCAGATGAAGCGTGCGATTATCCACGGTTTGCACGACGTACTCGGGAAATAAGTCGCCCATATTCAGTTGCTTTGCCATTTTACCTCCTTGTTTAATGGTTATCCTTCCCTAGCAGACGGGCTAAGTTGAAGGAACGGCGAATTCTTGCCCGTTATGGACAAGTTTCCCTGACACGGGCACCGGATTTCTCAGCGAGTTGATGGTATGGCATCCCTTCTCGATCATCTGCAATAACTCCTGCACCTTTTCCGGTGACGCCGGGCTCTCAATCTTAAAAACATAGGTCAGCTCACGACAGGCCGGAGAGACATCGGCTAACAGTAACTTGCCGCGCGTGTCGTAGGTCATTCGAATATCCATCTCCGCATCCTCGATCTCAATGCCCAATTGAGACGCGTACCGCGCCAGTTGACTGAACATTCAAAATCCCGCCGCGGCGACAAAGTATTGCAGCGGTGATGGCGCTTTACCGCCGCCCTTGCGCGACTTGGCCTCATCGCACTGGATGGTGTACTCCCCAACTCTCGCCTCTTTGAGCTGGTCCTCGACGAGCCGGACTACGGCGCGGGCAACGAGAGTATGGCCTTCCGGACCTTTCTTCGCCTGCTCCCGCTGCTCTTGATGGACCTCGCGAAATTTCGCCAGATCGACTTTACCTTGTTTCTTGCTCATTGTTTCCTCCCTTAGGGTCGGTTGTTTGATTCGTATCGTCCTCCACCCAGGTTTTTTTTCCGTAGTAACCTCTCCGGCTGGCAGTCATGACGAACTTTTGAAACTCGCGGTCGTTTCTGTATTTCGCCATGTCATAGCGCTCATAGTGGGTCATCTCATCAACCTCGCGCCGAGGCCGGGCGGGAATCGGTTTGCTCGCATAGCCCAGTGGAATCAGGTGGTAAACCCTCAAAGGCTCGGGTACCCCAAGAAGAACTTTGAGCATGGTTTCCATGTAGGGTGAGCTTGCGTCGCTGACATACTGAGATGCCAAGCCGAGAGAAGTCGCAGCCAGATGAATCAACAAGGTGGCGCTGGCCAGGCCTGTGTAGAAGTGGGAGTCCGCCTTATCCAGCATCGTTCTCACCGGATAGGTCTCTTTCACCCTGGGGTCACCTAACACGACGAGATGCACCGGCGCATGTCGGAAGCCATCACCGGTCATCTTCGCGTCGCCGCGCACAGCCATCTCCATTTCCTTTTTATGCTCTTGCTGCTTCAAGAAGATATCTGCGATCTCATGACGAGTTTTCTCATCGCGGACAACGATAAATTCCCAAGGCTGGCCGTTGCCTCCCGAAGGCGCCCAGCGGGCGCAATCGAGAATCTTTCGCACCATTTCATCGGGAACGTTTTTTGTCTTATCGTAGCCGCGGATGCTTCTCCGGTTGGCTGCGAGGTCATTCAGAGCATCAATGTTCATCATACAAACCCCCAGTGGTACGAACCTGATATAACCAGTTAGCGAGATCGGCGTTTGAGCGTGAGCTCGTAAGTGAAAAGGTCAGTCCGATAGAAGCCCACGGATCGCAAAATCATTTCCTTTTTATGAAGATAATCTCTTTCGACGTAAAGCACCGGTGACCCCGGAGGGATCCCAAGGTGAGCCGACACCTCATCATCGGCCAGCCTCGCCGCAACCGTATGTTTCACTCGAGTGATTTTGAACGGCAGGAGGTCTTCAACGATGGTATTGAGGGGCGATCGCGCGAGCTCCTTTTCTTGAATCTTGGAACCGATTCGCGAGGGGACATAGGAAATCACGTACGCGAGGGGTTGCCCTTGGGATAATCGGATCCGAATAATGCGTGTTATTTTTTCTTTACGCGGTATCCGGAGACTTTGTTCAATGTCTACCGGAGACTCAATGAGATCGAATGATAGGAGTTTGAAGCTTGTGCTGTCAGGATTGATGGTGGCGAGATCATCCGCCGGCACTTCTAAACTCACGGACTGTCTCAAAGGACCCTTCCAGTTTACGAAGGTGCCCCTTGCTTTTTCGCGTCTTAGATAGCCTTCTTGCGCCAACTGTCCCAGGGCCTGTCGCACGGTGATGACGCTGACACCCAGTTGCCGGGAGAGATCAATCTCCCCCGGAATTTGAAAGCCGGAGCCCCACTTTCCGGATAAGATGTTATCCCGGATTTCCATCATCACCTTATAGTAGAGAGGAAAAGGCGAGCCGGGTTTTTTGGCCAGGAGCATGTTGACTACTTATATACTTAGTAGTAGTTAGTCAACTTTGATCTCTTGAGGCAGGTCTTGGAGGAAGACTAGTCACTTTTACCCGCGATACTTAGCTCGATGAAACTGTACGATCTCGCCGGCGCGGCGGACGATTTGCGCTTCAGCCCCAACTGCTGGCGTATCAAGATGCATTGGAGCATACAGGGACGGCGGGCGACAACATGAGTTCATTCTGACAGAATCAGACAAGACAAACGGTTAGTAAATCAGGGCTGTCAAGAAAGAGAACAGTCAAATGCCATGGATCAAGGTCACACCCGAGGCTGAAGCCCAGGGAGAGCTAAAAGAGGTTTACGCAAAGATCCGCGAGCAGCGCCGGGGTGAAAAAATCAACCGGGAGCGCGAGGCGTCAGCCGGTGGACCGCCGGTTAGCCCGCCGATGTTGCACAGCCTCAATCCCAAAGCGATGTGGCATACCGCGGAGCTGATGTGGGAAATCATGCGAGGGGAATCCCGGCTCACGACGGCGCAGCGGGAAATGATCGCGACGGTGACCTCAGGGGCGCTCAACTGTCGATTCTGAACCGTCGCCCACGCAGAGTTTCTGCGTCAAGAGGGTGGCGACGATCTGGCGGTGGAGCAGGCGAAATCGGATTGGCGCGAAATGCAATTGACGCCAGCCGAATACACGATGCTGGAATATGCCGAGAAGTTAACTTTAACTCCGAGTGCTATGAAGGAAGAAGATATACAGAAACTTCGAGACGCAGGCTGGACCGACCGAGACATTCTCGATATCGTTCACGTGTGCGCCTATTTCAACTTCCGCGTGCGGGTGGTCGATGGACTCGGACTGGAAGTCGCCGAGTGGCAGCTAAAGAGCGCTCGAGCCGGCGCAGAGCGCGCGGAGAAGTTAGCGAAGGAGCGCGGTGTGGCGATGCCGGCGGATCCCTGGCAGGTGCGTGAAGGGAAAGGTTCATGAGTTTCATCGATGTCATTCACGAGTCGGAGGCGAGCGGCGAACTCAAGGAAGTCTATCAGCGTACTCTCGCGCGGCTGAGCCCGTCGGTGCGCCAGAGACGCGGCGACAAGCTGCCGCCCATCGTGCGAATTTTTAGCCTGTGTCCGGCGCTGCTCGAAGCCCGAGTCGGTTTCGACAGGGGCATCTATCGGCCCGGTCATTCAGGCTTGGGCCGGCGCAAGGAAGAGCTGATCGCCACCCAGGTTGCGGCGCTGAGCGGCTGCCGGTTTTGAGGCATCGGTCACGGGGAGTTTCTCCGTGTCGACGGCAAAATGGCGGTTGAGGAAGTTGCCAAGGTGATCTCCAACTGGCGCGAAGCCGACTTGGACGAGCAGGAGAAAACCATGCTGGAGTTCACCGAAAAATTTACCCTGACGCCGGATCAAATTACCGACGGAGACATCGACAAATTGCGCCAAGCCGGGTTTGATGAAGATCAGATCCTCGCCATCGGTCTGGGAGCAGGATACCGAACCTGGGTAGATCGCATCGCCGACCTGCTCGGCGTAGAGGAAGAAAAGTTCGACTTTCCTGAGGAAATTTTAGAAGCCTTCGGCGTGACGCGTGAGCAGCTGCAGACGACGCTGTACGAGGACAAATCATGAGCCGTTTGCGTATGGTCCCAGGAAAAAGGATGGACGATCTGCTCAGCGCGGCGCCCGCCGCGCTGGACGCGGACACGGCGATGCACGGCCTGCTTGTCGATCAATTGACGCCGCGCCTGTACAGTTTGATCGGTCTCGTGGTTGCCGGTTGTCTGCGTTGCGAGCGCTTCGTCGACGCCGTAGGCGGGCGGCTGGACCCATCATTCGCGGCTCAAGCGGCGCGCGATTGGCGCGCGCTCACGCTCACGGCGGCGGAGAAGGCGGTCCTGGCTTATGCGGAGAAGGGTACCCTCGATGAAGCCGCGGTGCGCAAGAAGGATATCGAAGATCTGCGCGCGGCCGGCCTTAGCGACAAGGACGTGTTGCTGGTCGCCACGGCGATCGCCTATCACAATTACGCGGTTCGAATGGCGGCAGCTTTTGACGTCGAGCCGCGCCAGAGTAGAGGGCCGATCGATTTGCCACGGGCGGTCTAACACCGATAATCGGCGCGGCAAACCGCGCAGGGACCTCTTGGAATGACAGTGCGGCGATGACTGTACGAGGAGGAAAACTCATGCAAATATTGAAAGGCGACTTGAGTAACGTGAAAGGAATCCCTCCGAGCGGGCTATGCGTCGGCGTTCATCGCGCCGGCGCCATCCACCAGAAAATGGTCGCAAAGCATGGCGATCATCTGGCGGTTTGGTCGCTGAGACCCGATCTCGATTTCATTGCTTTCAAAAAGGAAGGGCTGGGGGAACAGGGGATTCGCTCAACCAGCGATATGGAATCAATAGACGCCGGTGAAAAACTGATTTACGGTGTGCGCGGGGCGCCGCCCGAGGTGAGAGAAAAGGCGCGCGAAAAAGGCCTCACGCTGATGGCCGACGCGACTTGTCCTTTCGTCACGCAGCAGGAAGAGGCGGAGATCGAGCTGCTGGAGCACGGGTGTCATCTCGTCGTCCTCAGCAGCCGCACGCACCACGGCATCCCAAGGCTTCAGGGCATTGCGCGAGAAAAGGGAAAAGAAGTCTTTATCGTCGAGCGCGAAGAAGAAGTCGAATCGATTCGTCTCACTCGGTTCGAGCCCATCGGCGTGATCGTGCAAACGACCTTCTGGCTGGAAACTTACAAAAAGATCATTGCTCGGATTCTCGAGCGTTTTGCCAACGTTCAGATTAGAAACACGGCCTGCATCGATTCGCTACAGCGCCTTCCGGAGGTTGAGAAGCTTGCTAAACAAGTCGATGCCATGATTATTTTCGGCTGGACCGAAGGGATGACGACCCGAATGGTCGAAGTCGCCCGCGCTTTCAACGCGCATGTGCACAAAATCGAAAAGGTCGACGACCTCAGGTTAGAGTGGCTGCGGGGAAAAGAGAAGGTGGGTATCATCGGCGCCAACGAGACCCCCGAGTGGATGATCAATGAAGCGATCGAGCGCATCAAAAGCATGGCGGCCTGAACTATGCCGACGGTGACTTTTATGCCGGCCGGACAGTCATTTGAAGTGGCGGTGGGCACGACGGTCCTGGTTTCGGCGATTCAAAACGGCTTGCAGCTTCGCCACGACTGCACCGAAGCGATTTGCGGCACTGACCGGGTAAAGATCCTTTCCGGCAAAGAACACCTGAGTGAAAAGAACGAGAACGAGGAATTGACCCTCGAAATGATGAACGCGGGGCCGGACGAAAGGCTGGCTTGCGTCGCGCGGATTGTCGGCGACGTGACCGTCGAAGTGCCCGAATAAGGAAATCAGGGAGAATCGATGGCGGCACCAGTGGCGATTTTAGCAAAACCGGACGACCACCGCGGCATTCTCGCGATGTCGGAGGCAGTGGATGCAATGCTGGACGCCTTCCGCAATTGGGCGAAGGACCCGCTGGTGGCGGAGCTTCGGCGGCGCACGCACACGCCGAAGAACGTGCGAATTACGCTACACCAGGGCGCCGCGCCGGCATACGGCACGACGGGCATCATGACGCACGCGGAGCTTGTGCGCATTTTCGGCGACAAACAAAAATATCCCCGCCGCGGGCGCCCGGTTCTGGTGCTTTACGACAGCGACACAGCGGCGTTGAAGCTCATTCTAGTCGGCGAAATGCATCCCAAAGAGCTGCCCGACGCAAACAGCGTGGTGGCGATGCCGACGGCCTGTGCCTCGATGGTCGGGACCGATCTGCTCGCGCGCAAAAACTCCCGGGTCGCAGGGGTTTTCGGCGCTGGGGACCAGGCTAGACTCCACCTCCTGGCGCTCACCTGTATCCGGAAATCGATCAACAAGGTGCGTGTCTTCAGCCCGACACGAGAGAATCGAGAAAAATTCGCAGTCGAAATGACCGCGATTCTGGGCATCGAAGTCGTCGCCGTCGATTCACCGGCCGAGGTTGTTAATGGCGCCGATGTGATTATCTGCGCAACCAATTCGAATGTTCCGGTTTTTGATGGCGATTGGCTGGTTCCGGGCCAGCATGTCACCTCGATCGTATCGAGCAATATCGCACTGAAAAAGAGAGGCTATATCAACCAAATGCGCCGGGAGATCGACGAACGCACCCTGGAGCGGTCCGACATTTTAATGACCAATGTTTGGGGACAGGAAGAACTCGACAAGACCGCCGTGTTTTGGGAAGCCTCGCTCGATCGTCCGAACATCGCGCGCAAGATTGTCGACGCCGGAGAGGTTATCCGGGGTGAAAAAACCGGACGGACCGATGCTAGCGCAAATCACTTACTTCAAAAACTGCGCGTTTTGGGGCATCGGCGCCGCGGCCATCGGCGGGCTGATCTATGACAAGCTTTCGAAGCAGGGCAGGGGATTGGTGCTCGACTTCAACCCGCATGAATTTTACGACGATGCGTGGACCGAGGATTAGCTCCGGTTGAATGAGAAGGAAGCAGGGATTGCAGCGTGAAGATGATCGCAGGAAGGGTTCGTTAGTATGCGTGGAATAACACCGAGGCGAGAACAAGGCATGGCTGATCCGGTATTGGCTTCAATGGTCCATGCGGCGGGAATGGAGACGGCGCGTCATTACACCGCGGCGACGCCGAAGATTCAGGCCTACCGCGATAGCTGGGTGAAGCTCGCGCCGTTCCGCGATGGCCCGGTCAATTCACAACGCGTCGAAGTTAGTGATTTGGCGGGGATGACGGAACAGATCAAAGCCAAATCGATGGAACTCGGCGCGAACATGGTCGGGATCTGCCGCTTGCAGCCGCACATGATCGACCTTGGCGAGGATGTGCCGCACGAATTTGTTATCGTCGCCTGCGTGGCGGAAGACTACGAAAAAGTTGTCCATGGCGCCAACGCCGTAGAGGAAGAAGCGATGCGGACCTATGCCAAGTGCACCGAGATCGCGAGCGATCTCGCGGCTTACGTTCGCGCGCTTGGCTATCCGGCGCGCGCACACCACAATGGCGCCAGCGAGGTGCAGGCCATTCCGATATTTTATCAGGTGGGTTTCGGCGAGCTCGGCCGCCACGGCAGCTTGATCAACGAAAAGTACGGCTCCAGCTTCCGTCCGGGCTTTGTCACGACGGATCTGCCCCTGGTCGAGGATCACCCGCGCGAATTCGGCGTGCAGGACGTTTGTATGAACTGCAACGTCTGCCAGTTGAATTGCCCGGGCGACGCGATCCCGCAAGATCATGTCATCACGCACGGCATCAAACGCTGGCTCATCGATCTGGAAAAGTGCTATCCCTATTCGCGACTGCGGGACGAATACTGTCATCTGTGCGTCGACGTTTGTCCCTACAACGTGAAATCTCATCCGGGGACTTACAGAGCTTTCATGAAGGAACGAAAACAAGTCGGCTACAAGACGCCGAAGTCTTGGTGAGGCAATGATGGAAAAGCTCTACGTCAACGAAATTCGTCTCAACGGCGAGGTCAGCACGGTGGGATTGTTCTACTCGCGCGCAGAGGCGGAAAATATTGTTGTCCAGCTGCGCCGTGTTCCGGAAAAAAGCGACTGTCGCTATGAAATTATTGAAGCGGTGCGCCATGTGTTGTCCGTGAACAATGCTCGCGGATCTCAATCTGGAGCAGAGGAGTGAATCATGCCTTACATCCGCACGATCCCTCCGTCTGAGGCCACCGGCAAGCTGAAAGAAATTTACGAGTCTGGCGCCGGCCCGTCGGCGGCGCGAGGAAAAGTTTCGATGATCCGGCAAGTACAAAGCCTGAATCCCGACGTTCTGGCCGCTTGGCGCGAGATCGACGTCGGGATCATGCGCGGCGAATCGCGCATCACGCGGCGCCAGCGCGAGATGATCGCGACCGTCGTATCGGCGACCAACCATTGCAGTTATTGAATGACCGCGCACGGGGAGGCTCTCCGTACCGAATCGAACGACGATCCTTTGGTCGAAGGCATCAAGCAGGATTACACGCGGTTAGATTTGCCGGCCGCGGAGCGTGCGATGTTGGATTACGCGGTCAAGCTGACGATCGCGCCGTCGACGGCGAGCGAAGACGATATCAACAGACTGCGCTCTCACGGCTTCGCCGATCGAGATATTTTAGATATCGTCTACGTAATCTGCCTTTACAATTTCAACGATCGCATGGCCGACGCGATGGGAATCTCCGGTCACGATTTTCTTCGTGGGTGATGCCGCACATGTCTTGCCGACAGCTTCGCCAAGGATGTAAAACCGGGGCAATTTATCGATGACACGTTGATCCGCGAGCTCGAGCAAAGCGGCCTATGTCGATAACGATCCCTGAAAGGAGAACTTGAAAGGTGCCTTTTATTAAAACCATCAAGGAGTCGGAGGCGACAGGCAAGATCAAAGAGATTTATCAGAAAAGAATGAATCACCACTCCGGCAAAGTCTCAAACATCGCGAAGATTTTTAGCCTCCGGCCTGACCTTCTCGAAGCCCAGCACGTATTTTCCAGGGCGATTCAATTTGGCGGTTCCAGCCTGGGAGTCAAACGTGAAGAAATGATCTCCGTTCTCGTCGGTGCGCTGCTCAAGTGCAGTTATTGAACCGTTGCCCACGGAGAGTTTCTCCGTAAAGAAGTCAATGGAGATTACGATCTCGTGATGGCGGTCGCGCGCGATTTTCGCCAGTCGAAGCTGGATGACAAGGATAAGGCCATGCTCGAGTACGCTGAGAAAATTACCCTTCGCCCGAGCGAAGTGGACGCGCCCGATGTGCGGACCCTAAAGGAGGCAGGTTGGAGTGAGTCCGAGATTCTCGATATCGCCGCGGTCACCAGTTACAGAAACTTTATCACGCGAATGGCGGATGCGCTGGGTGTCCAATTGACGGAGGACTACGCGAGCTTGCGGAAAGACTACGTCGACGCACTGATGGTTGGAAAAAAACTGCTGTAGCGAGTGGATGCTAAAATTGAGAACTACTTGTAGAGTTTGTCGCGTTGAAGTCGAACTGATCGCCTTGCGCGGGGCGAAGGGAGGTGTCCATCCTGGACGGCGATGTCCAGTTCGCCTGATCCTCGTTGAAGCGAGTTGATCGGCTGAGTAAGCTTGATGTAAAATTTGCTAAGCTCGGTGAAGCTCCCGAAGCATGTGCTGGTTAGAGAAACAGTCAGAGGGTTTCGTTGACGCGGCGGAATGCGACTGACCGGCTATGGATCCGTCTATCTCGATCATCATACCTGCTCGAAATGACGCTCAAGCGCTTCGTTTCACACTCGATCACTTGGAGCGCTTGGGTGGTATCGAAACGGCAGAAATTATCGTGGCCGCTTCGGGTGGCATAAAAGCGACCGAAGATGCCGTGGCCGGGCGCGCGCGTATTTTATGGCCTGGCCGTTCCACCCGCGCGGCTCTGATGAATGCCGGCGCCGCCGCAGCCGTCGGGGATATCTTTTTCTTTCTGCACGCGGACTCGTTTCCGCCGCTGGACGCCTTGACGGAGATCCAGCGCGTTTTGCAAGACAACGCTATTTTAGGAGGAGCTTTCGAGCACCGCTTTGCAGAAAGCGGTATGGAGTCTAAGGTTTATCAGCTGGATCAACCGGCGGCGCTACTTTCTGACGCGCAACTATTACGGGGATCAGGGCATCTTCGTGCGGGCCGCGATCTTTCGCGAAATTGGCGGCTATCGCGACGTGTTCATGGAAGACTTAGATTTTAGCCAGCGATTGAAAAGACGGGGTCGGACGAAAGTCATTCCTCTCCCGCTGATTACGTCAGGACGCCGTTTCCTCACGTGGGGTCCGTGGCGTGCTTTGTCGTTCATTCTATGGGTTCTTTTTCTCCATTCGCTTAGACTCGACACGCAGCGGTACGCGGGGCACTGGGATAGGTGGGGAGGACGGAGCCTCAATCGTAGGAATCTCTCATGCTCAGAAAATCAGATCCGGCGGTCCTCGTAACCGGCGCTACGGGCTTCATCGGCAGGCATGTGGTTAGTCGCCTTTTGCTGGCCGGCCGGCGCGTGGTGATCTTGGCCCGGCACCGGGCTGGACTAACGGGAGAGCAGCGGGTGGCGGAAATCTTTGGTGAAGTTTCTCGGCGATCGCTCGAGGTGGTGGACGGAGATCTCGCAAATCCTGCTGTGATACAGGGCAATCTTAAGCGCCACGGGTCAACCATCGATGCGGTGATCCACTGCGCCGGAGAGACGACTTTCTCAGCCAGCGAGCAAGAATCAGCGCGATTTGCTCAGATCGACGGGCCACTTGCTCTCCTTAAAATCCTCCGTTCCGGGGGTTTACGCTCGTTGGGTCCATATCTCAACGGCGTTTGTTTGCGGCGGCCGCGAAGGCATGATCTATGAAAACCAAACGGATGTGGGGCAGGAATTTCACAATGGTTATGAACGGCTCAAGCTGGAGCTAGAGATCCGGCTCAAACAAACCTGCCGCCAGCTTGGAGTCGATCTAGTAATTTTCAGACCTAGCATCGTTGTCGGGGGCGCGCCCTCAACGCCTGGCGGAGTGCCGTCCAACCTGTTTTTGGCGTTTCTCCGGCTCCTGATCGCCTTGTCGTGCAAAGCCGGCGCCGGAAATACTCCTCTTCGTATTCAGGGCCGACCCCAGGCTCGATTTAATATTGTTCCAGTGGAATACGTCGCGGCGGCCATTGAACGACTGAGTGACGATCCCGAAGCGGCAGGCAAAACGATTCATCTTGTTGCTAAAGATCCACCCACGCAAAAGCGCATGCTGGAGATGATGAGCGCGCGTCTCGACTTACACAATCTGTCTCTTGTGAATGCTACCGAACGGCTGGCCATCCGATCGCCCCTCGAAATGAGAGTGGCGCGGATGCTGTCGCCTTATCGAGATTATCTAAAACAAGACGTTCAGTTCGATGACTCGGCCGCGCGCAGATTGCTCGCTCGCCATCGTGTGGAAGCTCCGGTGATCGACGACCGAGAGCTCGAACGTTTTCTCGATCTTGCCTGGTGTTCCGAACAGAAAGGGCCTCTACCCGCATCCCATGGATCGGCAACTCGGCTATTTAATCTTGGCTAACTGCTGTCGTATCTGTTCGTTGGAAGGTCTCTTCTTGTAATCCACTTCTACGAATTTCCAACGCACCACGCCCTGCGGATCAATCACCAAAGTAGTCGGATGGGGCCAGCCAGAACCATCCGGGTTGAATATCCCGTAGCGGTTGATCACTTTGTGGTCTTTGTCTTCCAGAAGTGGAAAGTCGAACTCACCTTCGAAGCGCTTCTGGAGCATCTGGGCGAATTTTTTAGAGTCTTCATGGCTGTCGACACTGACGGCAAGAATCTGGATCTTCTCTTTCTGCGGTTTCGTCAATAAACTTTTCAGCTTCCCGAGCTGTTCGATGCAGAAGGGTCACCAGTAGCCGCGATAGAAGACCAGGACAACTGACTTCTTCCCGCGGAAATCCGACAGCGACATGTTTTTGCCGTCGACATCTTGCAGCGTGAAGTCAGGCGCGGGCTGTCCTACTTTGACTCGCTGGAGATCCGTTGGACTCAGATCGGTCCCATCCTTAGGACCTAATTGGGCGAACGCTGGGAAATGGCTGAATGATAGGAACCACAACAGAACGAAAATTGTTTTGAGTAACATGTATCCCCTAAATTGTTTTTTTGATACCCTGCGGCTTTGCTGCGTGCTCGTTTATTTTATATGTCACGTCTTTTTGTTTTCCACAACATGCCGGAAAGAACGGCGCGCAACCGTGCGAAAAAGGTTTGGAGCCATGCCTTTAAACCAACAGATCAACGCCAACCAACGCGGCAGCACGACCTCGAAGCGCTTTTTCTCGATGGCCTTGATCACCGCCGCTGAAACAAATTCCGGACTGACGACTAATGCGGAAGGTGATTTAGGCGGCGTGTCCGCGAACCCTTTATTGAAGTCGGTTCGCACCGCACCCGGGCAGATAACGGATACGTTAATTCCAAGGGGTGTGAGCTCGTGGTAGAGGCTTTCGCTGAGCCCGTTCGCGGCAAACTTGGAGGCGCAGTAACCGGCTAGGTTCAGTGTGCCGATCTTTCCTGCGGCGGAGGAGATATTCACGATGTGCCCGCTCCGTCGTGCGATCATCGACGGCAGGACTTCGTGGGTGCAGTAGACCGTGCCGAGGTAATTGACTCTCATCACGTCTTCGATGATATCGATGGGCGTTTCGGCGAAAGGCTTGCGCATGCCGATGCCGGCGTTGTTGATCAGAATGTCGATCTTGCCGAACTCGGAGAGAACTTTGGCAACCATCGCGCGAACCTGATCGAGTTGAGCTACGTCGCACTTAACGGCGGTGGATAAAGGGCTGGTGCGACGCAATTCGGTCGACAGCGCCTGCAATCCTTCCGGCGAACGGCCACAGCCGACGACGATGGCTCCCCGCGACGCTATGTCAATGGCGAGGCACCGGCCGATGCCCTTGGATGCACCGGTGATCAGGACAACTTGGTTTTGAAATGTCATCTATAGGCGACTTTTCTCTCTGATGGAAAAACTCTGGATTCTTCCGGCACCGCCTTAACGGACCGTTCCCCGGGTGCTATGCTCGAAGTGAAGCATTTCGCCGTGTGAAGAGTCAAGATGAACGGCAATAATGGCCATCCAAAGCGACACCGGGTCGTCGTCACTGGGCTAGGCGCGATGAGTCCCAACGGCGTCGGCATCGGAGAATTTTGGGATGCCACTCGTAGTGGACGGAGCGGCATCGATACCATCACTTTTTTCGATCCTGAATCCCTTTCGTGCCGCATTGCCGGTGAGGTGAAACACTTCAAACCGGAAGACTATCTCGCGCCGAGGGAGCTGAAGCGCGTGGGACGCGCGGTTCCTCTCGCCATCGCGGCAACGAAGGAAGCGCTCGGCGTGGCCCAGGTCTGTTTGCACGAAACGAGCTTGGAAGAAAAGCGCTCCTGGGGCGTTGTGCTCGGGAGCGGCGGCGGCACGCCGGACTTTATCGAAGAGCAATATCGTCTCTACTTCACTGATCAATTGCGTAAAGTGAGCGCCTATAATGTGTCCAGCTCGACTCTGGGCACGATTTCGAGCGAAGTGTCGCTTTATTTTGATTTCCGCGGATCGAGCCACATGATCTCGACGGGATGCACCAGCTCCACCGACGCCATCGGCTATGCTTTCAATATGATCCGTTTCGGTCTTGCCGACCGTCTGATCACCGGCGGTGTCGACGCAACGATCACTCCCGGGATCATGCAAGGCTTCTGTATAATGCAGGCGGTCTCCACCTCCCATAACGAGAACCCTCACGGCGGGTCGCGTCCCTTTGATCGCATGCGGGACGGATTTGTGCTGGGCGAGGGTGCATGGAGCTTGGTGTTGGAGGAGCGAGAGCTTGCGCTCGCCCGCGGCGCGGCGGTTTTCGCCGAGGTGCTGGGCTACGGATCGACTTGCGATGCTTATCATCGCGTCCGTTTGGACCCCTGCGGAGAGGAGCCGGCTCGCGCGATGACGATAGCGGTCCAGGATGCGGGGATCTGCAAGGATGAAATCGGTTACCTGGCGCTGCACGGCACCTCAACGGTCCTGAACGACAAAACCGAGAGCCTGGCCGTCAAGCTGTGCTTTGGCAAAGACGCGTACCAAATTCCCATGAGCTCGCTCAAATCGATGATCGGCCATCCGCAAGGTGCCTCCGGTGCAGCGGGAGTCGTCAGCGCGATCCTCGGGATGAACGACGGTTTTCTCCCTCCGACAATCAACTACGAAGAGCCGGACCCTGAGTGTGATCTCAATTACATCCCCAATCGCGGCATCGCCAAAGCCGTCGACTACGCGCTTTGTAATTGCATCGGCTTCGGATCGAAAAATTCCGCCCTGGTCGTCGGGCGAGGAAATTTGAAATGAAACGAAGCACGAAAAAGGAGATGATGGATTTACCGGGAAATCCCAGAGAGCTCCTGGTCCAGGATCTGCGCAATTTACGTATTATCAATCGCTATCTCGGTGGCTATCGGGGCATCATGAAGGGCTTAAAGCGACTGGTCGGTAAAGATAGGATGAGTCGGTTTTCTCTTCTCGATGTCGGCACAGGGAGCGGCGATATTCCCAAGGTGATCGTCCAGTGGGCTCGAGACCGAGGCATCGAAGCGAGGGTAGTCGCTCTCGAGCCTGAACCGGTGACCGCCCAAGAAGCCGTGCATCAGACTCAACAGTGGCCGGAGATCACGGTCATCAGGGGAGACGGAATAGCGCCGCCGTTCAAGGCGGCTTCCTTTGATTTTGTGCTATCGTCTCAAATGCTGCATCATTTTTCCGAAGACAAGAGCATCGCATTGCTCAAAGCCTGGTCCCGACTGGCGCGGAAGGCGATCCTTGTGAGCGATCTGGTGCGCGATCCCCTGGCTTACTGGGGTATTCGCGTGATCACACAACTTTTTACCCGAAATGAGATGACTCGCTTCGATGGTCCGCTTTCAGTTAGGCGGGCTTTCACGTTGAACGAATGGCGCAAGCTTTTCCGGGAGGCTGCCGTCGGTCCGTTTCGACTCGTTCCTATCTTCCCCTACCGCCAGATGACAGTTATTTCCGTCTCAAGCTGATCATGAAGCACCTCGACGTGGCCATCGTTGGCGCCGGCCCGGCCGGATCATCAACGGCTATTCACCTCACACGCAACGGCTATTCGGTGGCGCTTCTGGATAAAGAGCAGTTTCCCAGGGAAAAACTCTGCGGCGATTTTTTGAGTCCCGTGAACTGGCCGCTGCTGGATGAGCTAGGGGTGGCGAGAGAGGTTCTCGCGCGGCCTCACGAAAAGATCAGAACATTTCGTTTTACTTCTTTTTCCGGAGCGCAGTCCGAAGTTCCTTTGGGGAAAAGTAATGATGAAACGGTTTTCGGTCTGGGCTTGCGTCGCTTCGATCTGGATTATGTCCTGCTCGAAAAGGCAAGACGCTTAGGGGTCACAGTTCTCGATGGTTGGAGGCCTAAAGAACTCACGCGCCAACCCCGTGGGTGGATACTGAAGCCTGACAAGTCCGATGTTTTCGAGGATATCGGCGCGCGAATGTTGATCGGCGCAGATGGCAGAAACTCCTGGGTAGCGCACCACTTGAGATTGGCTGATCCGGCGACGATGCAAGGGCGGTCGGTGGGGTTCCAGTTTCGACTAAAGTGCGCGAGGCAAACTACCGGCAAGGTTGAGATTCATCTTTTCCCCGGTGGTTACGCCGGCGTCGTCGGCCTCGATGGCGATACTGTCACTCTTGGCATGGCCATTGAAAAGCGTCGGTTGCTCGATGGCAGACCGGCGCAGTCTCTGCTGCGATCCATTCTGCCGCAGAATCCCTGGCTGAAAGAGATGCTTCGAAGCGGGTCCGGTGAGCGAAATGCGCTCGACTTATCCGGTCTATTTTCCGCCCCGGCGCGCTTATGCCGATGGGGTTTTGCTGGTCGGCGATGCCGCCCGTGTCAACGAGCCAGTCACCGGCGAAGGAATCTACTTCGCGCTGAAAAGCGGCAAACTGGCAGCAAGCACCATGGATCGGGCGTTTCGAAAGGGCGACTTTTCTGCGGACCGGTTATGCTCATACCAGCGGGAGTGCCGGTCGGCTTTCCGGACGCGTTGGGGAATCAATGTCTTCTTCGGTGGCTAATCTATCGTCCAGGCCTGCTCTCTCCGCTGATCCGCTTCTCCGGAAGGAAACGGGGATTGCTCGACTCCCTTGTCCATACGATCTGCCAACCTGAAGCTACTCGCTGAAAAAAGAATGTCATTGGCAGCTTCGTCTCTAGTTTAGACTTTCCGCAGCATGCGCAATCTTTCCAGTGGTCCGTGGCGTACCCAAAACAGGGATTTGCTCGCGCCAAGACGCCAAGAACGCCAAGTGACGAGACATAGTCCGTCATCCCGAGCGAATGCGAGGGATCTGGAGAAGATTTCTCCCTTCGGTCGACCTGATAAAGTGCGCCTTTGCGCGAGATATTCCGAGTTTTGTTGCGGCTCTGCCGCGCTGAGATGGCTTGTTATTGTCGCAGAACTGACTAGAATGGCGGCACGGTTTTTTCGAGGATGATCCAAAAATGAGTCAGGAGTTCACCGCCGACGAGCAAATGGCGCTCGCCCCGTTTTTTACCAATCTCGACCGATCCGTTTTCGGCCTGAAATTACCCCAGGAAGTCGCCGGCGCTTTGTTTTCCCGCTATAGCCGCTCGACTAAGAGTCTGCGGCGCACCTTCTTCGACGAATTTCTCGGCGACCCCGAGCTGGGGCTGAAGGATCTACTCGGAGGGCAGACTTCGGCCGGCGACGATAGCGCCGCCTTAAAAAAAGCCCGCGCCTTCTATGACCGTGTGCTGGTGGGCTATGGCGATGATTCGGTGGCACAATTGGGCGGGGCGCATATCGCCTGCGAGAATATTTCCAACGTCGCAGCGAAAATTTTAGAAGACGCGCGCATTGGCATCGCACCTTTGGAAAAATCCACGCGCTACGTCCGCTTCGATCAGAAGGACGCGGCGGGCAACTATCCTTTTTACCAGGAGCCCAAGATCATGGCTTCGCGCCACCGGGACTCCTACGTCGAAGTGATGAATCTGCTCTTTGACACTTACTCGCGCCAGATGGAGCCGATGTTAGCGTCGATCGCCAAGGCGCTACCCATCGAGCAGCTGGAGGTACGCGACCCGACCACCGGCAAAGCACTGCCGTACGCTGACGCTAAGAAAAACGACCGCCTGCACCGTTGGGCTGAGACCGCTTATCGCGCCACCGTGCGGGCCCATGCGTGCGACGTGCTGCGCAGTTATCTGCCTGCCGCGACTCTGACGAATGTGGGCATGTTCGGCGTCGGCCAGGCGTTCGAGTATCTGATCAGCAAGTTTTACTCGCATGAACTGACCGAAGCGAAGGAGCTCGGTAGCGCGCTGCGCGGTGAGCTGAACCAACTTATCCCGTCATTCGTGAAACGGTCGCAGGTGAACGATTACCTCAGCGGAATATTGGCAACGGCGCGGAGCCTGGCCCGTGAAACACTGAATGATGTTTCGGTAAATTTAAGTGAGCCTGTCGTGCTGGTGGACTACGATCGGCACGCGGAGGAAAAAGTTATTGCCGGTCTTCTTTATCCGCATGCGCGGCAGCCGCTCCAGCAGCTCCGTGAGATGGCGTTGCGCATGGATGCGAATGAACGGCGAAAAATCTTGCAGGAACACTTCGGCCAGCGGCGGCATCGGCGCGATAAACCGGGCCGGGCCTTTGAGAACGTGTATTATACGTTCGACGTTCTGGGCAACCTCGGACTCTATCGCGACCTCCATCGCCACCGGATCCTGACCCAAGAGCGGCAAGCCTTCACAACAGTGCACGGCTACGACACTCCGCGGGAAATCGAAGAAGCGGGTTTCAAGCGCGAATTCGATGCATGCATGAACGCGTCGGCGAAACTTTACGAGGAAATTTACTGTGACCTGCCTGGCGAAGCGCAGTATGTGGTTCCGTTTGCTTACAAAATCCGCTGGTATATGAAGATGAATCTGCGGGAAGCCGTCCACCTGTGCGAGCTGCGCACGATGCCGCAAGGCCATCCGGATTATCGTTTCATCGCCCAAGAGATGTGGCGCAAGATCCAGGAAGTCCATCCGGCGCTGGCGGAGGTCGGCAGGTTTATCGATTGGCGAAAGTACCGTTTGGGGCGACTGCAATCGGAGATGAGGACGGAGTTTAAGAAGTCGGCGTTGGGCAAACATGACTAAATGAGACGCTTGCTTTTGTGTGTTCGGATCGCTGCAGAGTCCAGTTTCCGAGTTGGGTTTAGCAGGCGCTAGAGAGAATTAGAATTTCTCATACCATAATCGACCTAGAAACCGTGAAGGCAATTCCACCGTTGCCAATTTGCGCGATTGAGCAAACATGTGAATTGATCACAGTCGTGTGGACGTTGAACGAACGACAAAAAAGCCGGCGCAGAGTTTGAAATGCGGGTCGAGGAGGCGGCGTGATTCTGATCACCGGTGGCCTGGGATTTATCGGCCTCCACACGGCCAGGCGCTTCCTGGATGTCGGCGAGCAGGTGGTGCTCACCCATTATAAGATGCGGCGGCAGCCTGATTTCATCAAGAGCGAGATCGGCAAACGCGCATTTATCGAGACGCTGGATGTCACAGCCGGCCACGACGTGATCGATCTAGTGCGAAGGCGCAAGGTCAACGGCATCGTCCACCTCGCCGTGCCCGGCCTGGGGGTCTTATCCGCGGCAGAGGATTACCGAGTCAACGTGATGGGGTTTTTAAATATCCTCGAGGCCGCCAGGTTATTCGATGTCAGGCGCGTAAGCTTGGCCAGCTCCATCGCTGTCTATGCGAGCCTCCCCGAAGGGCCGTTCCGCGAAGAAGCGCTTTTGCCCGTACACTCCGGCTATCCCACCGAGACATTCAAAAAGGCGCTGGAGATCCTCGGACTCCACTACGCCTCCCGGACGAATCTCGAGGTGGTGGCGTTGCGCATCGGTAACCCGTTCGGCCCGCTTTACCACAGCCTTGCCGCCCCCACCAGTCGAATATGTCATGCGGCGGCCAAAGGGATGCCCACCGATTTTACCGGCGCGCGACGCGGTGCGCCGTATGAAGAGGACGATACCGGCGCTTTTTATGTCAAGGACTGCGCCGCGGCAATCCAGCTCCTCCAGATGGCTGACAAACTGTCGCACCGAATCTATAACATCGGCAGCGAGAGGCCGATGACGTACGGAGAGTTTGTCGCGGCAGTGAAAGCGGCGGTCCCCGATGCCCAGGTCAGTCTGCAACCCGGGCGTAATCCGCAATACCGACCGAATGCTTACATGGATATCACCCGGATCAAGGAAGAAGCGGGCTACCGGCCAAAGTACGACATCAAGCGGGCTGTAGAAGAGTACATCGACTGGCTGAGGAGCCATCCAGAATAACCTGCGAGCACCCTTCAGAACCGCTTGAGCGGACCCAAGGGTTTTGCGACCGTGAACCCTAAACAGTTGACACGTCCTGGCGTGGTGATAGGATCGGCGCCGTAAACTCAAAAGACAATTGTAAGGAGGAAGGAACATGGCTGACTGGCCGCCAGTAATAGATGCCGATGGGCATGTGTTGGAACGCCAAAGCGACATCCGCAAATATTTGGAGCCACCGTGGAACCGCCGCAACACGGGCCTCTGGCCCTCCGATCAGCCCTTCGACACGGACCTTTTTGATACCCTCGGCTACCGCGGCTACGATCGCGGCATGAGTCCGGCGCAGCAGGTCGAGACCTGGCTCAAGATCATGGACGAATACAACATCGAAGAGGCGGTGCTCTTCCCTACCGGCTCCGGCAATATCCCGAAGCTTCGCGAGCCGGAGTTTTGCGTCGCCGCTTGCCGCGCCGCCAACGATCACTTCGCCAAGGAGTACAACGCGCTGTCCGGCCGCATCCACTGCGTCGGCGTGCTACCACTCAAATGGCCGCAGGAGGCCGCCAAGGAGCTCCGCCGGGGCGTTACTGAATTGGGCCTGGTGAGCTTCGAGCTGCTTTCCATGGGTTTGCCCACGGCGCTCGGCGATCCGATGTACGACCCGCTCTATGAAGAGGCACAGCGGCTCGACGTGCCGCTCTCCGTCCACGGCAACCGCAGCTCTTCGGCCGAGGTCGGCGCGGGCGCGCTCAGAACCTTCGCCGAGGTGCACTGCTACACATTCCCGGTCGGCATCTTTCTGCATTTCACCAGCATGATTTTCCAGGGGGTGCCGGTGCGCTTCCCCAAGCTCCGCCTGGCCTTTCTTGAAATCGGCGCCAGCTGGCTCCCCTACTGGCTGGACCGCATGGACGAGCACTGGGAATTGCGGGGCGAGTTCGAGGCGCCTCATCTAAAGAAAAAACCCAGCGAGGTGGTGCGTGAGTCCCGCGTTTATTTTAGTCTCGAGGCCGAGGAGCGACTCCTGCCTCAGACCATCGAGTATGTCGGCGACGACCACTTTCTCTACGCGTCCGATATTCCTCACTGGGACGGTGAGTTCCCCAAGAACTTGAAGTACCTGTGGAATCATCCGGATCTTTCCCGGAAGACCAAGGAGAAGATCGCTTATCATAACGGGAAAGAGTATTTCCAACTAGATCGTCCGGTCTCGGCGCCGGCTGGCCGGAAAGCGAACTGAGATAAGCGCGCACACTAAATCTTGGTGTCGGCGGGCCGTTTGATCGAAGTTGTCGTGCGACCGCATCGCTTGGAGCAAGCCTGATTCGTGCCGTTACGATACAATTTTTTGCAGCCCTAAGCGGCAAAACTAAGAAAGACTGACCGCGCATGAGGCCGATGATCTCAGTGGCCGCGGCTACTGGCCTACTCGAGGCCATTGATAGCGCAGGTGCGAACCCTGATCAGGTCCTGCGCGTACTGGGCTTGGATCGCGCGGTTCTGTCTAACGCGGAAAGCTTTATCCCTTGTTCCACGTTTGCGCGGATTCTAGAGGAAGCTGCCCGGGCGACAGGCGATGCTTGCTTTGGGTTACACTTTGGCGAGCGTTTCAATCTCAAAAATATCGGTCCGTTGACCTATGTCGTCTTGAATTCCCCCACCATCGCGGTTGCGGATGGCCACGTAGCAAGATACTTGAAACTCTATAACCAGGCGGCCAAGGTGTTCTTTACCGTTGATGAACAGCGAGCCTACCTTCAATACGTTCTCTCAGGATTTAGGAATCGATGTCCCGCGCCAAGAAAACGAGTACAGTATGGCGATCAGGCTTAACACGATTCGGATGATGGTGGGAAGCCAGTGGGCACCGCTCGAGGTCCGTTTTGCGCACGCGGCCCCGGAGCAGATCTCAGAGCACCAGCGAATTTTTCGCGCGCCCGTTCTGTTCGGCTATTCCACCAATGCTTTTGTTATCGAGCGTGAGTTTCTCGAGCGGCAGGTACCCGCCGCTGACGAACGGCTTTACGAGATCATGAGGCGATACCTTGAACGGGTCCTGGAAGAGATGCCGCAAGAAGACGAAGTGCTCGCGTCCGCTCGAAGAGCAGTTGCCGAGTCGATGAGGGAAGGACACCCGAATCTCACACGGGTGGCAAAGAAAATGGCGATGAGTCCGCGCACGCTGCAGCGGCAACTGAAGCAGCGAGGAATGGATTTTAAGAAACTCGTCGCCGATACCCGCCGGCGATTCGCGCTGAGCTATCTCGGAAACCGCAGTCACACGCTTACGGAGATAGCCTTTCTGTTGGGTTATTCCGAGGCTAGCGCTTTCAACCGTGCCTTTAAACGTTGGACCGGCTCGACGCCGTTAGCTTACCGCGGGCAGGCCGTGCCTACAGTCGCTCCCCGGGAAACCGTTGAGGTTGGTTAGTTGCGACTCCTTTCACAACGATGCGTTTGGAAGTTAAGAGCCTCTTGGTCCGGTTCGCTCGCCGGTTTAACTCGCCGAGCAGATACCGAAGACACTGGCCGGAGCTTCGGTCACCCCATTGGTATCCTTTGTATACTCAGACCGTACAGGTGTAGAGTGAAGTATCTTTAATTTAGCTGTGGAGGAAGCCATGAACAGAGCATTAACCGTATTATTGGCGGGAGCGTTTTTGTTTATGATCGGCCCCATCACGGCGCAGGGTCAACAATTGCCCGATGGCGAGGGTAAGCAGCTAGTCCAAAACCTCTGCACTGCATGTCACGAGACCAACCTGATTACGAGAAGTTCCGGATACAGCCGTGAAGGCTGGCAGGAATTGATCCAGTCGATGGTGAATTTGTCCGGCAACGCGGCCGGCGAGACGATAACCAAATATCTGGCGACGCATTTTCCCGCGGGAACCCAACTAAAGCCCAATCTGGTGCCCGGCGAGACATCGATAACATTTCGGGAATGGAAAGTTCCGACGCTCGGGCAACGGGCCCGCGATCCCGTCGAGGCGCCGGATGGGTCAATCTGGTGGGCTGGGATGTGGGGTAACCTCGTCGGACGGCTCAATCCCGAAACGGGCGAAGTCTGGGAATACTCCTTGCCGGAAAACGCCAAGCCCCACACCGTGACTCCCGACCAGGAAGGGAACATCTGGTACACGGGGAACAGCAACGGGACGATCGGCAAACTCGATCCGCGCACCGGGAGGATCACCGAGTACAAAATGCCCGACCCCGCCGCCCGCGATCCACACACTGCGGTCTTCGACAAGAAGGGGACGCTGTGGTTCACCTTGCAGGTAAGCAACATGGTGGGCCGCTTGATCCCGGCGACAGGCGATATCAAGCTGGTAAAGGTGGCGAGGCCAAATTCGCGGCCATACGGGATCAAGGTGAGCTCCGACGGCAGCCTGTGGGTCGCCTGCAACGGCGGCAACTGTCTGCTGAAAGTTGATCCCGACACGATGGCAATCCGGGAATACCCCTTGCCCGATGCCAAGACAACGGTGCGGCGCCTTGATATCGCGAAGGACGGTATGATCTGGTATGTCAATTCCGGTATGGGGCGTCTGGGCCGGTTGGATCCGAAAACGGGCGATATCAAGGAATGGCCTTCTCCCAGCGGGCCAAAATCCCATCCCTACGCCATCGCGGTCGTGGACGGTATCGTTTGGTACAATGAGTCCGGGCAGAGGCCGGATGCGCTCGTCCGTTTCGATCCTAAAACGGAGCGATTCCAGAGCTGGGCCATCCCCTCTGGAGGAATTTACGGCGGCATCTTGAGGCACATGAGGCCGACGCGGGACGGGAACCTGCTGATCCATCAAACGAGTACGAACCGGATTATTTTGGTAACGCCGAGCCGCATCGTCGCACGGCAATAAACGCAAAGGCGCGCGAGGGAGTCCTATTAGTTAGGGTCGGATTTTCTGACAATGGGTAGCTCGGGGCTACGGTTCGTCGGCGCGTCAGCGTTGCCGTCAAATGCTAGTCTTGATTTGGTCTTCTTAGCTACGTGCAGGTAGACATGATCCTCGGCCGTTTACCCTTCACTCAGTGTGGCCCCTTTCAAACCGAACGCCGCAGGTGGCCCGCCATTCTCCCGGATCGCTGCCGATCAGGCTGAACAACTTTTGATACTCTTTGATGCTGGCGTTCCCTGTCCAGGGAAGACTCTTATGGGTGATTACGCCGTCGGGATCCAAGATCCAGAGCGAGCGATCATAGAAGCCGCCGTGGGGATGTTCCTCTTGGCGGATCAGACCGTAGCACCGCGCGATTTCGAAATCTCCATCTGAAACGAAAAGGTAAGGCAGCTCCTCGCCGAAAAGTGTAAACGCGTATTGGTGGTGTTGTTCCCGAGAATCCGGCGAGATCATGACCAACTCAGCGCCGGCCCGAACGATCTTCGCGTAGTCCTGCTTCAACGAAGCAGCGACACTGGCGGCTCAGTTGGGGTGATACCGATAGCTGTCTTGGCTCGTGAGAACCAGCTTGTCATGACGGGCTGCGAGTTGGCTCAATGCCAATCTGTCGCTCCCCACCTTGACGAAAAACTCCGGAGCACGCTCTCCGACTTCAGGTCCTCTTTGTTCGCTGCCCATATTGCCTCCGATCTTCGTTGTCAAGAGCATCCCCACTTACGAGCCCTCTCAATCAGCTCGACAAACGGTCGCCAATCGCCCTTAGAATCTCAGCGTTACCCCGAACGAGGAACGCAATTATTCGCCCCGTTCGTGTCCACTGATTTCTCACCAGCACCTCTCGATCTGATCCGCCGCTAACGTGTAACTTATACGGAGTCGCAACTCTCGGTCAACCGCGTCGGCCTGACCTGTGCCGCTCCTACGCGCCTGCCGACTTGATGTACAGCCATATACAATGATACATATACCCATATGAAGACAACCATAGAGATATCAGATTCACTTTTGGACGAGGCCAAGAGACTCGCCGCAAAGGAAGGGACGACGGTTCGGGCATACGTCGAGCAGGGTCTCAGGCGAATCGTCGCGGAACGAAAAAGTCGCGGTGTGTTTCGGCTCCGGAAGGCGGCGTTCAAGGGCAAGGGGCTTCAGCCCGGGGTGCAAGATGCAACGTGGGAACGAATTCGTGAAGCGATTTACCAGGGAAGGGGCGGATGATCGCCGTCGATACCAATTTGCTCGTCTACGCTCATCGCGAGGACTCGCCGTGGCATGATGCGGCCCTGACCAAGATCACGGAACTCGCTGAAGCGAAGTCTCCTTGGGCGATCCCGTGGCCCTGTATACATGAATTTCTTGCCATCGTAACTCACCCGCGTATTTATTCGCCGCCCACCCCGATCGCCGCCGCCATCGATCAAATCGAAGCCTGGTTTGAGTCGCCGAGTTTGGTCCTGTTGGCAGAGACCGAAGGCTACTGGCCGGAGCTTCGCTCCCTCCTTGAGCACGGCCGCATCAGTGGTCCTCAAGTCCATGATGCTCGCATCGCCGCGGTCTGCCGCGATCATGGCGTCCGCGAGTTGTGGACTTCCGATCGCGACTTCAGCCGCTTTCCGACACTCACCGTCGTCAATCCGCTCGTGGGGTAAGGCAACCGGCTTTTTGAGTCTCAGCATAGAACGGCGTGCCCGAAGCTCGCCCATCCTCCATGATTTTCACGGGCCGCCTTTTAGTCGAGAAGCTTGCGCGCGAGTTCGGTTGCCGGCCCGCGAGTCTTGAGGATTTTTTCTTCCGACTGATATAACACGTGACGGCGGTAGAGATGAAAGCAAGCCGCTAAGGCCGGAAAGACCATAGCATGGTGGTGGCGTGGTCTCGGTGCCTGGCGTAAGGTTTGACATCGTCGGTGTTTTCCGACATGGAGGAGTTGCAGAGACCGGTTCACAAACGTGTCCGCAAGCAAGGAAAGTTTTCCTCGGATATTGGCTCAGAACCATGGAACAAAAATCACGGAGAAGTGAAATGAATCACAAGGCAAATTTATCGAGTTCGATCGGATCCGCAACCTTTGTGTCGACCATCGCCTTGGCCCTCATTATCTGCGGCGCGCCTGCCGGCAAGCTTTTCGCGGCCGCAGCGGATTCACTCGATCAACTTTATGAGAAAGCAAAAAAGGAAGGAAAGATTACGCTTTATGCGCCGCTATCCCCTAGCGCGATGTCGGTGATTCCGCCTGCGTTCATGAAGCGCTTTCCCGGCGTTACGGTCGATCATATCGACGCCACGAGCGATAAGCTGATCGCGCGAGTGCTCGCCGAGCAGAAGGGAGGCCGGGTCATTGCCGACGTCATAAGCGGAGCGCTGACCTACTTGCCGCAGATCCTGGACCTGAAAATCGTAGAGCACGTCGTGATTCCCGAGGCAGCGGCATATCCGGCCCAGCTGAAAGGCGACCTTTGGGTCGCCACGGATACGCAATACTATATTGCGGGATGGAACACGAATCTGGTCAAGAAAGGCGAGGAGCCAAAAACCTATGAAGAAATCGCCAACCCTAAATGGAAAGATAACATCATGGGCGAGCCGCGCGATTACCAGATGCTGGTCGGATTTGCCAAACGAAAATACAATAGCGATGAAAAGGCGATCGATCTGTTCAGAAAAATAGCCGCCAATCAAGTGGAGTTTCATCGGGGCCATTCGCAACTGACCGAGTTTCTGCTGGCCGGCCAGCGCGCCATTTGTTTCACTTGTTACTCGCACCATTTTCCTGCGCGCATGAAAAAAGGCGCCCCGATTCAACCGCTAATGACGGAAGGTGTGGGGGAAGTCGGCGGCTCTGTGATGGTAATGAAGGGAGCCCCGCATCCCAACGCCGCGCTACTCTGGGTTCGCTGGGTCGTCAGTGAAGAAGGACAGAAGGTTTATGCTCAAGCGGGTGAAACTCCTGCTCATCCCAAAGTGGAACCTCTGGAAAAAACCCGGCCTACGACACCTTACATGCTGACCATCGACGATGTCAGAGAGTTTCCGAAGTACGAGAAAACGTGGAAGGAAATCTTTCAGATCCGTTGAAATTCGGGAGCGGTTTTCCAGCTGACCGGCCGCGGCACCGTCGTTGAAGAATATACTCTATTCGAACAGTGCACGAGGTAGCTTCGCAAATCGCTTTGGGCCAAGCTGCGCCGCCACGCATCCCTTTCCAGTCCGCCCTTACCGCTTCGGCCGCGCCCTCGTGGGAGCCAGCGGTGGCGGTGTAAAGAGAACAAATTGCGGGTTGGGGTCCGGCGTCGACAACTCGTTGATATTAGTACACCAGCCGTCATTTTTGTTGACGCAGGTCATGACCTGCGCGTCGAAACCCGTCCCCGAATGGGACGGCCACGGTACCGGCATTCGTATGGTGAATTGGTATTTCCTGTTGGCGGCATCGGTGACGGTTATGGTACACGGCTGCGTCGGCGAAATCTGATACGCGACGGTATCGACAATAATTTGCGGGGTATCTACCGGTGCGCCCGGTGCCAGAGGCGGGAATTGCGTATCCGCGGAGTTCTTGCATATCCCGTAACTTGTCCACATTGGCCTTTGCTGGGCTTTCGAATCTCCCAGACTCACCACGAAATCCGTCGTGAAGTCCGGAGGCGGTACAACCGGCTGCCCGTTCGGCAATCCAGACGCCCCTCCGACCGCAACGATAAGCCCCTCGGCAGGGTGATTTTGAAAACCGACGGCGTCATCTACAGAGAATGCGTAGCCATTTGCCTCGAGCTGACCATGAACCAGGGCTACGAATGGATTAAAAAATTGTTGCTTTTGCTTCGCGCTCCGGTAGTTGTACTGCAGGCTGTGGACATAATCGAATAATGCCTGGTCGAAAACCTGTTCCGGCCCCGGGGATGTTTTGAGAGCATTGAAAGACGGTGGACATCCGGAATTAAACGGCACCCAACCATAAACATACGGCATGATGTTAAGGGGCGTTAGCGTTGCGGGGATAGGATAAGAGGCCGACGGCGGGCAGTCAGCACTGTTTGCTTTTCTATATAGCGCGTAATTAGCTCTGAAATAGTTATTGATTTCCTGATAAATCCTAAATTGTGGACAATTGTTCATGTTAGCCGCGTTGGAAGTGCAGATATTCCATTGATTGATCAAGTTTTTTACGGCTACACCGGGCGCGGTGAACTGCGATGGTTGGTGGTTCTCTACGACATTTACCCTATCAACAAGGAGGTTGTAGGTCCCAGGAAGTCGTGGGCGCGTGGCATCGTCTAGCCGATCGTTGTATAGAGGCCAGCCTTGGGTATTAGAAAATTGCGTAAGTGTCGATCGGAAATCATTCACGGCTTGAACCGTGCCTAGATAGCCCACGGCAGTGGGATCCGGACGGTCGCACGGCTCGGTGCGACACGGCGCCAGGGCGACCGGCAGGTATATCTGATCGAGATAAGAAACGTTATAGCCGACATTTAAATCTATGATATGGGGCTTAGCGCCAGCCGGAGTCCCGACGTCGGCAAAGGTGTACTCCACCAATTGGAACGGAATGCTTGGCGGGAAAGCGAGGGGATCTTTGTAGATAGTCAACGGCTGCTCGCAATCCTCACAAGAAACGACCGGAGAGTTCGCGGTTACGGAGAGCGGACTGTTCTTGTCCGCTTCGTGCGCCGCGCTGAGAGCTGCTGCGCTATCAAAGATATAGATGCGACCACCATTGTACCAGTCGATAAACTGGTCGACGTCCTGCGAAAGCTCAGAGTACCATGGAACCGTAACCGATACGTGACCTCCGGGCGGAACGCCATTAACGGGATTGATATACACCCGGGAATAATGGGTTTCCGCATAAGGTTTCGTGTCATCGCTGAAAAGCGCTTGCAACCAGGGATCAGGATTCTGAAACCCAGCCTGAATCACCGGAAAGATCGCGGTTGGAGTATTGTTATAGAACGTAATTACCTTGCTGCATTCCTTTGAAGGGCACTTGGGTGGCGTTATTTGTGCGCCGGCAGTGCCGGCGACGCCAACGAGCATTAGCAAGAATAACGCGACAAGCGAGACTAATCCGTGGTTCGGGGCGATGCTTGGCTTCATGAATATCTCCTGCTGTCCGCGGCCGTCTTGGGCGCATGCCAGATAGGGCAGATTCTCCGCACAAAATGTCGAGTGGATTTCGCGATACTCTCATCTAATCCAGAATTTCGCTCTAATCAAGAAAAAATTAGAATGAGGTCGTGTCAAAACTATTTGATCTATCTTCTTTTGCGACACAAGTTCGCTTCAGAAAGTCTCGGTCCAATTTCTTTTTACTTCGCACAGCTCGTGTGCAAAGACGGATCGTCGGCGAGGGTGACGATATCCAAGGATTTTTCTAGAATGCTCCTTAGCGTTGGTACGCCTGCGCGGCTGTAGGATTCCGCATGATTTAATGCGATAAAAGTAAACCTCTGGAGGGAGCCATGAAAGCCCGCATTCGCCGCATCGCCGCCATTGTATTTCTAGTATTTGCCGCGCCACTCGCCAACGCGGCGGACTCTTCTGCTCCCTCTCACTCATGTCGCAAGCCAGGTAAAGCTGCTGAGATCAAGACCCAACAGGAAGCAGACAAATTTAACGAAGCAGTGAATGCATACAAATCCTGCATCGAGGAGTTTGTTCGACAGCAGGAAGATGCCGCCACGATCCACCGCCGCGCGGCAAGTGAGGCGATCAGTGAATGGAACGATTTCGTGACCAACGATATGAAACAGTAATCCGCCGGCCCATGAAGGCCGTGAGCAAACTTTCACAGCAGCGGACGATCGACGCGATGAAGCTTGCTCGAATCTGGTTCACCGCACGGACAAGTCAATTACTCAGGCCGGCCCTCGACGCGCAAGTATCTGTGGAATCATCCGGACCGTGCGCAGAAGGCCAGCGAGAAGATCGCCTACGACAACGGGAAGGAGTATTCCCAACTCTATCGTCCAGCCGCGGCGCAGGCTGGACGGAGAGTTACTGGGATAACGAAGCTTTTTGAGTTTTAGGTAGCCAGGCGGTCAGTAAAACGGTCGACTCGGAACGCAGAGACTCTCTCAATTTTCGATGTGTCGCGGCTTGCAGTTCTGCGAGATTATCGTGCGTGATCCTGGCGCCTCCGCTCAAGCTGGTGGAATGCACATGATTACGATCAGGGAAGTTAGGTTAATAGAGTTAGACAAGTCTGACACCAAGGAATTCCAATCACCAATGAATTCCAATGAAATCTTCTTGATCCTGACCTATTCTCGCTTTATTCACGTATTCAAGCCTGATTCTCCGACTCTGCCGCTGAACCGTCCTGGAATCGAGTCTCGTCCATTTGCACCCCAGAAATTTTCTTATGGAGGTAGCTTCCTGAGCGTGAGTCTGTCTAGTTTTGGAAACATGTAGCGGAAACAGATATGTTTGACTTTTTACGACAAGGTTTCCTGGTTTTTTAAAGCTAGTTCGGGGTCTGTGGGAACAGACTCCCAAATGGTTTCGAAGTCCTTCTCATCTAAGATAGGAGCAGACCTCATCTTTTCTTTGGCTTCCGGATCCGCAAGGTCAATTTCAGTGAACTTATCCTCGAGCACGCGCATGTGGGCATAACAACCAATATCGATCGCGAACGCGTGATACGTACCGGGCTGCGATTTATGAGTCAGTGCTGTTCCCGCACTATGGATAATTCTATAATCTAGCAATCGATAGAGCAGGGCCCTGATCTTCGTGTTCTGCTGCAGGGTGGCTTCCGAAACAAGTACAACATTGGTTTTTCTCTCAACAACGCAGAATTGGCGAAGCACATAAATGCCGCGGATAAGAGCATCTTGTTCTTGTCCCTCGGAATCCTGTTTCAATTCCTCAATTCGCCGTTCGAAATTTGCTCTACTCAGAATTCGAACGTCGTCTTTTCCGATACGTCCATCACTCGAGGGCCCACGGGCGTCGGCAAAAGTTACATCGCCTGCGCGCTCGGCAACTTCGTTGCGCGCCACGGTTACACCGTACTCTATCTGCGCGCTCCGCGTCTGTTCGAAATGCTCCTTCAAGCCAAAGCCGACGGCTCCCATCTCAAAATGCTCACCCGCTTGGCCAAGGTCCAACTGCTTATCCTCGATGATCTGTTTCTGACTCCACTCGATGATTCGCAACGTAACGATCTGCTCGAAATCATCGAGGACCGCTATCAGAAAAATCCCACTGTCATCACCAGCCAGTGCCCGATCAAAGACTGGCATACCATCATCGGTGAACCCACCGTCGCCGATGCCATCTTGGATCGCTTGCTGCACCACGCTTACAAAATCGAACTGAAAGGAGAGTCGATCAGAAAAACCAAGAAATGATTTAACGGACTTGCAACCAACAGTACCCTTAGGTTATGAACAAAATCCCAGCGTCGCTTCGCTCCGACTCCTCGGATTGCCGATTTGCTTCGGAATCGGTGCCGATTTCATCGGAATACGCAGTCAGCCTCGCATCGTGCACCGGCGAGAAGACGGTACAGTGGATATGCCGCCAGAAAGGGATCCTTGTACTCGCAGGCTTGTCGACCGTGAGATCTACATTTATTCGGTTCTCGGTTTAAAACATGAGTGGCGCGGTCCATACCTACCAAGAGCTATGCCTCCTCTCCGGGTCGTAAAATCAAAGAATGGCTTGTATGAAATAGAACTGCCAGCGGGATCTTACAGTGTCTTAGTCGAAGACGAGGGTAAAAAATACTGTATGTTTGGAAATATGAATGACGAGGCTTGTCCGGTCACGATTAAGGCGGGAGAACTATGGGAGTATCAGATTCTAATTAACCACGCCTCGGACTAAAGTATGCCGAGCCTAACCGCAATATTTGCCGAGACACTCGTGGTTGGAGGCTGTGTCAGACTTGCCTAAATCTATTAAGTAAATCACATAAACAAAACTTGCAGAGGCGACAGGGCCGCTGTTGACTACTGGACAAACTCTAGCCGTGCCACATCCGATTAATTGAACCGGTTCTTGTGTTCGCGACCCGATGAGCGTTTCCATGACCTACTCGCTTAGTCAACAGTGTGACGAGCTGAGTGAAAGCCACATTTCAATCAACTCTCTCGCTATCGCCAATCTTGGCTCATGCCGGCTTGCGTCCCCAATTGGCCGTGAATGTCATGACGCTGGTCCAATAATGCGGGTCGTGATGACGGGCATGAAACTCCTCGAGCATGCTCTCGGTAACATAACTCGATTTCAGCAGTGAGGGCGCCAACTCCCGCACGGTCTCGGTCCAGTATGTCGCCCAATCTGACCCGCCGTTGAACTGCGCGGTGTGCCCTTCGCCCGCAACATCCTTCAGTCCGAGCGAATCCAGCCAGGCGGGAATTTTGCGGCCGACAAAGTAATCGATGCCAGCTTCAACCGACCACTTTAGCCATCCTTCCCAGAACCTGTGCATCGAATCCGGCTCGGCGACAGTGCAGGGCAGCATGTCCGGTTCGACGGAAAGCAGCGTGCCTCCGGGCTTCAGCGCGCTGACCATGCCTTCCAAGGCCTTACGCGCAGGCGTGAGATGGTGAAGCAGGGCACGCGCGACGACGAAATCGTAGCCACCTGCTTCTACTACATCCTCAAGGATATCGATTCGGCGGACCTCGAGACACGGCAATTGCTGGTCCACGATACAACTGAGATCGATGTCGCTCGCGACTACGTGACCAGCGGGCGCCACGCGCTCAGCCAGAGCCTGGGAGATCGATCCGTTGCCACAGCCGACTTCCAGGCACCGCCAGCCTGGACGCACTCCAAGTCGATCAATGTGAGCGAGCTCGACGGGATCCAGCAACGCTGACATTAGCGCCAACCGTTGCTGTTCGCCCACTAACTTATGGGGCAGAGTGTATTCACCCATTGAGTTCGCCTTTCACTAAGTTGCGGGAAACCCGCGTCCGGATGATACGCTCAAGCTACCGTCCGGCACGGCCTTCGCGCCGATCCCCGGACGAGAGATCATCTGACCGCCGTGCTGCGATGGTCGCGCAGTGCCACGTATAGGAATTTTAGACACCCTTTTTCTTTGACGGGAGCTTTATCGCCGCAGCGGCGAGTAGTCAATCGCACAAGTTTTCGCCGTCATTACCGCTGTTCTCTTTGACCTCTGTATAGGGGTCTTGCACTAATACATTTCGTCTAAGAGATGAATCGTGAAGGCTAAGGTCCCGGCGGCCGGGGCCGGGGACGCTGTTGACTACTATAGTTGGACAAATTTCTCATTATATCTTCAACCGTAACGCTCCGTTCAAATGGTTTACAGAAACAGAACGTGGAAATTCGAAATTCGGGAATTCTCGAAAGATTCGACGCTGGTCAGAGCAATTTGCGGTTGGCAGTTTGGCTTTCGCTGAGAAGGTCAAAAGCGAGCTTGGTTTCGAGGGCCATGCACGCGAAGTCGAGCGGGCAGGTGGTGTATGCACTGCGGGAATCTAAGTAAAGCTCACGGGCGCGAATTCGCGCCGGGAAATGAGGTACTAACACTAAAAAACGCGATCCCGTGGTAGAAATTTGCTGCACTGCTCAGACTTAGCCTGGTCCGAACCACGACGGTCATTGGGGCGTCTAATGGAGCTCGTGGCGGCAAGTGCTAAGTCGTGCTAGTCTTTTGACGGGAAAGATTGGCATGTGATTGAATGCCGAAGATTCAGGGTATTCCAGGACCGTACTGGTTCTTCTTTTATAGCTTTGACTGCAACGAACCAATTCACATTCATGTACGTCGGGAACGGCGGACCTGCAAATTCTGGTTGGAACCGATCCAATTGGCGAAAAATCACGGATTCACCGCTAGGGAACTAAACACCATCCGGCGATTGATCGGAATTCACCGGGATACCATAACGGAGGCATGGCATGAGCATTGTGGAGAACATTGAGCCCAGGATTCGAAATGTGAAAGTTACTTCAGATGCGATCATCGCTTACCTGGTGGACGGTCGGGTGTTGAGTGTGCCGTTGGTATGGTCCTGGCGTTTGTCGGAAGCAACGGTCAAACAACGACGACGTTTTGAGCTCATCGGCGATGGACAAGGAGTGCACTGGCCGGAGGTCGATGAAGACATCAGCGTTGAAGGAATGCTTCACGGCGTCCCGGCACATCGTCCTGAAAAATCCGTGCACTTGCGCAGCCCGGCAGGAAATGGTCGTCGTGCTCGGTCCAATAAGCGGCCGAGGAAATCGGATAGGGCCCTTCGCTCAGCGGCGAAGCGGTAGGCCATGGGCGAACGACGTCGTGAGCGCTAAATCTCGGGTCGACCACGCATACTATTGATTCAGCGTTATCTAAAACGAAGCCAGTTTCACTCGTTCCAAAAGCCTGCCTTGAGTCTTAGCGGTCCGACTTCCGGAGTTCTCTAGCGCAATGGGAGAGAGAAAGAGTGAAGGCATAGACAGAAATTAAGGAGACCAATGGCGTGAAATTCCTCGCGTTACTGTCATTTCTGATCTCGTTCCTGTTTATCTCTCCGAGCTTCGCCGCTGATAGAATCCGCATCGGCTACTCCGGCTTGAGCCCGGCGACGGCGATGTTGTGGGTCGCCCAGGAAGGCAAGCTCTTTGAAAGGAACGGGTTGAATCCTGAGATTCTTTTCCTGCGCAACAATCTCGGCCAGTCGGCGATGATCGCCGGCGAGATCGACATGTGCAGCTATTCGGCGAGCCTGTTGGCGCCGGCGCGGGTGCAAGGCGCCGATCTGGTGATGATCGTAAGCTTTCAGCAGAAGCTTAATTATCGCCTTGTAGTGCGGCCGGAAATTCGCACGCTGGCCGAGCTCAAAGGGAAGGTTCTGGGGGTGACGCGTTATGGCACGGTGAACGACGCCACCATGCGGCTGCTGCTGAATAGACTCGGCGTCGACCCTGAGCGGGATGTCCGATTAATTCAAGTCGGCGATTCCGCTCCGGTGGTGGCGACTTCGTTGATCGCGGGCAAAACCTTCGACGGGGCGCTGCTTCAGCCGCCGTACTACAACAAAGCCGTCGAAGCCGGGATGCGCGTGTTCGCCAACATGGAGGAGATGGATATTCCGTTTCAGCAAGTGGGGCTCAACACGACCCAAAAGTATATTGCCAAAAACCCCGACGTGGTGCGCCGAGTGGTCAAGTCGATCGTCGAAGGCGTCCAGCTAATCCGCGTTAATCCAGCGGTCCCGAAACGCGCGATCGCGCGCTATATGAAAATCAAAGACGAGAAAGTTCTGGAGGATTCTTATCAGCAGCTGAAAGCGACGGCAGAAGTCAAGCCCTATCCATCGGCGGAAGGGTTTAAGACGATTCTCGATGAGCTGGCAAAGAAACTCCCGGCCGCGCGCTCGGCCAACCCGGCCGAGTTCATGGACTCGCGTTTTATTCAGGAATTGGACAAGTCCGGCTACATTGACAGCCTGTATAAGTAACTCCGGTAGACTTAGGCAAGTCTAGACCCGCACTCTCTAAAAATGAGACTGCACCACCTCCCACGCCAAAGTTGTGAACCTTCGGGCTATTTCGACTGGCCGCCGATGAACTCGAGCACGGCGCGATTGAAGATCTCCGGCTGCTCCCAGTACGACGAGTGACCGGCCTCGGGCATCAGCACCACCCGGCTGTTGGGAATCTCGGCCGCGATCATCCGCGAGATAGACGGCGGCGTCAACAAGTCCGCAGCGCCGGCAATCAGCAGCGTCGGCAGCTTGAGATCCTTGAGCCTCGCCTGAGTGATCTCATTCTTGAGCGTTTGTCGATATTCGGAGCCAATCAGCGCTTTGTGCTCGAGCTCCAGCCACGCCTTCACGCCTTCGGGGTTGGCTGCTCGGTATGATGGACCGATCTCGCGAAATTCGGCCGGCAATTGCTCAAAGCCCTTGGGGCGAATGAACGCCGCCGCCTTCGCGATCTCCCCGTCGCGCACCCCGAAGGAATTGCTGGAAATGGTCAGGCTCAGGAGCCGGTCCTGGTAAGAGAACGCGAAGTCCGACGCAATACTGCCGCCGGCCGCCGACGCCACCACATGAAATCGTCCAAGGCCCAGGACATCCGCGAGGTGCCTAAGGTCCTCGGAGCCGATACCAGGATTGTTCCGGTCGAAGGGTGCAGAGTTGTAATAGCCACGCCGCGAATAGGCGATGACGCGGTAGCCAGCCTTCGCTAGCACCGGCTGCTGGTAACCCCAGATCAAAGCGCTACCGGTCGCCGGATGCAGAAGCACGATCGGTACCCCCTGGCCACCCGTGTCCCAGTACCAGAGACGGGTGTCGGGAATCTGCGCCATGCCGTCCTTGGCCGGAACCTGCGCGGGGATGGGGATGGGTCTCATCGGATTGGCGACTGCCGCACGTTATCTGAGCTTAAATATTCCCTTCCAAATTTTCTCGTATTTAGAAAAATCTCGGGAATCCTTTTCACCTAGCGTATAGACTTTGTCGAGTCCTGTCTTCTCAACCGGCTCTATTTTCGGATTGGCGGGCATGCGGCCTTCGATAGCAAATGCTTTTTGTCCTTCGTCGGTCAAAGCCCAGCGGAAAAAAAGCCACGCCGAGTTCGGATGAGACGCATTTTTGAATACCGCGGTGGCACTCACCGTACCTATCCCCTCGGAGAACATGTACGCGATCGGCGCACCTTTCTTCATCCTGGGCAACAGATGATGGGTGTAACAAGTGATGCAAGCAGAACCTTGTCCGGCGACCAGGAGCTCCACCAACTGCGGATGGCCAGGATGAAATTCCACGTCATTCGCGGCAATTTTTTGGAGTAGCGCTACAGCTTTGTCGAGGTTGTTGTACTTGTGGTTGGCGAAGGCAACCAGAAGCTCGGCATCACGCGGCTCCGCTAGAAGCTTGCCCTTCCACTTTGGATCGGCAAAGTCCTCGAACTGTTTGGGTTCTTCCTGCTTTTTAAGTAGATTTGTATTCCACGCCGCCACGATCGTATTTATTCGAGTGCCTACCCAGTAGGAGCCCTTTAGATTATTGGAATAGAGGTCGGCTTCAGGCGGAACCTTTTCGAGAACCATTCCTTGTTCGTGCACTTGCATCACGTTTTCGAGATTCATGTGAAAAGCGTCTCCGATGGTTCTCCCACCGCGCGCTTCGGAAATGGCTCGCGCAACGATCTTATCGCCGCTCGCGCCGGTATTTTCGATTTTAATACCAGGAAAGCGCTTTTCGAAAATCGACAGGACGGCGACCGCCGTGGTGGGTGTCAAAGTCCCATAAAGATTTAATCTTCCACCTTCCTTCAACGCTCTCTGATAGGTCTCATCCAGGGTTTCAGCATTGACTGGAGAGGTATAGAAAAGCAGCGTAGCCGCTAAACTGCCGCAAAGAAGTTGATAGAAAGACCCTTTTAGTATCCGCATCATTTTGTGCGCCTCGGCTTTCAGGACATTCATTCGTTACAAAACGATTGTTGCTTGTCAAGAAGATGAGCGGAGCTTAGAAAAAAGGGTCGGGCCTTTACATCTGATGTACCTGATCTCACTCATACAATGTGGTCGTGTTTCTGCAGGTTGTGACGGGCGCAACGTAGCTGTAAGTACTCTAACCTGTCTATCCACGACCTGCTCGATACGTCATGCTCGTCAGTCTAAGTCCAAAGCAAATCGTATCGCCTGATCGACTTGCTGGATCTTTTCCGTTGAGAGAGCCGTGATTCGCTGCTTGATCAGAACTTTCGGCAGAGTCGTGATGTCGTCAAGATTGACCACGCAACGAGCCGGCATGCCGTCACTTTGATCCAGTATAACTTCAACCGGGATACTTCGAATGGTACGCGTGACAGGCGCGACTGTAATCGCGGCGCGTACGCGATACGCGGCATCGCGGCTCAAGAGCACCGCGGGACGCCGACCAGCCGGCGCCGGCAGATCCACCCACCAGACCTCGCCGCGCTTCATTTACCACTTTTCTTTCGGCAGCCGTTTGGACAGCAACTTGGCGGAGCTCTCAGCCCAGTCGAGATTTTCCGGGCGGCTTTGGTGTCCTTGTATGTACAAGCGATCGAGCTCCTTGGCATGCAGGCTTTTCAGGCGCTGCTGACAAGCCTCACGAATGAATGCTGCGCGGTCTCTCTGCTTCACAATCGTTCGAGCCTCTCCAAGTCCTCGGTGCTAATGAGAGCGGCCTTCGGTTGCATCGATCTGTTTTAATAGTTGCTGTCTTCCATGGGCACTTGGATAATCTTAAGTGTTTTTTTCTCCATGGTCTTACTCAATCCTATTGTGGAGTAATGTCCATCTATTAAGTCTACATAACGTTTTACACCTTTACAACTTAGGGCGACAATAGCTGAAGTCGGTTCCATCCGCTACGGTCGGTTCAATTCGTTTACAGAAAATCCGCCTCATTACTGCGGCTTAATGCTCCGGTGTTAAAGCTTCGGAAAATCTCTGAAGTAGATCCTGGTTGGGATGCAATTGCCGCCCGCGGCAGCGCCCTTATTTATAGAGTGAATCGATAAAGCCTTGCCGATCCAATTTTTCGACGAAGCTGGGGTCGACAAATTGCTTCGGGTCGGCCGTCTTTGCTTTTGGATATTTCGACCAATCGAAAAACAGTTTGACGCTCTTGATGGAAGGGTACGGCTTCGCAACCAAGTCGTAGAACTTGTAGACATGTTGCAGCTCGTCCGAATTTTGGATTTTCAAATATTTTCTCAAGATCGGCAGCGTCTCGGCGGCGTTGGTCTTATAGACGTGCAGCGCTTCGACGATCGACTTGATAACGGCCTCGACCAGGGCGGGTTCTTGCTGGGCGAATTTTCTCGTCGTGATAATCGATGCGTTTGCGAACTCGATCTCTTTCATCGCCCCGATATTATCGAAAAGAGTATATCCGGCTTTTTTTGCGTGAAGGGTGAACGGTGGCGTGAGCAAGGTTGCGTCAACGACGCCTGAATTGAGCGCCGCGTAACGGGATGCGGTCGGACCGGTAACGATATAAGTGACGTCCTCGGAATTGAGGCCGACGCTTTTCAAGATTATTTTCAGGGTGAGCAACGCGGGGCCGGCCAAGCTTCCCACTGCGACTTTCTTGCCCTTCAGATCTGCCGGACTGGTGATGCCTTTTCTAGCGACCAGGATCGTTTCGGAGCCAATCGAGGGGCTGGCCACGACCACAAGGTCGGCCCCGGCGAGGGTCGCGTCCACGGCGGCGCCGACACCGGCGGCGATGAAGTTCACGTCGCCGCCCACCAGCGCCTGTGTCGCCAGCACTCCGCCTCGGGCATAGACCACATCTGCGGTGATGCCGTTCTTATCGAATATCTTCATTTCCTTGGCGATCCAGGCGGGTGCGTAGCTGGGCGAGATCGAAGTATAAGCGATGACCACCTTGCGGTTTTGCGCTTTGACTTCATGTGCCGCCGGCGAAAGCATCAGAAGGAAAAGACTAAGAAGGAAGAAGAGTGTTTGCATCATTGAGTTGTAGCCGACGCGCAGAACCTAACGCCGTCGAGCACTTTTTTCAAACGCACGAAGATTCGAAGCAATCACGAAGCTACACTCTTTTGTCCTTCAGTCAACGCGATTGATTGAGCATGGCACGGGCACAATCATCAGCCTGGCAAAATTAACGCGATCGGTTATCTGTGTAGTGATCAAGACCGGCCTCGGAACATTTGGCATACTCTTACCCGGAAAATTGTGTAATCGATTCCAAATAAGCCACATAACGTTCGGCACCCTTTTACAATCCGGGGGACGGTAGCCTCCTTCCCTGACATGCAGATTAGTTCAAGTTGACAGCAAACGCGTCAACGAATAGTTTCGACGCAAAAGGGGAGGGGTGATGGTGATTTGCGACGCGCGGGAGTCCAGCTAAGTCGAGGCGTCGTGGCGCAAGTTCGATACCGTGTTCTGTCGTGACAGAGATCGTGTCATGAAAAACCGCGGAAGCATCCATCTGTTGATTGCGGGGATGATCGCCGGATTTTTTACTGCTCATGCTTCAACTGCGTTAGCGGCGGAGACCAAGCCGCTCATCAAAGTCATCGCCGGCTATGGTTCTACGGATGGCGCCATCGCGCCCTTGTGGTTCGCCAAGGAAACCAAACTATTCGAAAGGCGCGGCCTCGATGTGCGACTCGTCGGCATGGGAACCGGATCGGTGTCATTGCGCGCCCTGATCGCCAGAGATCTCGAAATCGCATCGCTTTCAGGCTCCGGTTTGGTGCAAGCTGCGTTGCAAGGGGCCGATACGATCATTATTTCCGCCGCTATCAATGGCTTTATCTTCAAGGTTTTTAGCGCGCCGGAGATTACCAGTCCGGCGCAACTTAAAGGCAAAAAATTAGGCGTCAGCCGCTACGGTGCCACATCGGATTTCGCTGTCCGACTGGCGTTAAAAAAATGGGGACTCAATCCGGATCGAGACGTCAATATTTTGCAGATCGGCACAACCCAGGACACGCTCCGCGCCATGCAGACCAAAATGCTCGACGCTGGCGTGCTGAGCGGCACCGCGTCGCTAATCGCGCGCAAAGCGGGCTTTCGCGAGCTGGGTGACCTCGCCGACCTGGGGCTGGATTATCCGATGGCGCCCATCGGCACGACGAAATCTTATATCCAGAAGAACGAAGGGCTCGTAAGAGAATTCATGCTCGCCTACATCCAAGCGATCCACGATTTCAAGCGCAATAAAGAGGCGGCGCTCACGGTATTGAAAAAATATACCCGCAATGACGACCGCGAGGTGTTGGAAGACAGCTACCGTAATTACGCAGACAAGTATCTCGCTTTGCCGATTCCGACTCTCGAAGGGATACGTACGATTCTGACAGAACTCTCACCCACGGTTCCGGCGGCGAAGAACGCTGATCCAGAACAATTCGTCGCCACCAAGATCGCACGGGAGATCGAAGCGAGCGGGTTTGTTAAACGGCTCTACGAGAAGTAGGGCACGACCCTGAGCCTCGTTCGAATGGGTCGGGAGTCGAGTGTCGTCTGGATTCTCGCTTAAAGCATGCGGGAATGACGCTCTTCGGAAAGGAAATGAGTTTAACACACAGGTTGCGGGGAATTAGTCCCGCAGAGGTGAAAAGGAGTAACGATGCGAATTCGGTTCTGGGGGACGCGAGGCTCGCTGGCAAAGCCTGGGCCTAGCACGATTCGCTACGGAGGTAACACCTCCTGTGTGGAGGTGCGCGCCGCAGACGGGACGCTGATTATTCTGGACTGCGGCACCGGTGCTCATGATCTCGGCCGCAGCCTGGTGGCGTCGGGCGAGCGTCCCATACGCGGTCATCTCCTGCTTACTCACACGCACTGGGACCACATCCAGGGTTTTCCTTTTTTTGCGCCGCTCTTCATCCAGGGGAACGAATGGGACGTGTATGCGGCGCAGGGTTTGGGGCAGCGCCTGGAGGAGACTCTCGCCGGGCAGATGGAGTACACATATTTCCCGGTGACGCTTGGCCAGCTCGACGCCACGATTCGCTACCACGAGCTTGCTGAGGGTACCTTTGACATCGGCTCCGTTCGGGTCACGGCCCGTTACCTGAATCACCCCGGGCTTGCGCTGGGCTATCGCTTGGAAGCCGGCGGCGTGACAGTGGTCTACGCTACCGATCACGAGCCGCACTCGCGCCACCAGCCCGACGTGGCCGATCCGACTCAGATCCTTCCGGTTCATCGTGAGGACCAGCGGCACGTGGAATTCCTTGCCGGCGCTGACCTCGTCATCCACGACGCGCAGTACACGCTGGAGGAGTACCCGAGCAAGCTGACATGGGGCCACAGCCCGGCCGAGCTGGCCGTAGACTTTGCGCTTGCAGCGGACGTGAAGCGGCTGGCGCTCTTTCACCATGATCCACTCCGCGATGACGCGGCGCTAGACCGGCTAGTGGAGAGCTGTCGCCGGCGCGCCATCGCCGGCAGGCTCGACGTCTTTGCTGCCGCAGAGGGCCAGACGATCGAGTTGGCGGAGCGGGAGGCCGACACGCTACGCACTGAGAGGCGACCGGAAGATGCCATTGCCAAAAGGGTTGGCGCCTCGACAGCAACCATCTTGCTCGTTGACGACGACCCGGACATCCTGCGTCTTTTGACGATGACGTTGCGGCCAGAGGGCTACCGCCTGTTGTCGGCGAGCGACGGGAACGCGGCGCTGGAGATTGCCCGCGCCGAGCACCCGGATCTTCTCCTGCTAGACTGGAACATGCCCGGCCGCAATGGGCTTGAGGTGTGCCGCGCCCTGCGCGCCGAGTCAAACCCGGATCTTCGTGACGTGCCTGTCGTGCTCCTGACCGCGCAGGTGGAGGCAGAGGACACAGCGGAGGGATTCGCGGCTGGGGTCACCGACTACGTGACCAAGCCATTCAAGCCGACGCACATTCGCGCGCGCGTGCACGTTTGGCTGCGGCGAAAGCATGCTAGCCAAGAGGGCAGGTGAACCATGGCGCGACTTTCTCTTGGAAGTCTGCGGACCCGGCTCTTGCTGCTCGTTCTTCTCGCCGTCATTCCGGCGTTGGGGCTCGCGCTCTACACCAATCTGGAAGAGCGCCAGCTCAGAAAGGCGCTCGTGTATGAGCACGCCATGCGGCTATCCCGCCTCGTTTCTGCGGATTACGAGCGGCTGATTGAGGAGGCGCGCCAGCTTCTGGTGACCCTGGCGCATCTGCCTGCCGTGCGCGATCTTAATCGCGCCGCATGCACCGCGCTCTTTGTCGATCTGCTCGCGCAGCGTTCGTCGTACGCCAATCTGGGAGTCATCGACACCGATGGCAACATCTTTTGCACCGCCATTCCTGGCCAAGCCTACCTTGGCGACCGCGTCTATTTTCGGCGCGCCTTCGAGACCCGTGACTTCGCCATCGGCGAATATCAAATCGGCCGCCTCACCGACAAAGCGAGCGTCAATTTCGGTTATCCTGTGCTCGACGACGCGGGCCGTGTGCAAGCGGTGGTTTTCGCCGCTCTAGATTTGGCCTGGCTCAACAAACTGGCTAGTCAAGCGGGACTCCCGGAGGGAACAATGCTCACCGTGACGGACCGCAACGGCAGGATCCTGTCGCGCTACCCGGACGACGGCAAATGGGTTGGCAAGCTCATGCCGGAGCCGGTCGTCTTGAACGCCATTCAGACTCAAAAGGGTAATGGAACGACCGATGCTCCGGGCACGGACGGCATCCCGAGGCTCTTTTCGTTCGCTCCGTTCGGCGGCGCTGCGCAAAACGCGGACGCGTACGTGAGCGTTGGTATCCCGGCGGCTGTCGCTTTTGCTGGTGTCAACCAGATTCTCGCCCGCAATCTTGCGATGCTGGGGCTCGTCGCTGGACTCGCGCTCGCCGCAGCCTGGTTGGGTGGAAACCTGTTTATTGTCCGCCAGATTCAGGCACTCGTGGAAGCGACGAAACGAGTCGCTGCTGGGGAGTTGGGCGTGCGCACCGGTCTTCCCCATGAGTAGGGGGAGCTGGGCCAGCTCGCCGGCGCGTTCGACCAGATGGCCGAGTCGTTGGACCGGGCGCATGAGCGGAGGCTTCTGGAGGAGGAACTCCGCCAGAAAAATTACCAGCTCGAACAGCAGAACGTGGCCATTCAGGAGGCGAACCGGTTGAAGACCGAGTTCGTCTCGATGGTTTCGCACGAACTGCGGACGCCGCTCACCTCGATTCAGGGCTACGCCGAACTGCTGCTCGAGGACGAGCAGATCGCTGCGGAGCAGCGCGAGAGCCTGACCCTGGTCAAGAAGAACGCGGACCGGCTGCTGGGGCTGATCAACGATCTCCTTGACCTCTCGCGCATGGAGGCAGGCAGACTCGATCTCCACCGCACGAACCTGGACCTCGCCCATCTGATCCCGGAGGTCGCCGGCTCATTGCGCCCGTTGATCGAAACCAAGCGGCAGCGGCTCAGCCTCGACCTCGTCGAGCCGCTACCGACTGTGTGGGCAGATCAAGACCGCGTGACGCAGATCCTGACGAACCTTATCTCCAACGCCCACAAGTACACGCTGGTGGAGGGCAGCATTACGGTTGGAGCCCGGCGCGACGATGGGTTTGTGCGCGTGGACGTCAGCGACACTGGCATTGGCCTATCGCCCGAAGATCAGGCGCAACTGTTTACTAAATTTTTCAGGGCCCACGATCGCTCGCCCCAGGTGGGTGGTGGCACGGGGCTTGGGCTCGTGATCACACGCTTGCTAGTTGAGCTGCACGGCGGGCGGATCACGGTATCCAGCGCTCCAGGCGAGGGTTCTACTTTTAGCTTCTCCCTACCCGTGCTGGAGGCTTCGGCATGAAGTGTCCTCAATGCGAGTTGGAGCTTATTAGTCTACTTCTGCCACGAGCCGCACTCCGTCCCAAACGCGCCGCAACAGGTGGCGAGGGAGAGTTCCTATTTTCTGGATTAAATAGGCTCGGTCGATAGTCTGAATCTGCGTGACATTGGCCACGCATGTCTTTGGCAAGTCTCCCTCGCCTTTCCGCAGGCGAACATTACCGGGCAGTGAGGCGTAGCGGAGGTTAGAAGTAATGGCGACGACTACAACTGTATTCAGACGACTCTGGTTAAATCGATCGTGTTGTAAGACCAGGGCTGTCCTGCGGCCCCAGGGTTCTGAACCCCGGCCACTGCCAACGGCGACCCAGTACAGGTTACCTTGGTGTATTACCACTTCCCTCTGGGCCATGGGGACATCCGAAGAAACTCGTCCGCTGTGGACTTCTGCTCAGCTGCGATCATTTCATCGGCGAGGAGCGCATCAATTCGAGCCGTTACGTCCCGATCGCGTTTGGCGCGCGCCACGCGGTCTAGGACCGTCGCAATCAGGTGGCTCCTGGACTCGCCCCGGCTTGCCGCTAGTTTATCGATTCGCTCCAGAACAGGCTCAGGCAGCGAAATCGCGATTTTCTTCATTGCCATAAAGGATTGTTCCTGCGCCTACCATTTGGTATTCGCGACGATTCATACCAGGGCGGTTCTTCTTCTTCAAACCAGCCGAGTCGATTCTCCCTTGCCCGTAGTTCGGAAGAGCAGGAAACCGATGTGGACAATGAATCGAAACAGTGGTAGGCAAAAACCGCCAGCTTGCCGACCAGGGGCCATGAGATTTTCTACTGGACTCGCGGGATTTGGACTCAGGATTGAGTGCAAGGCAGAGGATGAGACATTTGAAGTCGATCGCACTCTTCTTAGTCCGATGATGGGAAACCTAAATGAAGTGTTCTCGCTGCCAGCATGAAAATCCATCCGGAGCAAAGTTCTGCGAGGAGTGTGCGGCTCCGCTGGCCCGCAGCTGCGTGAACTGTGGCACTCAGCTTTCCGCGACCGCAAAGTTTTGCCCCGAGTGCGCGCATCCTGTCGCCGGACCTATTCTCGTACGGTTTAACTCTCCTGAAGCTTACACGCCCAAGCACCTCGCCGAAAAGATTCTTACGTCGAAGAGCGCGCTCGAAGGCGAGCGCAAGCAAGTCACAGTGCTTTTTGCTGATATGAAGGGCTCAACGGAGTTACTTGCGGACCGCGACCCGGAGCAAACGCGGAAGCTTCTCGATCCGATTCTCGAACACATGATGGAGGCAGTTCATCGCTACGAAGGCACAGGCAATCAGGTGATGGGCGACGGCATTATGGCGCTGTTTGGCGCGCCGCTGGCGCATGAAGACCATGCTGTCCGAGCATGCTATGCGGCGCTCAGGATGCAGGAGTCGGTTAAGAGGTATGCTGAGGGAGTAAGGCGGACCGAGGGAATTCCTATCCAGATAAGAGTTGGTTTGAACTCAGGCGAGGTCGTTGTGCGGTCCATCGGGAGCGACTTGAAGATGGATTACACAGCGGTGGGTCAGACCACGCACTTGGCTGCTCGGATGGAGCAGATGGCGATGCCGGGGTCGGTTCTGATAACTGCTGATACCCTTGGCCTTGCCGAGGGCTTTGTTCAAGTGAAATCAATCGGTCCGGTTAATGTGAAGGGGATGAGCGAACCGGCGGAGGTGTACGAGATCAGTGGTGCCGGACCTGCGCGCTCCCGCTTGCAAGCAGCGGTTGCGCGCGGACTTACACGATTCGTCGGGCGCGACGCCGAGACGGAGCAACTGCGCAAAGCGCTAGAGCGAGCACAAACCGGGCATGGTCAGGTGGTTGCCGTGGTGGGTGAGCCTGGAGTTGGGAAATCGCGACTGTTTTATGAGTTCACTCATTCGCATCGTACCGAGGGATGCTTGATCCTTGAATCGGGCTCAGTTTCTTACGGAAAAGCTACGCCTTACCTTCCTGTAATTGATTTGCTGAAGGCGTATTTCAAAATCCAGGATCGTGACACTCAGCGCGATGTCCGCGAGAAAGTCACCGGCAAGTTACTGACATTGGATAAGACTTTAGAGCCCGCGTTGCCGGCATTGCTGTCATTGTTAGACGTTGCGGTTGAAGATCAACAATGGCAGAACCTAGACCCGTCCCAGCGCCGGCAGCGGACTTTAGGCGCGATCAAAGGTTTGCTGCTGCGCGAGAGCCAGGTGCAACCCGTGATCTTGGTGTTCGAAGATCTGCATTGGATCGATTCGGAGACTCAGTCTTTCTTAGACGGCCTGATCGATAGCTTGCCCACTGCGTCGCTTCTTCTCCTTGCGAATTACCGCCCGGAATACCGCCATGGCTGGGGGAACAAAACATATTATAGCCAGCTGCGGATCGATCCGCTGCCACCCGAGAGTGCCGAGGAATTGCTCCGAGGGGTGTTGGGGGACGAGGCGAACTTGCAGCCGCTGAAGCAACTCTTGATCGAGCGAACCGAGGGCAATCCGTTTTTCTTGGAGGAGAGTGTCCGGACATTGGTCGAAACTAAAGTTCTCGTCGGCGAGCGAGGCCGATATAGTCTCGCCGGTTCGCTCGATCTTACAAAGGTACCGGCGACAGTGCACGCCGTATTGGCCGCGCGCATCGATAGGCTGTCAATCGATGAAAAGCGTCTGCTTCAGTCGGCGTCGGTGATCGGCAAGGATGTGCCGTTTGTCTTGCTTCAGGCCATCGCTGAATTATCCGGAGAAGAACTCCGGCGCGAGCTCGGTCATCTTCAAGCGGCCGAGTTTGTTTACGAGACCCGCTTGTTTCCCGATCTCGAATACACGTTCAAACATGCGCTGACCCACGAGGTTGCTTACGGCAGTGTCTTACAAGAGCGGCGGCGCACGCTGCACGCCAGAATCGTCGAAGCCATCGAACGGCTCTACGGAGATCGATTGGCCGAGCAGGTTGAGCTGCTTGCGCACCACGCGTTTCCACGGCGAGCTGTGGGAGAAGGCGTTGACCTACTTACGGCAAGCCGGCGCCAAAGCGGCGGATCGCTCTGCGCACCGTGAAGCGGTGAGCTATTTCGATCGGGCACTTGAAGTGCCCAAGCATCTGCCCGAAAGCCGTCAAATGATCGAGCAAGCTATAGATATTCGTATCCACATGCGTAGCTCCCTCCAGCCTCTTGGAGAACAAGCCAAAGTTTTAGAACGCATGCGCGAAGCGGAAGTGCTCGCTGAGACTTTGAATGACCAACGCCGGCTCGGGCAAATTTCAGCCTATTTGGCCGGTTACTTTGGGCAGGCGGGAGATGATCCCATTCAGGCTATTGAGAAGGGAGAACGGGCCCTCGCGATCGCTTCAGCAATTGGCAATTTTAGCCTCCAGGTTCAGGCAAATCATTTTCTTGGGTCGGCACATCGATCGATCGGTGACTTTGATCTGGCTATTTACCATTTTAAGAAGAATGTCGATGCTATAGTAGGCGATCAGATTTACGAGCGCTTTGGCTTAGCCTTTGTTGCGTCGATTGGATCGCTCTGTCATTTGACATGGGGCCTGGCGGAAGTTGGCGAGTTTCGCGAAGCAGCTATTCACGGCGACGAAGCGATTCGTATTGCCGAGGTGGCCAATCACCCTTTTAGTCTAAACACTGCGTATCTGGAGGTCGGATGCCTGCATTTTAGGAAGGGCGCTTTGGAAAAGGCGATCCCGCTACTAGAGCGGAGCCTGGAAGTTTGTCGCTTATGGGACATCCGTCAGAATCTTCCCCGAGTGGCGGTTGCTCTCGGTAATGCATTTGCTGCGGCTGGGCGTGTCGGCGAGGCGATACCCCTGTTGGAATTGACCAACGAGCGAGCTAGGAATGTTTGGCCGCGTGTACAGTTGGCGCGGGGCTACCTTTGGTCGGTAAACTGGAAGAAGCCACCTCGCTTGCTAACCAGGTGCTTGAATCTTCCCGGACCCAAGGGTATCGCGGCTACGCAGCGTTGTCACTTTACGTCCTCGGCGAGAGTCTTTTGCACGCCGATGTTCCGGATACGGCAAAGGCGGAAAATCATTATGATCACGCGATGGCATTAGCCAATGAACTTCGCATGCGCCCGCTCATCGCTCACTGCCACGTTGGTTTGGGAAAACTGCATCGGCGAACAGGTGATCTGGAGCAAGCGAAGATGCATCTCGCCAATGGCGTCGCGATGATGCGGGAGATAGAAATGGGATTGTGGCTGGAAAAGGCGGAAGCGGAACTTGAGCAGTTGAGTTAAGGCACTACCCGTATGAGACGGAAGGGACAAAAAACTCGAAACTTGAAATCCAAAATTCGAAACAACCCGATAAGCTTTGTAGCCGTGGTTCTATTGAACATTTATAAGGCACAACTATCTAGAAGTCTTTGGGAGGAATTTCATGGTTGCGCTCGATCAAGCCAGTATCGTTGACCTGTCCGCTCGCTTTTCCGGCGTGCTCCTGCGTCCCGATCAATCCGGGTACGATGAAGTACGGCGGGTCCACAACGGTATGATCGATCGGCACCCTGCGTTGATTGCCGGCTGCGTCGGTAACGCTGACATCGTTGACGCGGTAAACTTCGCGCGCACTCACGGACTCGAATTGGCGGTGCGCGGCGGCGGTCATAACGTTGCCGGCCGGGCTGTCTGTGACGATGGGCTGATGCTCGACATGTCGCTCATGAAGGGCATCCACGTTGATCCGGTCCGTCGCACGGCGTGCGCTCAGGGCGGAGTGACCTGGCGTGAATTCAACCGCGAAACGCAGGCACATGGGCTAGCGACCACCGGCGGCGTGATCTCCACGACTGGCATCGCGGGTTTGACGCTCGGTGGCGGCCTCGGGTGGCTCATGGCCAAGTATGGGCTGGCGATGGACAATTCTTTCGGCGGAGGTCGTTACTGCTTCGGGTGACATCGTGCGGGCAAGCAAGGAGGAAAACGCCGATCTCTTCTGGGGACTTCAAGGCGGCGGCGGTAACTTCGGCGCTGTCTCATGGTTGGAGTACCGCTTACATCCGGTTGGGACGGTCACAAGCGGCCTCATCGCTCACCCTTTCGATCGTGCTCGCGATGTGCTGAAATTTTTCCGGGAAATCACGTTGGCGGGACTTACCGACGACCTCACGATCTTCGGCGCGCTGCTGCACGCGCCCGACGGCGCTCAGATCGCCGTGATCATTTTATGCCACTGCGGTCCTCTAGCCGAAGCGGAGGCTGCCCTTGAGCCGATTAAGAAGTTCGGCACGCCGATTCTGGATTCCATCGGTCCAACAAGCTACGAGGAGACGAATAGGATGCTGGACGCCGGATTCCCTCGGGGCGCCCTTAACTACTGGAAATCCAATTTCATAGGTGAACTCAGCGATGGGGCCATCGACACGCTAGTTTCTCAGTTCGCGGCATGTCCCTCGCCGATGAGCGGCCTGGTGCTGGAGCACATCCACGGCGCAGCGACGCGTGTCGGCGTGAGCGAGACGGCGTTCCCACACCGGCACGAGGGCTATAACTTTCTGGTCGTCTCCGAATGGCTCGAACCGGCCGACAACGCTCCGAATATTGCGTGGGCGCGGCAATCATATGACTTCATGCGGCCCAGCTTCACGCCAGGGCGCTACGTAAACTATCTGGGGGACGATGATGGAGAAGACGCCGTCGCGGCAGCTTACGGGCCGAACTACCAGCGCCTGCGAATGCTGAAAGCAAAGTATGACCCGGCTAATCTGTTCCACCTGAATCAGAATATCCGACCGGCCTGAGAAATATGGCGCTTTCGAGTTTACTGTGAAAGAGTATTCACCGCGGAGACATAGAGTTCGCAAAGATAGAAGTATTCCTCGATCAAAAAATTTTTCTCCGCGTCCTCGGCGACTCCGTGGTGAGCAATCCGAAACGTTCGTACTGAAGTCTGGAGATCCAGAAATTTAGGCGAGAAGGCCGGATTATGAAATGTCTGCGCTGCCAGCAGGAGAATCCGCCGCAGGCAAAATTTTGCCTCGAGTGCGGAACTGTGCTGGCCCTAAAATGCGCCGCGTGCGGCACAGAGCTTCCTGCGGGGGCGAAGTTCTGTCTCGAGTGTGGGCAATCGGTGAGTGCTCAACCGGCTATAGCCACGCGCTTCATTTCTCCCGAAACTTATACCCCCAAACACCTCGCCGAGAAGATTTTGACTTCCAAGAGCGCCCTCGAAGGTGAACGCAAGCAGGTGACGGTGCTGTTCGCGGATATAAAAGGATCGATGGAGTTACTTGCGGACCGTGACCCGGAGGAAGCGCGGAAGATTCTTGACCCGGTGCTCGAGCACATGATGGAAGCGGTGCACCGATATGAGGGAACCGTCAATCAAGTCATGGGCGACGGCATCATGGCGCTTTTTGGTGCGCCGCTCGCGAATGAAGATCATGCAGTGCGAGCCTGTTACTCCGCGCTCAGGATGCAGGAGTCGGTGAAGAAGTATGCAGAGAGCATTCAGAGAACTGAGGGCATTCCGATTCAGATTCGAGTTGGCGTGAATTCTGGAGAAGTCGTAGTCAGATCGATCGGCAGCGACCTGAAGATGGATTACACGGCCGTTGGGCAGACCACCCATTTGGCCGCACGGATGGAACAGATGGCGATGCCGGGGTCGATCATGATGACCGCGGACACACTACAACTAGCCGAAGGCTATGTGCAGGTGAAGTCGCTTGGCCCGGTCAACGTCAAGGGACTAACTGAGCCGGTGGAAGTTTATGAGGTTACTGGAGTTGGAGCCACACGTTCTCGGCTGCAAGCAGCAGCCGCGCGCGGTTTCACGCGCTTCGTCGGACGCGATACTGAGCTTGAGACTCTCCGCCGCGCTCTCGATAAGGCAGGCAGCGGCCACGGCCAGGTGGTAGCCCTTGTCGGTGAGCCGGGGGTAGGCAAGTCCCGTCTGTTCTGGGAGTTCGCTCATTCTCGCCGTACCGTGGACTGGCTTATCCTTGAAAGCGGCTCGGTCTCTTACGGCAAAGCGACTGCGTATCTTCCAGTGATCGACCTGCTCAAGGCATACTTCACCATTGAAGACCGAGACGATGTGCGGAAGATTCGCGAGAAAGTTACAGGGAAGCTCCTGACACTGGATAAGTCTCTAGAGCCCACACTGCCTGCGTTCCTGGCGCTCTTAGACTTGACGCTCGAGGACCAAGTGTGGCAGAGCTCGGATCCTCCACAGCGCCGCCAGCGCACCCTAGAGGCAATCAAGCGTTTGCTGCTACGAGAGAGCCAAATCCAACCTTTGCTCTTGGTCATCGAAGATCTTCACTGGATCGATTCGGAGACCCAGTCTTTCCTGGATAGCTTGATTGAGAGTCTTCCGACTGCGCGACTTCTGCTGTTGGTCAACTATCGGCCGGAGTACCAGCACGGCTGGGGGAGCAAGACCTATTACAGCCAACTCCGGATTGATCCTCTGCCGCCTGAAAGCGCGGAGGAACTGCTCCAGGCACTTTTGGGAAGTGATTCGAGCCTCGCGCCATTGAAAAAGCTATTGATCGAGCGAACGGAAGGGAACCCTTTTTTCATCGAGGAGAGCGTTCGCACATTAGTGGAGACCAAACTGCTAGCGGGCGAGCGGGGAAATTATCGTCTTGCCAGACCGATTGAGAGCACGCAGGTACCGGCAACCGTACAGGCAGTGTTAGCCGCTCGGATTGATAGACTTGCGCTAGATGAGAAACGTCTTCTTCAATCGGCGGCCGTTATAGGCAAGGACGTTCCATTTGCGCTGCTTCAAGCCATCGCGGATCAGTCCGAAGAAGAAGTCAGACGTGGACTGATTCGGCTTCAGGCCGCGGAGTTTCTTTACGAGACGAGTCTCTTTCCGGATATCGAATACACCTTTAAGCACGCCCTTACACACGAGGTTGCTTACGGAACGCTGTTGCAAGATCGCCGGCGCGCGCTTCATACGCGAATCGTCGAAATAACGGAGCAGCTTTACCGGGACAGACTCGGCGAACAAGTGGAGCGCTTGGCTGACCATGCCGTCAGGGGAGAGGTGTGGGACAAAGCGGTTATGTATCTCCGCGAAGCCGGGACCAAGGCGTTATCGCGTTCGGCGAACTTAGAGGCGGTGGCCTATTTCACGAGAGCGTTGGAAGTCGTCGAGACGTTGCCGTTAAGTGACGAACGCGAAAAGCAAGAGCTCGCTCTGCTGCTCGCCCTTGGCCCGGCGCTCCAGTCAACCAAAGGTTTCGGCGCGCCAGAAATCGAACCCGTGTACCTGCGGGCACGGGAATTGTGCCAACAGGTAGGCGAGACCTCGCAGCTTTTCCCCGTATTGTGGGGACTATGGCTACTTCATCTACAGCGGGGAGAGTTGCAAACAGCGAGAGATCTAGCCACGCAACTCTTTAGTCTGGCTCAGCACCTGCGTGACGCCGGTCTTCTCCTCGAAGCCCATCACGCGATGTGGGCCAACTCGTTCTTTATTGGAGAGTTGACTCTAGCCAGAGCACACTCGGAACATGGGATTGATCTGTATGATTCCCCACAGCACCGCGTCCTGGCCTTTCTCTATGGTGGGCACGACCCCGGGGTGTGCTGCAGGGACTTTGGAGCCTTGGCGCTGTGGTTGCTTGGCTATCCGGACCGGGCCCTGAAGAGAAGTCAAGACGCGCTAGCTCTCGCCGAGGAATTGTCTCATCCCCTAACCTTAGCTGAGGCCCTGGGCTATGCTGCCTGGCTCCATGAATTCCGTCGAGAGCGTGAAGCAGTCCAAGAGCGAGCGGAGGCACTCCTGGCGCTCGCAAGCAAGTATGGGTTCCCTTACTGGTTTACGCAGGGAACCATCCTACGCGGTTGGGCACTGGCCGATGAAGGACAAACAGCAGAGAAAGGCGTTGCACAAATGTGCCAGGGTCTGCTCGCCTATAAGACCACAGGCGCAGAAGTGGCCCGGTCGCATTATCTGGTTCTCCTAGCGAAGATTTATGGGAAAGTGAAGAAGGCAGAGGAGGGATTGACTGTGCTGTCCGAAGTAGCTTGGTCGCACAAAAACGGAGGGTGGTATTACGAGGCAGAGCTACATCGGCTGAAAGGCGAGCTTCTTTTGAATGCAGAGCCTGGAATGCAGAAAGCGGAGTTCGTTCACCGTTCTGCAGAGGAGAGTTTTTCGGAGGCTATCGAGATTTCACGCCGACAGCAAGCGAAGTCGTTGGAGTTACGGGCAGCGATGAGCATGAGTCGGCTGTGGCAGAAGCAAGGTAAGACAGGAAAAGCGCGAAAATTGCTAGGTGATATTTACGGCTGGTTTACTGAAGGGTTTGACACGGCCGACTTGAAAGAGGCAAAAGCATTACTGGAGGAACTTACATAATCGGTTACATCGAGCATCCAGAAACCCGGACGAAGATTTTCCGCGCGGTGCCTTCACGTATACTGCTCAGTGAATCTGGGCGGGACGGAGCGTGAATCCTTCTTTGTATGCCGCGTTTCGCAACCGGGTGTCGAAGGAGACCAGCTCTCTGTTCACCGGCTGTCTTTGACACCAATGCAAAGCGGCGCTAACTGAAAAGCATCTGCAGCTCTGAGAGCATGCACGCAAGTAGCCGCTCTGCGGTCCCACGATTAATTTCGCTCGGTTGAACCTCGGTCCAGGCGTCCGCAAGTTGCCTTAGTACGTGATGTGCCTGGTGTTCGTCCTCGATACGCAAGCTGCCTTCTCGGGTTTGCCGGTTGAGGGCTGAGACACATTCAGTCCTCGTTGCCCACCAAACGACGAGCGAAGGGTCTCCAGTGAGAATTGATTTAACGGTTCCGGTAATGGGCTCGATTACGCACAGAGGGACAACCGCGGATGTGTCCCAGAATTTCACCAGCCCTCCTCCCGTTCCCGTAAAGCAGTCTTGAGAACCAACCCCTTAGGATCTTTGGGCCGCGGAAGATCCCAAAAACCCTTCGGCAACTTTCCTGAGCCGATTTTGATGAAACCCTGTTTTTCCATTTCGACCAAGTGATCAGGCAGAATGTCGGAACTTGCGACCGGAGTGAGCTTGGCAATAGGGCGCCCGCGTTCAGTGACTAGGACTTCTTCGCCTGCCTTGACCGATCGTAGATACTCACTGAGAGAAGCCTTGAGTTTTGAGACGGTTGTAGTCTTCATAGATATTCCTTTCTGGTTTGTCCTACTTGACCATTATGGTCAATTGAAAGCGCGCGTCAAGACTTGCTCCGGGTGCCGGGTTTACCCCGGCTCGACCGGATTTCATAGAGGGCTCCGGCGACCTGAAGCGAACAGAAGTCATAAACCGATGCGCTTGCAATCCGAGATGTGCACGGAGTACAAGAAGTCGTCGATGGGAAAGAGGAGATAATAAAGTGATGGAGTATCGGATGCGATGTTGTTTGATCGTTCTAGTTTTGACACTGGGCTTTTCTCCTGCCGTTTTGCCGCTTCGGCGCCGACAAAGATCGTCGTCACTTATGGCGGGTTGAACGAGCGCAGTGGCGTGCTTTTTGTGGCTAAAGATGCGGGGATTTTTCAAAAGTATGGTCTGGATGCTCAAGTCGTCAACGTGCGGAGCGGCGCGGTCGGCTTGTCGGCGCTCGCTGCCGGAGAGACGCAATTTCACGGCGGTTCGGCTACGGGTGCATCCATCGGCGCGATGGCCGGCGGACTCGACTTGGTCTTCGTCGCAGGTTTGATTAACAAGCTCGATGGCACGTTCGTGGTCGCTCCCAATATCAAGACGCCGGCGGATCTCAAGGGCAAAAGGATCGGCGTCCAAAGTATCGGCGGGGGCGTGTGGATGTTCAGCATGCTGGCTTTTGATCACTGGGGGATCAATCCGGAGCGTGACAACATTCAGTTTCGGATCATCGGCGATCAGGGGGTTATGGCTCAAGCGCTTGCAACCGGCGGCATTATCGATGGGGCGTATCTCGGTTATGCGTTTGGGGCTCAACTAGAGCGGCAGGGTTTCCGCGTTCTGGCCGATCTTCTCACGCTCGGCATCCCGTTTCAGGGTCTGGGCATCATGGCGCGGCGGAGCTTTGTCGACCGCTCGCCCGACACCGTAGAGCGCTACCTTAGAGCGATGATCGAGACCATTAAATTCATCAATACTCCTGAAAACAAACCTACGGTTATCCGGAGCTTGATGCGCACCTTGCGCTTGTCAAAGGTAGAAGACGCGGAGGCGGGCTATGACATGATGAAGGTCCTTTACGACCGGCGGATTTATGCCAACGTCGATGGCCTGCGCAACGTGATCCGTATTCTCGGCAGAAGCAACGAGCAGATTCGCAAGCTCAAAGCCGAAGATGTCATCGACGAGCGCATCGCGCGGAAGTTGGAAAAAGAAGGGCTCTTCTGAAAAGGCCTGGCTCGGCCTTTTCAGTTCCGTGTTTCGGGTTTCTAGTCTCGGGTTTAAAACACGAAACTCGAAACGCGAGACTCGAAACTGTGAGCGTGCTCGCGCCCGGTTGACCCGTTGAGGTCTGTGGTGGTAGACCTGCAATAGTCGCTAGGATTGAGGAGAAACTTGACCGCAAAGAACGCATAAAACACAAAGAGAAGTTTTTTCGAAAACTTTGCGAACTTTGAGTTTTTTGCGGTTAATGAATAGGTAACCATATACATATGGCTAAAGGAGGAAGATTTTATGGCTGGCAATGGAAATAATGCAGGTTGTGAGGTGCTGATTTCTTCGGACTCCCACGTGATGGAACCACCCAACACCGTGAAGGAGCGAGTTGCGCCGTCGTTCCGAGAACAAGCTCCGGTTTTTCCCCAGCTCAAAGTGGGAGAAAGCTTTCAGACGCATCCAGGTGGGTCGGATCCAAATTGCCGAATCAAGGAGATGGAAACCGACGGGCTCAGCGCCGAGGTGCTTTACCCGACCAACCTGCTGCCGCACTTCGCCATGGACGACGCGAAGCTTCAAGAGGCCTGTTTCCGAGCGTACAACGATTGGTTGTTTGAGTATTGTAAGGTTGCTCCCAATCGTTTGATTGGTATCGGCGCGATCTCGGTTTATGACATCGACGCGGCGGTAAAGGAGCTGGAGCGTTGCGCGAAGGCCGGTCTCAAGGGATCGATCATCTGGCAGGCGCCACATCCGGACCTACCGTTTCATTCGGAGCATTACAATAAGTTCTGGGCGGCTTCCCAGGATCTCAACATGCCGGTGAATCTGCATATCCTCACCGGGCATGGCTACCACAAGGAAACCGTGTTCGGTAACAAGCGAACAGGCGTCGAGGCCTATCGGGGCAGCGTGAATCTGAAGCTCAAGGAAATCATCGATGCGTTTTTTGAACTGATTTTCTACGGAGTCTTGGATCGATATCCCAAGCTCAGGTTCGTCAGCGTCGAGAATGAGATCGGATGGATGCCGTTCATGCTCCAGCAGTGGGATTATTATTACAACAGGTTCAAAGGCGTGAATCCTCCGCCGATCACGAAAAACCCCAGCGAATATTTCAACCGACAGGTCTATGGGACGTTCTTCCGCGACACCGCGGCGGGCCATAGTTTCGAATGGTGGGGTCAGGACAACTGTATGTGGTCCAACGATTATCCCCACGGGAATTCCACATGGCCGGAGTCGAAAAAATATATCGATCGCGACCTGGGGCACTTGCCGGCAGACGTGCGCAGGAAACTTGTTTGCACCAACGTGGCAAAGCTCTACGACATGGAAATTCCACAGCCGTTACAGGCGGCGTCTCAGTCGGCCACCGTTCACTAGGGCCCAAAGGGCCGTTCAAAAGTTCAACGTTCCAGGTTCAAGGTATTTATCCCCCCTCCCCCTTTGAACCTTGAACTTTGAACTGTAGAGGCGCATTGCCCATTAGCGAAGGGGACTCGGTCCTCGGTCGCTGTTCAAGTCAATAATCGTCGAGGAGGTATTTATGGCAGCGCGTTATGGATCGGATCTCGTCGTTGATCTGTTGAAAATCCTTGGCATTGAATACGTCGCACTCAACCCGGGGTCGAGCTTTCGCGGAATTCACGATTCTCTAGTGAATTATGAGAGCGGCCGACAACCCAATCCGGAGATGATTCTCTGCTGTCACGAAGAGATCGCCGTCGCGGTGGCGCATGGTTACGCCAAAGCGACGGGTAAGATCATGCCCGCCATCGTCCACAACGTGGTCGGCCTGCAGCACGCTTCCATGGCGATCTACAACGCCTGGTGCGACCACACGCCGGTGATGGTCATGGGCGGCACAGGGCCGATGAATTCGAGTAAACGCCGCCCGTGGATCGACTGGATCCATACGGCGCAGGTGCAGGGTAATCTGGTGCGCGACTTCGTCAAGTGGGACGACCAACCCGTGGGCGTCGAAGCGTTTCCGTCCTCGATCATGCGAGGCTATCGCATCGCCATGAGCGACCCGGGCGGGCCGGTCTATCTCTGCTTCGATGTCACCGATCAGGAGGCCGCGATCGAAAAAGAGATCCCGCTGCCCGATCCGAGCCGCTTCCGTCCCCCGGCGCCGCTGCAAGCGGACTACGATGCGATCAAAGAAGCAGCGCGACTATTGTCGACGGCGCAGAATCCGGTGATCCTCGCTGATTACGTGGGCCGGAATAACGACGCGGTGATGAGCCTGGTGGCGCTCGCCGATCTGTTGTCGATCCCGGTCATCGATTTCGGCGCGCGCATGAATTTTCCCAACACGCATTCGTTGAATCTTACCGGCAAGAACCGCGAGCTGATCGCCAACGCCGACGTCATCATGGGGCTAGACATGACCGATCTATTCGGCGCTCTGGTCAAGCAGGACCCCGCGACCCACGCGACCGCCCCTGCGACCAAGCCCGGCTGCAAGGTGATCAACGTGACGCTCAACGATCTCTCGGTGCGGAGTTGGACCAGCGATTTTCAACAACTGGCGCCGGTGGATCTGCCCATCGTCGCGAACACGAGAGTTTTTCTCCCGGCTTTGGCTGAAGAAATCAAAAAGCAGGGCAAATTTTCCAACAGCGTCGTCGATGACCGGCGCAAGGCGATGACGGGGCAGCACGAGGAAGTTCACGCGCGCTGGCAAGCGGATCTCAAAAAGCGTTGGGACGAGCGGCCCATCGCGCCGCCGCGCTTGGCCTACGAAATTTGGGAAGCGCTCAAGAAGGAAGACTGGCTGCTGGTCGCCGGGGCTTTTCGCGGCTGGCCGAGCCGTCTCTGGACTTGGGATAAACCCGGCCTTTTTCTCGGCGGCTATGGCGGTGGCGGATTAGGCTACGGTCCCGCCGCGTCCGTCGGCGCGTCGCTACCCTATCGGGGCACGGGCAAGATCTGCGTCAATTTGCAGCGCGACGGCGAGATGCTGTACACACCGAGCGCCCTGTGGACTGCGGCCAACACCGGAGTGCCTTTGTTGACGGTAATGACCAACAATCGGGTTTATTACAACGACGTGGAGCATCAGGAAAAGGTCGCGATCCACCGCGGCCGGCCGGTGGAGAACAAACTCGTGGGTATGGAAATGGCCAAGCCCCCGGTGGACTTTGCCAACTTGGCCCGCACCTTTAGCGTTCACGGCGAGGGGCCGATCACCGAACCGGAGAAGATTCGCCCGGCGGTGGAACGGGCGATCAAGGTCATCAAAGAAGAAAAACGACCGGCCCTGGTCGATGTGTACATGCAGATGGTGTGAGGCCGACTCGGGACAGTTCCAGCCGTTCCAAACGTTGCAGTCGTTCAAGCCGTCTAATTGGCCGGAGGTGTGAACTCCTAGTAGATTTTGTCTGCATAGACCCACCGGTCCAGATTGTCGAAGCATTGACTCCTGAGCGCCAGGTCTCATGGCCACCGCACGTGCGGCGAAAGAATTTTGGCCCAGTTCAAGCAGAGGGTTGGATTCGTGTCAATCCCGATCTGGGTCTTGTTGGGTTTTGCGACGTGGACTGCAATCACGCTTCTGAGCACCATCGGCTGGTATCGATGGAGTCGGATTTTGACGGGACGAGCAGCGATTAAGGAATTTCCGGCCGACGAGCCACATGGAAGCGATTGGTACCAGCGGGCCATGCGCGCTCATGCCAACTGTCTGGAGAACCTGCCACTCTACACGGCGGTGGTGGTGGCCATTGTCGCGACCGGCATCCGGAGCGTTACGCTGGATCGGTTGGCGATCCTATTGCTGGCGGCCCGCGTTTGCCAGACCATCGTCCATATCGCCCTCACGCCTACCAACTTCGCAGTAACCCTGAGGTTTATTTTCTTTTTTACACAACTGGTTTGCATGGTAGTGATGGGGGTGATCGTTGTCCGCCTCGCATGAGTCATCATCTGAGATCTCACTCCCAGTTCAAAAATGAGTTGAGCATCCACGGTCGGACGTGGACGCCGAGAAACATGTGAAACATACAGAATGTGCCGCGTGTCGATTAAAGAACTTCGGCAACGAAAAATTCTGTTTGCTGTGAGATCTTAAGTCGCTTTTAGTCTCTGATGGAAGTCTGTACGACAGCGGTTAAAGACTCTGGCCGCTTGGAAACGGACGTGCGGCGGGAAGCCGCCAGGCCGACCCCACCCAGAATCACCACAGACGATATCACCAGACGCAGACTAATCGCTTCAGATAAAACGACAACTCCGCCAAGTGCTGCTAGCGGTGCCGGTGCTAGCTGGACCGTGGCCGCCCGTGTCGCTGTCAGGCGAGGCAGCGCCGCATACCATAGGACATAGCCGACTCCCGACGTGATGGATCCGGATAGGGCTGCCCAGAGAAAACCCATCGGGGTTATAGTCAGCGTCGATAGCCATAACAAGATGAGACCGAGGGCCAAGGGCACTGTGCGTAGAAAATTGTCCGTGGTGACACTGACAGGATCACTGGCTCCTCGGCCTCTGAGAGAGTAAACACCCCAGGCGATGCCGGCGGTGGCCATGAGTAGCGATCCGAGGATGGACGGGGCGGTGATCCCGGGAAACACTAAATAAATCAGGCCAGCAATGGCGATGAATAATCCCAGCCACTCCAATAGCTCCGGTCTTTCGCCCGCATAGAGGCCAACCGCGATCATCGTAATTTGCACCGCTGCGAATAGAATCAACGCGCCAGTTCCCGCGCTCAAGCTTAGGTAGGCGAAAGAAAAGGTTACCGCATATAGAAAAAGCATTGCTGCAGAAATCCAGCTGCCGCCGGACTTCCCGAAGGATCCGGCCCGGAGGAAGCGAGTGATGATCCACAAAGTGACCGCTCCTGTGATCAGCCTGACCGCCGTGTAACTTGCAGGATCGATGGCCGACTGGCCGAGCGCCAATCGGCATAAGACCGAGTTGGCGGCAAAGGCGATAAGGGCGAAAACTGTAAGAGTCGCCGTGGTGATTTCTTTCTCGGATGATTTTTCCATCCCGACTATCCTAGCCTGTCCGACGTTTGCTGATCGTTGGCCCCTCTTGAGCGCGACGGTTTGCGGGCGAGAAAATTCACGCCGTGAATGAGAAGGTCTTTGGATAACTTTGCTTTAGCAGAGGTACCTTCATAACAATCGAAGCGCTCGACGATCTTCCCATCCGTCAAACCAACGCCAGCGGTGATTTCATAAAGCTCCACCTCCGGCAGAGCGCCGCCAATTCACGCTGCCCAAAGATCGACATCGCTTCGCGTTGCGAGTGAAAGCTCTCTTTGAATCACTACATCGGCGAGATACAAGCGTCCTCCCGGACGCAGCACTCTGTATATCTCGCGAAAGGCGCGATCTTTGTCCGGTGAGAGATTGAGGACGCCGTTAGAGATAACAACATCGACACTCTCGCTCGCCACCGGCAGCTCTTCGGCCGTGCCGCGGCGAACCTCAGTGTTCTCCCATAAGCCGGCCTTTAGTGCGCCGCGCTTGGCCAGCTCGAGCATGGAGGGGGTCATATCCACTCCAATCGCTTTTCCCGAAGGGCCGGCGCGGCGCGCGACCAGCAAAAGATCCATGCCGGCGCCGCACCCGATATCAAGGACTGTTTCACCCGGTTCGATGGGACCGATGCGGTGCGGATTGCCGACACCGGCAAAGGACGCGGTGCATTCGGATGGGATTGTTGCCAACTCCTCAGGGTCATAGCGGAGTATGCGGCAAGCATACTCCAGTCCTCGATGAAAATGAAAGTTTCCCCTGGGTTCCCGCGCCAGCCGATCGTACTCCACACGCACGAGCCGGCGCAATCTATCTACATCGAAGTCGACCGGGCACGTTGTTGCCATGGCATCATTTAAGAATGAGGGATGTGGATCCCCCTAAATTTTTCCGCTGATGGCGTCACGGTTTTGATTACTGGTCTGGTCATGGTCTTCTTTCTTTATAGCCCAGCAAAACGACTTTGGTCGTTGTAATGTTCGCTCTATGAGTGACCAAAGGAAATAGCCACATAGAACAGTATGAGGGCGAAGAGTAAGAAACCTTCCATAACGACATCCGCTTCAAGGTTTGATGTTCTGATTCAAGTGAAAAATATTTTCCGGATCGTAGCGTTTCTTGGTTTCCACCAGGCGATCATAGTTGGATCCGTAAGCCGCGGCGACGCGGTCGCCCTCCTCGTCGGTCATAAAATTTACGTAAGCGCCGGCTGACGCGTAGGGCTTGCTGGCTTTAAAAAACTCGCGTGACCACCCAATGCACTTCTGGTCATCCTTCGCTTCGTCCCATCGTCCGTGCACGTTCAACACGAATTTCGCGTCCCTATGACCATAGGCCATCGCGTTAGGGGCGACGCGGTTGGGCGCACCGGCAATCAGCCCTATGAAAATCTCACACTGCGGGGAGGGCAGCTTCCCGGCGAACTCGATAATGGAATTCAGCGCTCCGTCAGCAAGCTCCGTGAAGTTATGCGACTTCCAATAATTTCTCGCGCCCGGCGTCAGCAAAGGGTCAAAGGCCTTTTGCCACCGCAACATAGGGCTGTGCGCCGATATGCTCGCCGTGGGCATTACCGAAAGCGCGCAGAGGAGCGATCAGTTTCTCTGCTTCCGCTGCGGCCCCGCAGTAAAAGACCGGCAACACAACGACCTCCTTGCCGTGCACGTTTTCCGGAAGAAAAGGCAACGGAGGCGCCTTGCGGAGCACCACCCAGACGTTGAGCTCCTCGGGTGCTGAATTTACAAATTGACGATACTTGGTCAGTATCTGCTTTGCCTGGTTGAACGGAAAAACGATCAAGCCGGCGACGATTTCGGGTCCCACGGGGAAAAGTTGGAATTCAAATTGGGTGACGACGCCAAAATTTCCCCCGCCGCCGCGAATAGCCCAGAAAAGGTCCGCATTTTCGCTTTGGCTTGCCCGCAATTTCTTGCCATCGGCCGTGATCATGTCGACGGAGACGAGATTGTCGATCGTCATGCCGTATTTGCGAGTCAGCCACCCGAAGCCGCCGCCCAACGTTAAACCGGCGATGCCTGTCGTGGAATTGATCCCCACCGGCGTCGCCAAGCCGTGCGCCTGTACCGCTTCGTCGAAATTCGCGAGGGTCGCCCCAGGCTCGACATAGGCGCGCCGTTTCCCGGCATCTACGCGAACGCTTTTCATTCTTGAAAAATCGATCATAACGCCGTTGTCGCAGAGGGCATTGCCTGCGATGTTGTGTCCGGCACCGCGAATTGAAAGTTCAAGCCCGCTTTTTCGCGCAAACTGGATTGCTGGTGGAACATCGTCAGCCTGTACGCACTGCACGATAACCGCAGGCCGCCGATCGATCATGGCGTTCCATATCTGCCGAGCTTCCTTGTAACCGCTGTCCTCGGGAACCAGGACGTTCCCCTTGATCTTGTCTTTGAGCTCTTCTTTCACCTTCGACGTTTGCGTTGTCATGATACTCGCCTCCTCGTTAAATTTTGTCACCGGAATAAAGACTTGTTTTCAGCCTTTGGGCGTAATCCTGCCGGTAAATGACTGGGCCACAATCTTGCCGTCGCGCACGACGAACGTGTCCGTGCCTATCTCGTACAAGTTTTCTGCAGTCTCCGCGCCCCATAGAATATAGGCATAGTCGCCCTCGACAAACTGCTGCTTCATGCTGAACGCTGCGCCAGGCTTTCCAAACTCCGCAATCATCGCCTGGAACAACGGCCTAATTGCGTCGACTCCCCTGAGGGGTCCGTCCGACGTGAACAGGACGGCACCCGGGGCATAGTCAGATAGAATACCCTTGAGGTCGCCCTCGCCAAAACACTTTAAGTGGTGGTCTAGAATGTCTTTCGTCAAAGGCATTTCTTTTGTTGTTTCTGCGACTGACATAGCTTCCTCCTACATTTTTCATTTTGCATTCTTGCTCAACAAAACACTGGCGCCATTTCCTCTATCTGTTTTCTCGCTTCAGGCTTAATCTCCTCGACGGTGGCGAGAAAGTTTGGATGCGTCATGCCGGTTCCAAGATAGGTCCAGCGCATGCCCTTGATAACGGCGTTGTTCATCTCTTCGCGCTCGCTCTTGGAGAGGTTTCTTCCGCTCGCTTGAACGAAACTTTCCACATTTAACTCCGCTTGCTGCTGGATCCCCTGGTCGAGAAAGGCACCAATCTCGCCGTATTCCTTGAAAGCCTGGTCGATCTCTTGGGGGGTCGATTCCTTTACCACCGATTCCAGGATCAATGTGTCGAGCTTCGTGTGTTGGGATTCCTCCAGCCAGTGGTTCTTGAGCAGGCTCTTGAACTGGGGGTCGAGATCCTGATTATCCCTGACGCCCTCGATGTAGTGCCTGAGAGTCATCCACTCGATGTGTAGAATCGCAATTCCGACTCCCAAAGGACTATGGGAAAGGACAAACCGGCTCACGTCCTCGGCGGGACCGATGAAGTCGCATTTGCTGCCGAACCCGTTCTCGAACTCCTGCCGGAAGCGCTTGAAAAGATGGATATGCTTTGCCTCTTCACCGGCGAACTGGAGCAAGGCCCGCACCCGGTAGTCGTCTCCGGAGAGTTGCGACCGCGCATGGTCCACCACGTAGGGGAGTATGAACTCCTCGACGAGACCGAACATGGCAAGATACTCATGCCCGCGAATCTGGTTTAGAGTCAGCTGTTCGTCAGGGGTGAGAAAGGAAAGCCGCTGCACCTGAGCCAGCGATTCCGGCATGAACGGTTTGGTGAAGTCGAGCCGCTTGTCGCCGCCGATGATATCGTCCACTTTCCAGCCGATTCGGTCCGAGACTTCGAGCGCCGATTGGTATGAATAATTGTGTTGCATTTTCCTTTCCTCCCTTGGTTGAGTGAAGTTGATGGAAACACAATAGAGCAGCTAGCATGCCAGGTCATCGAAAGCCGGGTTTCTTTCAGAAAACCAATGAGTTAGGGAGGTGAGAGCGTTGTTAAAGCAATTATGAAATCTCGCTAGTGACGAGATCTCGTCACGATGGGTCGTGAGATCTCACATCCGATAGTTAGATTTACTGTGGTCGCCGGATGCCTAGCGCCCTGATGCGGGAGTTGAGCGTCGAAGGATTCATGCCGAGCAGATCGGCGGCGCCGTCCTTTCCGGCGACGCGCCACGCTGTGGATTCCAGAGCACGCAGGATATTCTCGCGCTCGAGTTGTTGCAGGTCGCGAATTCGAAGAATGCGGTTTGAAGCTACCGGTGTTGTCTCTTCTGCCGGCCGCCTTCCAGGAATTGTCTGACCGCCGGCATCCGGCAGAGCACGGTCGAGATTGAGATGGCCATCCCGAGAGGTAATGACCGCGCGCTCAATGACGTTCTGCAACTCGCGCACGTTTCCCGGCCACGCGTAGGCCCTGAGCCGTGACTCAGACTCCGCAGACAACGGTTCAATCCTGCGCCCCATGCGTTGGGCGAATTTGGCTGCAAAGGCGGACGCGAGCAGGATAATATCATCATCGCGGTCTCTCAAAGGCGGTACTTCGATGGGAAAAACGTTCAATCGATAGTAGAGGTCTTCTCTGAAGCCCCCGTCTCTCACGGCTTGGTTGAGATCGCGGTTCGTCGCGGCGATCACCCGAACGTCAACTTTTTTCGTTTGGGAACTGCCGACGGGCGCAAACTCTCCCTCCTGCAATACGCGCAGGATTTTAGCCTGCAAGTCGAGGGACAGTTCGCCGATCTCGTCGAGAAAAATCGTTCCACGATCCGCTAGCTCAAAACGTCCCTCCCGTTTTTGAGTCGCCCCGGTAAAGGCGCCCTTTTCATGTCCAAAAAATTCGCTCTCCATAAGCGCCGCTGGGATGGCGGCACAGTTGATCGTGATGAGCGGCTTGTCGGACCGTCGACTCGCCCCATGAATCCCTCGGGCAATCAGTTCTTTGCCCGTGCCGGTCTCGCCAAGAATCAGAACCGTCGTGTCCGTGACCGCCACCTGCTCGACGTCTTCCAAAACACGCTTCAAGGCTTGGCTCTGGCCTAGGGTCTGGTCGAACCGGTAGATGCTCTTAATCTCTTCTCGCAGATACGCCGCTTCTGCCGTGAGCGAATGAATTTTGCGGTCGGCTTCGAGTTTGTCATTGATGTTCCTCAGGATAACGGAGTAGAAGCTCTGCCGCTCAATCTCAAAGCGCGACAAAGTCGCTTCGGCTGGAAATTCCTCTCCGCCGACCGGCAAGGCTTGAAGCCCCCCCGGAATCCATAAGGACCGGCGTCCCGGAGTGCCGGCGCCAAGTTCCTGAATTAGGCTCCTGAGCTTTTTTTGGCCCTGTTTCGAGACGAGACTGGTGAAATCTTCACCGATCACCTGTTGGGCGGCGCAATGGAAGGCTTGCTCTGCGGCGGGATTCATCCGGGTCACCTTCAAGTTCTGATCGAATTCGATGACGGCGTCCATAGCACTGTCGAACAGCCCGCGTAGTTTTTCTTCGCGCTCGCGAACTTGTTTCTCGGCGCGCAGTCTGCGCATTTCCGCAGTCGCTCGAGCCGCGAAAATGTTGAAAAGCGCCAGGACTCGCGGCTCTTCTGGAAGTGGACGGCGATCGATTACCGCCAGGTGCCCAAGAATTCTGCCGTCGGTATCCTTCAACGGCATTCCCATGTAACTGACAGCACCGATGTCTTTTGCGTCCTGATCGTCCGGGTACAATTCCAAGAGATTATCAGGAAAATGGACAAAGGTGCCGGTGTCGATGACTTGCTCGCAGGGTGTTCCGGCGATGTCGATCTCATAATTTTGAATCCACTGCCCGTCCATCCAGAAGGCTAGGGCCCGCAGCCGGCGACATTCTTGGATATATTCAGTGACCCACGCTCCATGGGTTTTCAGCGCCCGTGCAAGGTTTTCAACTAGGGCTGCAAAGAAGCGCTCGCCCGTCTCGTTCGCCGTTCCCTCGAGGATACTCCGGAGCGCAGCCCCTTCGTCGAGTCCGCCTAGGGGACGCGCTATGTCGTGATTATCGGCCATGAAAATAACTATCCGCCGCTGCTGAGAAGAAGCGAAAGAGAGCGGCTATTCCACAGGGTAGTCGTAATAAATATCCGAGACCGGCATGCCTATGTCAAGCGCAAAAAGTTTTTGAGAAATAGGACAAACACCTCGACGCATAACCGCTATAGACTGCTATGTCTTATCAAATTTCCTTCATTGAAGCACCGGAACGAAGTTGTGGAGCGCGCATTTAACTTATCGACTCGTAATTATCATGACTCCGGCGACCATGAGGATGGCTCCTAAGAGAGTCCGCGGGCTGATGGTTTCCAGACTTCTAAGAAATAGAGAGCTAAAAAGCACGGCGAAGAGCGGGGTGGTGTTGAGAAGTGGGATGATAACTGAAACGTCGGCTCGGCTGAGGGCGATGAAGTTTGCAATTTGAGCCGATAGCGCGACCAGCGCCGCGCTGAAAAAAAACAGAAAATTTTCGCGTTTCATGCGCAGCTGTCGGGTCCGTTTTGTGGCGTAGAGGAAAATGACAAGAAGTGTCAAGGTCACGGATGTCACCGTGGCTGCGGCCACGAACGGGTCGGGGAGGATATTGAGCCCTTGTTTGCGCAGGCTCTGGGAAATGGCGGAAACAAGCCCCGCACCCAAAGGAAGAAAAATATCAAGCAACCGCCAGTTGATGGTTCCCCTATGGCCGGAAGAGATGGCCCAAATGCTTCCCACAATCAGAAGGGTGCCGACATACACAGGAGGGGTCGGTTGCTCATGCAGAACAGTGACAGCGATGGCCACGGCAAACAGAGGCTCGGCGCCGCGCAGGGGGCCGGCGCGTGAAACCCCCATCCGAATCAAGGCTTCGTAGTAGAGAGCGCGCGCGAAGAGTGGTTGAAGGCAGCCGCTGACCAAAAAATACACCATCGCCGGGGACTGGAGGAAATCGAGCGGGGTCGTAGCAAGAAGATAAGTCCAGATGCAAGTGACGGAGACGGCGTAACTTACCAGCATAGCCGCGAAGATATTCGACTGTCGCAAGCCCAGGCGAACCAGGACGGAATCTCCCGCCCAACCCATAGCGGAAAAGATCGCGACGATTTCAGGCCGCATGCATGGCTCGGATCATTAGGAGTGGGAGCCACCAAATAAACTCACAGGCTTCGTGTTTGCAAGTACCTTGAACGCAAACGCCTGAAAGTCAGGTGTTAGGTCATCTGGTTAAGGATCCTTTCACTAGGTCAGTCTCTGTCTTGCTAATCGGGAGCCGATTATCCTAGAATCGGCGCTCGGGAAACGAAAAAAAAGGAGGGTCATTGATGGATAACAAGAATGTTGAAGCTAAGGTAGTCCAGTTAAGAACGCAACTCGTGAAAGAGGGACACACCCGACACCTGCTGGCGGAAACCGATCTGATGACTTTGCGGATCCATTGTTATTCTCCGGGTATTGGGGAAAACGCGCTGCACTCTCACACCAAAGAGGATCACATCTTCCTGGTTTTAGAGGGAACCGCACAATTTAACACCAGCAGAGACGGTAAGACGATCTTGAAAGCGAGCAAGCACCAAGCCGTTGTACTACCGGCAGGTTGCTACTATCAATTCTGCAACTCGGGCGATACTCCCCTCGTCATGGCTCGCATAGGCGCTGGGCTGGACAAGTCGGACATGCGACTCAACCCCGATGGCACGCCGGTCCCCGGGAGAGCTCACGAGCAAGGAGCCGCGAAACCGGTTCTGATCGAAGGCGCGTTTTTCGAGTGACGATTAGATTGAACGAGAAAACTCTTACACATGTCCGGACGTGAATCCGGGGGTATTTGCGTTGAAACTAAGAGGGGCGAAGCGCTTGTGGAATGGTGCTGAACGAAGATGCGAGACTAGTAAGGTGACGCGGGTGCGGGATAGCTACGCGATGTCTCGCATATGCGCCATGGTGTACTGAAGTTTTCTTAGTTCTCTGATGAACCAGCGTTGTCTGCGCTGATGGCGCGTGAGATGTGGTTGAAGAAGTGAGCGGGGATATATTTTTGCTCCACATTTTTCGCACTCCGCGGCCGGCAAGTTTTTATTCTCGATTAGAATCGTTTTGGAATTGTCCTTCAAACTCGTTTCCATGTTTTTGCCCCTCCCAATGCTTAACTGAAAACGTGGTGGAGCAAGTGACATGCCACCGGGGCTCGACAATTCCACTGTGGGTCAAAACGTCGGTGGTTCTTCCTAATTGCGCTGAAGGCTGCCCAATCATCCTGGCAACTTTTCAGCCCGGCGTGTCAGCGCTGACATCCGGGTTATTGTCATGTCACTCAGTGGCAGCTAAAGCCGCATCGCTTGCGATTGGTGGGTAGAATTGGCGGGCTACAGGGTCCCGGGATTAACCGGCGGTCGATCGTTAATTCTGACCGCCACCGAAATCTCCAATACGCATGGTCAAATTCAAGTTTGTCCGACCCAGGTCGGCTGTGCAACCTCGCGCCAGCGGGCGCGAATACCCTCAAACATTTCTTTGGACAAAGGTCCCGCGGCAACGGCCGCACCGTTTTCCGTGAATCTTCCCGGTTTAGTTGTTCCGACGATCGCTGTATGAATGCCCGGTGCACTCAAGGTAAAACGAAGCGCATTGCCAACCGTCTGTTTCAAACCACCCCGCAGCGATTCATATTTCAACTTTTGCAACCTTTCCCAGTAGGGCCGGCCATAGGTGTCGGTGGGCGGACGATCACCGTTCCGCCAAGCAACGTTAGCGACAGGGCGTTTGGCGATAACACCGATATTGTGCTTTCCCGCCAGCGGGAGAAGGAGGTCGAGCGCTTCTTGATCGGCGATGTTGATGGATGTTTGCAAGGTGTCGAACTCTTCACATTCGACGGCGCAGAGCGCAGCTTGACCGTCACCGCTGTAGCCAATGTAGCGCGTATAGCCATGCTCACGGGCGCGCTTTAGCGCGTCGATGACGGTTCCTTTGCGAAGTTCGGCTTCCGAGCAGCTGTGAAGCTGGATGAGATCCACATAATCTGTTTTTAAGCGTTTGAGGCTCCGCTGGATGCTTCTGAGTAGCGACTCGGGACGCCAATCCGGATAGCTCCAGCCGCTCTCGTGCCCGCATTTCGTCAGGAGATAACAATCTTTGCGCCGTTTTCCGACGGCTTCACCGATCAGCTCCTCGCTGATAGCGTAACATTCGGCCGTGTCGATAACGTTAATACCGGCGTCGAGAGCCTCGTTCAGCAATTTCTTGACGGTGGTGAGGGAAATTCGCTGATAGCCGATTTCCCAACCGCCAAAACCGAGAACGCTGACGTTCATATCTGTTTTGCCAAGCTTGCGGTATTCCATGTTTCCTCTTTAGACGATAATCCAAGAAGCCTCAAGGATTGTAGATTTGTCGAATAGAAAAACTTCTGCGACAAATTAGGCTTGCTACGTGTCTGTTGACGGGTTGTCGCGGGTTATGTTACAGGGCAGCCGTCTGCGATCAGGGCGAGGCGCTCATTGAACAAGGGGAGGTTTAGCTATGTTTAGACCGATACTTGGCCTAATCGGAATCCTGACATTCCTTCTGGTACCTCACTCATCGCACGGGCAGCAAGCGGAGGCTCCGGTTTACAAAGATGGTGACTGGTGGCGGGTGAAAGTGGATGTGGTCCGTCCCCCTGGAGTTTCTGTTGCAGGTGAATTCCTGGAACGCTTTTCAGAGTACATCGTAAGATTCGAGTCGAATCAGCCAAAAGTTTTTGGTGTTCAAGGAAACGAATCTAAAGAAGTCAACTCGGAGGCAGCCACTGCGTTGGTACTGGGTAGACCTGCTTGGCTGGGGGAGTTGCTGAGGTTTCCACTTCGCGTTGGTCTTACCTGGTCTGATCGGTTAAATTCCAGCCACCGGGCATGCAAATGCGGTTGGAGGACACGAAGTACGAAGTTCAAGCATGGGAAAAGATTAAGACACCTAAGGGCGAATTCGATGCTTTCAAAATTGTCATGACTATGAGAGCACCGGGCCTCAAGCCCTTGGCCCCGGGAGAAATTCGGACCCACACTTACTATTATGCGCCCGATGTCAAAGCGATTACTAACTTTCACACGTCTGGAAGCGCTCGTGTGGAGTCCACGCTTGTCGATTTCAACTTGGCGAAATAAGAAGCCGCACTGGCAGCTACTCGTCTTGGCACAGTAAAATTTTCGACAGGAAGCATTATTGATTGGTCTAGCGATTTAAAGCCGCGCTGGATCTGCACGAATGATCTCTGTTTTGCCGGGGACAAAACACTTTTCGAGCGCGGGGCTTGCGGGAACCGGAGCGAAGGGAGCGGCAACACGCGCAATCGGGCTATCGAGGTAATAGAACGCTTCGTTTTGAACCTGAGTGGCAATTTCGGCTCCGATCCCATCCTGTTCAACGGCTTCGTGGACGATGATGAGCCGGCTCGTCTTCTTGACTGAATTTACGATAGTTTCGACATCCAGCGGGGATAAGGTCCGCGGGTCGATGACTTCGACGGAGATGCCGCCGGAGGAGAGCTCTTCGGCGGCTTCCAGAGTCGCGGCTAGCAACTTGGCGGTAGCGACAATGGTCAGATCCTCGCCTTCTCTCGCGACTGCGGCCTTGCCGATGGGCACGAGATCGTCGCTCTCAGGGACTTGGCCTCGCGTCCAATAGATACCCCGATGCTCGATAAACACGACAGGGTTATCGTCTCGGATGGCGGCCTTGAGAAGCCCTTTGGCATCTGCGGGATTCGAAGGCATCACCACTTTCAAGCCCGGCACATGAGCGAGCCAGGATTCGAGACTTTGCGAATGGTGCGCGCCCATGTTGCCACTGATGCCGCACTGGACGCGGACTGTTAGGGGAATCTTCAGTTGCCCGCCGGACATGTAGTGCAGCTTGGCGGCGTGGTTGACGAGCTGGTCCATTGCCAAAGTAATGAAGTCGATGAACATGATCTCCACCACCGGCCGGAGTCCGGCAGCTGCCGCACCGATGGCGAGTCCCATCACTGTCCCTTCGCTGATGGGGGTATTGACCACGCGGTTCTTGCCGAAAGTTTCGGCGAGTCCGGTGGTAACACCGAAGGGCCCGCCCAGCGCGACGTCTTCACCGAAAAGATAAACCGATGGGTCGCGGCTCATCTCTTCGTGCAAGCCGGTGCGGATGGCTTCTAAGTATGTTTGCTCAGGCATAACTATCAGTACCAGCAAGTGTCATAGATGAGCCGAAAGCGAAGAATCTTTTCGAATGAGCCCCTTCGCTACCGCTCAGGGTGACAGCGTAAACAGTCAGACTATTTTCAAGGTCATCCAGCATGTTTTGTTGCTCACTATGGGAATGATGCCGTTTACGCCGTCACTTGGCTCGCGACTTCTTCCGGCGCCGGCCACGGGGAGGCCAGCGCAAACTGGGCGGCCCGGTCAACTATACCGCGTGCATCGATCTCGATGGCCGCGATGTCTTTGTCGGATACGACTTTTCTACGTTTGAGCGCACGGGTGAAGCGGGCGATGGGATCCTTTTCCTTCCATTCAGCCAGCTCCGACAGCTCGCGGTACTTCGCCGGATCGCCTTCGTAATGGCCTCTTAAACGATGAGTCAGGCATTCGACGAATGCCGGGCCCTTACCTGTGCGCGCGTGTTGCACAGCTTTGGCCATGGCGCCGCGCACCTCCAGGAGATCGTTGCCGTCTACTGTGCTGCTGGGAATTTTGTACGTTTGGGCGTGCCGTGCCAGACGCTCGACAAGGGTGTGGGAGGAGAGCGGGGTGAACTCGGCGTAACCGTTGTTCTCGCAAACGAAGATAACGGGTAGCCGCCAAAGGCTCGCGATGTTGAGCGATTCGTGAAACGCGCCGGCCTGGCCCGCCCCGTCGCCGAAAAAGACAACGGCGACTTGCCCTTTGCCATTTTCCTTGGCAACGAAAGCCGCGCCTAGGGCAAGGGGGATAGTGCCCCCCACCACGCCCGTCGCCGTGACAAAGCCCGCGTCGAGCGCGACGATATGCATCGAGCCACCCTTGCCGCCACAGTAGCCGCTCGCCCGCCCCGCGATTTCCGCCATGAGCCGGCTTAATATCGGCCCCCTTGGCGATAGCGTGGCCGTGGGAGCGATGGCCGCCGAAGACATAGTCGTCGGCTCGAAGTAGGCTGCAGGTTCCTACGGCGACGGCCTCTTGGCCGATACCCAAGTGGAGCAAACCCAAGATCTCATGCATGGCGTAGAGAGCAGAGACTTTTTCTTCGAATGCGCGAATGAGCCACATCGCGCGGAGGAGAGGGACGAGCTCAGTTGGATTCTCTCTCTTAGTTGCCATGGCCTATCGAAGGGAAAAGGAATGTTGCGCGACTAACGGATTGTAAGAGTCGATTCGCGTCTGTCACTCCGTTCACCCTTCCACAGTCTCAGGGTGAACGCACCAGGAAACACATTACTAAAAACTTCGGTTTGCAGGCTGCTCAAGGCCCTGTGCTTCGCGTATGGCTGATAGCATATGGCATATAGTTTGACCATACGAGCCATGCGCTATAAGCCATATGCCATAAGCCATCTGTAGCGAGGCGATTGAGCGCAACGAAGCATATGAGTCTTTTCAGCAGCCTGCTAACGGAGCACCGCGCGGATCGCCTGTATGATGCGATCTTCGCGCGGGCCGATGTAATCTTCCAGCGGCGGGCTGTAGGGAACCGGCACGTCGAGAGTGGCGACGCGCCGGAGCGGAGCCTTGAGCTTGTCAAAGCCGGTCTCGACAATACGCGCGGCGATCTCTGCGGCAACGCCACAACTCTGATGAGTTTCATCGACAATGACGACGCGGCCGGTCTTCTCTACCGACGTCATCAGGGTTGCCATGTCGAAGGGCACCAGCGTTCGCGGGTCGACAACTTCCACGCTGATTTTGTCGCTTGCGAGCTTCTCGGCGAGCTGCAAGCAGCGCTGGACCATATATGAGGTAGCGATCACCGTCACGTCGCTGCCTTTGCGTTTCACGTCGGCAACGCCGAAGGGAATTGGTTTATCGTGGTCCGGCAATTCACCACGAATGTCCAAGAGCCTGGTGTGGTCGACGAAAATGGTCGGATTGTCGCTGGCAACGGCGGTTTTCAGGAGCCCTTTCACATCGAGCGGCGAGGAAGGAATCGCGATCTCCAGCCCCGGGCAGTTCCAAAGCATGGCTTGCGGGCTGCCGGAGTGTTGCGCCGCGCCGCCGCCGCGCAGGCCGTGAAAGAGATGAAACACCACCGGCACACGGGTTTGTCCGCCGGACATGGAAAAAGCGTTCGCCGCTTCGTTGGCGACTTGCGGCCAGGCTTCATAAATAAAGCTACCGGTGCTCAGATCGACGATCGGCCGGAGTCCCGCCATCGCCGCGCCGGTGGCGAGACCGCAAAAGCCCAGCTCAGAGATCGGTGGCGAGATCATCCGCTCGGCATATTTATTGCGCAGGTTCTGGTAGACGTGGCGGTGCGGGCTCAAACTTAAGAAGGTGCCGTTGATCAGATGGACTCTCTCATCGGCGGCCATGATTTCTTCCAGCGCTTCGAATTTGGCTTCGTAGTAGGCAAGTTCTCGCATAGTCAGCTCTTAAGCAAAAAAATCTATTTCGGCCTCTTCCGGTTTCGGATAAGGACTGCTCATCGCGAACTCGACTGCGGCGGCGATCTCGGCTTTCACTTTCCTTTCGATGTTGGTGATTTCTTCTCGTGATGCTTGTTTGGCATCGACGAGCTCGCGAATGAAGATCAGCAACGGGTCGCAGCTGCGATACCACTCGCGTGCCTTTTCCGGAACGCTGCTAACGTCCCAAGCGAGTGAAGTGTCCGTCGGTTGCGGCACGGTGGGCCAGTTGGTTTCACTGCCGGGATAGCGGACGGTTTGCGCTTCGATGAATTGCGGACCTTCGCCACCGCGGATTTTCTTTACGGCTTCGGAAACCGCCGCATGAACCTGGCCCGCGTCTATCCCATCGATCTGCTGGGCGGGAACTTTGTATGCTTTCGGTAAATCCGTTAGCGGATAGGCCGCCATGGAGGAGGATTGCGCCGCTGCAACGGCCTGGCCGGCACCATACTTGCCGTTATTCTCGCAAAGAAACATCACCGGCAGTTTGTAAAGCGACGCGAGGTTGAACGCTTCCGGCGCCGCGCCTTCTTCCAGCGAACCGTCGCCGAACAGGCAAACCGTGATCCGGCCGTTTTTCTGTGCTTTCGCTGCGTAGGCCGTGCCGGTCGACAGCGGAATGATCCCGGCGACCACGCCCGAGCTATGGAGGAAACCCAACGACGGCGCAACCGAATGGAACGAACCGCCTTTTCCTTTATTGAGACCGTCGACGCGGCCGAGGATCTCGGCAAAAAGTTTTTTTGGCTCGACGCCGCGGGCGAGTAAGTGGCCATGGTTTCTGTGCGTGGTGAAGAGATAGTCGTCCGAGCGGAGGCATGAAATTGCGGGTACGCCGGTTCCTTCCTGTCCGACATAAAGATGGTAGTGCCCGCCGAACACACCCTTGTCATGAAGCGGAACTAAATTTTCTTCAAAGTGGCGGATGACGAACATCCTCCGGCACAGATCCAGCAGTATTTCACGTGGTACTTTGGGCAGCATAATAGTTTTTGACTTATTCAAATCGCTAGAGATTGTCAATGTGGTCAATGTGATAGATTGACATTGTTTGGATGTACGGACTATATGCCAGAAAAGGGACGGTGCGCTATAGGAGGATTCAATTATGATGGGTCTGCGTTTTTCTCTAACTTCGCTGGTTATTGTTAATCTCCTAGTCCTACCCTCGATAGTATTTTGTCAGAGCGGCAACCTTAAAAAAGTGCACGTTGGCGTGCCGGCAGTTAGCATGGGGAATATCATTATCTACGTTGCCAAAGAGGCAAAGCTCTTTGAAAAGTATGGACTCGATGCCGATGCCGTAGTTATGCAAGGCTCTGGGATTGTTTCCAGAGCTCTGGTCGCGGGCAGCGTTGCCATTGCACCCGTCGCCACTCCGACGGTTATGAACGCCGTACTTGCAGGCTCCGACATGGTCATTCTGGCGCACACGATGCCCGGCGTCGTGCAATCGCTGGTCGTGCGATCGGACATAAAGCGAGACGAAGATCTCAAAGGTAAAACCATCGGGGTGACGACCTTCGGCTCCCTCACCGATTTTTTGGTTCGCTATCTCGCCAAGAGAAAAGGCCTGAATCCGGATAAAGATTTCGCTCTGCTGCAAATCGGTAGCGACTCGGATCGCCTGATTGCTCTGAGACAGGGTAAGATTCCAGCGGCAACCCTTGGACATCCGCAATTTATTCTGGCGCAACGTGCCGGCTTTGTTCAACTTTGGGACTTCTTTAAAGACGTCGATTACCCTTGGAGCGAGATTGCAACAACGCGCTCCCAGATTCAGCGGGATCGCGATCTGGTGACGAGATACATGCGAGCTCACCTCGAGGGCATCGCCCTGTTCAAAAAAGATCCAGAGCTCGCCAAAAAAGTCATAAAGAAAACGCTTCGCTTAGATGACGACTCCTTAGCCCAAGAGTCCTGGGAGCTGTTCGCCAAACACCGCCTCGCGGCTCCGTATCCGAACATAAAGGGAATGAAGACGAGTTACGAGTACGTCGCTCTAACCCGGCCCGATGTTTACAAGCACAAGCCGGAAGAATTTATCGACGCGAGCTTCGTCGAAGAACTCGATAAGACCGGATTTATCAAGAAGCTTTATGAGAAGTGAAGAGTGCTTTCTAGACCCTGGGAATGAGACAATTCAGCCGCTGGCTCTTGTAGCTTCCGTTACTAATACCGCTGCTCCTTGAATCTTGCCAGAGCGCAGACGAGCCAAAGCTTCGTTGGCCTCTTCCAAGGGAAAAGTTTGAATGTTTGTGTGCACGGGAACTCGCGGTGCGAGCGCTAGAAATTCTTCACCATCTGATCGGGTGAGGTTCGCGACCGAGCAGAGGGAGCGTTCTTCCCATAAGATTTCGTAAGGAAATGAGGGGATGTCGCTCATGTGAATGCCACCGCAAACGACGATTCCCCCTTTGCCGACCGACTGCAAAGCCTGCGGGACAAGTGCGCCGACGGGCGCAAAGATGATCGCCGCATCCAGTTTCGTAGGAGGCAATTCGTTCGAGCCACCGGCCCAAACAGCGCCAAGTTCCAGAGCAAATGTCGCTGCGTCTTTGTCGCCCGGCCGGGTAAACGCATAGACCTCTCGGTTCTGATAGCGGGCAACCTGGGTGACGATATGCGCCGCCGCGCCGAAGCCGTAGATTCCAAGACGTTTCCCATCGCCCGCCTTGACTAAGCTCCGGTATCCGATCAAACCGGCGCAGAGGAGAGGCGCAGCCACCGTATCGCCATAAAAATCCGGAATTGGAAAACAGAAACGCTGATCCGCAACCGTGTAGTCCGCATAACCACCATCAATAGTGTAACCGGTAAATCGCGCCTTATCACAAAGATTTTCCCGTCCCCACAGACAATAGGAACACTCGCCGCACGTCCAACCCAGCCATGGAATGCCGACACGATCGCCGATCTCAAAGCGCTCGGCGCCCTCGCCTTTCGCTTCTACAGTGCCGACAATCTCGTGACCGGGGATCAGCGGAAGTTTTGGCTGGGTTAACTCCCCATCGACCACATGAAGGTCAGTCCGGCACACGGCGCAGGCGCGAACCCGGATCAAAACTTGACCGAGCGCCGGCTGGGGCATGGGCAACTCTGCCTTCCGCAAAGGCTGGCTGACTTTTTCAAAAAGCAACGCACGCATGGTCGCAATCTATTCTGATCGGCCCTATTTTTGAAGCCAAGTCATCGCAGCGCGACTAGTTTCTCGACCTTGGGATGCGATTCAGAATATCGGGTTCCGCTTGCGGGATCTTGAACGAGTTGCAGCTAGTCTATATCGATGTCTTTCAGTGGCTTTGTGATCGGCTCTTCTTTGGCCTTCTTGAGCAGCTCTTGAAATTTGGCCTCCAGCACCTTCGATTTGTTCTTTTCTGCTTCAACGATCTGCTGATACTTTTCATCGCGGCGGGTGACTTCTTCCTTGACAAACTGGGCGGCGCTTTTTAACTCGGCGATGAGTTGTGGCTTTGGCGGCAGCTTGTGACTCAGTACCGCAGGCAGGGTCGGGTCGATTGTTAACATGGCGCTGCAGCAAGGACACGTGACCTGGATTGTGGAATTTGGTTTCTCAGACATATTGTTTTTCCCTCTTTTCGTGTTCGTGATTCGTGTTCGTGAATGGTCACGAGAAACGATCACGAGTCACGGTGGTTCATCCTCGTCAGCTCAATCTGCTCCCCATCCGGGCCTCCGAAAACGACCCGACGCCAGCCGTTCTCTCTCGGTTCGCGTGCGGCGGTGTCGTGAGGTGCACGGATTAATTGTACCCCATCCTGCTGTAGCTTAGATACCGTTGCGTCAAAATTGTCCGTTTCCAGGCAAAAGTGAAAACCCAACATCGCGCCATCGGTTTTGTGCGTCAGTTCCAAGACCGTATCGCCGAGTTTCAAATACGCGATCTGCAATCCACCCGTCGCCGCGTGTTGGAAGTATTGTTTGAAACCGAAGTGTTCTTCGTAGAAAGCGACGGAGCGGTTTAGGTCGGAGACGTGAATGGCCACATGGTCGATGCGTTTGAACATAGCATTTCCTTTCTGCAACCATAAAAAGCATAGTCTCGGAAGAGGTGGTTTTGCAACCGCTAGACCGAGAATGAAAAACGAAAGGGAGAAGGTTAAAATGATTCGATGCCGATATTTCGATTGGTAGACGAGCCGATTTTTCCTCCGCCGGACTATGCCGATCCGAGCGGATTGCTCGCCGTCGGCGGGGACCTGTCCCATGAGAGGTTGCTGGAGGCCTATCGCGTGGGAATATTTCCCTGGTATTCGGACGACCAACCCATCCTTTGGTGGTCGCCGGATCCTCGTTTAATTCTCGATCTTGAAGACTTCAAGATTTCTCGAAGTTTAGGTAAGACCCTTAAAAAAGGGGTTTTTCAGGTCACGTTCGATCATGCTTTCGAAGAGGTCATCCAGGCCTGCGCAGTGGTGCCCCGCGAAACGCAGAACGGTACCTGGATCACGAAAGAGATGCAGGAGGCTTACATCAACCTTCACGGTCTGGGTTACGCCCACTCGGTCGAGAGTTGGTTGGGGGAAAAACTGGCCGGCGGGCTCTACGGCGTTTCATTAGGCAAGGCTTTTTTTGGCGAATCGATGTTTCATTTGAAAAGCGATGCTTCGAAAGTGGCTCTCGCGACTCTGGTGGAGAAGCTGAAGAATTGGGGGTTTCACTTTATCGATTCACAAATGACCACGGAACACATGTTGAACCTCGGCGCCAAAGAGCTATCGCGTCGAATGTTTCTCAAGCGACTGCACTCGGCCTTACGTCATCCTACGAAACGCGGACGGTGGCAGGTCGAAAATTAATCCGGCTTTATCGCTGTCTATGCTTCCGCTCCAAGAGTTTTGGGAGGCGCTTCAATTTCCTGCACGAGGCTTGCGAGGAAACGTTCCCTTGGAAACTCAAGAGCCAGTAGGGCCAGACTCAACGCTGAAAGCATATACTGATCCGAGAGATAGCGGCCGACGATAGCCAAAACTAAGCCGTAAACCGCGATGGCTTCAATGATGGCGAAGAGAACAACCTTCCGCGTCACAAAGGTGGATACCACTGATGCGGCGCGCTCTTCGACGGAACCCTTGTGTTCTTGCAACGCTCGAAAAAGTTTCGTCTTTTGAGCATTGTGGAGGATCGCCTGTGGCGTGAGATAGCGCCTTTTCCAGAAAATGTAGTAGCCGAGATCGATCACTACGAGAATCCACAGCACTATCCTCGCCGTTTCCGCGAAGGACAGACCCTGGGCGTACTTCGGATTGGCCAGCACGTTGTGGGTGATCACGATGTAAATGACGATGGACATCATGAAAAAGCTCCAGAGAATGACCGCCGCTCCGCGCTGGTCCATGAGGAGCTTTCTGAACTCGGGTCGAATCATGGCTTCACCTCAGACTTGTTTATCACATTCTTAAAGCTTCTGTCGTGTTATTGCCGGTCCAATTATTGAATCGGAACGGTTGTAGTCGTCTTATCGCCAGTGATATAGGGGCTTGAGAAAGCCAACCGACGGGAGGCGTAATGGCTGAATTCGATATCGTAATTCATGGCGGCAGGCTGATCGATGGCACGGGGAATCCGTGGTTCTATGGCGACGTGGCAATAAAGGACGGCAAGATTGCCGGCATCGGTAAGATTGATCCTGACTCCGGCCAGCGGGCAATTTCCGCCAAAGGGCGGGTGGTCACGCCCGGCTACATCGACATGCACACGCACAGCGATCAGCCGCTGATTGCCGACGGCAACGCTGAGAGTAAGGTCCGCCAGGGTGTAACCCTGGACGTCATCGGCGAGAGCCAGACGGTGGCACCTTTAGAAGGCGCGGTGCTGGAGGAGTATAAGCTTGAGCACCGCCGTCGCAACGGAATAGAGACGGATTGGAACTCGTTTACAGGGTACTTCCGTACAGTGTTGAGAGGCGGGATATCCATCAACGTCGCCTCAGGCGTCTCGCCGCAACAGGTGAAGCGCGTTGTGATGGGATTCGACGAGCGGCCGGCGAACGCTGCGGAACAGGAAAAGATGAACCGCCTCGTCGCCGAGGCGATGGAAGAGGGTGCACTGGGCCTCACCGCGGCGTGGCACGCCAAGGGACCGGAGTATCCAGACGAGGTTGTGGAGATGGCCAAGGTTGTCCGCCGCTACGGGGGCTATTATGGCGTCCACCTGGGGAGCGAGGGCTTCGATATCATGGAGGAGCTGGCGAAAACACTGCATATCGCCCGCAAGTCCGGCATTCCCATTCACGTTTATCACCTGAAGATGCGCGCCAAAAGTAACTGGGGGCGCGTCCGCCAGGTCATCGAGCAAATCGAAGAGGCTCGGCGCGAAGGTCTGGAAATCACCGCAAATCAGTACCCCTATACGGCGATGCAGCATCCGTGGCGGCGATTGTTTCCGCGTTGGGTTCAAGATGCGCCGTTGAATGAGACGATTTCTCAATTCAAGAGCCCCACGTTCCGCGAAAGAGTTATGAAGGATCCGGAGTTCGACCAATACGTGAACGAGCATGGCGGTTGGGAAGGGATCGTGGCGGCACGGGTGGACACGGAAAGCCTGAAACCCTTGGAGGGTAAGACTATCGCCGAGATCGCCAAGATCCGCGGACAAGATCCAGTTAGCGCTTGCTTCGATCTGATTTATGAAGAGGGGATGTTCATTCATGGAGTGCACCACACGATGTCCGAGGATGATGTCAAAAGCGTCATGCGAGTGCCGTGGATCTCAATCGGCTCAGACGGCAGCGCCTTGAACCAAAAATATCCAGGCAAGCCCCATCCGCGAAGTTTCGGGACCAATCCACGGGTGCTCGGTAAATACACGCGAGAAGAAAAGGTCCTTCAGTTGGAAGACGCGATCCGCAAGATGACGTCGTTGCCAGCTCAGGTTCTCGGCCTCAAAGATCGAGGTCTACTCAAGGAAGGCCATTGGGCTGACATTGTGATGTTCGATCCCGATACCGTGGCGGACACGGCGACCTATGACGATCCGAAACAATATCCTAAAGGAATCGATTACGTGCTCGTCAACGGCACTGTGGTCATTGATAACGGCTATCACACCGGAGCGCGGCCCGGTAAAGTCATCTACGGGCCGGGAAAGGTTGACTGAGGGTGTCAACCGATCACAGCGTTGACAGTAATTTTTGGATTCGATAGCGTCGTGCTTCATATTCGTTGTCATGGCAGTGACTGATCAGCTCTGCCAGCTGCAATTTGGGAGTATTCATGGAGACACCTAGACCGGTTAAAACTGGCAAAGTCAAAGTCGATGACGTGAACCTGTACTATGAACTCTACGGGCACGGAGACCCTCTGGTTTTAGTCGCCGGCACAGGGATCAGCCTTGCCCCTTGGCGGGTCTTTCAGGTGCCGGAGTTCTCCAAGCACTATCAGGTTCTTATTTACGACCATCGCGGATTAGGCCGGAGTGACAAGCCCGACATGCACTATACAACCCGGCTTTTCGCCAAAGACTGTGTAGGTTTGATGGATGCTCTCGGCATCAAGAAGGCCCATATGATGGGCCACTCCATGGGGGCGAGGGTGCTCCAATGGGTCGCTCTGGATTATCCCGAGAAAGTTCGTAGTTTGGTTCTGTCCGGCCCTGGCTCGGGAAAATACAGTGATAAGCTTGAAGACTACCCGCGCGGTGTGCCTCTGGACGCTGCCCTTGAAATGATTGAGAAGGGCTATGAGAAATACCAGCACGACCACTGGGGACCCGGCTTCATGTTTACGGATCAGTTTGTAAAAGAACATCCGGAGGTCGTAAAAGAATTTCAGGATCTCATTGTCGACGAAGTGCCGCCGCTGAAGTGCTATCTGCGCCACGTTGTTGCCCGGCAGTGCCATGAGACTTCAGACCTCATACATAAGATCAAAGCGCCGACATTGGTCATCGTCGGCAGCGGAGACACCCACGAAGGCGGAACGGGTAGTCACGTTGAATCCGCCAAAGTCCTCGCTGAAAAAATCCCTAACGCCGAGCTGGTGATTGTTGAAGGCGGCGCGCATGGCTATCTGCGTGAAATGCCGGAGAAGGGCCATCCGCCGATTTTGGATTTCCTAGGTCGCCACTAGAAACGGAAGAGTTCAAATCGTTCCAAACGTTCAAGTCGTTCAAATCGTCCGCAGCACTGTCAATCAAATGAATAAAAACGAAATCATCGAAAAACAGAGAAGATACCTCTTCTCATGCGTTTCCACTTACTACGATGAGCCCCTCGTGGTCGACCATGCGAAGGACAACTATGTTTACGACGCCGAGGGAAATGAGTTCCTGGATTTTTTTGGCGGCATCTTGACCGTCAGTGTGGGCCATTGCAATGAAAAGGTTACCAAAGCGATCCACGACCAAACCGACAGGTTGCAACATATCTCGACGTTATATGCCAACGAGCCGCAGGTTCGGTTGGCGGAGAAACTCGCTCAGATCACACCGGGACGGTTAGAAAAATCTTTTTTTACGAACAGCGGCACCGAAGCCAACGAAACCGCGGTGCTGCTGGCGCAGATCTATACGAAGTGCCAAGATGTCATCACCTTGCGTCATAGCTACAGCGGTCGCTCCTATTTGGCACTCAGCCTTTCGGCGCAATCCAGCTGGCGGCTGACGCCCAATGTCGTTCCCGGCGTCCACCATATTCCCAACGCCTATTGCTACCGTTGTCCTTTCGGGCTTACTTATCCCAGTTGTGACTTGAAATGCGCTAAGGACGTCGAAGAGGCGATTCAAACGACGACGTCACAGGGGCGCATCGCCGCTTTCTTGGCGGAGCCCATACAAGGCGTGGGCGGTTTCATCACGCCCCCGAAAGAGTATTTCAAAGAGATCGTCGGCATCGTCAGGAAATACGGCGGCCTTTTCATCTGCGACGAGGTGCAGACCGCTTGGGGCCGCACGGGCGGCAAAATGTTTGGCATCGAGCATTGGGGTGTCGAGCCCGATATCATGACTTTCGCCAAAGGAATGGCCAACGGGGTTCCTATCGGTGCGACCATCGCAACCCCGGAAGTCGCCGACAGTATGCAAGGCAACACGATCTCGACCTTCGGCGGCAATCCCGTAACCTGTACGGCGGCGCATGCCACGATTGAAGTGATCGAGGAAGAAAACCTGGTAGAAAATGCTCGTGTCATGGGAAACAGGTTGCGGGAAGGGCTGGATGTTTTGAAAGAAAAATACCCTGTCATCGGCGACGTGCGCGGTATGGGTTTGATGCAAGGTATGGAACTCGTCGGTGAGAAGAAGAGACCCGACGCTGAAGCCGCGAAGAGGCTGATGGAGTTGACGAAAACCAACGGGCTCTTGGTCGGCAAAGGCGGCACTTACGGAAACGTCCTTCGTGTTGCGCCGCCGTTGAATGTCAACCAAGACCAGATCGATCAGGCATTGAAGCAACTGGATCGCTCGTTTTCACAGTTGGGACAATAAGCCTGTGAAATGATGGCTTAACTTCCTTTCTTCCGTCGAGATGTTAAGGCTTAGTGGTTCTTGCCCTAGTTACAGATGAACACACTTGGACGCAGGATTGTTGGCGCGGTGCCGGTTCTCCTCGGGATTTCCTTTCTTGTTTTTATGCTGATGCACCTCGCCCCCGGCGACCCGGTTGTGCTTCTTTTGGGGGACGATGCCACACCGGGTGACGTGGCGCGCGTGCGGCATGAGTGGGGACTGGACCAACCGCTCCTCGTCCAGTATTGGCAATTCATTTCCCGGGCGCTGGTGGGTGATTTCGGTAAGTCGCTAAAGTTCGGTGAGCCTGTGCTCAAGCTCGTTTCCGAACGGCTGCCGGCGACCATCGAGCTTGCAACCGTGAGCTTGCTGGTGGCGATTTCGATTTCCATCCCCATCGGCATCTATTCGGCGATCAAGCGCGACACTTTGTTCGACCATGCCGGAACCGGGATCGCACTCATCGGTGTCTCTCTTCCCAATTTTTGGCTTGGTATCATGCTGATCTATTTTCTCGGCGGCCAATGGAATCTGCTGCCGGTTGCGGGCCGGATTGAGTACGGCATTGAGGTCAAGTCGATTACACGGCTTTACTTACTGGACAGTTTGATTACCGGAAATTTTACCGCGTTTTGGAGTGCGTTTAAGCATCTATTGATGCCCGCTGTGACCCTCGGCACCGCTCTCGCGGGTATCGTCACGCGCATCACCCGCTCCAGCGTGCTCGAAGTCATGCGCCAGGACTACGTCATGACGGCACGGGCGAAAGGGCTGAGCGAGCGCGTGGTTGTCTGGCGCCACATCCTGCGTAATGCGCTCATAACGGTCATTACCGTGCTTGGACTGCAACTGGGTGCGCTTCTCAATGGTTCGGTGATCACGGAAACGGTTTTCTCTTACCCGGGCATCGGTGATCTGTTGATTCAATCGATCTCCGTGCGAGACTACCGGCTCACTCAGGTGCTTATCTTGTTCTTTGGGATTATTTATTTTGTCGTGAACCTTTTGGTCGATATGCTCTACACCTTCGTCGACCCCAGGATAAAGCTGTAATGGTGCGATTGCGTTATTTGAAAATTTTGCTGGGTGGCTGGATCCTCATTCTCCTTGTCATTTGCGGCTTGGCGGCGCCGTTCCTCGCGCCCTTCGATCCACAGGAGCAGCGGCTCGAATCGCGCTTGCAACCACCAAGTTGGATGGGGGGTCAGTCGCGCTCCAGTTGGCTTGGCACTGACAACCTGGGGCGGGATATTTTAAGTCGGATCATTTATGGCTCGCGCATCTCGCTCTTGGTGGGGGCGACGACGGTCATTCTTGCCGGTCTCATCGGCTGCTTCTTGGGGGCCATCGCGGGATACTTCGGTCACGGAACCGATGAAATAGTCACCAAGATCACGGAAATATTTCTAGCGTTTCCGTTTCTTTTGCTTGCCATCGCCTTGATGGCCTTTCTCGGGCAAGGAGTGGTGAATATCATTCTGGCTTTGATGATGAGTCGATGGGTGCAGTACTGCCGGGTCGTGCGTGGCGAGGTGCTATCCTTGAAAGAGCGTGATTTTGTCACCGCAGCAAAGGCACTGGGCGGCAAGGACTTCTACGTTCTCCTGAAGCACGTGGTGCCCAACACCTTTGCCAGCGTCACAGTCATCGCTACTTTTGCTATGGCCATTGTCATTATCTCCGAGGCCAGCCTGAGTTTTCTTGGTCTCGGCGTGCCGGCCAGCATTCCGACATGGGGCTCTATGTTGAGCGAGGGAAGGAGCTATATGAACCGCGCTCCATGGCTCACTATCTTTCCTGGGCTGGCGATCTTCATTACGGTTTTTGGTATCAATCTGCTGGGCGACGGCCTGCGCGACATATTGGATCCTAAATTGAGGAGGCAGGCCTAGTTACACACAAACAGCTCAATGCGTTCAAACAGTTCAAACCGTTTAAAACCCCTTCAGATCTTGAGCAGCCTGCAAACCGAGTTATCAGCCACCTGCTAGAGAGAAGCGGTACTATATTTGTTATTTTGGGAGGATCGCATGACGAAGAAGAAAGCCGGGATTAGCCGGAGAGATTTTCTGAAAACAAGCGCGACCTGGGGAGCCGGCGCGATGTTGGCTCCTTACATTGCGCGCGACGGGTTCGCTGCCTCCAGGGATCGAATTACGATATATCATTCGAGCGTTGCCGATTCCTTGCATCCCTATCGACACAGTTCCAGCCCGATTTACGGCGACTGGCAGCATATCATGGAGCCCTTGGTTGAATACGATTATAAACGCAAAGACTACGTCGGTATCCTCGCCGAGTCCTGGGAATACCAAGGGAAGCGCTGGGTGTTTCGTCTGAAAAAGGGCATCAAGTTTCACAACGGAGCGACACTTACTTCCAAAGATGTGGCCTTTTCCATTGATCGAATGAGGGATGAGAAAGGGGGCAGCCTTCAAGCGTCCAATTTCAAGGATGTCACGGAAGTGCAGACACCCGATGATCAAACGGTGATTTTTGTAACCAAGCAACCCCTGGCGGTGTTCCTGGACCGTCTGGAAAACCGCTTCATTCTGAGTAAGGCGGCGGCGGAGAAATATGGTGACCAGATGGATCAGCATCCCATTGGTACCGGCGCCTATAAATATGTGAGCTATCAAAGGGGTGGAAATTTTGTTTTCACTCGCAACGACGATTATTGGAGCGGCAAAGCGGATATCAAAGAGGTTGTTTTTCGTAAAGTAACCGAAGACGCCGCGCGCCTTGCGGCCCTGGAGTCCGGCCAGGCGGATCTCGTCAATAATGTTCCTGTTCATGAAGTGGCCCGGCTGCAGAATCATCCGCGCGTCAATATTGAAAGGATTGAAGGGCTGCGGATGTTTTTTTTGGCTTTCAATGTCGCCCACAAGCCATTCGACAACAAGCTGGTCCGGCAGGCGGTCAACTATGCCGTCGACGGGCCGGCTATTATCAAGAACATATTTGACGGCATCGGTTACTCGATCAACGGCCCGGTAGGATCCAATGTCCTCGGCGCTGATCCTAAACTCAAACGGTATCCTTACGATCCCAAGAGAGCGAAGGAGCTTCTCGCACAGGCAGGTTATCCCAACGGTTGCGACGTGCAGCTCTACTATTCCGCGGGCCGCTATCCGAAAGACATGGAAGTTTGTCAGGTGGTTGCGGCCCAGATGGTAAAGGGCGGTTTTCGGGTAGAACTGATTTCTCAAGAATGGGCGATCTTTTGGGAAACCACAGGGGTGAATGGCGGCAAGCTGCCCTTCTACTATATCGGACGCGGTTCGCTGACCGACGCCGATACGTTGTATGACCAGTACTTCAGAACGGGAACAACCAAACGCTCGAACTATAGCAACCCGGAACTCGATAAACTGGTCGAAGAGCAGCAGAAAACTCCGGACATGAAGAAACGGACAGCTATATTGCAACAGGCGGGGAAAATTATCATGGAAGAGGCCCCGTTCGTGCCGCTTTACAATCTGGCGGACATCTATGGAGTCGCGAAGAATGTGAATTGGAAACTGAGACCCGACGAGAAGGTTCTTGCGTGGGATATGAAGATCCGCTAAGAGTTTTTGGTGATTTGATTTGGTCACAGCCAACAAATTCGATCCTTGAACACGGGAGGTTTGTATGAGGTCACAAAAAAAAGGTGTCAATCGTAGAGAGTTTTTGAGAAACAGCACGCTCGCAGGTCTAGGAGCATTCTTAGGCGGCGCTTCGTGGTATCGGTCGAGCGAGGCGGCATCCAAGGAGCGGCTTACGATCTTGAGTAGCGTCAGTTTGAGCTCTCTCCAACCCTATTCTTCCTCGTCCAGCCCCGAATATGGCATCTGGAATCACATCGCCGAGCCTCTGGTTGAGGTTGATTACGTCAAGATGGACTACGTCGGCGTGCTCGCGGAATCGTGGGAGTTTCAAGGTAAGCAATGGGTCTTTAATCTCAAAAAAGACGCGCGTTTTCACGATGGCTCGTTATTTACCGCCAAGGACGTGATCTATTCGTTCCAGAGAATCTTGAACGATAAAAAAAGCCCGCAACGGTATGCCCTAACTGACATCGTGGAAATGAAGCCGGCGGACGATCACACTCTCGTCATGACGACCAAGACACCAACCGCCGTCATGCCCGACCGTCTGACCAACCGCTTCATTTTCAGCAAGACGGCGGCCGATAAGTACGGCAGCGACGTCGATCAACATCCCACGGGAACGGGCCCCTACAAATTCGTTAGCTGGCAGCGGGATGGTCAGCTGGTTCTAACGCGCAACGATGATTATTGGGGGCCCAAGGCGGACATCAAAGAAATCGTGACGCGCAAGGTGGGAGAGGACGCGGCGCGGGTCGCGGGCCTTTTGGCCGGTCAGGGCGACGTCATCAACAATGTTCCCGTGGAAGATGTACCGCGCATCGAAAAAAATCCGCGCACGCGTATCGAGAGAGCACAAGGGCAGCGCATGTATTTTCTCGTGCTAAACCCGGCCTATAAGCCTTTCGACAACAAGCTCGTGCGACAAGCGTTTAATTACGCGATCGACCCTTCGGTCATTATCAAGCATATCTATGAAGGCAATGGCTACGTCATGGATGGGCCGGTGGCGTCGAATGTGATTGGCGCCGATCCAAAAACTAAGAGATATCCACTGGACCCCAAAAAGGCGAAAGAACTTCTGGCGAAAGCGGGTTATCCAAACGGCGTCGACGTTAAGCTTTATCTTTCACCCGATCGCTATCCCAAAGCGCGGGAAGTGTGCCAAGTTATCGTGGATCAGTTGCGAAGAGCGGACGTGAGAACGGAGCTCGTAGCGCAAGAGTTTGCGGTTTTTTGGGGCAACGAAGGGGTGAATGGCGGCAAGATTCCCTTTTATTATGTCGGGCGTCCGGCGGTCGATGCGGACACGGTCTATGAGCAGTATTTTCGCTCGGGAGTCACGAAACGTCTCGACTATAAAAATCCGGAGTTCGACAAATTAATCGACGAGGAGCAAACCACCGGAGATATGAAAAAACGCACTGCACTCATGCAGCAGGCGGGTCGTATCCTCATGGAAGACGCGCCTTTCGTTCCTCTCTATACGCTGGCTGAAATCTATGGCGTCGCCCGGAATGTTGTCTGGAAGGCGACACCTGGCGAAAGAGTTTTTAGTTACGAAATGAAGATTCGCTCCTGACTCGAAATACTCAGGCTTCTTCTAAGATCACACCACAGTGGCTCGCCTCGGTTGAGCGAATACCGGGCGAGCCGCTGATCTCCTGTGAGTTAGCTTAAAAGCCAAAAAGGACAAGCTTTACGCCCCGACGACTTTGTCACTCAGACGCACATTTTTGCACGGGAACCGCTCAGGTTCGCCACAAATACGTTTATCTTTCGTGACCTGTCTTGGCACAGTCGTTGCTCTCCACCGTTCCCTATGACGAACAACGGCGCAAGCTTAAAACAGGTTTCGCAAACCCGAACTTTTTACGCGAATGCTTTGCGGTGCATAGGGCAAAGTCTGGAATCGTTGGAGCTTAAGGCTGTGGAAGTGAAGACCCACGGCGAGAACTACATTATCCAGGCCTGGAATAAAGGCACTTCGACTGCGATGGACCTGGAGAAACACTGCGGCCCGGAGGATTTGAAGAGATTAGAGAACGAGGGAAAAGAGCGACGAAAAATCGCTTCCCGGCCCGCCGAATCTCTTGAGTCTGTCCCAAGTCCTTCGTCTGGCTGGGAACTACGTCGACCGCCTGCGCGGTCGACTCATTAGAGTTTCGTGGCAAGACCAGTCCGACAAAATCCAATCGGTCACTATTCAATACGAACCCTGCCCGGTGGACCGCAAGGAACAGGGTGAGGCGCAAACGACGGTGATTGAAGAAGTCTGTGTTCACATTTACAAGCAGAGGAAAAAAATTGCTGCCGCGCAAGACAAAAATTCGCACCGGCCGTTTGTGAGCGTGAACCATACAAACTGAGTCCGGTTGTTCGCTTAAGCCTGGTATTTAATCTCGCCGCCGACGATTGTCATTTCTACCGACAAGTCCTTGATCCGTTCGCCCGGAATCTCAAACGGGTCTTCAGCCAGCACGGCCATATCGGCTAATTTGCCGCGCTCCAATGTTCCTTTATCGTTTTCTTCGAAGCCCACATAGGCCGCCGTTGTGGTGTGCATAGCAAAGGCCTCGGCCGTGGTGATTCTCTCCTCCGGTATCCAGACTTCACCCCAGCGCATCTTGCGCGAAACGCATGCGGCGATATCCCGCAAAGGGTCGACGGGCCAGTAACCCGGCGAGTCGGAGCCGCCGGCGATTATGACTCCGTTCCTTAACAGCGTCCTGAAAGGAAACGCCTTCGTCAACCGCTTTTCCCCGACGCAATCAAGAATGGCATCGCCTACATAATAGCCGATGGCGATATTTGGGATGGCGATGATGCCGGAGCGCACCATCCGCTGCATGCGCTCTTGAGTGCTTAGCCAGTTGCCCATGTGCTCGATGCGGTGGCGATGGTCTTTGCGCGGCGATTTTTGAATGGCATTTTCATACGCATTCAGCGCCATATCGAAAGCGCGGTCACCGATGGCGTGCACGCAGCAGCGCAGGCCCGCGTCGTGGCACTTCTGGACAGTATCATTCAATTCGTCCTGCTGGATTCTGATGATACCGTAATTGTGTTCATCGTCTTCATAAGGATCGTAGAAGCACGCGTTGCGGCCGGTGATGCCGCCGTCGATACTCATTTTTACGCCGCCGATGCGTAGCCAGTCGTTGCCAAAACCGGTCGTTAGACCGAGCTCGATCAAGCTCTTGGATTCGATCATCGACTCGATCACCCGCGGCAAGAGGCTCACGCGGGCGTGCATGCGGCCTTCTTTGTAAAGTTCCTGATAGGCACGCACCGGTTCTGCGTAGCGGACGATGTCGTGGACGGTAGTGACACCGCGTTCGAGACATTGATTCAGCGCAAAGACGATACCGTCCTTCAGTTGAAGGTAATTAAATTCCGGCGCGACTTTGCGCAATATCAGTTGTGCCCGTTCGTGCAGTTCTCCCGTAGGCTCGCCCGTTTGCGAATCATGTTTAATATGCCCTCCGGCCGGATCGGGAGTGTCGCGAGTTATTTTCGCTGCCGCCAACGCGGGACTATTGCCGACGGTGATATGGGCTCCGAATGAGATCGATACCGGGTTATCGGGCACTGCACCATCGAGGTCATGCTTGTCGGGAAACCGCTTGTCTTTTAGGCGAAAGTCCTGCATTGGGCTGCCATGGGCGACGATCCATGAACCCTTGGGGGCGTCGGCCGCCCGTTTGGCGAGGCGCTCTAGAATGTCGGCGATGGAATGAACATCGGTGTAGAAATCCCGGCAGTCGATCAATTCCATCTCCGCCGTGCCTTTTTCGGACAGATGAACGTGGGTGTCCGTCAGCCCCGGGATAGTCGTTCTCCCCTGAAGATCGATGGATTGAGTGTCAGCGCCACCCAGGCGGCGGACGTCGTCGGATTTGCCGGTTGCAACGATGCGCCCGCCGGCGCAGGCCACTGCCTCTTGAATCGAGTTATCTGCGGCGAAGCTGCGGATTTTGCCATTGAACAATATTAAATCTGGATATGCGAGCGCTCTCGGTTTCATGAAGCGTTTCCTCCTTGCTCATTTCAGACTCTTTGGCTATAAGTCGCTTCGTTACTGGAAGTCAACAGCCTTAGTCCCTGGAGGAACTCGATATGGTTCAGCAACCTTTCAAGTGGCCCAACAATGCAAGGATCGCGTTCGTGCTCGGCATTGCTTTCGAATGCTGGGACAGAAACAAACCGTCACGTGGCGGAGCCCTGCAGTCACCATTACCGGCCAATGCACTATGCAAGCACGACTATTCCACGGAGACGTTCAGAGATTTTGGCGGGAAAATCGGCGTAAGGCGGCTCCTCGACATTTGCGACAAGTACGATCTGAAAGTGAGCATGCCGATTAATGGTCTCACTTGCGAATACTGGCCCGATCTCGTGAAGTATGCGCATGGCCGCGGCCACGAGATGGTCGCCCATGGCTGGGATCAGGGGGAATATCTCTTCATGCTTACGCGAGACCAGGAGCGGGAAAATGTCTTCAAGACTGTCGAAGCGATCACGAAACTCACTGGCGAACGTCCCACCGGCTGGTCTTCACCGGGTGTCCGCTCCACAGATAACACTCTGGAGCTGAATCTTGAGGCGGGTCTGCTCTATAACTGCGACTACCACGACGATGAAATGCCCTATCCGATCAAGATCGGCGACAAAATGCTTATCATGATCCCGCATCAGTACACGATCAACGATCACCGGATGCAGGAGGAAGGCACGCGTCACGACTTTTTTGAGAAGTTCAAAGATGAGTTTGATTACCGCTACAAGATTGGACCGGAAAATCCCACCATGATGAACGTGATCACGCACGGCTACTTGAGCTCACGCGTCCCAGCTATCGATACGTTCGAGCAGATCATCAAATACGCCAAGGGCCACAAAGATGTCTGGTTTGCCCGGCGTGGGGATATCGCGGCGTGGGCAAGAAAGTACTACGCGGGGGAATAACTAATCGGTTCAAGCCGTTCAAAAAGTTCAAATCGTTCAAGACGATTTTTCAAAAGTTCGAGCTGGAGTGATCTGTCGCCCATGTCTCTTGAGCTCGCTCTGTCGATTTTAAATTGCAGTCACTACTTTCTGCGGATAAAAAGCTGCTGCATCAGCTTGTCCCACTCGGCGAACTTCTTCTCCGCTTCATCGAGTGAGTATTTTTCGTCGATGTAAGATTTCTTGAACTTTTGATCCAATGTTGCGATATCCTCACGCGGCGACCACAGACCACCCTTCATGATGAGCTGTTGTCCTTCTTTGGAGTGAAGATAATCGAGAAATAGGAGACCGGCGTGGGGATGGGGTGCCCTCAGAGTCAATCCGGAATAGCTGACTGTGGTCACGACCGGGTCTAGCGGGCGCCATTCCACCGGCGCCCCTTTCTGTTTTGCCGTATGAATGTTAGCGTCAAAGATGGTGGGTGATAACGGGACCTCACCCGAGACGACCAAGCCCGCCAAAGCCGCGCCGGACATGGTTTGCATCTTCACTTCTTGATCCGCCATCTTGTCAAGGAACTCGCGCCCCATGACATTCAGCGTGCTGCCGATCCATCGAGTTCCTGTGGTGGTACTGACGATGGACATTTTTCCTTTCCATTTCGGGTTCAACAGATCACTCATGGTTTTCGGCGCTTCCGCGGGAGAAATCAGCGAAGTGTTGAACCCGAGGCTGTTGTAGGTCTCGTAGTGCCCGATATAGTAGAAACCGTTTTTCCCTTTCATTTTGACGTCATCCGGGTAATAACGCGCGTCTGCCAAGGTGTATTCTTGAAACACGCCCTCCCGTTTCATGATCGCCATCTGTTCGGAAGTCGTCGCGATGACGTCCGCGATATACTGGCCTGCCGCGATTTCCTCGAGCGCCCGCTTAATCAGGCTCCTGCCATCGGTGCGAAATTCAGAAACTTTGACGAACGGGTATTTCTTCTCGAACTCCTTGGCGATGGTTCGAAACCAGGTATGGGAGTCGTAGAGCGTGAACTGGCCTTCTTTTTTGGCGCCTTCGATGAGAATTTTTTCGCGATCGGCGCCTTGATAGAGGGCTACTTGTGCGGACCGTCATAGCCGCGCTCCCGCGCAAGCGCATTTGTGGCGGAGAATATCAAGATTGCGATATTGAGTAGAAAACCGGCTCTTCGAATAACTCGAGACATGCTGATCTCCTCGGTCGGATATACGGACAGCCGGATGCTATGAATTACTGCTATTCCTGTCAATCCAAATCTGCGCCGACAACAGAAGCTGGCTTCTTGCCACCCTTAGATAACGGTTCTAATGTGATTGCTGGCGCTAGAAAAGCCGACCTTCCCGGACAGGTACTGATAGTGCCTCGGCCGACGAAAACTGCAAGTCTTGTTTCGCGCATACCGCCCGAAGCTCAGGGGTCGCCGGGTTTAGGCCGTTAAAACCCAAAGTGTTGACCGGGCAGCCCACTATTGGATATGGTCCACCATTATCACTTCATGATCCTGAGCAACGATGGCCTCAACGCTATCCGCGAAAAACTCGGCTACGAACCAACAAAAGTTGATGTGTGATTTAGCCACAGACACCCGCAGATATGTGCGGATTAAAGTCCCGGTTAAGCACGCTTCCGGGTCTGAATTGTCTGTGTTTATCTGCGTTCCACCAATTCAGTGAACGAGATCGTCGCCAACGATCGGCTCGGAGCTTTTTGCCGCGACACCCACGTCGAGATGGCGGGCGCGTCGCACGGGCCGCTGCGGGGGCTTAAGTTCGCCGTCAAAGACATCTACGATGTCGCCGGCCACAGGACCGGCTTCGGCAGCCCCGACTGGCTGCGCACCCATAGGCCCGCGGCTCGCACGGCGCCCGCCGTTCAGCGGCTGCTCGACGCGGGCGCAGATCTCGTCGGCAAGACCCACACCGACGAACTGACCTGGGGTCTCACGGGAGAGAATGCGCACTACGGCGCACCGGTGAACGTGAACGCGCCGGGGCGCGTTACCGGCGGTTCGTCCAGTGGTTCGGCCTCTGTCGTCGCTGCCAATGTGGTGGATTTCGCCATCGGCAGCGACACCGGCGGCTCCGTGCGCGTTCCGGCAAGCTTCTGCGGGATCCTCGGTATGCGACCCACACACGGGCGCATTCCGCTCGATGGCGTGTGTCCGCTAGCCCCGAGCTTCGATACCTGCGGCTGGTTTGCGCGCGACGTCGGGGTCTTCGAACGCGTCGGGAGAACCCTGCTTCGCGACGAGGCGTCCACGCCGCGGCCTGAGCGCTTGCTCATCGCACAAGACGCCTTCGAAGTCGCTGGAGAAGCCGTTGCCCATGCGCTTCGGTCCGCAATCGATAAAGTAGCGGCGGTGGTCGGAATGCCCGAGTTTGTGACGGTGGGTGACGAACCGCTCACGCGATGGATGGATTATTTCCGCTTCCTGCAGGGCGCCGAAGCATGGGCTTGTCACGGCGAGTGGATTATGCGGGAAAAACCTGCGATCGGGCCGGGAGTCAAGGAACGCTTTGCCTGGGCGGCGACAGTCGGTCCCGGGGATATCACGCGCGCTAGCATGCAGCGTGAGGAGATCGCGCGCCGCATGTCGGAAATGCTTGGGGAAAAAACTGTACTCGCGTTGCCGTCCGCGCCCGGCATCGCGCTGCTCCGGAACTCACCGTCAAAAGTACTCGACGACCTGCGTGCCCGAGCGCTGCCAATCCTGTGCATTGCTGGCTTGGCACGCCTGCCCCAAGTATCGCTGCCGTTGGCACAGCTCGACGGTTGCCCGCTTGGGCTGTCGCTCATCGCCGCACGCGGCAACGATACGCTCCTGCTCGCTCTGGCCGGCAGGCTGATGGGCTGAGTCACGCCTGACCATCGAATGGAGGCAAGTTATGAAGCGCAGCACTCATCACATCCTCACTACGCACACCGGGAGCCTGCCCCGTCCTACGGAGCTCGTTCACATGATGCTGCGCAAGGAGAAGAAGCAACCGGTGGACGAAGACGCCCTCGCCATGCGCGTCCGCTCTGCGGTCATGGAGGTGGTGTGCAGGCAGGCCGAGGTTGGCGTCACAGTGATCAATGACGGCGAACAGGGCAAACCCGGTTACTCGACTTACATGAAAGACCGCCTAACTGGCTTTGAGGGTGAATCTACGCCTGCCGCTGTCTCGGGCGAAGCCAAGGACTTCCCGGAGTACACTGCTCGTCGCACGGGGAGAGCCGCTCCCGAGCGCCCCGCGTGCACGGGCCCGATCGCTTGGAAAGATCGAGATGCGGTGCGCAGGGACATTGAAAACCTGCAGGTCGCCGTCAAAGAAGTCCAACCTGAGGCGGTGTTCATGACCGCAGCTTCGCCCGGCGTGGTGCCTCATTTCATGAAAGACCAATACTATGGGAGCGAGGAGAAATATTTATACGCCCTGGTGGATGCCTTGAAAGAAGAATACGACGCCATCCACCGAGCCGGTTTCGTGCTTCAGGTGGACTGCCCCGACTTGTGCATGAGCCGCCACAACCGGTTTTCCGACCTGAGCACAAAGGAGTTCAAGAAGGTCGCCGAGCTTCACGTGGCGGCCCTGAATCACGCCTTGCGGGACATTCCGGCGGATCGGGTGCGCCTCCATATGTGCTGGGGCAACTACGAAGGCCCGCACCATTTGGACATTCCGCTCACGGAGATCATCGATGTAGCGCTAATGGCCAAAGTCGGCGCTATCTCTTTTGAGGGTGCCAACCCCAGACATGAGCATGAGTGGATCGTCTTCAAGGAGTTTCATCTCCCTGATGGCATGGTCATCATTCCAGGTGTCATTGACTCCACGACCAATTTCGTCGAGCACCCGGAGCTTGTAGCACAGCGGATTGTTCGCTACGCAGAGATCGTAGGCCGTGAGAATGTCATCGCGGGCACGGACTGCGGCTTCGGCACGTTCGTGCGCACAGAGGCGACCATCGACCCGCGCATCGCGTGGGCCAAGCTTAAGTCGCTGGCGGAAGGCGCGGCCATCGCTTCAAATCGACTTTGGAATTAGCAGGCAACAAACGTGAGCTGTGACAGGGCTATTTGTGAGCGCAACAGTGTCTGTCGATGCGGTCACATTTGCCGCTTGGCTTTGTTCTCTTGCAACCATTTTGCTAACCGTGCGATGCCTTCTTCGAGATAAATCTTCGGGGTCCAGCCCAGTTCTCGTTGCGCAAGGGAAATATCGAGCGGGTTACGTAAGCGATGGGGGCCCACTTCGGCGGCGTTGGGATGTTCGCCGATTTCGAATTTCAGATCCGGCAGCGCTTTCCGAATGGCCTGGGTGAGATCCTCGTTCGTGTAGGTCTTGTCGAGGCCGATGTTATAGGCGCGGCTGAGGGGTTTGTCTGAAAAGAGCGCGCGGCGAATCGCATCGACAACGTCGTCCACATAGATCAAATCGTCAAGCGGGCGTGTGAGAAAGGGCCGGCAGGGTTGGCCGAGGATGCCTCTTTTGAGTTCTAAGGGAATGCTTCTGTACAGACCGGGGCCGTAAACAGAAGAGTATCTCAACGCGACAAAGTCTACGCCGTGTTTTTCTTTGTAAAAGTCGCCCATCCACTCCGAAACGGTTTTCGCGGCGCGATAGAAATAGGTGGGATAAATCGTAACCGCGTCCTCTTCCTTAATGAGACCGCCGTCCGGCTTTTTCAACTGGCCGTAAATAGAAGCGGAGCTTGAATAGACGACCCGCCGCATTTTAAGTGTCTTTGCCGCCTCGAGAATATTGGTCATTGCATGATAACAAAAGTTGAGCACCGAGGGATCTTCGTTCCGAGGCGGGTGCGCAGCGTGAAAGATATGGGTCGGCTTTTCCTTGTCGCAGAGCTTTCGGAAAGCCAATACATCCGTGACATCCATGAGGTGACTGGGTGTTTGAATCCCGAGCAAGGAAAGATCTGTCGAGCGAGGCACGGCGTCCACGGGAATGACCTTGTGACCGAGTGATTCCATGAGCAGAGTTGTGTGGGAGCCGATGAAGCCATTGGCGCCGGTGATTAGAACAATTGAAGTCATTCAATGCTCTCTCATTGTCATGAGTCGGTAAGCTGAAATATATTCCGGCTGAACTAGCGTTTCCGAATGAAAAGCTTGCGCATCAAGCTTTCCCATTCCTCGATTTTCTTCTCGAATTCCTCTGGCGTGTATTGGCTTTCGATGTAGACCTTCTTGAACTTCTGTTCCAGAGAACCGATGTCATTGCGCGCCGAACTGAGGCCGCCCTTCATGGCGACCTGCTGCCCGAGTTTGGAATGGAGGTAATCAAGAAAAAGCAGGGCAGCGTGAGGATGGGGTGCATTGAGGACCATGCCTGAAGTGCCCACTCCCGCTATAACAGGATCCAGCGGTCTCCATTCGACCGGGGCACCTTTTTCTTTATGGGTGAAGATGTTGGAATTGAAGATGGTGGGCGACAAAGGGACTTCGCCGGAGGCAACCAGCCCGGACAAAGCCGCGCCGGACATATTCTGAACATTGATTTCTTGCGCGCTTAGTTTTTCCAGAAACTCGCGACCCATGGACTCCATGAGAGCTCCGACCCACTGGGTCCCCGTGGTGGTCCCGGCGATGGACATTTTTCCTTTCCATTTAGGGTCGAGATAATCCTTGATGGTTTTTGGCGCTTCCGCGGGAGCTATGATCTTGGTGTTAAACCCCAGGCTGATATAGATCTCTCGGTTGGTCCACGCATAGACGCCCCTCTTCCCTTTGATTTTTGCATCGTCGTCGTAGGCACTCAGTTCCGGGGACAAATACTCTTGGAGGATGTTGCTCCTCATAAGGATCTCCATATACTCAGGACTGCTTTCAACGACATCGCCAATAAACCGCCCGGCCGCCACCTCTTCCGTTAGCCGTTTCAGCAATGATTTGGAATCGCTGCGCCATACATTGGCTTTAACGAAAGGGTACTTTTTCTCGAACTCCTGGGACACTGGACCGGCGACCCAAGTGTTTGACGTGTAGAAAGTCACTTGCCCTTCTTTTTTAGCGCCTTCCAGGAGGATTTTCTCGCGATCGGCGCCTTGGTAAAAGGCGAGATCGGCCACGGATAAGGGTTTGCTCTGAGCGCCATAGGATGCCGCGACGGTCGATAAGAGGATTGCGGCTATGAGTGCAAATGGAGACGCAGAACTGGCAATTATTTTTGTATGCATTCTTATCTCTCCTTTGTGAAAAGCCATTTATTAAAGTCAGAGACCGTGATGTCCTCCTGTGCGTGATTGTTAGGTTAGCTATCGAAATAACCTGATTTAACCGCCCAGAGCCACAGGTAAGCGATCTTCTCGTTGTGAAGCTCGGCATAACCCACATGCCCGTAACGGGGTATTAGCACGACGTGCGCTCCGCGAGTGGCAGCCGCGTACTTTGCGCCCATGAACATTTCCCGCTTATCTTGCAGACGATCGCCTCTGACCCAGTGGCCTTTGTCATTCTCGCCGGCGGTGAGAAGAACTCTGATGGTTTTGAGCCAATTCGGATCCGGCTCTTCCAGGTGATCGAAGTATTCTTCCCGCGGGAGGCCCGTGCGCTTGGGATATTCTTCGAGAATTCCCACGGCTGCGTTGTGCTGGTTGTCGCACAGGCTGGTTTTCATCTGGGAGCGCAGCGGGCTGATGAGTCGAAAGTAATCGTCGGCACCTCCCCAGGGCGTAAGGTCCGGTGGATCGACGTAGCCCGACTCACGAAAAGAATCAGGCGACCGTCGCGACACATGATCGACCGGCTTTTCCACATATTTTTCCGCGCCAGTCTTGTTTCTCCACTCGAGTCGCCAGCCATCTGGACCGCCGCTGCCAAATCCAACCAGTCCGATGACTTTTGTCTTTTTCGAAAAGCGCGTCAGATGGGCTGCCATAGGTCCGCCCGTGGAATGGCCAAATCCCAGGATTTCCCGGCCGCTCAGATGTTGATCCGTCAATAGTCCCGCCCCCTGGAGAATGGTGTTGAACGTGCACTTCAAATTTCGATCTTTGATCTCTTCGATAGGGAGTTCGTGGTCCATGAGATAAACCGGCATGCGTTCCGGGATAGGGTTTTTCCAAACGCCTCCGGGAGGATAGTGACCCGGGTAAGTGAGAGCTAGAGCTTTGAAGCCTTGGGAAGCTAGAACCCGGGCCAAACCGGGTCTGCCGTCCGGCGTGAGGTCCATGATCTTTTCGCTGCCCGCTCCGCCGTGGAAACATACGAAGGCACGCTGGGAGTTAACTTCTTTCGCGGGGGTATAGAGCGTGCCATGCATATCCCAATCGTAACCGTTTCTGTTGTAGCGCGCCGTGACGTCTTCGACTGAAAAGTCTACGTTCTCAAACGGTGCGCTCAACGTGAGCCATTCGTCCCAGGTGAGTTTCAAGAGAAGCTCGCCAGATTTCAGTCCCTCGAGATATTTTTCGTCTTTTCCACCCGATGCCATCTCAGTTCCTCCGGTTACGATTTAGTGACGTAAGTGTCGAGGTAATATTTGGCGATTTCCCCTTTGGTCGCGAACCATACCTCGGGAAAACCCTTGGCATAGCGGACGCATTCTTCGAACACCCCTATAATGTTGGGTCTGCCGCCGATATGCGCGTGCACGAGACAATCGATGAGCTTCGGCGCGCCCGCCTGGCCCTCCGCGTAGAGACAATCAAAGGCTGCTTTGAAGCTGTCAAAATAAACCCGGGCGGGATTTTTCGCGTTAAAGATGAGCGATAGATCATTGGCGTAATCGAGCCGCGGCATGATGATCAAGGGTTTGCCATTGACAATGCGGTGCTGTGGAATGTCAGGTCCTGGCAGATCTCCAGTCCAGAATATTCCTTCGTCGACGAAGTTGCCGAATGTATATTCGTTGACTCTATGCCCGGGGCTGACCCAACCCACGGGACGTTTGCCGGTGACCGATGCGATGGCGTCCAATGTTCGTTTGATCAAAGTTCTTTCTTTAACGGCATCGAGCGAGGACAGAGCTGTGTCATTGACCCAACCGTGGCCAACGATTTCATGACTCGCGGCATGGAGTTCTTTCAACGCATCAGGAAAGTCTTCGGCGATACGGCCGTTGGTATCGATAGTGCCTTTAACGCCGTTGCGGTTTAGCACGTCCATGATGCGCCAGATACCCGCCTTGCCTCCGTATTCGCCGTAGGCGAGAGACGCATAATCCGGTTTGTCGCCGCCTTGGCGGTACTGCGAATATTTTTCAAAAGCTTCAAAGGCTACGAAGAAGCTGACAGCAATTTTTGCATCGTGGGGCCAGTGGATCGGTGCGAGTCTCATGATTGGCTCCTTTCAATTCTTCGCCGCGCCGAAGAGCGAGCGAAAGAACTCGAAGTTCCTGTTATGCGCCTCGATTTGAACAAGGCGGATACTATCAAGCGCCCATCAAAACCGTCAAACGAACGAATCGTTGATGGAGATGCCATTGCAGCCTGAGCGGACTGAAAAATGAAACGAAAGCATGACCCTGCGTCTGCTTTAATTAGCCGCGGGGCATTTGCCGGTAGCGAGGTGGGCCTCGAAATCTTCGGGAAAAAGTTTGAGGGCGCTTTCAATGGGTGGACCGGGCATGGCGATGAGATTGCAGAAGCCTTTACCTTTGTTAAAAGCGAGGATTTTTCCGAATTGCTCGAGTATCGGTTGGCCGCCTTGTCCCTGCTGAACTTTCTTGAGCAATGACGTAAGGGTGTTGGTTTCCATCCGGCAGGCGGGGCATTGGCCGCAGGATTCGACGGTGAAGAATTCGGAGATCTTTAACACTTCTTCTACGATACAGGTTTCTTCGTCAATCAAGCGCACGACACCGCAACCGAGTCCCGAACCCGCTTCCCGCATCGAGTTGTGATCCAACGGTGTGTCCATCTTGTCTGCCGGGAGGAAAGCCGAAGACGGCGCCGCAGGCATGATGGCTTTGATCTTTTTGCCGCCCTTCATTCCACCGCCACATTCTTCGATCAAATACCTGAGCGGCGTGCCGAAGGGGAGCTCGTAAACCCCCGGACGATTGACGTCATCATTCAGCGAAAAGATCATCGTGCCTGGGCTTTCGGGAGTGCCAAATTTGCGGTACCACTCGGCCCCATGCAAAATGATCGGCGGCACATTGGCAAGAGTCTCCACGTTGTTGACCGCCGTGGGTTTGCCGAAGAGCCCGACCGTAACCGGAAACGGAGGCTTCTGGCGCGGCCAAGCTTTTTTGCCTTCGATTACCTCGAGGGCTGCGGTATCTTCACCGGCAACGTAGTTGTGGGGTGCCGGTTTGAGCTCGATGTCCAGAGTAAAATTACTTCCCAGCACGTTGTCACCCCAGTAGCCGGCGGCTTTGGCCTCGGTCAACGCATCATTGATGCTATTTATCGCCGCTTCGTAATTCGCGTTAATGTAAAGGTAAGCTTTGGATGCCCCGATCGCATAGGCGCTAAGAATCACACCTTCAATCACGAGGTGAGGGAGATGCTCCATGAGCATCCGATCCTTTTTGCTACCGGGCTCATCCTCCCCGCCATTTAAAACTAGGTACCGTGGTTGTTCAGGGCATTCGCGCGTGAAGGACCATTTTTTCCCGGTGGGAAACCCTGCGCCGCCGCGACCTCGAAGACCGGCGTCGGCGACTTCTTTGATGATATCCTCGGGGGTGGACTGGATCGCTTTAGCAACGCCGGCGTATCCGCCGCGTGCCTGATACTCCTTTAATCCTTCTCGTCCCTCGACCACAGCGTGAGGGAAAAGAATACCCTCCATGACTTAAAACACCCCTGTGTCAAGAAGTTGATAGATGAGTTCTTTCAACGAGGAATCGATGGTGTCCAAGCGTTGGACGTGAGGGCCGCCGGCAAGACGATCCGTGATCTCGTCAAGGTCATCGACTTTCACCCCGGCATACCAGTTTTTTTCAGGATAGAGGACGATGTTGGGTCCCTCCTGGCAGGCCCCGAAACACATGTAGGGTTTTACTTCGACATCGGCGAGCCCTTTAGCTTCAACTCGCTTCTGAAGTTCGGCCATGAGTTGCTCCGAGCCTCTATTTTTGCAATCCACGTTTTGACAGACGAGACAAAGCGTTTTCACAAACCTCTCCTCGTAGCTGACGGAATTATCTGGGTGCCTAATTCATTTGTATCTGCGTAACCCAGTCTTTCCCATTGATAATTTCGCTCAATATTCTCTCATCCTCAGGGGTCGGAAGAACTTCCGCTAGATGCTTCTTGTAGGCTTCGGATGATAATAGTTCACCCGTGACACTGTAAGTCTTACCGACATGCTCGCCGATGGAACGGTTAAAATACAGGTGCGGAGCGTAGAGCCTGGGTTGTCCTTCCGGAACCAGTTGGTTGAGCTGATCGATAAGCTTAGCGCATTCGGTAAGATAGTGATCGCGGGCCAGATCATTCAATTTGTTCTTGTCCGCAGCAACTTTGGCCTCATGCTCATCAAATCTTCCTTTCAATCCCCAAACATAGGACCAGTTCGCTGACGACGAATGATCCGTACCGAATAGATCGTAAGCCGTTGACAGCCATTTATTGAAATATTTTTGCACGATGGGAAGAGGAATTTTTCCGGCTCTCAAAATTCGCGTTAAGCCGGTGTGGCCGGTAAACATGTGGAAGAATTCTTCCTTCAGCATCGCGGTGACGCTTTCGGCCAAGGGGGCAAAGGCGGAATGGCTCAGCATGGTTAACTGATATTTGCCATCGCGGTCAACAAATTCCGTATACGTAAAAAAGTCCAGCCAGTTATTGACCGGTGCGTTGAAAGAACCTAGAAGCCGGTCCCCTCTGAATGCTCTCCGTTCCAGGAGCTTTCTCGCCTCAAGTTTTCCCGAGTCACCAAAATAATTAACCAACAAGTAGCACATTTGCCACCCGTGGCGCATCTCCTCACTGTTCACCCGGGTAAGCGCCTGGCGATCGTATTCCGTGGGCGCGGTATCTAGCAAGTTTTTTTGTTGTTCCACCGATGCGAACTCGGTGTCCCCCTGATAGACGATTAGATTCATCAGAGCATCGCGGATCGACTGATTCGGGATTTGGCCAATACGCTCCCATTTGCGCTGTCCCTTGAAATCTCCGAACTCAATTTCCGGGCTGTGCAACTCGCCCAGCTTGGTTTCGAACGTGTAGTCACCCAGCAGTTCCGGATCGTAGCCGATATCTTTTTGCCATTGCCGAAAGTTATCAATCCAATCATCAAAAGTAGAGATTTTACCCATAACGAATCCCTTCAGGAGGTGGTGTTCGAACGATCGTTCGAATTATTTTATACCCTATTCTGATTACGAAATCAAACCTCGACCGAAGACAAGCGTCGGTATCCCGATCGTGACGTCAATGGTACATCTCTAACAGCTCCACCATGCCCAACTCGCGCATTTGTTCGAAAAGATACTTCTTGATCTCCCCCACCGTATCCATCTCAAGAACTATTTGTGCAGCCGATTTCGCCGCTTGATAGGTGACAGACCGAATGGTTTTCTTGATCACGGGGACGTATAGGGAGCCCATACTGAACTCCTCGAGTCCCATTCCCAATAGCAGTAGGGCAGAAAGCGGGTCACCCGACATTTCGCCGCACATTCCAACTCGCTTCCCTTCCTTTTTGCCCGCTTCGATTGTCGTCTGCAAAGCGGACAGCACGGCGGGATGCAGTGGCTCGTACAGGTCAGCAACTCGCCGGTTGCTCCGATCGACGGCCAGTATGTATTGAATCAGGTCATTCGTACCAATACTCAGGAAGTCCACCTCCCGGAGAAAGCGATCAGCGAGCTGCACCGCAGAAGGGACTTCCACCATAATCCCGAGCTCCATCTGCCGGTCGAAGGGCGTACCTTCGTGACGAAGTTCTTCCTTGGCTTCCGCCACCAGTTCTTTGATTTTGAATATCTCCTCCAAGCTCGATACCATGGGTATGAGCATTCTAACCCGGCCGAGGTCACCCACCCTGAGGATCGCTCTTAGCTGGGTTTTGAAGACCTCTTCAACCTCAAGCGATATACGAATAGAGCGCCATCCTAGAAACGGATTGGGCTCGACGCTCGGGCTTCGTATGTAAGAGGGATATTTATCAGCGCCGATATCCAGGGTCCGGATGGTCACCGGTTTTCCTGCCATTCCCTCGACCACTCGCTTATACAGGGAGTATTGCTCCTCTTCGCTGGGAAAATCTCGGTGCGCCAGAAACGCAATCTCCGTGCGATACAAGCCCACCCCTTGGGCTCCGTGCATATGCGCAAAAGCAATATCGCTTAAGAGACCGATATTGGCATAGAGCGAGACCCGGTGGCCGTCTATAGTTTCCGCGGGTTCATCCTTCAGTTCCTCCAGCTCGCGATTAAGGTCGGCATAATCACGCACCAGCCGATCATATTCACGGGTGATTTCCTGGCTGGGGTTGACGTAGACCACACCGGCGTTACCATCGACAACGAGGGCATCTCCCTGATGAACCGATTCCAGCAAATTCTCTACGGCCACTACAGTAGGAATTTCAAAGGATTTCGCCAGAATCGACGCGTGAGTGGTGACGCCGCCCGTAGCCAGAACAATGCCGCGAAACCGGTCCCCTTCAAGCATACTGAGATCGGCCGGTGAAAGATCCTCTGCCACCAAGACAGCATCTTCGGGAATTTCGATGTGCTGAGTAGTTGCGCCCGAGAGGTTCTCCAAAAGTCTCTGCGCCGCATCTTTGACGTCCGTGGTTCGTTCGCGCAAATAGGCATCATCGATTTGCGCAATCGACTGGAGGTATTGCTCGAACACGACCCGGATGGCGTATTCGGCGATCACTTGTTCCTTTCGGATTTGAGCTTCGATTTGTTGGATAATTGCGGGATCTTCGAGAATGAGCCGGTACACGTCGAAGATCGCCCCTTCCTCTTTTGAAATGAGGCCGCTCATTCGATGCTTCACGACGTTTATCTGTTCGATGCCTCTTTCGACAGCCCCGCGGAACCGCTCCATCTCGCGCTCGGGATTTTTCGCTTTTTTCTTCTGAATGGCGCTGATTTGCATACGTGGTTTGAGAACGAAGGCGCGGCCGCGGCCAAAACCCGGAGAGGCGGAGAGACCCCTCAGTCGGCCGCGCCAGCGATGGTGTGCCCCTGGGGTCTTCTCCCGACGCCTACCCTCATAAGAGCGCAGCTTGCGCAGCGCTTCCACCATCCGCTTGTGATATTCCTTACGTTCCTCCTCTTTGCTCCGCAGCGAATCCGCCAGGCGAGCTTGAATAAGAATGCTTGAAACCTGGGCCGAAATAGTAGTCAGCAAACGTATTTCATCCCGCGAGAACTCGCGTCGCCGTGAAGTTTGAACGACCAGGACTCCCAGCGGTAATTTTTGGTCGATGAGCGGAACGCCAAGAAAGGAGTGAAAGCGTTCTTCGTGGGTTTCCGGAAAGTATTTGTAACGAGGATGCTTTAGGGCATCGACGACCATCACCGGCTTCATTCTCTCAATGACTAGTCCCGTTAGGCCCTCCCCCGTGCCCATGGACACCTTGCCTACGGACTCCTCGTCCAGTCCCATGGTCGCGCGCAGGGTGAGCCGTTTGTTCTGGCGGTCGAGAATATAGATGGAGCAAACCTCGGTTTCCATCCGTTCCGCCACCGTAGCCACGATGCTATTGAGGGTCTGTTGGAGATCACGCGAATGGCTGATCAAGGTGCTGATATCTTCGAGAATGGTGAGGTCGGGATAAGGCTGAGTGGGCGGTTTTGCGATTTTAGCCATAAGCGCAGACGCTATTTATTAATCGAGGATTTCCTTTATAAAACACATAATTGACTTTTTCGCTAGGGAGAGAGGAAAGAAGCTCTAAAGCCCAAGAGGATAAGCTCTTCTGCCGCTCCGTGGCCTGGGCACCGAGCTTTTGACTAAGAACCGACCGGGGATCGATTGTCCGCAGGAACAACAGTCGCCATCTAGGTTGTATTCCAGAATGTCATGCCAGGAGCGACGAATCAGCGCTTTGCTACAAGCGGGGCAATAGGTGGTTTGCCCCTCATCGTCAAAGACATTGCCCACGTAGCAGTACTTGATACCCGCGGAACACGCGATCTGCCGGGCGCGTTTCAGGCTTGCGGCGGGGGTTTTCGGTTTGTCGGTCATTTTAAAGTCTGGATGAAACGCGGTGAAGTGAAGCGGCACACTGTCCCCCAGATGCGTCAGTACCCAGTCGCAAAGTTTCCGGGTTTCCTCCGGGGAATCATTTTCGCTGGGTATCATCAGGTTGGTGATCTCGAACCAGATGTCCGTTTCATTTTTCAGCCACTTGAGGGTATCGAGTACAGGATCGAGATGTGAAAATGTGACCTTGTGATAGAAGCGATCGGTGAACGCTTTTAGATCGACGTTGGCTGCGTCGATGTAGCGATAAACCTCCGGTCTTGCCTCGGGAGTGATGTAACCCGCCGTGACCATCACGCTCTTTAGACCTTGTTCGCGGGCGAGACGGGATATATCAATGACAAATTCCCCCCAGATCACCGGGTCGTTGTAAGTAAACGCAATACTCGGAACCTGGTTTCGAATTGCCAACTGGACGACTTTTTTTGGGCTGGCGCCTAGACTGTGCGCTTCGTCAAGCTTTGCTTTGCTGATGCTCCAGTTCTGGCAAAAGCGGCAGCCGAGATTACAGCCGGCGGTGCCAAAGCTAAGCACGCCCGTGCCGGGCAGGAAATGATTCAGCGGCTTTTTTTCGATGGGATCGATGGCGAAACCGGTGGATGTGCCGTAGCCGAGCGAATAGAGTTTACCGCCAACGTTCTTACGGATGTAACAGAAACCGGCCTGGCCGTCCCCTAGGCGACAGAAACGCGGACACAAGGTGCAGAGAATTTTTCCGTCGGCTTCTGTCCGCCACCAAAGAGCCTCTTTCATAGACAAACTATCCCGCTTTTCGAGATGCCAGACAAGTGCCACCTCCCCCATGGCGCCACATTTATGGCGCGGTGTGATATATTACGAAACATGGGTCGCATAACTGGACTGAAAGGGATGCGCCACATCGCCCTGAAGGTTAGGAATATCGCGCGTTCCAAGAAATTCTATCAAGACATGTTAGGAATGGATGTTGTCTGGGAGCCGGACCCGGAAAACGTGTATCTTTCTTCCGGCTGCGACAATATTGCGTTGCATGAAGTGGCGCAGAATTTTGTGGCGGAGGCGGTGGAACGCCAACTCGATCATTTGGGCTTCGTGGTCGAGACTGTCGAACGGGTCAAAGAGCTAGAGCAGGAGTTCAAGGCGAAAGGCGTGAAGATCGTTCACCCTTTCAAAATCCATCGAGATGGCAGCGCGTCCTTTTACTGTGCCGACCCCGATGGAATCGTGATTCAGATGTTGTACGAACCTCAGCTGAGCATTCAAAGAATCAGCTAACCGAGTTCGGTCGGATTTCCAAACCTAAGGGGGTTACGGGTGAAGAAGAATGTTTCGTTGCGAGTGGGGCTATACCGTTAAGTTTACGCCCAGGCCGGGACCGGTGGGCACTTGAACGTGTCCATTGACTATCTTCAAGCCCTCGACCAAATCACCGTCCAGCGCTGCGAACTCGCCGACTTCGCAGGGCGTGACGACGCTCGGCATGGCGCTCACAAAATGGGCCTGTGCCGCATCGATCAGGCTCGACGAAGCCATTCCACCGACGTGGCAGATGAGTCCGGCGGCCTCGCATACCCGTGCCGCGGCGACGCTTTCCCGTAGTCCGCCAAATTTGAGGAGCTTGATGCTGACGGCTTTCGCGCCGTTTGCGGCGGCAACTTGAAAAACCTCTCCGGAAGACTCAACTCCTTGATCGGCCAGGATGATGGATTTAACGGCTTGGGTTACTGCCGCCATTCCCTTGAGATCATTCCCCGGCACAGGTTGCTCGACCATCGCTAAGTCTAGTGGAACCAAGCTCGCTATCACCGCGATTGCGGTGGCCGCGTCATAGGCGCCGTTGAAGTCCACGGTCAGAGCCACCCGAGGTCCCACGGTGCTGCGCACCGTCTTAAAGCGCTCCAAGTCTCCGGCCGGGTCGGTTCCGAGCTTAACTTTCAGATGGCGATAGCCTTGCTGAACAAACTTTGAAGCTGTTTCGGCCATTTCGACAGAGCTTCCCATGCTTAGCATTCGGATTACAGGAATGACATCGCGCGTTGCGCCGCCCAACAGGGTCGAGAGCGAAACGTTGAGCGCCTTGCCCATCAGATCGTAAAGCGCTAGTTCGACTCCAGCCTTGTGGCGCTTGTACCCGAGCACCGCCGCGTTCAAAGCATCCATCAAGGGATTGATTTGCAGTGGGTTCTTTCCTGCGAAAAGATCGCAGGCTCCGGTTTTGACCGTTTCAACTCCTTCAAGGAACGGATCACCGCGCCCGTTCGGAACCACGGAGCTCGCGCCGATCCCGGTGACTCCCTCGTCGGTTTGAATCTTTACGTAAAAGACATCGACGAAATCCGCGGTGTAGCTGGCCGTCTGCCAGCGCCCGCGCCGTTTCAGGCGATGGGGAATAAATGTAAGGTTTTCGATCTTCATACGTCGGCTAGCTTTCGCGTCATCAAACAATCCACCGCTACGGCCCCTTTGCCTTTCTCCAAGACTATCAGAGGATTGATATCGATTTCCCTTATCTCATTTCTCAAATGCAGGCTGCAATTTTTTTTCCTGCGCGCCGGCATCCGAGAACGAGGTTAAAAGAAAAAGAAGAATCGCAACACTGTTTTGTTTCACAAATCTACCTCCATGGGAAGTCTACCAGTCCCGGTGAGTTATATATGTCATAGTAGAATACACGCGCAACAATTCGACAGTCCGGCGTTCAGGTTGTACCTGGGACCGGGCGCTTGACCGCGTGCGGCCACTTCGTCTAAGTTCTGGTTGATGCAGATTCCTGCACCCTTGGTTTGAGCGTCTTCATTGCGTGAAAGAAAGGAGAACTCAATGTACGACCTGGTGCTTAAAAATGGACGGATTTACGACGGCTCGGGTATGCCGAGCTTCAATGGCGACGTCGCCGTTGCAGGCGGAGAGATCGTTGAGATCGGACGAATTAGCGGCGCTGCTCGGAGGACGCTTAATCTCGATGGCTTGGCGTTGGCGCCCGGTTTTATTGATCCGCACACTCATCTTGATGCTCAATTGTTTTGGGATCCTCTGGGCACTTCGTCCTGCTTTCACGGTGTCACTTCTGTCGTAATCGGCAACTGCGGCTTGAGCTTGGCGCCGGCGAAGCCCGAGGACCGCGAGGCCGTGATCAAGAGCTTCGTTCGTGTCGAGGCGATTAGCCGCCGTGTGCTCGAAGAAGGCATCCAATGGAGGTGGACTTCCACCAAAGAATATCTCGACGTCCTCGGAACGCGACTCGGCATCAATGTTGCGGCCCTCGTCGGCCATATCGCGGTGCGTCATTACGTCATGGGCGAAGATGCGGTAGAGCGGGAGGCGACGCCGGAGGAGATCGCAGAGATGCAATTTCTGGTTCGACAAGGTATGGAGGCCGGCGCGGTCGGTTTTTCCACCAACCAGAATCCTCGCCATATGAGAGAAGACAAAAAGCCGGTGGCGAGCCGTCTCGCTTCCAAGGAAGAGCTAGGGTCATTATTGGACGTGCTGGCTGAGATGAACGCCGGGGTCGTGCAGTTGAGCGGAGGCGGCGCGGACTCGCGCGGACGTATCGATTACGCTGCGGATCTCGCACGGCGCACGGGACGGCCTGTCCTGTGGCAGAGCATCAGCCATAGCTGGAGTCGTCCTAACCACTGGCAGGAGATGCTGGCAAACACGGAGCGCGTCTTCAGGGAAGAAGGGTTGCCGATCTACGCGATGACCCAGGCCAAACCCTTTCAGAATCGGTACACTCTGCTCGATGCGCAGTGCTTCGATGAGTTTGCGACCTGGAAGGCGGCCATGTTTACGACGGTGGAGGCACGCAAAAAGATGTTCGCCGATCCTGATGTGCGAAAAAAACTGCGAGCGGAAGCGATCGAGGACCGATCCCCGTCGGTTTTTCCGAGACGGTGGGATGTGATTTTTGTCGACCACGTCAAGCTATCGAAAAATAAGCCACTCGAGGGAAAGTCTGTGGAAGAGATTTCCAAGGCCCAGGGAAAAGACGGTCTGGATTGTTTCTTGGACTTATCCCTCGAAGAAGATCTCGAGACCCGCTTCGTGCATACCAATACCCAGGGAGATCCGCAGGCGGTCTGCGAAATCCTCAAACACCCTTCCGTTATGGTTGGCCAATCCGATGCCGGCGCTCACATGGGCTACGATGCCAGGTTCGGTTATTGTACCGCGTTCCTGGGCCGCTGGGTGCGGGATTGCGGGATCATGCCGCTGGAAGAGGCGGTTTCCAGGCTAACGTTCCGCGTCGCTTCACTTTTCGGACTCAGCGATCGCGGTTTGGTCCGGCCCGGCTTTGCCGCGGATCTTGTGAGTCTTCGATCCGGCGACGATCAACACCTTGGAACCCGAGTACGTTCGAGATCTTCCGGCCAACGAGACCCGTATGATCCAACGGGCCACCGGCGTGCATCATACGGTGGTAAACGGGGAAGTCGTCATCGAGAACGGCGCAGCGACAGGGGCTTTCCCAGGACGGGTGTTGCGACCGACGCGATGGAAGGACTAGAGTTCAAGGGTTCAAAGTTCAATGTTCAAAATCCGAAAGGAGACCCTTGAACGCCACCGTATGGCTTCGTTCCTCCAAGCTCGCTGGCTTGATGGTCTCCTGAGGTGAAGAATTCCGTCTAACGCTCAGGATGAGCGACGTGTTTTTCGGGTTCGCTCCATCCTTTTGTTATGCCTCTCGGCGCGGTAGAACTGCTTTTTTCATCTCCTCTAGAGACAAAGTCTTGCAGGAGCAAATTGCCGGCGTGACTTCGCGACTGATTTCCAAAAACTCTGGATGCGAGCTCAGGGCTAGGGATTCTCGATCCACATTCCTTAATGGAACAACGGGGCAACAGGTTTAGTGCGGTCGGTGATAACTACTATTTGGTCATCCAATTCCTTCGCGTACTCTGCCAGCGACCGTGAAGCGCTGCAAGCTTAATGGTTTTCATAGCTTGATCTCCTTACCAGCGATTCGAACAACATTTCCTTCCTTCTTCCCTACGGCCACGATACGGACGACGCCAGGGTCGCCAGGAATAACTTCATAAAATGACCCGGAGGTTTCCGATTCGTAGCTCCCAAGGAGCAACAGGATTCGGACGCAAAGGTTTTCGGTTCCGTGTCCCGACCAACGGTTCGTGCAAGAGCTGTCGCTCGAGTCCTTCGAATGCCGTGATCGTTCTCGCGCCGTAATGCCTCCAAATGCTGTCTCACATCGGCGGCGAACTATGATGTCGAAACGCATTGCCCATCATTAGCACGAAAAACGGCCGAAATATCTTCATAACGACGGTTAACAGAACCGCCGGAATTTCGGCCGCTATCCGTGCGGCTAACTATTAAGTGAGCCGCGTTAAGGAGATGACAAATGCCGGTCGGCCCATCTCCTAGGGCGGCTCCACGAATTATAATAGATTTGAATCGGTTGCAATATCCACCAGCTACCCCAAGTTGTCAACAATCTTCTCGCTGCCAAACACTGCCAGGGGCGGCGGCCCTTCTCCCTAACAAGTCGCAGCCTATCTTCGGACAACACTCGCTAGCGCCGAGGGTAAATCCTCCATCCACCGACACGCCTTCTCGCGCTTCGAGCTCGAGGTCTCGCTAAAGTTGAAGTGATATCGTTAAGTAGGATCGTGCGAATGACGGTGCGGTTCCTGAAGGTTAGAACCCGTGGATACAGGCAGGTTGGGCTTACCATTTCGATCAAGGCCGTTTTCCTTCCGGTGCTTTGCCCAGCGCTTCTCCAACGATTTCACTTGCGCCGCAGCGACTAGACCAAAACGACCCAGCGCCAATATAAGAGCTCGAACCGAAACGCTGGGCGCTGCCTGCTGTGTGCGCTGGTTGCACACGGGACACCAAATCGTCGGAGGCCGGACGCCCCGGGAAAATCGAATCTCTTTGACAATTACGGCAGCTCTCTCAGTAGCTGCCCTGCGCCCTGAACCGGTTGGCGCACGCGGAGCTGCTTCTGTACGTACCAGACTCGCGCGGCGACGGGATGGACCACCGGTACTCCAAGATCTTCCTCTGCCGCCACGATATCGACGACGCGCCAGGCGCCGGAACCGAGAAGATAAATACCCTGAGCACCGGGATGTTTTAGAAACGATCGCTTGAGATGATGGTAGATCTCCGCTGTCGACAGATTGCCCGCTTCACCAGGTGAAGTGTCCATGCCTTCCATCGCGAGCACTTCGAAGCCCGCGTCGGTAAAATAGCGTGTGAAAAGATCGTTGAGCTTGTTGTCGCGAAAGTAGGTGCAGCCGACGAATCTCTTGATTCCTAAAGCTCGGAGCGCCGCGGCCTGGGTCATGCCGGAGGTAAAGATGGGCACTTTGTATTTCTCTTCCCATTGTCCCACGATCTCTTGCTCGCTCTTGTAACCCCGCACCATGAACGGCGGGCCGCCTTCAGGATGCATGAGGTCGACCCCGATTCTAGCAAGCTCGGCGACACGCTCGTGATAGGTTTCCAGCGCGTCGAGATAGCCGCTCTCGGTGTGCTGCTTGATCCCCGCGTAAACAGGGATGACTCCGACTCCCTCTGGAAGCAAGCGAATAAACTCAACAAGAGAGCCTGACTCGTAGGTGGGCTTCACGACGCCGACGGTTCCTCGCCAGTTTGCTGATGCCATTTTTTTCCTCCTTGCTAAGCCGATTTGGGTCGGCTCAGTACACTAAACAGAACGACTTCGAAAAATTATCGCGCCAAGACGCCAAGAGCGAAAAGAAAATATCTTTTTGTTTCTCTGAACTTGGCGTGCTTTGCGTCTTTGCGTGAGTCATCTGTTTTCAGATTCGGTCATCCATAATCCAAGAAAAATTTTAAAATAGCTTTGGTCAGTTCTGGAACCACTTCGACGGTTTGAACCCGTCAGTTGCGCTTGCCGAGGGTGAGCGAAAGGCCGGGTTTACTTATGAAAACCTGGTTGCAGTCCCTTTTTTTGCTGAGCTCTTCGATCAAACGAATCAGAGGCTGCGTTCCGTTCAAGTGCTCTCGGGGTGTTCCGGCGGCATTCATGGCTTTCACCGCGTCCTCACCAGCATAAACCCGGAGCAACAGCTCTTCGTCGGAGAGTGAAGGCCCACCAAATTTTCTCCGGACCTCTTCCAGTGAAGGTTCGGGCGGTTCCCAGTCTTGCCAATCTTTGGCCCGGCCTGCGGCTCAATATTTTATCTTTCACGTCAGGATCCATGAGCCCGGGTGCTTCTTTACCCCAGAATCCCAGCGCGTATTGGATCACTTGGTCGGTGACTTCCTTGTAGCGCTCGCCGACGATGACATTGATCGCTGCCTGGCTGACGACGAACTGCGAGAGTGGAGTCACCATGATGGGGTAACCGAAGTCCGCGCGCACGCGTGCGGCTTCGTCCAGAGTCTCTGGTAACTTGGTTTCTTTCCCCACGAGCCGCAGTTGATGGCGCAAGTTGGAAATGACTCCGCCCGGGACCTGGTGCAAATACTGTGACTCTTCGTAGGCAAATGGCTTCCCGATGGACAGTCCATCCCGCCTGGCGACGGCCGTAAAGTGCGCCTCGACCGGTCTGACTTCCTCCTCATGGATCAGCGGCGTATAACCCAGGGCCCGGAGATTTTTGGACACGTTGAGAATGGAAGGTTGTGAGGAACCGTTGGCAAGCGGCGGAATCGCGGTATGGAACGTTGTGATACCGAGTTTCGCGGCTTCGAGATAGCAGAGCGGTGCCAAACCGTTGTTGCAGTGGGCGTGATACTCCACAGGAACGTCGCCGGCGTTTTGAAGAACAACCGGAATCAGGGTTCGGGCGCGTTCCGGCGTGAGCAGGCCGCCCACGTCTTTGAAGCAAATCCGATACGGCCGGATGGAAGCTGCCTCCCGGGCTTTTTCGGCATAATAGCCATCGGAGTGACGGGGCGAAACGGAATAGATCAGATTCACAATCGTTTCCATCCCAACCTCGCGCAACTGATGCAGCTCCTCTTTAAGACTGTGGAAATCGTTCCAGCAATTGGAAGTCCGCGTCAAGGTTATGCCGTAGGAGACGATGCGCTCGATCAGCAGGCGCATCACCGAGTGGGGCAGTTTTTCAAAAGCGCCGGAACCGTGCATGCCACCGTGGTTTCTTAGCCGGGTGCGGCTAAATTGTTTGGTTCCCTCGCGCAGCCAGGTCCATGGATTTTCTTTATGCTCGCGGACGTACTTCTTGATCATGACCGAGACGAAAAATTCCATCGATTCGAAGCCGATCCGATCCATTTGCGACGCGATCGGCAGCATGGCTCCTGTTTTCATGCCGAGGGCCCAGAGACTTTGCTGTCCATCACGCAGGGTGGTATCGACGAAACGAATCTCGCTCATACTAAATCAAAGGGTGTTGGAGTAATGGAGTGATGGGTTCGAAATCCGCCACTTCATCATGCGGGTTATTTTTTTGCAGGCTTCCCTTGTCCCAGCTCCTTTAAGATCGAATAGTCCGCTAGCTTGCTTTTTTCTATTGACGACGCGCGTTTGTCGACATAGGCGACCATTTTTATCAGGTTCTCGACCGCAGCGTCCGGTGGAATCAAGTCAACATCTGCGCGTGCGCGCATTTGGTCATAGGCGTAATCCAAAGTTTCTTTGTCGTCGATGCCGACGGCGCGACGTAACACTTCTATGGAGCCTTCTTTATTTGTAGTTATGTAGCGGGTCGCTTCCAAATAAGACTTGACGAAGCGCACCCATTTAGGTCGATTCGACTGTAAAGAAGAGACCTTCACCGTGATCGGGCCATTCATGAAGGGCGTTTTTTTGCCGGTGACGAGAAAAAAGCCCAGCTGTTTCATTTTGGGCTCAAACGCAAAATCCACGGGCGCCGCGTCAATCCCCCCGCGCATCAGTGCGGCCAGCCGTTCTTGTGAGCCGCCGAGTTGCAGCAAGGTGACGTCCTTTGTGGTATTGAGGCCGGCGTCCTCCAGCATGACCCGAAGAATCAGCGACGATTTGCCGCCGAGTCGGTTGATGCCGATTTTTTTTCCTTTCAATTGGGATAGATCGTCGATTTTTTCTTTAGTTGCAACTGTGTACGAAACCAGATTGTCCCAGCTCCCCAGCGAAACCACCGGCACGCCTTGCAAGTTCGATTGAACTAAGCCGGTGGGCGCGCCCGACGTGGCATCGATGTCTCCTGAAATCAATGCTTGATAAGTCGTCGGCTCGCTATTGATCCTGATGATTTCGGCTTTCAAACCATTCTTTTCAAAAAAGCCTCTCTCCTGCGCGATAAATACCGGAAATGAAACCGTGGGAAATAACGGCACCCCGATGCGGATCTTGTCTTGGCCGTATCCAACGTCGGGTGTGAAATTCTTGATAACCAGGATCAGGAACAAGAAAGAAAAGATTTTACCGCTTTTCATGATCCCTCCCTTTAGCCGCTCAAGTTGGCGCTTGGGTGTCTTTAGCGTTTCGCTCTCTCGGCAAAGGTCCAGTCATAAACCACCTGAGGTTTGACGGTGATCTTTTCCTTCGCTCTAAAGGTACCCACGGCCATCCATTCCTCGGCTACGGAGTCCGGCACCGTTAGGTCTGGATTATATTGGTCGCGATAAACCGAGTAAAATCTTTCAGCGGCGGGACGGTCGAGTTTGAGCAACTTTTCAAGCAGTCCGACGCCGATTTCCCGTTGGCTTTGGAGAAATAGGATTGCCGCGCGCAGGCCGCGCAACGCCCGCACGATCTCATCCGGTTCCTTTTCGATCTTTCGCTGCGTGGTGCTCAGGCCAGCAATGGGGATGCGCACGAATTCCGCGGTCTCTTTTACCGACAAAAGGGTCTTGAATCCTTTTTGTTCAGCCCGATACTCGAATGGACTGCTGACGACGGTGGCTTCGACGGAGCCGCCGAGCAGCGCGGCGAAACGTGCGTCCGGGCTGCCGGCGATCGCTTGCAGGGTGACGTCTTTGTTGGGATCCAATCCATTTCGGCTAAGCAGTTGGTAAATCGCAAAGTCCGCCGAGCTGCCGAAGCTGTTGATGGCAATCCGTTTTCCTTTAAGCGCCTTGATGCTGTCGATGTCCGATCGGGCCACGATGGCATAGCCGCTCGCCTTGGTGGTCGCGGCAACGATTTTCACCGGCAGACCACGCGTGGCGGCACCGGCGATAAACGGCAAAATGGTGACATAATCGAGCTCGTTGGCCAGTAATGCGCTGAGCATTAAGTTCGTGCCCTGGAACTGAATGTAACGAACCCGCAGTCCTTCCTTTTCATAGAAGCCTCTTTCAGTGGCGATTCTGTCCGGCAGCGACGTCCAACTCGAACCGCCGGTCCAGCCAATGTTCACGGCCCTGGGCTCAGCCGCGTTCATGACGGGCACGGATAGGATGAGAAGGATGAATATCAGAGGTAAGAGGAAGCATGATTTTGGTTTCATCGTTTTGTTCTCAGGTTAGCGTGAGGCCGCTACTCTCTTCGGCGCCACGTCCAGCAGATGTTTTCTAAAGAAGTCTAACGTTCGTGGCCAAGATGCTGTATCGGCTTCGAGACGATAGCCATCCCAACCTTTGCGGTTAAAGGCGTGGCCGGCATTGGGATAAAAATAGAACTCATGGGGCTTTCCTAATCGTGTTAACTCGGCATCGAGCGTGCGCATTTCATCGGCTGGAGGGTTCTTGTCTAATTCACCGAAATGACCCTGGATCGGACAATGAATCTCAGCGACGCGATCCGAGGGCGCCGGACCGTCACCCCAAGCCTTGTAAACGCCCCCTCCGTAAAAATCCACTGCTGCGCGGAACATGGGATTGGCCGCGGCCATCAAGCACGTAACGCGGCCGCCCATGCAAAATCCCACGATGCCCAATCTACTTGGATCGGCGGTAGCGCAACCGCGCAGAAAATCCACTGCGGCATTGACATCATTGATGACGCCAGCATCTCGACGACTGCCCGCGCGCTTTTGGTGATCGGCGTTAATCTCCGGCGTATTCCTGTGATAGAGGTCCGGAGCTATGCCCACGTAACCCGCCTCGGCCACCCGGCGGGTCATTTCCTGTGTAAACTCGGCAACACCATCTTGGTTCTGAATAACAACGATTGCCGGAACCGCGGCCGTACTTTCCGGTTGACATAGGTAAAGGCGCATCGGACTGTTATCGACGGTCATTGATTCCCACGAGGTTTTCATGTAGCTCCTCCTACGGACATGAGTTATTTTTGCTGGCCTCTCCCTTATTCCGTTGTGCTGCAGGAGTCAACGGCAAAATCTCGCTTATGATCTTGCCGAAGCTGCCCTGATGGCAATATACTCTTATCTTGAAGGGTCGGGTAAATCGAAGTTGGCGCAATGCACGGACAGCAAGTGAAAACAGCCAGAGCGTTTGTGGCGGCATTGATCGTCCTGGTTTCGATGGTCTCCGGGACCTTGCTTGAGAGCGCCGAATCCGAGTCCGATCAGACCGCCGTCAAGGCCACCCAATCTTTCGACGTCGCCTTCAAAGAATTCAGACTGAATAACGGTCTCCGGGTCATCCTCGCGGAAGATCATAGCGCTCCAACCTATTCCATCTGTGCCACCTACAATGTCGGCTCGCGCGACGAGCGGGCGGGGCGGACCGGCTTCGCCCATCTATTCGAACATATGCTGTTTCAGGGCTCGGAGAATGTCGGCAAGGGGGAGCATTTCATCCTGGTGCAAAACAACGGCGGCACCGCCAACGGCACCACGAACGCCGACCGGACCAACTACTTTGAGACCTTGCCGGCCAACCAGTTAGAGCTGGGGATTTTTCTCGAGGCGGACCGTATGGGCGCGCTGATTATTACGCAGGCCAACTTGGACAACCAGCGGCAAACGGTGCAAGAGGAACGCCGGCAAAACTACGATAACCGCCCCTATGGTAAAACCTACGAGGCGGTGATCGAGACCGCTTATGACAATTTCGCTTATAAACATTCCGTTATCGGTTCGATGCACGATCTAAACGCCGCTACGGTTCAAGACGCTGCCGATTTTTTCCGCATTTACTATGCGCCCAATAATGCCGTGTTGTCGTTGGTGGGAGACTTCCAGACCGATGTGGCCTTGAGTCTGGTCAGGAAATATTTCGACCGTATCCCCGCGCAACCAGCTCCCCCCATACCCGACGTCGCCGAACCGGAACAGGAAACCGAACGACGCAAGCTCATCGAGGACACTTTCGCGCATGCTCCGCGCCTGGATATCGTCTACAAAATTCCGGCGGGTGATACGCCGGATTGGTACGCGCTTTCCGTGTTGGGGCAGGTGCTGTCGGGCGGCGTGTCGTCGCGTCTCTATCAGAAGTTGATAAAGGACAAGGAGGTGGCGCTCAGCGCTGCCGCCGGGCCGGACGAGCGGCGCGGCCCTTCGCTTTTTTGGTTCTCCATTACAGCGCGGCCTGGAACCGACTTGGCGGTTCTTGAGAAACTGGTCTATGAAGAAATAGAACGAGCGCAAAACGAGGAGATCACCGACTGGGAGTTAAGTAAGGTGCAAATGCAGTTGCGCCGCCAGCGCGCGCAGCAGCGCTACAGCACCCGCGTGCGGGCTAGCGCTTTCGGTCACTACGCCGTCTATTACAACGATCCAGAGCTGATCAATTCGGTGCATCACAAATACAACCAAGTCACTAAAGCAGATCTTCAGCGGGTCGCGCGGACCTACCTAAAGGAGACCCAACGAACCGTCGTTACGACCGTGCCCAAGCTGACGGGAGTACAACCTACAGCGGATCATCATTAGATTCAGGAAAGTATGCCTAGGAAAGCCCTTTTGAGAGCTTCAGCGTGCATTATCGCGCTGCTTTTTGCCGGCGTCGCCCTCCTGGACGAGCCGTTGCTCTACGCTCAGGAATCGATTCAAACGCCCGCCAGCAAGGTCGAGCGCAAAAACCAAGCTCCGTTGTCGCGGGACGTGCTGCGGGTAAAACTACCCAAACCCGTTGAGGCCAAACTGGAGAACGGGCTGACCGTGTTGATCCTGGAAGATCACCGCACGCCTTCTGTCTTCGTGCAGCTGCATATCAGCGGTGCCGGCGCCCTCTTCGAGCCGCCGAGCATGAGCGGCTTGGCTAACGCTACGGCGCACATGCTGCGTGAAGGCACGCAATCGCGCACAAGCGTACAGATCGCGGAGGAAATCGATCGCCTGGGCGCCACCCTCGGAGCCGCCGGTTCCTTCGGCTCCCCCCAGGTCGTGCTTAGCGCCTCCGGTCTGAGCGATAATTTCGATTCCTGGTTTGCCCTGGCTGTCGACGTGCTTCTCAACCCAAGTTTTCCACGGGACGAACTGGAGAAATTGACACAAAGGCTACGCGCTCAGCTCCGCCAACAACGTTCGGCAGCGAACTTCCTCGTCAATGAGCGTTTTAACCACGCCGTTTACGGCGATCATCCCGCCGCCACGGTTTCACCGACGAGCGAATCATTAGACTCGCTGACACGAGAAGCGCTGATGAAATGGCATCGAGAGCGCTATGCTCCGCAAAACAGCCTGCTTGCAATCGCCGGCGATGTTCGCGCCTCAGAACTCATCCCTCGGCTGGAAAAATGGTTTGCCGGTTGGCAACAGAGCGATGTTAAGCGGAACTGGCCCCCTAATCCCATTGCGGCCACCGCGCGCAAGGCCTATCTCGTCCACCGCCCTAACTCAGTCCAAACAACCGTCGCGCTAGGCAATATCGCCATCGAGCGCCGGAGCCCGGACTATATTCCTATGGTGGTCATGAACCATATCCTTGGCGGTGGCGTCTCGGGGCGGCTATTCTTGAATCTCCGCGAAGAGAAGGGCTACACCTACGGCGTCTATAGCAATTTTAGTGCTCCGCGCTACCCTGGACCCTGGCGCGCAGGCGGGAATATGCGCACGGAAGTGACCGCGGGAGCCCTCGTGGAGTTTTTTAAAGAAATTCGCCGCATGCGAGACCAAACCGTTCCGTCCGCCGAATTGGAAGACGGCAAACGCGCCATCGCAGCGCGCTTTGCATTGTCGCTGGAACAGCCGACTGCGATTCTAGGGTTGGCCGTTTCGCGCATCCGGTTCCGCTTGCCGGAAGACTATTGGGATACGTACCCAGCCAAAATCATGGCCGTCACGGCAGAGGATGTGCAGCGCGTGGCACGCAAGTACCTCGACCCCGATGTGATGCAACTTGTCGCGGTGGGGGATGCTCTAAAGATTCAATCGGTCTTGGAACCCTATGGTCCCGTTGAAGTATACGATAGCAGCGGAAAGCCCACTTCCATCCTCAAGCCCTAAAATGATCCGTTGACGGAACTTCAAAATGTCTGCCGCATTGGATTCCTCCGGCGCACTCTCGGGATTACGTGTGCTCGATCTTACCAGTCGCAGGGGAGGTTATTGCGGTATGCTGCTCGCCAATCTCGACGCGGAGGTGATTCTCATCGAGCCGCCGGGAGGCGATCCAATGCGGCGCGCAGGACCGTTCAAAAATGATATTGCGCATCCTGACGGAAGCCTGTCATTTGCCGGTTATCACACGAACAAGAAGGGCATCGTCCTCGATCTCGAAACTGAGCAAGGACAAACTACATTCCGCGCGCTGGTAGCGAATGCGGATGTGTTGATTGAAGATCGGCCGCTCGGATACCTGGATCGGATCGGCATCGGTTACCGGGCGCTGCAAGTTATCAACCCATCGCTGGTCGTGACCTCGATCACCGGCTTTGGTCTCACGGGTCCATATCGCGACTTCAAAGCGCCCAATATTGTTGCTTTCGCCATGGGCGGTTTGATGAATCTCTGCGGCTATCCGGGACGCGCGCCGCTAGTGGGTCCGTGTGACGTTGCGTGCCATCTAGGATCGGTTCACGCCGCCTTCGGAACTCTGGTGGCGCTCTACAACCGGCGCGGCACGGGCCGTGGCGACCACGTGGAGGTTTCTCTTCAGGATGTTCTCGTCGCCGATCCGTTTCTGAGGATCATCACGCGGTACAGTGTAACGGGCGAGATTCCGGAGCGCACGGGTCACAGTCAATCGACCACCGTCGCCGAAACCTACAAATGTAAAGACGGTTATGCGCGAATTTTTTGCAATCAGCCGGACCACTGGAAACGTTTGGTCGAGTGGCTGGGAAATCCTCCGGAGCTTAGGGACCCCAAACTCGAAAACGTGCAGAACCGCCATCCGTTGCGGCCTGTCCTCGATCGGATTATCGAGGCGCGCACCGTGACCTCCGATACGCAAACTTTCTTCGAGGAGTTTCAATCTCATCGGTTGGCGGCCTCGCCTATCAATGCGCCCAGCGCTTTCTTGGACGACCCGCAGACGAAACATCGAGAATACGTCGTGGAAGTCGAGCATCCTCATCTCGGACGGCATCGCTTTCCCGGCGATCCTTACAGGTTTTCTGAAAGCCCGTGGCGCATTGAGCAGGGAGCTCCGCTACTGGGAGAACATCAGCGGGCAGTTACCAACGAATTTGTAAAATCCTCACCGTGGCTGGACGGGCTTCGCGGATCATCGGAAGGGAGCACCCATTCATTGCCCTTCGCCGGCATTCGAGTTCTCAGTTTTCCCACCGGCATCGTCGGCCCCGCGCTTGGAAGTTTGCTGGCCGAACATGGCGCCCAAGTCATCACCGTTGAAGCCGGCCGAGTCGTGCGGAGCCCGCAGCGCGGCCAGCGGTTCCAGATCGCCTCGGACCTGGAAAGCCATCGCAACAAAAAGCGAATCGCTATCAATATGAAACATCCGGAAGGGCTGGCGCTCGCCAAACGACTTATTGCTTTATCCGACGTCGTCGCCGAGAACTTCAGCTCGCGCGTCATGGCAAGCTGGGGTCTGGATTATCCGCGCATGAAAGAAGTTCGCGAGGATATCATCATGGCGAGCCTGCAGGCTTTCGGCCAGACAGGTCCGCGCCGCGATTTCGTCAGTTTTGGTCCCATCCTCATGGCCTTCTCGGGAATGACTTATCTCTGGCGCGATCCCGCAATCGAGCGACCCGGTGCGGGATGTCAGACGGCATTTCCGGATTATGTCGCCCCGTCCTATGGCGCGCTAGCCATCTTGGCTGCGCTGCACTTTCGCGGCCGTACCGGCAAGGGCCAGTACATCGACATCTCGCAGGCGGAAACCGCCGCCTCGATGCTGGGCCCTGCATACCTGGAATGGCTCATCAATGGCCGCGAGCCTGAGCCGCAGGGAAATTTCTCTCCCTTCGCCGCGCCGCACGGCTGTTATCAATGCCAGGGCGATGATCGATGGTGTGTGATCTCTGTCGAAACCGAGGAAGAGTGGGCGCGCTTGTGCGAGCTCGTAGGACACCGCGAATGGGCCAACGATGCTCGTTTCATTGACTTAGCCGCTCGGGTAACCCACAAACAGGAACTCGACGCTCTGGTGGAGTCGTGGACCCTGCAGCACACTCCGCACCAAGTGATGCTCACATTGCAGCGTGACGGAATCGCCGCCGGAGTCGTGCAAACCGCCGAGGATCTCTACCGCGATCCGCACCTGCGCGAGCGCGGCTTCGCGCGGGAAATCCACCATCAGCAGCTCGGCTGGGTAACCCGCGCCGGTCCGTCCGTCCGACTCGCTGAAGCTAAAAAAGTCACCGAGGAATTTGCACACACCGCGGGGGAAGACAATGAAGCTGTGTTCGGTGAGCTATTGGGGTTGTCCAGCGCTCAGATCAAGGATCTCGCGGACCGGGAAGTGCTACGCTAGTTCACGAGGGAAGAATCGATGCTGCAAGGTTACCGGCTTTATGATGCGGATGCGCATGCGATGATGAGCCCGCGCATGTGGGAAACGCTGCCCACGGAATATGTTGCCAGGCGTCCACGGCCTACGCGTGTTTCGGACGGCTCTGATATGGGTCGCTGGACCAACGGTTGGTTAGTTGAAGGCCAGATCATTCCCCATGCTCTGGGTCCTGGTAGCCAGCCCGGCAACGAGCCGGCCCGAGTCCTCAAAGAGTTCGGCGCGTCTTCCACGAATGACGATTTCCCCCTCAGCAGTTTCGATCTTTCCGATCCCGAGGCGCGGCTACGTGGCCTCGATTCCATGGGCATCGATCACCAGATGCTCTATCCGACGACCTTGTATGCGCGCATGACTTCCGATCCCGGTTTCGAAGCGGCGCTGTTTCGTTCCTACAACCGTTACATGGGTCGGCAGTGCGAGGCGGTTTCCAAGCGACTTAAATGGGCGGGGCTATTGCCGCTGCGCGACCCGGGCCAGGGGTGCGACGCCGTAGAGGAGATGAAGAAGCTCGGCGCCACTGCCGCCGTGGTTTACGGCACAGCCGGGGACCGTTTGCTCTGCCATCGAAGCTTTACTCCGGTTTGGGATGAATTGAATCGCGCTGGTTTGCCCTTGTGTGTGCACATGGGTATGAGCTATCCGCCCTTCGCGGAGGTTTGTAACGGCCTTCTGGACGCCCACGGGATCGGCATGAGCCTTCCCGCTATGATGGCCTTCGTCGCGATTGTCGGCCACGGCATGCTCGACCGTTATCCTGACCTTAAAGTCGGATTCCTGGAGTTCGGCGCCGAATGGATTTTCTACATGGTCGGCCGCCTCGATCACTATCTTCCCATCGATCGAAGCCAAATGCCCATCAAAGATGAAATCCCACAGAGGACGATCGAAGAGTACGTCCGCTCAGGCAGGATTTTTCTCGCCGGCGAAGCCGATGACAAGATGCTCGTTCAAGAAATCGGTCTTCTGGGCGAAGATCAGATTCTCTATTCCTCGGATCTGCCCCACGGCGAAGGACGTCACAATGCGGCGCGAGAAATTCTGGAACGCAAAGATCTCAGCGATACCCAGAAACGCAAGATTTTGTATGACAACGCGGTAAAGTTTTTCGGCGAGCCGTAAATGCTTCGGTGTCCGAGTACAAAGAGGGGTGCCACATTTCTCCTGAATTTAAACCTTGCGTCTTCGTCGGTTTCTGTGACCCTGCACAAGTCTCCATACGCTTGGCTTTCCCTCAACGGACCAGACCGCAGTAGAAATAGGCAAGACCTCTTGCCGAACTCGGGAATCGCCTTTTCCTTCGATCACTACCACCCACCCCGAGGTTGCGTCCCGCAACATCTTCCGACCAGCAAGAAGCGTGCGTGCATAGCCCACGGATTGCCAAGTTGTGATCGCGGCAACCCCGAGGGCACCAAGCAAATAGCTGTCTTGCCAACTGCTGAAATCCCCGCCCATATAAGACAAGATTGCAGCCAGAAAACCCATCGCGCTCCATATTCCGAATACGATGAGTCCTCCCGATGGGCGACGCAGTCGGCGCACATGCTGCCGAAGCTCGTCGAGTTCTGCGGGCGCGAGTCTTCGTCTCTCGAACACCGCGCGCTCCCGAGCCTCATCCGATATGCCCGCAGCCAGTTCTTTAGGCAGAGCATACTGGGGTGAATCTTCGGGCGGTGCGGCCGTTTCGGAGACCGTGGCGTTCATTCGATGAGGCGGTTGAGCACCATCAATGAGGAAGACTAAACCTGAGTGGGGAAGGATCTCTAAAATCTTTGCCGGCGGACATTCGGGTTCAGAAGACTCTGGCGATTCCGCCTGCCGAATCGGAGACTTTTCGGCCGAGAAGCACTCGACGCGGGGGTTCTTGAGGTCGGCTCGCAGCGCGCTGAGCTTAACGTAGTCCAAAATTCTGAGGAACAAGACCGCTGGGAGAAGCAGAAGGCCTATGAAAACAAGCACCAGGAAAATGGCTAGACGAAGCCCATTTGGTTCGGGTCCATCTCCGTGAACCAGGTAAGACGCGTAGAGAGCAACGAAACTGCCAGCGGCTATGGCTGCTTGTTGCCATAGTCTGGGGAGCGCTGACTTTGCTTCGCTGCGAAGCCGTGCGATCTCATCGGGACGAAGATCGCGAATGCCAACAGATTTCAAACCTTGACACCAGCGCGCGAGTTGAGGAACCGGAGCAGTCATTTAAAATAACAAGCAGTAACTGCGATAAGTGCTTTTCGCGAGATTAGACCAGCACTAAGACGGGATATCGCCCATTCTGTCTAAAAGGGCGCGTCGTTGAGCGCTAGACTTACCAGCGGGTAAAAGTTTGGGTCGTCTGCTCATGGCTGCATTATACGACCACGGTTGCGGACGGTCAAAATTTATTAATCGGCCTATCCCGTCAGCGAGCCAAAGAGCTGCCCATCGATTGACGTCTTGGATGCTGCGATAAGAAGGCTATTTTGCTTACCTCGAATTGAACGCGGTGGTTTCGTGGAAGTCCTGGGCCGGCCGGAGCTAATCAAGTTATTTCTTTTTATCCTCCGGCTTTGCGTATCCCACGCTTCCGCCGCCCTTTTGCGAGTGGAGGTAGCCCTCCACATCGCTCAGCGGGTTGGTGTAGTAGCGCATGCGATGCTGGACGAGATCGTCGGCCTGGAGCGCCATGTGAAAGGGCAGGTCCTTTTGCATATAAGCGGCGATCTTAGCGCTCTCTAGAGTCGCGCCGTTGCGGCTGGCGAGCTCCCTGGCGAGCGTCTCAACATAGCCGTCGAATTCGTTTTCAGGGACGACCTGGGAGACAAGACCGATGCGCTCCGCTTCGGGAGCTGTGAGATTTCTTCCGGTAAGAGATATATAGAATGCCTTCTTTATCGGTATGCCGCCGTGAAACAGGCTTGGCGTCGCTGTGGCGCCATAGCTTCCGCGAATGATTTCCGGCATGCCGAATTTTGCCGTATCGGCGCTGATCACGAGATCATGGCCGTTGATCATCGCCAGTCCTCCGCCGAGACACCAACCCCTGACCGCTGCCAAGGTGACTTGCGGAAGATTGCGCATGATTCGAACGATCTCCACTACACCGCCATCGCCGCCCCGGCTGCGTCGCCGGTGGGTTTGGTTACTGCGCATGTCATAGAGATCGCGTCCCGATGAGTACGAATCGCCCGCCCCTGTCGTAACGATGCAACGTATTTTGTCATTGTCCGCAAGCGATCGCAGAACGCCGACGAGCTCGCTAAGCAGCGCTATGCTGAGCGCGTTTTTCTTTTCCGGCCGGTTGAGCGTCAGCCAGGCGATACCTTCGTTTTCGTTGATATTAGCCAAGATAAGTTTGTTTTCGGCCATGGTTTTTCTCCATAGAATAGAGTGCGTTCAATTGTTCCAGACGTTCAAAGGGTTCAAGTCGTCAAGTCCACTACACAACAAGTGTCATTCTGAGGCCAAGGGCCGAAGAATCTGGATCCTTCGCATTCGCTCAGGAATGACAGAAAGCCAAGGCTACGCGATCGCAGTGAATGTTTCACCGCTCGTTGATCGCATGATGATTAGGAAAAACGATAAAAAGCCTGTGCGTTGTCCGCGAGAATGTTCTGTTTGGTCTTGTCCGAAATGTCTTGGCGCCCTACGACCTGGCTAACCGTATGGGGCCACTCGGTATCCCAGTGCGGGTAGTCCGAAGCGTACATCATGCACTCATCGCCGAACTGTTCAATTACCAGCGGCAAAGCGGATTCTTCTCCTTCGCATGTGAAGTAGCAGCGATTGGTTTTGACGTACTCGCTGGGAAGCATCTTGAGCGGCTCCATTTCGCATTTTCTCTTGAGATATTTTTCGTCAAAGCGCTCCATCCAGTAGGGCAAAAAGCCGACACCGGCTTCGAGAAACCCCACTTTGAGTTTGGGAAAGCGATCGAGCACGCCGTTGGAGATCACGGATACGATCGAGAGCATCTGCTCGAAGGGATGGGAGGTCATATGGACACCGAGATATTTGTGAAAGCGCGTGTTGCCTGGAGATACTTGGGCGGTGGCGTGAAAACCAACGGGAACACCCAATTCCTGTGCTTCGGCGTAAATGGGGTCGAACTCGGGTTGGCCCAAATCCAGCCCCGACTGCACGTAAGTGGGCATCATGACACCGACGGCGCCCTTTTCTGTGACCGCGCGGCTGATTTCTTTCACGGCTTCCGGCACCACTTGCGGCGCAATCACCGCCGCGTATTTGACTCGATTACCGGTGCTCGTGCAAAAATCATGCGCCCAATTGTTGTAGGCTTTTGCCAGCTCGAAGGCGAGGTCGAGTTCGCGCACCAAACCAATGGCGAGGGCATTACTCGGATAGGCGACGGCGTCGCCAATGTTTTCCACATCAAGATCCTTGCAATATTCCGCGGGATTGGCGGGTTTCCGACCGGTCGTGCCGTTCAAAAAAATGTCCCAACCGAAGGAGGGGAAATAGGGCCCGCTGCGCGCGCGAAAGCGTTCCGGCAAATAGTTTTTGTAGGCCGGTGCATCCAGATGATGAGCATCGGCGTCGATGACATTAAAACTGTGATCCACGATTTATCCTCCGAGACGGCTTGAACGGCTGGAACGTTTGGAACGATTGGAACAGCTCAATGGAGGTCAGTTTCCTGCAGTCCGTAGCGTTGCGCTATGTTGAGAAAGATCGATCCCACGATTACGGTTCCGAGGGTAATGACCAGGCTGAAAGCAGCGAGCTCCCCGACGTGGCCATTGTCCCACAGCTCCCAAATCGTCACCGCCACGACCTGCGAACCCGGTGAGTAAAGAAGCAGGGCAATGGACAGTTCCTTGAAGGTAATCAAGAAAACATAGATCCAGCCGGCTAGCAACGCTGGCATGATGAGCGGAACCACCACTTGTCGCATCATCTGGAACCAACTGGCCCCGCTGACCATCGCTCCTTCCTCCAATTCTTTGTGCAGACTCAGCAAGGCAGAGTGGCTAAAACGAATACCGTAAGGAAGATAGCGCGCGATAAAGGCCAATATAAGAATCCAAAGCGTGCCGTAGACGGGCAGGGGAAGCATGAGATACATTTTTAGAATCGCGATTCCCATAACGATGCCAGGGAAAACGAGCGGCAACATCGCCATCTGGTCGAGTATCCAGCGATATTTTATCGAAGCGCGCACAATCAACCATGCGGCAAAGAACGTTATGAGGATGGCGGCTGTGGCTGACGTCATACTAACGGTCAGGCTGTTCATGACGGATCGGATGATACCGCTATCATTGAAGGCCGTCACGTAGTTATTGAACGTCAACAATGAGAGCGCTTTACGAGAAGGGACCTGAGCGAAAGGCAGGAACGAAGACCAGGTGATGGCAACGATGGGCAGGAATTGCAATAACGGCAAAACGAGCATAAGCAAACCGCCGACCCAGCGCCATTTACCGAGCTGAATGCGATGGGGACGAAAGGCTTTGCCGCTGATCGTCGTGAACTTATATGTTTTGCTGGTAATACGGTAGTAGGGATAGAGCCCGAGAGCGACGAGCCCAATGAGAATGATCGAATAAGCGCTCGCTTCGCCATATTTTGGAATCAGCCCGCCCTTGATTTGCAGATAGATCTTCGTTGTGAGGACCTCGACGCCGGCAGGAATCCCGATCAAAGCCGGAATCTCGAAGGCTTCCAGAGAACGGATGAAAGTTAAGATCAGGACTGCTAGCACGCTCGGTAATGCCAGGGGAAAGGTGACTTTGCGGAAGACCTGCCAACCGGTGCTTCCCGCAGTGGTTGCAGCTTCCTCCAAGGAGGGATCCATGGAACGGAACGGGGTTGCCATCAAGAGAAACACGATCGGAATCCACAAAAAGCTCTCAACCAGAACCATCCCGCTCAAAGAGAAGATGTTAAAAAGGGGCGCGCCCGTGAGGGCCACCACAGCGGCGTTGAGGAATCCCGCTTTCGGTCCCATGAGCATGATCCATCCGACGACCTTGATAATGCCCGGGATGGCAAATGATACATACGCCGAAACGTAAGCGAGCTTACGAAAGGGGGCATCGCTTCGTTCCGCGAGCCAGGCAAGAGCCGTCCCGTAGAGTAGGGCAACCCCCGCGCTGCCGATGGAATAGATCAGCGAGTTTGCGAGCAGAGTTTTAACGTCCCCCAGCGACTCAGCGATATTTTCGAAGTGCTGAATGGTAAAACTGCCCGCCTGTAGTCCCCGGTCGACGACCAGGCTGGTATGAAGAATAAAGAAGAACGGCGGCAGGACGAGGTAAGCCAGGATCAACGATGTGAAGAAAAACATGAGTTGAGCGGGATTACGCATCATCGTTGCAAACATAGCGTGCGCCTCCTCTGGGGTTAACGCGAGACACCAGGCTCTAGGCTGGAAACGACCCTCGCCTGCTATATATCAAATCTGTTCGGCAAGACAATTAGAATAAAGCCCACATTATATCGTCCCTTTTCCTTGGGCTAATGAATATTCTGGTTAGGCCCACGGCCCGATGAACGGTTCGCCGGTGTAGGTGTCCGACAGCGGCTCCAACATCTCCGGCCAGTTGTTCGGGTCGACCTTTCGGCGCAATGCTTTAGGTCGCGGCCGCCCGTCCCAACCCACCTGCTCCATATAATAATATAACTCAAGGCAATGCCCGTCGGGGTCGAAGGCGTAGGCGGCGTAGTCAACACCCGGGTGTAGTTCTGGCGGGATGATGTCGGTCTCGACCCGCACGCCGTTCTCGCGCAGGAAGCTCACCGCCGCCTTCAGCTGCTGGTAGTTAGCCAGCTGCAGTCCGAGGGACATGTTGGACGTCTCTTTGCTCAGACCGAGCTTCTCACGCCACGGCTTGGGGAACAGACCCAACGAATGATGCTCGTTGTCGCAACGCAGGTAGGCGCACCGTTGGCCTTGCCATTCGACTTCTTCCGTCAAGGTGAAGCCCAGCACCTGCTCGTGCCACTGTTTCAGCGATTCATAGTCGTCGACAAAAAGTTTCACCGGGCCGACACGAGTAATCTTGAAAGGTTGCGGTAGCAGAACTCCGTCAACGTTGTATTTGAGCGGCATTGCGCTCACCGAGCGATAGCCGTCGAGCACGTTGATGCCCTTGTCGATATCGGCTCGCACGAGTTCGTAGTCGGGAAGCTGTGGGTCCGTGGGCGGGTTCGGCGTACCATGGCGCATCGGCGCCGGGCGGGCGTAGCCGTTCCAGCTGATCTGCTCAATGCCGTAGTAGAGTTCGAATATCTGTTCATCCGGCGCCCACACATAGAGGTGAAATTGAGAGCCCCCTCCTCCCGCTCGTCCCTCCCGCATAATCTCGACCCCCAGATCGCGAAAATATTTGCTCGCTTCCGCCATCTCGGTAACGCTCTGGACCTGCCATGTGATTTGGTTGATGTCGTTTTCCGGCCGGAAATGCTTGGCGTTGTGACCGGCGTATTGGCGTTCGTTAAACTTCTTCTTGTCGAAGAGGGCGAAGGAGTGATGATCGCCCGCGTGCCTGCCGAAAAAACCTGCGCCCGCCGGTTCGGTGACAAAAAAGCCGAGCAGATCGAAATAAAAACGCCTGCTGGCCTCGAGGTCCGAAGCATTGAAGCCAAAATGGCCAAGCCGCCGAATCTTAAACGGCCGATCCAAGGCAACTCCGCCCACGTTATACTTGTTTGTAGCCGTTACCGACATAGCAATCCCCTCCAACCGCAGATTGTGTGAAAGCTCATTCGGAGCCCTTCGACAAAGCTCAGGGCGAACGGGTCAAGTACTTTGTCTTGCTCACGTCGCAACCCGTTCGTGCTGAGGCCACTCGAAGCATGGACGGGTTTTCACACAGTCTGACGCTGACAATGCCGATACCACAGCGTATACCAACGGCGCAAGAAGCGAAAAACTCTGGGATAGACGACACAGCTGTTGTATTTTGTCTTTTACGGTTGTAAGCGATTCTGAATTTTGGGATATCATCCTGTCGGAAGACGGGTGATCGGGTTCAGACGAATGCGCACGAAATTCTACTAGCAGGGTGCTGAAAAATGCCGTTCATCCTTCGACAAAGCTCAGGACGAACGGATGGGGGCTGAAATCATTGGCGAATTTCCGTTCGTGCTGAGGGTCTCGAAGCACGAATTCCTTTTTTCAGCACCCTGCTAGATATAAAAATCTTGGGTGAAGGACGAAACGATGGAACATACAGCGGTGAATAATAATCGGAATTGGGATCTGGAAGCGGATGTTGTGATCATCGGGTCGGGGGCGGCGGGGCTTCCTGCCGCGATCAAGGCCGTTGAAGGCGGAGCATCGGTCATCGTAGTGGAAACCAATTATGATGTCGGTGGACACGCAATCATAAGCGGCGGCCATATGGCTCTGGGCGGCGGCACCAGCGCGCAGAAAAAATACGGCATACCCGATTCGCCGGCCACGGTGTTCTCCGATCTGACTGATTGGTCCATCGTTCAACCGAACGGTTGGCCCGATTACCGGTACAACGACCGCGCGGTGATGCGGGCCTTCGCCGATCATTGCGCTCTGACCTATGAATTCTTACTGGCCAACGGAGTGGAGTTTGCGGATAAGGCTCCGGACAATCACGGGGCCTCTACGACGGGCAACTCCGCGCCGCGAGAAAATCACGCTGTCTGGAGCAAGGGCGCCGGATTGGAAAGTCCGAACGCCGCCAACGGAACGAGCGTGATCAGGCCGCTCGAGGCGAGCGCGCGCGCCAAGGGCGTGCGATTTTTGCTGAACTATAAAATGACGAGTCTCATCCGCGAGCCGTCCGCGGAGCAAAAATCCGGCCGGGTGATCGGCATCACCGCGCAGTACACGCCGAGAATCATGCCCGGCGCAACAACACCGCTGAAAAGCTTTCGTTCGGACGGGAACATCGAAAGTACCAAGCCGACAATGAACCTACGCGCCACCAAAGCCGTTATCATCGCCACCGGAGGCAGCACTAGCAACGTAAACTTTCGGCGCATGTTCGACCTAAGGATGACCGCAATGATCCAAGTCGGGGGTGAACCTTATACATATCAGGACGCCAGCGGTGAGCTCGCAGCGATGGCCGTTGGTGCATCGCTGTGGGGTCTGGTCAATCAAACTCTCGAAAACGGCGCCACCATTCGAACCCAGCGTGCCCTGGCGACAAAGTATAATTACGTGGTGTGGAAGGTTGAGAGCCCGATCTTTCCGCTCGTTCGCGCTACCGGCTTTAACGTCAAGGATTGGCAGGACGTGATCTTGGTGAACCAGGTCGGTAAACGATTCTACGATGAGACCAAGGGGGATCCTCCGCACGGTAACCTGGGACACCAAATCGACCCGTATACGCCAAACGATTATCGCAATGCCGAGAATATCAAGTTCAATCCGACCAGGTACAACTTTTTCAACGCCGCCATGGCGATGAATGAATACTCCGAGCCACCCGATTATTGCGCCGGGCCGATGTGGTCTATCTTCGACGCGGCTGCTGTCCAAAGAGAAGGATGGAAGGTCATGCCCCCTCACGTGGATCCAGAGGGGTATTTCTTTTCGGCGCACACCCTACCGGAACTGGCCGCCGCCATCGTAAATGAATACCAGGCCAAGCCGATGAAAGGCGCAGTATTGCAGGCGACGGTGGAACGCTATAACTCTTTCGTTGATTCGGGTGAGGACAGTGATTTCGGTAAGCCAGCGCCCCAATACAAGATTCAGACCCCGCCGTTCTATGCTGCCTGGGCGACGCCGGTGATTCACGACACTCGCGCCGGCCTTAGAATCAATGCGAGATGCCAGGTGATGGACATGAATGGGCAAGTGATTCCCGGTCTTTATTGCGCGGGCGAGTCAGCCGGCGGATTCAATCAACATGGCATGGGCCGCTGTGCCACTCAGGGTTACATCGCCGGTATCAACGCAGCGATAGAAGCGCGAATGAGTTCATCGGTAAAGGACGTTTCAAGGGGAGTTTCTCCGTAGGACTTTAACCCCTCTTTGGAAAAGAGGGGAAGGGGAGATTTTTGGGGCGTGATGGGGGGAAATATGCGACAAATTTGCGAGACAAGACACTAGAATAAAAGGAAAAACCAATGTCACGCAATCAAATTCGCATCGAGTTTGACAGCAAAACGCCTTTCGCAGAGGGTGTCTCTTTCGGTAGTGCGGGCCCCTATGAACGTCTGTTGGGAATGGTGTCCTTTGCTATCGATCCTGATGAAAATGGTCTCCCATTCGTCGTGGACTTGGACTTGGCGCCACGAAATGCTGAAGGCCTAGTGGAGTTCAAGGCCGTTCTCGACGTTGTCAAACCAGTGGATTTAAACCGCGGCAACCGCCGCCTGCTGTTCGATTTTTCCAATCGCGGCAATCGCGGCGCATTCAACCGGTTGAACGATGGAGGCGGTGCGGATCTCTCCAAGCAAAGCTACGCCGGTAATGGTTTCCTCAATCGACTGGGCTATACGGTCGTGTGGTGTGGTTGGCAGGGCGACCTTATTTACACCCGCAACAATCTCGTTGCCTTCTTGCCGGAGGCGCGTCAAAACGGCCGGCCTCTTCGCGGCCGGGTCCGGCAGGAATTCATTTCCGATAAGCGTAGCATCCTCTCGATGCCAGTGAGCGGCGCAGCCAACATTCAATGCTATCCGGTGCTCAATCGAGCCAACGCGACTCTCACCGTGCGTGAGAAGGAGGCCGATCGGCGAGTCCCTGTGCCCGACGGTGAATGGGAGTTGGCAAAAGCTAAGGACACGGACGGCAAGGTGGAACTTAGTCTTTCCAGCACCGATCTTTACGTCAAGGGCGGTTTCAAGCCAGGCTGGATCTACGAATTGATTTACGACACCGAAGGCTCCCGGGTGATGGGCCTTGGTTTCCTCGGGTTGCGCGATCTTATCGCGTTCTTGCGCCACGGTGAATCGGACGCAAACGGCGCCCCGAACCCGCTCGCAGGTTTTGTCGACAAAGCCTACGGCTACGGCGCGTCTCTCGCCGGGCGCGTCGTCCGCGAATATGTTTATGAAGGCTGGAACCGAGATGCGAAGGGCCGCAAAGTTTTCGACGCGGTGCTGACGCACACCGGCGTCGGACGCCTTTTTTTCAACATGCGCTTCGCTCAGATCGGGCGCTACCCGCGTCAACATGAAGAGCATTCCTGGCCATCGGAGCGCTACCCGTTCACTTTTACGCCTGTCCCCGACCCGTGTTCCGGAAAGCTGGATAGCGTGCTCAAGCGCCCAGATACCGATCCGTTGGTCATTCATAGCCATACAGCGGGCGAATATTGGGAACGGCACGGTTCAATGACTCACACCGACCCGCGGGACGGAAGCGACGTCGAGATTCCGCCGACCGTGCGCATGTACGCCCTTGCCGGCATGCCTCACGCAGCGATAGCAGCCGATAACCCCCGTTGGATCGGCCAGCTGCCGCCGAACAATATTTCGCCGCAACCGTTTCTGCGCGCCTGCTTTGCGCTGATGGATCATTGGGCGACTACCGGCGAACCGCCGCCGCCGAGTCGTATCCCAAAAAGGTCGGATGGAACGTTGGTATCTCCCGAAGAAGCGCTGAAACGCTTTCCGAAAATTCCAGGTGTCAATCTTCCCGCCACTCCTAGTCGGTTGCCATATTGGAACTACGGCCCGGACTTCGATCGTGGAATCATCAGTATGTTCCCGCCTGAAGCAGTGGAAGGTAAAGAATATCCTGTCCAGGTTCCGCAAGTTGATGCCGACGGCAACGACATGGGCGGAGTACGTTACCCCGACATGCAGGTGCCGCTAGGGACCTACTTAGGCTGGGCACTACGCAAAGCAGGCTTCGCCGAGGGCGAGCTGCTTTCCACCAACGGCTGTATCATTACCTTCGCGCGCACGAGAGCGGAGCGTGAAAAGAGCGGCGATCCACGTCTCTCGATTGAAGAGCGCTATGCGAGCCACGCGGTCTACATTGAGGCCGTGAAACGTGCGGTCGACGATCTCGTCAAAGAAGGATTGATGCTACCGGAAGACGCCGAGCGCTACCTCGAGGCGGCACGGAGAAAAAATCCTCTGGATCCGTCCGTGCCGTTGGAGCCGTTAGTAACCGCCGGGCGTGAGG
>CAVTUQ010000003.1:0-102484 GCA_963737905.1 uncultured delta proteobacterium | reverse complement strand
GCATATCCTTAACCGATCTTAAATACTTTGTCTTCTACGATAAGCCGCTGATCAAATTCGAGCGTCTGCTGGAAACCTATGTGGCGTTTTCACCCAAAGGCATCAAATCCTTCCTAGCCGCCATGCCCGTCTGGATGAAAGAGAAGCTCCTGCTGAAAAGTGAGATTCAAAACCAACTGGTATCCATGGACGGGGTTAACAAATCAGGCCTTCCGCCGATTCTTTTCGGCGAGCACCACGAGTCCCACGCTGCCTCGGCTTTTTACCCTTCGCCGTTTAAGTCCGCTGCCATTCTTTGTATGGACGGCGTGGGAGAGTGGGCAACCACGTCCGCGTGGCTAGGAGATGGCAGTACGTTAACACCTCTTTGGGAAATTCATTTCCCGCATTCCCTCGGATTATTATACTCGGCATTTACTTATTACACAGGGTTCAGAGTCAACTCAGGGGAATACAAGGTCATGGGCCTGGCTCCCTATGGCAAGCCAAAATATGTGAGCGCGATCTACGACAACCTGATTGATCTGAAAGAGGATGGGACGTTCCGGCTTAAGATTGACTACTTTAATTACTGCACGGGACTTACCATGACCAACGGCAAATTTGATGATCTGTTCGGCGGTGCTCCTAGAAAACCGGAAACTCTGCTGACCCAACGCGACATGGATCTCGCGCGATCGATCCAAGAGGTGACTGAAGAAGTAGTCCTTCGTCTGGTGAAAACCTTACATCGCGAGACCGGTGCCGAGAACCTCTGCCTAGCAGGAGGAGTGGCGTTGAACTGCGTGGCCAATGGAAGAATTCTTCGCGAAGGTCCTTTCAAGGGGTTCTGGATCCAGCCCTCTGCCGGCGACGCCGGCGGTGCGGTAGGCGCGGCGCTCAACGCCTGGCACAAAATGGACGATCATCCTCGTAGTCTCGACGGATCGAAAGATAACATGCGAGGCAGCTTTTTGGGCCCCTCATATACCAATGAAGAGATCGAACAGTTTCTTCGCAGTAAAGAGGCCCCTTACGAACGGCTAAACGACGAGGTGCTTCTCAATCGAGTGGCGGAACAACTGGCAGATGGAAAAGTAGTGGGATGGTTTCAAGGCCGGATGGAATTTGGCCCGCGGGCATTGGGCGCCCGCAGTATCCTGGGCGATGCGCGCAATCCCAAAATGCAATCGGTCATGAATCTCAAAATAAAGTTTCGGGAATCGTTCCGGCCGTTCGCCCCTTCGGTGCTGCGCGAACGAGTATCGGATTACTTCAACCTCGATACCGACAGTCCCTATATGCTGCTTGTTGCACCCGTCTTGGAAAAGCGGCGGATCATGCCGACCAACGAACAGCAATCGCTCTGGGGGATCGATCTCTTGAATGTTCCGAAGTCGGACATTCCAGCTGCCACCCACGTGGATTACTCAGCCCGAATTCAAACCGTGCACAAGGAAACGAATCCACGCTATTACAGATTACTAAAAGCCTTCGAAGCCAAGACCGGCTGTGGTCTGCTCGTCAATACGTCCTTCAATGTTCGGAGCGAGCCGATCGTGTGTACGCCGGAAGACGCCTATCGCTGCTTCATGCGTACCGCGATCGACATTTTGGTGTTGGAAAATTGTCTGCTGTATAAAGCCGACCAGAAACCTTTAGAGGAGGATACCAACTGGCAGCAGGAATTCGAGCTTGACTAAAGAGTAAGCAGGAAGCAGTGAGCAGGAAGCAGTAAGAGACCAAGAGAGTGAGTAAGACAGTGAGCCGTGGGCGGTAAACAGCAATAGACCACAACGGAGCGAACAATGAACAGTAAAAAGCCCCACCGAAACCTCATGGCCTGGCAGAAGACGATGGATTTCGCGGTTAGCGTTTATGAGCTAACGAGAGCATTCCCGCAAGAAGAATTATACGCGTTAACTTCGCAATTAAGGCGCGCAGGTGTGTCGGCGCCATCAAACATCGCCGAGGGTGCTGCCGGTCGCACCAGACAACAATTTTCGAACTATTTGTCCAACGCGATCGGTTCCCTCAACGAGATAGATACTCAACTAGAGCTGGCGCTACGCCTCGGGTATGTGACAGGGACTGATTACGATCGTGTTTACCGGCCGCTCGATGAGTGCCTTGCCCTTACCTATGGACTGAGAAAATCAGTGAACAGAAGACAGTAAGCGGCAGGCAGTAAGCAGAAAAACGGTAAGCGGGAAACAGCAGCGGTCCCACCGCTTGCTGTTCACTGTAGAGTTTGAACTGCTCATTGCTCACTGCTGACTGCTTACCCTTTCCTGCTCACAGCTTACGGAGTGAACGTTGCTAAACGAAATCACAATCAAGCAATTACGGTCTTTCGGCTTTACCGTGGGCGGCATCTTCGCTCTTATCGGTTTATGGCCGCTGATTATTCGTGCTGAGAGTCCGCGCTGGTGGGCTGTCGTGGTGGCGGGATGTCTTCTGGTTCCGGCCGCCGTTTTTCCCAGGAGCTTGACCTGGGCTTACAAAGGGTGGATGTGGATCGGGGAGGTCTTAGGTTGGATCAATACGAGGATCATTTTAGGTGTAGTGTTCTATGCTATTGTAACTCCCATTGGAGCGTTGAGGCGATGGTTGGGAAAAGATCCCATGGGCCGGCGGTTGAGACCCGACCTCGACAGTTATCGCATTACCCGCAAGCCACGGCCCGCGTCCCATCTAACGAAGCAGTACTAGAGAGTCAGTTAGCAGTAAGCGGTAAACAGTCGTCAGTAAGCATTTAAGTAGCGAACAGTCTGTCCTGCTGCTTCCGGCTCATTGCCAACTATTGATTGGTCACTGACAAAGGAGGTAACGATGGCTGAGTTTTTGTCAGAGCTTTGGTCTTTCATGAGAGAGCGAAAAAAGTTTTGGTTGCTGCCGATTATCCTTTGTCTTGTTCTGCTGGGCGGCCTAGTAATTTTTACTTCAGGTTCTGCCGTCGCACCGTTCATCTACACGTTATTTTAGTGAGTATCTGCGAAGTCTAAGTCTCTGCGGTGAAAGGATTTTGGATATCTCACCGCGGAGGCGCGGGGTCGTCTTTCTATAGAGGATCGAATTATGGCGATGCAACTCTTGCCTTTTCACAAGCCTGAAATTACCGACGACGATGTACAGTCAGTTGTGGAGACGTTGCGGTCGGGCTGGCTCACCACGGGTCCCAAGGTCAAACGCTTTGAGGAGGACTTTGCCAGGTATTTGGGTTGCAGCCATGCGGTGGCCGTTAATTCCGGAACCGCGGCCCTTCACCTGGCTTTGGATGCTATAGGGATCCAAGAGGGAGACGAGGTCATCGTGCCTACGATGACTTTCGCCGCCACAGCCGAAGTCGTTCTTTACTTCAAGGCCAATCCGGTGCTCGTGGACTGCCAACCGGATACTTTGAATCTGGACCCGGACCAAATCGAAAGTGCTATTACGCCACGAACGAAGGCTATTATCCCGGTCCACATGGGCGGCCAGCCATGTGATATGAATTCAATCCTGGAGCTTGCCAGACATCACGATTTGAAAGTGATTGAAGACGCTGCCCATGCGCTGCCGGCTGCTTATCATGGCAAGAAAGTCGGAACGATGGGTGACATTACCTGTTTTTCTTTCTATGCAACGAAGACGATTACGACGGGGGAAGGAGGAATGGCGACGACTGAAAATCCGGACTGGGCCAATCGCATGAGAACGATGAGTCTCCATGGCATCAGTTTGGATGCCTGGGATCGATATACCGATAAAGGTTCCTGGTATTACGAAATTATTCATCCCGGCTACAAGTACAACTTGACCGACATCGCTGCAGCGCTGGGAATCGAGCAACTGAAAAGATGCGACAGATTCTGGGAGGCCAGGCGACGCATCGCCAGTCACTATCACGAAGCTTTCGCGGACTTGGCGGAGGTCCGGATTCCGATGAGTCTGCCGGATGTGCAGCATGCGTGGCACCTTTATATCATTCAGCTGGATCCAGAGCGAATGAGAACCAATCGCCAGGATTTCATTAAGGCTTTAAAAGGCCAAAACATTGGGACGTCGGTGCATTTTATCCCGCTCCATCTCCATCCGTTTTACCGCGACAAGTTCCACTATCAGCCGGAGAATTTTCCTCAAGCTAGCGCGGTCTTCGAGCGCATTGTATCCCTACCGATTTACCCGGCGATGACGGAAGCAGATGTGCGCGACGTCATCGTCGCCGTGAGAAAGCTCGTCCTGGAGTACCGTCGGTGATGAAGCGCGCATTCGATATCACCATCTCCCTGGTCGGTCTGATCCTGCTCCTTCCTGTGCTGGCCATTGTGGCTTTGTTGATCAAGCGTGACTCCGAAGGCCCTGTCTTTTTTAAACAAGAACGCATCGGGAGAAACTTCCGTCCTTTTTGGATTTACAAGTTTCGCACGATGAGACAAACCTCGGCCGGGCGGCCCCTGACCGTGGGAGAAGATCCGCGGATTACGCGCATAGGACGGTTTTTGCGGAAGACCAAGATCGATGAGCTGCCACAATTCATTAACGTGCTCAAAGGCGAGATGACCTTTGTCGGTCCACGACCAGAGGTGCGCGAGTATGTGGAGTTGTTTCGATCCGACTACGAAAAGATTTTGAAAGTACGGCCTGGCGTAACAGACATGGCTTCTCTCAAATATCAGGATGAAGCGAAAGTTTTAGGTCAGTTCAAAAATCCCGAAGAAGAATATGTCAAGCGCATTCTGCCCGACAAGATCCGTCTGGCTGAAGAGTATGTTAGCCGCTCGTCACTTTTCTTTGATCTCGGTTTGATTTTGAAGACCTTGCCCAAGTTGTTTGGATTTAAGACGCTATCGTAATATCTTTCGGGGTTCTAATCACGACGGAGACGCAGAGTTCAGAGATCGGAGTATTCTTGACCAAGAACTCTTTACTCTGCGTCCTCGGCGCCTCGGCGGTGAGATCTCCGAAATCAGAATTCTTATTCACCGCAGAGACACGGAGTACAGAGAAAGTCTCAGGACCAACAGCGTTCGTAGGAAGAACTGATTAATGTCAACCAAAGAAAACGCCATCACCCCGCCGGTCATCCGGATCGAGCCTTCGCGTGGCTGGGTTTCGCTCAAGCTGCGCGAGTTATGGGAGTATCGAGAATTGCTTTACTTCCTAACCTGGCGCGATGTTAAGGTACGCTACAAGCAAACTCTCCTGGGTGCCACTTGGGCCATCATCCAACCGTTTTTTACTATGATAGTTTTCAGCTTGTTTTTCGGACGCCTCGCAGGAATTCCTTCCGATGGTGTTCCCTATCCGATCTTCAGCTTTGCCGCCTTGGTGCCTTGGACATTTTTTGCGAACGGTTTGAACCAATCCTCAAACAGCCTGGTGGGCAGCGCCGATTTGATCAAGAAAGTTTATTTCCCGCGCCTGGCTGTGCCCGTCGCTACTATACTGGCGGGAGTAGTGGATTTTGCGCTGGCATTTATTGTTTTGCTCGGGATGATGCTCTATTACGGCGTGATACCTACCATCAATACGCTGTGGCTTCCGCTGTTCTTCCTCCTGGCGCTGATCACTTCGCTGGGCGTGGGACTTTGGCTTTCGGCGCTGAATGTCGAGTTCCGGGACGTTCGCTATACGGTGCCCTTCCTGACTCAATTTTGGATGTTTTCGACCCCCATCGCCTATCCAAGTAGCCTGCTCTCCGAGCCTTGGCGCACGGTGTACGGATTGAACCCGATGGTAGGTGTAGTCGAAGGCTTCCGCTGGGCGTTATTGGGAACCAATACAGCGCCTGGCCCCATCATTGTCGCCTCTTCGCTCGCAGCGTTGGCGATCTTGGTCGGGGGCGCTTTTTACTTCCGCCGCATGGAAAAAACCTTCGCGGATGTGGTGTGATGGAGAGTTGAGAGATGAGGGTTGACGCTGGGAGGGTTGAGAGTTGAGAGTTGAGGGTTGAGGGTTTGGAGGCGATATGTTTGGGCTTGAAAAGCTAGAGGTATGGCACAGAGCTGTGGAGTATGCGGGCACGATTTATTATGTAACCAGAACATTTCCGGAAGAGGAGCGGTTTGGTCTAACAAGCCAACTACGCCGGTCTTCAGTCTCTGTATCTTCTAATATCGCCGAGGGATCGTCTCGATCATCCAGGATCGACTTCAATCGCTTTATCGAAATCGCTTACGGGTCATTGCTAGAGTCCGTCTCGGAGTTAAGAATCGCCCAAAACCAGAAACTTGTACCTAATACAGCTTTCGAAAGGACTTACAAGCAGGCAGAAGAATTAGCGAAAATGTTGAGCGGACTTCGCCGCACTATCAAACCGAGCGTCAAGAGTAGGCCTCTCAACGCTAGACTTTCGACACTCAACCTAGGCTAGAGCTGATGAACGACCTCGCTATTCGAATTGATGGGCTAAGTAAGCTCTACCGGATCGGTGCAAGACAGACAGGGTACAAGACTCTGCGTGAGGCGTTAACGGATTCCTTTACCGCCCCCCTTCACCGTCTCCGTTCAAAGATGCAACTTCGTGATCTCCGGCCTGGCAACCTCGATCACAGTTTTTGGGCGCTAAAAGATGTTTCGTTCACAGTAAACCGCGGTGAGGTTGTTGGGATCATTGGCCGCAACGGAGCCGGCAAAAGCACCCTGCTCAAGATTCTTTCACGCATCACCGAGCCCACAACCGGGTTTGCTGAAATTTGCGGCCGCGTAGGCTCGTTGTTGGAAGTCGGCACCGGTTTTCATCCGGAGCTAACCGGCAGAGAAAACATTTACCTGAATGGCGCCATTCTGGGAATGAGGAAAGCGGAAATCGAGCGAAAGTTCGACGAAATCGTCGCCTTTGCCGAGATAGAGACCTTTATAGATACACCGGTCAAGCATTTTTCTACCGGCATGTATCTCCGGCTCGCGTTCGCGGTGGCGGCTTATCTCGAGCCGGAAATCCTGATCGTCGATGAAGTCCTGGCCGTCGGCGATGCGAATTTCCAAAGGAAATGTCTGGATAAAATGGAGGACATTGGGCAGCAAGGCCGTACGGTGCTGCTCGTGTCGCACAACATGTCTGCGATCACACGCATGTGTAGCCGAGCAGTTCTAATCAACGAAGGAAAAGTAGTAAAGGACGGGCCGGCGGCCGAAGTAGTTAGTGTTTACCTGAGTTCCGGACTCGCCTCCACGTGTACACGTGAGTGGCCGGACCCGACAAAGGCACCTGGCGGTAATGTGGCTCGACTGCGCGCAGTTCGCGTGCGCAACGAAGACGGCCAGATTACAGATACCGTGGACATCCGTCGGCCGGTTCATATCGAAGTCGAATATGAAGTGCTTGAGCCGGGCCGCATGCTTTTATCCTATATACAGTTTGTTACGCAAAACGGAGTGATGGCGTTTGAAGCCATCGACCTCGATCCCATGTGGCGAGGCCGCCCCCGCCCATGCGGCCGGTGGGTGAGCATTGCTTGCATTCCCGGAAATCTCTTATCGGAAGGTATCCTGTTTGTGACGCCCGGGCTTATTACTGAAGAGCCTGTTAGCAAACAATTTTCTGTACGTGAAGCGGTCGCTTTCCAGGTCGTGGACACTCTGGAAGGCGACTCCGCGCGCGGTGATTGGAACGGTAGTTTCGAAGGAGTTGTCAGACCCCTTCTGAAGTGGAGCACTGAATTCAGTCCGCTCTAAAATTGCGAGATGACGACGCAAAAAACCGATACCTAAACTTGGGCGGTTGGAGTTGATAAAAGAAAAAAAATGTGAAAAATCAATGTCTCTAACACAACTGCTTTACTGTCCTTTTTGTGGTGGGGCACTCAGCGGAACCGAACGAATTGAGCAGAAGTCCGGATTCGGTGTCTTATCCTGTTGTTGTGATCGTTACCCCGTGGTGGCCGGCATTCCAATTCTAAAAAAAGGTGCGATCGGCACCAACCATCAGACTGCCAACCAAGTGATCAATTCGATAGAGGCCGGGAGGTACAACGAAGCACTACTTGCCATGATTTTGCCGTCTCCTCACAGCGCAGAATTCGCACCGCGATGGATCCAGGCACTTCCCTCCCTGAGGGGAATAGGCCGTGTCAAAACTCTCATCGGAAAACCGCGGCTGCGGAGTTGGAAAAAGCATGGCAGGGCTTATCTGACCCAACTAGGAGATCAGATCACAGGTCGCGAACTCTTTGATTTTTACTTCTGTCGCTCGACGGGAGATGCGAGGGAGCCCTTCGGCTATTTTGCTTTCCGTTTCGGTCAACCGCGCCATCTCGTGGCGTTGTCCCTTGCGTGCCTTATTCGTACGCCTGATAAACCGGTGTTAGATCTGGCTTGCGGTTTTGGACACATCACGCGCCATTTGGTGAGTCGCGCTGAAGGCCAGCCAGTCATCGGGTTGGATCGTAATTTTTTTATGCTCTATGTGGCGAAGAACTGGATTGCTCCAGGGGCTGATTACGTTTGCGCCGAGGCTGATATCGGACAACCGTTCCCGAACGGCGCTTTCTCAACGGTCTTCTGTTCGGATGCCTTCCACTGGTTTGTCGGAAAAGCAAATTGCGCTCGTGAGTTGAAACGCCTGACGGCAAGTCACGGATCCATCATTCTAGCCACCCTGCGTAACTCGCTCGTGGATCGGCATCTGCCCCAGTATCGGGGGACGCTCCCTCCGGAGGGTTATGACACTCTTTTCACCGGTATGCCTCATTGTCTGGCTGCCAATAGTGACATCCTGGGCCGATATCTAAAAAAGCGAGGTCCTTCTTTGACGCCATTGACGGAAATAGATCGCCTCGCTTCGGAACCGTGGCTGTCATTAGTGGCATCCTATCGAGAGGATGTGTTTCGGAATTACGGCTGTTTTGCAGACTGGCCGCATGCTGAAGGCCGTCTAGAGATAAACCCGCTCTACAAAGAAGATCGCGGTAACGGACGCAGCAACGCTTATTTGCGTCGCACATTCCCTTCAGCCTGGTACGAGCAAGAGGACGGAGACTGTAAGCAGTATGAGCCGGAAACCGTCTCCGTCACTTTGCAGGCCCTCAGTGATTTGACGCAAGGAAAGCGCACGAGCGAGATAGAAAGATTAATTGAGCAGCTAGTTGTGGTCGGCATGCCGGAGCGATATCAGTAATCTCTCGTTTTGCTTTATCCGCTTGCTACATAATCTAGTTTCACCCATCAAAAGAATTTTGCAATATTCTTAGGATTAACAATATTTCAGGGGGGTTCCTGTGAAAGCAATCATATTGGCGGGTGGATTCGGGTCTCGCTTGTCTGAGGAAACTATCTTGCGTCCCAAACCAATGGTCGAAATCGGCGGTAGTCCGATCCTCTGGCATATCATGAACATCTATGCTGCCTACGGAGTCAAGGAGTTTATAATCGCTCTGGGATATAAAGCCGAAATCGTCAAAGAATATTTCCTCAATTTCTACGCGCTCAATAACGATATCTCCATCGATCTCAGCTCCGGCAAAACCACCATTCACGACGGCAATCAGCCGGACTGGAAGATTCATCTGGTCAACACCGGTCTGTACACCGAGACCGGCGGCCGGCTGAAGCGGCTGGCTTCCTGGTTGGACAAGAATGAAACTTTCATGTTCACGTACGGGGACGGGGTAGCCGATATCGACCTCCATGCCGTGCTCCAATTCCATAGAGCCCACGGCAAATTGGCGACCGTTACTGCAGTTCGCCCTCCGGCTCGCTTCGGCAGAATGGCCATGGAGAACGATCTTGTCACAGAGTTTTACGAGAAGCCCGAAGAAGGAGAGGGATGGATCAGCGGTGGTTTTTTTGTTCTCAACGCTAAAGTCTTGAACTATATCGACGGCGACCAGACTGTTTGGGAGCGGGAGCCAGTTGAGCATTTGGCTCGAGAAGGCCAAATGGCCGGTTACCCGCATCGAGGATTTTGGTCTTGTATGGATACCCTGAAAGAAAAAAATATGCTCGAAGAGCTCTGGAAATCGAACAAAGCGCCCTGGAGGGTATGGGACAAGGCTGAGGCGAGAATCGGTTCTCTCAGAGCATCGAGCGCAAGGTGAAGCTGGAGACACAATGAAAGTACTGGTTACAGGAATCGACGGGTATATCGGCGCTCAGCTGTCTTCGGTGTTAGTGGAACGCGGTCATAACGTCACGGGTTTGGATACAGGCTACTATTGCGATGGGTTGTTGTATACCGACGAAAATAAGCAAGTGCCGTTCTGCATTAACCAGGACATTCGGCGCGTTACAGAAGACGACTTGCGCGGCTTTGACGCCATTGTCCATTTAGCCGAACTGTCAAATGATCCGCTGGGACAGCATAGTCCTGAGCTCACCTACCAGATCAATCACCAGGGAACCGTAGAGCTGGCTAAAAAAGCGATAGGGGCGGGCGTTCCCCGACTGGTCTACACTTCATCATGCAGCATCTACGGCGCGGCAGACGGCGGAGGCTATAAAACCGAGGAATCCGAGCCCAACCCTCAGACCGCTTATGCCAGGTGTAAAGTCTTAGTTGAGCGAGACCTATCGGCGCTCGCATCGGACAATTTCTCCCCCACCTTTTTGCGCAACGCCACCGCCTACGGTCCTTCGCCTCGGATGCGGTTCGATCTCGTGCTCAACAATCTGGCCGGCTTCGCCTGGACCACGAAAGAAATCAAAATGACCAGCGACGGTAGCCCCTGGCGCCCGCTAGTCCATGTTCTGGACATTGCCCATGCAGTCGCGTGTGCTCTCGAAGCTCCAAGACAGATGGTTCACAACCAAATCTTTAATGTCGGCTCAACGTCGGCAAATTACCAGGTGCGAGAAATTGCCCAGGCCGTCGCCGATGGTTTCCCTGGCTGCGAGTTGAGTTTCGGAAAAAGCGACGGAGATAATCGCAGCTATCGGGTCAGGTTCGATAAAATCCATGCGTTGCTCCCCGGTTTCAGGTGTCAAAGGGACGTGAGGACGGGTGCGAGCGAGCTGTTGGCATTGTTTCAACGCATCGGCATGTCCTTAGAAACGTTTGAGTTTCGCGCCTACACGCGGCTTAAGCAGTTGGAGCATCTCCTGCAAACCGGACAGATCGACAAAGATTTTTACTGGAATTTGGGAAACCAAGATGCCGGCGCTCGCGCACTAACTGGCGAAGGGCATAACGCAAAGCGCTGTGCGCCACGTGCTTAGCCGAACGCGAGACTCGCGCGAAGAGAGAATCGGAGAAGTATTCACCGCGGAGGCACGGAGAGCGCAGAGTAAGAGTTCTTGGTCAACACCCACTCCGATCTCTGCGAACTCTGCGTCTCTGTGGTGAAAATCGATTTGCAATGATACCGAGTTGTCGAAATTGCGGAGAAACGTTGAGCCATACCTTTGTCGATCTCGGTATGTCTCCTCTGGCGAATTCCTATTTGAAAGCTGCTCAACTGAACCAAATGGAGCCATTTTATCCGCTTCATGTCCGCCTCTGTCTTGCCTGCTTTCTGGTGCAGTTGGAATCCGTGGCAAAGCCCGAGGAGATTTTTTCGGATTACGCTTATTTCTCATCTTATTCCGATAGCTGGCTCGAGCACGCCAAGAGCTATACCGATGCTGTGGCGCGCCGGTTCGGTTTGAACAAGGAGAACTGGGTCGTGGAGATCGCCAGTAATGACGGCTACCTCCTTCAATATTTTGTGGCAAACGGCATCCCCGTCCTGGGAATTGAGCCAGCTCGAAATGTGGCCGAGGAGGCCATACGACGCGGTATTCCGACCGAAGTTCGCTTTTTTGGCGAGAACACGGCTCGCGATCTGATCAATGGTGGAAAGCGGGCAGACTTGATCGTCGGAAATAACGTTCTCGCTCATGTGCCGGATCTGAATGATTTTGTGTCCGGATTGAAAATTTTGCTCGCTCCTGCGGGTGTCATCACATTGGAATTCCCGCATCTCATGCGGCTGATGGAGGAGAACCAATTCGACACCATCTACCACGAGCATCTTTCCTACTTTTCACTGGTTACGGCGTGCGATCTTTTCGATCGCCACGGGCTCAGAGTTTTCGACGTTGAAGAGCTACCCACCCACGGGGGCTCTGTCAGGATTTATGTGTGTCATCAGGAAGATGCGGAAAAACCGATCGGCGACCGAGTGGCCGAGCTCCTTTCGAGAGAGCAACAGGCCGGTTTTAAAACCGTCGAGCACTATCTTTCTTTTGGCGAACGGGTCAAGAAAACCAAGCGTAAGCTCCTTGAATTTCTGATTGCAGCCAAAGACCAGGAGAAATCCGTTGTCGGCTATGGCGCTCCGGCAAAAGGGAACACGCTGTTAAATTACTGCGGTATCCGCTCGGATCTCCTCGACTACACGGTGGATCGGAGCCCCCATAAGCAGGAACATTTTCTGCCCGGGACACATATCCCGATCTGTCGCCCGGAAAAAATCAAAGAGACCCGGCCGGATTATGTGATGATTTTACCGTGGAACCTCAAAGACGAAGTCATGGGTCAGATGCGATACATACGCGATTGGGGCGGCCAATTTGTTATACCCATTCCAGAGGTGACGATACTGTGAGCAGGAAGCAGAAAGCAGTACCAGAGCGCAAGGCGCTCAGCGCCCAGCGCTAAGCCGAACGGTAGACTCACGCAAAGAGGGAATCGGAGAATTATTCACCGCTGAGGCGCCCGAGGGCGCAGAGCAAAGCATTGTTAAAAAATATTCCGACTTCTGTGTGCTCCGCGTCTCTGTGGTAAAGATAGATTCCGAAAAGCATCTTGACGCGATCAGTGAGCCAACAGCAGGGGACAAAACGCTTTGCGCTGAGCGCCATGCGGCCCGCTGCTTACTGGTCACTGCTGACGGCTCACTGTCATGATTTTCACTGAGACCAAGCTCAAGGGGGCGTTTGTCATCGAGCCCGAAAAGCTCAAGGATGAACGAGGGTTTTTCGCTCGAACGCGGTGCCGGGACGAGTTTACGCAGCACGGCCTGAACCCACACATCGCCCAGTGCAATATCTCTTACAATCAGAAGCGAGGAACGTTACGGGGCATGCATTACCAGATAGCGCCTCATGCCGAAGTTAGAACGGTGACGATGCACACGGGGTGCTATTCACGACGTCATTATCGACGTGCGGCCCGATTCGCCGACTTTTACGCAATGGGCATCTTTGGAGCTCAACGCAGAAAATCGAAACATACTCTACGTACCGGAAGGTTTTGCTCACGGCTTTCAGACTTTAGAGAACGCCACTGAGGTGTTCTATGAAGTTTCCGTGTTCTACGCTCCTGAATACGTGCGGGGGGTTAGATGGGATGACCCGGCCTTTGGAATTCAATGGCCACCCGCCGATCGAACGATCTCTATTCGTGACCGGACATACCCGGATTTTATCGTGCCAACTCGGAATGCGATCGATGTACCTACAACCCACAAATATTAAGATGCAAATAATAAGTAGTCTAAAAAACAAAGCGCCGCTGTCCGTTGTGGATCTTTTGAAACGTTCGCGGTTTTTAACTTGGTCATATGGACTGATGTTACGAAATAATTGGCGGGAGATCCACAGCCGAGATTCCTGCGTATACGGATTTGTCAATTTAGCTTCGATTCTTCTCGACTTGATCCAGACTGGGCCGGCACGCGTCCGTGTGACGGCCGAAGTGTACGGCGTCTGGAGTCAGCCCTCGCATCCGTTCTTGGCGTAAGTCATGTGACCACTTTCAGCAGCGGCAGGAATTCACTACGGGCAATTCTAAAAGCAATGGGGATCGGCGCAGGGGACGACGTGATTATCCCGGGCCTCACTTGTGTCGTTGTTCCCTATACGATTCTTCACTGCGGCGCGCGACCCATTTACGTAGATATCGGGCGTGATTACCGCATGAACCTCGCAGCGCTTCGCGCTGCGCTTACCCCAAGGACCAAGGCTATTATCGCGCAGCATATGTTCGGGCTTCCGGAACGCATGGCGGAGATCATTGCTTTGGCGAAAGAACGAAGCATCCTGGTGATCGAGGATTGCACTCACGTTTTGCCGGGGTCGGCCCATGACAAGAAGCCTATTGGAACCGGGGGAGACGCGGCTTACTTTTCCTTCGAGAGAGGAAAGACAATCTCCAGCGGTTGGGGTGGTGCGGTGGTGACCGCTAGCGAAGAAATCGCCCGGCGTCTGCGTCAGATGCAGCAAGAAGTTTCGCCATTAAGCCGTGACGATAACTTGAGGATAGGCGCCCAGTTGTTTGTTACTGTATTTACCTGCCATCCGGGTCTGTTTGCGCTCTTCAATTTGATTCGTGGGTTGCTGTTCAGAAGAGGCGTGTTTTGGGACGCAGTTCCCTTAAGTGAATGTCGTGGCGAACCACCGAACCAACTGCTGGGACGCTTGGCTGACATTCAAGGGAGTTTATTGATCCGCCAGCTAGAGCAACTTTCGTCGATCAGTGAACGCCGCCGCGCGTGCGTGAGAGCCTTCGCTGAACGACTCGGTGGCCCGGCGACTGACCTTCCACTGATGTGGTATCCCCTTCAGGTCCGAAACCGGGACGAAGCGATAGAACGCTTCCAAGCACACCAAATTGAGCTGCGGCAGTGGGAAGCCCCACTCACGCCGGCGAACTGTGATATGGCTCGCGCTTTGTACAAATGGGGCAGCTGTCCAACGGCAGAGGAGATGAGCCGCGGATGCGTCGCCCTTCCCACGATGCTGAAAAAATCGGATCTCCAGCGAGTACTGGGTGTGGCCTCGCGTTATCTCGACATCGTTCACGTTAAATAGCGGGCTGCTTCAAGTGCCTGTACCCGAGGTAAGGGTTATTTAGGATGTTCTATGAAATCTTTGTGACAATGTCCTCACGGTTTAGCCCTTACTTTAAGGGTTACAAACTCCTTTGGTCAGTTCTGATCCTAAGCCTGATTCTAAATTCGTGGGGTATTCGTTGGGGTGCCCCGAAACAATGGCATCCGGACGAGATCACTGACCGCGCTCTTCAGATGGTGGCGGCTCACAGCTTAAATCCACATGATTTTAGATACGGGGGTCTGCATTACTACGTTGTGGCAGCTTTTGCTGTGATCCCAGTTTATGTACAGAGCGCGATCTTTGATCCGCTCCCGCCGAGGGACGATCGTTTGGCCCGCAGCCGCTGGTGGGAACCGAGAATGGCCCGAATGATCGTCGTCGCGCGCATCATTTCTGCCGTGATGTCTACAGCAATAGTATTTTTTACGTTCGTTATCGGGACAATACTTTTCGATAAAACGGTAGCTTATTTTGCAGTATCGCTCCTCAGTGTATCCATGTCATTTGTGGCCGTGGCACACTTTGCTACGGTGGATAACCCGGCAAATTTTTGGTATTGGCTTGCTTGCTTATTCGCGTTGTTGATGTGGAAACGGGGTGAAACCGTCTGGTATGCTTTGGCCGCTATCACCGCCGGTTTCGCTATTGGCATAAAAATTGACCGACTGGTTATTCTGTTTCCGTTATTATTGGCGCATTTTCTGAGGCGAGAAGGATTAAACCTCCGGCGGCTTATCATGCTCGCTATTCTTATCGCTGGAGGCTATTCACTCGCAAACCCCGTGCTTTTTACCTCTACCTTCGAATTCTTGGACGGATTTACACGCGACATGTTTTATCAAGCCCTTAAAGGGTGGGGATCGGAACAGAGTTCGTACATAAGAGTTCTGTACGACATGAAAGCGGGCTTAGGATTGCCGCTTTTTCTTGCGGCGCTGTCCGGATTGGCATATGGACTTTGTAATCTAGCATTGAACAAGAATACAACCGCCATACTTTGGCTCTTGTCCACCTTCTTGCCTTATTATTTCATCTTCGGGTCGACCAGCGTTCAATCTTGGTACCTGCCATTTCTCTTCCCCCCTTTGATGATTTTGGCTGCTTATGCATTTGTGGATATGACTAGCGCCTTGCCGCAGCGCTATGCTCTTGTCGCAAAGTTTGGAGCGGCGGGGCTCGTGTTTTATTCCTTAATGTATACCGCCGCGATCGTTGCGCAGTTCTCTAACGATAGCCGTTATGCCGGTGCCGACTGGATTGAGCGGAACGTGCCTGCAAATGCCACAATCGAGGTAGGGGAGCGGGGGCCCATTATTTCGGAAGAGAAGTATAATGTCATTAATTCTGTGCGAGACGAACAGACTATGGATTACGCAAGCGAGAACCGCGAAAACCTAGCCCGCTACCTACCTTATCAGAAAATCAGGCAAATCATTCTAAACGCCGAGAAATGGGCGGGCCACAACTTTGGCCTCCAGGTACGGGAGCAAACATACGTCAATTATATCGACAATGTCGGTCCGTATGATAAGCGATCAGAAGAGTTGCAAAGCAATGCCGACCAACCCGAGTATATAGTGCTTATCGAGGATTTATATCCGGAAAAGCTGCGCAAACTCGCCTTGCCCAATTCTGGATATCGACTTGCGGCCAAATACCATTTTGAGCCGCTTGGGCTGAGGGCCGAGTTCCAATTCGTAAACCCGCCTGTCTATATCTTTCAGCGGATTGCCAAGAATTAGTCTAATATAGCGCGCGCGAAACACAAAGCTATTAAGCCATGTCGCACCCTGAGTCATCCGACCCATTCGGTAATACGAAGCTCACCACAAGGGACATTGATACCTTCACCGTCGGCGAGGAAATGTTGCGGCTTATCAATGATTTATTTCCAATCTGTCGAAGTATTACGGGCAATGGAGTGCGTCAGACGCTCGAAATCATCAAGAGACATGTTCCGTTGGAGGTGCGCGAGGTTCCCAGTGGAACGAGAGTTTTTGATTGGATCGTTCCCAAAGAGTGGAATGTCAAAGAAGCGTACGTCAAAGATTCAGCGGGGAGAAAAATCATCGATTTTCAAAAATCGAATCTCCATCTTTTGAACTATAGCATGCCGGTTAACGCCAGAATGTCGCTCGAGGAGCTGAAAAAACATCTTTATACTCTGCCCGAGCATCCTGACTGGATTCCATACCGAACCTCTTACTACAAAGAAAACTGGGGATTTTGCCTTAGCCACAATCAACTTGTGGCGCTTTCCAACGGTGAATTCGAAGTCTTCGTCGACGCGTCGTTGGAGGACGGTCATCTCACCTACGGAGAGTATTTTCTTAAGGGACAAACGGAGGATGAGGTTTTAATTTCCACACATATTTGCCACCCGTCGCTTGCCAATGACAACCTGTCAAGCATTGCATTGGCGGTGTTTCTGAGCAAGCACTTGAGCGCGCTCTCAACGAAATACTCCTACCGGTTGCTGTTCACGCCTGGTACTATCGGTTCCATCACCTGGCTGAGTTTGAATGAAGCTCAGACAACCCGGATCAAACATGGTCTTGTGTTGGCCTGTGTCGGTGACGCAGGGAAAATTACCTATAAGAAAAGCAGGAAGGGCAATGCCGAAATTGATCGAGCCGTAGGCCAGATCTTAAAAGATTCGGGGGACGATTATGCCGTCACCGATTTTTCTCCCTATGGCTACGACGAGAGGCAGTTCTGTTCACCGGGCTTCAATCTCCCTGTTGGCTGCTTCATGAGAACGCCTCATGGTCAATTTCCTCAATACCACACGTCCGCGGATGATCTGGAGTTGGTGAAACCGGAATATCTCCGTGATTCCTTTGCTAAATGTTTGGCAATTCTGGACGTCTTGGAAAACAACCGGACGTACTTGAATCAGAATCCAAAATGCGAACCCCAGTTGGGCCGAAGAGGCTTATACAGCATGATAGGCGGTCAAGCGGAAGGAAAACGCCGAGAGCTTGCGATGCTTTGGGTGTTAAACCTTTCGGATGGCAATCATAGTCTCCTCGATATCGCCGAAAAATCTGGTTTAGAGTTTAGCGTGATCGGACACGCGGCCGACGACCTGCAGAGGCACAATTTGCTGAAGGAGTTCAACAGACCGAAGATTTCAGTCGAGTCTAAACTTTGATAATTCCATCCGAGTTTTTTATTATAAACGGAAAACCGAGTATGACTAAGTGGCTCAACAAGGACGTTTTGACAAAATGTATAGTGGTTCTTCTCGGATGTATCCTCCTTTCCTGGGTCTTGTATGGCCTGTTTGGATATCGTCTTGTCAAAGCTATTTATCAAAGTGAGTCAATGCCAGTTGTGAACTGGGTTATGGCAGGGCGGTCCATCACTCCCCTCGAAAATTACTTGGCAGAAGCGGACGCGCTGATGATCGTCAGTACGTTCTGGGCTCTTGCATTAGTAATATTCCTGGCGCTTGCCCTTAAAAATCTTTGGATGCCACTCTACGTCTTCGCGTTGGTTCTCGTGCTCGGGTTTATGATGCTTGGTGGTACTGAGATATATCCGCCGTTGGCGGACGCGCTCCACTTGGACGCCGTTGATTACTATGCTTATAGGAAGCTTTTTATGCCAGATGCGTTGTTGGTTTATAAGACAAAACCGTTTCTTCACGTTCATATGCAAGAGTCCCATGACCCTCATGAATACGGCGTTGAAGTTCCACGCAAGGCAAGCGATTGGACCACGGACGAGGCGGGTTTTAGGAATAATAAGGCGCCTCAATTTTCTGACATCGTGATCGTGGGGGACGGAATGATTAACTCCGGTCTCCGCTTGGCGGACACCTTCAGTAGCAGGCTGGAGAGCCATTTGCCTGGCTGGTCAGTGGAGAACCTCGGCATATCAGGACATGGTCCATTTCAATACCTTGAAGTATTTAAAAAATACGGGATTGTGCAAAAGCCTAAATACGCGATTTTTAGCTTCAATGAAGGGAACGATATTGGGGATATCGGGAAATACTTGCAATGGAAGGCGGGATCGCCGACGAGTTTCACGGGTGGTTATGAGTCAGGGATAACGTCTCCGCTCCTTAAATTCCAGACAGCATATTCACAAACGGTGGAATATCTCGAGCACGAAAGCTGGCTGTTGGCGGAGACCGCGTTGCTTAAAACTTTCGGCCACGATGCTTACTTTCGTTCCTTATCTGACAAACTGACATGGGTTCGACTGCCGACAAATCGGACTTTTCGCATCGCGTTCATTGATATACAGAACACCCAGTCCAGCGATGAAATACAGAGGACAGAGAACTGGAAGGAACTAAAACGACTACTCGTGGAGTTTAAGAAACTTTGCGGGGAACACGGCATCGCGCCTATCATACTGTTTATTCCGACCGCTGCACACATTTACGCGGAGTATTCCACTGACCAAAGCGGCGCCGATTGGCTTAAGATACGAAAACAACAAATTCGAGCAAAGGCGAACTTGGAAAAGGCCGTCACCCAGCTAAGTGAGGAGCTTGGCGTTAGGTTCGTGAGTTTGAGTCCTGCGTTCGAAGCGGCGGCCACAAGCGGCTTACAGCTCTTTGACTCGTTCTCTGTGCACATGAATTCACAGGGCACAGAGATCGCCGGGGCCTATGTAGCTCGCTGGCTACAGTCGCACACTATCACAAATCCTGTAAGACCCAAAAACCAGGGCCAAACAGCTTATTCTGTCAACTCTTCTCGCTCCCGTTAGGAGCACTGACCCGCATCGCTATAGGAGACTCCCCTCATAATAGATTTGGAACCCGCGATGAATCGCAAAACAACTAATCTCATTCGATGGCTTGTAGACGACTGGTTTCCGCCAATTGTGCGGGAAAGATGGCCGTTTCTTTGGCTAACGAAAATTTGGCTTGGTCGGCGAAGCCTGCCTGATTTCAAGTATCAAGCGTTCACAATGACAGACATGGAATACTGCGCAGCATACAAAAACGTTGCCGGCGAGTACAAGAACCGTGAATCTGACACGACGGAAAATCAGAATCGATGGCTTTGGAACCATGTCGGTCCAGGAAGGATGTTGCTGGAAATCGGCCCAGGCAAGGGGGCATTTAACGACCGACTTATGCTCTCTCATAAGGTAACCACCTTGGACTTATTTTCTTCGGGTAGTAAATCTACTGTTCATTCAGTTATTGGTTTGGCCGAACGTCTTCCGTTTCGAGCCAAATCATTTGATACCACAATTATCTGCATGGTTTTAGAACATGTCCGTTCGTTAACGTTGAGTTTCCTTGAATTGGAAAGGGTTACCCGCGACCGAGTGCTCATTGTCACTCCCCAACAACGTTTCTATCGGGTCACTTTCGACTATCATCTACATTTTTTTTACAGTCTTGACCATCTCGCGTCACACATTCACAGGGGTACTACCGAAGGGCAGGTGATTGACGGTGACCTGTGTTTGTGTTGGCGAGTGGATGAGCAGTCGCAGCAGCCATCTCTTAAGCACGACAAATCCGAACATCCGCAACTTTTCTGATATCTGGCGAATTAAACCAATGAATAGCTGAGACGCTACGGATGACCCTTCCTAGTGTGTCCGTCTGTTTCCCATCCTACAATGAGGAGGCAACGATAGGTGAAGTTCTTCAAGAAGCACATATATTGCTGTCTGGCTCAGGTCTAGAGTACGAAATCATAGTTTGCAATGACGGCTCAGTAGATCGAACGGCAGCGATTATTCAAGATCTGACGACTCACATTCCTGATCTGCGAGTGTTGCATCATCCTCACAATCTCGGGATTAGCGCGACCTTTGAACATTTGTACTCAGCTGCCTGTAAGGAGTTTGTATTCCTCAACTCCACTGATCAACAATGGAGGACCGGTATTCTTTTCGACATGCTTCCCTTAACCAAAGAATGGGACATTATTGTCGCGAGTCGTGTAAATAAGCACTACGGACTGGGGCGCCGATTTGTTTCGTGGGGGTTCAATATCGTTCCGTTGATTCTTTTCGGTGTGCGCACATATGATGCAGGAGCCGTAAAGCTCACAAGACGCGAAATTATCCAATGTTTCCCAGTGATTTCGAGATCGCCCTTTTCAGAGGCAGAACGGCTCATACGAGCGACTCGTGCCGGTTTCCGCATTACTCAGTATCCGGTTGAAATCTCCGTCCGTCGAACCGGTCGCGATCGCGGCGCTCGGCTCAGGTATCTCTTGGGGGCTCTGATGGATATTCCGCGGGTTTGGTGGGCTTTGCATATCAAGAAGGTGGACAAAGCAGATCATCCAACGGGTTCCGCGCCATCAGCGTAACCAGAACTCATCTTCAAGTCGTACACACGAGGGGCAAACATTGAATTGCTTTCTTAACAAACCGCAAATATGAGATGAATATTTTGTCAAGGATGCTGAGCGGGTTGTCCCATCTACGGATGTTACCGCTGGTGCTGCTGTTTCTCTCTATTCTTAGTTACGGGTTGTTTGTTCACTTATTGGGTTTCTATTGGGACGACTGGCCTGCAGTATGGGTCTCTTATTCGCTCGACGCCTCAAGGTTGAGGGAGTATGCGTCCTACGATAGACCTTTCCAGGGTTGGTTGTTTACCTTAACGACATCGCTGCTCGGTGTTGCGCCCCTTCATTGGCACCTTCTTGCTCTACTAGCCCGCTGGTCGAGTGGCGTTGCGGTATGGTGGAGCCTGGGGGGCGTTTGGCCCCGAAGGACTCGAGAGGTTGCCTGCATCGCTCTTCTGTTTGTTGTCTACCCGGGGTTTCGTTACCAGCCGTCCGCCTGGATCTTTGGTCAGAGCGCCATCATTCCGCTCACGCTCTCCATATTTTCATTGGGAGCGATGATCTGGGCACTGCGCGTTCCAAACTTGTTTTGGCCCCTTACCGCTTTGGCAGTTCCCAGCTCAGCCTTTAGTTTGTTGGTTACTGAATATTTCTTCGGCTTGGAACTGTTGCGGCCGATATTTCTTTGGCTGGTTCTAAGCGAGGAGAATACAAACGCACGGCAACGTGTTCGCCGGACACTAACGCACTGGTCTCCCTATCTGGCTACGACAGGGATATACCTGATTTGGCGCTTACTCCTCTTCAAAAGCATTCGGCCGGAGACAGACCAGCTTGCCTTTCTTTCTAATTTTGCAGCCCATCCACTTCAAGATTTGCTCAGGCGACCTTTCATTGTCTTCGAAGATTTTGTTGAGGCCAGCCTGATGGCCTGGGGACAGACCTTCCGGCCAGATACCTTCGATTATGATCGCCTCGGATGGGGAGTTATGCTCGTGAGCGCTATCGGAGTTGCTCTCTATCTGGTGCGACTGCAACCCAACGTTGACTCCACAACTTCTACTGTCACCGACGACCGAGCACAGTGGGCAAAGCAGGCGATAATAGTCGGGTTGATCGCGATGTTTTTCGGGGAATTGCCTGTTTGGTTTGGAAATCGCTTTATTGAATTGGACGGTACGTACAGTCGGTATATTCTAACAGCCATGTTTGGAGCCTGCATTTTACTAGTCGGGCTCATACAAATAATTATAAAGACTCGGCTCCAAATAATGGTTCTTAGTATTGCAGTTGGATCGGCTGTTGGATTCCACTTTCGTAATGGCCAGTACTATCATCAGAACTGGTTAGATCAAAAATCCTTGTTCTGGCAACTTAGTTGGCGGGCGCCTGCTCTCAAGCCCGGCACGTCAGTTCTAATGCGGCGTATACCAGCGTTGGCCATCGATGACGACACCTTAGCAGCGCCACTTAACTTTGTGTATGCCCCGCAACATTCGTCTCCCCAACTTAACTACTGGTTTTTCCATTTACCAGAAGAATTCGTCACGGCTACACGCGACTCAATACAGCTCGATATACACGGTTTAACCAGTGATCCATATCTGAAACGGACTATGCGAAATCTCTCTTTTGACGGCCTCGCATCGAACAGCTTGGTTATCCGGTTTTCCCCACCGAGCTGTTTGCGAGTCCTTGACCCATCGCGTGATGAGTTACCGCAGTTACATCCAGTGGAACGGGCTGCTATAAGCGCTTCACATGTGGATCGAATTGATGTGAGGACCAATTCTCCGGCTCACCCACCCACTGAAATTATGGGTTCCGAGCCTGAACATGATTGGTGCTATTACTTCCAGAAAGCAGACTTAGCCCGACAGATCGAGGATTGGCAGCAGGTGGCGCAGATCGCTGACCAAGCGAGTCGGCGCGGTTTCAAACCCAGCGACGCGACCGAATGGTTACCTTTTATAGAAGCGTATGCGAACTTGAGACGGTACGATGACGCCAGAGGAATAACCCGCCTTGCATTGGAAGCTATGCCGACGATGCGGACAGCACTGCTTAATTTGTTGAATAGGCTTGACAGCAGCGGTTCACCGGAACCGGCTCGCAAGGCATTTATTGCCGAGATGAAGACACAACGCTGGCATGAAAAGTCCTGTATAAATTGTTTGCACGGGTACTGATTCCAGTCATGAGCACGTGACGTGTCCTGGTTCAGATGTCGGTCTTGAGTTGTTCGAAGGCAGCCCTGGCGCATTACTTATATTAGAAGCCGTTTTACGAAGCGCAGACAAAACCTACCGGAGACAAGCAATGACCTCGTTGCAGTATGATGAGTATCTTTTTGAGCTCGTAAACGACAGCATCATGACTCGGACCATGGAGGGTATGATTCAGTTTTGGAACCGAAGTGCCGAGAAGCTCTATGGCTGGAAAAAAGAAGAAGCCGTCGGGAGAGTTAGCCACAAGCTTCTAAACACGCAATTCCCGAAACCATTGGAAGAGATCGAATCCGAACTCGTTCGCAACGGGCTCTGGGAAGGCTGGCTCGTGCATACGACTCGAGATGGTCGGCGCGTGGCAGTAAGAAGCCGGTGGGCTTTGGAGCACGAAAGACAATCCGGAGCGCTAGTCGAGATTAATACGCGCTCTACTGATCGCGAATTGCGCACAGACGAGATCACGACCAAGCGTAAGCAGGAACAAACCGTAATGGAGCAAACAGCGACCCCGTTGCAGCAGTACGAGTATTTTTTTGAGCTCGTAAACGACAGCGTCATGATTCGCACCATGGAGGGCAGAATTAATTTTTGGAACCGAAGTGCCGAGAAGCTCTATGGCTGGAAAAAAGAAGAAGCCGTCGGGAGAGTTAGCCATAAGCTTCTAAACACGCAATTCCCGAAACCATTGGAAGAGATCGAATCCGAACTCGTTCGCAACGGGTTCTGGGAAGGCTGGCTCGTGCATACGACTCGAGATGGTCGGCGCGTGGCAGTAAGAAGCCGGTGGACTCGGGAGCCTGAGGCACGGTTGGGAGCGGTAGTTGAGATTAATAACTCCTCTACTGATTGTGAAATGGATACTGAGGCGCGCACAGGCACTTATGTCGAAGAAGTGGAAAAACAGCAACGATTGCCGGCGAGTAGATCGACGAAAGCGGAAGAGTTTCTAGCAAAGATCGCCAATATTGTCCTAAGCGCCGGAGGTATCCTTTGCCTCGTTGTCCTGGCTTATCTTTTTTATTACTACGCTTGGACCGAACAGAGGTCATTCACGAGTACGGTAGGTGCCTTTGTATATTTTGCTGTTCCCGGTTTACTGGCAATTGCGTTCTTCGTGTCTTTGCGGCTTCCCGCATCTCACAGGATTAATATCGTTCTTTGCTGCGCCTCAGTAGCTCTCACGATCTATACTATAGAAGTCACAATGGCGCTATGGTTTAGCTTACCTTCTGTCCAGGTAAGTCAATATCACCGGAGTCTAACCGAGGCTGCCAACGCACTGGGAGTTAAATATGACGGCCGAACGAGAGCGGAAGTCATCGACGATTTCCGTCAACGAGGCATCGATGCCGTTCCCTCACTGAATCCCTACGACCTGTTGAAGAAACAGAAAGACGGCATGATGAAATCGGCTATCGCGATCGACGGAGTCGAGGTCTTGCCGCTGGCCAGCATGGCCGAAAAACTGACGGTCGTATGCAACGAGGGCGGAGAGTTTTTAACGTATACAGCTGATAAGCATGGGTTCAACAATCCGCCATATGTCTGGGACGCTCCTGTGGATATCGTCGCGGTTGGAGATTCTTATGTCCAAGGCTGGTGCGTCGGTCCGGAAGATAATTTTGTCTCTCTAATTCGGAAACTCCATCCGAAAACCCTTAATCTTGGCATAGAAGGTAACGGCCCGCTGGTGATGTTGGCGACTATAAAGGAGTACGTTGAAAGCGTAAAACCCAAAGTTGTGCTTTGGTTTTATTTCGAAGGAAATGATCTGGAAGATTTAGGCAAAGAAAGACGGAATTCCATCCTTACCCGGTATCTGACAAACAACGAATTTAGCCAAGGCCTATTGAACCGGCAGGCTGAGATCGATCGGGCGCTTGCGACGTATCTGGAAAATACTGCAAAAACGAACTGGTCGATAAAACTGAAAGAGATATCGGAACGCATTAGTAAAACCGATACATTACTACCGATATTTCAAAATGCTGTGAAGTTAGGCGGACTGCGAGAACGACTCGGGATAGTATTTGCAACCGCTCCAACCTCCCCTCTGGACGAGACAGCCGGACCGCGGAGTCACGATGTGCCCCAAATAGATCTGTTATTCGACGTTCTTTTGCAGGCAAAGAAGTCCGTTAGTCAATGGGGAGGCAAACTTTATTTTGTCTATCTTCCGGGGCAGAGCCGCTATGTGCCGCCGGGAGTGCGTGACGGCGATCGGCGCGCCGTACTGAGCGCAGCAAACAAGGCAGGACTTCCTGTGATCGACATGCATCCAATCTTTATAGCTCAAAAAGATCCTCTCAGTCTTTTTCCTTTACGTCTCGCCGATCACTACAACGAAGAAGGGCATCGGCTGGTCGCACAAGAAGTGTTGCGAGCTATCTCGCTCAACGACTAAGCAGGCAAGGCTGCGAGCGCAAAGCGCAGTGCACACCAGAAACCCGAGAGTTGAGCGGGCGGCAATACAGCTTGCCAACGCTTTTTTAGCAGCATCCGGTCTCGTCTGCGCGGCTGCGCTAGTGTATGTCTTTTATCACTATCACTGGCTCCATGATCGACATTTTGCCGCTCCGTCGGGCGGATGGCTCTACTACGGCTTGCCGGCCCTGCTTACTGTTTTGTTTCTTGGCTCGGTGCGCCTGAGAGCTTCCCGAAAGATCAAATTTGCCTTTGTTTTAGCCGTCCTCGCGACCTGCCTGGTCGTGGGCGAACTCTTCCTTGAGGGTCTACAATATATAGCGGCAAAGTGGCCGTCTGAGATAACTGAGGAGACGGAATCGGAAAGAGCGAATATCGCAGCACGCCTAGGGGTTTTCTTCGATAGAAGAGATCGATTCCAGGTCATCATGTCGCTGCGCAAAAAGGGTATCGATGCGTTTCCGGCGCCCGATCCTCTCATTTTCCAAAGCAAAAATCCGGACGGCGGATTGATGTGGAATGTCAACTGGGCCGGCCATCAACTTTATCCGTTGGGCGGCATCGCCAACAAAACCACAGTGTTATGCAATGAGAACGGGACGTATACGATCTACGATAGCGATGAGCACGGTTTTCATAACCCTCCCGCTATCTGGAGCCGGCAACCTATCGACATCGCTGCTGTCGGCGACTCCTTTACCCATGGCGCATGCGTACCAGCGGATCGAAATTTTGTTGCTCTGATACGCAAGTCGCATCCGGGTACATTGAATCTGGGAGTGAGAGCCAACGGACCCTTATCGGAATTGGCTACTCTCGTAGAGTATGTACTACCGCTCAGACCCAAACTGGTGCTGTGGTTTTACTTTGAAGGGAATGATGTCACGGATCTTGCGGCCGAAAGGAGCAATCCCATTCTTATGCAATATCTGCAGGGCGACTTTAGCCAGCACTTGCCTAGTCGGCAAACCGAGATTGACCAGAAGATTAGGGAAATCGTCAACAGGCTAATAGCGGAAAAGGCTGCCAGCGAAAGAGGTCCAGCTGTGAAGCTGGTGGATTCGCTGGTGGAAGTCGGCACTTTGACCTCGCTCAGGCAAAGGCTGGGGTTAATTTATAGTAAAAGTCGTCTCCAAGTCCAAAACGAGTCACTATCGGAACTAGATCCCGAGCTAACTGCATTATTTCGCAGGATTCTGTTGCGAGCGCAATACATCGTCAACCGGTGGAACGGATCGCTTTATTTTGTTTATCTTCCAGAATGGGAACGCTACGCTCATCCCGAGCATGCAGTCAAGAATCGGGAAGTGGTACTGCAAATGGTTAAGCATTTAGCTATCCCGATTGTAGATGTTCATCCGGCGTTTCAGTTTCGCCACGATCCCCTGTCGTTGTTTCCTTTTCGCGGCTTCGGTCATTATAACGAGGCGGGTCACGCCCTGGTGGCGCAGACGGTGTTGGGATTCATTGACCAAGGCGGCGTATCACCGCAATTTGGGATTCCTCAGCGGCCGTTTCCGATTTCCGCTCAGCCGACTGATTAGCCAATTCTGAAAGAATTCGGCTTCAATGAAGTTCATGGCAAACGGTTTTTCGGCTAAGCTCCCGCGGCTGCAAATATGCAAAAGTATCGTGAAATAATCGGCCTAATTCCTGCCGGAGGTCAGGCAACCCGCATCGCGCCCTTACCTTGCAGCAAAGAGTTATTCCCAATTGGATTCCAGCGTGCAGAAGAGGGCAGCAGTTCACGTCCTAAAGTTGTCGCTCAATATCTGCTGGAGAAGATGAGATTGGCGGGTGTTACCAGGGCGTATATCGTGCTGCGCCCCGGCAAATGGGACATCCCTGCTTACTTCGGCGACGGTTTGTTTTTGAACATGCAGCTCGCCTATCTTATGACGCGCTCGCTGCTCGGGGTGCCATACACGTTAGATCAAGCTTATCCTTTTGTGCAGGACGCGATGGTAGCGTTCGGCTTCCCGGATATTCTCTTCCAGCCCGATGACGCTTTCATCCAGTTGCTGTCGCGGCAAAGAACAAATGATGCAGATGTGTTGTTAGGAATGTTTCCGACTGATTTACCGGAGAAGGAAGACCTGGTCGATAGCGATGAAAAGGGTCGTGTGCGAGAGATTGTCATCAAGCCAGAGCGCACACACTTGCGCAATACATGGGGAATAGCTGTGTGGACACCCGTGTTTACCAAATTCTTGCATGAATACGTCTCCGCTCGTCAAGGCCCATCGTCTGGGTCACGTGAATTAACTGCCGGCGACGTTCTCCAGGCGGCAATCGAAAATCATTTACGAGTGGACGCTGTGCTAGTTTCCAAAGATCCGTATCTCGACATTGGAACCCCGGAGCGGTTATTCAAAGCCGTCAAAGATTTCGCTGTCCGTCAAGACGATTAAGACTCACAGCTCTTCTAGACAACGGCCTGGCATATAATCCAGAGCGACAAAGCCCATCAGAGATGCTGTTTAGCCTCGATGGACGAAAAATTTCTAGCAGTAGGAGCATGGAGTGAACTTGCAGAGATCCAAAGCCTTGCAGCGAAAGTCACACGCGCTTATTCCGGGCGGATGTCATACGTACGCCAAGGGCGATGACCAGTATCCGGAAAACGCTCCTCCATTCATCGTCAAAGGTAAAGGTTGTCATGTCTGGGACGTGGATGGAAACGAGTTCATCGAATATGGGATGGGTATTCGGTCGGTAACCTTGGGCCATGGCTATCCGCCGGTCGTAGAGGCAGCCTATAGACAAATGCTCCTGGGCAATAATTTTACCAGACCCGCCGCCATCGAAGTCGAATGCGCCGAGGAGCTACTTAGCATGATCGCGGGGGCGGAGATGGTGAAGTTTGCCAAGAATGGCTCCGACGTGACAACGGCTGCGGTCAAGCTCGCGCGCGCTTATACGGGTCGAGATCTAGTTGCTGTCTGTGCCGACCATCCGTTCTTCTCCGTGGACGACTGGTTTATCGGCAGCACCCCAATGCCCTCAGGTATTCCTCCCCCGATTCGCAACTTGACTGTCAAATTTCACTACAATGATCTTGCTAGTGTCGAATCCCTTTTCGCAGAGCATCCGGGAGAGATTGCCGCGGTCATATTGGAGGCGGAAACTACTGAGCCGCCGAGAAACAACTTCCTTCATGAGTTGCAGCGACTCTGCAAAAAAAACGGGTCGCTTCTCGTTTTCGACGAGATAATTACCGGGTTTCGTTGGCACAATGGCGGCGCACAAGCCTTTTACAATATGGTTCCCGATCTATCGACCTTCGGCAAGGCCATGGGCAACGGATTCTCTATATCAGCGTTATTGGGCAAGAGAGAAATTATGGAACTAGGCGGCTTGTATCACGACAAAGAGCGTGTCTTTCTCCTTTCCACCACCCACGGCGCGGAGAATCATTCTCTAGCCGCCGCGCTTGAAACGATGCGAACCTACCAACAACAGCCTGTGGTGGAACATCTCTATTGCCAAGGAGAGCGGCTAGCCAAGGGTGTAAACATCGCGATCGCGGAAAATGGTTTACAAGAGTATTTTCAGGTTGCCGGCAAGCCGTGCAACTTGATTTACATAACCCGCGACAAAGACAAAAATCGATCCCAGGCTTTCCGGACGCTGTTCTTGCAGGAAATTATCAAGCGAGGCTTAATCGCACCTTCTCTGGTTGTGAGTTTTTCCCATACGGACCAGGATATAGATACCACTCTAGAAGCGATCGGCGAATCCTTGAATGTCTATCGGAAAGCGCTGGCTGAGGGAGTAGAAAAGTACCTCGTGGGTCGTCCCGTAAAGCCCGTTTTTCGGCCATTCAATTAATGGCATTCCGGTGCCAATCCGACGCCTGTGCCATAGCGCTTGGCGCCGAGCGCTCTGCCCCTGCTCTTCAATCGCTGATCTTCGTGGTGAGAATATCTTAAACGCATTATTCCATTATCCTGTCAGTCTGGTACTCCAACACCTCCTAGTCGAGCGTTGCCCGGATCCTTCGACGCTTTGAACGATTTGAAGTTTTTAAACGGCTGAACAGTTCCTGGTAGAGAAGTGAGCGAGATTGGTTTGAGCGCACTACTCCATTACTCCATCAATCGGTGAGGCTTTTATGCATTCCACCCAACAGTTTGTTGACTTCAAGAAAGCAGAGATCGAGCAATCGATTCCGGATCGTTTTGAGCAGCAAGTTGCGAAGTATTCGGATCGAATTGCCGTGAAAAGCAAAACCTGTAAATTCACCTACGAACAACTAAATCGAGCTGCGAACCGTGCTGCCCGGGCAATACTGAGAGTAGGTGGACGGAGGGAAGAACGGGTCGCTATTTTTCTCGAACACGACACCGACCTCATTGTCGCGATGCTTGCAATTTTCAAGGCCGGCAAAATTTCTGTTCCATTGGAGGTTTCATATCCTGCTGCCAGAATCAACTACGTTCTTGAGGACACGTTAGCCCAAGCAATCATAACAAACACCAAGAATCTTCCCCTCCTTGCCAAGTCAACGAAGCGTGACTGCCAGTTGATTAACATTGACCAGATCGACATTGATGATGGTGACGATAATCTCGGTCTTTCCATACCACCCGACGCTCTTGCCTGGATCCTTTACACTTCAGGTTCGACAGGAACCCCAAAAGGTGTTGTGCAAAACCATCGCAACACTCTCAACGAAATCAGGAGGTCTACGAACGCCTTTTTGATCTCCTCAGAGGATCGCTTGTCCTTTACTCTTCCCTGTACCGTCGCAGGTGGAGTAAGGGAAATTCTTCTCCCGCTGCTGAATGGAGCATCTCTCTATCCGCTCAATATCAAAGAGGAAGGACTTACCAACTTTGCGAACACGCTCCGTCAGGAGAAAATCACTGTCTCTCGTTTTGTCAGCACAGTGTTTCGCAGTTTCCTTAGCCATTTGAACGAAGACGAAAAACTCCTGTCTCATCGCCTCATCTACGTCGGGGGTGAACCTCTTACGAGGCGAGATGTGGAGCTATTCCGGGCACGGGTTTCATCAGATTGTATCCTTGTCAATGCATACGGAGCCACCGAGACGGGAATTTGTCGATATTACTTTATCACCAAAGAAACCCTGATTTGTGGCGAAATAGCTCCAATTGGCTATGCAGTGGACGATATGGAGGTTTTCCCGGCTGACGAATGTGGTGAAAAAGTTAGCGCCGGCGAGGCAGGTGAAATCGTCGTGAAGAGTCGCTATCTTTCGCCGGGCTATTGGCGACGACCCGACCTCACACACGCTTCCTTCCTGCCCGACCTCGAGAGAGGCGATGAGCGTATTTACCGCACTGGAGACCTAGGTTTGATACGACCGGACGGTTGCCTTGAGTATCTTGGACGGAAAGACTATCAGGTAAAAATCAGTGGTCGCAGAATAGAGGCATCGGAGATCGAAACAGCTCTGCTCGATGTGGCTGGAATCAGAGAAGTTGTCGTTGTGGCACGGGAGACCCGGCGCGGCTATCAGAGTCTCGTCGCCTATGTGGTTCCGGCTCAAGGTCAATCACATACTAGTATTGAATTGCGTAGTTTGTTGAAGGCCAAACTCCCTGATTATATGGTGCCCTCGACATTTGCATTCTTAAATGCTCTACCACGCACACCCAACGGCAAAGTAGATCGTAGAGCGCTTCCCCCGCCTGATCAAACCGAGCCTCAGATTGAGAAAGGTTTTATAGCACCCAGGAATATTCTGGAACTCAATTTAGCAAAAATGTGGGAAGGCATTCTTGGAATCTCGCCAATCAGCATTGAGGACAATTTTTTTGATCTTGGAGGAAATTCTTTGCAGGCTATCCAACTATGTGGCCAAATCTCAAAGCAACTAGGGAGGTCTCTCCTGCCTGCGGCTCTCTTCCGGGCGCCGACCATCAAGCAAGTGGTCAAGCTTCTCCGTCAAGAAACAAATTCGCGCCCCTTGTCTTCATTGGTGGCGGTTGAACCCCACGGCTCGAAACCTCCGTTTTTTTGCGTTCATGGGTACAATAGCTACGTTCACCTGGCGCATTATCTAGGCACAAATCAGCCGTTTTACGGACTCGCACAGCACCTCAGTGGAAAGCAGATTCACTACACCTGTGTTCAAGATATAGCCGCTCACTACTTAGAAGAGGTACGCTCCCTTCAGCCCAAAGGGCCCTATTATTTGGCCGGTCATTCCATTGGCGCTGCGATAGCCTATGAAATGGCTCAACAGCTAACGAAACAAGGTGAAGCGGTATCCTTACTGGCTTTAATCGATCCTGTTAGTCTAAATCTTTCATCGGGTTCTGCTGATTTGTCGACCAGCTTCGTCACGAGGTTCAGTGGCCATCTGACACAACTAGAGGCTCTTAGCTTAGATACGAAGCTGAACTATATCCTGGAAAAGACACGTAAGAGATTCGTGGACGGTATAAAAAGGACGGCTTGCAGAGTTTATCACCTTGTTGGGCTTTCTCTTCCTCCTGCTCTGCAAAGCTTCTACGTCGATAAAATTGTCTATGGGACAATTTATCCTAAGGCTAGAGATGCTTATGTCCCCCAATCCTATCCAGGAAACGCGGTCATCTTCCACGCCGAGGAAAGCTCTTATGATCCCGAACTAGACTGGAAAAAACTGATTACCGGAGGGGTGGAAATCCAAAACGTTTCCGGAGATCACCTGAGCATTCTCGCGGAACCGCACGTGCGGTTGTGGGCTGAAGCATTGAGTACGTGTCTCCAGAGGGAAGCAACGGGGTTATCCGATGCTAAACCATTAGACGCTCAGACTTGACCGGTAAAACCATAAATTCTGCGAATGACCAGCTGATTTGATTTTTTGCGCCGCAAGAAAGTTGGCCGGAACTTCTATGTTCAAAGGTTAGTTAGCCCTGCCGTACGAGCCCTCACACTAGCACGTAGCACAAACGCATCGATCCTGTCGTGAGCGACGCGTCGGTTTATCTATTTGCTTGTCCAGGAGTTTCAACATGTACTCATCGACATTGGTAAAGGCTAGACCTGTCCAGACCATTTGGCCGTATGTCCAGCTTGCTCGCATTGACCATTGGCTCAAAAACACATTTATGCTCCTGGGAGTATTGGTCGCGTTCTTTTATGAGCCGGCATCCCTGACATGGGCAAGTCTTCCGTTGGTTGTGTGCGGTCTGCTGGCCACCTGTCTAGTGACTTCCAGCAACTACGTTCTCAATGAACTTCTCGATGGACCCACGGATTCCTTTCATCCCGAAAAGAAGTACCGGCCTGTTCCATCCGGAAAGATACGTTCAGGATTCGGATTTACGGAATGGCTCGTTGTTGGAGCTGCGGGCGCACTCGTCGCATCCTTCATGAGTTTCTCATTCTTTATGTCTGCCATTACGTTATGGTTAATGGGAATCGCCTATAATGTTCCTCCGTTACGGACAAAGGAACTCCCATACCTTGATGTGCTTTCCGAATCATTGAACAATCCGCTACGCCTGTTTCTCGGTTGGTTTGCCGTTGTTCCAGACAAAGTGCCGCCTTTATCATTGATTTTAGCCTTTTGGATGGTTGGGGCTTATTTCATGGCCACGAAGCGCTTCGCTGAATATCGTCACATCGGCAACGCGCAGACGGCTGCACAGTATCGGCGATCCTTTGGCTATTACAACGAGAACCGGCTGTTGGTGAGTATGTTGATTTACGCGACTATGAGCGCCCTTTTCTCAGGCATCTTTATCGTCCGTTATCGCGTTGAACTGATTCTATTCGTGCCGGTGGCGGCCGGGTTTTTTGGCTATTACCTGAGCCTGGGACTCAAACAGGACAGTCCTACGCAATATCCGGAAAGACTATATCGAGAACGAGGTTTTGTGAGCTATGTGTTACTTAGCATCGTGGTACTTGTTCTGCTTATGTTGGTCCGAGTGCCTGCGCTCTACAACGTGTTCAATGTCGAGCCTGCACGCATCGATCCTTTGTGGACAATTGCGATAGGCGCAAAGCCCTGACGACCGACAAACCGCCCCGAGCTCGGGGTTTCTGTGGTGAATTTCTTCACAGTTACCTCGGAAGAACTAAAAACAAATAGCCTTATTCCGCTCTAATCTTGGAGGCAGTCCTATGGTGAAAGCCATTGTTATCAAACTTCGTCGACCTCTTATCGTCGGATTTCACATTGTGCTGATCGCGCTCGCCAATTATCTGGCGTTTTGGATCAGATTTGATGGAGTGATCCCCGATGCAGAATTTGCACTTATGATCAAGATGATGCCCTGGCTCATATTGATCCGCGGGCTGACGTTTGTTCCGCTTCAGCTCTACAGGGGGCTTTGGCGCTACACCGGGATCTGGGATCTGCGGAACGTCATTGCCGGCGTTATCGGGAGCACGGTCTTATTTTATATTGTCGTTCATTGGATCTTTGGCCTCAGAGGGTATCCTCTGTCGATTTTTATCATCGACTCTCTGCTGCTGATTTTCTTTATGGGAGGGAGTCGGTTAGCTCACCGGCTCTATGCCGGGCTGAATCACGCCAGCGCAGGCAAGCAGGTTTTAATCTATGGAGCGGGCGACGCCGGAGAAATGATTGTTCGGGCGATACGAAATAACGGCGGTGTTTATGATTATCAACCCATCGGTTTCATTGATGACAATCCAAATAAAGCCGGCCAGCGTATTCACGGGGTTCCGGTGCTGGGCCAACGCGCTACGATGCCTAAGATTCTCAAAGATTATCCAGTGGATGAAGTCTTGCTTGCTATTCCCAGTGCTTCAGCTTCGTTGATCCGGCAAATTCTTACCGTTTTGGAGCCGTTTAAGGTTCCAATCAAAACGCTCCCGACCCTCGGGAATCTTAAAAATGGCAGTGTTGGCCTCAACCAGATTCAGGAGCTCTCGGTTGAAGATCTACTGGACCGGCTGCCGGTAGGGTTGGACTTCAGTCCCGTTCAGGATCTCCTGAAGGACAAAAGAATCTTGATCACCGGCGCCGGCGGCTCCATCGGTTCCGAGCTGGCCCGGCAAATCGCCAAATGCGAGCCTGCCCGGTTGATTCTTTTGGACAAGAGCGAAAGCGCGCTTTACGACATCGATTTGGAACTCCAGCGCTCCTTTCCCGATCTGACGCGGAGCGTAGTCCTTGCCGATATCAAAAACGTCAACCCTCTAGAACAGGTATTTATCCGGGAAGCTCCGCAAATCATTTTTCATGCGGCCGCCTACAAGCATGTGCCGATGATGGAGCATCACCCGGGCGAGGCTGTGCTCAACAATATCGTCGGCACGCACCGCTTGATGCAGCTCGCGGTTCGACAGAAGGCTGAAAGATTTATCCTGGTTTCGACGGATAAAGCCGTCAATCCGACCAACATTATGGGAGCCACCAAGCGGGTAGGTGAAATGTACGTCCAGGCCCTGACCAAGGATAGCGGCCAGAGCCAAATGGTATTCTCAGCCGTCCGGTTCGGCAACGTCTTGGGCAGCAATGGCAGCGTGGTGCCGTTATTCCTGAAGCAAATCGAGCAGGGCGGGCCCGTTACGGTGACTCACCCGGAAATCAGCCGTTACTTTATGACGATTCCCGAGGCAGTCCTTTTGGTTCTCCATGCCGCCACTCTAGCCCGAGGGGGAGAGATCTTTGTGCTGGAGATGGGCGAGCAGATCAAACTCATCGACATGGCCCATCACCTGATTCGGCTTGCCGGCTTTGTTCCGGAAGAAGAAATTCCCATCTCGGTTATCGGGCTTCGACCCGGCGAGAAACTGCGTGAAGAGTTGGTGGCGATGGATGAAACGCTGGTAGCTTCGGAAGTGGAAAAAATTCTCCGGGTGCAATCGGGCTGGATTCCGGAATTGGAATTTCTGGTTCAAAAAATTGCAGAGTTAGAGCAACTCGCCATTAGCGGCAAATCCGAGCGCGTGATCGAGCTGCTCTACGAAATCGTTCCCACTTTCCGACCCATGAACGCCAACATTTCAAAGCAGGCGAGGCAACGCCGGGCAAGGAGAGAAGGGGCCGCCGAAGTTTTGCGGCCGGTGAGAAATCAGGCCTGATTAGTCGCAAAGCGCTCTGCGCCGGGTCGCTATGCGCTAACCAAAATTAAGGAGGAAGTTTTATGAATCATGATGCGGGGGTTGTCGGGTTCTTTAGCGATGAAACAGCGACGCAGAGCCTGCTAGCGCAGGAACTAAAGGACAAGATTCGGGAACGCTCGGCCAAGGTGGGTGTCGTAGGCTTGGGCTATGTGGGTCTACCGTTAGCGATTGAAATGGCGCACACGGGGTTCCAGGTTACCGGCATTGATCTTGTCAAAGAAAAGGTGGATTCGGTCAACTCAGGGGTTTCCTATGTTCTCGATGTTGGCAGCGAGTCTCTTCGGTCTGTGGTCTCGGCAAACCGGATGCGGGCAACCCAATCTCTGGCTGCCGTCGAAGGGCTCGATACCCTGAACATCTGTGTGCCGACCCCCCTACGAAAGAACAAGGATCCTGATCTCTCTTACGTCATCGCTGCAGTAGAGGCGATCCGAATTCATATTCGTCCAGGGCAGCTCATTATTCTTGAAAGTACCACGTATCCGGGAACCACCCGAGAGGTTGTTTTACCTATTCTCGAGGAATCCGGTCTTAGGGTCGGTGATGATTTTTTCCTTGCTTACTCCCCAGAGCGCGTCGACCCGGCGAATCCGACCTATACGACCCGCAACATCCCCAAAGTGGTTGGCGGCATTACGCCTCACTGCACTGAGATCGCAGGTTTGCTTTATGAACAGTTTGTCGAAAATGTCGTCCCGGTCTCCTCTACCGACTGCGCCGAAATGGTGAAGCTTTTGGAAAATACATTTCGGAGCGTCAATATCGCTTTGGCCAATGAAATGGCATTGACTTGCCATAGCTTCGGAATCAACGTCTGGGAAGTGATTGAAGCGGCCAAGACCAAGCCTTTCGGCTTCATGCCTTTCTATCCGGGACCCGGGTTAGGGGGTCATTGCATCCCCGTAGACCCCTATTATCTGACCTGGAAGGCCAAAATGAACGGCTGCGAGCCCAGGCTCATTGAGCTGGCAGGTCATATCAACAACCAGATGCCTGGATTCATGGTTCAACGCATCGCCGATGCATTGAATGAAAGGCGCAAGCCTTTGAAAGGATCCAAGATTCTGGGGTTGGGAGTCACCTACAAGCGAGACACCAACGACATTCGAGAATCGCCTGCGCTTCAGGTCCTGGAGGGACTCCGTGAAAAAGGCGCCGCGGTCTATTTCTGCGATCCTTATATCCCATCCATCGTGATCCGAGGTCAGACACTCAAAGCCATGGAAGTGACACCTAACGTGCTGCAGTCGATGGATTGCGTGGCGATCTTGACCGATCATTCTGCGTTCGATTACTCGATGATTGCCAAGCACAGCTCCATGATCCTGGATACTCGCAATGCTCTCAAAGATTTTCCCAGACCTGATTTGAATCACTTGTAGACCTCCTTCTGACATATCTTGTCTTTGAGCATCCAGTCCTAACGTTTTGTGCCGGAAGGAATGCACGAGATGAGGTGAGGTGGGCCATGAAAGAATTGACGATTGAAGAATTGACCACCGAAGCTATGCACCTACTACCCTTGGAGGTCGACGAGCTTTATATGATTTTGGGTTGTCAGCTCCTCGCTTCCGACAAACCGAAACGTGTGGCAGGAATCATCAGTTATCTTTCAGCCGCCCGAAAGGCCCGGCAGGCGAGGAATCTATATGCTACCTTATCGTCTAAACCTGATCGGTCGGATTGGGAGGAAGGAATTGAGCTCATCTGCAATGACCTGAGACAAGACGGATTGCGGTTTCTCGATGAAGTCAAACCAGAATTACAAAAGGGAGTGTGTAACGAAGATATCATGAATCTAGCGGATGATATTAACGGGTCGAGTATGCAAATCCTAGTGATGATTGTCGGCGCAATTCTAAAAATGCCGCCGCAGTTCGAGTCGATCTCTGCTACATTAGCGGCGATTCTTTGCAAGGCAGGGTTACGAGATTTCTGTCGATAATTTGCTTACAAAAATTAAGAAAACGATTGTAATTCCCTCCACTTTTAGGAACTACGAGAAGCCTTCTTGATGGATCTCGTAATAAAATAAATTATAAATCGGTAACTTAGCCACGTTTTACACCCGGTCTCATGCATCCTCTGTACATTAACAAATCAATCTGATATGGCATACTCCTTGCCCCTCAAGGGAACTTATGAACCGTGTTTGTCAACATTGCGGCGAGTTGATTATAGGTAACGCCTATCGAGTGACGAGCGAAGAAGACGGCATCACTTTGCTCGACATGATTGTTTGCTCCCTCTGTTTTATGGAGGCGAAAAGACTTCGGCTCCATACTGAGGAAATCACGGTCGGAAGCAAACAAGCTTCAGCTCGTAGCCGCGGGAGTCACCGTTCGCGACTCGGAATTTAATTGCGGCCTTAATTTGCTTGAGGCCGAAATTTGATTCATCGGGATCGATAAGGAGAGCAGAGGGAGATTTGCCCTCTGCTATGTCTTGATGGCGACGAATAATGTTAGGCCGTTACGAGAAAAAAAACACTTGCAGAAATCACCTGACCGTCCAGCGCCAGTCTTATCCACTACCGACGAACGAAATTCCTCGACGCGCCTCGTCGACGCCGGTATCATTCTCGAAGTCATTCCCTACCCGGTAGCGCTTTGGAGTCTTGATCACCGCTCATGTGTCTTCAATCATCCGACTCGGGAACTGTTAGGTTTCTCGGACGACGACTTTCGCCAAAATAGCTCCCTTTGGATGGACCGGATCCCTCCTCAAGATCGCGATGTCTTTGTATCAGCCTGGAGAAAACTTGAGGCGGGAGAGAAACAAATTTCATGTCAGTATCGGTTTCTTCCGAAGAATCAGGTTACAGCGCGCAGGCTGCGGGAAATTTCCATGGTTCATTCCCGCCGGGAGCAGGGCGCGCTCGGAATATGGAGTCTTTACACCGAGGAAGATGCGTTCGAGGATGAATTTACGAGGGCCTATCCCCTGCGGAAACTGTTAGGCGGACTGACCCATGACATAGGGAATAATCTCCAGACCATCAGTGGTGAATTGGAGCTTTCGCGGTGGTCGGGCGTTTTATCCGTGGAAAGCGCCGAAGCGATGGCTCGTGGCATCACGCAGATTCGTACGCTTGCCCATGAAATCGAGGAGTATCTTTTCCCTTCAAAACATCGGCCTCGGACCGAAGATCCGGCATTACTATTGACGGAGGTGGTCCAAAGCAAAGAAAAGGAGATGGCCGCGCACGGGATTCGGACGGGGATGATCGTCAAGGAAGCGCTCCCCAAGGTGCCTCTAGATGGCCAATTCGATAGAGCCCTGAGAGGCGTTATTGATTTTTCTCGCGCGCTTCTTCCCCAGGGGGGAGAGCTCAAAATCGAGGCGGGAATGCGCCGACGAGAAGGAGAGCGTTATATCGAACTGAACATCGTCAGCTCCTCCTCGACTTCGTTACAGGTGGACGAGAGAGATGTTTTTCGTCCTTTTTCGAACATAAATGGTTACCGGCTTGGACTGAGCATGGCGGTGGCGCAGCAAATTCTAAGGCGCCATTACGGGGAAATCGTCTTCCGCAAAGAGGATTCAAACCGTGGGGTATTTTCTCTGCTGATTCGTGCGCCCGAGTCAAAAAAAAACTAGACAAATGACTTCCGTTGAAATAGATAAAAACAGCATTGCGTCATTGTTAGATTCTCCTGGGAAATCACCGAGGAATGGGGATTCTCAGGAATCTCAAAAGAGTACTCCCGTGAGTTCTCTGATCCCCAATATCCTTGTGGTTGATGACGACCCGGCAGTCCGCAGTCAGTTGGAGCGCTTGTACAGCCATAGTGGCTACACAGTCGTTCCCGTCTCTTCCGCTGAAGATGCGTTGAAGCAACTGGCGGATGGAAGTATCGATTTTGTGATCACGGATATCAAGCTCCCTGGCATGGACGGTGTGGAGCTGATTACGCGGATGCAGGAGAACTATCCTGATGTCCCTGTGATCGCGATTACCGGATATTCCAATATCGAAACAGCGATCAGTGTGCTCAAGCACGGGGCCTGTGATTTTGTTGTGAAACCCTTTGACTTGGGAAGCGTGCAAGAATCCACCCGGGCGGCCCTTGAAAAGACCCGGGTCTACATGGAGATTCGCCATCTACGTCGTTATCTCAAAAATGGTTACGAGTTCGGCGGCATGCTCAGCAAAACGGCCGAGATGCACCGCCTATTTGAAATTATTCGGATGGTCGCTCCAACGGAAATGACCGTGCTCATTGAAGGAGAAACCGGCACCGGCAAGGAACTGGTGGCCAGCGCTGTCCATTATCATAGTAGTCGTAGCAAAAAACCGTTTGTGACCATTAACTGCGCGGGTTTTCCTGAAACCCTTTTGGAGAGTGAGCTGTTCGGTTATGAGAAAGGCGCTTTCACCGGAGCCGATCATGCCAAGGCAGGTAAGATCGAACTGGCTCACACCGGAACTTTATTTCTCGATGAAATTGAAAGTATGTCGGTTGTGATGCAGGGAAAGTTGCTGCGCGTCCTGGAAGATCAAAAGGTCCATCGGCTGGGCGGGAGTCGCGGCATCCAGGTGGATATGCGCGTGATCGCTGCCACTAATGTTCCGCTAAAGGAAATGGTTGCCGAAGGGAGAATGCGCTCAGACTTTTACTATCGAATTAACGTCATTCCGATCCAACTTATCCCTCTGCGTCAGAGAAAAGTAGACATTCCGCTCTTGGTTCAGGATTTTATTCATCGTCACCCCGTAGCGGCGGACAAAGGTATCAGCTCCGTTTCTAAACAGGTGATGCGGTTGCTCATAGACTATCCGTGGCTGGGCAATATTCGAGAACTTCAAAACGTGCTCGAGCGTGCCATGGTGCTTACCACAGGGCGGGTCATAGAAGCAGTAGATCTACCCGGTCACTCGGATGAATATAAGCAGGATAAGAAAACACCTGGCGCCGATGCTCCCCTGAGTGATTGGTTAAAGGATCAGGAAAAGCAGTATTTGGCTCAAAAACTGGCGGTTTCTCAGGGCAACATAGCGCTAACGGCGAAGAGCTGCGGTATAGGCATTCGGACACTTTCACGCAAAATGCGTGAATACGGATTGGATAAAAAGTCTTTTAAGCAGACCGAACCGGTTACAGAAACCCGCCCAGAAAGACGGGCGCCTCTTTCGACACCCCCGCGCCAAATGCGGGACGTATAATCGGCTACCTCTTACTTGGCGCGTCCTTCGACCTTTCCTTTCTCGTTTGACACTCGTCCCTCGACACTCACCTCTCAACCCTCAGCTCTCTACACTCTCAACCCTCAACCCTCAACGCTTTCCCCACACTCACCTCGCTTTCTCCTCCCGATTAGACCCAAACCGTTTCCAAAGGTACCTTAACGACTCATCTGCCGTCGTTCGCGCCGGGGAGCGGAGCCTTAACATTTTAGGGCCGTCGCTGGCAGACGTCGTGCTTGATTGACAAGGGCGTTGTAATTCCATATAAATTTCCTCACCGTCGGGCTCTGAGCGGGCGTAATTCAGCGGTAGAATGCCAGCTTCCCAAGCTGGACGTCACGGGTTCGATCCCCGTCGCCCGCTCCAAACTTCTTTCCCCAAAGACTGGTGTTCAAAACGTTCAAGTCGTTCAAAGTGTTCAAATCGTTTTCTCCGGTAGTTCAAATCGTTCCTGCGATGTTGAACTTTTTCAACATGTTAAACGACTGGAACTTTTGAGGCAGACTGGAAAGCTAAGAAAAATAAAGTAATCAAGAAGTTAAGATTTGAGAGCAACAAGAAGAGGATCTCGATTATGGCGCGGGTTAAAGCTGACGATTGCACTCTCCCATTACGACCGTCACATCCCGTTTTTTGACGGGTCCGTGCGAGCCGAAGGGGTCGATCTGCAAGTTCTCGAAGTGGGCCAGTCTGAACCGCTGAAGCACGGGCGAGATCGGCACGAGCGGATGTTGCAGAAGGGTGAGTTCGATGTCTGCGAGCTTTCTTTGTCTTCTTATCTGATGGCGAAGAGCCGAGGCATGCCGTTTACCGCAATTCCAGTCTTTCCACGCCGCCTTTTCAGCCTATCGCAGATGTGGGTCAATGTTGATGCCGGGATCAACTCCCCGCAGGATCTGATTGGTAAACGCGTGGGGCTAAGCACCTTCCAAACGACCCTCTCCGTTCTCGCCAAAGGAGATTTGCAGTCGGAATACAGTGTACCTTGGCGCAAGATGGAGTGGGTTGTGTCGAAGGAAGAGGCGGTGCCATTCAAGCCGGAAGAAGGCGTGCATATCGAACTGGTCGCTCCCGGCAAGAAAGTGGGGGCGATGCTGGAGCAAGGTGAAATTGCCGCCTTGATGGTGCCTCACCCGCCGCCGCAAGCGCTAAAGGGATCGCCGAAGATTCGACGCTTATTTGCTGATCCGAAGCAAGAAGAAATCAAATATTTTCAGAAGAACGGCTATTATCCCATCATGCACATGGTCGCCTTCAAGGATGAAGTCCTAGAAAAAAATCCCTGGATGGCACAGAGTGTTATGGCGGCTTTCGACAAAGCCAAGGAGGCTTGCGCGGCCTACTATGACGACCCCAACTGGTCGCGCTTTGTCTGGGGTCGTCATTTTTTTGAAGAAGAACGAAGAGCTTTTGGCGAGGACCCCTGGCCCCATGGCGTGAAAAAAAACCGAGCCAACCTGGAGCGTTTCATCGGTTACTCGCTTGACCAGGGTCTCATGGAGAAAAAACTCGAGGTCGAAGAGCTTTTCGCAGCCACGACCTTGGACAGTTAAAGAGGTGTGAATGCCTCTTCGGGTCAAATGCCCTACCTGTCGTCGTGAAATTGAGTGGAAAAACAATCCCTATCGACCGTTTTGCTCTGAGCGCTGCCGGCTTATCGATCTCGGGGCTTGGGCAGAAGAAAAGTATCGCATTCCGGGAAAGAGATTGGATTTGGAACCGGACAGAGACGATGACGACGAGGCCGACTAATATGACCGCAGAGAACGCAAAGAGCACATAAAATATGATTTTGAGTTCTTTGCGCACTTTGTGGTTAAGTTGCCTTTAAGCGGTCCGTGAGTTCCCGACCTTAGCAAAGAATTTCATGAGCATTCATCCGACAGCCGTTATCGATCCCAAGGCGGAAATCGACTCCGAGATCGATATCGGCCCCTACGTCGTCATCGAAGGACCGGTCAAGATCAAGCGTGGCACGCGAATCATGGCGCACGCGTACTTGGCGGGCTGGACCGAGATCGGCGAAAACAACGAAATCCATCCGGGAGTTGTTTTGGGTGAAGCACCCCAAGACAAAGCCTACAAGGGGGAAGAAACCTACCTCCGAATCGGCGCGCACAATATTTTTCGCGAATACGTTCAGGTTCACCGCGGCACCGTCGCGGGTTCATCGACGACGATCGGCAATGAGAATTTCTTCATGGCTTGTTCGCATATCGGTCACAACTGCAAGTTGGGTGATCAAATTATTCTCGCCAATAATGCTCTCCTGGGCGGCTACGTTGAAGTGGGAAACGGCGTGTTTATATCCGGCAATTGCGTTGTCCACCAATTCGTGCGGATCGGCGATTACGCGCTGATGCGCGGGTTAAGCGGAACGAGCCGCGATGTACCGCCCTACGCCATCATTGATTGGCAGCACACGGTTCGTGGCGTTAATGTTGTGGGTCTAAAGCGGGCCGGCTTCGATGATCAGCGGATTCGCGAGATTCGAGGAGCCTTTGGTGTCCTCTTCCGAAAAAAACGCAATCTCTCCCTGGCGATAAAGGAAATAGAAAACCAGGGAAGGTCCAACGGAGATGTGTTGGCCCTCTTGGAGTTTATCAAGTCGTCGAAACGGGGAGTCTGTGGCGGTGGGAGCGAGTAAGGGTCGAGGGTTTCGGAGGATTCTAAGCCCGACGGTCGCAGCCATTAACGACACTGCCTTTTGTTCTATTCCCCACGAAGTGATTCATGGTCTTACGCTCGCCTACAGAACATCAAAATGGAGATCTTCGTCATGCCGGCATGGATTGCCGGCATCCAGATTCGCAGGATGCGTCGGGGACGTCCATGTCAGCTGATTCCAGCACTCCATGCTGGAATGACACAATCGTGGAGTTGTACTAAGACCTACCGAGGCCCTCCACGCCTCGTGTTTTCAAAGGAGTCCGGCGGGTTTCGAAACCCGCCCACACATCTTTGCGACCTTTGCGGTTAGATTCTTTAAATCCAAGATTACCGCTTTAGCAAGAAGTAACGCTCGTAGCATCGGCGAATTTTCTCTCTCCGTGACTCGTAATCGCGTAGCAGTTTCTGGCCGGCCTTTGGGACCTTTTTGCGGGTGTCCCGTCTCACGTCGTTGTATCCCAACGCATGGGCAATACGTTCGAGGCGGCCGGGCTCGCGCTCGAAAGCATCGATCGACTGATCGCGTTCCAAGCGCAGGCGATGGTCTAAAGTTCGCAAAAAGAGATAGCCATCAGCAAGCAGTTGGTAATCGGCTTTCTTCAGAATGGCTTTCTCATTTAATGCTCTCAGCGCGTGCAGCGTTTCTCTGCGTCTCAACTCGGGATGGCGAAAGCCATGCGAGAGCTGGAGCATTTGAGTTAGGAACTCGATGTCGACCAATCCGCCTCGGCCTTTTTTTAGATTGAAACGGGTTTCGTCTTCGCCGGACAGTTCGCGTTCCATGCGCATACGCAGATGGTGAATCTCACCGATGCCTTCGGATGTTAGTCCTTGTCCGTAAGCAAAGCTTTCTGCGACCTTTTCAATCTGCTTCCCGAGCGCCGGATCTCCCGCGACAAAACGAGCTTTGATCAGCGCTTGTCGTTCCCACAGCAGCGAACTGGTTTTGTGATAATCGCGGAAGGCTTCGAGTGAACAGACCAAGGGGCCGGATTTGCCCGAGGGGCGGAGCTGCATGTCGATCTTATACGCCACACCTTCTTCCGTCGGCGCGGAGAGGTAGGTAATGAGCTTTTGGCCGACCCGCACGTAGAACTCATGAGCCCCAAGCTTCCCTTGGGTACCACCGCGGCTTTGGGCGTCCTCGTGGGCGGCGTAGATAAAAACGAGATCAAGGTCGGAATTATAATCGAGCTCTCTCCCTCCCATTTTTCCCATTCCAAGGACGGCGAAACTCGATTGATGGATGGGACCGAATTTCCGTTGTAGTTCGTCAATGGTCAGCTGGAGAGCGCACTCAAGACAAGCCTCGGCAAGGTTCGAGAGCTGTTTGAGGACAGCCTCCAGTTCAATTGCGCCACCGAGATCGTGCAGCCCGATACGGATGAATTCCTCGGTCTTATAGCGCCGCAGGGCATTGAGCTTAGCTTCCAGATCGGCGTTTTCCTCCAATGTCGCCCGCAGCTCCGCCAGCATGTCGTCTCTACTCTTTTGGATGCGTGTCAGATCGCCGCGGATCAAAGTGTCAATCAGCTCCGGACGGTTCAAGAAGAGATCGGTGAGAAACTGACTCTCGGCGAACAAAGTAATGAGCAATCGCATGGTTGCCGGGTTCTCGGCTAAAAGGGTTAGAAATCCGGTCCGCCCACCGATCCGATGGCTGAATTTAGACAGATTCAGCAGCGCTTGATCCGGAGCAGACGATTTGGCGATCTCGGTGACCAAAGCCGGACCGAGGCTGCGCATCACTTTGAGTCTCTTGGGGCTCGGCGGAGCGTACACTTCCCCATCGCGCACGGCGAGAAGGTTCCCGTAGGCCTTGCGAGGGTCGGCGAAGCCGGCTTTCTCAAGCTCCCGGACGATGATTTCTTGCCGGTCAAGATCGTTCCAAATCGACCCGACTTCGGACTCGCCTTCCTTGGTGATATCTTTTTGCGCGCTGTAAAAGAGCCGGTCGAAAATGTTTCGTACGGTAGTCGTATGCGCGCGATGGTCTTGCCAAAAAAGCTCCCGCTCATTTTGTTTCTTGGTGCGAGCGTAACCGAGGCGGCGAGCCAGAGCCCGTTCCTGATCTTCGCCATCGGGAATCGAGTGCACATGCGCTTCCTGCACGATTTGAACTTTGTGTTCCACCTGCCGGAGAAAGCGATATGCGTCGCTGAGCTGATTCTTGTCTCGCGCTGGAATAAACTTATGCTGCGCAAGCTGCGCCAGTGCCCGCAACGTGTTGGGCTCGCGTATGCGCGGTTCATAGCCCCCGTTGACCAATTGCATGGCCTGCGTAAAAAATTCTATTTCGCGAATACCGCCGTAGCCAAGCTTGATGTTTCTTTCCTTGCCTTCCGAGGTCAAGAGCTCATTTTCTATGCGCATCTTCATGTGCCGCAGCTCGTCTACGGTCGTGTAATCCAAATAGCGCCGGTAGATGAAGGGTTCGATCTCTTTCAGAAAATTCACTCCAAGCTCGCGGTCCCCCGCTACCGGCCGAGCTTTGATCAAAGCGGCGCGTTCCCAGCATTGGCCCCAGGATTCATAGTAAGTCATTGCAGAGCCGATGGACTGCACCAGCGGGCCGCTGGCTCCCATGGGGCGAAGCCGAAGGTCGATACGAAAAACAAAGCCATCCTCGGTGACCTGTCCCATGGCATGAATGATTTTTTTCCCGATGTTGGTGAAAAATTCTCTCGGGGTTGTTTTCCCTTTCCGGCCGCCCGCGGTTTCACCTTCATCGTTTTCATACAAGAAGGTCACGTCGATATCGGAACTGAAATTTAATTCTCCGCCACCTAGTTTGCCCATCCCCAGGATGACGAAACGGCTCTGCGACTTCCTGTCCGGCAGCAAAAGAGAACCGTAATCTTTTTCCACCTCGCCTCTGCAAAAGCGATAGGCCGCATCCAACGATGCTTCCGCCAAAGCGGTGAGCTCTCTCACCGTCTCTTCCATGCTCACCGAAGGGAGCAGGTCTCGCGCCCCGATGCGGAGATATTCCCGCTGCTTATGGCGACGCAATGCCGCTGAGAAGTCGTCGAGCGACCTGGCTTCCTTGACCATAGGTCTTAGCACCGCTAGATGCTCAGCTACGGTTCTCTCTTTTATCTTGACCTGCCGGAGAAAGAATTTGGGCCAATCTGTCCCTTGCCGGATCAGGACGTCGCTGAGATGGGCGCTCGCCCCGAGTAGACGAGCCAGGGCCGGCCAATCCGCCGCGGGGATTTTCCTGATCGATGTAGCGCCGCCATGTTCTAAGAGGCGCAGAAGATGATTTCGCGCGAGCGAAGGTGAAGGGCTCTTTTGAAGTAACCTCTCTATTTGTTCTTGCTTAGGGGAAGGCAAAAGGATTCTGTGCAGATCGTTCACAATGTTAAAACTAGTTGTCTCGACGAGGATCTGCAAGCCCCTCTTCGTGAATGCCGGGTGGATTGTGCGAAATTTTGAGTAACGCTTAGAGGCCCAGAACCGCCCTGAGAGTGTTGTCGATTTCGTCCTGCGAGATGCTGGCGTTGTTCCGGCGTCTCGTAAATCTCCGACTCCAGCTCCAGTTCACCCCCTAAGCAAACAAGTCCCTTCAATTAGAGAGACTTATGCCGATTTCGATCTTCCTTAGCTCTGGCGGCATGTGGTTTGCTGTGCTAATTTCTAGCTTGGTACGTCTAATTGTGTGGGGAGGGTAATCCGATGAAAAAGCTATTCTTAGCGGTTACACTGCTGGGCTTTCTTGTTTTGAGCACCCGGGACCTTCAGGCACAGGCGTATGGCCCCTCCTACTACGATCCATATTGGGATGCTCAGTATCAGCAATATCAGCAGTATTTGCAGTGGCAGCAATATCTGGCGTATTTGCAACAGTATGATCCGTACTACGAGCTCCATGTGATGCACTACCAGTTATATTTTCCTGCATACCAGTCGTATCAACTTTACCAACCCTGCTGCTATGCAGGAGGTGTGATCGTCCCAGCGCCACGACCGGGCATTGGGCCACGGCCAGGACCGTTCGTCAGTTCACGGTCTCAGGCAGTGGTCGCTCCGCTGCCAAGAGCGACCGGTCCGCTCCCGCCCGCGGCCAGTCCCCTGCCACGAGCGATTGGAAGACGGTAAAAGAAGCTTGGGGGGATAGCTCCTGTGCCACGACAGCTCCTTTTTGTTGTTCTGGCAGTCTTCTTCACCCAGCTTGCGTTGGCTCAACAGTTTTATAAGTGGAAGGATGAAAAAGGCCAGTGGCACTATTCGGATTTCCTACCGGCCGGTGTCACATCAGAAAAACTGGTAACCGGCGATACTGATCAAAAATCGGTTTCACAACTGCCCGTTTCCTCAGCTGGCGTGGGCAGATTGTCGGCTCAGCAGGCGGGAGCGATCGCTGGGTCGAGACGGAAGCCAAATGGTGAAAGGATTAAGCAAGCCCGGGTCTTTGAGAAAACTTCGAATGTGATGTGAGGCCAAAGCGGAGGAACCTAAGACGTTCCTCGGAGGAGAAAATGAAACGGAGAGTTTAAGCCAGCCGCTCCGGCGATGTATCGCCAGGGTGCGCTGGCTTTTTTTTGGATATCAACAGATGCTTGCTTCGCGAGGCCAGAGTGGCCTGATCAGCAGACCCTTAGACTTATAAGCAGAAACTTCTTGCCGCGGGGTGGATTATGCCGGTCAAAGCGTGGGGCTCACAAAAGACATTCAGCCGGCGGCAAGGATCGTGCAACGATTGAAACAAGAAACTAAGCAGGTGATGGGACAGTGGCAATGATCACCAGCTTTGTTGACTGTGTCCGTAATTAAACGAATGGAGGAGACTGTTATGAAAATCGACGGCGCATGCCATTGCGGCAATATCACCTACACTGCGGAAATCGATCCCGAAAACGTTGGGCTGTGCCATTGCACGGATTGCCAAACCTTATCGGGTTCCGCCTTCCGCACCAGTGTTCGTGCAAATAAGGAAACGTTTCACTTGGCGGGCGGACAACCGAAAATCTATGTGAAGACTGCCGAAAGCGGCGCTAAACGCGCGCAAGCGTTCTGTTCAGAGTGTGGTACGTCGATCTTCTCGGCGGCTGTCGACGATCCGCAAGTGTTCAATATCCGCGTCGGCACGGCACGCCAGCGAGCCGAGCTGAGACCCAAATCACAAGGGTGGTGCCGCTCTGCGCGGGACTGGGTCATGGATCTAGGGTCCATAAAGCAGTTTGCTAAACAGCGGAGCAGTTAAGGGCAAACTGGACACGTAAGTCCTTCGAGTTTATGGCCACGGCCATCTCTGGAGTTCTCCATGCTCCGGGGTCTGAGCGCCCGGCGAGTTTTTTTCATAAACTCCCAAAACTCTTCCATTTCGGCGACTCGCTCGACGGATAACTGTAGTCTCGATACTAAAGGAATAGCTCGGGCCGAATCGAATCCTGAAATCTCCATCCCCGCGCGAGAAATGAGATCCACAGGTGGATCATTCATCGCTATAGCGATTCTCTCTTACCGGACCGTTTTTACGAGTTTGCTAGCCCTTATTCCCTGATCGCGGGTAACTAGGCTGGTACCGTCCGCCCGAGCGGTCGCGGCGATCATGCGGTCTGCGGGATCGCCTGGAAAGTCCCTTGGGAACTGGGTGGATAGGACGGCGATGGCGGGCGTGATCTCCTTCACGGTTACACCGCTTGTCTCGATAAGCTCCGACAGCCAATTTTCAGGCGTTCCATGCGGCAAAAGCCGGCCCAGGCTGACCAGCATCGCGATTTCCCACAAGCTGATCGACGCGATGACAAGGCCGCCCGTATTAGTCGCTTGCCTGATAGCCGCTGTCGCTAGCCGGGATAAGCGCTTTGGTTCTAGGCACAACCATAGAAAAGCGTGAGTATCGAGTAAAATCACCGGCTTGCCTTCCAATCTCGGGCCGGGACTACCGGCGCTTCGATATCACCTATGATATCCGCGCTGCCGGCCATGCAGCCGAACACATCATGCTTCGGCTCGTCTGTGGGAACGAGTTTCGCGATCGGAACCCCCCTTTTAGTTATAATGATAGCCTGTCGACGCCGGTGAACCTCCTCCATTATACGCAAGCAGTGCATCTTGAACTCTCCAGCGGATATCGCTTTCATAGTTATGTTCTGACCTCCATGGTCAGATTATGTTGACTATAGTCACAGGAGTCAAGATTATTGGTTGCTTTTCGAAGTTGTAAATGTTGCATGACCGAGAACCTCTGGTTTTATGATGACCGCATTGAACGAAGCATCTTCGCGCTTTGGGTTGATGTTGCCTCCAAGCGTGGACAGTGCTCTGGTGGAGATTCAGTATATCCTCAAGACCCGTGGTCGGGAGACGGCCTGTCTCTCAACGACGGACACTGGCCTTTCGGATTATGCGCCAGGCAAAACTCTACCAATGGAGGTCAGCTTCGGGCTAAGCAAGAACGCAAACGTCTAAATTCGAGAATTCTTGACTTGGCGCCTCTGGGCGACTTATTCCGGCTTTTGGTTGCGGTTTTGCCGTGCTGGGATTGACCAGGTAAAGGAAAAACGGCCTAACACTTCTTTGCACCTGCATGCATTCTACGTGTGCAAGGCGTAACTTTTTTATTACCTCCGGGTGATCCCGAGGTAATATAAAGGTTACCCTCTTTGGGTTCCTTCGTTCTTCGCGCGAAACTCTGAAAAAGAATAGATCCTCTACAATTCAGCATGTTTATTGGGTTATCCGGCGATCACTCCGTCTTGGCGCACTCGTTGCTCTACGCCTTAAGTGACAGTGATGAAAGGAGGACGAATCCATGAATAAAAAAATATTGGTTCCGATGAAACGGAACGACCGAGTGGAAGATTTCATACCCTACGTCGAAAACGTCGCTCGGCGCGGTATGAAGGTGGTCTTCTTGATTCCGTATCCAGTGGCCGGTCTTCGCTGGTCCACCAAAGAGCTTGGCCACAAGGCGATTATGGAGGGACAAAGGTTGGCCCGCTATTACACCTGGGATGCCAACTTGAAGAAAGCCAAAGACTGGATCTCGGCGGCCCTGAAGGTTCTGCCTGCCAAGGGAATTGAGGTGGGGGTGGATCTTTACGCTGGCAGTAGTGCGGGGTCACGCAGCGAAGGGCGATGTTCATCTGATCGTTACCCGCGCGCGAATCGGGGACTGGATTGGACGACTGTTCGACGGCACAAGTTCGGTTTTTAAATGGTTCAAGCGCCCGAGCTTTTCTCCGGTGCTTTTGATCAACCCGCGGACGCTGGCGTGACCGGGTGACGAGGGTCGAGTGACGAGTGGTTGTAAACGGGAATTCGGATATCTCACCACGAAGTGAAGGAGGTCGCAAAGGACCTAGGTCGGATAACGGAGCATGACCAATCCGAACTTTCTCGCTACTGTGGGGGTATCAAGCCGGAGCGAGGTCTCGGATTGAGTCGATGGCGCCGGAGTTTTGTTAAGGTGTAAGAAGGCAATATTGAAACCAAAGTCAGCGGATGATTGGGGCCAAACCAGCCCGCTAACCCCGGCTTGTAACTCTTTCATCTACTACTCCTTGCTGGTTTAACCGGTCACGGAGGAAACATGGCATTCGAAAATCAAACATTGGCACAATCCATGGTCCGTCTGTTCATGGGTATATCCCCACCCGGGTGATCTACGTAGCGGCTAAACTGGAACTCACTGACCATATCGGTGATGAGGGAGCAAGCGTACAAGATCTAGCGCAAATACTTAAAGTCGATCCCGCAGCCTTATATCGTGTCATGCGGGTGCTGGCCGGCCTTGGTGTGTTGCGCCAAGATGACAATGACCGGTTCTTTGTGACACCATTCGGCGAAACATTACGCAAGGACTCGCCTCAATCCGTCCGCGATTACGCCATTTACAGTCATGAAATTGTTTACGACGCTTTTAGGGACATGGCGAACTGTGTCCGCAATGGCAAACCCGCGATCGACGATTATTTCGCCTTTCTGCGAGCTAATCCCGAAAAGGAAGCTGTCTTTCACGCGGGCATGAGCAATCGCAGCCGCACGGAAACCGCAGCAGCACTCGAAGCGTTAAACTTTTCGCAAAGTAAAATGGTTGTGGATGTGGGTGGCGGCAATGGCGGATTCTTGTCTGCAATTTTGGCACGCAACGATCAACTCTCGGGCGTGCTATTCGATCAGCCATCGGCCATCGATGCGGCAAAGGCGGGGCGAGGTGGTCCGTTGCCCCGATGCAATTTGGTGGCGGGAGACTTCTTTGACGGCGTTCCGCCTGATGGCGATACTTACATTTTAAAACGCATACTTTTCGACTGGACCGAAGAAGAAGCACTCCGAATACTCAAAAATTGCCGGCGGGCGATGAATGGCGACGCACGCCTGCTGATCATCGAACCATTGATTGGTCCGCCGAATGAGCAATGCCCGGCGCATTTATACGACATGACCTTTCTCGTTATGATGCACGGGCGGCTTAGGACGGCGGATGAATATTCGGCTCTGCTCGGCCAAGCGGGCTTTCAGTTGCAACGCGTTGTGCCGACGGAATCCGATGTCTCGATTGTGGAGGCTTTTGTATAGGTTGGAAGGAGAAATGGCAAAAAGTCGAATAGGGCGATTGGTTAACAATCCGGTAGCGGTTTAGCTTGTGCAGTGCACACGGAGGAGGGACGCGCTCATGCCACAATTTCCTGAGATCACCGACCGTTTTCGCAACTTCATCGAACAACAGAAAATCTTCTTTGTCGGGACAGCAGCACGGGACGGAAGAGTGAATATATCCCTCAAGGGGATGGATACGTTGCGGGTGCTTGGGCCGCACCGCGTCGTGTGGCTGAATCTAACAGGCGGCGAGAACGAGAGCGCCGCGCACCTGAGAGAAACGCCACGGATGACGCTGATGTGGTGTGCGTTTGAGGGCAACCCGATGATCTTACGTGCGTACGGCAATGCCACTGTCATCCATCCACGCGATTTAAGCTGGGACAAGTTGGCGCTGCTGTTCCCCGCGCTCCCGGGTGCCCGGCAGATCTTCGATCTGACGGTAGATCTCGTCCTCAGGTCCTGCGGCATGGGGGTTCCCGTCTTCGAGTTCCGCGGCCCCCGCGAGGCGCTGCTCCATTGGGCGGAGAAAAAAGGCGATAGCGGCCTCAAAGAGTGGTGGCAAGAGATGAATCAGGTCAGTCTGGACGGCAAACCCACGGGCATTTTCTAGGTTGATCAGCATGGCTCCTGGGAGTGCGTGACGGTGATATTGGTTAACCAGCAATGAACAAAATCTTGCTGTCGCTGAGACAGTATGATCGAGCCGAAGAGGTGAGTCCCCTCCGTCGAAAACGTTGCCCGACCGGAGATGAGTGGTCTTACTCGGGCCGTTATCCGGTTGACGGCTTTCCCACTGTTGACACCTCAGTTCGTGCTCGAATAGGTTCTTGAACCAGAAGAAAACGCACTGCGGAGGCGCTGAGCCTCGGATATCCTCACCGCAGAGACGCGAAGAGCGCCAAGTTCGTATAACAATTTTCTTTGCGGCCCCTTCGACCTGGCTCAGGACATGCTTTGCGGCAGATATTCCGAATCTTTGGTTGCAGCTTTTGCCGCGCGGTGTCTCTGTGGTGAATATTCTTCCGCATTGAACCCAGAGGAGCCCACGAAACAGGACTTAGGAGATCCAAGATGCCCCGCCTTGGAACTAAAAAGATAAAAAGAGTGCGCAAGCTGACCGAATTGAGCCGACTCAAAAAGAAACTACAGCGCGTCACCGAGCGTCTTCAATCGTGCGAGCGTGAGCTCGCCGAAGCCACAGAGCAACAGACCACGACCAGCGAGATCCTCCGCGTTTTCGCTAGCTCGCCCACTGATTTGCAGCCGGTATTCGACGCTATCGTCAAGAACGCCGCTCGACTGTGTGGGGGCTTGGGAGCCAGCGTTGTTCGGTATGATGGAGAACTGGTTGACCTTATTGCCCAATACAACATTGCGGAGGAAGTGCATGAGTTCATGCAGCGGCGGTTTCCAAAGCCGCCAACGAGGGAATTCGCGATCGAACGCGCAATTCTCGACGGGACTGTGGTTCACATCCCCGACACATATGAGGACAGCGAATTCCGGCGGGACGTTGCAGACAGCACGCGGACCCGGGCTCTTCTTAACCGTACCGCTGCTCCACAACGGGCGCCCCATCGGCGCCGTTGGAGTAGGTCGGGAACACCCTGGTCCTTTTAGTGAAAACCAAATCGCCCTCCTTAAAACACTTGCCGATCAAGCGGTCATCGCAATCGAGAACGTGCGGTTGTTCCAAGAGCTGAATGAGGCGTTGGAACAGCAAACTGCGACGAGTGAAATACTGGGGGTGATCGCGAGATCGCCGACGGACATTCAACCAGTGCTGGATGCAATTGCCCAGAGTGCGGCTCGGGTGTGCGGTTCCGATGACGCGACGATTCGCCTGCTTGAAGGTGATGAGATGTTCCTGGCGGCGCACTTCGGGACAATACCACCTGGCGGACCGGGCCAGAGAGGCTTGAGATCGCGCTCGGTTGGCAACGAGGCTTTGCTCCAGCGCAGGACGATCCACATTCCAGACCTTCAGGCGGAGGCTGAGAGGTTCCCGGACAGCTCTCACATAGGGCGTGGTATTCGAACCTTTCTTGTGACGCCGCTGCTGCGGGAGGGGACGGCCATCGGGGTGATCGCCATCCGACGTACGGAAGTGAAGCCCTTCACTGACAAGCAGGTGGCGTTGCTAGAGACCTTTGCGTCGCAAGCGGTGATCGCGATCGAGAACGTGCGCTTGTTCAAGGAACTTAAGGAATCCTTAGAGCAGCAGACCGCGACGAGCGAAATACTAGGCGTCATCGCCAGGTCACCGACGGATATCCAGCCGGTGTTGAACACTGTCGCAGCAAATGCTGCGCGACTTTGCGAAGCGAGCGACGCGGCAATTTGGCGCGCGGATGTCAACAAGTTTTGGCTCGCAGCGTCGCATGGATCGCTCCCGATTGCCCGGGCCGAGGAAGTTAGGTCGATGAACCGGCGTGGACCTCTGGGCAGAGCAATGATCGATCGCGAGACCATCCACATCCATGATCTATCAAGTCCAGAAGCCCAAGCCGAATTTCCGGCAGCCCGGACTATCAGTCAATCCGTCGACGTGCGGACCGATCTCGTTACGCCTCTTCTTCGTCAAGGGATTGCGATCGGAGCAATTCATATACGCCGTACGGAGGTTCGACCTTTTACAGAGAAACAAATTGCTCTTCTCCAGACTTTCGCTGACCAAGCAGCCATCGCGATCGAGAACGTGCGGCTGTTCAACGAACTTCAAGCTCGCAACCGCGATCTTACCGAAGCCCTGGAACAGCAGACTGCCACAAGTGAAGTGCTCAAGGTGATCAGCCGCTCGGCGTTTGATCTCCAGATTGTTCTCGAAACCCTTCTTGAGAACGCGGCTAGGTTATGCGCGGCCGATCAGGGGTTCATCATGAACGCGGAACGGGATGGATACCACATGGCTGCGGCCTACGGCGTCTCGGACGACTACAAGGAATTCATTGAAACCCAGACGATCCGCCCTGGGCGAGGGACCGTCTTGGGGCGGGTAGCCGTTGAGCAGAGAACGGTGCATATCCCGGATGTCCTGGCAGATCCGGAGTATCAATTTACGGAGGCTCAGAAGCGGGGAGGCTTTCGGACGAATTTGGGAGTGCCTATGCTTAGGGACGGGGCTCTCGTCGGTGTGTTTGTCCTCCACAGGAACGAAGTGTGCCCATTCACCGAAAAACAGATCGAGCTTGTGACAACCTTCGCAGATCAGGCGGTCATCGCGATTGAGAACGTGCGCTTGCTTCAAGAGCTCCAAAACCGAAATCGCGATCTAACCGAAGCGCTGGAGCAACAGACGGCGACAAGCGAGGTGCTCCGTGTCATCGCCAGCTCGCCTACTGAACTCCAGCCGGTTCTCGATACAGTGATTGCGAATGCCGTAACACTCGCGGGCGCCAAGCAGGGCCACATCCGGCAGTACGATGGCGAGTTTCTTCGAGTCGTCGCTCATTACAACGAAACCGCCGAACAAATAGCAAAGATTCAAGACACACCCCTTCGGCCAGGCTTAGAGAGCCTGAGTGGTCGTGCTTTTGTCGAACGGAAAACTCAACATATACTTGACGCTCAGGCAGAGACCCAAGACGTGCATTTGTTCTACGGGCTACAGGCGCATAACCGTGAACTGGGTATGCGTACACTGATGGTCGTCCCGCTTTTGAGAGAAGGAGCGTCAATTGGAACGATCTCGATTTGGCGTGACCTTGTCGAGCCATTCACCGAGCGACAGATGGAATTGGTCAAAACCTTTGCCGATCAAGCCGTGATCGCCATCGAGAACGTCCGCTTGTTTAAAGAACTGCAGGAGCGCAATGCAGAATTACGCGAAGCGCTGGAGCATCAGACGGCAACGGCCGAGGTGCTTAGCATCATCAGCCGCTCGCCCACGGACGTGCAGCCGGTGCTCGATGCCATCGTCGAGAGCGCCGCCCGGGTTTGTGGGATTGATGACGTGGTGCTGCGATTCCGCGATCGGAACACGATGGTTTCGCGAGCGCATTTTGGTCCCATACCAATTGGCCGTGTCGAGATCAGTGCGGATGATTCACAGTATCGCTGGATGCGCGAGCATGGCACGCTCCACATTCCCGACGTCAGCGTACAGAATGACACTACCAAACCCACGCCGCTGAATGTCAGCGGGTGGCGCACCTTCTTGGCTGTTCCCCTTCGTCAGCAGGAGGAACTCATTGGAGGACTGACCGCGCGTCGCATCGAGGTGCGTCCCTTCACCCCGGCGCAGATCAAACTTCTCGAAACCTTCGCTGACCAAGCGGTGATTGCCATCGAGAACGTGCGGCTGTTCCAAGAGCTGAAGGAGTCGTTGGAACAGCAAACTGCGACGAGCGAAATCTTAGGCGTCATCGCAAGCTCACCGACGGATATCCAGCCGGTGTTGGACGCCATCGCCGATAGCGCTGCCCGAGTGTGCAACGCGGACGACGCTTCGATTCGAATCGTGGAGAACAATATTCTTCGTCTGACGACTCATAAAGGATCGATCCCGTTTTTTATGGCCGCCGAGCTGGCGATTAGTCGCGGTTCGGTTGCTGGCCGCGCGGTCATCGACAATGAACTGATCCACATTGAGGATATGACGTCCCTTGACGCAACCGAGTTCCCGGATGCTCAGGTTGCCGTCGACCGGGAGGGTGTCCGAACCATACTGGTTGCCCCGTTGGAACGAGAAGGGCTTGCGATTGGTGTGATTCTGATCCGGCGCACCGAGGTCCGCCCATTCTCAGAGAAGCAAATCTCTCTGCTCAAGACCTTCGCGGATCAGGCGGTGATCGCAATTGAGAACGTGCGGCTGCTTCAGGAACTTCAATCCCGGAATCGTGATCTTTCGGAAGCTCTAGAGCAGCAGAGGCTACCAGCAAGATTCTAGAAGTAATTGCCAGCTCGCCGACTAATGTTCAGCCTGTGTTGGATGTGGTCGCGGAGAGCGCGGCGCGGTTGTGCGACGCCGAGGATGCGGACATTCTTCGTGTTGACGGTGATATCGTCCGCAATGTGGCCTTATACGGACCGATGGCGAGAGTTCACGAGCTACCGATTACTCGTGGCATACCCGGCTGCCGGGCCATGGTTGACCGCCAGACGATTCACGTGCATGACCTTGCGGCAGAGGTTGAAACCGAGTTCCCAGAGGCCAAAATGGCGCAGCAGCTTACGGGCAGTCGAACTATTCTTGCCACGCCATTGCTTCGAGAGGGCGTCGCAATCGGGGTAATTGTAATTCGTCGAACGGAAGTCCGTTCGTTTACTGACAAGCAGATCGCTCTTCTCAAGACCTTCGCTGATCAGGCCGTGATCGCTATCGAAAACGTGCGGTTGTTCAAGGAACTGCAGGAACGTAACCGTGACCTCACCGAGGCCTTAGAGCAGCAGACTGCCACGAGCGAAGTTCTGAAAGTCATCAGCCGCTCAACCTTCGATCTTCAGCCAGTACTTGAGACGCTTGTTGAGAACGCCACGAGGCTCTGCGATGCGGTCACGGGATTCATCTTTAGGCCAGACGGAGAACGGCTCCGCATCGCAGCCGCCTGGGGCGCATCGCCCGAGTTGATAGCTTTCTATGAGCGAAACCCACCCCCACCTGGTCGGGGCACTCTTCTAGGAAGAACCCTGCTTGAGCGCCGCACGGTTCACATCGAGGACTGCCTGGCTGATCCAGAGTATCAGTGGGCAGAGAGCCAGAAGGTGGCAGGGTACCGGACATTGCTTGGGGTTCCACTGCTCAGGGAGGGAGTGCCCCTTGGGATTATTGGAATGTGGCGAGAGGAGGTCCGGCCGTTTACTGACAAGCAAATTGAACTCGTTACGACTTTCGCTGACCAGGCAGTGATCGCCATCGAGAACGTCCGTTTGCTGCAGGAACTACAGACACGCAACCGGGACCTCAGCGAGGCTCTTGAGCAGCAAACGGCAACAAGCGAGGTGCTCAACGTCATCGCGCACTCGCCCGTCGCATTGCAGCCGGTGTATCAAGCGATCCTTGCCAACACCACGCGCTTGTGCGAGGCAAATATCGCGGCACTTTTCTTGTACGACGGCGAACTACTCAGCACGGCTGCGAGTCATGGAACCACGCAGGAGTTTGCCGAGCATTTAGAACAAATCCGGCCGAGCCCCAGCCGCGAGACGACCACTCGTTTGGCTGCTTTGGAACGCCGGACGATTCACGTAGCTGATTTGCTGTCCGATCCGGCTTTTTCTCCCGAGCCGCGAGCGCTTTACGAAAAAGAGAACGTACGCACGGTTCTGTCCGTTCCCATGCTTCGGGAGGATAAACTCATCGGCGTCATCACGACTTGGCGGAGGGAAGTGAGGCCGTTTAGTGATAAACAAGTGGCGCTGGTCAAGACTTTCGCCGACCAGGCGGTTATTGCGATCGAAAACGTTCGCCTTTTTCAAGAAATCCAGGAGCGCACGCGGGAGCTTCAGATTTCTCTCGAGGAGGTGCGCGCCCTCAGCGAGGTCAGCCGGGCGGTCAGTTCTTCACTGGATCTGCAGCATGTACTCGACGCGGTTGCCGGCTATGCGGTGAATCTCTCGAAGTCGGATGGCTGCGGGGTCTTTGAGTTTAACTCGACCCGTCAAGCCTTCGATGTCGTCGCCAGCCATAATCTGAGCAACGCATTTCTCGACGCAATCCATAAGACGACGATTGATCTAGGCAAAACGACGATCGGCCAGGCCGCCGAAAGCGGGCAGCCGATCCAAGTCCCGGACATGGCAGTACGCATATGACCATCCTTTCCGTGAATTTGCTCTAGAGGCGGGGTTCCGATCGTTGCTGACGGTTCCGATGACGAGGCGATCAGTACCGACGCGCGGAATCGTCTTTCTGCGCCGATCGCCGGGTCAGTTTGACGACCGCGTGGTCAACCTTCTCACCGCGCTGGCCAGCCAGTCCAAAGTGGCGATCGAGAATGCGCGACTGTTCAGCGAGATCGAGGACAAGGGCCGGCAGATCGAGGCGGCCAATCGGCACAAGTCGGAGTTTCTCGCCAATATGTCGCACGAACTGCGCACGCCCCTTAACGCGATCATCGGTTTCTCCGAGGTCCTGTTGGATCCCTCATTGAAGGTTACCGAGGAAGAACAATCACAATTCCTGACGGATGTCTTGAGCAGCGGCAGGCATCTACTCGGCCTGATCAATGAAATCCTTGATCTGGCAAAGATCGAGGCCGGAAAGATGGAGCTGCAAATCGAGCCGGTGTTGCTGAGGATATTCTGGAGTCGGTTCAGAACACCATGCGGTCGCTGGCAGTGAAGAAAGACGATCAATCTTCATGTCGAGAGCGGAGAGTTGCCTGAGCCATTTCCAATGGACGGCGCTCGAGTCAAGCAGGTGCTTTTGAATCTGGTGGGAAACGCCGTTAAGTTCACACCGGAGGGGGGACGGATCTGGGTGCGGGCGGACTCTGAGGACGGAGTCGTGCGCGTCGAGGTCGGCGATACCGGCCCGGGAATCGCGCCAGAAGACCAAGAAAGGATCTTCCTCGAATTTCAGCAAGCGGGCAGCGATGCGGGCAAACCTCAAGGCACCGGCCTGGGGCTTGCGCTGGCAAGGAAGTTTGTGGAGATGCACGGCGGCAAAATTTGGGTTGAGAGCGAAGTAGGAAAGGGAAGCAGGTTTTTCTTTACGATCCCAATGGGATAGGGATATTCTCCCGCAAAGACGCAAAGGCGCCAAGGTAAGAAATGAATTTCGCGGGATATGGAATTGATTCCAAAACTTCGCGTCTTGGCGACTTGGCGGGAGAAAATCCGAATCCGGACAACAGATATTTACCGCAAAGACGCAAAGGCGCTAAGGATAAACAAAATTACAAATTCGAATATCGAAATCCGAAATTCGAAACAAATCCAAATGAAAAACCAATAATTCACCGCGGAGACGCGGAGGACACTGAGTAAAGAGTTCTTGGTAAAAAATTCTCCGATCTCTGCGAACTCTGCGTCTCTGTGGTTAAAATAGAGAATCGTTATGTATGGAAAAAATATTCTTCTTGTTGAAGATAATCCGGTGAATCGGCGTCTGGCGGTGTTTCTGCTTCGGGCGCATGGGTACGAGGTGCGTGAGGCGACTACGGCGCTGGAGGCGTTGGAGATGCTTGAAAAAGAGCGGCCCGATCTGATTGTGATGGATATCCAGCTCCCAGGAATGGATGGACTGGAGGCTACCCGGAAACTAAAGGAGCAGCCGGCCACGGCTGATATTCCGGTCATAGCCGTGACCTCCTACGCGATGAAGGGAGATCGGGAGAAAGCGCTGGCCGCCGGCTGTGCCGGCTATGTCACCAAGCCCATCGACAAAAATATATTCATCCAGGAAATAGCCGCGCGCCTCGGTGATAAATCGAAGATGGACAATCGAGGATAAAGGACGGAATACAACTGACGGTTGTTGAGCTTCAGACTACAATATTCGAGAATGTGACCACAATGAAATATGCAGGAATGCGCCAACTGAAGACTCAGCTAGCCCGTTACCTGCGCGCGGTAGAGGCGGGGGATAGCCTCACGGTTACGGTGCGCAATAGGCCTGTCGCGAAAATGATCCCGATTCGACCGCAGGGCAAGGAAATTGACAAAGTGCTAAATTCTTTAGCGGAAAAGGGACTGCTTCGGCCATCGAAGCGTAAACCAAGGCCGGTTAAGCGTGCGCTTAAGATCCGAAATGCGCGGATTGCTGAGGCGGTGTTGGAGGATCGCGGTGCGCTACTTTGACACCAGCGCGCTGATCAAGCAGTATCTACAGATCCAGCGCAAAGGACACAGTACGGCTGCACGCAAGCCAAAATAGAAACAGAAATTTCATTATGAAAATCGCGACGAGCACGAAGTTCATAAGTGTAAAATGAATATAACCTTCGTGTCCTTAGTGCTCTTCGTGGTGAGCCAATAAATCAAAATCCAACAGCAGCAACCGAAGTTTTCATAGATGAACAGAGTTCTCGTGGTCGACGACGATCCTGCTTCACGGCGTCTCTTAGAGGTAAGGCTTCGGCCGCTGGAATGCGACGTGGCGACAGCCGGTAACGGCGAGCAGGCTCTCACCGCACTCCGGAAGGACATGCCGGATCTGGTGTTGCTGGATTTGCAAATGCCCAAAGTGGGTGGGATCGAGGTGCTCCGCGCACTACGCAAGGAAGAAATCAATGTTCCGGTTATAGTCATTACCGCCCATGGCTCTATAGAGACTGCGGTTGAGGCGATGAAGGAAGGCGCCCATGACTTCATCACGAAGCCTGTCGACGCGAATCATTTCGATATTGTGGTTCGTAAAGCACTGGAGAGGGAAGGGCTAAAAAGGGAACTGGCACTTTTCTCTGAAGACGCGGGCAAGCGCTATCATTTGGTTGTTGGCAAAAGCGAAAACATGAAGGACGCAGTCGAGACGGCTAGAAAAGCAGCGACGAGCAAGGCTACTATTTTGCTGCTGGGAGAAAGCGGCACCGGCAAGGAGATTTTCGCCCGCGTCATCCATAATTGGAGTGAAAGAAAGAGCCAGCCATTCGTTGCTATTAACTGCGTCGGGTTATCCAGGGAACTTCTGGAGAGCGAACTTTTCGGCCATGAAAAGGGGTCATTCACCGGAGCGGACCAACTCAAAAAGGGGAAGATGGAGTTGGCGAATGGCGGAACCGTTTTTCTCGACGAGATAGGCGACGTCTCCCAGGAACTCCAAACCAAACTGTTAAGATTTCTTCAGGAGCGCGAATTCGACCGGGTCGGGGGTGTCAGACCGATTCACGTTGATGTGAGAATCGTTGCCGCGACGAATCGTGACCTGGATCTCGCGGTCAAGGAGAAACGCTTTCGAGAAGATCTTTTCCATCGTCTGAATGTGGTGCCGATTACGCTTCCTCCTTTGAAGGAAAGAAGAGAAGATATTCCCGCTCTGGCGCGCCACTTCCTGGAACGGTTTGCTAAAGAAGTAAAAAAGAATCTCTATGAGATCAGCGAAGAGGCGCTGGGCAAACTAGCCGCTTATGATTGGCCAGGAAATGTTCGCGAGCTGGCGAATGTCATAGAACGCGCTGTCGTTCTAGGTCAAGGTCCGGAGATTGCTCCCCACGATCTGCCAGCCAGAATCGTTGCGGCCCAGTCGGAGCCCCAGTCCGACGGTATTTCATATCGTGACGCTATGGATGCTTATCGGAGACAGTTGGTCATGCGAGCGCTGACCCAAACTCAAGGAAACCGCGCCGCAGCAGCCAGGGCGCTGGGTCTCCACGAAAAATATTTTCTGCGACTGCTCAAATCGCTCGGGATTGCGAGTAACGCTTCAAAGACATCCCCGCTTGTCAAGCAGCAGGCTACCATTAGAGCAATTAAAATCGCATTCGCAGGCCGGTCAAAAATGCTCAGAGGCGAGGCGCGCGAAGATCGATGAGCGGAGGCGTACTTTTCTTGTACGTTGATGCGAAATCGGTCGAGGGCAACGAAGCATATGAGGTTTTTTCGCCGGCCTGAGTCTAGTCTTCGATGAATGCGTCGCGCAGGAACCTAAACGCATCGCGTAGCAGCTTCGATTGGCGCTCGAAGGCTTGGCGGGGGTTTCGCGGGTCTTTCATGAGCGCGATCTCTTGGGAGAGAAGCCGCGCGATGTGCATGGTGTGCGCTTCAGCCTTCTTGGCTTCCCGTTTGTACAGGGGATGATCGCGGTTGATATACACGGTCGTTCCCTCGCTGAACGACTCCGGACCGGTCTCGCCGAAATGATCTAAACAGCAGGAGATCCCCGCCTGACCCATTTTAAGCCGGCGTACCACCGCATCCGGAGTCAGGCGCTTTGCGGTTGGCCGTTTCTTACGAGCGAGTTTTTGGGCGGTTCGATTCATCCCAACGGGTTTCCCCTCATGTGTCGGTTCAGTCGACTCCAAAGATTTCGTTGCCGCCGCGCCGCCGATTCCGCCGGGCTCGCCGATGGGGATGGGTCCAAAGGGAGAAAAATCGGGATTTCTAAATAGCGACTTGCTGATGCGTTCGAGCGCCTCGCCTAGGGCGCGCGATGCCGCCCGTTTCTCTCCCTTCCCCATGAGACGGATCAGCACGGAATGAACCTCGTTCATCACGCGTTGCATGATTTGCACGAAGGCCTGGTACTCGGGGGAGTCGATAATAAAGCCCGAGCGGTCGCTGGTGATCGGCAAAAAGTCGGCATGGATTTCGCCGCGAATTCTCGCGGCGACTTTGCCCCAGGTTTCCGCGCCGAATAGCTCCCGCCGGACCGTGACTTGCTTTACTTTGACTTCGATCCCAAGCTCGTCAAGGGCAGAAGCGGAGGCGGGTAGAATGATGATCTCGCCTGAAACCGGCCCAAACTCGGTTCCCTCCAGAAACGGAACACGATGGCCGGAAAAACTCTTGGGCATAACCGGTTTCTGGTTGAGAAACACCGCGAAGTGAGGCGCTTTCAACGGAACTCCTTCGACGATCTTTCGTTCCACGTCCTCAGGCAGAAATTGTTTGGTCAAGCCCTGCAGAGTGACGGTTGTGCCATTGGCCCTTTGAGGATCAGGCGGCAAAATCTCCAAGGGAAGCCGCCATTCACCTACCTCCTGTGACCATGCTTCTTTGTCGAAAACCACCCGAGCGGCAAAATTTTCTTTTTGAGTGAAAACCGTAAAGCGTTGGCATGCAGAAAGGGTGGCGAACTTGCCAATACCGAATTGGCCGATGCGGTCGCGCTTGAAAACCGGCGACTTGGGGCGCAGGAGTTTTTCTTGGGAGCCGATTACGAAGTACTGTTGGAGTCCTTCCAGATCCATCCCGGTCCCGTTGTCTTCCACTGACACGGATTCCGCCGTGACCGTTACTTTGACTTCAGTGGCATCGGCGTCATAGGCGTTATTCACCAGCTCTCGGATCAATTCGATGCTCTCGGAGTAAAGTCGCTCGCCGATAGTGACGAGGTGGCTTTTGTCGACGGTGACAGGGAGGTAACTTCTTTCCTCGGGAGTATTCTGGCCGTGTACAGCTTCGGCAGTTGGCTCTGACATGGGAATTGTTCCAGTTCAAAGAAGCTCTATATCGCCCGAAGAGGTCGAAGGCAAACGCCCTGGAATTTTAGATTTTCGATTTTGGATTTTAGATTGATAGGCAATTAGAAGTTCCCCAGGACTTTTACGGCTCAGAGAGCGTGATGACGATCATCGGGTCGCTGGTCTATAGCCATGGAGTGATACTGGCGGTACTTCCTACGAAGAAGACTTACAGCTCTTCGGTGTTTCTGGCCGGTAAGCAGTATTCTGGCCCGTCCCGATATGAGAATGTAAGCCAACTTTCGCCAGTTCTCGTCGTATCGATCGATAACCAGCGACACCTGCGAATTCTCTTCGATGTTCCGCAGTCGCTTGAGTCGTCGTGGCGATAGCCGTTTGGGCTTTTCGTCAATGGGTGAAAAAAACTCTTTGCCGTCAAATGCGAAGCATATCGGGATAACGAACGGCTGTCCCGCTGATCCGCCGTGGCTAGGTGAGCGACGCGGGCGGCGCGAAGGAAAGCTTCAACTTTTCGGTTTAACCGCATGAGGATCGAGGATGGAAGATGGAGGAGATGGAAGATGGATCAATCCTCTATCTTCGATCTTCCATCATCAGTTCCTACAACTTAAACTCTCCCAGAGAGCTCGGCGCAAAGATGTCCTCCACTTTCAGCGGTCTTTTTAACAGCCCCTGCGCGCCCAAGTAGCGGATTAAAGTTTCGAGGACATGGCGGTTGGGATCGATGCCGTACGGCCACCAATCAGGACCAAAAATCTCTCTAAGCTGTTCTCTCTCCCACGAGAGCCACGGAAGCGCGTAGGCGTGGGCGTTGGAAATATGCATGGTCTTGATGGCTCGGTCTTTGGCTTCACAAAAGGCCTTGTACAGGCTCCGTGCTACCCATGGGTGGCGTTCATACACATCCTTGCGAATCACTAGGATATGCATGATGGGGAAGATCTTGGATCGCTTGTAATAGTCGATTTCCACTTCCTTGTAGTTAGGAAACAGCCGGCGTACTTTCCCCGAACCGTTGCCAAGACTCGAAGGACTGCGGGCCGAAATGAGCGCATCGATTTCTCCGCTTTCTAACATGCTGTTGAGCGTTTTATCATCGGGAATCGACTGAACACTGATCTCCGGCGGAAGGTCCAGTTTCACGCGTTCTTTCCGACCCGGTTCTTCCTGTCCACCGAGAAACCACTTCATATCCTGCGCGCGCACGCCGTAGTCATCGTTAAAAAATCCCCGAATCCAAACCGCTGCGGTCATCGCGTACTCCGGAGTGCCGACTTTCTTTCCTTTGAAGTCTTCGGGTTTTTTGATCCCTGAATCGGCGTTGTAGTAGACAGACGAGTGCCTAAAAAATCGCGAAGGGAATATGGGAATGCCCACGAAGGGGGAATCACCCCGTCCCAACATGGTGATATGGTTGGAGAGAGACATCTCCGAGGCGTCAAACTCCCGATGGTGGCCCATGCGCCAGAAGATTTCTTCCGACTGGAGCGCAACGTAGTTGAGTTTAATCCCTTCCGGTTCCACGGACCCGTCCTGTAACGGCTTGGTTCGGTCGTAGTCGCCGCAAGCGACGGTTAAGAATAATTTTTCCACTTCTACTCCCTTTGTCGTTTCTATCGAAGATGGAGGATAGAAGATAGAGGATCGCGGTTTCCTATTTGCAATCCTCCATTCTCCATCCTCGATTACTTAGATTCCCACTGCGAATAGCGCTGGGCAATGGCAATGAGAACGACGGAAATCACGGAAATCACGATCCCGATGGCCGCAACGCGGCCGCGCATGCCGTCGAGATAGAGAAAATAGAGCAGCGGGCCGAGAGGCTCCGAGCCGGGGCTATAGAGAAACAAGGTCGCGCTGAACTCGCGCATGAAAATCGTTACAAGAATGATCCAGCCCGCCATAACGCCCGGGCGCATCATCGGAATCAAGACACGGCGAAACGTCGCCAAGAAACCGGCGCCGCACGCAACCGAGGCTTCCTCGAGCTCCTTGTGGACTTGAATGATCGTGCTACTGACGGCTCTCATCCCATAGGGCAAAAAACGAGTCACGTAGGCGATCAGAATGATCCAAAGCGTGCCATAAATAGGAATTGGAAAATCGACGTAGGCCCAAAGCAGTCCCAAGGCAAGTGCGGTCCCGGGAAAAGCCCAAGGAATAAACACGAGGCCTTCGAGAATTCCTCGTGCCGCAAGTTTGGTTCGCACCGTAATGTAGGAAGCGAGCGATGCAAGCACCATGCAGATGGTTGCTCCGGACAGCGCAAGAAATATGCTATTGGCGAATGCCTTAAGGACGCGCGATGTAGCCCAAATATAGCGAAAATTCTCGAGGGTTAAGTTTTGCCAAGTTTGCCATGTCGGTACGTGATAGTACGGCAAAAGAGCGACCAGGAGAAGCACCAGGATGGGCAACACCACCAGCAAAACAAGCAACAGAAAGGCGAATCCCGACGCCACATATCTCCAACTACCCAGGTCAATCTGATGAGGCCGGAAACCCTTGCCGGTAACCGTCGAAAAACTTTCCACCTGTGACGTGAAGTGGCGATAGAGGTACACAAAGAGCAGTGCCACCGTGAGAATCCCGACGCCATAGGCTGCCGCGAGATTGTGGTTTGTGGGGAAGGAACCCAAGGCTTCACGCCAAATCTTGGTCGTAAAAACTTCAATTCGCGCGGGTAGAGCAATGATTGCCGGCGTATCGAAGCTTTCCACCGCCCTGACAAAATTTAAAGTCCCCGCCGCGAGGATCGCAGGCCTCATGAGCGGGAAGGTAATACGGTAAGCCACGCCGAGTTCGCTGGAACCCAGTGTTTTCGCCGATTCCTCCAGAGACGGGTCCATACTTTTCATTGCGGCGGCAATGATCAAAAAAGCCAGAGGCGTAAGTATCAATGACTCGACAAAGATCAAACCGGGGATCGAATAAATATTAAAGGGGCCTCGTTCGACGCCGAAGAGATTCACGATGCTGGCATTAATGAGCCCGTTGCTCGGATTGAGCAACATCACCCACGAAATGGCAACCAGAATCGGCGGCAGGATGTTGGGAACAATCGCCGTCAGCTCAAAGAGCCGCCTGAAGGGCGCGTTGGTTCGAATCGTAATCCAAGCGAGACTCAGCGCAAAGATGACGGATAGACCCGACGCGCCGAGGCCGAAGACGAATGAGTTTAGCAGCAGCGGAAAGGCTTCGGGGTCGGTGTAGGCACGGATATAGTTCTTGAGTGTAAAATGTCCCGGAACTCCCAAAGGGGCATCTGTCAGGCTGCCATAGAACAAGAAGAAGGTAGGATATAGACTGAGAAAAGCGATGATCCCCCCGACCACGAGGAAGACCCAGCTGATCGGCTGGCTTAAAAAAACCCCGATCCGGCTTTGACTCCCCGTGGTTGCGCGGGTTTGCCCGACATCGATGGCTCTTTCAGTCACTGACATTTGGCCGCTCTCTTACTGTAAAAAGATCTTTTGATACTCCTTCTTTTTCTCTGCGAATTCCTTGGTGGTGAGATCGACCATCTCGACGAATTGTATCTTGTCGGCATCGGGGAGCGGTGGATAAATACCCTTGCGGTTCACGAACTCGCCCAGCTTGGCCATAAGATTCATACTTTCGTCATCCAGAAAATAGTCGATTAAAGCCTTGCCGGCATTTGGATGCGGCGCCTTACTGTCCAGCGCGAGATAATGACCGTCGCCCATCATTTTACCTAGCCTCACGTAATCGAGTGGAGCGCCTTTTTTCCCGAATATGTAGACGTATTTGACATAGGTAATCGCGATGGGTGTCTCACCGGTGCTCACTCTTTCCGCCGCAGGGAGGAGTGATTCCACTAGCACCGGTTTCATAGCCGCCAAGTCTCGTATATATTTGTCGGCTTTTTCTTTTCCCATAAGCTTCCAAAGACTCGCCACCCATTGGGTCGTGGTGGTGTGCTGGGTAGGGTCAGGCATAACGAGCTTGCCCTTGTATTGAGGCTTGACCAAATCTTCCAAGCTCTTTGGCGCATCAGCGGGTTTGATCATATTTTTATTATAGACTACGCCGATGATGACGTTGCGATATCTCGGTCCAAGATTGGGATCGATGGCGTCTTTGGGAAAGTCCTTTGCCGTCGGCGAATCATACTTGGCAAAAAGACCCTGCTTAAACATGATCTGCATGGGGTTATCGTTTGTCAGTATAATGTCGAAAAGCGGTTTCCCGGCTCTGTACTCGCTCAAAGCCCGATCCATAACTTTGGTGGCCGACGCCCGCCAGTAGTCCACCTCGATGCCGGTTTTCTTCTTGAAGGCATTGAAGACCGTATCGGCCGAATCAGATTCCAATGAGCCGTAGACGACTGCTTTGCCTTCTTTCTTACCCGCTTCGGTTAGATTGGCACTCTGGCAATAAACCACTGCGCTACTCAGAAATGCGCTTGCCATAAGTGCAAATCCAAGGGTTATCTTTTTGAGCATAACGATCCTCCTTGCGCCTTTGGTCTTTAGACCTAAGCGCAGCAAATATTTTCAGATTTCGGCTAGTGAGTCAAGGTGGGTCAAAAGCTTGGTTGACAGCAGTAATTACCGATCATATAAGGGTTTTTCTAGCAGGCTGCTGAAAAAGTCTCATATGCTTCGTTGCGTTCAATCGCCTCGCTCCAACGTACGGGTCAAGTACGCCTCCGCTCGTCGATTTTTCGCGCGCCTCGCCTCTGAGCCTTTTTGAGCAGCCTGCTAATCCAAATAGACATTTTTTAAATACTGAAAGGGAGAATAGCGCATTATGGAGAAATTGGATCTGCTCATTCGCGACGGCGAGATTTGGACGCCTGGTGGATTTGTCGAAGCTGACGTAGCCGTGCATCAAGGAAAAGTCGTGGCCCTGGGAAAACTGCCGGTCCTACCTGAGTCCGCAGAGACGATCATCAACGCGAAGGGAAAGAAAGTCATTCCCGGCTTGATCGATACGCACACCCATCATAGAGATCCGGGTTTCACCCATAAAGAGGACTTGACGACTGCAACCATGGCGGCGGCGGCGGGCGGAGTAACCCTTTCCATCGGCATGCCCAACGTCGATCCGCCGACCACTACGGTGGAGCGCTTCCGCGCCTTGATCGCGGACCATAAAAAGAAAGCCATCGTGGATTTCAATCACAATCCCTCGGGGACCGTGCCGGAGGAGCTTGCCGGACTCGCCAAAGAAGGTTGCCTGGCGTTTAAGATCTTTATGGTGAAGGACACGGGCCGCGATTATCCCCATATGCCGGGTATCGGGCTGCACAACCATGGGGATCTATTTCGCTCGTTCGAAGAGGTGGGCAAGACCGGTTTGCCGTTGATGGTTCATCCCCATGATCAAGACTTGATGGACGAGATCGAGCAACGCTATTGGAAACGCGGTGACCGCAGTCCTCAAGCGTACGCCAAGGCCTATCGCGACTTCGATGGCATTATTTGGGATACAGCTATCGCTACGCTGTTCCGCTTTCAGAAGGCCGTCGGTAACAAACTGCATATCATGCATATGAGTACTCCCGAAGCTTTGGACATGCTGCGACGCGCCAAAGATGAAGGCCGGCCGTGCAGCTGCGAGGTCAATCCCTGGGCGCTCTTCCTCGCCTCCTGGGAGAACGTCGAGAAATTAGGACCCTATTGTCTAGGATTTTGGGTCCCGCCGGCGCATGTCGATGCCCTGTGGCAAGGCATCAACGATGGCACCGTCGATCTCATTGGCACGGACCACGCGCCACACACGAAGGAAGAGAAAGAGATCGGCTGGAAGGATATGTGGAAATCGCCGGGGGGCGAACCGCAAATCCAGGACTATCTCAGCCTGTTTCTGACTGCCGTTAATGAAGGAAAGCTGACGCTCGATACCCTCGTTCGCATTACGTCGTACAACCCCGCTCGCATCTTCGGTGTGTATCCGAGAAAAGGGATCATCCAGCCGGGCGCCGACGCTGACATGGTAATCGTCGACATGAATAAAGAAGAAGTGATCAGCAACGAAACGACTTACACGAAAGTCGGCTGGACGCCGTACCATGGCCGGAAAGTCAAAGGCGTGCCTATCCGTACAATATTGAGAGGCAAAACCGTGATGGAAAACGGAAAGATAGTCGGAAAGCCAGGCGATGGCCAGTTTGTCGCGCCAGTCGGGATATAGTTGAGCGCCAAAAGGAAAAACACAGCGACCGGATCATTATGAGTTTGGTAGCACAATCAACGTAGGTTGCATTTATCTCTGAGATGCCTCAAGGATAGTGACTCCGACCAGGCGGTGACCCTTGTAATCTAAGATGACCCCATCGTCGCGCATTTCGCTATGGGTCGAGTCCGGTCGGTCTTCAAAATGGAGGTAAAGGACATCAGCTTGCTCGTCGTAATCCAACCGCATGTGAGTCTTGGGCAGTTGTACTAGGTGAGCGACCGCCTTGAGCAGATGAGATAGAGTCTTTTTTTCTAGGATCTCTCTTTTGGCCATATTCGATTCTCTTTGTTTACCCTCGGCGAGACAAACGCCGTAATGACGAATCCATCATTCCGACTGATCTCGCGGTAGACAACATTGAGAAAGCGTCGTTTATCAAGAGACAAAATTGCCACTAATGCTCCTGCGTAACCCCGCAGAACCCAAGTTGATTCTTCAATCGCAATAAGGACCCTTCCATAATATGCCCGCATGTAAGGCTTGTTTTCAACAATGTGAGCCCATCTCTCCTCGGTGAGGCGAATCGTATTCCATTGACGGAAGTGGCAATGTACAGATTTCAACGAGATGCCGGAGCTGGTTCAATTTCTTCCTTCGGCTCGATCGTGTTAACGATGAGGCCGGAAATAAGTTTGGGGTAGAAATAGGTCGATTTTTGCGGCATCTTCTCGCCGCCGTTAGCGATCGTCAATATATCTGACGCCTTCGGTGGGTTGAGAATGAATGCCGCCTGAAAGTCTTCTTTTTCCAGCGCCTGGAAGACCGCTTCTTCGTCCTGTGAATAACGAATAGTCTCGCCGCTGACTTGCTGGTCCGGAGCAAGGCCGAGGATGTGCTCTAGAATCAATAGATGAAGAGTCGTCACATCGAGCTCGCGGAGTGGTGTGCTTAGATCCTTGGCCAGACGCTGCATGATCCTCTTGTTCTTCAGCCGCAAGATCAGGTAGCGAGGGTCGCGCTTGAAACTGGCGCCGATGAGGTGCTGTTTCTTGGCGCCACTTTTAAGCGCCTTCAGAAACCAACCTTTGCCTTCCGGTGTTTTCGGATATTGCTCTACATAAAAGTATTTCTGCAGCGTATCCTCTAACTGCAAAAACGGCTGCGGAGCATAGCCCCGAACCAGACGATGGGTGGGAAGAATCACCAGGTTCTCGTCATCCATGTTGGCAAAATAAGCCATGATGTAGTTGAACGCCTCGCGACCATTCCACTCACCTTGTTCGCTGCGGACCTGGTCGCGGTACTTGAGGGTGGCCTCATAACGATGATGGCCATCGGCGATCAAGAGCGACTGGTCTCTCATCACTTGCTGCACCCGGCGAACAAGTTGGGGATCGGTAACGCGCCAGAGACGGCACTCGCCGGCGTCGTCCTGTTTGACCTCAATGAAAGGATCCATCCCTTCAATGCTCGTAGCCAGCATTCGGTTGACCGTCGATTTGGGCTCAGCATAGAGGGCGAAGATCGGGCTCAGCTGCGCGTGGCAGGCAACCATAAGTTTGAGACGGTCCTCTTTGGGTGCGTCTAGCGTCTTTTCGTGGGGCCGGATGTCACCGGTGGAGAAATCCTGCAATTCGGCAAGGGCGAAGAAGCCTTGGCGCTCTTTCGTCTCTCCGCCTCTCAGAGAGAAGCGGTGCGTGACATAGTAAATCGCCGGGACTTCGTCTCGTTCAAAAATTCCTTCATTTTGCCATTGCTGAAAAAGCTCGGCGACCACCGAATAGGAGTCGGGCTCTTGGTTGAGGTCTAGTCGAACAAAATTATAAGGCGACTTACGATAAAGTTTCTCTTGCTCCTCTTTCGAGATCACGTCATAAGGCGGAGCAATGACTTTGGAAAGATCGCGAATCCTTTTGTAGTTGTAGAACATCCCGCGAAATGGAGCGACACGTACCATAATCCGTCTTTTACCTTCTCATGACCGAGGCAACGATTGAGTTCTGTTTCAGCGTTAAAACCTTCAACCCATTCCTTCATCCTTCCCCGTCGTCGCGAGGGGAGGATAGAGTATTGGGCTTGGACACGAGCGGAGTGCTCGGAAGCCGAGTGAAACGTTCTTGATTGAACACTTTGAACTACGCCTCTGTTTTGAATGTGCTACGGATCTCCCGACATTCAAAAATAACTCGCTCATCTGAATCTCATTTTCTTTCGCCACGCCGAGACTCATAGCGCCGATGCCCTCGATCTCGGCTTTCAAAACATCGCCCGGTTTGAGCTTTTCTTGGAATTCCGGAGAGTCCGGGTTTCCGGTCGTGATCAGATCGCCCGGATATAGGGTTGTGACTTGCGATAAAAAACTCACTTGCGTTGCGATATCATTGATCATCGCGTCGGTCTTTGCCGATTGTTTGAGTTCGCCGTTAATCCAAAGCTTCATCCAAAGATTGTGAGGATCGGAGACTTCATCTTTTGTGGTGATCCAAGGCCCAATGGGTGCAAATGTTTCAAAACCCTTGCGCACGTTGCGGGTACCCGAAAGATTCTTGCTCAAGCCATAGCCACGGGCAGTCACGTCGAGCATAATCGTGTAACCGAAAATGGAGTCGAAGGCTTGTTCTTCGCTCAAGTGGCGAGCTCGTTTGCCAATGACGACGCAAAGTTCCAGCTCCGGGAAGATCGAATCGGCGTTTTTGGGAATCAGAATATTGTCTTCAGGCCCGGCGATGGCGGACGGCGGTTTTAGAAAGATATTTTCGAGAAGCTCTTCCGGCGAAGTCCTCGAGGCGCTTCCTCGGCCGCGGGCATCACCCAGTCCTTCGCTGCCCCGCTTATAATTGCCGGCTGCGGCCCAGATCTTGGAGGGCCTTTCCACCGGTGGTTTCAGAAGCTTGGCATCGATCTTTGTTGCATTCCCCTTGTCAAGAGCTTTGGCCAATGAGCTTTTTAGGGATGCGTATTTTTCGATCAGGTCCAGCATCGAAAAGTCGTTAGGTAATGCCCCGTCGCGGGCCAGGGTTTCACCTACGGCAATCCACGTATCATCTCGAACCACAGCGAGCTCGTTAGGTTTGATCGAGGCTAGTTTCATGGCTACTTCCTTTCTTATTGAACCCTGTCCTTATATGGAAGGAAGGATTTTGACAAGGATGGTGGTTACTAAATACCGCGTTGATTGATCCCAATGGGTCGCTATGGCATAAAAAATCGTGCCTTCCTCCTGGTTGCAACTTTCCGTCTGGACGGATCCTTCGGCCTTCGACGCAATATCGAACTTTCTTATCGAGCGAGGATCGCCGGGCGTTGTGATTAGGAAACGGGAAGTCCGGGCCTACTTCGCTAGCTCAAGCGCCAATGGCTCCATTAAAAAGGACGTTCGACGTTTCCTCCGGGGCATCAGCGGAATTTACCCCGACGATGACCCGCCACGCATTCGCTGGAAGGTTCTCAAGGACCGAAATTGGAACAGCTCATGGCACAGATTTTTTCCTCCACAGAAGATCGGCAAAGCTTTCTGGGTGACACCGCCGTGGGCGACTCCACCCATGTCGCGCCACCGGCACGTGATCACCATCGAGCCGGGTATGGCGTTCGGTACGGGGACGCACGCGACGACCCGCGGCTGTATGGAGTTCATTGAGCAGGTCGCGGCTTTGTTTCGTGAAACTGAGTTCAGCGCCCTGGACGTAGGCACGGGGTCGGGGATTTTGGCCATCGCCTTGGCCAAGTTGGGAGCAAGAAACGTTTGGGCGGTGGACGTGGATCCCATAGCTTTGAAGGCCGCGCGAAAAAATCTAGATTGCAATCATGTACACGACAAAATTCACCTATCCGAAGCGAAGCTGAGCCGAATTAGAAAGTCATTTTCTTTGGTGGTCGCGAATCTGACGGCGGAGACGATTCTAGATTTAGCGGGGGAGTTAGAGAGCAAGGTCGCTCCCAATGGTTTCCTGATTTTCTCCGGCATTTTGCATCCAAAGGCCCAACAGGTGATAACTGAATTCGCCGCAAATTTCAAAGCTATGGCACGCAAACGGGAAAAGGAATGGGTGACGCTGTTGCTCCGCCGAAGGTAGGAGTTTGATGGCTCGATTTTTTTTAGCTAGAGAAAGAATCCAGGACCAACGCGGCACGATTGTTGGGGAAGAGCTCGCGCATCTCAGAAAGGTGTTGCGGCTGGGACCGGGCGATCACTTGACTGTCTTCGATGATACGGGCTGGGAGCATGACGCGGTCATTCGCTCTTTCAGCGCTAACCGAGGCGACATCGACATTCTTCGATCCTACCGGCCCGAACGAGAATCTCCATTGCAAATAACCCTAGCCTTGGGGTTGACCAAGGGCGAAAAAACGGACTTTGTCGTAGAGAAAGCGACGGAGCTGGGAGTTCAGACCATAATCCCCTTTATATCGAGCTACACAGTTCCAAAGTTAAACGACCGAAAGATCGAAACCCGTACCGGACGCTGGCAACGAATTGCTCTTAGCGCGGCAAAGCAGTGCGGCCGTACTCTTGTTCCAAAAATTCTCACGCTTTGTGAGTTCCGGGAGCTCGTGAGACAGCCCCGGACCGATAGCCTGAAGCTTCTTTTCTGGGAGAGGGAAGGGCAACTGACCTTGAAGCAAGTTTACGAGACGGAGCGTAACGTGCAAACGATTCTGCTGGTTATCGGGCCTGAAGGAGGCTTCAGTGCCGAGGAAGCAGATGAAACGCGGCGGCACGGTTTTAGGTCGGTGCAATTAGGACGCCGAATCCTTCGGTCCGAGACGGCAGCTCTTGCAGCCTTGTCGGTTGTCCAATTTTTGTGGGGAGATATGGGATAGATGCTCTTGCCTGGAGACCTTAGAAATTAGATTTTGCAAGCAGACTTTGCGATCTGGTTTACCGCCGTTCTCTAAGGTATTGTCACCCTGAGCTGGAGTGAAGGGTCTCGCAGCCAGATTCTTCGCTTCGCTCAGAATTACCTCGAACTTATGAATTGTCAAAATTGCGAATACCCGATTCTTCCTTCAGACGAGAAATGTCCGCAGTGTGGCGCCCTACCGCTCCGCCGGCGGGTCACATTCGGTTCCAAACGGGAAGAATTCGCGCTGACTCGTGAAGAGCCCTTTGAGCTTGGCGACGTCGCGGTGGCGGAGGATTGGCAAAGTTCTGTTGAACAAAAGTCGGAACCCGAGCGACCCGTCATAGAGCCGGCGATCCCATCGATTCCAGAAATTCGTTGGGGCGGGTTCTTTCGCCGCGCTTGTGCATTCACGCTCGATGGGGTCGTCATCCTGGGGCTTTCCATCATAATGTTTTTCATGTGCTATGTAGGTTACAAGGTAGGATTATCGGCGCACGGACGCGCGCTGACCTGGGAGCATGCAACGCAGTTTTTGACCTTGTTTACGTGGGGATGGATCGGTTTGGCCACAGCGTATTTTGTGGTGTTTCATGGTATCGAAGGAAAGACCGTCGGGAAGTGGCTGTTGGGACTCCGAGTCGTGGGAGCAGAACGAAGCGATGTCACGTACCGGCGAGCTTTTTTACGCTGGCTTGGAATGGTGGGTTTCGCTCCCGTGTTGTTAGGCTTTCTGTGGATTCTGTGGAGCCGGGAGAAGAGAGGCTGGCACGACTTTTTAGCTCGACACCTGGGTGATCAGGGATTAGCAGCCAACAAGCGAAAAAAGCTATGCAGGTACTAAAAATCGGGGTCGTGATGGACCCCATTGAAAAAATTAACATCGACAAAGACACCACTTTTGTCCTGTTGCTCGAAGCCCAGCAGCGGAATCATGAAGTCCACTACATGGAGCTCGACGACCTCTTCATTCGGGGTGGGAGCCCATACGGGCGTTCGCGTCGAGTTCATGTCGCTCGCCGGACACCCCATTATCGACTGGGCGAATTCGAAACCGGCGCGCTGGAGGACTTTGACGTCGTCCTCATGCGCAAGGATCCGCCGTTCGACATGAAGTTTTTCTTTTCTACCCATCTTCTCAGTCTGGTGAACGAGGACAAATGTTTTGTGATGAATAATCCTCGTGGGTTGCGGGAGGCCAACGAAAAACTCTACGCGCTGCGTTTCCCTGAGCAGATTCCGCAGACGCTTGTGACCAGCGATATGCAACGGCTTAAAGAGTTCATGGCGGAGCTCGGCGGCGAGATGATCGTCAAGCCGTTGGATGGCGCTGGCGGTAGCGGTGTGTTCTACCTCAATCAACAAGATCGTAATACCAACTCGATCTTGGAAGCGGCGACAAATAACGGCCAAAAGCTTTTGATGGGACAGCGCTATTTGCCGGAGATCCGCCAGGGAGATAAACGGATTATTGTGCTCAACGGCGAGCCGCTGGGCGCGGTGTTGCGAGTTCCCTTGGAGGAAGAGACCCGGGGCAATATTCATGTCGGGGGGCAGTGTGCGCGCACAGAGATAACGCCACGGGACAGGGAGATCTGCGAAGCCTTATCGCCGCTGCTTCGACAAGACGGCCTATACTTTGTCGGCCTCGACGTGATCGGCAGCTATCTAACCGAAGTCAATGTTACTAGTCCCACAGGAATTCAGGAAATCAACTCGCTCAATGGCGTTTGCCTGGAAAGTCAGGTCGTCGACTTTATCGAGGATCGGGCAAAAAAAAATCGCAAACGCAGATCGCAACCTTGACTCCCCCTACCTTTTAAGCAATATTTCAACGCTGTGGCCAGGTAGCTCAGTCGGTAGAGCAGAGGACTGAAAATCCTCGTGTCGGCAGTTCGATTCTGTCCCTGGCCACACCCGATTTATCAAAATCGCCAACATTTCCAGCCCTCCGCGCGTCGCACGAGCAAAGCGGTTGGTCATAGGAACATGGATGAACACATAAAATTATTGTCAACGAGTTTGGATAGATGAACTGACCGTTGAGTTACTCGACGACGGCGAACCACAAGAAGAGAGCCGCCACCGCGTTGCCGAAAGCTACCTTATCCACACCGATATCGACGGGGTATCACACTTCTGTTTGCCTTCAATAAGAAGGACCGGCGGCCCCCGGCCCAAAGAGCCTGTAAGACTCAATCAGCAGAGACCGGATAGTCGGCAGCTCCAGCCTCGACGCAAGCAAGGGATTTGAACTCGGCGGGTTGATGCGGTTTGCGCTGCGAGATGAGTCATATTTTGTCGTCTCAGTAGCCTACCGATACCTTGAAATACCTAAACCCTCCCCTAATGTTTGCTAAGCATCCCTCTCTTTGGAAGCGTTCGAGCTAGTTAAGCCTTGTCGAGGGATTTGTTCCGCCCTGTTGCGATTCAATCAGAATGAGGGCGCGGATGCGTGGTGGTTGGCCGGCTCATGATTTTTAGCTTTTCGATACCGTGGGGTTCTATTATCATAGAGGGGTTTTATAGCCCGCTTAGGCGGTTCGAAGAAGGGAGCGCGAATCATGGATCGGCTTAGCAAGTTTTTTGATCTTACACTTCGGTATGCCCTGGAGCCGGGACTCAACTGGGTTCTGGAGCACCCGATCATATCGGTTGTCGTTGTTATCTCGTTGGTGTATTGGTCGGTGAGAGGGTACCGGATCATGTAAAGGGTCTTTTCCCAACAAAGGAGGAATGAACGATGCCTCTAGTCTCCGCGTTGGCGGCAAGCCATGCTCCCAACATTCTCCTCGAACCCGGAGCCGAGTGGGAAGACTTTATGAATCTCCACTACAGTATGGCGGCGCAGGGCTCCGCCACCCGGCCCACGTTGGAACAGCAGAAAAAGCTCAGACAGGATGCCGAGGAAGCTTTTGGCGTGCTTCGTGCCGATATGGAGCAGGCGAAACCGGACGTGCTGATCGTCGTCGCCAACGATCAGTTTGTCAATTTTTTTTGGAACAATATTCCGACGTTTTTCGTAACCCTAGCGGACGAGGTCAAAGGGCAATTTACCCGGCACAAGTTTCACTATCGAAACCACAAAGAGCTTGGACGCGCGATCCTGCGCGCGGGTATGGACAAGGGGATTGATTTGTCCTTCGGCGAACACATCGAGTTGCAGCACACGCAAAACGTTCCGCTTTATTTCCTTTTGCCCGAACCCAAGATTCCGATTCTACCCATTTACGTAAACACCTGGGTCGACCCGGCTCCGACGCCTAAACGCTGCTATCAAGTCGGTGAGCTGATCCGAGAGGTTGCCGCGAAATCGTCGGAGCGAGTGGCAATTCTTGCTACTGGGGGTTTATCCCATTTTCCCGGTTCGCCACGCATCGGTGAGATCGATACGCAATTTGATCATGAACTCTTGGAAGTGATGCGACAGGGCAAGGGTCCAAACCTTGCCAACTACTCCGTCGAGGAACTGTTAAAAGCGGGAGATAGCGAGTTTCTCAACTGGATGGTAGTCGTCGGCAGCGTTGGCGACGCTAAAGCTTCCTATACTTCGTACATGCCGGACTTCGTCGCGACGGGGTGGGGCTTTGTCAGTTGGAAACTCTAGCAGGCTGCTATTTGGCTTATGGCGTATGGCTCGTATGGTCAAAGCCATATGCCATAAGCTATCAGCTATATGCGAAGTTGCGCGCCTCGCCTCTGGGAGATCTTTTTGAGCAGCCTGTAATCAGAGTTTTCAGCAACCTGTAGAGCCGGGGAGGCCATTATGAGTTGCTATCATCTTAGTCGTTTACTCTTTGAGCTTAAAATGAACGAGTCGTGTGTTAAAAGAGCGCAATCGGATTTTGAATCCGTAATGGGAGAATACGATCTTACCGCCGAAGAAAAAGCGGCCCTCAGAGCCGGGGATCCTCGAAAGTTGCGCCAGCTGGGGGTGCACGGCATGCTTTGTCTTTACATCAAACGTCTCCATCCCGAGTTTCGCGACAACATCTACTGGCAGCAGAAGTGAAAACAGAGGTCGGAAGTCGGTCAAAAATTGTCGACTTCTGATCTCTGTTTTTTTGCGGCCTGATCTTTGACTTCCGCCCTCTAAACTCCGCTTTACCTATCCTTTTTGACCCTCTCAGATGGGTCTGATACTATCCGGCACACTTCTAAAAACTAGGGGGATCGAGGATGGATCTTGGACTGAAGGACAAAGTCGCGCTGGTGGCGGGTGCGAGCCAGGGCATGGGACGAGCCACCGCCTTGGCGTTTGCGCGTGAAGGCGCGAAGGTCAGCATGTGCGCGCGGGGTGAGGCGGTGCTCAACGAGGCCGCCGCGATGATTCGGAAGGAAACCAGTGGTGAGGTTTTATCGATGGTGGCCGACATGGCGAAGGCTGAAGACATCCAGCACTTTGTCAATAAAAGTGCCGAGCATTTCGGCCGCGTCGACATTATCGTCAATAACGCAGGCGGTCCGCCTCCGGGAGAGTTCATGAAGTTCACCGATGAAGATTGGAACAACGCTTATAATCTAAGTTTCATGAGCACAATGCGGATGACCCGTGAAGCCGTGCCGCATATGCGCAAAGTCGGCGGAGGCCGCGTGATTAACATCACTTCATATTCTGTCAAAGAGCCCATCGCCGGCTTAGTCCTGTCGAACGCGGTTCGCAGCGGCGTCATCGGTATGGCGAAAACCCTGTCACGGGAACTGGCGAACGGATAACATACTGATCAATAACGTTTGCCCGGGGCGAATCGACACCGAACGCGCTCAGAAACTAAATAAGGCGCGCGCCGACCGCCTCAAGCGGCCCGTGGAAGAGATCAACCGTGAGATGGCCGCCGAGGTTCCGTTGGGACGCTATGGCACAGCGGAAGAAACCGCGGACCTGATTGTGTTTCTTGGGATCTGAGCGCGCGAGCTATATTACGGGCACGACGATTCAAATCGACGGTGGCTTGGTACGGGGGATTCAATAATGGTGCACTTCGTCATTCAATGGGACCTGCCGGATCAGAAAGCCAACCTCACCATTTACGCCAACAAGGCAAAGAACGATTGGTTGCCGGTAACGCTTTCTCACAAAGGTGTGCTGGAAGTTCGCAATTACCGAAATCCTCTTGAAGTGACGCCGCAGGTTGCGATCACTATCGACTTCGAAACATTGGACGACTGGCGCGATTTTATCGATTCACAGGACTACATCCGCATCATGCGCGAGCTGCGCATTCTGGGCTGCCGCAGTTTTACGGCCAACGTCTGGGCGCCGTCGAAGTATTTTCCAGAGTCGATGATGCCAGAAAAAAAATGATGCGCCTCACTGTACCGAGATATCGTCTGTGAAGGTTAGATAAAGATGAGCCGTCGGGTCCGCCCTATGTAATTTGGAGTTGAGCTGAGTTTCGGGCTACCGGGGTTTTTTCTTGCCGCCTCGAATCAGGGAGAGTTTCCCCCTTTTTCTACCTTTGATTTCAGCTAGCAGGCATTCCCAGTCGATTAGGATGAGATAGTCCTCCGGGGTTCCGGACTCGCAATCGTAACCCCTTAGGAATTTGGCGTAGCTGCCATACTGTTTCTCATAGGCCTTAATCCTTTTTTGAATCTCTTTCAGCGAGAGGGCAGCGTAATCCACTTCTCTTTCGCCTTCGGTTCCCTTGATGGCTAAGATGCGGCTCATCGGGTTATCTCCTTAAGTTCCGGCAATATGCCGTCAATGATTCGCCTGAGCTCGGCTTCGCCTTTCTCAGAATCTTTGAACGGAGTACCAAGCTTCATGTGGAGGTGGGGGACGAGAGTCTTCCTTCCTCTTTTGATTTCGTGGCTGTCATAACGGACCTCATCATACCATCCATTGCGCTTCCGGTAGAAGTGGATTTTGTATTCGATAACCTCGCCCGACTCCTTGTCCGTGACAGAGATGTTCAGACATTTCCAATTCTTGTTATCGGCTGCTTCTGCCACACGTTTAGTCTTTCAAGCTTCGTCGGATGCTTTATCTATGGATAGCCCGCCTCACAGGTCGGTGTAAGGCCAGATTGTCCTCAATCGTAGAATATAGATACCCAAGTTTTTGTCGCTGATATAGATACAGCCGCGCCGATCCACCAAAACATCTTCCGTTTGCCCAACCAACTGGCTCGGCTTGGTGCCGATTCTCGTTTTCGGGTCGGGCGGTATGAAATAGCCAATCTCTTTCGGCGCGCGCGCGTCGCGGATATCATAGACCCTCAAGCCGGCGTTAAAGTACGTCAGGTAGGCAATATCGTCACGATCCTCCAGGCAAGCTTGGTGATTTGGATGGTGCTGATTGTGCGGGCCGAAACGGCCGCCTTTTTCGTAGAAGTTCTTTAGTCCGCTCTCCGGCGGTGGCTCGGGCAGGGGAAAGAGCGAGATCAACCGGGGTTGTTTTTCGTTGCCGATATCAACGATGCCGGCCAAGTTCAGATCTTCATCGCCGTGCTCACGAATCGCTTCGTCATTGATCAAGGCGATCCTGCGGCGCGGCAAAGGGAGAAAGGTATGGATCCCCTGACTCGCGGTGATCCCGCGAAAGGCGAGCTGGCTGATCATTCGCGGATTTTTGATATCCGAGATGTCGAGAATAATCCCGCCACCGTCGCCATAGGGCAGATAGGCTCTGTCCGTCTCGATATGAGCCGGTCCGTGGAGCGAAAACTTAGCCCCCGTCTTCGGCGCTCCCTTCTTTTGACCATCGAGCGCGAAATAGGAGAGTTGCTCGGGTTTTGTCGGATCCGAAATGTCAACGATGTGATAAATCTTTCCATCATAGCCCGGTGCGCCACCGGCGACATGTATCAGGTTTCCGCCGTCGTAGAAATTTCGATGTGTCCCCGTGCTGCCGGTCCGGTAGTGGCCAAGTTGTCTGGGTTTGGCCGGCTCACTCACATCCCAGATCAAAACCCCTTCGGCGTGATCTTTTCCTTCAATACCGCCCCATCCCGGCGCAATGCGCTCCAAGGCAGTCATCATCTTGCCATCGGCCACTTGGATTTGGATGGTCCAGGTGTTTTCCGGGCCGGGCAGGAAGGCGATAAAGTGCGGCGCCGTTGGATCGGTGACATCGAGAATGCTCCAACCCTGGTGCCAGAGATGCGCGAGGTAGAGATACCAGCGGCCGTTCATTTCCTGCATTGCCAGTTTGAAGGCGGGCCTGCCGTTGAGGTCGTGGTACCCCAGAACCTCTGTGTTGTGAGCGAAATATCCTTGCGGGACCGGTTGAGCCATAGTTAGCGGCTTATCGTAACCCCGTTTTTAGCGCAATACCTTTCCACGGGACACTGACTGCAAAGGGGTGAGATCGGCCGGCAGAGATGCTGGCCAAAGCTCACCAGGAGATCGTTGTATTCAATCCAGTATTGCTTCGGGAGCTTCTCCCGGAGGGCGAACTCGGTTTTCTCCGGCGTCGCCGTTTTGACGTAGCCCCAACGATTGGAGATTCGATGCACATGGGTGTCCACACAAATACCCGGTTTGCGGAAGCCCAGGGTGACAACCAGATTTGCGGTTTTCCTCCCGACACCTTTGAGCTTTAAGAGTTCATCGATCTCGTCTGGGACTCTGCCCGAGTAATTGCGCATGATGACCTGACACACATCGCGGATCACTTTCGCTTTTGTCCGATAAAAGCCCACGGGATAGATGACCTTGGCAATTTTTTGAGTCGTCAACTTCAACATCGCCTGCGGGGTGTCGGCTAGAGCAAACAAACGATGCGACGCCTGTGCGGTGGTCGCGTCCTGAGTTCTGAGGCTGAGGATACATGAAACCAGAACCCTGAACGGGCTCTGGTAGGTTTCTGCCATTAAAGTCACAATGGGCGTCTCCCATTTGGGAACTTCCCGACGCAAGATACGAATGACGGAGTGAATGTCGCGATCTTTCACGGTTCTGGTCTTTCCAGGGGCAATTGGTTAAATTGGAAAGGTTTCATATCACAGATCGAGGGTGGGTCAAACTTTTTTCGACCATGGTCGCCGATAAAATCGCCAACGTGCTGCAATCTCGATCGCCAAAGAATCTCGCCGGTGATCATTACAGGCTCGCTGCTGTCTTAATGCCTATCCAGGAACGTGACGATGGGGATCATCTCGTGCTGACCAAGAGGGCGGAGCAGCTCAATCATCATCGCGGTCAAGTGGCCTTCCCGGGAGGCCGGGTGGATGCCGAGGACCGCGGTGAACTGGAAGCAGCGTTGCGGGAAAGCCACGAAGAGATTGGCATCGATCCCTCCCACGTCCGAGTGCTTGGGCGACTGGATCAAGTGACGGCGGCCAGTGATTTCGTCGTCACACCGTTTGTTGGAGTGATCCCGCCGTTTTATGAGTTCCGTTTGAATCCCGCGGAGACCGACGCGGTGTTTTCGGTGCCCATAGCAAATTTGCTGGAGCCGGATTGTGTGGTCATTGCCGATCGTCTCTCGTCCCACGGCGAACCGGTTTATCACTTCTACTGCAACGGTTGGGATATCTGGGGCGCCACGGCAAGAATCATCGTTCAGTTTCTAGATTTGGTTTATGGATATCAGATTAAGAAGATTTAGCGCCCGCGCTTTTGCATTTTTGATTTTGCCGCTCGTTTTTGCCTGCTCCACGGCACCGCAGATGGCTCTCCAGTACGGCACGGAGTTCAAGCAAGCCGAAGTCGACAAAGTGTTGGCTGAGAACCCGCTCGGCGCGGGCGAAAATATCAAGATAACCACTCTCGGCAAAGGAGAAGGCGTGAGCCATCACCTCGTGCAGGTCCGCGATCGGGAAGAGCCACACATTCACAAGATTCACGATGGCACGGTGGTGATGATGAAGGGCCGAGGATACCTGATGCTGGAGAATCGCCGCATCGATCTATCAGCCGGCGATATCGTTTATATTCCTCGCGGCGCCGTCCACTACTTTGTTAATACCGCCACTGAACCCGCGGTCGCCTTTGTGGTTTTTTCCCCGCCTTTCGATGGCAAAGACACGTTGCCGGCAGGGAGACCGTAAGCCCTAACGTGCTCCCTTTTCATTTTCTCCCAAAACGAATTTTGGTTTTAACAGGGCGATAAGGGCGGGTAGCAGCAACAAACCACCGAGCATATTCATCGTCAGGATAATCAGAAGCTGATAACCCATCTCGGCTTGAAAACGGAGCGGTGACAAGGACCAAAACGCAATTCCCGCCGAAACCAGGACGGCGGTGTACAGCACCGCCTTGCCGGCGGTGGCGATGCCTTCGACCGCGGCTGTAGGAAGATCGGTGCGGGTCCGACGGCGGTACTCTTCAATAATGCGCGAGACGATGTAGATGCCATAGTCTTCACCGAAACCGATGCCTAGACTGATCACCGGCAGGGTGTTGACGTTCAGTCCCACGTTCCAGTAAGCCATCAACGCCATCCCGAAAGTGTTCGACAGCAGGACGACCCCGACGAAGAAAACGCCGGCGACCAAAGAGCGAAATCCAATGGCGCAAAAAACCAATTGGGCCAAGAGCATCAAACCGAGAGTGAGCTTGTCGGAGTCGGCGATGACCTCGTTGGCCGCCGCAAGCACGCCGGCATAGCCGCTGGCCAGCTTAAATTCGGCCCCCTGCACCGGATGGCTATGAATAAATTCCGTGGCGCGACCGATCACGTCCCGGAGGGTATCTCCCTTATGGTCGTAAAGAAAAAAAGCCACCCGGCCGTGCTGAAAGTTGTAATTAACCCAACGGTCGAAATCCCCCGGCTCGCTGCCGTGCTCTGCCACCATCACAATGCCGCCCACATCATCAGCCGAGCGCGGGAGCAGAGACCAGCGGGGATCATTGTTATGTAAGACCGTATTGATTTGACGCGTCAGGTCCACGAGTGAGTCCGTTCCGCCGATGTGGGGCGAGCGCAGCATGTAACGCTGAAATGCCTCGACGGTCTCCAGCACCTGAGGCGACTTCATCGTATTTTCCGCTTCTCCCTTGACGATAACGTAAAGATGGTCGGTGCCCTGAAATTTATCGTTGATGTGGCGCACGCTCTGGTTGTAATTGGAATCAGGCCATAATAGCGGTGAACCCGGGCGGGAATCGCCGACGGTCAAAAACTGATACCCGTAGATACTCCATACGACGATCCCGGCGAAACAGACTGTGACGAGCACTCGCCCCAGGCGGCCGACGCAAAAACTCCCCAGGCGTCGCAGCGGAGTTTCCAGCCAATGTCCTTCTCCTCCTTTGCGAAGATGTCGCGGTGCGGGGAAGTAACAGCAGAGAATCGGATCGAGTATGACCACTGTCACGAGATTGCTCAGCACCCAGAAACTTCCCGCAATAGCCAGTTTAGTGAGAATCGGTATGGGGGCTACCAGGAGAACCGTCAGACCGATTGCGTCGGTGACAATGGAAACGCTCGCCGGCATCATAAGGCCGGCGGCGGACTCGATGGCCGCTTTCTCCTTGTCGCCGTATCGCTCCAACTCCTCAAAGAATCTCTCTCGGAACTGTATGGAGTGACTGATGGTCCGTGCCGCGATTAGAAAGGGTACCACCAGGATCAGCGGGTCGAAATTGTAACCTAGCAAGGCGGTAAAGCCCGTGCCCCAGACAAAGGTTACCGCAGCGGAGATGATCGGAATCAGCACCCCGTTGAGATTGCGGTAGTAAAGCACGAGCAAGGCAAGAATGCTGAGGCACGTAAGCGCGATGATCATTCCGATTTCGCGCAGATGGTGATAAATCCACCCATAGAGAATGGGCTCCCCGGCCGCGAAGATGTGGGTTTTTTCATCTTCCACTTCTTTGATCGCTTGCTGGATGCGCTGAAACAAGGCGGCATAGTCGAGCCGCTCTTCATGGAAGGCGGCGGCGATCAGGGCCGCCTTTCCGTCTTCAGACACCAATCGTCTGACGATGGTGGGATTGGCATAGACGATATTGCGCAGGCGCTCAATTTCCTCCGGCGTACGGGGAACCTCGGGCCACATGACCGGCTGCACCTCGATGCCCCAGGAGGTTGCGCGAACGTCTTTCACTTTCTGGCGCGCGATCGAAAAGATCTGGTAATTGTTGGCTCCCGGCGTGCGCTCGATGATATCCGTGAGTTTTTTCACTTTCTCCAAAACAGCCGGGTTAAAGATGTCACCGTCAGCCGCCTCAACGGAAATAAGAACGACATTGGCGCCGCCAAAAATTTTCCCGAACTCGTTATGCACCCGGATATAAGGGTGATCCCGTGGCAATAGATCCGAGAAGGAGGTGTACATCTCGATTTTCAAGGCGTAGTACGAGAAAAACAAGCTTGCCAGGATGATGATCCAAAGAATGGAGCAGCGTTTTTGAACGATGAAAGTTGCGATCCGTCTCATGGAATTCGGCTTGACCGCTGGAGCATGACATTGAGCCGATTCCAAGTCGTTCCCCCGTCTTCAGTGCGCAAAAGGACTCCCCGGTTGCCGACGATCAGACCCAAGCCATTTTTTCCAAAGGCGATTCCATTCAAACTGACACGGGGAGTTTCCGTCTTGGCTTGCCGCCAGCTCTCGCCCTCCGAATCGGATTGAAGGAGAGTTCCTCGCTCCCCCACGGCCCATAGATGACCATCAAATGCGGCCGCGGCAAACAGATGATTAGCGCCGGGGGAGCTGCTGGTTTTTTCCTTCTGTCGCATAATTTTCCAAGATGATCCGCCGAGGGTTTTGAGAACGACACCGTCGAGACCAAAGGCCCAACCCTTCTCCGGCGTAGGGAAGAGCAGGGCGAAGAGGTTGCCACTTTCGCCGCTTACGAAAGAGACCTCCACGGGGCTCTTTTGCTTGATCCAGTTCTTGCCGCCGTCTTGGGTCTGGAAGATGACTCCAAACTCGCCGACGATCCAGCCTCTAGCTGAATTGACAAACGCCACGCTACTGAAAGTAAGGTCTTCCGATAGCGATAAATTAATCCATGAACGGCCGCCGTCGCGCGTTTGAAGTATGGTTCCGCGACTCCCGACAGCCCAACCCATTTGCTCGTTTACGAAGGTGAGACCAAAAAGATGTTCCGTTGTCCCAGTCGGCTGTGCGATCCAATTTTGACCCCCGTCCGTGGTGTGGAGCACGGTGCCGTAGCTGCCGGAGATCCAACCCTTGTCTCCGCTTAGAAACCGGACTTGGAACAGAGCGCTGGGCGTGGGGCTCTGCTGGATTTCCCAAGTTAGGCCGCGATCCTTGGAGTGCAGGATCGTCCCGTAGTAACCGACGACCCAGACTCGACTGTCGAGGATTTGAACTCCGTAGAAGTTTTCTTGCAGCGCGGGCTCTTTCGCCAGGGTGGCGGCGCGTGAAGAAAACACCGGCGGGGCCAAACCGAGGATCAGTCCCGCGAGGCAGGAAAAGACAAAGCGCATGAACCGGGTTGAAGCGTGGCTCAAGAAAGAGCGCGCTACGGCTTCCCTTTCCCGCTACTCGATCGATCCCCCGCGCATGACGCTTTGCAAGGTCGCGAGGCTGAACATGCTTGCGGGATAACCTTGGTTATAGGCGCGCGTCGCGGTCACTATGGTAGATCGACCGTTTTGGACATTGACGATCACGACGTCCCCTACGGACCAGACCTCGCGTCCGTCGGCGAGTTTTACCGGAGTAAAGAAGCCGAACTGTTCTTTCCAGTATTCTCCTTTTTGGTCCCACATCAAAGTCCAGTGAGTATCAAAAGTGGCCTTGTTGAGGTGCAGCAGTTTTCTTGGATAGCAGTAGCTTGGATCTTTGGGCGTGATCTCGAGAACGTAGGTATCCACGACTTCCCACTTTTCGTCCAGGGGTAAGTAATCGCCCTGCTTGCGAGCAAAAGGTAAATGCTCCTGGCTGATGTTGGCCAGGATTTTCTTGTCACCGAGGTAGTTGTAATTGAAGTTGGTAATTTTCCCGTTAAAGCTGTTGATGTCGTCTAAAGTGAACTCGCTCGGAGCCAGGGTTTGGCATCTCTGAGTCGTGGTGGCGCGGCGGATTCTACGAATGCTGGGAAGGTAGATATGCAGATCGTCCGCTCGGTTCGGATCCTTATAGCGAATTTCCAGGGTCGTTGTGCCGGAGGCGTCCCGTGGATAGCTATCGACGCGCAGTTGAATATAGTCGATATGCTCATAACCCGGTATCGCGGGTTTAGGATTCAACGTGTAGCGCGTGCTCGGAAAAAGAAAGTAAGAAATAAGATCCGCGCGACGCTCGGAACCGTCCTTCTCGATCGCAACGCGTAGGATTTTTCCGCCCTTTACCGCTCCGCCGGTTTTGTAGTCGTCGCCCAGCCAGCGATAGAAAAAATTCCAGGCCAGTTTCTGGCCGATCTGCGGGTCGCTTGGATCGAGCTTTGGAAACGGTTGTCCGGCGACGTAATTGAGCAGTTCGCCATTGGAACCGAGGCCGACTTTGCCGGAATATTTCTCGGTGGCCTCGACGTATTCTTTGAGGGGCCGGTAGACCTTCGGGGCTTTGATCTGAAGGGTATAACCGGCCTTGATGCGGCTTAGCAGATTCTCGCCGACCATACCCTGAATCTTTTGCCAATTCTGCGGTCCAATGGTTTCTCCCACTTTGAGATCGGCTTCCGCTGCGGTTGCACCGGATGCGAACCCAAGAAGCGAGCAGCCGTAGAGAATGACTGACAACGCAGCGGTTGGCGACTTGAGCCAAGGTAGAGCTTGAACCGGTAACTTCATCAGTTTGAACCTCCGAAAATCCAGCTTTAGAATTGATACCGCATCTTGAGGAATATCGAATCTTTCTCAGAGAAAAGCCCAAGATTAGCGAATTTATTATGGCCGCCGTAGAAGGCGCCGATCAAGCTTAGCGCAATTTTTTCATTCCAGGGTGGCGCATAGGTCACCGCGGGATTGGCACTCCAGTAGCCAGAGGGGTCGTAGCTCAAAAATACGTCGGGCAAGATGGTATCGCCCAAATATCCGGTGCTGACTCTGAAGGTGAAATTGGTGGTGACTTTTGGTATTTTTTGCGCGCTGCCAAACGGATGTATACCATCCTCGTGATCAAAAATGATGCGCTGAAAAATTTGAAAGGACATTCTGAAAGGACGCCAAGGGTCGTCTTGCAGGAAGGGTATTAACGTAGTCCGATCGAATCCCAAAGCGTACCGCAGGGTATTTTTTTCAACGATGCCGTCCGGGTATTTCGGATTGGCGCTGGCCTTGAGACCAAAACGTCCAGGGTACAGGGAGATATTATACGGCTCGGAGGGGTAAAGGGCTATTTCGCCTCTGATCGCCGTATTTACCGGGATAGAAGCGAGTTGGTCGACCGTGTAGTTAAAATGGCCGGCGAAGATGTTCGTGCGATCGTTAACCAGTTTCATATTTACTACGCTTGGGGCCTGGCCTGCCAGACACGCCCCTACAGCGGGGGCGGAGCAGCCGACACCGGTGACCTTGAAGACCATGTCGGTTGCCTGCGGGTTGAAGCCCCAGATATAACCCAGGCCGAAGTTGAGTTTTCCGATGCTGTGGGTGATCCGCGCACCGATCTTCCAACTATCCCCCGCGCCCGGCAGTTCCCTGCGTGTACTGGGAATGACCAGGCAGCCGAGGCCGGCACAGGCGCCCGGATTGAGAGGATTGGCGTACAAATTGCCGAAAGCGTTTCGCCCGCCAATCATCAATCGGGTTTCAGGATGAGCGGACCATCTTCCGAATCTGACTTTGCGATCCCCGGTATCGTTGGTGCCCATAAATGTATCGACTCTTTCCTCCGGAAAATCTAGAGAGCCGGGAAGCGCGAAGAACTCAAATATGGTGTTGCTTACAGGTCGGACCGTGTAGAGCATTCTCAAGCCCCAGGAAGGAATTCGGGACTCATCGAGATTGAATAGATTGGGCGCCGCGGGCGGGGAAAACCGGAGATTTTGCGGGTTAATGAGATCGAGCAACCGTATGCCGTCGGTTTCTCCCCAGGAAATAAATTGCCTGCCGAGCCTTAATTTCAACTGGTCCGTGGGGGAAACGTCCAAAACCGCTTCCCAGGGTACTGGACTGTACTCATCATAGTAGGTGAATGTTAACGGTCTGACCGGCTGGGAAGGAAAGTAGGTAACGCTTGCCTCGCGGCTTTTCGTCTCCATACTGTAGCGAGGTTCGGCAACGAAGCGCCATGAAATAAAGAATTTCGCCCACTCGGCCATGTCGACGTTGAATTCAGGCTGAATGGTAAACCGGTTCATGACGAAACGGTTCGACGTGTTAAAAAAATGGCTCCCGTGGCTGACCGATACCCCGCTGGTGTTTTCAACGAATCCACCAAACGAGACCTTTTCTTTAAAGAATTTTTCCCACTCCTCGCCAAGGATGGAGTCTGCTGACGCAGGAACCGAAAACAAAGCCATCAACACAACATCAGCAATCGAGAAGAAAATCTTGTGGTGTTTTTTTCTCATGCGGTTCTCCATGGAGTGTTCGCCCAGCTATGTATTTTTGCGTTTGGTTCGTGATACTTCTTTAGAATTGCTGTCTTCCGCTCCGTTGGCGAGAGTTTCAACAGAAAATTCGTTTATACTTAAACAATTGGTATGTCAAGGATTATTTTCGGGTCTCTGTTATCCGCCATTTTGTTAGCAGCCCCTTTCCTCACGCCGATTTTGTTTCCTGCAGCTTGGGTAGCTTTTGTGCCGCTCTTCTGGACGATTGACCGTGCGAAAAGTCTGCGCACCGCGGTATTCTGCGGCTGGCTCGCGGGCTTCGTTGCGCACCTGGTGGGCTTTCACTGGCTCGTTTACACCATCACCGTGTTCGGCGGATTTTCGTATCCCATCAGCACGATCGTATTTCTCTTCTACGCCGCCCTTCAGGGACTCCAGATGGCAATCTTTGCTTTGCTCGTGCGCGGTGTGGGGTTCGGACCCTGGCAAGTTTTTCCTGCGTTTTTTTGGGTTTTTGTAGAATTTTTATTTCCGCTCTTGTTTCCGTGGCACCTGGCGAACACCCAAAGTTCCTTTTCCTGGTTCATTCAAACAGCCGATCTCTCCGGGCCCTACGGCACGAGTTTCCTGCTCATGTGGTTCAACACGGTCGTTGCAGGCGTGGTGTTGAAAACAGCAAGAGGTGCGGAGACTCAGTGGATGCCGGCAACGGTTTGTGCGGCCTGTATCCTTGCCTCTCTGATCTATGGTTTCGTGAGAGTCAATCAACTTACGGCACAAATGAATACGGCGGCCAAATTAACCGTTGCCTCGGTGCAAGCGAACATCGACGTGGGCATGAAATGGGACCCGAAACAGATGAATTCAAATCTGGACGCCCATGTCAAACTCACCCAAGGAATTAGCGGCGTTCAATTGATCCTGTGGCCAGAATCAGCCATCGAGGAATGGCTGCCGGACGATCTCTCTGCGTTGCCAGCCGAATTTGTGGAATCGCTTCGGCTGAAAAATGCGTACTTCATCTTTGGCGCAAGGAGTTATCGCGGAAGCCCCAAAGGACCCGCTCCAAAAGCATTCAATACTGCTTTTCTGACCGACCCGCGGGGAGTTGTCTTGGGGCGGTACCACAAACAGGTGCTGCTCGCGTTCGGCGAGTATATTCCGTTTTCAGGCCTGCTTGGATTATTGCCTGGCATGCCATTCGTAGAAGGCTTTACCGCCGGCGACGGCCCGCGTACGTTTGACTTGCCCGGCGGAGAGCGAATCGCGCCGCTGATTTGTTATGAGGATCTCATACCGGAATTGTCTCGGAGCTTTGTTCGCGAAAAGAAAGCCAACCTGCTAGTCAACTTAACCAATGATGCCTGGTATGGAAAAACGGTGGCGCCCTGGCAACATGCACGCCTCGCGCAATGGCGCGCCATCGAAACCCGGCGCAGCTTGCTGCGCGTGACCAATACCGGCGTGACTAGTTTCATCAATGCCAAAGGAGAAATGGTCGAGACGCTGCCGATCTTTATGCCGGCGGTGCTGAAGACCCAGCTTGAAATTTTAGACGGGGAAACGTTTTACGTGCGTTTGGGCGATTGGTTCGCTTGGGGAGTCACGTGGATCGCGGTTGCAATCGTTCTTTTACAATTCAGTCGTCGCCGAATTGATCCGAATTCTCATTGATTGGGTTTTACGCCGCGGTCGAAGCGGGAGATACCGCGTCCGAATTTCTGGCGGTTCTCGATGATTCGCTTCCATTTCTCTTCGTTGGAAATCAGCGACCAGTCCTGTTCGCCGTGAGCGGTGATCTGCAGTTTGTTGGTGTCCGGGTCGGAGAAATAAATGCTTCGTTCTCCCGGAGCGCGGAGTCCGTCTTCGGCCCGCGAGTCGCCTTGGTTCGCGCCACCCAGGAGAGGAATCAATCCCAACATACGATCAAAATCGTCCTGGCTGACGTTGAAGGCGACGTGCACCGCGCGGCCATGCCGTTTGGTTCGGTCCGACAACGCTGCCACCGGCTTAACGCCGAGCAACTGGTGATTGGGAAACTCGAAAAGGGCTTCGTCGTGCTCTTCGCCTATGGGTTTAAGGCCGAGTGCCTCGGAATAGAATCGCTTTGTGCGATCCAAGTCGATTGTTTCCAAGACCACGTGACTGATGCAGATCTCGCCCAGCGAATCGCGGTTCATGCAGATTTCCATCTGGTTGTTGTCAAAATCGGTGAAGCGAAAAGAACGCAAGAACGGTGAAGGGCATGAATGCTCGCGGATTTCGCCACAGACGACGCCGGATCGTTGAATGCGCTCGATAGCAGCGTGAAAATTCGTCTCTGAGCCGATGGCAACTGCATAACGCGGGGCGCCGCTGGGCGATGGCTCGGTTTGAATGCCGGGCAGATTCAGGCCGATAATATTTTCACCGGCTTTGACATAGGTATGCCGCGGGGAGCCATCTGCGTTCTTGCGTTGCGTCAGGAAAGTGAGGCCGACGACTTCCAAGTAGAATTTCTCCGCACGCGGCAAGTCGCGCACCGGAAAGGCGACATGGTCTAGGGTTTCGGCTCCGAACATTTTTCCTCCGTTCGTGGACGACGGTTTCTGGTGGAACGGTTACAAACTGGATGTTTTTCGTTTCAAGACAATCTCGTCGAGAATCTGCAGTCCGTCTTTATAAAGTTTGTGGTTTTGTTTCCACGGTATTGAGCTGAACCCGGGAAGTTCCCAACAAACCCTGGAGTTCCTTCATGCGCGGATAGATAGGATCCGCCCTTGGATGGGCTACGACGCGCCCTTCCTTGGCAATGAGTTGTTGACCTTGCTCCGACAGAAGAAAGTCATAAAACAAAGCGGCAGGGTAGGGATGGGGAGCGTTGCGCGCCAGGGTCAGTGGGTACATAAAGGTTGGTATCAGGTTGTACGCATAGATCGTGACGGCCAACCGTGCCTCGCCAGCCAAAGTCAAGGCCCCCCTATCACGGATTGGTATGCAACGCCATCATCACTTCGTTGAAGAAGTGCGCGGTTTTGTCGAGCGCAAAGATTTCTGTGGGCCAATCCGAAAAGATTGTACGGATTAGCTGCCAGCTAACGCGAGTTGAAAAGCGTGAGCTGGCAGCGAGAGACTAATGCCGATCGCGACTAATCCAGATCGGGAATGCCGGCGGCAAACCAATTTCCGCTGCCCGCGGTGCGGATGAGGAGCACAGGACTCTCGCAGTCAGCTGGTGGTATCGGCACAAGCACGTCGTTGATTTTGAAGTCGCCGTCGGCCGCAAGGAGGACACCGGCAACAGTGGTACTGTGCTCAGTGATGGTCGTGGCTCCACAAAACAGCGTAGCAAACACGCTCTGTCCCGTTGCCCTTCCGATACTATTGCCCCCGGCCAACACCAACCCCTTTCCTTCGACCATGATGTCCCCGTTGATTTTTATCTTGGCATGCAGGTCCCTGATCCTCCAGATCTGACCGGGAGAATTGACCCCGCGGACCATGTTTCGGGTGACAGTAACAGCGCCTGTGGTCGCATCCACGGCCACGTTCGAGATCGGGATGGCACCGATTCCTCCCTTGAATTTCACCAAGGTGTCATCATGTTTACGATCGTGATTATTGTCGGCTACTAGCGACGAAGCAAAAAATCCTCCTATGAAAACGACCAGAATAGATACGAGCAAACTCTTTTTCATGACTGCACCTCCATTTTGTTTTTTCGTGACGAGACCGAGGATCATTGGCCCCGATTCTACTCTCGGTGGTGCTAGTGGTGTCAATCCCCATTCGGGGGAATTTTGGTTGACCCTAACGGGTTAATGCTGGTGCTTTTGCAGACAGACTTCGGTTCTTCGGCAGTGAAAAAAAGCCTGGAAGAGGATTCGACATCGAATCCCCACATGCAAACTATCATACTATTCGTAGCGCACGAAATTCTGTGTAGGAATGACCTAAATAAGTTGCCTGTCTGTCGATTTCCCTGTAATGGTAGTCGCCATGGCACAACAGGAGCTTAAACGACAAATAGGTTTGTTCGACAGAATCATGCTGATTTCCGGCGACATGATCGGCATCGGCATCTTCGCCGAAACCGAAACTCTTCCTCCACCAAATGGAGGAAGATAATGGACGGCTCTAATGAGACATTGGCAACACCCCGGCCGAGCTTATCGGTCCTCGATGCATGCGCGATCATCGTCGGGGTCGTGGTAGGCGTCGGCATTTTCCGAACGCCGTCCATTGTCGCGGCTAATGTTGCCAACGAAGCGACGTTCTTGCTGGCATGGGTGCTAGGTGGGCTGGTATCGTTGATGGGCGCCTTATGCTATGCGGAGCTGGCGACGACGTATCCCCATGCAGGCGGTGACTATCATTACTTAAGTCGGGCCTTCGGGACAGATGTCGCCTTCCTGTTCGCCTGGGCTCGTCTGGTTGTTATCCAAAGCGGCTCCATTGCGTTACTATCTTTTGTTTTCGGCGACTATGCCACGCGAATCTTGCCGCTGGGCGGACCCTGGTCGCCGGCGGTCTATGCTGCTCTTGCGGTTTGCGTGCTTACCACGCTCAATGTCATGGGCGTGAAACAGGGTAGCCGGACGCAAAACCTCCTCGTCAGCATCAAGATCTTGGGGTTGACCGTAATGTTTATCGTCGGTGTCGTCCTCGGGGCGCCACCACCACAGCCGTCGGCGCCCGCATCGTCCCCGCCGGCTTTTGGGCTCGCGATGATCTTGGTCTTGCTGACGTATGGTGGTTGGAACGAGGCCGCGTACATCTCCTCCGAGGTCCGCGAGGGACGGCGCAACATGGCGCGGGCCTTACTCTGGAGCATCGGGGCTATCACTACGATTTACGTTCTGATCAACTTGACCTACCTTCGCGGGTTGGGGCTTGCGACAATGGCGCGGTCGGAAGTTGTGGCCGCGGATCTCATGCGGCAGACGTTAGGAACTCCTGGGGCGATATTTATAAGCGCCCTAGTGTCTGTTGCGGCATTGGGCTCCACTAATGCCACAATATTCACCGGCGCCCGAACCAGTTATGCCTTGGGCAAGGACTTCTCTCTTCTTGGGTTTCTAGGGCGTTGGCACTCTGGGGCCAATACACCGGCCAACGCGCTGTTGGTGCAGGGGATCATCGTGCTATTACTGATCGCGCTAGGCACTTGGACGAGGCGCGGTTTTGAGACGATGGTGGACTACACGGCACCGGTGTTCTGGTTCTTTTTTCTCTTGACGGGGCTGTCTCTCTTCGTTTTGCGCACTCAGGATCCGACAACTCAGCGCCCTTTTACGGTACCGCTTTATCCACTGATTCCATTGCTTTTCTGCGCATTTTGCGTGTTTATGTTGCATTCGAGCTTGGCCTATACGGGTATCGGCGCGCTGGTGGGCGTTTCCGCGTTGCTCCTGGGCGGCCCCGTGCTGCTTGTCGCCAGACGACGGAACTCACAGGGCTCATGGGAAACCCGGCAATAACGAGTGAATTGCGCGAATTGGGGTAAAGGGTTCGATGGCTATTAGAATTACGCGCGTTTACACGCGCACCGGAGACAAGGGCGAGACCGCCCTGGTCGGTGGCAGGCGCATTCCTAAGGACTCGCTACGTATCGAGGCCTATGGCACCATCGACGAGTTAAACTCCATCGTCGGGCTGGCCCGGGCATTCAACGAGGAAAAACTTGAGGAAGGCGAGGCCCATAAATTCTTGGACTTGGTATTACGCCAAGTTCAGGACGAACTATTCGACTTAGGGAGTGAGCTGGCAACGCCACCAGATTTTTTCAAAGAGGGTATGTACCGGGTCGGTGAGCACGAGGTGAAAAAGCTCGAGCAACTCATGGATGAGTGTCAGAAAGAGCTGGAGCCGCTCAAGTCATTCATCCTTCCCGGCGGAGGCAGAATCGGCGCCTATTTGCATCAATGCCGCACGGTTTGCCGGAGAGCAGAGCGGGAAATTCTTCGGTTGTCGCGTGCTGAGGAGATGAGCGAATGGCCGCTAAAATATGTCAATCGGCTTGGCGATCTTTTTTTTGTGTTGTCGCGCTGGATCAGCAAGCAGACCGGTGAAGCAGAATATCTTTGGCAGCGGGGACTGGCGGAGAAGAAGAAGTAGTTAGAAGTCAGAGGTCAGAGACCGGAAGTCAGAAGTCCGAGATCAAAACTCGGCGCCCTCTTCCTGACTTCTGACGTCCGTCCTCTGATTTCTGGTTCGGGAGGCAAAATGGGGCTTTTGGAAGGGAAGAAGGCGGTTATTTTTGGAGTTGCCAATGATCGGAGCATCGCCTGGGCGATTTCGGAGGCATTTCACGCGGAAGGCGCAGAACTGGCGTTCACCTACGCTGGAGAAGTTTTGGAAAAGCGGGTCAGGCCCCTGGCTGAAGGCATCGGAGCAAAAATAATTCTCCCTTGTGATGTGACCAAAGACGAAGAGATTGAAAAGGTCTTCGCTACGCTGAAGCAGGAGTGGGGTTCGCTGGACATTTTGATTCATGCCATTGCCTTTGCGAATAAAGAAGATCTATCCAATCCCTATTTCCAAACGAGCCGGCAGGGCTTTCACTTAGCTATGGATGTGAGCGCCTATTCGTTTGTCGCGCTCGCACGCTATGCGGCACCACTCATGGAGGGACGGAAGGCGTCGATCCTCACCATGACCTACATGGGAGCGGAAAAAGTCGTTCCCAATTACAATGTCATGGGCGTTGCCAAAGCGGCACTGGAAGCGAGCGTACGCTATCTCGCTCATGATCTGGGACCCAAGGGTATTCGCGTCAACGCGATATCCGCTGGACCCATCAGGACTCTGGCGGCGGCAGGGATTGCCGGTTTCAAAGATATGCTCCATTACGTCAGCGAACGGGCACCGCTCAAAAGAAATATCGATGCCGAGGAAGTGGGCAAAACCGCGCTTTATCTGTGCAGCGATTGGGGCAGTGCTGTTACCGGCGAGGTGATGCATGTGGACGCAGGTTACAATATCATGGGGATGTAGCGCGCGAAGCGCGCAGTTTCGGGTTTTGAGTTTGGAGTTTCAAGTTAACCCGAAACCCGGAACACGAAACTCGAAACGGGAGAACTGATGACCATTAAAGAAATCACACCACAGCAGGCCTATGACGTACTGCAAAATGAAGCCAGCGCCGTCTATATTGACGTCCGCACCGAGCGGGAGTTTGCGGCCGGGCATCCTCAGGGCGCGGTGAATATTCCCGTCGCGTTTCCCGATCCGGCACGGGGCATGGTTATGAATGCGGACTTTGTGAAGGTCGTGGAAAGCAATTTTCCCAAGGAAAAAAAGATCATCGTCGGTTGTCAAGCCGGACCACGGTCGAATGCAGCGGCGGGACTACTCCAACAGGCGGGTTATCAAGACGTCTCAAATATGCTCGGCGGTTTCGGCGGTATGCGCGATCCGATGGGCCATGTGATCGCACCGGGCTGGTCGAGCTTGAATCTGCCCGTCGGTGAGGATAACGGCGAAGGCGTGAGTTACGAGTCCTTGGCAACGAAGGCCGGCAAATAGCGAATGGCTGATAGAAGATCGCCTCTGTTTCTTGCCGGCTTCTCATTTTTGCCGTCTGACTGAGTCCAGGCTCTGGGAATGGACAATAATCTCTACTTCAAACAGATCGAAATGGGGCCGATGCAAAACTTTGTCTATCTGATCGGCTCGATAGAAACCCGCAAGGTTGCAGTGGTCGACGCCGCCTGGGAAATTGACAGAATTCTCCAGGTCGCCGCTCAAGATGACATGGAGATCACCCACGCGTTCGTAACGCACACGCACCCGGATCATGTGGGCGGACGGTTTGCGGGCATCGAAATCGAGGGCGTGACGGAGCTACTCGCCAAGTGCAAAGCAAAGATCGTGGTGCACAAAGCGGAGGCGGAGTTTCTCAAGGCGCTATCGCTGTCCGATATCATCAAGGCGGAAAGCGGCGACAAGATCGACGTCGGCGGTCTCGAGATTCAATTACTGCACACGCCCGGCCATACCCCGGGATCGCAATGTTTCCTAGTCGGCAATAGAATCGTTTCCGGTGACACTCTTTTTATTGGCTCTTGCGGGCGAGTCGACTTACCCGGGAGCAATCCGGAGCAGATGTATTACAGCTTGACGCAGAAACTGAAAGCGTTGCCGGACGACACGATTCTCTTTCCCGGCCATAACTATTCCGACCGAACGACCTCCACGATGGGCGAACAGAAACGGAGCAATCCTTACTTCCAGTTTCATTCCCTCAAGCAGTTCTTAGCGGCCATGGGATATCGATAAGCGCCCACGCGCTTTGCGATGGCGGATTCCACATAAAGAGACTAAAATTGTTGGGATCTGGAACCTAGCCGCGACCAAAACAGCAAGCCTTACTTCACCGCAGAGACCCAGAGTTCACAGAAATCGGAGTATTTCTAAATCAAGAATTTTCTTCCGCGCCCTCCGTGCCTCCGCGGTGACGTTAATCTTTGGACTCTATTACAAACAGGTTGGTTTTTGTTTTTCGATAGCGTTACAGAGTCATACCGTTCTTGAGAGACTCAACTAGGAGGAGTGACATGAAACAATTCCAAAAAGCTGGGCTGCGGCTGCAGCGGTTGTGCTTTTTAGCAGTTCTCTTGTTCTGTTTTCCCATGACGGCGAAGCCCGCTGATAGCCCCGGAGCCCCCGCTCAAGGACCCGTAAGCGCTCCGCCAGCGGCTCAACCGGGGAAACCTCTCACGCTGGATGAAGTCGTGCATATCGCTCTTGAAAATCATTCCAGTGTCAAATCCGCGCAATTTCAGATCACCGCACAGGATGCGGTAGTACACCAGCAAATGGCTGCCTACTACCCGACCGTCAATTTCATCAACAGTTACCGCACCAGCAATACGGTGAGTGGTACCTCTGCCACCGCTTCGAGAGCGTTTGATAGTGTCTCCAGTGCGGCCAATGTGAGTATGACCTTGTATAATTTTGGCAAGCGCGAAGGGCTGGTGCAATCGGCACGCGACACGCTTGACGCGACTCAGTACGCCTACAATACCACCGCCAACAATATCGTTTTGGCGGTCAAGCAAGCGTATTATGGGGTGCTTCAGGCCGACGCGCTCTTAAGGGTCAACGAAGATACAGTCAAAAGCCGTGAAGTCACGCTGCGCCAGGCTCAAGGTTTCTATGACGTTGGAACGAGACCCAAGAGCGATCTTACCCAAGCACAGGCAAATCTCTATCTCGCTCAGGCGAATCTCATTGTCGCTCGAAACGGTGTGGACGTTGCCTGGGCTAACCTCATCAACGCGATGGGGGTGGACGACTATCCTAGGCAGCCTTTGGCGGAAGGTCTTTCGGTCGCGCCGTTTCCCATGTCGCTCGACGAAGCCAAAAAAACCGCCTTTTCCTCGCGGCCAGAGCTTCTTCAATTCGACGCCCAGCTCAAGGCGCAGGACCAACTGATCGCTGTAGCCCGGCGCAATTACCTGCCGGATTTTCTTTTTACATCGAGTTATGGCCGGCAAGGCAATGACGTTGCCTCTAACCTATTCCCTCTCCAGCCCAGTTGGCAGGTGCAACTCAATGTAAACATCCCGATCTTTAATGGCTTCCAAACTACCTATCAAGTGCAACAAGCGCTGTATAACTATTACTCGATCAAGGAATAGGAGCGGGTGGAGAGACAACAAGTCGCCTTACAGGTCCAACAAAACTATCTCAATCTCGGAGCAGCGCAAGAAGTTGTCAAAGCCAATGAGGCAGCCGTGAACGCCGCGAAGGAAAATCTCGATCTCCATCAAGGGCGCTACGAGGTCGGTTTTGCTCCCTTAGTTGAAGTTACGGACGCTCAGACGACGTATACCACTGCACAGACTAACTATGTGAACTCCTTGGTTGCATACAAGTTATCGCTGGCTCAGTTGGTGAATGCCATTGGAAGACAGTAATGCTGTACCGCCTATTCAAAAAACGGATTAACCACGCGTGCGAACCTTCCAGACAGGCGCCACCCGGCGTCTGTGCCGCGGTTACGGCTTGCCGACGTATTTGTTAGTCCACAGGACACCTTCATCAGGGGAGGGCGCTTTTGCTGGGTCTTTTACAATCCCTGCGCCGACAGCGAAGTTGATGACTTTTTTCCAACCTTCGGCCGTCATATTGCCCCATCGAGGCATGGCAGGCTTGATCGTATCAAAAGACAAATCAAAAACCTTCTGATCCAATACTTTTGGGTTTGAGAAGCGATGCGCCCGTAGTGCTGATTTCGCTGCTTCAGGATTGCTATGAAAAAGAGCGGCCCCCAGTGAAATAGCACGCGCCACGGCGGTGGCGATCTTTCGATTATCTTCAACGTAATCCGGTCGAACCATTAAAACTTCGTAGGGATAATCAGTCAATTCCGGGACTTCGCCCAGACCGAGCGGGATCAACACGTATCCCTTGCCGGCAGCCTCAGTTACTTCGGCTGCAGGAGGAGAGAGTGCGAAAGCATCGATCACATTATTCATGAGCGACGAGGGCAACTGGGGCCCTCCGAGGTAGACGAACTTAAGCTTTCGGGGATCCCCACCGGCTTTCGTGACGAGAAACTTGAAAATCTGCTCAGAGGCTGCTCCCGGACTCGTTGCACCGATGGGTCCAAGTTGCGATAGCAATTTGAGCCGCGCGATGAGCGGGCTTTTCCGTGTGAGGTTGTGTTTATCAACGATCTCCTTTCTGACGGCTATGCTGAGTGTCAGAGTGCGGTTATGAGCCTGTATGCCCACCAGAGGCGCGCCCTCGACATTTGCCAAAACCAGCCCCTCAGACGTCGAGGCGCAGAAGTTCACGGAGCGTCCTACCACCGCGGCTTGGCAGGTAGCGCCTCCGCCGGCGTTGGTGATCTTGGCGCGCACGCCTTCTTGCTCGAAATATTTGAGCTGTTCTGCAACCCACACGGCGGAAAATGCCATATTGGAAACAGCCGTGGCGATCGTCACGTCTGCCATATCCTTCTGCTGCGCCTTGATCTGCGGAACTAGTGCAACCAAAAAGAACAGCACCACCCATGTTATCAAAATCGGATGACATCCTCCCCTTTTTTTCATTTCCAAGCTCCTTTCTATCCTTGAACCTGTACATGTTCCGTTTGAGTCTGCCAACTTAAAACTCGCTTTTCTACCATCCCGGCGATTTTATCCATGATGATCACGATGATCATGAGAACGATGATTCCGACAAAGACGTCTGCAGTCCGGAAGATACCTGCCGAGAGCCGGATAAAAAAACCAATCCCCTCGGTAGCGGCGATAAATTCACCGACGATGGCGCCGATGACCGAGAAAGGAATGCTTGTCCTAATCCCGGTGAAAACATAGGGGGAGATCGCCGGCAGGATGACTCGAAAAGTCAGTTTCAAACCACGCACGCGCATGAGCCTGGCGAGGTCGATGTACTCCTGATCCATCTGGCGCATACCCGTATAGGTGTTGAAGAAGTTCAAGAAAAAAGTCAGCAAAAACACGACGCCCACTTTGGACCAAATGCCGATGCCCAACCAGACGATAAAGAGGGGCGCGAGGGCCGTGCGCGGGATCCCGTTGAGCGCGATGATGATCGGTTCAAAAATTTCGGCAAGCAGGCGGCTGCGACCAAACGCGTATCCGAGCGCGATTCCAGTCAAGGCACCTAGGGGAAACCCAATCAGTATCTCTTGAATCGTGACCCAGGAATGTTGCCAAAGGTCTCCCGTTTGAAAACCCTCTAGAAGAGACGCGAAAATACGGCTTGGGCTGCTGATCAGGAAGGGTTCTATCCACCGGCCCGAGGCGATTTGCCAAAGCAGCAGAAATCCGCCGACGATGCCGGCGCGGACCAGTGTGACCCCGAAACCGCGCACGTTAAAACCGGACTGTTTCTTCAGGGCGACAATCTCCTGGGTGCTACCGATAGTTGAATGCTCTTGGCTTGTGTCTTTTGACACGGAAGTTCCTTCCCTAACGGGTCTGGATTTGAAGCTCATGACGGAAGATATTCCACAAGCGGCCGTAGGCCT
>CAVTUQ010000002.1:0-719381 GCA_963737905.1 uncultured delta proteobacterium | reverse complement strand
CCCCAGTAACTTATGTCGGCGACCCCGCTCGATTTTAAGTACTTCTCGGCCTTTTGCGCTACGTATCTGGGATCTCGGCTGTAGGATTCCCGAGTGACCGCGTCGATGACGTTACACACCAAGCTCAAGGTCGGATGTTCGGTGAACGGGTCCATCATGGCGCTGTCGGGGTCGGGGATGAGGAGCATGTCGGACTCGTTGATCGATTGAAATCCTCGTATACTGGAGCCGTCGAAGCCAATCCCGTCTTCAAATAAGTCCGCCGTCAACTCTGCCGCCGGAATCGAAAAGTGCTGCCATAACCCCGGCACGTCGACAAATTTGAAATCCACAATCTCTACTTTGTTCTTCTTGACTAAATCTAATACGTCCTTGACACTCATCTCACTGCTCCTCTCTTGTCATTATCAACATTATTTCGGACCGCAAATTTTGTTATCACATTCTCTAATCGACAGCCAGCCCGCTCCGGTCATTACTCGTATGCGCGCTCATTGTGTTGGCTCAAATCCAGGCCCATGCGTTCGTCGTCATCTGTTACCCTGAGACTCGTGATCGCCTTAACCACGGAGAGAAGAATGTAAGTTCCAACGATAGCCAGAATCCAAGTGGCGACAACCGCGACCAATTGCACCCACAGCTGCCCCGGATTGCCGAAGAAGAGACCGTCGTTTCCGGCCGCGTTTACGGCTTTAGAAGCGAAAAGACCTGTCGCCAGGGCTCCCCAGGTCCCGCCAACGCCATGCACTCCCACGACATCAAGAGAGTCATCGTAACCGAGCTTTGGCTTTATGCTACACGCGATCGAACAGAATACTCCACCGCCGATCCCAATCCAGATTGCTGACATGGGACCGACAAATCCCGATGCCGGTGTAATGGCAACCAGACCCGCAACGGCACCGCTAGCGGCTCCCAAGCATGTCGGTTTGCCTCTAAAAATCCAATCCATCGCCATCCAGGAGAGGGCGGCTGCCGATGTCGCTATATGGGTTGCCACGAAAGCAGACGTAGCGAGGCCATCCGCGGCTAGCGCGCTTCCGGCGTTGAATCCGAACCAACCGACCCACAAAAGTGAAGCGCCTATGACGCTGAAGGGAAGATTATGCGGTGGCATCGCTTCTTGGCCATAACCGATTCGCCGCCCAAACATGAGAGCCGCCACAAGAGCAGAGACTCCCGAACTAATGTGCACGACTGTACCACCGGCAAAGTCGAGTGCGCCCATTTCACGCATCCATCCCTTTACGCCCCATACCCAATGAGCGAGTGGATCATAAATAAGCGTCGCCCAAAGCAGAATGAAAACCAAGAATGCACTGAATTTCACGCGTTCCGCAAAAGCCCCGGTGATCAGCGCGGGAGTGATGACTGCGAACATCATCTGATAGACCATGAAAGTCTGATGGGGAATCGTAGCAGCGTAGTCGGGATTCGGTTCCGTGCCGACTCCGTTCAGACCAAACCAGTCGAGATTTCCGATGATTCCACCTACGTCTGGTCCAAACGCGAGACTGTAGCCCCAGAGGACCCACTGAATACTGATTACAGCGACAATAATAAAACTCTGCATGATGGTACCGAGGACATTTTTCCCTCTCACCAAGCCGCCATAGAAGAGAAAAAGGCCTGGGATGGTCATCATCAGTACCAAAGCAGCGGAAGTTAGCATCCATGCATTGTCGCCTTTGTCGAGTTTCGCCGGTGGAATAGGCGCCGCAGCGCTGGGTGCTATAGCCGGAAGCGAAGGTGTCTCTGATGACGTGGCCGCTGTATTTCCAGGTGTTGCGACTGGTTGGTTTGATTCCTGACCAAACGTAGGAGCAGGTATCGTCACCACAAACATCCACAGCACTACAAAGAATATTCTCCAGTTTCTCTTCTGTTGATTCACGACCGGTCCTCCCTTTCTCTGCTCAAAAAATAATCTATTGAGAGAAAAAAAAGGTAATTTTGGTAGGGTAGGGCAACATATGTGCCATAGATGATAATTTCATTTTATCTTTTCTTATCAGTAATATGTGGATTGCATAAGAAATTATGCAATCCCCTTTTGCCTAGCTAAAAGGCAAGTGCATAATAAGTAGGCAAATCAAAACGAAGGGTATGTTAAATCGAAGCCCACGGAACTTGTTGACGGCTAGAAGCCCGGTCAATGCGGCAGATTTTCCGATGTAACCTCGGGAGGCAGGGCGAAGTGAATGTTCTCTTCCACAAAACCAAGGTAGGTGATTTCGGCACCTTGCTCTTTGAAAAAGTCGCTGATCTCCTGAACCAGCGTTTCAGGAGCCGAAGCGCCGGATGTTATGCCGACCCGTTCCACCCCCGAGAGCCAGCTCGGATCAATGGCATGACGATCGTCGACAAGGTAGGCGGTCGTCCCGCAAGCGCGCGCCACTTTGCAAAGTTGGTTTGAGTTTTCACTGTTACGCGAGCCAATCACAAGAACCAAATCTACTTCTCCAGCCAGTTGCTTCACTGCGTCCTGCCGGTTTTGGGTCGCATAACAGATGTCTTCTTTCGCCGGCGTGATCATGCCGGGAAATCTTTCCTTCAAGGCGGTTACAATCTCGCGCGTATCATCGACGCTCAGCGTGGTTTGAGTCAACACAACGACCTTGTCAGGATCCGGAATATCGACAGCCCTCGCATCTTCAACGTCAGCTACGATCCGGATTCGCTCTGGCGCTTCCCCACTTGTTCCGACGATCTCATCGTGACGTTCATGACCGACCAATATGATCCAATATCCTTGCGCGGCGAATTTTCGCACCTCGCGATGGACCTTTTCGACCAGAGGACAGGTTGCATCAATGACAATTTCGACTTGTTTCTCTTTGGCTTTCTGCCATACCTCTGGGGAAACGCCGTGGGCGCTAAAAACCAACTTGGCACCGGCAGGCACATCATCGATAGATTGCACAAAACGCACGCCGCGCCGGGTAAAGTCTTGGACTACATGCTGGTTGTGAACGATTTCATGGAACACGTAAACCGGCGCGCCGTGTCGCTGCAGCGTTCGTTCCACAGTCTCCACGGCCATCTCTACGCCCGCACAGTAGCCCCGCGGCTGTGCTATGATGACCTTGCGTATTGCCATGGGTATGCTTCAAGTTTGTAAGATCGATGTAACCCTGTCAATACACACCACAAGAGTCACGATAGCTCCAAGAAAACGAAACTCGACTCAATTAGTTTTGATGTCTATGAAGCGCGCTCAATCAACGCTAGAATTTTTGCCGCGGCGATTTCTGCACCGTCGATTGGCGTGACGGGCCAACTTTGTTGTTTATTTAACAGCCGCGTCAAGTAGGATCCTATGTTCCCGGATAATAATTGCTCCTGGGGTATGAACTCACTTGTCGTATATTCGTCCAGGGCTTGTACCAAGTGCGAATACTCAGCAAACTCGCCACGTCGTGTATACAAGATCCGTACTTGATGGGAAATGACATCCGCGACAATTCCATACCCTGGCTTGGTAACTACAACATCTGCAGCCCGGACGAGGTCTTCATACTTGTGCTGGGCTTCCGGCAAGAAGCGGACATTGTTGATGGCTTGCTTGGTTTCCCCGGTCGTCACAAAGAAAAACTCGCTCAGCTGCTTCAAGTTACTCCACGGCAGACGTTCCAACCCCAAGCCACCAAAACTTAACAGAACAATCGTGGCGGATTGGGGTAAGCGAAAGGCCTGCCGCGCCTGTCCCTTGGTTAACAAGGATGTCCGGGTGATCCAGGGTATGGCCTCCCGCCGGGGAAAGACATCCATGCCGCAAGGATAGGGGAGGGTTAAAGCCAGGGTTGCGTTGCGATAAAACGCTTCCATCTCGCTAACGAGCGATTTGAAGCCGGGATAGTTCTTGATATAAGCGCGATAGATCTCGCTCCATGTGAAATTTCCGATCGCCACAGAACCCACCGACGCTCGCGTCGCGATCTCGAAACAGAGTGGCGGAATATCGCCCACAATCAGACGAATCTGGTTTTGTTTAATGAAATCAATTTCTTGCAGAATAGTACGTGTAACGTTGACATGCGCTGCTTGGCAGGCCCGCAATGTTCCATCAAGGTCCATATCCAGACTATCTTTTTGGATTATTCCAACGTCAATCGCCTGGCGAGAGTGAAAAACGCGACCCTGGAAGAGCCATTCAGGGGCCGTGGTACGAACGTGAATCTTCAGATCTGGAAAGGTCTTTTTCAGACTGCCAATGACTTGGCTGGAACGAACTGCATGCCCATACCCATGGCCGGTAATATAGTAAAGAATTGAACTCAAGTTGCTTTTGGATGTATGTATTCGGAAACATCCAAGCCTAGGATGCGAGTGGAGAGTTGTCAAGGAACGGATCCGATTGAAGGGGCTCAAACAATAAGCAGCATAAAAGAGGGGAGAAGCTGGTTATGACCGGAACGATCAAGAAAATCATCCGACAGAAGGGGTTTGGATTCATCACTCCTGACGACGGCAGCGAAGACGTGTTTTTTCACCGTGGAAGTCTCGCTCCTCGAACCCAGCTTGAGGACTTTAATGAGGGCGACACCGTGCAGTTTCAGACTCGAAAAGGCGAGAAGGGTCCTGTCGCCCTTGATCTGAAGGTCCGCTGAACGGTAGCCGGACCTTGGATGAAAAAGGAGGATTGCGATGGACAAGTTTCAATCCCTATCGGCCAATTGTTTGCTGTTTGATCTCGCGTCGCGATTGGGTTCTTTAGAGGGTTATCTTTACGCCGAAGAAAAGGTCGAGAAGAGTTACCTTCCCAACTGGTTACAGAATATCGACCATGAGTTCAAAAATCTCGCGAGCGAAGTGAGAAGCGAAATTCAGTCGGACTATGTGACCCTTCTAAAAAAAGTCCGCGAGCTGCTGCACAACGCTTACGGGGACCAGGATGCCAACACGCTAAAAATCGCCGCCATGCTTTCCAGCCTATCGCACTAGTCGGCATACGGTTGATTGTGTTAGCCTCTTGGTAATGGAACGCAAACATACCAATCACCTCGTTCATGAGACAAGCCCCTATCTGCTCCAGCACGCCCACAATCCAGTGGATTGGTACCCATGGGGCGACGAGGCCTTCCAAAAAGCCAAAAGTGAAAACCGGCCGATCCTCCTAAGTATCGGTTACTCCGCCTGTCACTGGTGCCACGTAATGGAACGTGAATCTTTCGAAGACGAAAAGATCGCCGCTCTCATGAACGATCTCTTCGTCAATATCAAAGTCGATCGCGAAGAGCGGCCGGATCTTGATGAAATTTACATGAATGCCGTACAGATGCTGACAGGCCGCGGCGGCTGGCCCATGACGGTTTTCCTGACGCCCGAAGGCAAGCCGTTCTACGGCGGCACCTATTTTCCACCGGAAGACCGATACGGAGTTCCGGGATTCCCAAAAATCTTGCAGGGCGTGGCCAACGCCTATCGTGAAAAACCCCAGGATGTCGAGAGAAGCGTCGAACAGATTCTCGCGGCGCTGCAGCGAATGTCTCTATCCACGGAAAGTCAGCAGCCATTTTCGCCTGAGATCATCGCTCAAAGCGCTGAACAACTAGCCCAAGCCTACGATAGCAACCATGGCGGGCTGGGTAAGGCGCCAAAATTTCCCAATGTGGGTGTCTATGAGCTTTTTTTGCGGCATTACCACCACTCCAAAGGCGAACCGATTTCTCGAGATGGTGACCCACACCCTAATCAAGATGGCCCAGGGGGGAATCTACGATCATTTAGGCGGTGGATTTCACCGCTATTCGGTGGACGAGAAATGGCTCGTGCCCCATTTCGAGAAAATGCTCTACGACAACGCCCAGCTCGTTCGCATTTATGCCGAGGTCTATTGCGTCACGGGAGAGCCTCTTTTCAAGCAAGTGGTCGATGAAACGATGACCTACCTGATGCGCGAGATGCTTCACACCGAGGGTGGATTCTACTCGACGCAGGATGCCGACAGCGAAGGGAAAGAAGGAAAATTCTTCGTCTGGACTGAAAAAGAGATCCGGCAAATTCTCGGCGAGGAAGCGAGCGAGATTTTCTGCCGCATTTACGATGTAAGTGAAGAGGGTAACTTCGAGGAAAAGAATATTCTCCATCCGATTCTGACCTTGGAACAAGCAAGTAAGTTATTCCGGCGCGACTTTAGAGAAATCGAGACCCTGGTATCGGATGCTAAAGGGAAGCTCTTCCAAGAACGAGAGAAGAGGCCCAAGCCATTCCGCGACGAAAAGATTTTGACGTCATGGAATGGGCTCATGCTTTCCGGATTTGCGGCGGCTATAAAAATTTCCCGGCATCCGGCCTATTTAGAGGCGGCCGATCGCACGGTGGATTTCATTTTCACCAAGATGTTCCGTGACCGCCATTTGCTACACACCTACAAGAGCGGAACCGCCAAGATACTAGGATATCTCGATGACTATGCTTTCTTAGCGGCGGGGCTCTTGGACCTTTTCGAGGCAACGGTGAATCGTGCACACTTGGACCGCGCCTTGGAACTCGCTGGAATCATGTTGCAGGAGTTTTGGGATGAAGCGGGAGGCGGTTTTTTTTACACCGGGCGCTCTCACGAACGACTGATTGCGCAATCAAAACCGATCTTCGACGGCTCGATTCCGTCAGGAAACGCTGTGGCGACCCATGTATTACTGAGACTGTATCACTATACGGGAAAAGAGGATTACTTGAAACGCGCCGAGAGGGTTTTACGAGCATATTATAACGCCATGGAAAATCAACCCTTCGGTTTTGCCCATATGCTCGCGGCCTTGGACTTTTACCTTCAGAAACCGAAGGAAGTCGTCTTGGTGGGAGACAAGAAAGACCCGGAGACTGCGGAACTATTGGCCAAAATTCATTCGCAGTACTTGCCCAATATGACGTTGCAGCTGGCAAGTCCGGACGACGCTCTCGAGAAATTTTCGTCCCTGCTTGCCGGCAAAAAACAAATCGAGAGAAAACCGACCGTATACGTTTGTCATAATTTTACTTGCTCCCGCCCGGTGGTCGATTGGGAGGAGCTAAAGCCGCTTCTCGACGCCTAAAAAATATTTTGAACGACCGCTCCCACCAGCTTTCGCTGCGATCGTGTCTCTGTCATGAGGGAAGCGGGGGATTTTTTTGGATGGTTTGAATGATGCGATCCAGATCGGGCAGCGAATAGTACTCGATCTCAATCTTGCCCCGTGCCGATCTCGCCTTTGGCAAGAGTCTTACTCTGGTCCCCAACAAGCGCTGCAATTCTTCAACAACTGAGCGAAGATCAGGATCGAGAAACGGGATCCGTCGTCTTTTTCGACCGGATGTGAGGTGGCGAACCAGCTTTTCCGTGTCGCGTGTTGACAATCCCTTGGCAATCACTTCACGACACGCAGAAAGGATCACGGGTTCGCTGTGCAATCCGAGCAACGCTCTGGCCTGGCCTGCCGGTAGATTGCCCGCTGTCACTTCTTGCTGAACTTCCGTAGGAAGCGAGAGAAGACGCATTGAGTTGGCAATGGCTGGCCGGCTCTTGCCAACTTTTTCGGCCATCTCTTCTTGGCTCCAATGGAACTCTTCTTGCAGCCGACGATAGCCGTTGGCTTCCTCGATGGGATTGAGATCCTCACGTTGTAGGTTTTCGACCAGAGCCAGCTGAAGCGCTTCGTGATCGCTTGCGTCACGCAGGACGATGGGCACGTGAGTTAATCCCGCTCTCATCGCGGCCCGCCACCGGCGCTCTCCGGCGATCAATTCATATCCGTCACCGTTGCGTCGGACTACCAGCGGCTGAATGATGCCTTGGTTTCGTATCGAAGTGGCGAGCTCCTCAATTTTCGCGTCATCGAACGTCCGTCGAGGTTGAAAGGGACTTGGTGTTATCCTATCGACTTCAACTCGAAAGCTGAGAGCTTCGCTGTCTGTCTCAATTCTTGGCTCGGACGCCCCGGGAATCAGCGCGCTGAGCCCTCTACCCAACCCTTTTTTCGGTAGTGACATTGATTTCTCCATGACTGATGAGTTCCTTCGCCAACTCTAAATAGTCTTGCGATCCCGTCGAAGTAATGTCGTACAAATAGACCGGCTTCCCATAGCTCGGACTTTCACTCAGGCGGACATTCCTCCGGATAATAGTTTGAAAAAGTTTGTCGGGAAAATGGGAACGCACCTCCTCGACAACTTGGTGTGAAATTCGGTTTCGACCATCGAACATCGTGATTACAATTCCCTCCAACCGAAGCTTGGGGTTGAGTCCCCTTTGAACGAGATTCATCGTCTCGAGTAGCGAGCTCAATCCCTCCAGGGCGTAATACTCGCTTTGAATCGGAACCAACAGAGAATCAGCCGCGGTTAGGGCATTCACCGTCAAGAGGCCCAATGAGGGAGGACAATCGAGAAAAACATAATCGTAGCGATCATGGATTGAAACCAAAGCATCTTTGATTCGATATTCCCGGCGTTCAGCGCCCACTAATTCGATTTCCGCGCCGACTAGATCTTTTGTCGAGGGCACGATGGACAGGTGTGCTAATTCTGTTTGTTGAAGGACATCAAACAGAGAGCGTGCACCCGCGAGTACATCATAAAGGCTGGCTGATAACTGCGACCGGTCAATACCAAGTCCTGTCGTAGTATTGCCCTGCGGGTCAAGGTCGAGCAAGAGACTCCCCTTACCTTGGACAGCAAGGGATGCTGCTAAATTAATGGAAGTAGTAGTCTTGCCCACGCCCCCTTTCTGGTTGGCAACGGCAATTACTTTGCTCACAAATAGGCCTTTAAATTCAGTTACTTACTGATTTTAATTTTCTAACGTGTCTGTGTATTATCACAAACTGTGCAGAATTGGAAGATAATTTCGTTTCACGTGAAACAGAGAAGTAGTCTGTAACTCCGCTATCAACTTTTTCAGCGGTGTGCTAGGCACTTTTTCTCTTGCGCAAGTAAATTGAAAGCAGCGATACCGCTGCGGGAGTGATTCCGGAAATCCGACTGGCCTGGCCTAATGATCTTGGCTTTATTCTGGTCAGCTTTTCGCAGACCTCGGCTGAGAGACCTTTGATGTCCAAATAGTTCAGATCTTCGGGTAGGTGGACATTCTCAATCTTCTTAAACCTCTCAACCATCTCCGTCTGCCGGTCAATATATCCGGCGTACTTGACCTCAACTTCGGCTTGCAAAGCGATATCTGGAGCAAACCCGTTGAGCTCTGCAGCGAAGATTGCAATATCAGAAACCGATATTTCCGGCCGGCGCAAAAGTTGAACGAGCGAGGTTTGATTCCGAATGGGTGCCGACCCGATAGCCTCTAGTCTCTTATTGATTTCCATCGTCGGGTTGATCTGCCTCTCTTCCAGTAACCCGATCAACTTTGACGTCTTGGCTTTTTTGGCAGCCACTCTTTGATGGGCTTCAGCTGTCGCTAGACCAATGTTATGACCTATCTCAGTCAGTCTCAAATCGGCGTTGTCCTCCCGTAACAGAAGTCTATACTCGGCGCGGGAAGTAAACATCCTATAGGGTTCTCCATCCGTTCCTTTAGTCACCAGGTCATCGATCAACACTCCGAGGTAAGCCTGATCTCTGGATGGAACCAGAGGCCGCTCGCCACGTAGACTCAAAACCGCATTAATTCCGGCAATCAATCCTTGTGCTGCGGCTTCTTCATAGCCGGTTGTGCCATTGATCTGGCCGGCGTGGTAAAGATGTCGCACTTGCTTAGTCTCCAATGACGGATAGAGCTGGGTCGGCTCCACATAATCGTATTCGATCGCATACCCGGGCCGCATTATCTCCGCCCGCTCCAGCCCATCAATAGAACGAACCATTTCAACCTGAACGTCGAGCGGGAGACTGGTGGATAGACCATTGGGATAAACTTCAACCGTAGTCAGACCTTCCGGCTCCAAGAAAATCTGGTGCCTCGCCTTGTCAGCGAAGCGAACTATCTTGTCTTCAATCGACGGGCAGTAGCGGGGTCCTCGACTTTTAATAGTTCCGGAATACATCGGGGAACGGTGAGCCGCAGACCGAATAATTTCATGGGTGCGATCGTTTGTGTACGTTATATGACACGGCACTTGCCGCTGTACGATTCCTCCATTGCCAAAAGAGAACGGCACCGGCGATTCGTCACCATGCTGGACTTGTAGTCTCGAATAATCGATGGAGTGGCTATCTAAACGAGGGCAAGTGCCGGTCTTGAGTCTCCCCACTTTAAACCCGAGATTCGCAAGTGCCTCACTCAGACCTTGGACCGCAAAATCACCCGCCCTGCCTGCAGCAAAATTTCTGTCACCGATATGAATTAGTCCCCGGAGAAAGGTCCCGGTTGTTAAAATCACGCGACTCCCGTAAAACTGCTCGCCGATTTGCGTGTCGACTCCCTTAACCTCAGAGCCTTCAACAATTAACCTCTCAACGCTTCCTTGCCGTAAGGTGAGATTTTGACAATTCTCCAGAACCCGTTTCATCCGCTGGCGATAGAGAGCCTTGTCTGCTTGAGCTCGTGACGCTCTAACAGCCGGCCCTTTTTTTGTGTTCAAAGTACGAAATTGGATACCGGTCTCGTCGATCGCGTGCCCCATCTCGCCGCCGAGCGCATCGATCTCTTTGACCAGGTGGCCTTTACCGATGCCACCTATCGCTGGATTACATGACATCTGCCCGATATGATCGAGATTCAGTGTCAGCATGAGTGTTTTGCATCCCATGCGAGCTGCAGCAAGGCATGCCTCTATACCCGCATGGCCGGCTCCCACCACTATTACGTCATAAATCTTGGAGTTTCTCATAGTTTCACGTGAAACATTTGATAATCACAACTGATATAAATTCTAAGTGGTTATTTACCAATGCAAAATTTGCTAAAAATAAGTTCTAAAATATCGTCATTCTGAACCACACCAATAACTTCTTCTAGACTTTCTCGGGCTTGTTGTAACGCCACCGCAACTAGTTCGGGTGCCTGCGCTGTGTCTAAGGCCAGACCGGCATCAGCCAAAGCTTGCTCTCCGCATAACAAGGCGCTCTTGTGGCGAACGTTAGTTAAAACAAAGGGCGGTTCAATTTCCATGGGCATGACAGTCTCACGCAAAGACTTTCTAAGTTCTTGAATACCGTGACCATGCTTTGCTGATACCGTCACAATCTTTTTATCCCCGACGATCTGTCGTAGCTGATCGTGGTCAACTTTTAGTTCGAGGTCAATTTTATTGATTGCGATTAGACCCATTTTGTGTGTCGTTGAGGACAAAAAAATTTTATCCTCGTCGGTGAGCGATGCAGAACCATCGAGCACAACCACCACCGCTTCCGATTTTTCAAGGTGCTCGCGCGAAAGTTTAACACCGATCTGTTCGACCTGATCCGCGGTATCTCTAATTCCGGCTGTGTCCCATAAAACAACCGGCAGGCCGTCAAGACTAATGGACTCTTCAATCACGTCTCTTGTGGTTCCAGCAATGGCTGTAACAATCACGCGCTCCTCACCCAAAAGGGCGTTGAACAAGCTCGACTTACCTACATTGGGTCGACCGCAGATGCATACCTTGGCACCTTCACGAAGGAGTCTTCCCCATTCGTAAGTAGCTAAGATTACAGTGATTTTTGATCTTAAGGCATCGATCTTGCGGACTAGCGACAGGACGTTCTAGAAGCTCAAGTTCCTCCTCGGGAAAATCGATTGCTGCTTCAACCTGAGCTAATATATCGAGCAATGGTTCGCGCAAATCACCAATCCAATTGGAGAGATCACCTTTGATCTGGCTCAGTGCCAGATCAGCTCCTTTCTCCGTGCGCGCCGCGATGAGGTCGAGCACAGCTTCAGCTTGCGCGAGATCGAGTCTTCCGTTGAGGAATGCACGCTTGGTAAATTCCCCCGGCTCAGCATGACGCGCCCCTTGCGCAAGGATCAGTCCTAAGATCCGACGGACCACTAAAACCCCACCGTGACAATGAACCTCTACTACGTCCTCACCGGTGTAGCTGCGCGGCTTGCGCATGATTGTCAGCAAGACCTGGTCAAAGATTTTGTCGCTCTTCGGATCCCGGATCGCACCGTAGTGAAGCATGTGCGATTTCAGCCTGCCGTTTTTGCCTCCGCTCCTGACGAAAAGCGCCGTTGCAATTCGCTCCGCGCCGGGACCGCTAAGGCGCACGATGCCGACTCCGCCTTCGCCGGCAGGCGTGGCTATGGCCGCAATCGTGTCCTCTTTGTACATAGAAAAGCGGTTTCATCTTAGCAACTCCGACTTCGAAGGCAACATAAATCCTCGGCCGTCAAAGAGGATACAAATGATGGGAAAATTTAGGCGGGAATCGGTTCACTCTTGGATAACCGCTTAAGAAACGGCTATCATCAATCTTTTCGCGATCGAGGACAGGATGAAAATCGGTCGCGTTCAAGTCCTACTGTCGGCGACCCATCTTGGCGCGGGATAATCGATGATGTTTGAATTAAACATAGTCAAGCGAGTCTTTGACCCATTATTGTGAAAAGTCTCTGATCACGTTCAGTACATAGGTTCAACCCTCGCGCAGGAAGTTACCCGTGGTGCCGTCAACCTTTGTTCTCCGCATGATTCAATTGAGTGGCATATCTTGCGGCAGTCCACCCCATCCGACGGCCGCTTGCAGACCATCTACGGAACGGATGATAAACCATAACCCATCACGGTAGACCGCTACGTCTGTCTTACCATCTCCATCATAGTCCGCTGGCACTGGTACGTCCTCCGGTAAACCGCCCCAGCCTTTCGTTGTCACCCCGCCGTCGGAGCTGCGCAAGATAAACCACATCCCGCTACGGTAAACCGCTATGTCTGCTTTACCATCACCATCGTAGTCTGCTTGAACTGGTATATCTGCAAGTGTCCCACCCCAGCCGACCGTAGTCTGTCCGCTATCCGAAGACCGTCTTATAAACCATAATCCGTCCCGATACACTGCTAAGTCTGTCTTTCCGTCACCATCGTAATCCGCTGGCACCGGCACGTCCTGCGGTAACCCGCCCCATTCTGTCACCGTCACACCACCATCTGAGCTTCGCAAGATAAACCACGTACCACTTCGATAAACCGCTATGTCCGCCTTTCCGTCGCCATCATAGTCCGCTGGCACCGGCACGTCCTGCGCCAACCCACCCCATCCTGTCATTGTCGCCCCACCGTCAGAACTGCGTAAGATGAACCATCCACCATTTCGATACACGGCGATATCTACTTTGCCGTCGCCATCATAGTCCGCTGGCACCGGCATGTCCTGCGCCAATCCGCCCCATCCTCTCATTGTCACCCCACCGTCAGAGGATCGAAGAATATACCAAGCGCCACTCCGATAGATCGAAATATCAGTCTTCATATCTCCGTCGAAATCCGCTTTCGGAAAGTTACCTTGCCCGACAGGAGGATCGTACCCGAGCTGAACTACTTCGAAATCGCTGGCTGTTAAGGCAGCGAAAGCTGGATTGAGAATTCCGTTATTCCATCGGGTGTCGTATGTGCCTGTGATGTACATATCGGAGCCATTATCGGCTACGATCAAACCGTATCTCTGCATTGCGCGGAATATCTTCCGGACGTTCGGATCACTAGTGCGTTGGTTAATATCGACGGTGGCTTTCAGCCGCAAGCGCGCGCCCATCGGCAGAGCTCCGGACGTGGAACCGGCTCGATGTGACGCCGGATAAACATAGCCGTTGGTCGCACGCACCGTGACTCGGAACGCATGGCGAATTTCTGTCACATTGGGATCATAAACTTCGTCGTAACGAATCAGGCCCGGTAAAATCGCCAACCCCGCAGCGTCTGCCGACGTCCAAGTATCCGGGCGCCGGTTGTTTGTGTTCATATCAAAGAATGCGCCCGAGCCGGCCAACCACTTTCCACGCGCCGCATCGTAAAATACGTTGAAAAGCTCGTAGAGGTAGTTCCGGTCGCGATCCACAATCAGCAAATGACGGTCTTGACTGCTGCGCCGATCGATGTTTCCCGGATCGCCGCCTTCAATCCAACGCGGTTGAGTGATCGCCTCCGGCGGGATAGGATAAAAAGGCAAACCCGTGCCTGTATGTAGATCGACGCCATCGCTTTCGTCCCAATACTCAAATTCAACCGGCTTGAGGTCAGCGTTGGTTACATTTGTCACCACAGCATACGGCAAACCATAAATCGCGTTCCCGCCGGCATTGCCACCAAAGTCCGGGTGAAGTCGACGGTTACCGCCATTATTGATGAAGGCAACATAGCTGGCAGAATTCGGATCCACTGGCCAGTTGCTGATATCCCGGTTCCACCAATTGTTCCGCGGAAAGAGTGGCTGCGGCAAAGAGCCACCGAGCACTGAGTTCATCGTCAATGCCGGCGCTGCAGAACCTAAGAGAAAAATGAATGCCGCCATGACGAAAACTGTCGCGCCGGCGGGTTGGGCCAAGAGACGAAAAAACTGCCTAAGCATGCCTGCCTCCCCTGAATTCTTAGAGTGTGGGGAAGTCGGCGCAACTCCTATGCCACTAGGGGTCTGGCACTAATGCAGAACAAAACTACTAAAATTACCTAAATGAACTCGACTGGTAGGCAGACGTATGCAGTGCTAACGGAACTACGTGGCAATCCGAGACAAGAATGCTCGGCAGTCGTTTTATGAACGAGAAGCCCATCTTCAGTTCAGCCATACAAGCCAAAGAGAAAATGCCCAGCGTCTTCAGCCTGCTGTCAATGTCCTTTGCCTCAAACCGATCTCTTCAAATCCGGAGAAGGCGAACTTATCCAAAGTTTGCGGATCAAGTTCTACGCCGAGTCCCGGTTTATCGGGAGGAATCATAAAGCCGTTTTTCAGTTCGAGCGGCTCTTTCAACAATTCCGCGCGGAGCGGATTGTAGGTGTAGTCAAGCTCCATCACACCACACTCTTTTAAAGCCGCGGACAAATGGAGACTGGCCGCCAGCGCCACGGCATCCCCCCAGGTGTGAAAGGAAACATTCATATTGTGATTGGCGGCTAGAGCCGCGATCTTTCTGATTTCCGTGAAACCGCCGGCGCGAGCGACATCGGGTTGGAGAAAATCCACCGCGCCCCGCGCGACGAAATTCTCAAAGGCATAGTACGTATTAAGGTTCTCTCCAACGGCGATGGGAACTTTACCCTTCTCTCTGAGTCGCGCATGGCCTTCGATATCCTCGACAAACAGCGGCTCCTCAAGCCAAAAGACACCGTACTTTGAAAACGCCTCGGCCGCCTTCAAAGCCACATCGATGCTATAGCCTTGATTCGCGTCGGTCATCACCGTTAAATCTTGGCCTAACTCTTGGCGCACGGCGCGGACTATGCCGATGTCCTGATCCAAATCGAAACCAACTTTGATTTTTACGCCGTGAAATCCTTGCTCGGCGAAGGCACGGGCCCGCTTCGCTACTTTCGACGGCTCTTCCGGGTAGAGAGCCGTTGCGTAGACCGGTACTCTGTCACGCCACCTGCCACCTAAAAGTTGATAGATAGGAACACCGCGAACCTTACCGAGGATATCCCAAAGCGCGATGTCGATTCCGCTCAACGCAACGACACCGATCCCACGCGTCCCAAACTCCTTATGGCCGCCTCTCACATAGGCTTTGTCCCAGATCTCATCGATCTCAGTCGGATCCATCCCGATCAATAGCGGCTTTAGCACCTTGCCAACGATCACTTCGATCAGCTCGCCGTTGCCCGAGCAGGAGCCGAGACCGGTGATTCCCTCATCGGTTTCGATTTGAACCAGCGTCGCCGACCGAAAGTTTCTCACGCCCGACCGGCTGAAAACCTGTCCTTCCGTGGGAATCGTCGCGCGCAACCGAATCGCCTTGACGTCTGTGATCTTCATTCGACGCACTACGCCAGCTCCCAGAATTTTCCCTCTACGGTTGTTCCATCGACGACAATAAACTCGTTTTCTTCTTCCGTTCTCCGGTTGCCTTCGGTGTCGACGCGCACCACCTTTGGTTTATTGCCCTTTTTCGCGCTCACCCGAAAGAGAGCCAATGGCCCGTCACCCGTGTTTTGAAAATAGTAGTAATGGTTTTCCGGCAGCATGATCCCTTCGCCTTTATTAAGCACGGTGGGCTCATGCTCTTTGTTGTAAAAGGTCGCTTGGCCTTCCATAACCACAAAAGTATGGTCTTCCCCGGGATGGGTGTGCAGTTTGTTCTTCCGTCCCTGCGTGTAGTAATTCAGCCCCACCGACATATTTTCCGTGGCTGCTAGGGGAATATGGCTGCGCCCGCCGGTGATATGTGGCGTTTTGAGCTTGAATGTAGAAGCTTCCATTTCTGTGTCCTCCTTAGTTTGTATGTTGTCCGGTATATCTCAGACATTAAACCTTGAAAAGGGGTGGCTGCCGGACTATCGTGGCCCAAACAAACACAGCGCTGAGGCTTTGCATTAAATAACTGTTGAAAATGCGACGCTCACTCTTCGTCATTCGCGTGCAGACGGAATTGAGTAGGGGCGGGTTTGAACCCCGTTCCTGAAACTGGATTTCGCTCTCGCGAGTTTGCGCTCGCTTGGCCGGAATGATGATGAACGGTCCACGGATTTTGACACGCCACGTTACTTACCAAAGGAGACACCACAATGGCAAACATCGGCCTATGCTTCGTCAACCCCGCGCCGTTAACCAAGCCGCAAAACGTTGTGAACTTCGCCAGGAAATGCGAAGCGATGGGTCTACATTCCATGTGGACCATTGATCGCATCGCCTACGATAACCTCGAGCCTTTGACTATTCTTGCCGCCGCCGCCGGCGCGACTCAAAAGATCAGGATCGGCACTTCCGTACTTTTGCCGGGTCTGCGTCACCCCGCGCTGCTCGCCAAGATCGTGGCAAGCCTCGATTTCATTTCAAACGGGCGGGTTACCGTTGGGATTGGCTTCGGTAGCCGCGAAAATGATTTCACCGCCGTCGAAGTTCCCTTCGAAGGAAGAGGCAGCAGGGCGGTGGAGTGCGTTCAGTTGATGAAACGCCTCTGGACCGAGGAAAATGTTACACACAAAGGTAGATTCTTTAATTTGCAAAATCTCACGCTTGGGCCACGGCCGATCCAGAAGCCGATTCCGATCTTCACCGGCGGCAGCGCAGAAATCTCCCTCAAACGCGCCGGTACCTGGGCCAACGGCTTCATCTGCGGCAGCTCGGCGATTCCCGAATTCCCTACCACCTGGGAGAAAATCGCCCAGTATGCGCGCGCAGCCGGACGGAATCCTGCCGAGATCGAAAAAGCCGGCCTCACTTTCATGGTCATCAACGATAATACGACCGCAGCGGTGGAAACCTTAAACAGCTACGTCACGCGCTATTACGGTCGGCTTCGAGGAGACGTCGCAAGCACGTCCCTTGTTGGTTCCCCCGTCGCCGTCGCGGACCGTATCGAAGCCTTTTTGTCCAGAGGACTCGACACCCTGATCATCGGCCTGGCCGATCCTGATCCGACGCAGCTAGATCTCTTCGGCGAAAAGGTCTTACCGAATCTCAAGTCCTGAGGAGCTGAAGCGCTGCGAGACTGAGAGCTGGAAGTAGCAGCTTCTCCACTCAGTGAACCCCTCGGCGCAGGCCGATAAGGCGAACCCCAAACCAGCGTTCAAGCGTCGACACAGCCAGGAGAACACGATACGGCTACTTGCCGCGTAGAAACGGGGACCAACTCCAGTCGAAACTCGGATCGGTGTAAGCCGCCTCCGGCATGAGGGATGTTAGTCCTTGTTTTGCCAGCTCGGCCTCGAATTTTTCCCGCACCCATCGATCTTCGTTGACATACTCGATCTGATCCTTGGCACGGTCTTCGACTTTCTCTGCGTGGCCGTGAAACTGCATTGGCGGGTGCAGCGCAAGATATCGCGCGGGCTCGCCGCCGGCGTTGAAATGCTGGTGAAACCACTTGTTGGGCGGGACGAAACAGCTCGCCTCGTGCCATGGGACCACGACTTTCTCTTTTCCCTCCTCCCACATGATCGAGTAGCCTTCGCCGACCGGAATCACAATGACTCTCCCCGGGCCGTGGCGATGGGCCTTTTTATATAAGCGCGCATCGAAAACTGACATGTGGCAGGACATCTCGGAGTCGGGAAACTGAATGTACACGCTGCGACCACCGGCGCCCCGCCGCACATTTGCGTCCAGCTTGTCCCAGGCTCGCATGTCAGGAAAGAAGTTGCCGTACCAGTAGGCCCTTCGGCCCCATGCGCTATCCAGAGTGCTTTGCTCAATCATCTTGGCTTCGGAATAAAAATCTAACTCGTTCTGGATGTCGGGACCTTCATAGGAATTGCCAAAAACAAAGTTCACGTCGCGCACGCCGGACAAGGTGAGCGGCATGTAGTTGTAGTGCAGCAACCGCGCCGGCTTATCGCCCTGCATGTTGCTGAACTGGTGCGCGTAGTTATGGGGCACGAGAAACATGCTGTGCTTCTGCCATTCGAAAGTTTTCTTCGGACGTTTCTCACCTGCCCAAATCGTGGTGAGTCCCCGTCCTTCGACCACATAAACAATTTCATCCAAAGCGAACTTGAGCGGCGGCAGCGTTTTGCCGGGGGAAATCTCGGTCACACGCGCCGAGGTGACTCCCTCTTGGCCCACCAACTGGATAAACGCAGAGCTGCACTGACGCGCGTCCCACCAACCGAGCTGCAATGTTCGCAAATCCTCGATGTAATAGCCCCGATAAATGGGAATCCCTTGAGCCTCCATCCACTCATCATAGGTATAATGCTTGCTCCACATTTTCCGTTCTGCTTGCATCGCCTTAGACATTACAGCCAGACCTCCTACACGATCCATCACTCATATCATCATCAAATTGCGAAAAGAATGACCCTATTTTACCGTGACGACCAGAATGGTTCCCGCCACCGTCAACACTGCACCTATGATAACGCGGAAAGAAAGCGCTTCGAGGTCTCTGAGAAATATCGCCGTTAAAAGCAAGGTGAGCACCGGATTGGAACTGACCAGCGGCTCGACAATCACGACTTTGCCGAAGCTCAATGCGTAAAAGACCGACAACATCGCCGCCGTGTTGATGAATCCGGCGGGAATTAGCCAAACGGCGCTTTTTCGTGTGAGCTTGAATGCTTGCTGCCCGGTTTGGAATTGTAGAAGAACAAAAGAAAACAACGCCGCCATTCCGGCCGTAACTGCGGCTGCAAGTACCGGGATCGTCACCACATCTAGACCCGCTTTCCGAAGAGTCGCCGATATACCAAAGGCGACGGCTCCAACGACGGGATAAATGACATCTCTTTTTCGCCAAGAGCCCTGCGCCGGTTTGATCATGGAGAGTATCACGACACCGGAAATGACCAATGTTGTGCCGATGATATTTTGGCCGACCCAAACCTCCCCCAGAAAGATAACGGCGAAGAGAGATGCGAAGATCGGCGAGGAGTTGACAATGGGGACTGAGCGCGCGACCCCGATTCGTTCGATTCCGACGTAGCTCAAGGTCCGGCCGATGCCCGGTGCAAAGATACCGGCGGCAATGAAATAGAAGACAGCCGGACTCCATAACGCGCTTAGCGGGATCACGAATAGCAGCAAAACCCAAAGAATCCCCGCGCTCATGCATAGCGAGATAAAGGCGCCGGTCATGGCGTTGGAGTGGACCAAGCCGCGGCGGATCATGATATGGGCGATGGAAAAACAAAGCGCAGCCTGAAAAGAAAAATATTCAGCCATTAAAAAGCTTCACTTGGAGAGGATGTTGAATGACGTAAGCGGCAGGGGGCGAAGGCCTCGCCGTTGCGCGAGGACTTCGCCATCGAGTTGAGTGTGCAACAAAATTAATCGGCGTGACTCGTCGGAAACATCAGCGATTTTACGGTCACCGGTATGACTTCCGTGATCCCGAGGCATTCACCGATGTCGATGTAATCCAAATCGCCGACTTCGATGCCGTCCACGGCGATAATGTCGCGGGCCACTTTGAATTCGTCCTTCAGCATACCGCCTAGCGATTTTGCGATATCGAGATCCAACGTGAGATAGAGTGGGCACTTTGGATCATCCGCATCTTTGAGAATCTCCGCGATTCCCTCTGCGATCCGTTTGACCGACTGATAGTCCGGTACCCCGTTCACGGTCAAAGACAAAGCCAGACCCGAAGTGAAACGCGGCAAGTCGAACTTTCTTAGCGATTGCTTCAACGTATCGCTCACCGGCTGACCGTCGCGAACCGACGCCTGGATAACTTTAAGACCATGGACCGGCAGCGCCTGCTCATTGGAGACGTAGCTGGTGTTGCCGCTCGCCTGAATCGTGTACTCCCCGGCGCCGATGACGGTGGCGCGGATACCTTCAGTGGGTTCCCGGAGAATTTCCTTCGGGAAATGTTGTAAATGGGCGCGCACGTTCTTTCCGAGCACCGGACCGATATCTCCATAGGCCTTGGGGTCGCGGTCATAGACATGCTCGGAGACACCGCCTGAGAAGACGATATGTTGAACCTGTTTTAAACCGCGGTAATTCACCAAAGGCGGCGTCACCATGAGCTGGTTTGCCATCGGCAAGGTAGGTCCTTGCTCGATCACTTCGAAGAGAATCTTCGCCATATAGGCGCCGAAATCCTCCTTCATTTTATCGGTGATTTTCTGGCCCAACTCTACTTTATAGCCCAGCTCCTTCATCATTGTCCGGCCCGCGTCTTCGACGCGCGTGATCACGTCGTTTTCGTCAAAAGCAATCAGCCGCGCGCCGATATTGATGGCCGCCGTTTGGCTCACGATGCCGTCTTCGATAAGCGAAAACTTGGTCGTGCCGCCGCCCATGTCCACATTAAGAACCGTTTTATGCTCGGACTTGGAGAGATCCACCGCGCCGCAGCCGTAGGCCGCGAGCAGCGCCTCGTGGTTGTGACCCGCAGCCGCGCAAATGAATTTTCCCGAGTACTTGGCGAAGAATTCGACAATCGGCTGCGCGTTTTCTTTCTTCAGCGCTTCGCCAGTGATGATGACTGCCCCGGTATCGACGTCTTCCGGCGTTAGGCCCGCGTCTTCGTAGGCATTGTGGATAAATCGATTCACCTTGTCGGTATCGATTTTGGTTGCCGACAAGTAGGGCGTCAGCATGATCGGGGAGCGATAGAGCACTTCACGATTGGTCACCTTGAACTTGCCGGAGAGAGAGGCGCCCTGGCGCCGCAAGGTGATGTGCGAGAAAATCAGATGGGACGTGGAAGAGCCGATATCGATGCCCACGCTTTTGAGCGAGAACATCTCCAGCCCTTCGATTTCGGTTACAATCTCACCTTCTTTGATTTCAAAGTTCTCCGGATGATCGTGATCGTAGATGTCGTCGTGCATTCATTTCCTCGAATGATGGATTTTTGTCTATACCTTATAAACAGGAATCCCCGCGCGGGGCGGGGATTCATTCATTTGACTTTTGGGAATCGCTGCCGCCTGATCGCTTATTGCTTCCCCATGGCCTTGGACCACTCGTAGTCCGGATTGGTATAGCATTCAGCGGGCATGATGCTCTTGATGCCCCGCTTCCCCAGCTCCTCTTCGAACTTCTGACGAATATAGGGATCCTCGTTCGGATATTCGATCTGGTCTTTGGCGCGGTCTTCGATTTTCTCCGCATGCCCATGAAACTGCATCGGCGGATGGAGTGCCAGGTAGCGCGCCATGTCGCCGCCGGCATTGAAATGTTGGTGGAACCATTTGTTAGGCGGCGTGACCATGCTGCATTCGTGCCACGGGCACACGATCTTCTCTTTGCCTTCCTCCCACATGATCGAATAGCCTTCCCCGGCCGGAATAATGATGGCGCGACCCGGACCATGCCGGTGCGCTTTCTTGTAGGTTTTCGGTGCGAAGACAGACATATGTGCGGTTAGTTCTGAATTGGGAAACTGGATAAAAACGCTCTTGCCGCCAGCACCGCGCCGCTCGTTGGCGTCCAGCTTGTTCCACGCTCGCATATCCGGAAAGAAATTACCGTACCAGAACGCCCGCATACCCAAACCTTCATCGGCGTCGGCTGCCTGAACCATCTTTGCCTCGGAATAAAAATCCCCTTCGGTTGCGCCATTTTTTGATTCATAGGGATTATTGAAATACATGTCGGGTTCCGGCAGCGCGGACATCGCCATGGGCATATAACTGTAGTGGAACAGCCGGACGGGCTTGTCGCCCTGCATATTGCTGAAAACGTGGTAATGATTGCGTGGAACCAGAAATAAAGCATGCTCCTGCCACTCGAAGCTTTTCTTGGGTTTGGCTTCTCCACCCCAAACCGTCGTGAGGCCGCGGCCCGATAAAACATAGACAATCTCATCCAAAGCAAATTTCACCGGCGGCAGCGATTTGCCGGCGGGAATTTCCGTTACACGCGACGCACTGACGCCTTCTTGCCCGAGCAGTTGGATGAAAGCCGCTTTGCATCCCCGTTCTTCCCACCACTCCAGCTCGATGGTACGCAAATCCGGGATAAAATAACCGGTATGAATCGGAATCCCCTTCGTTTTCATCCACCGATCATAGGTGAATTCTTTGCTCCACATCGTAATGACGGGCTCTTGTTTCATGGGTTCTGGTTGAGCTACTTTAGCCATAAGACCTCCTTTATCTATTTTCTCGCTTCTCTAGCAGCGACATCGAGTCGAGCATTCGCCCAAAGAAGCGCTGCTTCGGCGGTTTTGAACTCTTTATCTTCGTAGTTTAGCTCCCCGATCCTAATTTCAGCAAACTCCTTGGCTTGACGTGCGCGACCTGTATCGATCTCGCCTGCAAATTCGGCCGCGGGAGCCAGTACGGTCATAACATTATCCAATACCTCGGCATAGCCCCCACTGACGGCCAGGTAATGCCTGGTTGTCCCCTCTTTATAGCTCATCTCGCCGGGCACCAAAAGAGTAAGAAAAGCGATATGGTTCGGCAAAACACCAAACTCGCCCAAGGCGCCCGGGGCCGTGATCTCATCGACTACATCATCGAGCAGAAGCCGGCTCGGCGTTACTACTCTAAGTCTGATTTTGTCAGCCATCTTTTTTCAGTCACAAACGTCGCTGTTTCACCTGTAACCCGTTGAATGCTTTGACGGCTGGAATGAAAGTCAGCTTCTCGTTCAAAAGGTTCAAATCGTTCAAGCAGTTCAAGTCGCTAACTTCGCCTCAGCCGCGCTAGGACGCCGCCATCCTCTTGGCCTTTTCTAATGCCTGTTCGATCGTGCCGACCATATAGAACGCCTGCTCGGGGATATCGTCGTGTTTCCCTTCAACCACCTCTTTGAAGCCGCGAATCGTGTCTTTTAATTCAACATAAACGCCGGGACTACCCGTGAAGGCTTCGGCGACATGAAACGGCTGTGATAGAAAGCGCTGGATCTTTCGCGCGCGGGCCACAGTTAACTTGTCATCTTCCGAAAGTTCGTCCATGCCGAGAATAGCGATGATATCCTGCAAATCTTTATAGCGCTGGAGAATCACTTGCACGTTTCGGGCAACTTCATAATGCTCAGGCCCCACCACATGAGGATCCAATAGACGTGAGGTCGAATCCAGCGGGTCGACGGCCGGGTAAATACCCAACTCGGCGATCTGACGCGAAAGAACGGTCGTCGCATCAAGATGGGCGAAGGTCGTCGCCGGCGCGGGGTCGGTCAAGTCGTCGGCCGGCACGTAGATCGCTTGAACCGAGGTGATCGAGCCTTTATGAGTGGTCGTGATTCGTTCCTGGAGTTCACCCAGATCGGTGGCCAACGTTGGCTGATAACCGACTGCGGATGGCATACGTCCGAGCAAGGTCGAGACCTCTGAATTGGCCTGGGTGAAACGGAAAATGTTATCGAGAAAGAGCAGCACATCGCGGCCTTCGTCGTCCCGGAAATACTCGGCCAGGGTTAACGCTGTTAAGGCGACACGGGCGCGGGCTCCGGGGGGCTCGTTCATCTGTCCATAAACCAGCGCCGCCTTATTGATAACGCCGGATTCCTTCATTTCCAGCCAGAGATCGTTGCCTTCACGTGTCCGCTCGCCGACCCCGCCAAAGACAGAATAACCGCCGTGTTTCATGGCGACGTTATTGATCAGCTCCATCAGAATGACGGTCTTGCCGACGCCGGCGCCGCCGAACAGGCCGATCTTTCCGCCGCGGGCATAGGGAGCGAGGAGGTCGACGACTTTGATGCCGGTCTCGAAGGCCTGGACTTTGGTTTCTTGATCGACGAATTCCGGAGTCGGGCGGTGAATCGGATAGGATTTTTTCGCGTTGACTGGCCCCTGTTCGTCCACCGGCTCGCCGATGACGTTAAGCACGCGTCCCAGGGTTTCGGCACCGACCGGCACGGTGATACCGGCGGCGGTGTCCATCGCATCCATACCGCGAACCAATCCTTCGGTCGTATCCATGGCAACGCAACGGACAGTATTTTCACCCAAGTGCTGCGCCACTTCCAGGATAAGATTCCCCTGCTGATCGCTGATCGCCGGATTGCTAACCTTGAGCGCATTGTAGATGGGCGGCAGCGAGCCGTCTGAAAATTCCACATCGACGACCGCTCCCAACACCTGGGTGATCTTCCCCATGTTCATAGACACCATTCCTCCGTTCAATTCCTCACTTCAAAGCTTCCGCCGTACCGACGATCTCCATCAGCTCCCGCGTGATCGAAGCCTGGCGCGCGCGGTTCATCTGCAAGGTCAGTGTCCCCATCATCTTCGTTGCGTTCGTCGTCGCGGAATCCATGGCCGTCATGCGCGCACCATGCTCGCTCGCCGTTGCTTCCAACAAAGCCCGCTGGATGGCGACTTCGGTAACCTTGGGCAACAAGCTAGCCAAAAGCTCCTGTATGCCGGGCTCGTAAAGATACTCGGTAAGTTGTTCCGTCTCCGCCGTCTCCGTTACCGACACGGGCAAAAGCTTTTCCAGAGTCGGCACTTGCGAGAGGGCTGACCGGAAACTGCTATAGAGAATATAGACGGCATCGGTTTCGCCGCTAACAAAACGATTGATCAGCTTTTCCGCGATTTCCACCGCCAACTCTTCGGGGGGAGTCGCAAGAATATTCACGTAGCGATCGGAGATCTCGGCGTGGCGGCGGCGGAAATAATCTGCCCCCTTGCGACCAATCAATGTAAGCTGAACTTCCTTTTCGGGACCTTGCTCACGTCTAAAGGCCTCAGCAGCGCGGATAAGGTTGGCATTGTAGCCGCCACAGAGCCCGCGATCCGAGGTTAACAATGCGAGCTGGATTCGCTTCTCTTCACGCACCGTGAGCAGCGGGTGGGCGTTGCTTACGACTCGAGCCGCAAGGTTCCTTAACAAATCGGTCATTTTTTCAGCATAGGGACGCGCCGCCACCGCCGCCTCTTGCGCGCGTCGTAGTTTGGCAGCCGACACCATCTTCATCGCTTTGGTGATCTGCTGCGTATTGCGGATCGAGCTGATCCGTTTACGTATGACCTTAAGGGTTGCCATTATCCCTTATCCACCAGAAACCCCTGAAATCTAATGTTTAAAAACCGCTTTGAACTCCTCCAGCGTCTTGTTCATCTTGGCACGGAGGTCACTATCCAGTTCGCGCTTCTTGAGAATGTCCGCGAAAATATCCTGGTGTCTGGATTCGACGAAAGAATAAAGTTCCTGCTCATATTTTTTCAGTGCCGTCAAAGGCAATTCATCAACGAAACCGTTGGTACCGGCGTAGATGATCAGGATCTGTTTTTCCACCGGCAGGGGCTCGTACTGCCCCTGTTTTAATAGCTCGACGAGACGAGCACCCCGATTGAGCTGGCGCTGAGTCGCTTGGTCCAAGTCCGATCCGAATTGCGCGAAGGCCGCCATTTCACGATACTGCGCGAGTTCCAGCCGTAGGGTTCCCGCGACCTGTTTCATCGCCTTGATCTGAGCATTGCCGCCGACCCGGGAGACCGATATACCGACGTTGATGGCCGGCCTGACACCGGAATAGAAAAGATCGCTTTCCAGAAAGATCTGTCCGTCGGTGATGGAAATCACGTTGGTCGGAATGTAGGCAGAAACGTCACCGGCTTGGGTTTCAATGATCGGGAGCGCCGTCAGCGATCCGCCGCCGCGGGCATCGCTCATCTTCGCAGCGCGTTCCAGCAACCGAGAGTGGAGATAAAACACGTCCCCGGGAAACGCCTCACGTCCGGGCGGCCGACGCAGCAGCAGAGAAAGCTGACGATAGGCGACGGCGTGCTTCGAAAGATCGTCATAGATCAGGAGAGCATGGCCGCCATTGTCACGAATGTGCTCGCCCATGGTGCAACCGCTATAGGGAGCGATATATTGGAGCGGAGCCGACTCGGAAGCCGTGGCGGCAACCACAATGGTAAACTCCATGGCGCCGGATTCTCGGAGTTTATCGACGACTTGTGCAACAGTCGATCTCTTTTGGCCGATGGCGACATAGATGCACACTACATTGCCGCCTTTTTGGTTGATGATCGTGTCGATGGCCACCGCGGTTTTGCCTGTCTGCCGATCGCCGATGATTAATTCCCGCTGCCCGCGACCGATGGGAATCATGCCGTCAATAGCCTTCAATCCCGTTTGGAGAGGCTCCTTAACCGGCTGGCGTGCGACGATACCAGGGGCTTTGATCTCGATCCTGCGGCGATCCTTCGTGTCGATGGGGCCACGGCCGTCAATAGCCTCGCCTAAGGCATTGACCACGCGTCCGATCAATCCCTGGCCTACAGGCACCTCAGCAATCCTCCCGGTGCGCTTGACGGTGTCACCCTCTTTGATCATATGGGTTTCGCCGAAGAGAGCGGTTCCGACATTGTCCTCTTCGAGGTTCAGCGCGACGCCAAAAATACCATGAGGAAATTCTAACAGCTCACCTGCCGCGACTTTGTCCAGCCCGTATACGCGGGCAATGCCATCCCCAGTCGAAAGAACCGTCCCGATCTCCTGGACCTCAACCGACTTTTCGTAGTCCCGGATCTGTTCCTTTATGATCCGGCTAATCTCCGCTGTCCCGATCTCCATAAATAGATCGCTCCTTAGTATCCGCGCGCGATGCGCTGTTTCATATTAGCGAGCTGTGTCCGCACACTGCCGTCATAAACCTTGCCTTCGAACTCTACCAGAACACCACCGATGAGGCTGGCGTCCGTCTCCTGCTGCAGCACTATTTCTTTGCCCGAGATTCGATGCAGTACTTCACGTAGCCGATCCACCATCACCGGCTCCAGCGAATTAGGGCTGACAACTTTGGCCTCCACACGACCCTTGCTTTCATTCAGCAAGCGACGGTAACGAGTAGCAATCGAGGGAAGATAAGTCAGTCGATCACGCTCCAGCAAGAGCAAAAGGAAGTGAATCGCCAAAATCGAAAGTTGCAGCTGGTTCGATACTTCGATGACGACTCTCTTGCGGCTGTCTATTACAAAGGCGGGATTGGTCAAGACCTTCTGCAACTCTGAGCTTGTATAGGCACCGAGAAAGCTTTCAATCTCCTGGCCGATTTTCTCTTCTTGCCCCGCCTCGCGAGCCAACTGAAAGAGCGCCTTGGTATATCTCCGACTTAAACCGCCTTCGATCATGTAACCTGTCCGATGCTTTGAATGAAATCTTCGACCAAGCGCCCCTGATCAGTTGAAGAAAGATGGTGTTGGACCAGCTCCCGAGCCCTGGCTTCGGCCTCGGCGGCCATTTCTTCACGGATTTTTTGCCGCGCCACTCTGACTTCTTGATCCGCCAGAAACCGTGCATCCTCCTTTATCTTGGCGGAGAGAATCTGCGCGTCGCTCAGGAGCTTTGCCTTCTCCCTTTCGCCCTCAGCCCGGAGCGACGCTGCGATGGACTGAAGCTCCTGTTCCACTCGTGCCAGTCGACCCTTGTAGTCTTGGACCATCGCCTCCGCCTGCTGCTTTTTGGCGGCAGCCTCCTGGAGCGTCGTTAGGACTTCGTCGCGTCGCGATCGGAGAAAGTTACGGACTGGCGGCAGCGCGTAACGAATGATGATAAAAGCAAAAATAAGAAAATTACCGAGCGGGAACCAGATTTCATGAATAGACGGCGCGTGGTGCTCCGCTTCAGCCGTGGAAGCCAATGCTTGTGCAACGCCAAAGAGCTCGAAAAAACTCACCCCACGTTCCTCCCGAGGACCTTGCTCGCCATCTCCTGTGCTATCGTTCCGACCTCAGCTGCGGCGAATTGCTTTTCTTTCTGTATCTGGCTCTCCACTTCCCGCCGTACCCCTTCGAGCATCACCATCGCCTCCTCGCGGGCTTGAGTCAAAACTCTTTCGCGTTGCTGGTGGGCTTCTTGCCGGATCGCCTCCTTGGCTGCGTAGCCCGCTGCCTGTCCTTGGGCGATTTTCTCTTCGTATTGCACGCGCAATCGAGCCCCTTCATGTTCCAAGTCCGTCGAATCGTGCTGGGCTCCCGTGGTTCTACGTTCGCGTTCTTCCAGCAGGTTCAAGTAGGGACGGAAGAGAACCTTACTCAGGATGACAAAAAGGACCAAAAAAAGAACGATTTGATAAACGATAGAATAGTCTAGGGAGATCATTGCCTAATTTTTGAGATCAGCTGCGTTTTCGTCCTTGTTTCAATCCGATCGGGCAAAGAGCAATCAACGCCCAATTGGAAGAAACCGCCCTCACAATCGGTCTATCTATGAACTTAGGATGCAGGGATGGAATGAACCGCGAAACGAAGTCTATTTCTCGAAATCCACTTGTTGCAGCTTCACCGTTTTAGCTGCCGCAGCTTTGTCAGCATTCAGATTCTGTGAACCTGCGATTCCACCTTTTTGCCTGGCCACTCCCATGGAGCAGTCACCATCAAACACGACCCCCTCCGTGATGACCAATCGGGGGGCATCGATATTACCAAACAATCGAGCCGGAGCTACCAACTCCACCTTTTCTTTGGCTACTACGTTGCCTTCTACCCTTCCACGGATAACGACAACATCGCCGGAAATTTTCGCCCGAACTTCAGCACGTTCCCCGATCGTTAGGGTGCCGTGACACTGGATTTCCCCATCAACATTGCCCTCTATTCTGGCAGAACCCTGAAATGTCAATTGACCCGTTACTCGGCTCCCTTTGTACAGGTAGCCAACGAGCCCGCGTGGCGCAAGGGCTAGCGATGGTCCGGCTTCAGCTGGAGCCGGGTCGGGAATCGGCTGCACCACATCGGGCTTCTTGTCAGTTTTCTGAGGCTCTTTTTTGCCAACATGGCTTCGATCAAACCAATTCATAACAAGAGACCCCTTGCTCGGGACAAAATTGGTCTATAGCATCCAGGGAACCCATTGTCAAAAGAGCGAGCCTCACGCTAAAATCCGACACTTGCCAAGAGTAATGAAGAAGGAGCAGTTGTGCAACTAGAAAAGAGGAGACGATGATTAGAAACTTGCTGTTGATTACACTATTGTTGCTCGGAACGTCGAGCACATCCGCCGGCGAGGCTCAAGATAAGAAAGGGCCGCTTTACGCCACGTTGAAAACCAGTATGGGCGACATCGTGATCCAACTATTTGAGGACAAGGCGCCGAAGACGGTCGCCAACTTCGTCGATCTAGCGTCGGGCACTAAGGAATGGACCGACCCGAAGACAGCAGCGAAAGTGAAGCGGCCGCTCTACAACGGCACAATTTTTCATCGCGTCATCCCGGGATTTATGATCCAGGGCGGCGATCCGTTGGGCAACGGCACCGGCGGTCCTGGATATCGCTTCGAAGACGAATTCAATCCCGATCTTAAGCACTCCAAACCTGGCATCTTGTCCATGGCTAACGCGGGGCCCAATACGAACGGTAGTCAATTCTTCATCATTCAGAAAGCAACACCATGGCTCGACAGTAAACACAGCGTATTCGGCGAAGTCGTCAGAGGCCAAAACGTCGTCGATGCCATCGCCAACGTGCCACGGGATTTTCGTGACCGGCCGATTAAGGAAGTGGTGCTTCAGGAAGTGATCATCTCACGCGGGAGCTATTAGGATTCGGCGCGCTGGGGAGAGCGTGTTGAGCCGATGCTACCCATGTTTTACTCTAGATCGTAGAGGAGTGAAAGCTGCTCGCTCACTTCGCGCAAGCCTTTAAGCACCGTGCTGTGCAACGGGATGCCATGCTCGACTCTTTCATGTGCGGTCTCGAATTCAATCTCGCCCGCCACGTAAACGCGCTCTTGGCCTTCGATGGGCGGCGTAGATTTCAACTCTCGAATCAATCTGTCCATGTCTTGCTTGAATTCATGGGCAGGCCGAAAGGAATCGATGCGAATCGCGCCAAAGAAATGACCGCGCGGATCTTGATCGGCGTTAAGCGCGGTCATCGTCCCCGTCAGCACACCGCAAAGAATTTCCACGAGAATGGCGAGCCCATAGCCCTTATGGCTGCCGCCTTCGCGCGATCCGCCGAGGGGTAATAATCGCCGCGCCTTCTGTGCGGTTCGCGGATCCGTCGTTTGCTCGGCTTGCTGATTGAGGGCCCAACCGGCGGGAACAGACTTTCCTAGGCGCGCTGCCAACTCGAGCTTCCCAGCGGCCGCTGTCGTGGTTGCCATGTCCAAGACAAACGGTAGCTCCTTATCGGCCGGCACCGCGAAGCACATCGGGTTGGTGCCAAACCTGGCTTCGCGGCCGAAGGTTGGAACCACCTGTCTGCTCGCATTGGTCATAGCGATGCCGATCATATTGTGCGGCAACGCCTGCATCGCGTAGTTTGCCGACATGCCGAAGTGCCGGCTATTACGCACACCCACCATGGCCACGCCCGACTCTTTGGCTTTGCGAATCGCCAATTCCATCGCGCGGTGACCGATGACCATGCCGATACCGCGGTCGCCGTCCAAGAGCGCCGAGGACGGGGTCTCACAGATCATTTTGATGTCTGGCTTGGCTTTCATGGAACCCTCGCTGAGCCACTTTACATACCAGCTATACGGGTTAAACCGGATGACTCCATGCGTGTCCACGCCGCGGAGATCAGCCATCACCAGGGCATTCGCCGCAACCTCGGCATCGCTCCTTGACACACCGAATTTTTCGAAGGATGCGACCAACAAGCGGCGTAGCTTGCGGTGATCAACGCGTGTCATGCCTTCAGTGGATGGATCCATTGTTTTCTCCTTGTGACTTCACTCCGATCGCTTTGCAACGCCCTTTATCGAGATCTGGTGGGACAGGCCGAGAATTCTCGGCTTATTCGAGAGCGGCGCCAAACTCAGCGAATGCCCAAGAAATCGCTGTACATCTTCATGTACCGGTCATAGCCGCCCTCGGGCCGTAGGACGTGTAGATTGCCGCTTTCCATAAGCTGGTCGACGTCGGGAGACTCGCTCCTGACACCGCGACGAAGTGGAATTTTTCCAGCCGACGCAAGTGCCCGTTGCCCTTCCGGGGACAGATAGAAGTCAATGAGCAGCTGCGCCGCCGCCGGATGGAGCGGATTCTTGATCATCGCGACAGTGGAAATTGTCGCCAGAGTCGGCGAGCTGGCAACCCAGTCGACGGGCGCCTCTTTTCGCTTCATGGCGTCGAGCTTGGAGACCTGCATAAAGATCGTCAGCGGGTATTCCCCTGCGGCCATCATATTGACGTTGTGGGTGTAACCTTCGACTGGTCTCAGATCTTGCTGGCTGAGCTTCCTGAAGTAAGCAATCCCCTGCTCCTCCCCTAGCAGGGAAACCATGCCGGACAATGGATAAGGTGTCCCACGATTGATAGCCATTTGCCCCTTGAATTGGGGCTTCAGATAGTCATCGTAATTCTTAGGCACCGCTGCCTTAGAAATCATTCGGGGATTAAATCCGGTAAGAAGCAGGTCCGTCGTGATGCCGGACCAGTAGCCGTCCGTGTCCCACGCGCCCTGAAGCAAATTCTTACTTTCCAAAGAACGGTAAGGACCGGTTACGCCCTGTGCCTTAAAGTACAGCAGTGGATCCGGACTGTTGCCCAAAACATCCGCCTGTACTCTACCCGCCCGAAACTCTTGCATGACGCGCGCCACCTGCCGGCCTGAGCTAAGGTAGACATGGCGGATATTGAGAAACGGATATTTTTCCTTGGCGGCCTTGCTGAAAAACTCGAAGTCCCGCACTGTCATCGTCGTGTAGAGAATCACCTCGCCCTCTTTTTTGGCTTGGCTCAAAATCTCAGGCGATTGCCCGAAAGAGAGCCTGGACCAAAACACCAAGAGCACAAGCAGGAAAGCAAACCTGATTACCATGGGCTACCTCCTGAAACGACCTAAATTCAGCTTCGATTCTCCACCTATGATTCAATTCCAAACCACAAACTCGGAAACCCGACACGTCCTGCCCCACTCAAATCCGGGCCATAACCCTGAGGAGCGCGTTCTAAACAATCACACAAGCTCATTTCTTGGGCGCAGGCAGCCCGCGCAATGAGCAGTCAGTTGTTAGCGCGATCAAGGTCGCGTGGGTAAACCGCGTTTTTCGGTTCATAACTGACTTTCGTGAACGAATTTTTCTCACCTTATCAACGGAAACAGGATATTTCTAGATAAAATTTAAGAACCACATCACGCCCTTTTCCTGGCAAGCTTATCGACTCAAGCAGCGGCATCCGCATTGCTTCTTAGTGTGGACGATGTCATAGAAGCTAATCCATGGACAGCAGCACACTGACGTTCGGCCTCACGATAATCTTCTCGGTTGTGCTTATCGGCCCTTTTTTAAACAGGTGGATCGAAAGTAATCTGGAAATCTTTCTCTTCGTAATGGGAGCCGTCAGCGCAACTTTCTCCAACGCTTGGACTTCGGAGGTTATCCACGAAGGGTTCGTTGCGCCGATCAATATCACCCTAGCCGTTCTCGTGGCGGGTGTGCTCTTTCACTATACGCGAAGGTTCCTGGACAGAGGAATGCGACGTGTGCTGATCACTGTTCCTCTTCCTGCTATCGTGTGCGCAGGGATTGTGATCCTGAGTCTCCTCTCAAGCATCATTTCAGCCATCATCGCCGCCTTGCTCTTGGTGGAGTTGATCACGGTTTTGCCGCTGCACCGGCAAGCCGAGGTTAACTTGACGATCATCGCTTGCTTTGCGATCGGTCTTGGGGCAGCCCTGACTCCCCTAGGAGAGCCGCTTTCCACCATCGTGGTATCCAAGCTGAGTGGTGCGCCGTATCACGCTGGCTTCGGTTACTTGGCTAAATTTCTAGCCCCATACGTAGTTCCGGCGGTCATCGCCTTGAGCATAGTTGGAATATTTCTTGTGCGCCAAGTCATGGATGATACCGAAGCCTCTCTCGCAGCCGAGGAAGGAGAAGAAAAACTAAGCGAGGTCTTTAAGCGGGCGGCGAAGGTCTACGTTTTTGTCATGGCCCTGATCTTTCTGGGCGCCGGCTTCAAGCCGCTCATCGACGCCTATCTGATAAAAATGTCCTTCCAAGCTCTGTTCTGGATGAACATGGTATCGGCCGTCCTGGACAATGCCACTCTAGCGGCGGCCGAAATCGGTCCGTCGTTGACCGAAGCTCAAATCAAGAGCGCGCTACTGGGCCTGTTGATCTCCGGCGGGATGCTCATTCCGGGAAATATTCCGAATATCATCGCCGCCCACGCGTTGCACATCAAAAGCACCGAGTGGGCGCGTCTTGGCGTCCCTCTCGGCTTGATCATCATGGCCGGGACCGCGGTCCTGTTGTCGTTGGGTTGGATCTAACTCGATCAAATCTACAGAGCAGCCCTTGATAAATTCCCAGAGACAGCCTTTTAGGACTTGCCGTGCGACTTCAGGAGCGCGCTGAATTGTTTGTGCAACTTGTTCAGCTTGGGCGGAATCATATACTGGCAATAAGGCTGGTAGGGATTATTCGCATAGTATTTCTGATGATAGTCTTCGGCTTCATAGAACTCCCCGAGAGGTTCCACTGTCGTAACAACCGGCTTGCCAAAGGCTTTTGAATCATTGAGTTCCTTTATAAAAGCTTCTGCTTCCTGCTTTTGTTCCTCGTCGGCATAAAAAATCGCCGAACGATATTGCGTGCCGACATCATTGCCCTGACGATTGAGCGTCGTCGGATCGTGAGTCGCGAAGAATACGGTCATCAGATCACCGAAGGAAATCTGGGTCGGATCGAATTGGATGCGGATCACTTCTGCATGACCCGTGTCTCCCGAGCAAACTTGTTCATACGTCGGATTTTTGGTATTGCCTCCAGCGTAACCCGACACCACCGAGATCACGCCCCTTAGTTCATCGAAGACCGCCTCCGTACACCAGAAACAACCGCCACCAAAAACTGCAATGTCTCGTTTTTCGCCGTTGCTCATTTTCCCCCCAAATCTCGAGTGGCTTCGCGTTCTCTTACCTTCGACATTTTCTCCTCATTCGTAACGATCGCTATTGAACCAGACTCTCGTTGTAAGTGGCTGCCGGGACGAAGTTAAAGAAGTGGCCCGAGCCCTCGATAATACGCTGGCAATGTGGCGTGCCTGCCGGGATATATACGCCCACCGGGCTCTCGACAACCACTTTCTCGTCGCGGATAATGAATTCGATTTTTAGGCCGGTAAGTTCAGGCCCGGTTCCAATCGCGATGTGCTGAGTGTCGCAGTTGTGTGTGTGCTTCTCCACGTAGTTAGCCTGTGTCGGCTGGACGTTGGAGACACTCCGAACGACGGTGTAAAAGCCTGCTTCTGGCCTGAGCTTGCCGTCTACGAATACGTAACGTACTCCGGGCGCCGCGTCGGTGTGATATTTGATTTCGGTCGTCGGGCGCACTGCGGGTTTTATAATGTAACTCGCAAACTTAGCGGCTTCTCTATTTCCCTTCTCTACGTCAGGTTGCTTATCTTCATGTGTGTAACCGCGGTTTCTGAACAGCACCGTCACCGTCCCCGCGCCGCGGGTGACTTTATACTCGTGGACCGCACCGGTAGGAATATAGACACACGCAGGCGAAACGATTTTATGCACCCGACCTTCGAAGATGATCTGGCCTTCCAGACCAGACAGGTCGGGATTATTGCCGATGAAGTAGTAGAACTCGTCGGTGTTGTGAAAGTGGGGTACCTGATAGTCCGGCACGTTCGCCGGCAGATCCTTAGCTTCATGGATCGCGACATAGATGTCGGCATCCGGGTGGGAATCACGGTTGATGAAAATGTGTCTCTTGACCGGAAGCTCGATGCGCTCGCGTAGCGGCCGCTTTTCCTCGAACTTTCCGCCGACGACCCCCGGTCGCGCTTTGACGATGTATTTTTCAATATTCATCGGTGTCCCCCAATCATTCTCCCATTACTTTTTTCATCCGCTCGATGATTTCCGGCGGCTGATTGATAACCTCTTTGGCCAGAGCTTCCAGCTTCTCACCGCTGACGGGATTTATCTCCCACTGTCGTTTGTTTGCATCAGCAACGAACTCCGGATCTTTAAGCATCTGCGTATAGGCTTCGCGCAGAATCTTGACTCGGTCTGTGGGAATCCCCGGCGTCGCCAAAATCGGCCGACCAAAGGCCCCCGGGCCCAGCACGACTCGTGCTAAACGCCTTTTTGCCTCCGTTCCCTTTTCTTGGTCCATCAATTCCCAGATCGTCGGCGTGTCCGGCAGTCTATGATTTCTCTTGTCCCCTGTCTGCACAAGGAACCTCACAAACCCATTCTTGGCCCAGGTTCGACCGGGTTCACGACCAAAAAAAGCGCTGATCGTTGTCCCGCGGCAGTGAACTTCGTTTTTTTCCACGGCCACATCCACGTCTGCTGCCCCTGGATATCCAGTGACCATGTTGATTTTCAACCTGAAAATCTCCTCCAAAAGTTTAGGAATATAGAAGCCCGTGCTGCCAACTCCCGAGGCACCGCAGCGCGGCGGTTCGCTGGCCTTGCGGAGATCGAGCAACGTCTTGTAGGGCTGATCCGATCGAAGGAAAAACAACTCGTCGTTCTCTTCCGGCGTCCCGATCCAGGTGAATTTCCCCCAGTCAAACTGAACTTCTTTGCGACCCAGCAGCTGGGCGAAATAGACCGGCGCAGTAACCGCTCCAAGAGTCAGTCCGTCGGGTTTAGCCACACTATAGACATAGTTGGCTGCAGTTATGGATCCGCCACCAGGCATATTCTGCACAATGATATCAGGCTTTCCCGCAATCTGTTTGGGCAGGTGATGAGCAACCACCCGGGCGTAGAGATCGCTGGCTGCGCCGGTGGAAGCGCCGACGACAATCTTCATCTGTTTACCTTTGTAAAAATCGCTCTGTGCCTGAAGCGACGGCGTAAAGAAACTCACATAGACGATAAGAAAAATGACTCTTCTCATTCGGTTCATCTCCGCCGCTTGCTGGCATACTTCGCTTCGAGCGTACTCAGCTCCATCATACCGGTCACATCCCAGCTCCATTTCTTGCCGCCGGTAAACGGCGTGTCAGGATTTGCAGCGATAAACTCTTCCCATGCCCGAATACCCTGCCCTCTAAAGGCCTGCAAGAAGGACCAGGCCGAAGCTTTGAGAACCTGGTCGGGAAGGAACGTGTACCAAGCCGCGCTGAGCCGTAAATCTTTATGCTCTTCTAGACTTAGAGCCCTCGGCAATTGACCTTTCATGGCCGAAAACGGTCCCCTTACCGCTTTGCGAGCGCGCTTAATCTCATCGATTGAATGGGGCGCTTCGAACTGCACCCAATCGACGCCCCCTTCCCTTTCATATAGCCTAAGCCTTTTCAGCGTCTCTGCCATGCCGCCGTTGACAGCGTTACGCGCATAACACTGGGCCATAATCACGAAGTCGGGATCAATTTCATTTTTCGCGTCCACTGCCGCGCGATAGCGTGCGACGGCCTCCTCGCGCGAGACGATCGAGATACCGGCGGACATTGTCCGCCGCTTCTGCTCTAACGGTTGATCGTCAAGGCGCAGCCCCGCGAGGCCCGCATCGATGCATTCTCGTACTAGCCGGCGCACCGCCATGATCCCACCATGGCCCGTATCGCCATCGAGGATGACAGGAATCTTCACGCTGCGGGCGATCCACTTGGCAATCTCGACGCATTCGGTCATAGACAATATGCCGAGATCCGGAAGCCCGGTGTAGTTGCCGCCGGTGATGCTCGTGCCGACGAAACAGGCCTCGATACCGTTGGCCTCCATGATCTTCGCATGAAAAGCATTAGGGGCACCAAGGACGGCGAGGACCTTATTTTTCCGTCGCAGGAGCTGCCGCAATCTTGTTGTCGGTCTCATCCCGCGTAACGCCGGTAATATCGGGCGGCGTTGTCCCAAAGGAGCTTGCGCATGTGATCCTCTTTAAGGTTCCAACCGAAAACCGTATCCACGGCCACCGGAAACCAGCTTTCGCCGTGCGGATAGTCCGAACCGAACATGAGAATGTCGGGGCCCAGAAGATCAATGACCATCTGAGTGAGCGCCGCTCCCTCTGAGACCTCGATGCTTTGAAAATAGCGACCGCCGGTTACATAATCGCGAATCGTTTGGCTTAGCTCCGGCAGAGCTTCAGGACAGAGCTTGGTGTGTTCTTCCAAGCGATTCACCCAGGCCGGCAGCCATCCGTGGCCGGCCTCCAATGTGCCGACCCTGATATTTGGATAGCGATCCATGATGCCAGCGCCGATTATCGCAGCCATGTTACGCTGGCCGCACCAGGGATGAGCCGCTGACCTTTGCAACCACAAATTATCCCAAGAGTCCAAACCGCCGGGCGCATAGGGCGGCATCACCGTGAAAGTGTGCAGCGCGATGGCCAAATCGTTCTCGGCCGCAGCCTTCCAAACCGGCTCCAAGTCCGGATGATCGAGTGGAAACTGGTAAGGGGTATAAACGAAGACTGCCAGCGGCCATGACTCCTTTACACAACGGTGGAGCTCAGCCAGAGAGCCGCTAACATCCCGCGCGGAGATGAGAATCACGCCTTTCAGACGACTGGGAAACGCTCCGCAATAAGTTGCCATCCAGCGATGGTAAGCTTCATAAAGAGCCATCTCTAGGCTCACATCTTCGATTGTGGTCCAGGCACCGAACCAACCGGAGGGAAGCATCAGATTGACGTCGACGCCCTCGATATCCATATCTTTGATTCTCGCTGCGGGGTCCCGCTCACAGAGCGGATCAGGTTTGCCGTGCTGATGCCTCTTATAGCCCCGCATATAATCTTGATTCTCAGGAGCTTCATCATCAGCAGCTCCGAGCCGGCGCTTATAGTGACGTGTACCCATAAGATAGGTGACCGCACCTTCTTTGTTTTTTGTCCGGTACTGCTCGAACTGGCCGAGTTTTGCAAGCGCCGTTGTTGAAAGGTAGGGTTCAAGAAGATCCGAGTCGGGTCTCACATGCGTATCCGCGTCAAAGATTTTGAAGCCGTTTCGCATAGTTTCAAACTCCTCCCAACGCAGTTTGGCCAAGCTGCGTCTTGCGATACTGAGCGTCTTCTACGTCCAATGGTTAACACAGGGATGAAATTGAGAGCAAGCTTGAAATCGCCAGGCAAGAATCGCCTTGCAACTCCGTCACCCTCTTTGTTATGTTTGAGCGAGATTCAGCCTTAGAATACCGAATCGAAGGGAGAAACAGGATCATGCAAGAGCTGCATTTCAGAGAAAAGCTAAGCTGGCCGGATGGATATCGCATGGCCGTCGTGCTCACGTTTGATTTTCAGGGCGGTGAGGACGTGAAGGCGGATCGCAACGGAAGAATCAACCACGAGGAATGGACGCAGGGCGAATACGGTCCCCAGACCGGCATTTGGAGAATTCTTCGAATCTTGGACGAGACCGGCGTGAAGGGGACGTTTCTCACCTGCGGTGCCATTGCCGAACGCTATCCCGAAGCGGTCAAGGCAATCGTTCAAAAAGGCCATGAGATCGCCGGCCACGGCTATCATCACGAGGTCGCGCGGGATCTGACCCGTGAGGAAGAGCGCGAAGTCATGCGCAAGACCATTGAGATGATCGAGAAGCGGACAGGAAAGCGGCCGGTCGGCTGGCGCTCCTGCACGCAGAGTCCCAATAGCCTAGAACTCTTGATGGAGCACGGATTCCTCTGGAACAGTAATTCATTCTCTCATGATCTTCCCTTCGTCTGGGAAAGAGACAATGGTATGCTGGCTGAGCTGCCTAGACATCCTTTCGGTGACGGCAGGGTCTACACTCACAGAGACTCGGGAAACCCGAGCGATGCAGAGGTCATTTGGCAAGCTTTTTTCGATGAACTCTACGAGGAGTCAAAAAACGGACCCACCTTTTGTCCTTTTCAGATCCATCCCTATATTTCGAGCCGGCCGGGTCGCGCTAAGGCTTTAAAAGAGATGATCCAGTACATACAAAAGCACCAGGGGGTTTGGTTTGCGCGCGGTAGCGAGATCGCCGAGCTGACCCTTAAACTGGCGTCCGGTGCCCGACCGCGAACACGGCTGAAGGAGGCCGTGGGCTCCTAACGCGCCGAACAAGACAGTTCAACCAGGTTGATTTCATCCATAGGGGCCCGAATTCCCCCGAGTCGGGCCCCTATGTTTGTGTTTGCCTAGTGTTGCATCGCTAATTCTTGACAACCACCTATGAACATGATTGTTCTTGAAATTCTGAAACAAAACGGAGGATTCCATGGCACAGCTCTTGGTCGCCAGTGAGTTTATTGATTCCGAAAGCAAAGAAACCACCCCGGTCCGCAATCCGGCTACGGGCGAGGTGGTTGATTCGGTACCCAAAGGAACAGTTGCTGACATCCGCCGGGCTATTGATGTGGCTGCGAATGCTTTGAAAAAATGGTCCCTGATGGCACCGGCCAAGCGCGGTTCTATATTACTCCAGGCAGGCCATTTAATTCTTCAACAAGAAAAGGAACTTGCAGACCTTCTCACCCGTGAGCAGGGTAAGCCGTTGCGCGAATCAATACTGGAAATTCGCCGTTTCGTTCACACTATGGATCACTACGGGGGAATGGCAAAGAGCCTCCGGACCGGCGCGGTCGTCCTCGATAACGGTCGCCATGGCTTGGTGCTGCGCAAACCTCTCGGAGTATGTGGCGCCATCGTGCCGTGGAACTTCCCGGTATCCTTGATGGGTAACAAGCTCGGCCCGGCGCTGCTGGCTGGCAACACAGTAGTTGTTAAGCCCGCCGGCACCACTCCACTTACGGATGTTCGGGTCTGCGAATTGATCGACAAGGCGATTCAAGATGGCGGTGGCCCAAAGGGAGTTCTCAACGTCGTCACCGGCCCAGGAAGCGTAGTCGGTGAAGAACTGCTGGTCAACCCCACCGTGCGCAAGATTGGTTTCACCGGCGCGACAGACACCGGAAGACGGGTGATGCAGTCCGCCGCTAAGGACTTTAAGCACGTCACCTTGGAGCTGGGTGGCAGCGATCCGATGATCGTCTGCGACGATGCGGATATCGATCGGGCGGTGAGCGCCGCGTCTGTTGGACGTTTTTTCAATTGCGGTCAAGCCTGTTTGGCAGTCAAGCGACTCTATCTGTTTGACAACATCGCCGACGCTTTCGTGGAAAAACTGGTCGAAAAAGCTAAGAAAATCAAAGTCGGCAACGGCCTGAGCAAAGATACTCTTATGGGTCCGCTGCACACCAAAGAGCAGCGCCAAGAGGTCGAAGAACAAGTGGAGGATGCGGTGAAGCGTGGGGCCAAGCTCCTGTACGGAGCTCAGCGACCCAAGAGTGACGAGTACGACAAAGGCTTCTATCTCCAGCCGACCTTGGTGGCGAACGTCGACCCCTCGTCTCGGCTCTTGCAGGAGGAATGCTTCGGCCCGGCCCTGCCGATTGTTCGGGTCAAAAACCTCGACCAGGCCATAGAACAGGCCAACAATTCCATCTTTGGCTTGGGTTCTTCCATCTGGACCCGCGACATTAACAGGGCCATGGCCGGGGCCGAGAGAATCGAGGCCGGATATACCTGGGTTAACTCCGCACAGATCATCTATGATGAGCTACCATTCGGTGGCGTAAAGCAGAGCGGTTTGGGCAAAGAGCACGGCGAGGAGGCCATCGAACATTACACCGACTCGAAGTCCGTCGTGATCGCAACCGAGACCCAGTCGGAGATGGTTGGCGGCGAGTGAAGCGAGGATAGAAGATCGAGGATGGAGGATCGCGATCCTCCATTCTCGACGCGTATAAAATATCCATGAACGTCGACCTGCCTGATATTTACAATGCCACCACGACCTTTGTGGACGATAATATCGCCGAGGGACGTGGTCAACGCACGGCGATCTATTATCAGGATCAGAAAGATCACCTACCAGGAAGTCTTCGAGAAAGTTAACCGAACCGGCAACGCCCTCAAAGAACTAGGTGTGGAGATCGAGCACCGGGTGTTTATTGGTATTGCCGGACTCACCTGAATTCGCTTTTAGTTTTTTTGGCGCCATCAAGATCGGCGCCGTGCCGATTCCCACTAATCCCTGGATGGCCGCCAAAGATTATGACTACCTGCTAAATGATAGTCGCGCGCGGGCGATCATCGCTCATGAATCGGTTCTTCCTGAAATCAAAAAGATCTGGGACGGCACCCGCTTTCTTAAACATATCATCGTCGTCGGCAAGCCGATCGGAAAAGCGCTTTCCTTCGAGGGCCTTATCGATAAAGCTTCCGATCAACTTGAGGCCGAAAAGACGAGCAAAGACGATGTAGGCTTCTGGGCCTACACGTCAGGCAGCACGGGCGCGCCGAAGGGCGCCGTTCATCTTCAGCACGACATGATCACGATCAGCGACTTGTTCGTGAAGCCGATACTTAAAATGAACGAAACCGATTTATGCTTCTCAGCTTCCAAGATGTTTTTCTCCTACGGCTTGGGCAATTCGCTCTATTTCCCGTTCCGCTTCGGCGCCACAACGGTTCTCTGGCCCGAAAAACCCGATCCCGAAAAAATTCTTCAGGTCATCGAGAAATATCAGCCCACTTTCTTTTTTTCCGTACCGACCCTTTTCGCTCGCTTCCTGCGGGTAGAAAGAAAGTACGATTTGAGCTCGCTGCGCGTCTGTCTCTCCTCTGGCGAACCTCTGCCGCCTGCCCTGTTTCATCAATGGAAGGATCGCTTCGGCGTCGAGCTTTTGGACGTGGTAGGCTCCACCGAGGCAACTCACGACTTTCTTGCCAATCGGCCAGGAAGGGCCAAGGCGGGAAGCAGCGGCGAAGTGACACCTGCCTTTGAAGCGAAAATCGTTGACGACGAGGGTCGCGAGGTACCGGTGGGCGAAGTGGGAAATCTCATGGTCAAGGGTGATGCTAATGCGCCCTACTACTGGAACAAGCACGAGCAGACGAAGAAAATGATGCAGGGTGAATGGCTCAAGACCGGCGACACCTACTACCGGGATGCTGAGGGCTATTATTGGTACTGCGGCCGGTCCGATGACATGCTTAAAGTTGGCGGCCTTTGGGTCTCGCCCATAGAAATCGAAAATACCCTGATGGAGCATCCAGCCGTGCTGGAGGCCGCTGTCATAGGCGGCCAGGACGCTGATGGATTGCTCAAACCCAAAGCGTACGTCTTATTGAAGAGCGAGTTCACGGCAAGCGCCCAGTTACAAACCGACCTTCAGTCCCACGTAAAGAGCAAACTCGCGCCCTATAAATATCCCCGCTGGGTGGAGTTTGTGGACGACCTGCCAAAGACGGTCACCGGAAAAATCCAAAGATTCCGACTGCGGACGCAAGGCTAAAGCATAAACCGCACGCAAATAGGGAGAGACAATGCCGAGCATCAAGGAACTAAAAGAAACGCTGGCGTATTCCTGTAATATCCTCGCCTACGAGGGCCATTGGGATAACATTCTAGGCCATGTTTCCGTGCGGATTCCCGGACAGGATCGTATCTTGATGAAGCCGCATAGTTTTGGTTTCGAAGAGATCCGCCCCCAACACATTATCGTCGTGGATTTTAACGGCAAAAAGGTCGAGGGCAAGTATGAGCGTCACTCCGAGGTCTTTATCCATACGGAGATCTATAAGGCGCGCTCCGACGTGAACTGTGTCGTCCACTCGCATCCGCCATATGCCACTACCTTCGGCGCGCTCGGGCAGCCGCTCCGGCCCATCAGCCATGAAGGCAACATCTTCCACGATGGCCTGCCGCTATTTGATTACACAACGGCGCTCATTCGGTCGGCGGAGCTAGGGAAGGAAGTAGCGAAAAGCCTTGGCAAATGCCGTGGCCTGCTAATGAAAAATCATGGCTCCACAGTAGTAGGCGAGAGCATCGAGGTGGCAACCCTTTACGCCATATTTCTTGAGAAGGCGGCGCGCATCCAGTTGATGGCTCTCGCTTGCGGTGATCCGTCCTGGACCAGCGAAGAGGAAGCGAGGGTCAAATACGAGCAGATATACACGCCACATCGATTGGGCTCGATGTGGGATTACTTTGTTCGTCGGGTCAAAAAATTCCGCAAAAGCACAGGCTAGTCGGGCTGGCTCTGTTGTTTGTGACACCGGTAGGGCCGGGGGCTATTTTACGGCGAACTTCTTGAAGAAGCCCTCTTTTTCAAGCTCTACGATAAAGCGCATATCGATAAAATCGTCTGGTTTGGCTGCTCTGGCTGCAAGATCCTTGTCGCCTAGCTCTACCAGGACCGCCTCCATAGCTTTACGGGTAACATACGGTGGGTATTCCAGATACTGACGAAATTGATTATAAGTGTCCTCCTGAATATCAATATCTTTCACTCGCAGCTGGCTTTCAATCATCTTTAGGGCAACCGCCTTGTTGCTTTTGAACATGTAGACGCCCTCCGTATAAGAACGAACAACGCGCCGGACGATATCCTCGTTGGCAGTCATGTAAGTCCGGCTTGTACCCACCGCTACCGATACATACTCCGGCCCCTCCCTAGCCAAATTAACCAGTTCCCTGAATCCAGCCTTGCGCGCCCTGCTGTTGGTGGGTGGGGAGACTACTCCGGCATCGATCTGACCTGCTGCCAACGCAGTCAAGATATTGGGCACTTCAACCAGGGGGAGGATCTGATAGTCCGAAGGCTTCAGACCGGCCTGGCTCAGGGCAAACAGTGCAGATGTATGGGTCGAGGAGCCGATCCGTGTGATACCGATCTTCTTACCGCGCAGACCGCTGACCAACCTTATTTCTGGCTTCGCCATGAGCGAGAAGACCATGCGGTTCGTCGCGCCGGCAACGAGGGCCAAGTTCGCTCCCTTCAAGTTGGCTTGCACGGCGTTTGAACCGTCCATGAAGGAAATAGCAATCTCCCCTGCGAGTATGGCTTGAATCGCTCGAGAACTTGAAGGGATATGGAGCAACTCCACGTCCAAACCATGCTTTTTAAACAGTCCTTCCTGTTTGGCCATAAACATACCGCTTTGGGCTCCAGTGACCGCTGTCCAGTTGATGCGCACCTTATTCTGCGCCAAAGCTGGAGCCGTCGAAATCACAAGCGTTAGAAGGAACCAGATCATTGTGTTCGGTTTCTCCATCATGAACCTCCGTTTATTGTCTCGGGTCGGATTATTTAACACAAATGGCGTACCAGACGGAGTTACGTAACTCAATATAGCCTGGGATTCATTGGCAATGTTTAGAAACCGTGTTAGATAGGCTCCATGGGTAAGCAAGTGCACCTCACGCTAGCATGTGGAGATTATGAGATCATTCGCGCGCTTATGATCTCGGGGACAGCAACCGAAAGAACCTGGAAACTTTGATTCACTATTCCCAGGAGCAGGGATTGCTGGGTAGAAAAATGTCTCTTGACGAGCTATTCCTTAACACGACGGACATTCGTAACCATGGAGACGGAGGTCCTTCGCGACAGGGATTTCGCTCGCGATTGTGATGTTCTTACTGGAGGAGAAGATCATGTTTGGGAAAGGTGTCTACCAGGAAGAAGAAACGCTTTTGCGCGACATAATTCGCAGCATCAATAAAAAAATCGACTACACAGCACGTGAGAGTGAAGGCACACGATTCACGCTCCACTTAAAACTACGCGTCCATGAAACCGCGGTCTCTCTCGATCTCGAGGAACTCAAAATGGCCAAAAACGACATGGCCAAGCGGCATCAAATACGTCAGAGAATCAAGGCTCGCTACGATCACCTGAACAAATCGCGCTATGGGGACGACATCCTAGGACTCAAGTCTGCAAAACTCTTGCGTGCATCGCCCAAACCCGAACCCAGCACACATCAGCGGGGTTTCGGCCGGTCACCCGGGAGATAATACCGAATCTATTCATTGCTCTCGGCTTGCGTTTAGCCATGAGCAGCAACTTCGCTAACGGGGGAGCCTTATGGACAAGGCAAAGCTAGTTCGTCGATATTTGACTGAAAAAGGGCAGCTGGTTATGCCCGGCGTCTTCGATGCATTGAGTGCCAAGATTGCTGCGCGGGCGGGCTTCGAAGTGATTTTTATTACCGGCTACAGTCTTTCCGCCACGTTACTGGGTGAGCCCGACTTCGGTCTCCTCACCCAAACCGAAGTTGTTACCGCAGCCCAAAGGATTTGCTCCGTTGTCGATACTCCGGTCATTGTAGACGCGGATACGGGTTATGGCAACGCTATAAACGTCATCAGGACCGTTAACGACCTCATCCGTGCCGGTGCCGCCGGAATGTTCCTAGAGGACCAGATATGGCCCAAGCGTTGCGGTCATATGAAGGGAAAACAGGTGATTCCTCTGGATGAGCAGTTGAAGAAACTACGCGCTGCGATTGAGGCGAGAAACGACCATGACTTCTATATTGTTGCTCGAACGGACTCCCGTCAGGCCCTCGGTTTAACAGAAGCTATTACCCGTGGAATTGCTTTCAAGGAAGCCGGAGCCGACGCTGTTTTCTTGGAAGCGCCTGAAAGTAAAGACGAGATGAAGGAAATAGCCAGTCACGTGCCTGGACCCCTGGTTGCAAACATGCTGGAGCGCGGGGTCACCCCTCTAATGAGCCCGCAAGAATTGAAAGAATTGGGTTTCGATCTTATTGTCTGGCCTCTTGCTCCGTTGTACTCGGTCGCTAAATCATTGACAGACGTGTATTCAACATTGCGACGCGACGGCTCGACTACAAAGATACTCGACAGGCTCATGCCGTTCGATGACTTCAATGAAATCGTTGGACTTGAAGAGAAATATTCTCTAGATCAGAGATACCGGACTTAAAGCAGCATTGGATTGATGACTCACAAGGACTTTCTTAAAGACGCATAGGCATCAGCACGTAAATATAGCCGTCGTCTCCAGCTTTACGAATGATGCTCGGACTCAGCTCATCCTTCAACTCGATCTCGATATCCCCATCCCCTCCCAAGACCCCAAGCACGTCAATTAGATAACGCGCATTAAATCCAATAGCCACCGATTTCCCCTTGTATTCTGCCTCCAGCTCTTCCACCGCTTCTCCCAAATCAGGATTATTCGCAGATATTGAAACCTTGTCTTCGTTAAATTCGAGCTTGATTCCTTTGTAGCGCTCACTGGACAAAATCGACACCCGGCGTATCGCTTGCAAAAACTCGTTGTGCACGATCTTTACGGTGTTAGGGTTCCCCTTCGGGATCACTTTTGTATAATCGGGAAAGTCGCCCTCAATGAGCCGCATAAATAGCTCTACGTTGTCTTTGATAGCCAATCCCATGTTTTCCTTAAAACCCATGGAAACCACTCCATCTTCACCAGTTTCAAGGAGTTTTTTAAGCTCAGCCAGCCCTTTGCGTGGCAAGATCACCCCTTTGGTCAACCCCAACGAGCTCAAATTCCGCTCATCAAAAGCTAGACGATGGCCATCCGTTGCCACCATTCTCACTTTCCCCTTCTCGCTCTCTTCAACAAAGACACCGTTCAGACTGTAACGGGTCTCATCTGTTGAGACGGAAAAAATGGTTCGCTCTATCATCTCGCGCAGGGTGGATGCGGGAGTCGTTGATAGTCCTTTGCTATCAAACTTAGGGAATTGTGGAAACTCTCGTGCCTCCATTCCAACAATTTTGAATACCGATTTACCGCTCCGGATCTCTACCCATTCATTTTCCAGTCGTTTCAATTGGACTTGCTCGTTCGGTACTTCTCGAATGATCTCATAAAGCTTCTTTGCGTTTACGGTGACCGTTCCCTCTTTTATGACTTCACCATCGACTCGGCCTCTGACGCCAACTTCTAGGTCAGTAGCCGTAATACGGATATCGTTCTTTTGAGCTTCTATCAGGACATTTGCCAAGATAGGCATTGTATTTCGACGCTCGACAATGCTTTGCGTCCAATAAAGCGTGGCGAGAAGATCTCCTCGCTTAGCTTTAATTTCCATACTACCTCCTACCTATAACTATATAATATAAAGTAATTAAGAAGTACTAGTAGAGGCTGTGGATAAACGGGAAAAGTCGATATTGCGCTGAAATTTCAATAATCTTGCCTGTGGCTTACACCGATGTTTTTTCCCGGTATCGCGACTAAGACCGTCAAGGCCGCTCTAGCAACCACGTTGCCCACTTAGAATGCCATAAATGGCCACAGGATATCCACAGCTATTTCTTGACGTTAAGGTTTCTCTCGAGCTTCTCGATGGTTGTTTGCATGTAGGGGTCTTCTTTTATCTTTTTCTCAATGGTTTTGGAGGCGTGGATTACGGTGGAATGATCGCGGCCCCCGAATTTGTCGCCGATTGCCGGGAAAGACGTCTCAGTATACTTGCGACATAGATACATTGCCACTTGCCTAGGGAAGGCTATGTTTTTGGTACGCCTTTTCGCCTTCAGGTCGCCTAGCTTTATGTTGTAGTAATCACAGATCGTTTTTTGAATACCTTCGACAGTGACTTCCCGTTGTGCTCCCTTTAATGTATTTCGTAGGACCTCTTTTGCAAGATCGACGGTAATGATTGATTTTGTCAATGACGCGAAGGCACCCAAGCGAGTAAGAGAACCTTCCAACTCCCTGACGTTAGAGTCGATATTAGCGGCTAAGAAAATGGCAACGTCGTGGGGCAGCTGAACAGCTTCGGTCTCGGCCTTTTTCTGCAGAATTGCGACTCTCGTTTCCACATCCGGTGGCTGAATGTCCGCTATCAGCCCCCATTCAAATCGATTCCGCAGTCGATCTTCTAACCCTGGAATCTCTTTGGGAAACTTATCCGAGGTGATGACGATCTGCTTGTGGGACTCATAGAGAGAGTTGAAGGTGTGAAAGAACTCTTCCTGGGTTCTCTCCTTCCCGGCAATAAATTGGACGTCATCCAAAATAAGCAGGTCGACATTTCTGAATTTCGTTTTGAACTCATCCATCTTATCTCTTCTGAGTGAGCCGATAAGCTCGTTCATGAATGATTCAGAACTCAGATAAACAACCTTCAGGCTTGGACGTCTAGCACTAGCCCGGTGACCAATAGCATTAACCAGGTGAGTTTTTCCCAGCCCAACTCCACCATAAATGAAAAGAGGGTTGTAATGCTCGCCCGGTTGGTTAGCCACTGCCATTGAAGCAGCGTGGGCAAATTGGTTGCTTGCACCGATAACAAAATTTTCAAACGTGTATTTGGCGATGAGGTTATTGCTTGTACGTGGCGGCCTGTCATGCTCCCGATCGATCTTTCTTTCGCCTCTTAACGGCCCGTCTCTAGTTTGCAAGTTCTCGTTGACGGTCAAGCTGACCTTTACTTCGTGACGCGCAATGGAGCTCAATACTTGCTCGATCGACGCCATAAAGTGATCCGTCAGCCAATCGCGAAAGAACTTGTTTGGAACATCAAGCCGTATTTCGTTACCTTTTTGTTCATTAAAACGGATGGGCTTGATCCACGCTTCAAAATTTTGTTTGCCGAGCTGCTCTCTAAGTTCCGGGAGCGCTCCTTCCCACAAAGCATCCATGATCAACACCAATTTCTTAACTGATTAAAACGTTGCTGGAGAAACCCTCTCCCAAAGACTTACGAACAATATTATCCACAGCTGTGGATAACTCAAAAATACGCGTCAAATTCATCGTTTACCGCGTGTAAGCAACACAGATATCAACAAAATTGTGCGCCAATAGTTTTGGTTTGCTAAAAGCGACTTTCCGCAGTTCTTCTATGAACAAGTACCGTAGAAAATTTTTGGAACATCGGCTTGAGTGCGAGCGCAACAAAAATTTATCGCACGAGATTCCAGAAGAAATTTTCATAATCCTTTTCAGATTTGTTTGCAAGAAAAAAGTTGAATAAAAATTTTTCTTTGTTGTTTTCAGTTACCTTGACAGTCTGCAACCCTGATGTTACGAGAACTTCACTCATGGCGACGAGCAGGTCAACGCAACTTTACGAACGTGCTGCGGAAAGAATTCCTGGCGGCGTCAACAGTCCGGTACGAGCGTGGAAAGCTGTGGGCGGCGGCCCGAAATTTCTCCGCTCGGGGAAAGGCTCACATATTACCGACGTTGACGGCAAGCGGTACATCGATTTTGTGGGATCGTGGGGACCGTTGATTTTGGGGCATGCGAACGAGACCGTCTTACGTCACCTCGAACAAGTCGCGAAAAAAGGAACGACCCTCGGCGCGCCCACGGAAAGGGAAGTCAAACTCGCGGAAACTGTCTGTCGACTTGTTCCATCCATCCAAAAGATGCGATTGGTGAGTTCAGGTACAGAAGCGGCGATGAGCGCCATACGCTTGGCGCGGGCCTATACGGGTCGGACTAAGATCGTTAAGTTCGATGGCTGCTACCACGGCCACGTTGATGGGCTCTTAGTCAAAGCCGGATCAGGAGTCGCAACACTGGGCTTGCCTGATAGTCCCGGCGTCCCAAAAGGATTCGCCCGGGAAACCCTGGTCGCAACATTTAACGATCCTGACTCGGTGGAAAGAGTCTTCAATAGTCAAGCAAAGAATATCGCGGCGGTGATTGTCGAACCGATTTGTGGGAACATGGGAGTTATTCCTCCGTCGCCGGGATTTCTAAAGTTCTTGAGAATGATAACGCGCAGTTACGGCGCGCTGTTAATATTTGACGAAGTGATTACGGGTTTCCGCATCGCTCTCGGTGGTGCTCAAGGGTGTTATGGAATTCGACCCGATCTAACCTGTTTGGGAAAAATTTTAGGTGGAGGGCTTCCATTGGCCGCTTTTGGCGGCAGGCGAGAGATTATGGATCTACTTGCTCCCGAGGGACCCGTTTACCAGGCCGGGACACTCTCAGGTAACCCGCTTGCCGTGGCCGCCGGGTTAACGACGTTGACATTGCTTTCGCGTCCGGGAATCTATAAGGCTTTGGAGACCCGCGGGGAGACATTGCAAGAGGGGTTCGGAAAAGTATTGAGAAAATACCGGATGCGCGCCACGATTAACCGGATCGGGTCCATGATGACGATTTTCTTTGGTGTCGGTACGGTTCGGAATGCTGCCGAAGCGAGAAAGTGTGACCGGGAACAATTCGCAAGATTTTTTCACGGCATGTTGAAACGGGGGATTTACATGCCTCCAGCGCCCTTTGAGGCAGCCTTCCTGTCATTTGCTCATACTGCAGCGGACTTACGTAAGACCATCGCGGCCTTTGATGAATGGGCGGCGGAAGAAAGCCAAAGTTGACCCCCCCAGACCTTCATGATAGGAAATTATGCCAGTGGGGAAAGTTGGGGGCCGCCCCGATCGCCAGCAAGAGAGCCAAACTCCGTTCCTACGGCGAGCAACTCTATATCTCGGCGTTGCTCTCGAACTTCCAGGAACCATACTGGGGGGCTTGTTCGTAGGATACCTGTTGGACAATTATTTAGGTACGTCTCCTTGGTTCTTGATCGCGCTTAGCGCAATCGCTTTCGCTGGAGCCTTTGTGAGATTGGTGCACTGGTTTAAGTACTTTGCCAGGAAACCCGATGGAAACCGCCTCGAAAAAGACAATACTCCGCATTGAGTTATGGCATGTTGCCATGCTTTTAGGACTGCTGGTAACCCTCGCGCCCGGGAGGTTCGTCGAGCCGGAAGGATTACTCATCGGCGGCCTGTTCATGGGAATAAACTTCCTTCTCTTGAGTTATGGCGTTGCCTGGGTGTTAACGCCTTTGGCTAGTCGAGGAAGAGTCAAGGCCGGTGTCGGGTTGTTAGTGGTCAAGATCGCGATCTTTATAGCTTTGTTGGCTACGCTCTTCTTTCGGGTCCAATTGGATGCGATATCTTTTGCTTTGGGGTTTTCGACTTTGCTTTTGGCCATTCTTGTGGAGGCCATAAGAACCAGACCCAGCTTGGGAATATAGGCGATGGAGCACGGATTCACTTGGTACTATCTCCTGCCACATGAGTTGCAGGCAGCGTTTCAAGAGCACACGTTTTTCGCTCTCCTGGCAACCGTGTTGCTTATTTTCTTTGCTTTACGTGCGCGCTCTCAGCTAGCGCGAGCCCAGGATCCCACGGTACCCGAGGAAAAACTAGGGGCACGCAATATCGTCGAATTGTTGCTTGAGTATGTAATCGTACGCCAAAGTGACGCTATCATCGGAAAGGGCGGGCGGAAGTATGTGCCGTACTTTGCGAGTTTCTTTTTCTTCATCCTCTTTAGCAATCTGATGGGGCTTCTACCCGGATTCGGGTCACCCACGGGTAACCTCAACACGACTTTGGGCCTAGCGCTGGTGTCCTTCGTTGGCTATAACCTCATCGGAGTGCGCGAGCAGGGAATGGCCTATTTCAAGCAGTTCATAGGGCCTATGACCTATCTCCCGGGAAAGGGATTCCTCTCAAAGCTGGCATTCCTGCCGGTCCTGCTGATCTCAGTCATATTTTTCTTAATCATAGAGCTGTTCTCCAACGGATTTAGGCCGGTTTCGCTCTCTTTGCGTCTGTTTGGCAATATAATGGGAGACCACGAAGTCATTGGTGCCTTCACTGGGCTGACGAAACTTGTCATACCGGTTGCCTTTTACGTTATGGGAACTCTCGTATCGCTAATACAGGCGTTTGTCTTCATGGTTTTGAGCATGATCTACGTCGCTTTGGCTGTTAGTGGACATGATGAAGCACACGGACACGAATCACATCAACCAGGTCATTAAGCGATAGGCCGCTCGGAGAGGATGAGGACAGAGGAGTGGTAGGCCAGATTCGCTGGAAAGGAGGAAGGAGTGAGAAAATTAACTGTGTTATTGGGCGGACTTTGCGTCAGCCTCTTTAGTTCGGGCGCGGCAATAGCCGCTGCCGAAGGCGCTGCCGCGAGCGGCGATTCCCAGGTCAAAGCTGCCATTGCCATTGCCGCCGGTTTGGCCGTCGCCGTCGCCGGCTTCGGCGCAGCCCTAGGCCAGGGGCGAGTGGGCGCCGCCGCGATGGAAAGCATCGGCCGCAATCCGAACGCCGCCGATAGGCTGTTCTTGCCGTTAGTGCTAACTCTCGCGCTGCTGGAAGCTTTAGCACTTTATGGCTTCGTTATCGCGATTATTTTAACCGGTAGGATCTGATCTCGCGATTGCAACGTAAACCGAAAGGGCGGGGAGAAGAACCCCGCCCTTTTTATTTAGCCGGGAGATCGACTCCGTAAAGATGGACCTGGGTATAGCGAAGCAACTCGTCCAAGGTGTGAAGTTTGTAAGGTTTTAAGTAGTAAATGTCCTTGATGCCGGTGTTGACTAGCACCTTGAGGCAGTGAATGCAGGGGGTATGGGTAATATAGATAGCCGCATCTTTTATACTTGAGCCGTTCTTTGCAGCTTGGGCAATGGCATTCATCTCGGCGTGGATGGTTCTGAAGCAGTTCTCCTCGGTCTCCCCGTTAGGAGTTTTGGATTGATAGATGAGACAACCGACGTCTGTACAGTGAGGCATACCGGCCGGTGCGCCGTTGTAGCCTGTGGCGAGGATATTCTTATCCCGGACGATAACCGCCCCGACCTTGGCGCGGGCACACGTGGAACGTTCCGCGACCTGTTGCGTTATGGTCATGAAATATTGATCCCAGCTTAACCGTTCGCTCATAAGTGACCTCCGGTTGGTGTTCCTCCTACGGAACCCAGGTGATCTGAACTTTGTCGCCGATGATCGCGCCGCTACATTTCTGGGCACTGTCCTTGTAAATCGCAATTTCCAATAATCCCCAACTGTTGATCAGCGCGACATACCTGTTTCGCTCAACTGCGGCGTAATTTGCCGCCAGGCCGGGAATCGAGAGGTCGCAAAGCGTGATCCTAAGTTGTTGTCCCGATAGCTCCTTTAGATCATCCGCGCCGATGTTCGTAATCAGATTACCGAAACCGTCACTGTACACAATCTCGCCTGTCATGCTCGTCTCAGTTTTGACAACCGTGGGCCATGACAGCCTCGCGAAGTGGTCTGTCAGTTCGCCCAAAGCCTCGGGCGCAACGCCGCGGGAGAGATACGCAGCCGTTGGGGCAAAAATATCTCGTCCGTGAAAGGTCGTGCTGGTGGGCCGCAGATGATAACTCGGATTCGATAGGTGAACGATCCGTGTAGGCCCCTTTCCTTCCATTGCAAGGCTCAACACTCCATTGTCCGGCCCTATGAAATAGTTTTCCTCGAACTCTAGAAGCAACGGCTGGCGTGCACTGCCCACACCGGGGTCCACCACCACGACATGGATCGTCCTCGGTGGAAAGTATCGTGTCGAATACCGCAAAGCTAGAGCGGCGGCCAGGATGTCCTGTGCAGGTATGCCATGACTAATGTCCACGATCCGAACCTGCGGATTAATTCCACAGATGACGCCTTTCATGATCCCCACAAAGGGGTCCGCGTAGCCAAAATCGGTGGTGAGCGTTATCAACATAGGATAGCCGAGCGGTAGGTGAACTGAATCTAACGGAAACGGGAGTAGAGGTAAAGGTTAAGAAGGCTAAGCATGATCCCTTTTCACGTAGAAGGGGAAAAGTTATAAGGAGGATCTACACGTGAACAAATTCCTTCTGGGAGTCTGCCGATTCGCGTCTTTCATTCGCTGCGGTACAGGAATTACGCTCTGTTTTGGTCAAGCGATCTAATGGCTTCCATTGGTCAGTTCGTGCGCGAAGTAGCGCTCTACTGGCTCGCCTATGAGATCACGGGCTCGGCTCTGGCTCTGGGTATTCTGGGCTTTTGCGAAGCCACGCCGAGACTACTCTTGGGCGCCGTCGGCGGTGTGATCGTAGATCGCTACGATCGCTTGCGTCTACTGACCGGCATTCAGTTTCTTTGTTGTTTGCCCGTATTCGGGTTGGTGGGGCTCTATTTTGCGGGAATCTTGCAGTTCTGGCACATCGTGGTGCTGGAAACGTTGCTCTCTATCGTGCGCAGCATGAACCCCACGGCGGGCCAATCGCTGCTGCGCGACTTGGTCCCGGAAGCGGAGTTGCTGAGCGCCGTGTCCCTCTACTCCATCGGGTTCAACTTTGCGCGCATCGTCGGTCCTTCCATTGGGGGAGTCTTAATTCTTTGGATCGGTGTTGGAGGATCCTTTCTTTTCTATGGTGTTTCCCTCTTATTATCCGGCATTGAATTGCTGTGGATCCGTTTAGATAAGACAGGCCAACATCACTCGGAAGGAGATATGGTCCAAGAGTTTAAGGAAGGGTTCCGTTATATTCGTGCTACCCCGCTTATCCTGGCCAGCACCATTGCGGCTTACGTGCTCAGTATCTTCGTGGGAACCTATACACGTTTTTTGCCGGTGTTCGCCAAAGATGTTCTAAATGTTGGTCCGGAGGGTTTGGGGCTGCTCATGGCGGCACCGGGCCTCGGCGCCGTCTTCTGTCTGATTATTCTCGGGATCCTTGAGAAACGCTGGGATCGAGTGAGCCTACTCTGGTTTTCGGCAAAGGCGACACCGCTGCTGCTCATTTTGTTTTGCCTGTCGCCGTACCTATGGCTGTCGGTTTTTCTACTCGGGCTCGTGGGTGGAGCTCAGATTATCTTTCGCACGATCAGCCGGTTGATTATACAAATAGAAACCCCCCGGGAGTTGCTCGGGCGGGTCATGAGCATTTTTCTGATGGATCAGGGAATGCGCTCCTTGGGTTCAATGGCGATGGGCGCGTTCGTGACAATATTTGGCGCCGCTCCAGGGTTGGCGCTCACTTCACTCGTCTCCATAGCTCTAACTGGGCTTACTTTTTACTGGTTCGCGGGAATCCAACGAAAAACCACGGTTAACCAGTCCGACTGAGAAACACCCGGGCCTAGTTAGTCCTCCGCCGATGCGGGTCGGCGCAAAGTTGGGAGAGTCCCGTTTAACTGGCGGTGTGTTCCGCTATTGAAACCGCTTCGTGGAGGTGTACCGGATCTGTCGTTCCCAAAATGAGCGCATCGATAAATTGATGGTGGAGGACAAACTCAATGGCGGGGCGCGCTTCCAGATGGCCGCTGGAAAGTCCTTTAATCGCCAGCACGCCAAGCCCCATTTCGTGCGCGTGTCGCAGGGCCTCTGCTAGGCCCGGATCTTTCTGGCTAAATGGAGCCATGACCACATCGAGTCCTCGGCAGGCTTCGCGGATTCCCTCCTCAGTCCTTGCGGAAATACCGATGGCCCTTGTTTTACCATCTTGTTTCAGACGGATCAGGGCTTCCAGCGCATCGGTTCGCGTCAGGATTTCAATGTCCCTCCCGTCGGAGTGCAATAAGAGGATGTCGACATGATCGACGTTGAGATGCCTGAGGCTCGTCTCCACCGAAGCTGTGATGCCGCCCGCGGAAAAATCGTAAATAGAGCGGCCGTTGCCGTATTGTTCGCCGCATTTGGTGCTAAGGACGAAACGGTCACGGTGGTCCCCGACGAAGGCCCCCAATCGCGTCTCACTCGCACCATAGGCTGGCGCAGTGTCGATTAAATTCACTCCCAATGTTAAAGCACTGTCGAGCAGCTCACCAACCTGTTTGTCCGACGGGAGCGCAAAAGCGTTAGGGTATTTCACATCGGTATTTCTCCCGAGTTTGGTCGTTCCAAGCCCGATGCGACTTACAATCAAGCCCGTTTGGCCTAGCGACCGGCAAACCATTCAATCTCCTCCCACGGATACCGCGCGACGGGGGGCGTCGGCCATGGTACTGATGGCTCCTCGTAATCGCCGGGTTGTTTGAGTTCCGCGCTCACCAAGGCAAAAATTTCCTCTGCCAGAATCGGCGCCATCGAGAGCTTAGTGGGCCAGCCTACAACGATTCTGGGGGCGACGCGCGAGACGTGGACGCCACTCGGGCGCTTTTGTTCTGCAGTTCTTGCCTCTGCCCGAGTAGCCGGGTAAATGGCGATCTCGACACTCGAGAAATCCAGCCCGGGAAGGCAACGCCGGACCTCACGCATGGCGGCTTGTCGCGCTTCTTCCAAGTTTTCCTGGTGCGCCAGTTGTTCCGCAATCTCGCCCCCGACTTGCCAGATACCCTGGGTGGGCGTAGTGATTGTAAGCTGCGTTTTTCCACGCATGATGCAATGGCCAAACAGCACGGGCAGGGCCGTGCCCCTGAGGAGTACCATTTTAAGCGGCCGGCGCTGCATGAGGTCGCCGTGGATTCCGGCCCTTAGCATAAGTTCGGCGTTGCCTTCGCCTGCCGCGAACACGATCGAGCGCGGTTGGAAAAGCGCGTCAGCGATCTGCACTTGTTCGCCAGCGAAATCAAGGGTAGAGACATCGTAGGATAAAATCCACTTGCGGTAAGGGCGCGCCAGCGTGTGAAGGAGTGAACCCGTTGCAACAACCGGTTCCGCCATCGCATAGACAGCAAAGGCCGAACCTCGGAGCGCCTCCGGCCACATCGAATCCGGAAGCTGTTTGGGCGGCGTTGACAGGAGCCCCCCTTGTGCAAGAAGCGACATGAATCCCCAAGACAATGCCCGTGCTGCTATTGACCCTCGTGGCAGCCAAAGGTGACATTGGTCTGAAAGAACCTGGGTGCCGCGCAGATCTGGTTTGATGTCTCCCGCTAGACTGCGCAGCCATCGCTCCGGCATTTCCCTCGTAACCCGCACGGCTGTAAAATCACGCACGCCGCGAAGCGCGTATTTTCCTCCCCCGTGGATGATCCCCTGTGCCTGAATCGTCTGTCCCCGGCCGAGAGCCGCCGCTTCGAGGAGGATGGCAAGATAGCCTGCTCGGCGAAAGCGATCTAAACACCATAGTCCCGCAGCCCCTCCCCCGAAGATGAGAAGATCTAGACGCATCAATGATCAGGAGGACTCCGGGCAGTTGTGAATGGCAGCCCAGCACATGGATGTGTGCTCGGCGGTGGCTCGATGAGGTACAGAGGCGTTAATCGACCCTGGTAACTCGCTGTACACTTTGTCGAGCATACGATCCTGCCGCTAAACGCTGGTTTTTACGGATGGGGACTGTCCCTTCAGTGTGCTTTCAGCGACCTCGGATAATAGCTGATCCTGTTCATGGTCCAGCGCGAAAACTCTAAATTGGACCACTTTGGATGGAATAAACTCGAAAAGCTCCGCCAAGGACTCTTTGGTGATCTCACCGGTGGAAGGATCGAAGATGTGAATTTGTTTCTTTCCCATGGCGAACGGATTTTCCGGTCGTGGATCTTGGGTCGCCATGTCTACCCGGAACACTAGATCTCGCGCAACCGCCGGCAGCGCTGAGCGAATTCGCTTTTCCCAGTCGGTGTCTTGGATCAAAGCCACTCCGTAACGAAGCTCGTTGAGGGACAGGGTCCGATCGTACGCCATCTTCCACTTGACCTCACGGTGGAGGACGGTTTCCCATTCCTTGGCTAATGCCGCGAGCTCGCCGTTGTTTCGACGCCAGCGGGAAACTTCCTCGAGTAATGACCAGTCCGTCAGATAAAGATACTCGTCCATATGCTCCGCAGGGTTGCCCGGGAAGAGGACACGCATGGTTTCGGGAAAAATCTCTCTTAGATGTAGATCGATGGCCCGTGTTGTGCGGTGATAATAGACGTTAGTGTAAAGATAGAGGCGAGTGTTTAGAAACATCGTCAGTGCGCTATTGCCTGCCTTGTGCAAGGTGAGGCCTTTCGGCGAGAAAAACGTGTAGTAGATCAGTCGTGCACGATCTACCGGGCCCGCTGCGACCCCGCACATATAGGAGTCGCGCGATACATAGTCCATATTGTCGAAGGTAAAGATGCCGCTTGTGAGAGGTTCCAGAAATCTTACCCATTTCGGCTTGCGATGGTCTTCCTTGCCATCTTTCTTAATTGGAAACGCAATATCCTCAGGACGCAGCTCCTCGCCTGGATCGAAGGGTCCACTGGGACTGCGTCGTAGTTGACTAATAATCTCACTCAGATGGTTTTGAATGATGATCTGTCCTAGATCCTCGTGGGTTAAGTCGTATGTAGAGAGGAAATTGTCATCAAAAAAATGGCCGAAGGGTCCGTGTCCCACGTCGTGCAGAAGCCCCGTAACCCGCATATATTCTTCAATAAAGGGAGCCGAAGGACACTCATTGCCAAGCACTTTTTTTAGGGAAGGATAGAGATGTTTGGCAAATTCTCCCGCCATGTGCATGGCACCCAGAGAGTGCTGAAACCGGCTATGTTCGGCAGAAGGATAGACCCACCGGGCGCTCTGAAGTTGATAAATGTAGCGCAACCGCTGCACCCAGGGGGAGTCGATGAGTGCTTTCTCAGTGACTTCGGATTTCTTTTGCGGGACGGTGAATTGAATGTAACGGTGGATGGGGTCAGCGATCAGCGCGGTTCCCTCGTATTCTGTGTCCGTGAGCTGGGTCATGAGTTTTCAGATTTCAAAGATCAGTTGTGCGGTCCACTGCTCACCGGTCTTTTGCATTCGGCTTTGGTGGTAAGCGACGCCCAGAATTTCTTTATTAATCTCATGCCGATCGGGATCGATTTTCTCGCCGCATACTTCCGCCTTCACCAGCGTATCTTTTGTCTCGCGGATATGAAATTCCTTCAGCACATAACCGCTTCCCTGATAGAGATATAGTAGCTCGCGCATCCAATTGACCATGAGGTCGTCCCGATCCGCCCCCTCTACCTCCAGAGGGATACGATCCTTAATATCAACCTTGTCGACATCAGTCATGACGTCGAAAAGCGCGAAAGCGGAGTTGGCGAACAGATCGGCTTGAGAGTTACCCGAAACCCTTACAGCGAGCTCAGATTGCCGAGGTGTCAGACGATATTTCTTTTGGTTCTCCATGATTCATGCCTGTGGAATTAGTCGTGGCCTGATCACTGGGTTGGCGTTGAATTAGCACGAGAGAGCGTTTTTTAAGATATCGGCGGGTTGGGGCATCCTCTTTAGCGTTGTTGGAAAAGACCATGCTCCTCTTTCGGTGTGGAACAGATAGTCTGTTATGTTGTAAGTTCTCTTTCGTTGGATCGCCGTGTGTACACTGAATCTCTTTATACCCGGTTTATGAGGCTCGCCGCAAATCCCGCTCCAAAGCCATTATCAATATTGACCACCGTTATGCCAGAGGCGCATGAATTGAGCATTGCCAGCAGCGCGGCAAGTCCATTGAAACTCGCCCCATATCCGACGCTGGTAGGCACCGCAATAACCGGCTTATCGATCAGTCCGGCAACGACACTCGGCAACGCTCCCTCCATACCGGCGATTACGATAACAACCGAGGCGGCGTATAGCTGCTGTCTGTTTCCTAGGAGACGGTGAATTCCTGCCACACCGACGTCAAAAAGCTTTTCGACTCGGTTGCCCATCATAACAGCCGTTAGCGCGGCCTCCTCAGCGACGGGTATATCAGAAGTGCCGGCGCAAACCACCAACACCGCACCCTTGCCTGTAATCTTTATCGGCTTCCCGATCCAGGTCGCGGCGCGCGCCGCGGCATGATATTTGAGCCCGGAAGCCAGCCTTTTAACCGCTGTCATTTTCTCAGCTGACAGCCGGGTTACAAGTACGTTTGCTTTGCGGCGGCGTAAAGCCCGTACAATACCCGCAATCTCTCTTGGTTCTTTGCCTTGTCCCATGATGACTTCGGGGAAACCCCGACGCAGGGCGCGATGATGATCGACTTTCGCAAATCCAAGATCTTCGAAGGGGAGATGGCGCAAGCGCGCCAACGCCTGCGCTACGCTAACTTTTCCCTGCCGAACTTCTGTTAAAAGTTCTGCGATACGTTCCGAGTCCATTTAGGGCTTTGTCTCAATCACAGCGCTACTGTCAGTATTCTGGGGACCCTTCTATCAATGTTTAAAGTGGTCGTAACCCCAAGTGCGGAAAGAAATGTGTTGACCCTTCCGGTTCAAGACCGTCATGCCGTCGCGCGCACGGACACAGACACCGATACGGGTAATCGGAGTATCAATGTGCCCTTGAAGTTTTTCGATACGCGACCGATCGCGTCGCCGGGCACAGAAGAGAAGTTCGTAGTCCTCCCCGCCGGCGAGCGCGTAACGCGTCCGATACTGTCCAGCCAGAGAGCGATATGCTGGCGAGAGCGGTAGCTTCTCCTCTGCAACGACAGCGCCGATATGGCTGGCTTTGCAGATGTGGCTTAAGTCCTGAAGCAATCCATCGCTGATGTCGATCATGGCGCGCGCGAGCTTCTCTCGCGCTAATTTAGCTCCGGCTCGGAGTCTAGCACTGGGAAATCGATGTCGCGAGACAAGAAACTTGCCCGCGCGCTGTCTGAGCTTAGGCGACTTTCGTTTGAGCAACTTCAAGCCCAGAGCCGAGTCGCCTAGTGTGCCGGTGACATAGATGTCGTCCCCGACTTGTGCTCCGCTGCGAGTGATAGGCCGATAAGGCGCCTGCCCCACTAAGCAGGCTGAGATAAACAAAGATTTCGCGACGCTGGTATCTCCTCCGACCAAGGAGACGTCGCTCTCTAGAGCCAAAGAGCGAATACCGCGATAGAACTCCTCCACATCCTCAATCTCAAAGGCGGCAGGAATTCCAAGAGAGAGAAGCAGATAAGCGGGTGTACCTCCCATAGACGCGATGTCACTCATGTTGACGGCAAGAGTCTTATAACCGAGGGCGTAGAGCGATGTCCATTTAAGGTCGAAATGGACACCCTGTATCAGAAGATCTGCTGTCAATAGACATGAACCGGACCTTGTCTGGACCCAGGCCGCATCGTCACCAATGCCTAGGTTGACACCGCGTCCAGGAGCCGTCGCGTGCCGCACCCGTTCGATCAAACCAAACTCACCTAAACGACTGAGTTTCATTGGGGGATGGCCGCTACACTTGGTATTCAACGAGTGAAATCACAGCGAGACGGACCAAAACAGCTTTGCGTGCACTATAAGTTAGTGGCTGGGTATAAGTGGAATGGATCTTTCTCTTTGATTTTTTCGTAAAGGTCTTTCGCTGCGCTTCCAGCGTCTTCCCTTGCGTGCTCTAAGTTTTGTTTTAGCAGCGCCTGTGTATTCAGCGCGCCGAGCACGACTGTGCTCTGGCAGCAAAGCAATTTTTAGCACGTCCGACATGTTCGTAACGACGATCCATCGAAGCCTACGGCGGAGCGATTTGGGAACCTCGTCAAGATCCTTTTCGTTCCTTTCGGGAAGGATAATCGTCTTAATCCCTGCCCGAAAGGCGGCCAAAGATTTTTCTTTTAGCCCGCCAATAGGCAGCACTCTGCCGCGCAGCGTGATCTCTCCGGTCATTGCCACATCCCGGCTTACCGCCCGCTTTGTCAGAGCGGAAATCAGGGCGGTCGCCACGGTGATTCCGGCTGAGGGTCCGTCCTTGGGGATGGCTCCTGCAGGGACATGGATGTGGATATCGAGCTTCTGATAAAAATCTTCCTCGATTCCCAACTTGCGTGCGTGGGCGCGAGCGTAACTGACCGCGGCTTGAGCGGACTCTTTCATGACATCGCCTAATTGTCCCGTCAAGGTCAAATTTCCTCGCCCCTTTGAAAGGGAGGCTTCGACAAAGAGAAGCTCACCACCAGCGCTTGTCCACGCAAGCCCAGTGGCAACGCCGATTTCATGGTGTTCCTGTTCGGTTTCCGGTAGAAATTTTGGCGCGCCCAAGAATGAGTGAAGGTTGGCGCGGGTGATGCGGGTAGGATCTTTTTTTTCCTCCGCAATCTTTCGTGCAACCTTGCGGCAAATAGAGGCGATCTCCCGCTCGAGGTTCCTTAAACCTGCCTCTTTGGTGTACTCGGCGATAATGCGCAACACGGCGTCATCGGAGAACTCGAGATACTTGCTTGAGATGCCGTTGTCTTCGAGTTGTCTTGGGAGCAAGTATTTGCGAGCAATCTCCAGTTTCTCTTCGTTGGTGTAACCTGAGAGATGGATGACTTCCATCCGATCCGCCAAGGCAGGCGGAATCGGGTCCAGCATGTTTGCGGTGCATATGAACAGGACATTAGAAAGGTCGAAAGGCAAATTCAGGTAATGATCGCTGAAGGCATGGTTTTGCTCGGGGTCCAAAACCTCAAGCAAAGCTGCTGAAGGGTCCCCACGGAAGTCAGCTCCGACTTTGTCGATTTCATCTAGCATGAACACCGGATTGTTCGACCCGGCTTGTTTGATTCCCTGAATGACACGACCCGGCAAAGCGCCCACATAGGTCCGCCGATGGCCGCGAATCTCTGCCTCATCGCGAACACCGCCCAGGGATACGCGGACGAAGTTTCTCCCCAAAGCGCGCGCGACGGATCTTCCCAGAGAAGTTTTTCCAACCCCGGGGGGACCGACAAAACAGAGAATGGGGCCCTTGATCTTCCGTCTCAGCTTGTTGACCGCGAGGTATTCCAAAATCCGTTCTTTGATTTTCTCCAGGTTGTAGTGATCTTCATCGAGGACCTGTTTGGCTTTTTTAATATTGAGATTGTCTTTGGTTTTTTTGCTCCAGGGCAGGTCCACCAGCCAGTCCAGGTAGGTGCGCACTAGGGATGCCTCGGAAGATTCCGGGTGCATCTGCTCTAATCGCTTGAGTTGCTTGTCGGCCTCCCGTTTCACATCCGCGGGCATCTTGGCTTTATCGAGCTGCTTCTTAAGCTCGTTGATTTCCTCAGTGCGTTCGTCGCCCTCACCCAATTCCTGCTGGATCTGCTTTAGCTGTTCACGCAGAAAATAATCTCTTTGGGTTTTGCTCATCTCCTCCTTGGCTTGATTTTGGATCCGGGCCTGCATCGTCGACAGCTCCAACTCGCGGCTAAGGAGTTCATTGACTTTTTTTAAACGGTCAATGGGATCAAAAATCTCGAGAATCGCCTGGCTCTCTTCAATTTTGAGGCGCAGGTTTGACGCCACGAGATCCGCCAGTACGCCAGGATCACTTATGTTGTCCGTGACCATGACGATTTCAGGCGGCAGATTTTTTAGATTTAGGATCTGTTCTATTTTTTCCTTAGCGGTACGCATCAAGGCTTCGACCTCGATGGGGACCTCGGGCAGCGTGGGTTCGATGACCTTACGTATTTTGACTTCAAAGAAGGGTCGCTCGCGCAAGTAGGTGTCGACTTCCCCTTTTGACAAACCTTGGACAAGAATCTTAACCCGGCCATCTGCAAGCTTGAGCATGCGCATGATCGAAGCGATGGTTCCGACGCGGTTGATGTCCGACGGAGTCGGAACTTCTTCGGCGGAATTTTTTTGCGCGACCAAGAAAATGAGTCGGTCACGGGAGAGAGACTCTTCAACAGCACGGATTGAGACGTCCCGGCCGACGAACAGTGGCAACATCATGTAAGGGTAAATCACGATGTCGCGAATCGGCAGAAGAGGCAGTACATCCGGAATCTCTACCTGCGACCCCTTGCCCTCTTGACCTTCAATTTTCCATTCAGCTTCACTCATAATCTTCCATCACCTTAGTCACAGTGGGGTTAGAGGTCAACACAAATCTTGGGGCCGACGTGTCTTTGGTAGTGGTTGGAGGCAAATAAGAGCCGGACAGGGATGTTCCTGGGACTCGCAGGTCTACCCGAATAGTTCTTTAACCTTATCAAAAAAGCCTTTCGAGAGAGGATTGACTTCCTCTCCACCGCTAACAGCAAATTCTTTCAGAAGCTCTTTCTGGCGTGGCGTCAGGTGAGTCGGTGTTTCCACGACGACGCGCACATGCTGGTCGCCCTGCTCGTATCCTTGAACGTCTTTCACACCCTTGCCCTTCATGCGAAAAAGTTTGCCGGATTGCGTCCCCGCAGGAATTTTCATTTTAACTTTGCCGTCCAAAGTCGGCACATCGATTTCTGTACCCAGGGCCGCTTGCACGAAACTTATGGGAACGTCGCAAACAATGTCCAGGTTGTCGCGAACAAAGATCGGATGAGGGTCCACCTGGATGACGACGTAAAGATCTCCCGGGGCTCCCCCGGTGGGCGCGCTTTCCCCTTCATTTCTCAGTTTGAGCCGTGATCCGGTATCGACACCGGCCGGGATCTTGATGCTGAGGGTGTGTAACTTCCGTACGCGACCTGTGCCGCCGCAGGTTGCACAGGGATCTTTGATGATAGTACCGTGGCCTTGACATTGGTTGCAGGTCCTCGAAACGCTGAAGAAACCTTGTTGAAAGCTCACCTGTCCTCTGCCGCGACAGGTTGGACAAGTCTGCGGCGCGGTTCCGAGTTTAGCACCGTTGCCGTGGCAGACCTCGCACGGACCTTGTCTGGGTATTTTGACTTTCTTTTCGGTGCCCGTGACGGCTTCCTCAAAAGTTAAGGTTAGATTGTAGCGGAGATCTTCTCCGCGGGCGCGACTCCTGCGGCGGCTCGTGCCGCCGAAGAACTCGCCGAAGATGTCACCAAAGACATCTTCGAATCCCGCAGTGAAATCGAATCCGCCGCTAAACGGACCGCCATTACCGAACGCCGCGTGACCGAACTGGTCATACTGGGCGCGCTTCTGTGAATCCGATAGGACCTGATAAGCCTCCGAGACATCCCTGAAATTGGCCTCTGCTTGTTTATCACCAGGATTGCGATCCGGGTGGTACTTTAGCGCAAGCTTGCGATAAGCCTTCTTTATCTCGTCTTCGCCGACGCCGCGATCGACACCTAGCAAGTCGTAATAATCTCTTTTATCGCTCAAGTCTGGACCTCAAAAAATCTGCATACGTTAGAAAGCCCCTCTCCTCAATCAAAAGTAGGAGCAGGGGCTTTCTTTTTTGTCACGAAGATCAGTCACTGCGTTACTTTAGGAAATCTAGTTCTAGTCTTTAACCTCCTCGAAGTCCGCATCGACGACATCGTCTTTCTTTTTCTTACCGTCGCTCGTCGGCTGTTCCTTGGCGTCTCCCGAAGCCTCCTGCTCCGGTTGTTGTCGCGAAGCCTTAGCATACATAGCTTCCGCTAGTTTATGAGAAGACTGACTCAGTTGCTCGGCAGCCGAGCGCATCGCCTGGGCATCTTGTCCTTCCAAGACCTCTTTGGCTTTCTTGAGCGCGCTGTCAATATTTTCTTTGACGCCGGCATCCAAGTCGCCTCCATACTCCTTGAGCGATTTCTCTGTCGAGTAGACAAGCGAGTCAAGCTGATTGCGTGCTTCGACCGTCTCTTTGTGTTTCTTGTCTTCTGCGGCATGGGCTTCAGCATCTTTGACCATCTGTTTTATCTCATCTTCGCTGAGACCGCTCGATGCGGTAATTTTGATGGACTGCTCTTTGCCCGTACCGAGGTCTTTGGCCGCGACGTGAACAATACCATTGGCATCGATGTCGAAAGTCACTTCAACCTGTGGGACCCCGCGCGGCGCTACCGGAATTCCAACCAGATCAAATTGCCCCAAAAGCTTGTTATTGACCGCCATCTCCCGCTCTCCTTGAAATACGCGAATCGACACGGCGGTTTGGTTATCTTGGGCTGTGGAGAAGATTTGGCTTTTCTTCGTCGGTATCGTGGTGTTGCGCTCAATTAATTTTGTAAATACCCCGCCAAGGGTCTCGATCCCCAGTGAAAGGGGCGTAACATCGAGAAGTAACACATCCTTGACCTCACCTTTCAAAACGGCGGCCTGGATGGCAGCCCCTACAGCGACAACCTCATCGGGGTTGACCCCTTTGTGGGGATCTTTACCGAAGATTTTCTTTACTCGTTCCTGCACGGCAGGCATGCGAGTCATGCCCCCTACCAAAATAACTTCATTGATGTCGCTGGGGGAGAGTCCAGCATCCTTAAGCGCTTGCCGGCATGGGCCTTCCGTACGATCGATCAAATCCGCACACAGCGCCTCAAGCTTAGAGCGGGTCAATTTCATGTTGAGATGCTTTGGTCCTTGCTGATCCGCGGTGATAAACGGCAGGTTAATATCGGTCTCCATAGAAGAAGAGAGCTCGCATTTTGCCTTTTCCGCCGCTTCTTTTAAGCGCTGCAGCGCCATTCGATCTTTGCGCAGATCAATCCCTTGATCTTTTTTGAATTCATCTGCGAGGTAATCGATGATTCTTTGGTCGAAGTCTTCACCGCCCAGAAAGGTATCCCCATTTGTTGCTTTAACTTCGAAGACACCGTCACCCAGTTCCAATATCGATATATCGAATGTTCCGCCACCAAGGTCGAAGACGGCGATCTTCTCGTCTTTCTTCTTGTCCAGTCCGTACGCGAGAGAGGCGGCTGTAGGTTCATTGATAATGCGCAATACGTTAAGCCCTGCAATGCGTCCGGCATCCTTGGTGGCCTGCCTCTGGCTGTCATTAAAGTAAGCCGGTACGGTGATCACAGCCTCGGTTACCTTTTCACCAAGATAGTCTTCTGCGGTCTGCTTCATCTTCTGTAAGATAAAAGCCGAAATTTCTGCCGGACTATACTGTTTACCCCGAATTTCCACCCAGGCGTCACCGTTCTCGTTACGAACCACCTTATAGGGCAACACCTTGGCTGCCTTCTGAACCAGAGGATCGTCACTACGCCTGCCGATCAAACGCTTGACGGCAAAAATAGTGTTTTCAGGGTTGGTGATGGCCTGCCTTCTAGCGATTTGCCCGACCAATCTCTCACCGCTATCGGTAAAAGCGACCACAGACGGGGTCGTGCGACTGCCTTCTGAGTTGGCGAGAACGGTCGGGTCGCCACTCTCCATAATTGCAACGCAGGAGTTGGTTGTCCCGAGGTCAATGCCAATAACTTTTGCCATCTTAATTACTCCTTAAAATTCTGTAAGATTTCGGATAATCAAGTGAAAATTTAATCATCTCCAGGTTCGTTTTCAACCTCGCCGCCGCTGTTTTTTTTCCCTTGAGATTTCGGCGTCTTAGCTACGCTTACCAAGGCAGGGCGAAGGAGTCTATCCCGGAGCAGGTAACCCTTGTGATATTCTTCGACGACCGTATTTGGTTCGTAGGTGCCACTCTCTATTTGAGCCATTGCTTCATGTTTCTCGGGATCAAAGGGCCGCCCAACGGCTGCAATAGGCACGACGCCATGTTTGGCGAGAATATCGAAGAACGCTTTGAGAACCATCTCGACACCTTCTACAAGTGGCTTTCCGTTACCTCCGTCTTTTGAATGCGCCACGGCCCGTTCCAGATTATCCACAACCGGAAGAAGATCTTTGACCAGAGCCTCATTAGCGAAGCGAATCGCGTCGTCCCTTTCCCGACTAGCTCTCTTTCTAAAATTTTCTAGGTCTGCGACTTGACGGAGGTAGCGGTCGTAATTCTCCTTGGCTTCTTTCATTTTTGATTCCAGCTGTTCGCGTAGCTTTGCCAGCTCGGATGCCTGATCTAGTGTCGCAGATTCCGGATTGTTCGACGAGGGCTCATTTTCGCTACCGGGTGGAGGTGTCATTGTCTGTTCGTCAATCTTTTCGTCGGCCATTATTTTTCCTCACAAAGGTTTAGGAAACTTAATCATCGTGTTTTCCATTGTCAAGTTTCATCTTCGCCAAAACCTCTGATATTTTAAATAGTTGTCTGCTTCGATAAAAAGTGATAAATTCTCTTAAGCTTAAACTCCGATCATTTTTTACCATGCTTCCTTGCCACGTCACCCCGGCTATTGTGTTGCGCACTTGGGCTTTCGGGGAGTCGGACAAGATTGTATCTTTCCTGACCGAGAGTCATGGGAAACTTACCGGCATTGCCAAGGGGGCGAAACGCTCACGCAAGCGCTTTGTCAATTCTCTAGAACCTTTTTCTCTGGTCAATCTCCGTTTTCACGACCGGGCCCAGGGTAATTTGGTGTTTATTATAGCTTCAGACCTTGCGTTCGGGTTTAAGCATCTACTAACCAGTCTGGAGAAAATTTCCTTTGCTTCTTATCTGGTCGAGATTACAGATGGATTGATTGGTGAACGGGAAGAGAACCGTTTGGTGTTCAGACATCTGAAGGACGGCCTCACCCATCTTGAAGAGCAAGCGACGTCGCTAACTTTTCTAACCTCTTTTGAGCTTAAGCTCCTTAAATTGGCTGGTTATCAGCCCTGGCTGGAGAGTTGCCGACGTTGCGGCAGAGAGCGTCGAGATCGATGGGCGTCGCGCTGGCACTTCAGTCCGCGGGATGGTGGAATTCTTTGTGAGTCCTGTTCGCGAATGCGGAAAGAAATTTTTTCGCTTTCGGCAGCAACATTGGAAATCCTGACGAACCTCCAAGAGGAAAGACGCTCACCGGATATTTCGCTCTCAACGGGGGTGGTAAAGGAGATTCGTTCCGTCGTGATTCGATTCATCGAGTTTCACATGGAGCGGGAGATCAAGTCGGCTGCGTTTCTTCATCAATTCTCTTTGGCATGAAGTAGCTTCCGCTAGGTCTTTGCTGTAGCGAGCATTCTAACAACCGGGGATAAGGATCGAGGATCATGCTTAACAAGAAAAAGTTAGTCTATTTTTTCGGTGGCGGTAGAGCCGAAGGCAGAGCAGCCATGCGCGAGCTGCTCGGAGGGAAAGGAGCGGGCCTGCATGAAATGACACGTATCGGAGCGCCCGTGCCGCCAGGCTTTACCATCACAACTGACGTATGTAACTACCATTACGCGCATCAGCGGCAGTACCCGAAGGGGCTGGAATCTGGCGTTATGGCGGGTCTTGCCAGAATCGAAAAGATCCTCGGACGACGATTCGGCGATTCCGACAATCCTTTGCTAGTCTCCGTGCGCTCGGGCGCGCGCGAGTCAATGCCCGGAATGATGGATACGGTTCTCAACTTGGGCCTCAATGATGAGACGGTGCAGGGATTAATCCGCCGCACGCAGAATCCCAGGTTTGCGTACGATTCTTATCGGCGCTTTGTGCAAATGTACGCGGATGTCGTCTTGGGACTTAAACCTAAGGAAAGAACCGAGCGTGACCCGTTTGAAGAGATCTTAGAGAGAAGAAAAAAGAAGCGCGGCGTGCGCTTTGATACTGAGCTCGAAGCCGAGGACCTAGAAGCTCTAGTCGCTGCATTCAAGGAACTCGTAAAGTCGCATACAGGAAAAGAATTCCCCAGCGATCCCGAGCAACAACTTTGGGGTGCGATAGGAGCTGTTTTTGGTTCATGGAACAACGATCGCGCCGTCGCGTACCGTGAACTTTACCACATCCCGCACAATTGGGGGACGGCGGTGAACGTCCAAGCCATGGTGTTTGGAAATCTTGGCGAAAAGTGCGCTACGGGTGTGGCTTTCACGCGGAATCCTTCGACCGGAGAAAAGTCATTCTATGGTGAGTTTCTCATCAACGCTCAGGGAGAGGATGTGGTCGCGGGCACCCGGACACCGAGACCGATCGCGGAGCTGAAAACGGTAATGCCCCGGCCCTACGCAGAACTTCAAAAGGTCTGCAAGATTCTCGAGACGCACTACAAGGACATGCAGGATATCGAGTTCACGGTGGAAGACAACAAGCTATGGATGCTTCAGACTCGGGGTGGTAAGAGGACTGGTTTTGCCGCGGTGCGGATCGCGGTGGATATGGTCAAAGAGCGGATCATCAGCAAGAAGGAAGCTTTACTGAGAGTTGAGGCAGACCATCTAAATCAGCTTTTACGCCCTATTTTTGACAATAAAGACAAAGAACAAGCCGCCAAGGAGGGACGCATTCTTGCCAAAGGGCTACCCGCTGGACCCGGGGCGGCCACTGGAAAGATTGTTTTTCACTCAGAGGATGCGGTGGCACGAAGGGAAAACGGCGAACAGGTCGTCCTATGCCGAACGGAAACCAGCCCGGATGATATCCGCGGCATGGAGGCAGCTGAGGGAATTCTTACAGCCCGGGGAGGGATGACATCCCACGCAGCTTTGGTCGCCCGGCAAATGGGAAAGGTTTGTGTGGCCGGATGTGAAGCATTGAACGTCGATTATACAGCGCGCACGCTGCGGGTTGGCGAGTTGGTATTAAATGAAGGCGATTGGATCTCAGTGGACGGAAGCACCGGAGAGGTGATCCAGGGAGAAATTCGGACTCGTCCATCTGAGGTTCTTCAGCTGCTGCTGGGGGGAGAGAAAACACCGAAGAAGTCACACGTCTTTCAGCAATACGCCGCGCTCATGAAGTGGGCGGATGAAGTGCGCACCCTTGGCGTGCGGACCAATACGGATCAACCCGACCAAGCGCGCGTGGCGAAGGCCTTTGGCGCCGAAGGCATCGGTCTCTGCCGTACGGAGCATATGTTCTTTCAAGGCGACAGGATTCAAGCCGTACGCGAGATGATTCTGGCGGACGACGAAGCGGGAAGGCGGCGGGCATTGGCAAAATTACTGCCTATGCAAAAAGAAGACTTCAAAGGTATCCTCGACATCATGGGTGATCTTCCCGTGACCATCCGTACGCTGGATCCTCCATTGCACGAATTCCTCCCCCATAGGGATGACGAAATCGTTGAACTAGCACAAGTCATGGGAGTTCCGGCTGACCGGCTTCGAGATAAAGTCAAAGTTCTGCAGGAATTCAATCCGATGTTGGGGCATCGGGGTTGCCGTCTGGGGATTTCTTATCCGGAGATCACCGAGATGCAGGCGCGGGCAATCTTCGAAGCGGCATGCGAGTTGCGCAAAGAGGGAAAAAATCCTTTTCCGGAGGTGATGATTCCTTTGGTCGGATCCCGTGGAGAATTGGTCGCACAGCGGAAGATTGTCGAACAAGTCGCTCGTGAGACGATGGCCTCTTATGGGGTTAAAGTCCGCTATCTGATCGGGACCATGATAGAGCTTCCTAGAGCCTGCCTGGTGGCCGATGAAATCGCCGAGGAAGCCGAGTTTTTCTCTTTCGGCACCAACGATCTAACGCAGACATGTCTGGGCTTGTCGCGGGATGATGCCGGGAAATTTCTCCCCACCTATGTACTCGACGGGCTATTGGCTGAAGATCCCTTCGTTAGCCTCGATCGTGACGGAGTCGGCGCATTGATGCGGATCGCCATCACAAAAGGACGCAAAATACGCCGAAACCTGGAGATCGGTATCTGTGGAGAACACGGCGGTGATCCAAAATCAGTTGCCTTTTGCCATGAGGTCGGGTTGGACTATGTAAGTTGTTCACCTTTCCGCGTTCCCATCGCTAAACTCGCCGCCGCGCAGGCCGCACTGCGCGAAAAACCCTAGGTTGCCAAAGCTTGCTTCTTCTCGGCTCCCAAACAGAAGCCCGTTCTTTTATTTAAAACTGTTGACAGAATTGGCTTTCTTTTAAGATAATTTACATCCCTTCAGATAGCTAAGGTCGTATGGAACCGCGTATTGCAGAGTTATTGGTGCGGGGAGGGATTGTTTCCCGCGATCAGCTCGTCCAGGCTCAGGAAAAGGAGCGTGATACGGGCTCCAGTGTCATTAGAGAGCTGGTTCGGCTTGGTTTTACTGCCGAAGATACCCTGACCGAGTTTCTTGCCAAGCAGTTCAGTATCGAAAAAGTTGATTTAAGTCCCTCAGAAATCGAAGATTCGGTCTTTGGCCTTGTTCCACCTCAAATCATTCAAAAGCATCAGCTGGTGCCGGTAAAACTTCTTGGTTCTACACTCACGGTGGCCATGGCCGACCCAACAGACCTCGTTGCAATCAATGAAGTGAAGTTTATCACGGGCTACGGCGTGAGGGTTATGCTGGCTCCCCCTTCAGCGATCAAAAAAACTCTCGATCACCGCTTTGGGGGAGTAAGCTACGATGAGGTTTTGAAAAAATTTGGCGATGGAGAGATGGAGGTTATCCACGAAAGCGATGACGTTAACCTCCAGGAACTTCAGCAGGCCACTATGGAGGCGCCTGTAGTGACCTTAGTGAATGCGATCTTGGCCGACGCCGCGAAGCGACGAGCCAGCGACATTCACATCGAGCCCTACGAAAAAATCTTTCGCGTGCGGTTCCGAGTGGACGGGGTTCTTCAGGAGATCATGAGTCCGCCCCTTCGGCTAAAAAATCCTTTAGTGTCCCGCCTCAAGGTCATGGCCGGACTGGATATTGCTGAGCGGCGCCTCACCCAGGATGGCCGGATCAAGTTAAAGATGGGAGTAGGCGGAGAATTGGATATCCGCGTCTCGGTACTACCGACGTTATTTGGCGAGAAAGTCGTCATGCGGTTATTGGACAAATCCAATCTCCAACTGGACATGTCCAAACTTGGTTTCGATCCGCAAACCCTTAAAGATTTCTTGGAAGCGATACACAAACCATACGGCATGATTCTTATCACCGGTCCGACGGGTAGCGGAAAGTCGACTACGCTCTATTCCGCGCTCTCGGAGCTCAACAAACCCGACGTCAACATTTCCACGGCCGAAGATCCGGTCGAGTACAACTTGGTTGGAATCAACCAAGTGCAGGTCCGGGAGCAAATCGGGTTAACCTTTGCCGCCGCCCTGCGGTCATTTCTTCGACAGGATCCCGACATCATTATGGTCGGAGAAGTTCGCGATCTTGAAACTGCGCAGATCGCCGTCAAAGCCGCGTTGACGGGTCACTTGGTCCTCAGCACTCTCCATACCAACGATGCTCCTTCTACCGTTGATCGCTTGGTCAACATGGGCGTCGAGACTTTCTTGCTGATTTCGTCCATTAATCTGATCGCGGCCCAAAGGTTGGTACGGCGAATTTGCGAAAAGTGCAAAGAACCGGGAGAAGTGAGTCCTGAGATTTTGATCAATTTAGGTGTGGACCCAACAGAGGTTGGCGCCGGCTTTTCCACCTTTCATGGGCGAGGTTGTGCCAATTGTAACGGCACGGGATATCGAGGCCGTTTGGCCATCTATGAAGTGATGGTCATGCACGAGGGTGTCAAGGAGTTGATTCTGCGGAATGCGTCGGTGGTTGAGCTCAAGCGAGAGGCCGTGAAACTGGGCATGAGCACGCTCCGTATGAGCGCCCTCCAGAAGGTTCGTGAGGGGCTAACGACTATTGAGGAAACCGTTCGCGTAACCGATACGGACAAAGGGTTTGGATCGGTTTTCTCATTGGGTTTCTGACGCCCGGCCGGTGCAAAAGACCGGTCCCCGGTGATTTTTAACGCCGTTGAGCAAACTAAGATTAGGTTTTCAAGAGAGGACGTAATCGATGGCAATATTCCTGTGGGAAGGAAAAACCGCGCAGGGACGAGTCCTGAAAGGGGAAGTCGAAGCGCCCAATCTGGAAGCCGTTTTTGCGATCCTGCGGGATCGCAGAATTCGGCCGATCCCGAACCGGATTCGGGAAAAAGGCCGGGGATTGGATACAGAAATCAAAATCCCCGGTTTTGGCGAAAAGATTAAGGCCCGGGACCTTTCTGTATTCACCCGGCAGTTCGCTACGATGATCGATGCCGGGCTACCCATCGTACAATGCTTGGATATTCAGACTCAACAAAGCGAAAGCAAGGTACTACGCAATACCCTGCGTGCGATCAAGCAAGATGTCGAAGGCGGTTCTACATTGGCTGAGGCTCTTCGAAAACACCCGAAAATCTTCGACGACCTGTATGTCAATATGGTCCAAGCCGGTGAGGCTGGCGGTGTGTTGAACGCAATCCTCAATCGAATCGCCCTATTTATCGAAAAGGCCAACAAGCTCAAGAAAAAAGTTAAAGGGGCGATGATTTATCCTTGCACGATCATTGTAGTCGCTATCGTCGTTGTGGCCATCTTACTGATCTTCGTTATCCCCGTTTTTGCGGAACTCTATGGTAGCATGGGTAAAGCCTTGCCGGCGCCCACACAGATAACGATCAACATCAGTAATTGGTTCCGCGCCAACTTTCTCTATATGGTTTTTGCCCTTGTCGGAATCATTGTCGGAATTCGCTTCTATTATCAAACGGATAATGGACAGATGAACATTGATCGATTCCTCCTCAGGCTGCCCGTTGTGGGCGATTTATTGCGCAAGGTAGCGGTAGCTCGCTTCTCACAAAACATGGCTATCCTTCTGAGTTCCGGCGTCCCAATCCTCGACGGCCTGGCGATCACGGCCAGGACCGCAGGTAACCGTGTCATTGAAAAAGCGATCATGGACAGCCGAGTAAGCATCAGTCAGGGAAGAACGGTGGCTGAGCCTTTGCGAGAGAGCAAGATCTTTCCGCCAATGGTTTGCCAGATGGTGGCCGTCGGCGAGAACACCGGCGGGCTGGACACCATGCTTAGAAAGGTGGCTGAGCTTTATGAAGACGAAGTAGATGATGCTGTCGCCAATTTGACTGCCCTCATGGAGCCCATGATCATGGTTGTCCTCGGAGTGATCCTCGGCGGATTGGTTATCTCAATGTATCTGCCGATCTTTCAATTAGGTTCCGTGGTGTCTTAGAACAAACGTAGAGTCCGATATCTTCACCTTCGTTGGAGCGCAAGCCTTTACTGTGATCGACGAGCGCAAGGATTTGACAGAGAAAATCAGATGGCTGCTCTTTCTCCGGGTTGTCATCTTATCCTTTTTCTTGGGCGCGACGGCGCTCTTCCAGTTTTTCAAGCAGAACAACGGGGATCTTCATTTTTTTTATACGCTTTCGATCCCGCTCATCATTGCCTACGCCATTTCCATTGGATCAGCTCTCGTCCTCCCGTATATCCCTGACCTTCGTTTCTTTGCGCATCTCCAAATCGATTTCGATGTTGTCTTGATCACGGGCATTATCTGGCTTACCGGAGATTTCACGAGCCCGTTCCCTTTTCTCTACAATCTCGCCGTGATGAACGGAGCCATTCTGTTGTTTTATCGAGGGGCGTTCTTTACCGCAGGGTTTTCCAGTTTGTGCTATGTGGCTCTTCTGAGTTGGACCAGCACTTTCCATCACGGCAGCGGCATTCCCGTGTCATGGTCGCAGCTGATGCCGGGGGTACTGAACATTGGCAGTTTTTTCGCCATTGCCGGACTGGGCGGGTTTCTCGCTCGTAAACTGAGTGAGACTGAAAGACTGCTCAAGGAAAAACATACGGATTACCTCGAGCTCGACGCGCTTAAAGAGACTCTTCTCCAGGGAGTGGGTAGCGGTGTTGCGATTACGGATGCGGAAGGGCGCATAAACTACTTTAACAGCCAGGCTCAGAATTTGACGTCGCTCCAAGAGGCAAATGTTAAGGGAAAGAAGTTGGATGAGATATTTCCAGGGATGACGCCCAACTTTCTCGGCTCACGAGAAGGGCGAAGCATCTCGACCGATGAGATCGCGTTCGCTGCCTCCGAGGGACACCAGAAACAGCTACGACTTACGCTGGCACCGTTGAGCAACGCGTCCGACCAGCTGGTCGGTTACGTCTCGATCTTCGAAGACATCAGTAAGCAAAGAGAGGTTGAGGAGAAGTTGCGACTTGAGGACGAATTGCGTCGGGGGCGGGAGTTCGACCTGGAGCAAAGGCCTGGTGGGATTGAGGATGCGGATTTCTATTTCGAGGGTATCATCGGCAAGAGTGGTGGAATCGAAAAGATCTATAATCTGGTTCAAAAGGTGGCGAGAAACAACACGAACATTCTGATTACAGGGGAAAGCGGGACCGGCAAAGAACTCATCGCGCGCGCGATTCATCTTAATGGATCAAGGAAAAACATGCCTTTCGTTGCGGTCAATTGCGGCGCCATACCCGAAACCCTGATTGAAAGCGAGCTGTTTGGACATGCCCGTGGCGCCTTCACCGGTGCTGTTGCCGAACATCTGGGGTTGTTCAAACAGGCTGATCAAGGAACGATTTTTCTAGATGAGGTCGGGGAATTGCCGCTCCACCTGCAGGTAAAACTGCTGAGGGTTTTGCAAGAGAAAGCTTTTACCCCGGTGGGGGGCAGCAAGCAGATCAAAGTTGATGTACGGGTCATTTCCGCGACGAACCGAGATTTGCACAAAGAGATGGAAGACGGTCGGTTTCGGAGAGATCTATTTTATCGGCTTAACGTCGTACAGATAGTGATGCCTCCGCTTCGCAACAGAAAGGAGGACATTCCAACGCTGGCACATCACTTTATGCGCAAATTTGCAGCTTCCCACGGCAAGCAAGTGGAGGAAATATCTAGCGGCGCCTTGATGCATCTAATGGGATATAGCTATCCGGGAAATGTCCGTGAGCTAGAAAACATAATCGAACACGCGGTCGCGGTCGCGAATAAGAATATTATGACTGAGGAAGATCTACCAGCCCATATCAAAGGAGTGGCAATCAACGAGGAAGCCGAGGTTTTTGAGAGAACCGCGCCCGGCGGTGCGGATCTGTTTTTCGCCAAAGGCTTGTCTTTGGACGTTGAATTGGAAACGCATGAAAAATGCATCCTTTTGGGCGCGCTTAAAAGGACAAATGGGGTACAAAAGCGAGCTGCCGAGATTTTGGGCATTAACTATAGATCTCTTCGCCATCGACTGGAAAAATATGGATTGCTGAACTCCAAAAACGCCGTCGCTCGCTGATGATTCGCCGGCGGGTCAATAACAAATTTTGTTACAATCCAAATTCTCTTTTACGTAAACTAGAATGATCCCGCCCGCTACTAGCTAAACTTCCAAGGGGCCTCGATCTTTTCGGACAACCTATAAGCTCTTAATAAGTCGCAATTTTTGAAACAAGTGAAAATCCACAATCACCCTCTGTTGTGACCCTGCGTCTCGCGAAATCAGGCTGGCCCTGGATTTGCGGTGCACATTTTTAGGTCTTAGCTTCCGAACGCCTTTGCCCAAGGAGGTGAGAATATAGGGGACTGTTTTTTTATGATCTAGTTGCTTGTGACCTCCACTCCCGTAGGAGGTCGCAGGAGACATTAACAACGGGAAAATATAAACGAAGGGAGTACTTCACAAATGGACAATTTAAGGTTACGCAACGAATCCGGGTTTACACTTATCGAACTTCTTGTTGTTGTCGCAATCATAGGTATCTTGGCGGCCATTGCGATTCCTCAGTTCTCGGCCTATAGAAAACGTGGCTATGAAGCACAAGTTAAATCCGATCTCAGGAATGCGGCTACGGCGCAGGAAGCTTATTTTACCCAAGCTTTCACGTACAAGGGTGGAGCGATGGCCAGTGGAACGCCGACAGGGTTTAACAAGAGCAATGATGTCACGTCAACTGCGACGGTTGCAACGAACGCATTTTCCATAACTGCTCAGCACGCGAACTGCGCTAGCGACACCTGGACTTTTAGTAGTGCGACTGGACAGATAACGGGAGGTCCTTGTCAGTAACGAGAGTATCGCTCACTTTAGCTGAAATTGTTTACAAAGGGGGTGAGTCGTGAGCGACCACCCCCTTTTTCTTTGTTGGTTACCCGTACCGTCTTCTAACTACTCAGCAAACGACAAACGACTTATGGATTCGAGAATCGCTTGGGGAAATCGTTTATCCAGGCTCATGCCTTTACTCATCTTATCTTTGTTAATCCTCTGGTTTTGCCAAGACTTGATTCTCCAAGAACAAGTCCCGTTCTTCCGCGACTTAGGTCCATATTTTTATCCATTACGATTTACTCTCTATGAGAGTTTTCGGTCTGGAGAGCTGCCCCTCTGGAACCGCCACATGGCCATGGGATTTCCGCTGTTGGCTGCCTTCCAGTCAGGTGTGTTCTATCCGCCGCACATCTATTTTTGATTCTGTCCTTCTTCCCAGCGATCCGCGCCATTTTCATATTCCACTTCTTGATAGCAGGGATTGGGGCTTATCTTCTCTGCCGCAACTGGAAATTTCCTCCCTACTTGTCAATCGTTGGGGCGTTGCTGTTCGCCCTCGGGGGGACCGTTGTTTCCCTGAGCAACTTGCTGAATCACTTTCAAACCGCGGTCTGGCTCCCTTGGGTCATTTTGAGCTGGGAGAAACTTCTTCGTTCGAGCTCGTGGAAGAATTTTCTAGCGTTCACCTTGATTACCGCGATGCAATTTCTAGCAGGTTCTCCCGAACTATTTGCGATCAGCATGGTCTTGGTTCTTCTCGATGGAATGAAGGTGAGGCGGTCTGTGTCCACCTTATCGCGTGGAAAGCTGGTGTCTGTTTTAATAGCCGCGAATCTTTTAGTCTTGGGACTCGTGATGGTCCAAGTTCTTCCCACTGCCGAACTTTTCTTGGAATCGCGGCGACAACAACCAATCCCACCGCAAGAGGCCTTGCACTGGTCCCTTAACCCCATGAACCTTCTAAACCTTTTTTTCTTGGACAAAGAGATTGACCCGACGACCTCCAAGGGGGTCCGTCTTTTTTTTGGCCGTGAAGCGCCATTTTTCGTAAGTTACTATCTGGGAGCAATCTCTGCCTTTGGGATAAGTCTCTGGCTTTGTTTCAGTTCTTTACGCGAAAAAATTGCGCTCATGAGTTTAGTTGCCGCGTCATTGATAGTTGCTCTGGGTAGCTATACGCCTATTTATCCTTTCCTGTTTCGTCATCTACCGTTTCTCGGAGCATTTCGTTTCCCGGCAAAATTTTTTTTCTTCACTTACGTACTTCTCTTATATGTAGCTCTCAAAGGACTCAGCGATTCGCTATTGAACGAAGGGGGCAGCGTTAAGGGACCCTTAGTAGCTCTCTCCATGGTATGCGTAGCGTGGCTGGGGATCTATATTTTTTCTAGGTCCAATCTGGACCTACTCGGTCGTTTCATCGCCGCTCAAAACTGGGTTCCGGTGTTGTCTCCCGACCACGCCAAGAAGATCGCTGGGGCAATGTCAAATTTGGATAGGCAAGTTGCCCTCTCTCTAGGATTTCTATTGCTGATTGTCTTGGCAAAAACCAAAGCGATCCGGCTACGCGTTTTTGGCGTTCTTATGGTATCGGCGGTTTTTGTCGATCTCGCTTGGGCGCACAAAGGTTTTCTATTTCCCCTACACCCCGGCTTCGTATATGAAAGCAAGCGGGTCTTGCAGACACGAGAGAGTGACCTGAATCGATTTTTTTACTATCCGTCGGCCCGAGATTTACACCCCAGTGCGGTAACCGTTCTGGGCCACCCAACATTGAAAGAATCAATCGCGCTATCGTTTGAAAACCTTCTCCCTAATGCAGGGCTATTTTACGGCGTTGATTATTTCCAGGAAATCGACGCGCTGGGAAGACAGCCGTATACGGATTTCCTCTTCTTCGCCAACCAGCTTGACTTCACCACCCAGATAAAGCTCTTGCGTACGTTTAACGTAAAATACCTCGTGGCTTTTCAAGCTCTGCCCGAGAACGGCACTCGTCGGACTGGGCATTTTCCCGATTCCTTTTCGTGGCTTTACGAAATCGAGGGAACTATTTCACGCGCCTATATTGTCAACAGGGCAGTGGTGGAGAAAGACTCTAGGCAGGTGCTGCAGCGGTTATCCAGCGCGGGATTCGATCCAACACGAGAAGTCGTGCTCGATAGTGAGATACCGATGCCACCAGTACGTCAGTTGAAAGCAACGGCCAAAATCGTACGGTATGAGAATTCACGCGTTAGGATAACGACGTCGGCTGATAACGAGGGAATCTTAGTTCTTGGCGATTCGTATTATCCTGGTTGGAGGGCTTTCGTGGACGGTCGAGAGGAAGTTATCCGAAGAGCGAACCTATTCTTTCGCGCTGTCCCATTGCCTGCTGGCAACCACACCGTGGAGTTTCGCTATGAGCCGAGGTCATTTACAGTTGGTCTTGCAATTTCTGCAATTACTCTTGTCGCGCTCACTGGAGTGACTGCCTTTCTCGCTTTTCATAAGCGTAAGAAAACTGTTCAAGAGTTGGAACCCTCATCTCAATCGGATGAGCCTGCGGCTAACAGCGTCTCTGTCGGGTGAGATATGGTAACCGGCCATTGCCTCGCTATTCGGCCAGCAAATAAGACAATGGCGATGCTTCTTCCGAAAGTTCTCCAAAGGGATCGGGATTGACAAATCTCTCCCGCCTAAATGTAAACTCGGGCTTCAAAAGGACGACGGGGCTTTTGCACCGGTCACCTATATTCGGCGGCTTATCTGCTGGCCGTCCGGTTTTTGCGTCGAAAAGGGTTTTGTCTTCCTTGTCGCAAGACCAGTAACATAGTATCCTTTCGCCTCGTTTTCTTTCTGGAAAGGGGTCTCGCTATGCAAACCATAAAAGCACTAATGGTCGGGCTACTCCTGGGATTTTTGGCTCCGGGTCAACTCCTGGCTCAAGCCATCGGTGAATACGGCAGAACCGTCGGAGGTGTTGGCCAGAGACAAGGCGACGTCAATCAGAAAGCTTCGAGGGCATTGTCTCAGAATAATAAAGGTAAAGGGGTTGTCGAGGGAATCGGAGACGCAGGGGGGCGCCCCGTTCCGTCGGCGTTGGTCGTTGCGTCTAGACAGGCTGGGCTTTATCCGCGGCAAGACGATGAGGCAGAGAAAATAGCCGAACTATCCCAGGGAGATACGCTCATCCCATTGGGCCAGAGTAACGGTGGAAATGAGTGGTATATGGTGAAGACTCCGAAGGGTCTCGTCGGGTGGATCAAGTCCGCCGACGTCCGCACAGAGACGGAAAAAAAACAATAGCGAGGAAAAGAGACTTACCTTTCCATCCCCTCAAATATTGAGCTGGATCTAAAGTTCCGCGGTTCACCTCCGCCAGCATGGAAGGCGAAAATGTCATGCTGGCAAACTCCGCCTAGAAAACCGACCTTTCTAACCATGGCAGGTTCCCGGTCTTTTAGCCTGGTCCTCGCCAAAAACTCCAAAATAATGGTCATTTTGGGTCATCCTATGGACGCTTCGTGGGCTGGTACAAAAGATGCTCTGCGGAATGGTCCATGGGACGTCTTTTCAAATCACGAAAAATACTGATCCCTGACGTTCCACCTCCTAGGATAAATCCCACCCGAGAGACCTTTGTCATGGCCGGCATCGGAGTGCTGTGCGCTACGGGTCTAGCTGCGGCGATAGTTCTTCTGTTGACTGGTCTATAAAGGGGCGACTTCAGGTTTCGAAGCGGATTGTTAGGCCCAGCCGCGACATCCTCTAAGCGACTTTAAGACGTCTCAGAACAGAGTCGTTTCCGATAACGTGATATTCCATGTAGTCGATCAGCCGGCGTGCAATGACAAAGTATCTTTGAAGTTGTTCAGGGGACGATGTAGGGGCATCGGAAATTTGCTGTGCGGTAGGATTCTATTTCTTCCACCAAAATTTTTAGCGCTGGCGGAAGAACATCCCAGACACCCGTTGTCTGGCAGAGGGACACAAGTTTATTGTGGTCGTGTTGCCGTGGGATGCTGCCGTGGCACTCGACTAAAGCAGCCTTGATCGCTTTCTCAATTGCCTCCGAAATCTTTTGAAAGTCCGTTGTGCTCCAATAATTTCCTCCGCCTGGTTGCTCTGGATAAGCACCTACCTTGTCGCGAGCCTCGCGCAACCATGAATCCGCATAAAATCCCATCAAATCCTCCCGTGCACTTGCTGCGGAATATGATAGAGCCGCGACTGTCCTTTATCAAGCAAAGTTTGGGATCCGCTTAAAATTCACTAGAATGGGCTCAACAAAAAAGACGAAGAAAAAAATATCCCGGTATTGCCGGCGCACTCGAAGTCTCCGAAAAAAAACCCCCGGACGGTGGTCCGGGGGTTCGGCTGCTCACTTGTTGCGCGTGTGGTTTGAACGATCTATGCCGCCGAGCGAGCTTTCTGTGCTTCTACCAGCGGGCGATATTTCGCGTTGAGCTTCATCCAGTGCTCCGCGCGCCGCTTGGCCTTGGCAAGTTCGGCCTCGGGGAATGTTACGAAAGGTATGCGAGTGGGCCCGACCTTGCAGTAATCGGCAAACTCTGCCGGGCGTTTGTTGCCCGCGCCTGGTACTGGCTTCCCTCCGCTCCCATCGCCGACCAGGTCATCGATGACTTCGATTGCACTTTCATCTTCGCCCCGTCGGACAAGATCCAGCAAATACAACACGGGCCACGGTCCCATCCAGACCTCGGTTGACCAGCAACCGGCCGCGCCTAACCTATAGTAGGGATAAAGTTGGGTCTGGTTGACGAAGACGCTGATCTTTCCCTTAACGATCTTCTGTAAGTTCATGAAAGCTTGCGTACTTCTATGACTGTCTTTCATGCCGATGATACTGGGCTTCTTCACCAGCTCTTTAAAGGCTGAAACTGGGATTGTGAATTTGTGATTGTCGGGATTGTGGTAAATAAGGATATTGAGGCTCGGGAAAAGATCAGCGATATCGTGATAGAACTTGATCGCATCTTGCACGTGAAGGGTCTCATAGTAAGGCACTCCAAGCAGGACTCCGTCCGCCCCGAGGTCCTTGACGAAGTTCATTTTTTGCACGACCTCCCGCGGGTTGGGGCTGGTGCAACCGATGAACAACGGCACACTTTTCTTGACGGCCTCTACGGTCGCTACTGCCAGGATCTTAAATTCATCAAACAGTAAGTTGTAGCATTCGCCGTATGTGCCCGTCGTGGCGATGTTGTTGACGCCGTCTTTGATGATCCTGTCGACGCCTTCCTTGAGATTATCGACCGCGATGGTTTGCATTGCCCGGATATCGACCGCATCCGGGGTGGCAAAAGCAGGCATCATCCCGAGCACTCCCTTTAAATCATTAGCACTGATCATTGCACACCTCCGTAAAAGTTTTGTTGCTTTCCGCGGTAATTCCGCGGATCTCTGCGTTATATTCCTCCGCTTTGTTAACAGTTACGCGAAGGTGTTGTCAAACAACGGTTCGTGGAACAACTGTGCGATTGAAAAGTTGCACGGCTCTGCCCGTGCCGATGATACCAGGTATTGGCAAGGCAAATTCAGTTCAATAGGGAACGATGACATTTACTCACGTTGTCATGATCGGTGAGAGAATCGATGATGGAAACGAGTCTATAACGTAGGACGAGGCGGAGGTCGCCGACAACCCTAGCAGCATTCAGGCTTCCCGCCGCGATGGCTCAGTTACGGGTAGACCCCGCAGTCGTCGCCACCAGGGGGTGATGATGGGCAGAATGAAGAGGAAGATCGCCGCCGCCGTGATCACTCCCGAAATCGGTTGCGTAAAGAAGATCGCCAGCGATCCCTGGGACATAATCAAACTCTGGCGGAGCGCATTCTCAGCGAGATCGCCCAGGACCAATGCCAACACCAGCGGTGCCAAAGGATAATCCAGCTTTTTGAAGACGTAGCCCACCACACCGAAGATCAGCATATACCAGATATCGATCATGCTGTTGTGCACAGCGTAAGCGCCGATGGCGCAGACCACCACGATGAGCGGCGTAAGAATCGCGAACGGAACGCGCAGAATCGCCGCGAAAAACGGTACGAACGCAAGCACCATCACGACTCCGATCACATTGCCGGTATACATGCTGGCGATCAGGCCCCAGACAAAGTCCGGGTTGTCGACGAAAAGCATGGGGCCGGGTTGGAGACCCCAGATGATCAGCCCGCCCAGCATTACCGCAGCGGTCGGCGAGCCCGGGATGCCGAGGGTGATCATCGGCAGCATGGCCGCCACGCCCGCCGCGTGAGCGGCGGTCTCAGGCGCGAGGACACCCTCGATTTCGCCCGTGCCGAATTTTTCCGGGTTCTTGGAGAAGCGCTTCGCGAAGGCATAGCTCATAAACGACGCCGGTGTTGCCCCCCCCGGCTTGAAACCCATCCAGAAGCCAATGATGGCGCCGCGGACGAATGTCCGGTAGTACCGTGGCAAGGTCTTCCATGTGTCCAGCACCACCCGCATGTTCATGCCAGTGGCGGTCCCCTCAAACTTGAGTCCTTCTTCCACGCTCAAAAGGATTTCTCCAATGCCGAAAAGACCGATCACGGCTACGATGAAATCGAAGCCCTTCATCAGATCGGTGAAGCCGAAAGTAAGACGCAGCTGGCCCGTGACGATGTCGAGCCCCACCGTGGCCAGGATAAAGCCGATGAGGATCGAAACCAGAGACTTAAGCGGATTGCCCCCGCCTAATCCCACGAAACTCGAAAATGTCAGGAACTGGATGGCGAAGAATTCCGGCGGGCCGAATTTCAGCGCGATCTCCGCCAAAAGGGGGGCAAATAAGGTGATAAGAACGATTGAGAAGAAGGCACCCACGAAAGAGGAGGTGAAGGCGGCCGTGAGGGCCTGACCGCTCCGGCCCTGCTTGGCCATCGGGTAGCCGTCGAACGTCGTGGCTACCGACCAGGGTTCGCCGGGGATGTTGAAAAGTATCGAGGTTATGGCCCCGCCGAAAAGTGCGCCCCAATAAATGGATGTGAGCAAAATGATGGCCGACGTCGGTGGCATAGTGAAGGTGAGCGGCAAGAGAATCGCCACGCCGTTGGCGCCGCCGAGACCGGGAAGGACTCCGATGATGGTGCCCATGAAGATACCGACCACGGCGATAAAGATATTGAACGGCGTGATCGCAACCTGGAAGCCGAGGAATAGGTTCTCGATTCCCACGTGTCAGTACCCGAACCAGGCCTCCACCGGTCCCTTGGGCATCGGTACCAGGAACCACTTGTCAAAAACGAAGAACGCCATCAGGGGAACCGCAATAGAAAGCGCCACGACCGAAAACCAGTTGTGGCGTCCCACCCACCGCATATAAAACCCAAGATACAGCCCTCCCGACACATAGAGGCCGAGACCGGGCCACGGACCCGGTGGGTCGGTCAGAATGATGAAGCCGGCTATCGGCACCACGACCTTCAAGACCGGCACGAAACGTTCCCGGGTAACGAAAGGCTGATCGGACCGACCCATCCAGGCCTGTAAGAAGATCACCGCGCTGATTACAACCAGGAGGGTTGCTAGCCAAAACGGGAAAAAGCCGCTCCCGGGCCCTTCTTTTCCCCAGCCGATTCCAAGCAGGACGGCATCGTAGATCACGAGGCTACCCAGCAGCATCAGGACCGCGGCGGTGACGAGGTCAGCGATGCGCATGCTACTTCTTGATCAGGCCGCCCTTCTCCATCAATTCCTTGTGGAGCTTTTCGTTCTCCTCTACCCACTTCACGTACTCGCTGCCAGAGGCGAACGCCGGCTTGAGCGCTCCCGTATGCAGGTAGCCTTGAAAGTCCTTGGAGTCGAAAACCTTCTTGAGAAAGGCGACGTACCAGTCCACGGCTTCCTTTGGCATAGCGGGAGGGCCGAAGATGCCTCGAAGCATGTTATAGGAGATATCGACCCCCAAGGCTTCCTTCACCGTCGGAATACCTTTCCAGTCGGCGTCTGGTATGCGCTCGGTGTCGAAAACAGCCAGCGGCCGCACGCGTTTCGCCCTCCAGTGGCTCACGCACTCGATCGGGATTGTTCACCGTGGAGTCGATGTGCTTGCCTACGAGATTGACGCACACCTCGCCACCCCCCTTGAAAGGCACGTAGATGAATTTCACGCCTTCACTCTGTTCGAGTAGCACCGTGATGATCTGGTCCTCCTGCTTCGAACCGGTGCCGCCCATTTTCATCGTGCTGGGATTTTTCTTTACGGCGGCCAGGTACTCCTTTGCGCTCTTGTACGGCGTCTCTTCGTTGACCCAAAGAATGAAGCGGTCAAGCGCCAGCCGGGCGATCGGGGTCAGGTCGCGCCAGTTGAAGGGCGTTCCCGTCGCCAGGGGAGTCGTAAACAGATTCGAAAGGGTGATGATGATCGTGTACTCGTCGCCCTTCTTGCTTTTTACGTCAAGGAAGCCCTCCGCGCCGGCCCCGCCGGACTTGTTGACGACAATCAACGGTTGCGGAGAAAGCTTGTCCTTTGCAGCTATACCGGAGATCAAACGAGCCATCTGATCGGCGCCGCCTCCCGTGCCAGCGGGGACGACAAACTCGATCGGCTTCGTAGGTTCCCACGCCTCTGCAGTACCCAGGGTGGATAGAAAGATAGGCGTTAGGAACAAAAGACAAACACGATAAATGGTTTTCATTTCGCGGCCTCCTTTGTCGGTGATGTTCCTGTGATGTGCGTCTATCACTTGCGGGTGTGCAAAGCAAATATCTTTGACTAGGTTCCCAAGCCGTACGTATTTTACTGATATGTGGAGAGTACTTTTAAGTAATCGTTGGCACTCTATTGGGTAAGCGAGAGCCTGTCCAATAGTTTCTTCGAATGACTGTTATTCACTTTTCTTATGACCTTGTTAAGTAAGTTTCTTTTACTTAACGCTGATTGTAAAAGTTCTAGGATCTTCTTGATGGCTCAATCCCGGGTGGTGCTGCGGATAGAGTCGAGTAGCGGGTACGAGGGACAACGTAGTCCGAGGAAGGAAAGTCTGGGAGGACAATTGCTGACGTACTGCGCTAGCTAACGAAGTCTTAGTTACTTGTTCTTGTGGGGAGCTGGAAGTTGGTATCGTTCGAGTTGCGATCAAGCCGTAATTTTTCTAAAGCCCCTACTTTCGACTTTCGAAACTCTGCTTTCATGCAATGCGTGAAGGAACTCCCGTGCAACAGCGGAAAGGGGTTTAGACCTGTTGTAGATAATGAATGATTGAGTTCTTATTTTCTCCAGGTCGGGTACGTGGAGTATCTTAAGATTGCGACTTTTAAGGTCGGGCTCGATGGTTTCTCGGTATAAAATGCCTACTCCAAGCTCTTTTTGCACAGCACCTTTCACGGCCTCAGATACGTCGCATTGGACGGCAATGTTTGGTTTGTATCCCTGTCTTAAGAGTTCCCTTAAGGTCGTGCTTCGTCGCCTGACGACCAGGGGAATTCGGAACAGCTCCTCTAACGTTATCTTCTTCCCAATGAAAGGGCTTTTGGCGAGAGCAAATGCCACAATCTCCATTTCCTTGTAAGGCTCGTACGCGATCTGATCAGAGTATGAGGGGTGATTGATGAGAGCAATTTCCACCGCTGCATTTAAAATATGTCGTTCCATCGTGGAGCTATCATTGCTTTCGAGGACGAATTGAACCCACGGATGGTTTTGTTTAAAGGTCTTTAGGATTTCCGGAAGAACAGTCACAGTATGACTACGACTACCCCCGACCGTTAAAAAACTCGTTTTTTCTTTCGATTTGACCTTGAAGACGCTTTCGATCTTCTCGGCTTGCGCGAGGATAGACCTGATTGCATCGAGAAAAGCATGTCCTTGATCGGTTAACTCTACGCCCCGACCAACTCTCACAACGAATCTCGCTTCGTAGTGTTGTTCCAGAAGCTTAAGCTGCTGGGAAACGCCGGGTTGGCTCATGTGTAGTTCCTGCGATGCTCTCGTAACGTTGAGGTGCCTGGCCACAGATTCAAAAATTTTTAACTGATGAAGGGTCATATTCCCCTCCCAGAACTCAAACGGCCATTTTGTCTCATTTCCTAGGCTAGGTCATAAGAAAAGTCAATAACAGTCATTCGAAGAAATTATTGGACAGGCTCGCCATTCCCCAATAAAGTGCATCAACGCTCCAGAGTGCTTAAGAATGCCTAAATACTCTCCATATGTCGCTAAACTCATATTTCTGAGAAGCGCAGAATTCACCAAGGTGACTACAGAAGAGGGAGAAGGTAGGAGTAGCCCAAAACCAACAATGGCAGTTAAAAGGGAGGTTAAACATGAAGAACCCTGATCCGTAAGTAATTTTTTTGTGCTGATTTTACCAGGTCTGCTTTGCGGAAATCTAAAGACAAAGCGAGGAAAGCTGGTCCATGTTGAAAACCGTATGCGCTCTGTTCTCTGTATTGTTTTTTGCACCGCTGGCCTCCGCGGAAGTCTTCAAGTGCGTGGGAAAAAAAGGAGAGGCTCTCTATCAGAATTTTCCCTGCCAGTTTGAGTCGATGGGCGGAGATGCCGATGGATGCCGCGGACGCAAAGAAATCACCCGCCGATGTCCGGGACCCAACGAAATCAACTGTGGATGCCCAGGCCCAAAGAAATCAGTCGCGGATACCACAAAAAAACCACCCGCCGCGCCCGCAGAGCCGCAGATCGGCATGACGACCGAGGAAGTCAGAGCCATCTGGGGAGAGCCAACCGACACCGTTCAGGAGGAACCCCATACGGCGGCCTTTTGAGATCTGGTCGTACGGTGATTCTCGCTCCGTGCGCTTTAATCCTAGAAGACGGGTTGCTGCCATACAGCAATAGAGCCCAGTGCCGGGAGGACTTACAACGCGTGGGATAAAACAGCCATCGGTCCATACAGACCGCTACGCTTTAGGATTACGTTGAGCAGAAGTAAGGGGTTTTACCTCTTGTCAAAAGCTGGAAAAAAGGAGAAATCAAATGAAGCTACAGCTATGCATTACGCAAAGGCGCGTGCTGCGGCACAGCGTTATTCGCGGCTGCTTTAGCCGTTCTGCCTTCAGCGTAAACGCGCAGGCGATAGAGCAGCGGCGAGTCGAAGAACATGCACGGTGTCGGCCACGTTCTGCAAGGGCGTGGATCCTACCAACCGAACGTGATCACACTATCCGGACGGAAGAACGATGTTGTTCTGCTGGGTACGCACGGCTTGGCAGCGCACCCGGCCCTCTCCCAACCCGCTGAACGGCGGCGTGGTGGAGGAGAACGGGACGATCATCATCGACGTCACCGATCCGAAAAACCCGGTAGAGAAGTCCACATCCCAGTCCCGGTGGCTGGCGGCCAGGCGCAGATGGTGCGCATGTGCCTCGGCTCCGAGCTGCCAGGCGGCCAGGCCGGCAAGGCCTATCTGCTGCGCAACATTCAGGGAAGCAGCGCGGCAGGATACGAGCTTGGGATGTGTCCGATTCCGGGAGTAACGCCGCCTGTCCTGCTCAAGGCCCAGCGCAATCTCCGCTCCACGCATAAGGATTGGTGGGAATGCAGCACCGGCATTGCCTACATGCCGGGCAGCAAGAACGCGACGCTGGGTCCCGAGCCGCTGTGGCGCACCTCGCAAGCGATGCTGATCTACGACTGGAGCAATCCGCATGTCAACAATCACGCCACATGCAGCAACAACTTGCTGGCGACGGACGCTGCCTCGGTCGGCTGCCCAAAATACATCCGCACTTACGGCTTGGTGGGCTCGCAGCCGAACGGGACCGGAACGGCGCCGCCTTCGCTGCACGGACCCATTTCGGCCTATGAGCACCCGCAAAACGTTCAAAGGTTGACGCGCGGAGCCACGGGAAATGACATCATCGGGAATCGCATTTACGCCGCTTGGGGTGTTGGCGATGACGGCGTGCTCCAGATCATCGACCGCAACAAACTGTTGCCGCCCCCCTACGGGACGTGGGTAGGCGATCCTGACTCCCCTACGGTGGCTGACATCGAATCGGCGCAAGTTGGGCTACTGCACATGTCGCCCGATCAGGGCGGACACACAAGCATGCCGGTGTTCGGGCTGGAGCCGAAGAGTTATCAGTGCCACAAAGAGTTCCAGACCCGCGACATCGTGCTGCTCGCGTCCGAAGCGACGGCCAACCGGTGTAACGAGGCGCCCCACTGGAGCTTCATCGTCGACGTGACGGTGGAAAACTCAAAGACGGCGCCTCCGGGAACCCGCGTCGAGCAATATCCGTGGCAGGGCCCGATGGTTCTCTCCACGATGTCGGTCGACCCGCGTTCAGGCGAGAAATATACGCGCGGGAACTACTGCACGCGTGGCGCTCGCTTCGGGGTGCATTCGAGCGAGGAGAACTTCAACAATCCGTACTACGGCAGGGTAACCTTCCTCGCTTACTTCACGGGTGGCGTACGGGCGTGGGACATCCGCGAACCGGAGGCCCCCGTCGAGGTGGGGTTCTACGTGCCCGACAACCCGTGGCCTCGCACAGACGTCCCACCTCCTAGCAGCGGCTACATGACCAACAACGTGGAAGTCGATAACCGGGGCTACGTCTACGTCGTCGACCGGGTTGGCTTCGGCATGGACATCATCGAGCTGCAAGGGCCGGCGCTGCAGATCGGCCTTGATAAGGCTAAGAGGGGCGCAGGCGAGTGCGTTAACGATATTCCTCCGGGCGGCGGCGGTGGCGGCGGCGGATAACAACTTGCTCTAGGCGCAATGGAGCGAACAAGAGGCGGCCTCCGGGCCGCCTCTTGTGTATGTTTCAACAATACAAGGCAGGGGGATGCAAGTGAAAACGTTCGCCGTAGTATTTGCTTTGGGGTTCAATCTAATCGCTTTCGGAAGCGCTTATGCACACGGCGACCACAATCCGAAGCACGGCGGAACCGTAGGCCGTGGCGACGACGAGATCGTGATCGAGTTCGTCGTGGAGAAGGGAACCGTCACGCTGTACGTCGAGAGCGAAGAAGGCAAGCCGATTGCGACCACGGGCGTCAAGGGGGCGTTGACGCTCATCGCTCCGCAGCGTCCCGGGCAGGAGGTGAAGTTGATCTCGGCGGGTGAAAACAAGTTTACGGCGACGGGTCTCAAGCCCGTTCCGGGAGACAGGTTGAGGGCGCGCATCACACTTCCCAGCGGCGAGGAATTGGAGTCGGTTTCCTTGGTCGGCAAGTAAATTGGGAATAAGTCCGGGCCGCCTTTAACTCCGGGCCCGGTGAGCTGGTGAGTGCTGACCACGTTACAGATCCTTCGCTTCGTGAGCCACTCGATATTTGCTTCAAGATCAACGAAAAAAATTTTGAAGCAGAAAGGCGTACGAATAAATCGTAAGCTCGGCCGCTTCGTTCACCTTGAGGTATCTAGCGGCAACCTCGGACAAAACCACGGCCAAGTTGACCCATCGCGTTCACCTCGACGACTCGCCGGAAGTCGTTCCGCCTTCGGGTTGGAATTACAACGCTGGCGGAACGGCAACCAGCTTGGCGGGAGGGAACTTCGTCGCCAATGACATCTATGAGTTCTCCTACACGGCCAAGGATCCGGCTGTAGCCGGTCTGGGCTTCGCTGCCGTTCGCGACTGGGTTTCATGGTTGCGCTACGAGGCAGAGGATGACTCCGGCACGCGCAACCCGCTGGCTAAACCACATCACCCGGATCTATACCGAAATATACTCGCAACCCGGCCGTTTCTTCAACGACTTCCGAAATCTCGGCTTCAACGAAGACGATTGCGGCAGAATCGGCAGAAAGGTGTTCGACGGCCACATGCAATGGATCTCGGTAGGCAGCGGTATCGGCATGAACTACCGGTTCTCGCAGTCTGGCCGCACCGAGCGCAACCGCCAGGATCACCTATATGCCGAAAACCTTTTTCCGTTCGCCAACGTGAGAACCACCGATCCGTTCACGGGCATTACCGCCAGCCGGTATGACGCATGTCAGATGACCAATACGTGCGCGTTCGGAGTTGAGATCTATTCCGCCAACGAGTACTGGTACTGGGTCAAAACGGCCTCGTTAGTGCATACCCAGCCGGACGGCAGCGCTGGCCTTCCCGATTCGCCGTTCACGCGTAATTATTTTATGTCCAGCATCCAGCATGGCACCGGTAACGCAACCAACAGAGGGGCGTGCCAGCAGTTCGGCAACCCGTTGAATTCCGCGCCGGTGCAGCGCACGCCTGGATGGAAGCTTCAAGGAAGGAAAAGCCCATGGCCCAGGCGTTTACATAAGCGCCAAGGGTGCGCGCTACGAAGGACAATTCGTCAACGGCAAGCTGGAAGGATTGAAGACCGCCGATTGTCCTTCAACGCCGGGGCCGCTCACCTGCTGAGGTTGCGCCCGCGGAGCGCGATGATGCATTCTGTCGGCGGAGCTAACGGCCGTGTTACTCGTTTTCAGCCTGTTGGCGCTCTCGCCGCGGTAAAGTAGCCCTCGGCACTCGCCCTCCTGGCACGTCGCTCTGGCACACCCCGGTCCACATTTGGTTGTCCTGGTGTAATAACTCTGGGCGCGACAGCTCCGGGCGCAGCCGCTTGTCCCGCCGGACTTGTTTGCGCCGCTACTGATCCTGGTGGCTGAGCTATGTCGGTTTTGCGAAAATAATCGAGCGGAACTTCCACGGTCGCAGTTCCCTTGGCAAAAACAACTCTTTTTTCCGAAACTTCTGACAACCTGAATCCCTCAACCGTATCCCCGAGTTTGATACGCATAGGCGCGATCGATTGATCGGCGATTCTCGGCGCGCCCGAGGAAGATCCTCCATCCTGCAGAATCGCAAATCGGTTGTTCCCAAGTATGGCAGTACCCAATAGCACCATGCTTCGTATTCGTTGAAAGGCCTGGGAATTCGCCTCCGTTTGCCGGGTCAGCCCCGCTCCCCGTTCCGGATCGAATAGGTTTTTGCTGATAATGGTCTCCGTCCCAACTATCGGTCGCGGATTAATAACTGCTTTGGCGTCTTCGCCGACGATCGGTGACTTAGCCTTTCTCGGACTTGGAAGATCCCAAGGGCCGCTCGTCCACAGCCAATAGGTTTTCGTCACCACGAATCCTATGGTGAGAATTAGGAGGAGGCTAAGCAATGAAGACCGCGTTAACATGCTTCGATTCCTACCAATCCGTCGTGCGTAAACGCTGCGTCAGTTACAGAGATCAATCGATCGGGACGGGCCGACTATAAGTCTACTTTTCTTTGTATTGCAAGAGTGAAATTCGCTTCGAGGTGGATGGCCTTTTGAAGTCTACGCTATAGGTGCTGACCTGCTGCCCGTAAGTTGGATTTGCGGCAGTATCAAATGGAGGACAAAACCGGGAGGAAGCGTATGAGTTTGAATTTCAAAAGACTCCTCTGCGTTCCAGCCCAAAGCAACCGCTCCCGCAAATGATTTTTACAGATCAGCTGGCCCAACCACGCGGTGCCAAAGACTCTATCGCGCCAAGACGCCAAGAACGCGAAGAAAATTTTACTTGTCTTCTTTCTTGACGCCCTTTGCGCCTTTGCGCGAGGCACAATTTTTCGATCTCTTTCTTATCCTAAAATTACGTTTCGGGATCCTGATCGGGAATCTGGCTGATTTCTTGAAGCCAGGCAGTCGCTTCACTGTCGCTGGGTGCCCGATAATCTCCGCGTGGAGACAAAGAACCGCCGGAACCGACCTTTGGCGCATTGGGTATGCAACTTCGTTTGAACTGACTTAGCTGGAAAAAACGCAAGGCGAAGACGGAGAGCCAACGCTTGATTTCCGGGAGGGTATATTTATGTCGTCTTGCTTCGGGGATATCCGGCCATTGGCCTAGAGCGCGATCTTTCCAAGAACAGTAGGAAAGGAATGCAATCTTGGAAGGCAGATAGCCAAAACGGGTAGTGTAGTAGAGGTTAAAATCCTGAAGCTCATAGGGGCCGATAACATCTTCGGTTCTCTGGGTGGGCTGCTCGCCGTTGGGATCCCCGGGAATAAGTTCCGGGCTGAATTCAGTCTCGAGGATGGAGCGCAAGACCCGGCTGGCTTTTTCACCCAGCTGGTTCGTGTCCGCAGCCCAGCGAATCAGAAACTGGATCAGTGTCTTGGGAACGCTGGCGTTGATGCTGTAATGGGACATGTGATCTCCCACGCCATAGGTGCACCAACCCAGAGCGAGTTCGCTGAGATCGCTGGTTCCGAGCACCAATCCCTGGTGGAGATTGGCAAGTCGGAACAAATGGTTGGTCCGTTCTCCTGCCTGGACGTTTTCAAAGGTGATGTCGTAAACCGGTTCTCCCCGCGCGTAAGGGTGATTGATGTCGCGGAGCATCTGCTCGCACGCCGGGCGTATGTCAAGCTCATGCGCGGCACAACCCAGGGCGACCATGAGAGTTTTGGCGTTCGCCATGGTGCGCTGGCTGGTTGCAAAACCCGGCATCGTATAGGCCAGAATGTTGGAGCGCGGCAGTTTCAGCACGTCCATTGCCCGGGCGGCTACGATCAAGGCATGGGTTGAATCCAGCCCGCCGGAGATCCCGATAACCAGTTTCGATACTCCGGAGCTCTGGAGCCGCTTTACGATTCCCTGCACTTGAATGTTGTAAGCTTCATAACAGCGCCGATCGCGGAGCGCGGGATCCGACGGCACATAAGGAAAGCGATCATACAACCGCCGGCAGAGCAGGCGACCCGCATTCGGCAGCTCGATGTTGAAGCTAACCGTTCTGAACCGGTGCAGCTCTTCTTGGTGGCGCTGTATGCTCTGACCGAAGCTGTTCTGGCGCATGCGCTCCAGGATGAGCCGCTCCAAATCCAGCTCTGCTACTATAAGCTGAGAGTCGTAACGAAATCGTTCCGATTCAGCGACCGGGTCGCCGTTCTCGTAAACTAGAGCATGCCCGTCCCAGGCAAGATCGGTGGTCGATTCGCCCGTCCCGGCCGCGGTATAGAGATAGGCCGCGAGACAGCGGGCGGACTGGGTGGCGACTAAGCTGTGGCGGTACTCGTCCTTGGCAATTGTGATGTTGGATGCCGAAAGATTCAAGATGACTGTGGCGCCGGCTAGAGCAGCGCCGGAGGATGGCGAAATAGGTACCCAGAGATCCTCACAGATCTCCACAAAGAACGTAAACCGGTATTCCTCTTGGCACTGAAAGAGAAGTCGCTCCCCGAAAGGAATCTCGGCCTGTCCGAGCACATCAACGATTGTGCTGTGGGCCGCCGCTGCAGGCGCGAACTGCCGGTATTCGTAGAACTCGCGATAATTAGGCAGAAACGTCTTGGGAACGATGCCTAGGATCTTCCCGCGATGGAGGACAACCGCGCAGTTAAACAGCAAATGGTCCACTTGCAGCGGCATGCCGACCACGGCAATCAGATTTAAAGTTTCGGATGCCTGCAAGATCCCACTCAAGGCTTCGAGCGCGCTATTGAGTAATGCTTGTTGATGGAATAGGTCCTCGCAGGAATACGAGGTGAGGCCCAATTCCGGAAAAAGCGCCAGGACGGCCTTCTCGCGCTCGGCCTTTTCTATAAGTTCGACGGTCCGGGCCCCGTTGAAGGCCGGGTCGGCGACGCGCACTTCAGGGGTTCCCACCGCGACCCGGATAAAGCCGTGGTTATAAAGGTTAAAGAAATCCGCCTTTTCGTTCATATATCTGCTCTCTTAAGCATGGACTATGGCCGATTTTTCAGCTCCGGGCAATCGGGCCGCTCGGTGCACGAATAGTATGGCCTAGTGACGGAACTCAAGGGCAATAGATGCGGCGATCAAAATGATGATGACCCATTCAAGTATTTCCATCCGGCGATTGGTGGCTTGGTTGGAGATTTTTTCGTAGATGCTCTCAAGGGTCTGAAGCTTGCGCAAAATGCTCGCGTCCCATTCGTCGAGGTGAAATCGCCGATTCACCAAGCGATAAACCCGCGCTAGGTATTGATCGCCCAAGAGCTTGAGCGTGTTGTTGACGCCTTCGAAGAGGATGGCGTTGTCCACCTGAAGCTCCGCAACGCGGCGCAGCGCGGCGCTGTAATAGCCGAAAACTCGTAACAGATTTAAGGACGAGTGTGAGAGTGTGTCATAGGCCTGGTCCATCGCACGATCCAGGCGCTGATCCAGATAGCGCATTTCCAGCAGCTCGACATTCGCGAAGTCCAAAACGGCTCGAATGTCCTCCCCTTCGCGGTCGATCAGTAAGGCGGCGTTCCAATCCACAATGGTGAGATCCTGGATACCGAAGGATATCCGGGCTGCGATGGCATCGTCGACTTCTTGATCGGAGAGAGTCTGCCGTTCGGCGCGAAGAATCTGAGCGATCTGCCGGCGTTCTGCGGAGCAGAAACGGTTGGCGTCAAAAGGTTGGGTGAAGGATTCAATATGGAAGACTACGTAATCTTCCACGACGGGGGCCATGCTGGCTTGGTTGGCTGCCTCTCCCATCACATTGAGCAGCTGGCTTACCCGGAAGTGCGAAGCGGAAAGCAAGAACTCATTATCGTAAAGTTCCTCGCTGAGCTGAAGCAGATCAATAAACGGTCCATTGATGGGAAAACTATAGGTCACGGTCACCGCGCCAAAATCGTAGATCAAAAGATCCACGCTCGCGCGTCCGGAAAATTTGCCGGCATGAATCGGTTCCGTGTCTTGGCTAACCCGCAGCGGCGGCGGCTGGTATTCGAAATAGCTGGGAGCGCGCCGTTTGTGGGGCATCGTTTGACGCTGCGTTGCCTCGTGGACCCGCCGCTCTGCCAACTCAAGATTGATTGAGCGTGCAGCATCGTAGGCGAAGATCATGAAGCAAGTGCCGTTCTGAATTATCCATTCAGACGCGAGCTCTCCTCCTGCTTCTACTCCGGCCACACAAGTAGCTTATCATCCCTGAAGGCCAAACTGCACACGTCGGCAGTCGGGTCTGGAGAAGGGATTCATGGGCTGTATAATTAAATTATGAGGAAATTTAACCTCGTCGACTTCGCCACCCATTATCAGAAAGGCTTTCGCAACCATATAGTTTCGATTGACGAAGTCCCGAAACTGGCGGAATCCTTTAACCGCTACGGCTGCTATGCGACTTACTTATTCTATTCCGATGAAGTGCTCAGTTATATGAGCGTTCAAGAGTCCCAGTCGACCATCTCAGGGCGAAGGCAAAGTGTGGGCGCCGTTCTTGCCCATCGACGTGGATGATGCCGATGCGCTGCTTCCTACGCACCGACAAAATAGGCAGGGTATGGAATGTTCGGGCTTGTGCAAAATTAGTCGCGCCTAGATGCCGAATCTAAACGGCCATGGTATCGACTACGCGAGCTGATGGAAGCGGTCTCCGCCGATGGGGGTTACGGAGTATCTGTAGCGACTTCTGCTCGATTTGGCGAATGCGCTCCCGGGTAACCGTAAACATTTCGCCGAGCTCCTCCAGCGTGTAGTCGCGCTTCTCCTCGATACCGAAGCGCATGCGCAATACCTTTTCCTGCCGTGGGGTAAGGATGGCGAGGGCCTTCTTTACATCTCTGCGCAGCGACCCCTCCATGGCCTCCTCTTCGGGGCGCCTATTGATCCGATCTTCGACAAAGTCTCCAAGTTCGTCACCATCCTCCCAAACCGGGGTTTGCAGTGAGGCCGGCTCCCCTTGAACCTGGATGACTCTAAGCAGCTCCGACACCGACATTCGCATCGCCTTGGCGAGCTCGTCAGGTCTTGGCTCGCGATCGAGTTTTCGCTGCAATCGTTGGGCTGTCTGGATGATTTTATTACGTAGCTCCACCCTGTGGACGGGAATGCGAATAGTCCGTCCCGTGTCGATGAGGCCCCGTGTGATGCCCTGGCGAATCCACCAACTCGCATAGGTAGAAAACCGGAAGCCGAGCCGGTAATCGAATTTCTCGACCGCTCGCATCAATCCCAGATTACCTTCCTGAATGAGGTCCAAAAAACCCAAACCCCGGTTGATATACTTTTTGGCGATGCTCACCACCAGACGCAAGTTGGCTTCCGTAAACTCCTTCTTTGCAATGTTTACCAGGGCTTCACCTTCTTGGATGAAACCTACTTGGGTCTTGATCTCCGCAGCTGGCAGGCCAATTTTCTCCTCTATAATCCTTATCTCGGCCAGTATTGCATGACGATTTGCTCTTGGAGAGGACCCTGCTTGCCGGTCCAAAGCTGCCAGACGCTCGGCGGAACGTTTCAATTGCTGAACCATTTCCTCGACCCGGCTCGACGAAAGGCGTAGGTCCTTCATCAGCGCGCAAATTTTTTCCGTTAGACGGGATTGTTTCTGCGTCAAAAGGGCCTGCCGTTGCTTCGACAGACGACTACGTTTTAATTCCCGCCGGTATTGTTCTGCAGTCTCATGTAACTTGCGTAGCTTACCGATCAGTTTGAGGAAGGGCTTTGGATCGAGAATTTCCTCGCCGTCCTCCGCGTCGGTATCGGCTTTGTCTATAACCGTGCGAAGATCGAGATCCCCGCTCGCAATCGCATTTCCCAGGTCGAGCACGTGATGCAGCACCGTCGGTATCGACCAGAGCGCTTGAAGGATCTGATTCTTACCCCGTTCCATCTGCATCGCGAGTTGAGTCTCGCGCTCGCGGTTCAGCAGAGGGACGGAGCCGATCTCATGCAAGTATTGCTGAATGGAACTAAAATTTGCTCCTACCTCCTCACGTTCCGAAGGCTCCTCCCCTTGGGATTCATCGCTGGAATCGACGTCAGCCGCAAACTCAGGCTCCCTGTCGCTCGATGTGTCCAGTTCGGTTTCGGGGTTATCTAGAACCTCATCCGTCGTTCTCTCTATGTCCAAATTTACCGACATTGCCTTCTCCTTTTGGTTCTCACCCGTTAAAGCGCCTTTTCCCATTGGGTGCAAACCCCCTTCCTCATCCGTTAGACGCTCAATTTTTATCGGTCAGACCCCAGAAACGAATTACCAGGCTGTAATCAAGGTTGATATTTGTTAGGAAAGGTAATTGAAGCTTTAATCGCGTCTACGATAGGTCCAATACCGCACCTTCCAAGATAAGGCTGTCATGCGTACGTGTCAAGGTAGTTAGAGGGGTTTTCACTACTCCGCGGTCTTTTTTACAACCTTGACAGCCGGCTCTCACGTTTTCTTTAATGCGGGGAAATATTGAGGCTGATTCGATAGTTAAGGTAATAAGAGCGAGGCTTATTGGTGGCATATGATGTGCGCATATCTGGGGTAGGGCGATTAAAAGGGTAGCGGTGTTATGATTAGCGACCCGAACACACCAACGAGCGTTTCCTAACGGATCTCTAACAGTTGACGATGCTCCAAGCTTACTTCGATCAGGGGATGGAGGATACGGCGGTATTCGAATTCTTTATCCGGAAGTTACCGTCCAAACGCAACTTTCTGTGGCAGCGGGATTGAAGCAGGCGTTGACATTTCTCGAGAATCTTCGATTGACTGGCGAGGAATTGGAGTGGATCTCCGGCCAGAGGCCAGGTCCGGGCGCTGTTTCCGAAACCACCTGCGAAAGTGGCGCGCTCGATACGCGGCAGCGAACCGAAAAAAACCCGTTGGTGCCGTGGCTTCTTCAGGGACTTTTCCCAGTTTCTGATGATGAGGTCACGGCAGTCTTGCAAAAAAGGGAACCAAAAATTTCAGCCGTGAGCTAAGCCTTGAGTGGACGGGTTTGTTCACAAGCAAAGCCCATTTCGGCTCCGAGAACGAAGACCAATGAGGCGTAGTACAGCCAAAAGAAAAAAAACATCAAACCACCGAGGACACCGTACAGCGCGAGAGCTTCGTGCGCGAAGGCAACGTACCAGGCGAAGCCCCAACGGGCGAGCTCGAAGAGGATCGTCGCACTGAGTGATGCCACGAATAAGGATCTCCGAGATAACGCGCGGGCGGGAGCGTAGCCATAGAAAACGTAGAACAGGCTGGCTAACAATCCCAGCGCGATGAGTTTACCCGTGACGCCCCAAACAAATTCAACCATCGGTGCGGCTACCGGGAGGCGCTCGATACCGATGGTTCGAACCAGCGCTAACAGCGTTCCGGCGCCGATCGACAGCACTAAGAGGATTGCCGTGATCAACATCAGAAGGAAGTCCCGGAATAGTCCACTGATGAAACCGCGTCTTGTCTGCGCTTTGAAGACGATGTTGAGGACATGACGCACCGAACCAAATAACGTGCTGCTGAAAATCAAAAAAGAGATAGATCCTACGACTCCTAACAGGCCGCGGTTGGTAACGATTGCCGCAAGGTTGTCGGCAAATGCTTGCTCCGACCGCGGGAGAAACTGTCGCACTACCGAATGGACTTCCATCATTGCTCGTTCCGAATCGAGAAAGGTATATCCGAGGAGCGAGATCAGCAGCAGACCGAGCGGTATAAAATAGAGCAGCAAATTGAACGCCAAGCCCATGGCGAGAAAGAAGCCATTGTCTTGGAAAAAATTGTGAACTGTAGTCTTGAGGAAAAACCACATAAATGTGACGCTCACAACGAACTTATAACCATTGGCGATTAATCTCTCTTGTTCAGAACTTACGTTATCAAGCCCTATAATCCCCGAGGTAGCGTCAAAGTTCCGCCGCGCTTTCCACAGCGTAACCTTGTGCGTCGTTATTGAAATAAGCAAAGACATCTTTGCCGCCGGCGAGTTGTTGTTTGATCCAGCGGGCTCTCCGCTTGCAACTTCTTGAGACTCATTGCTTCTGTGCCCGCTATCTTCGACGCTTTGCTCGATCTATCCTCGCCTTTGGTCGAGAAAACTCGCAATGAGATCCAGGGGAATAGGCAAGACAACCGTGTGGTTGTTTTCCGCCGCCACCTGAACCAGGCTCTGTAAGAATCTGAGGTGCATGGCACTGGGTTCTTTGGCGATGACTTCCGCCGCGGCGGCGAGTTTTTCGGAGGCCTGGAACTCACCGTCTGCATGGATCACCTTGGCTCGTCTTTCTCTTTCCGCTTCCGCCTGTTTGGCCATGGCGCGCTGCATTTCCTGGGGCAGATCGATGTCCCTAATCTCTACCAGGACAACCTTAATGCCCCAGGGTTCGGTCTCGGCATCGAGGATCTCCTGGATTCGGGTGTTCATCTTTTCCCGTTCCGCGAGCAGCTCATCCAATTCTGCCTGGCCGCAGACACTTCGCAGTGTCACCTGGGCGAGTTGCGATGTGGCGAAGAGATAGTTCTGTACCTCGCGGATCGCCCGGTTGGGATCGATGACTCTGAAATAGAGGACCGCGCTGACTTTAACGGAGACATTGTCTCGGGTAATGACATCCTGCGGTGGCACGTCCAATGTAACCGTCCGAAGGTCTAGGCGGACCATTTTTTCGACGAGCGGAATTACATAGGTAATGCCTGGGCCACGAGGGGTAACCATGCGCCCCAGCCGAAAGATCACAGCACGCTCGTATTCTTTTAGGATTTTGATCCCGCTGATGAGCAGGATGATGACGATGATGGCGAATGTTCCCGCTGGTCCGATTAGATTCCACATGGCGTCTCCTCCCGTGGACTGAGTAGTCTATCCCTTAATGCAGATCACGGGTTCCAGTCGGGCAACAACTCGGGCGAGACCCGCATGATCCGCCGCCTCGACGACCGCGCTCACATCTTTGTAAGCTCCGGGCGCTTCTTCGGCAACCCCGCGCATCGAGCGGCTGCGAATCAGCACCCCTTGGTTAGCGAGGCTCTGAACGACCTCCACTCCGCGCCACTGTCTCAAGGCCTGATGGCGACTCATGCTCCGGCCAGCGCCGTGGCAAGCGGAGCCGAAGGCCAGATTCATTCCTTTGGCTGTGCCCGACAGGATATATGAAGCGGTGCCCATTGTGCCACCGATCAGAACCGGCTGGCCCACGGATTTAAAAATATCGGGGACGGCGGAATGGCCGGGGCCGAAGGCGCGGGTAGCGCCCTTGCGATGAACAAAAAGACGCAGGGGTCTTCTATCGAATATGTGTTCTTCAGTCTTGCAGGTGTTGTGGGAGACGTCGTAGAGCAACGGCAACTCCGCTTTTGGAAAGACCTCATGGAAGGCCGTTCGCACCAAATGGGTAATGATCTGGCGGTTGGCGAGCGCACAATTAATCGCGGAGCGCATCGCGCCCAGATAAGCTTCTCCCAGAGGCGAGTCTATAGGCGCGCACGCCAACTCGCGGTCCGGCAACTCGATACCATACTGCGACGCGCCGGCGGCCATCCGGGTCAGAAACTCTGTGCCGATTTGATGGCCGAGCCCGCGAGAGCCGCAGTGAATGCTGAGCACGACATCACCTTCACAAAGCTCGTACGACAACGCTATGGGGCCGTCGAAAATTTTAGCGACGTGTTGGACCTCCAGATAATGGTTACCGGAACCGAGAGTCCCCATTTCGTCCTGCTGGCGCTTCTTGGCGCGATCGGAGACTTCGTCAGGGTGTGCTCCGGAGGTGCATCCGCCTTCTTCGATTCGCTCAAGATCTTCCGCCCGGCCGTAGCCCCGTCCCACTGCCCATCGCGCTCCTCCCGTGAGCATGGAATCCATTTCTTTGCGGTTCAAGCTTATCTTCCCTCGGCTGCCGACCCCGGCTGGAATTTTGTGGAACAGTACGTCCGCCAGCCGTTCCTTGGCAGGCCCAACTTCCTCTAACGTGAGCCCGGTCAACAAGGTTCGCACGCCGCAGGAAATGTCGAAGCCGACCCCGCCGGCAGAAATGACGCCGCCTTTGTCGGCATCAAAGGCCGCGACGCCACCGATGGGAAAACCATATCCCCAATGCGCATCGGGCATGGCATACGACGCTTTGACGATGCCCGGTAAAGTCGCGACATTAGTGACCTGTTCGTACACCTTTTCGTCCATATCACGGATCAGTTTCTCAGTGGCAAAGATCACAGCGGAAACACGCATCTTGCCAAAGGGCGGAATCCACCACTCATTTTCGTTTTTTCTTTGAAGGCGTGCGACATCCATCTGTTTTCCTCAAACGTCGACAACACATTGGGCGAACCAACAGCCGGCATCATCCTGCGCCACCTTGAGGACGGTGCATGTGGCGCCTTTCACTTCAACGGCGGGGTCGTGCCGATCCACATCGATCGCCTCACCCCAGGCCTGTCCCCGTAGAGCAGTGCCGTCGAGTGAAACGCGGAAGCGGCCGAAGAGCATCTTTCGTGTTGCCATCTCGTAGACCACGGCGTTGAGCCAGTTAACGAGCAGAAGTTCGTCGTCGGGAGCTTCGCAGGCGATCTCTACCATTTCCTTGGCCTCGATGGATGCCGGGTCGCTGATGACGGCTGTCAGCGCCACCGCGGTTTGCTCAAAGGCCTCCTCTTTAGAGCGCCCAGATCCCCTCACACCCATATCGGCTTCATGCGGGAAAAGCTCCCAATGACCATTAGCCATGAAGTTTATCGCGCCAAGACACGTTGACAAAATCCGAAATTCGAACTCTGAGACAAATCCGAAGACTAATTACGAAATTCGCAACGAACGTGCAATACCTGTTGAGAGAGCCTCCCCATCGCCACGGTTATTTGTCTTGTGCGCGCGAACCATGAAGGTAGATCGGCGCTTTGGCCAAAAACCGAGCATGGGGTAAAACCTGTTCTACCATTTGTGACCCGTCCAGCGGTATCAGTATCCGTGTATACATAAGTTTTTTATCTCCCTATTGGTTCAAAGTTTCTTGCCGTTCGGAACCGACGAAAGAATGTTTCTCCCTTTTTCCGCTCGGACGGCTAACCCATTATGAAATCGATTGATTTTTTCTCTTATAGACAAGCGAACGATCCGTGACAAGTCTTGGTCTGGTGACGTTTTAGCGCCGAAGGACAGGTCCGTCCGAAAGAAGGGGACTAGCTTGTAACGATGCTGATCCTATGACACATCCATCAAGGAGCATTATAGGGAAGATGAAAATCATCAATTCCGTTAACGCGGCTCTTGCTAGGGGCAGCGCGTGACGACCGTTATTCTTGCCCTTGTCAGCGTCATCGCAGTGAGCCTCGTTTCACTCGTCGGCCTCTTTACGATCTCGATGGACGAAGCCCGCATTCGCAAACTGGCCACATTCTTCGTGAGTTTCGCGGTCGGAGCCCTACTCGGCAACGCGTTCATTCACCTGATCCCGAAAACTTTCGCCGCCGCTGTTTCTCCAGGCACGCCGTTGGGCCCCTCGCTTCTGGTCCTGAGCGGAATGATGGCCTTCTTTGTAGTCGAGAAACTCCTCCGCCACAGCCACGGAGTATTACACGAGCATTTCCATGGCCATCAGGCGGTGAATCGGCCCGAGTTGGCTGCGATTAATATACTTGGCGATGCGATTCACAATTTCATTGACGGCATGGTGATCGGCGCGAGTTATCTCGCGAGCCCGGCCCTCGGTCTGTCGACGACCATCGCGGTGCTATTCCACGAAATTCCCCAAGAGCTGGCCGACTTCGGTATTCTGATCCACAGCGGGCTCAGCGTGCGCAAAGCGGTGCTGCTCAACCTAGGGTCCGCCAGTGTCGCCATCCTGGGCACAGCCCTTTCACTATTGGCCGGCTCTGTCGCCCAGGAAACAGTCACGACTTCGCTGGTCCCGCTCACGGCGGGTGGATTTGTCTATCTCGCCGCCGCAGATCTGATTCCGGAATTGCAGCACGATCGCAGTTTGCGTGCCTTGGTGTTGCAGACGGTCCTTATCACGCTCGGTATCGTGGTTATGGGTCTGTTGACGTTTATCGAATGACGCAGGGCGAAGCATTAGTTGCTTTGATGAGATGTAGCCAAGATAGTCAAGATGATTTTGATTTTTGCGATTGCGAAATTGTGCATCGTCTTGGTTGCCATTTGTACAAGAATCCTGGGTAACGCTATTGGTCACGTATCCAGCCAATTGCGCGAAGGGTGAAATTCATAGCACAACACGACATTGTTTCTATCGCATCATGTAGAGGACGGCGAGAGCGACCAGATAAATTGCCAGAATCGCCAGAGAATCCCAGGCAAAGAAAAGCCATTTTTTGCTCACTCGTAGGTCAAACCAAGGACTGCAATGCCGGTCATAGCAATAGCCGCGCTGGAGCTGACAAGGTGATTGACGGAGACATGCAAAAGGATCGGCCCTTTCGTGTAGAAGAGGTCGTCGATGGCCAGGATCAGAATGTTAAACAGGTTGCTTTCGAAAATATTCCCGAAGGCCATGATGTCGGGAACATTGAAGATAGCCACCGAGCTGATTCCCGTAACCAGTTCCGGGAGCGAGGTAACGGAAGCCATCAGGATCACGCCAACCCAGGTCCTGCCCAGCCCCGTCGCGTATTTTAGTATGGAGTTCATGTTGAGCGAGGCGCTGCCGATTTATTCCGGCGGCCTCGGTAACGTTTCCGGCGACCAGCTCAAGTCCGCGAGCGATCTCGGCGTGCCGGTGGTTGGGATCGGACTACTCTATCAACAAGGCTATTTTCGTCAGGTGATCGACAGGGACGGCGCGCAGCGTGCCCTCTATCCCTACAACGATCCCGGGCAACTGCCGGTTACGCCTTTGCGGGACGCCAATGGCGAGTGGCTGCGGCTCGAGCTTGGTTTCCCGGGATACACCGTGTGGCTGCGCGGCTGGGCAGTTCAGGTCGGCAGAGCACGCCTCTACCTCTTGGATAGCAACGATCTGGCGAACTTCCCGGCTCACCGCGGGATTACCAGCGAGCTCTACGGTGGTGGCCCCGAGCTGCGCTTACAGCAGGAGTTGATTCTCGGCGTCGGGGGTTGGCGGCTGTTGCGAGCGCTCGGCATCAACCCGGAAGTGTGTCACCTCAACGAGGGACACGCGGCATTGGTGGTCCTGGAGCGAGCTCGGGATTACATGGACGAAACGAGCCAGCCTTTCGATGTCGCGCTGACGGTGACGCGAGCGGGAAATCTATTTACCACGCATATGCCGGTGGAGGCGGGCTTTGATCGTTTCCCGCCCGAGCTCATCGAGCGTTATTTGCGCGGCTACAGCGAGCAGAAACTCCGCATTCCCTTGGATGCTTTGCTGGCCCTCGGCCGCCAGAACGGTAGCGATCGCGCGGAGCCTTTCAACATGGCCTACCTGGCGATCCGGGGGAGCGGCGCTGTCAACGGCGTAAGCCGGCTCCACGGCGCCGTCAGCCGGCGCCTCTTTCAACCTTTGTTTCCGCGCTGGCCGCGAGTCGAAGTGCCGATCAAGCACGTCACCAACGGCGTTCATATGCCGAGCTGGGACTCGGCAGAGGCCGATGAGCTCTGGACCACTTGCTGCGGCAAGGAACGCTGGATGGGCACAACGGAATCGCTCGAAGAACTTATCCGTTCTACAACCGACGCCAAGCTCTGGCAGCTGCGCACGGCCGGTAGAAAGTCTCTCGTCGAGTACGTGCGCAAACGACTATCGGCTCAATTGGTCGCTTCGGGCACTTCGCTTGAAGAGCTGTCGCTCATCCAGCAAATTCTTGATGCCGACACGCTTACGCTTGGTTTTGCCCGTCGCTTTGCTACTTACAAAAGGCCGAACTTATTACTACACGACCCGGATCGATTGCTGCGCATCTTGACAAATCCCACGCGTCCCGTGCAGTTGGTGATTGCGGGGAAGGCGCATCCTGCAGACCAAGCGGGACAATTCATGATTCAAGAATGGGCCCAGTTTATCCGCCGGCTCCCGACCCGCAGGCACGTCGCTATGCTCAGCGACTACGACACGATGATGGCGGAACATCTGGTTCAGGGCGTGGATCTCTGGATCAATACGCCGAGGCGCCCCTGGGAAGCCAGCAGCGGCACCAGCGGCATGAAAGTTCTCGTCAACGGCGGTCTCAATCTCTCGGAGCGCGACGGCTGGTGGGCCGAAGCCTACGCGCCGGAGATGGGCTGGGCCATCGGTGACGGACAAGAGCACGGCGACGATCCTGCCTGGGATGCAGCCGAGGCCGAGGCGCTTTATTCGCTCGTGGAGCAGGAGGTCGTGCCGGAATTTTATAGTCGCAACGACCGGGGCATCCCGACAGCTTGGGTCGCTCGAATGCGCAAGAGCATGGCCCGGCTCACGCCATTTTTTTCCGCCAACCGAACCGTGCGCGAATACGCGGAGAAGAATTATATTCCCGCCGCCGAAGCCTATCGCAGACGCCTCGCCGGGAACGGCGCTTTGGCAGCGGAGCTGGTTCAATGGCAGAATTCCATCGAACGGCACTGGGCCACCCTGCGATTCGGCGAAGTAAGAGTCGAGACCAAACAGCCCTGGCATTTTTTTCAAGTTCAGGTTTATCTCGGCGACCTCGATCCAGAGGCCGTTCAGGTCGAACTCTACGCCGAGCTGGTAAACGGCGGCGAAGCGATTCGTCAAAGAATGGTACGAGGTGAACAATTGATTGCAGCGCGGGGTTTCAGTTACAGCGCCCGGGTGCCCGCCTCTCGTCCCGCCACAGATTACACCCCGCGGGTGGTGCCGTTTCACCCCCCCCTGGAAGAGAAGCGCATCCTGTGGCAGCGGTAATGGGCGGTTGCAATATGCGATACGCGGCGCTGCAGCAGATGGATGGTGACCGGAGTCAATCAACTGCCCGTGATGACGGACGAATAGGTAATCGGCATGCTTTCCCGGCATGTTGTCATCACGTTTCTACGCCCCCTGCAGGAACTTGGCTCGCAACCATGATTAGAAGCGGATCAAAAACCATCCCCTAGGCAGGGAATGAAAACAGAAGAGGTGTTCGCGGGTCTATCGATTGCCGCATCCTTCCCCTCGCCCCAAAGTTGGCGGGCGATGTAGTGGGGGTGACAGACTGTGCAGGCTGAGACCATTCTGATTCTGTTGTTTTCGGTCGCCGTGGCGGTGGCGATTGCCGTGCGGCAATTGCATGTGCCGTATACGGTGGGGCTGGTGCTAACCGGGTTGGCGCTCGGTATCCTGAAACTGTTCACGCCGCCCCATTTGACGAAGGAATTGCTCTTTTCGGTTTTCCTGCCGGGCTTGTTGTTTGAGGCTGCGTTTCACATCGAGTTCCACGAATTCTGGCGTAACCGCTTTGCCATCGCGGCACTGGCCGTGCCGGGTGTGGCTGCCGCGGTGGCGTTGACGACCGTGATCCTGACACCCGTCGTGAGCACGCTCCATCTGGAGCAGAATTTCACGTGGCAGTATGCGTTGGTGTTTGGGGCGTTGATCGCGGCAACCGACCCGATCGCGGTGGTGGCGGTGTTTCGGAGTTTCGGCGCGCCGCGGCGGTTGTCGGTTTTACTGGACGGCGAGAGTTTGCTCAACGATGGCACGGCGATCGTGTTCTTCATGCTGAGTCTTTCGCTGGTGACCGGTGCCAGCGTCACGACGGGACAACTGGCGACTGACTTTCTCAAGATTGTCGGGTTTGGCGGGCTGATTGGCGCGGCGGTCGGCCTGGCGGCGTCGCAGGTGATCAAACAGATTGATGATGCGATGATCGAGATCACGCTCACGACGATCGCGGCGTATGGCTCGTTTGTGACCGCCGAACACTTTCATTATTCAGGTGTGATCGCGGTCGTGGTCGCCGGGGTGCTCTGCGGCAATTATGGCGCGCGCACCGGCATGACGCCGTCCACGCGGGTCGCTGTAGAAACCTTTTGGGAATACGTCGCGTTTGCCTTGAACTCGATTGTGTTTCTGCTCATCGGCCTGGAGGTGCATCTTGATGCGTTGTTCAGTTCGTGGAAGGTGATTCTCGTCGCCTATCTGGTCGTGAGCGCGGGCCGGGGGCTGGTGATCTTCGCCGTGTCCGGTTTGCTGCGAAAGACCCGCGAGAAAATTCCGTGGCTGTGGAGCGTCGTGCTGACGTGGGGCGGGTTGCGCGGTGGTTTGCCGATGGTCCTGGTGCTCAGTCTGGCGAAGGATTTCCCGCATCGTGATCTGTTGGTGACGACGACGTTCGGGGTGGTGATGATCTCGATTCTGGTGCACGGCATGACCGTATCGCCACTGCTGCGATGGCTGGGCATTGTCAAAGGGCGCGAGCACCGGGAAGCGTACGAGTTTGCTCGCGGCAAACTGCAGGCGGCCAGCGCAGCGCTCGAAGAACTGGAACGTATGTCGTACGTGCATTTCTCCGGCGACGACGTGCGCCCCCGGCTCAAGCAAGAATACGAAAAGCGGATCCAGGAGGAGCAAGACCAGATCGGTGAGTTGGAACTCGACCGCGCGGCGATTGCGGCCCAGGAATCACAGTGGGCGCGCCGGCATCTGTTGCTGACGGAGAAGAACCATGCCATCGATTCCTTCCGGCAAGGCCTGCTGAGCCAGGAGATTTACGAGAAGTTGCTGGCGGACATCGACGCACGCCTGTTGCGGCTGGAATCCGGCGAGGAGGAAAAGACCACCGAGGAGCCTGAATCCGAAAAGAACGAGGATTAAATCCGATGAAGATTCCCGGGAAAGGGAAAACGCGGGCGATGGTGCGCAAGCTCCTTCAACTTAAGGGGACTTCAGGCATTCCTGTGAAGTAGGACTCGGAAATTGCACCGCGAAGGCGCGGAGGACGCGGAGTAAAGAGTTCTTGATTAAGAAATTCTCCGATCTCTGCGAACTCGACGCCTCTGTGGTGAATACTTCTTCACAGAAAATCCGGAATAACCTTACTTAAGAAACCTGTGCCATCGCAATAAATGGAGAATATCCATTATGAAACCCAATGCCGACCAACCCAAGCCTCCCGAATCGAAGCCGGGATCGAAGCCCAATGCCAAGCCCGATGCGAAAGATGATCTGAAATCCCTGCCTCTGGCGGAACTGGAGAAAAAATTGGGGTCATCGCCGGACGGCCTCAGTCAAGCCGAAGCGCAGAAGCGGCTGACCCAATACGGCCCCAACGAGATTGAAGAAAAGAAAACCAATGCGTTCCTGAAATTCCTTAGCTATTTTTGGGGGCCCATCCCGTGGATGATTGAAGTGGCGGTGATTCTGTCGGGCGTGGTCCGGCATTGGCCGGACTTTGGCATCATCCTCCTCTTGCTTCTTGCCAACGCTGTGGTCGGATTCTGGGAAGAACGCGAGGCGGGAAACGCCATCGAGGCCCTCAAGGCTAAACTGGCGATCAAGGCCCGGGTGAAACGTGATGGGAAGTGGGTCAACCCGGCGGCGCGTGAGTTGGTGCCGGGTGACGTCATTCGCTTGCGCTTGGGCGACATTGTGCCGGCGGATGCGCGCCTGCTGGAGGGCGACCCAGTGGAGGTGGATCAGTCGGCGCTGACGGGAGAGTCGTTGCCCGCCAGCGCAAACCCGGCGAGGCGGTGTTTTCCGGTTCGATTATTCGCCAGGGTGAAATCGGCGCACTGGTCTATGCCACGGGAGAGAACACCTACTTCGGTAAGACGGCGCAACTGGTGCAGGAGGCGCATACCGTCAGCCATTTTCAAAAGGCGGTTTTGAAGATTGGCAATTACCTGATCATCCTCGCGGTGGCTCTGGTGGCGGTGATTATTACCGTCGCCATCTTCCGCGGCGACCCGATCCTCACCACGTTGCAGTTCGCCCTGGTGCTGACCGTGGCGGCGATTCCCGTGGCGATGCCGACGGTGTTGTCGGTGACGATGGCGGTCGGCGCGCGCCTGCTCGCCAGGAAACAGGCGATAGTGAGCAAGTTAGTGGCGATCGAGGAATTGGCGGGCGTAGACGTGCTGTGCGCCGACAAGACAGGCACCCTGACCCAGAACAAGCTGACCTTGGGCGATCCGTTCAGCCTGAACGACATCGCTGCCGATCAAGTCATCCTCAATGGGGCGCTCGCGTCGCGCGCGGACAATAACGACACCATTGATCTGGCCGTTCTGGGCGGACTGAAAGACAAGGATTCGTTAAAGGCTTATGAGGTGGTGCATTTCCAGCCGTTCGACCCGGTCCACAAGCGGACCGAGGCCACCGTCAAAGCCAAAGACGGAAAGCCGTTCAAGGTGACGAAGGGCGCGCCGCAGGTGATTCTGGCCTTGGCGGCCAATGCCGGGCAGGTGAAAGCCGCCGTCGAGCAGGCGGTCAACGAGTTTGCCGCGCGCGGTTTTCGTTCGTTGGGCGTGGCGCGAGCCGAGGGAGGAGGAGAAAGTTCATGGCAGTTCGTTGGCGTGTTGCCATTGTTCGATCCGCCACGCGACGATGCCAAGGCGACCATCGCAACCGCGGGACAGATGGGCGTGAAGATCAAGATGGTTACGGGCGATGCACTCGCCATCGCCAAGGAAACCGCCAAGAAGTTGGACATGGGCGCAGACATCCTCGATGCCTCCAGCCTGGGCGACTCAAAGAAGCAGGAAACCACGGAGGTGGCCGAGTCCATTGAGAAGGCCGACGGTTTCGCGCAGGTGTTTCCCGAGCACAAGTTCCACATTGTGGACGTGCTGCAAAAACGCGGTCACATCGTTGGCATGACGGGCGACGGGGTGAATGATGCCCCCGCGCTGAAGAAGGCCGACTGCGGCATCGCCGTTTCGGCCGCGACGGACGCGGCGCGCGCGGCGGCGGCCATCGTGCTGATGACGCCCGGCCTCTCGGTGATCATCGACGCGGTCAAGGAAAGCCGCCGTATCTTCCAGCGGATGAACAGCTACGCAATCTACCGCATCGCCGAGACGCTGCGCGTGCTGTTCTTTATGACGCTGGCGATCCTGGTCTTTAATTTTTATCCGTTGACCGCGGTGATGATCGTGATGCTGGCGTTGCTCAACGACGGCGCCATCCTGTCCATCGCGTATGACAACGTTCATTACAAGGATCAGCCCGAGGCCTGGAACATGCGCATGGTGCTGGGGATCTCCACGGTGCTGGGCGTCATCGGGGTCGTCTCCGCCTTCGGTTTGTTTTATCTCGGCGAGCGCGTCTTTCATCTCGACCGCGCGCACATCCAGACGTTGATGTATTTGAAGTTGTCCGTGGCGGGACATCTGACGATCTTCCTCACGCGCACGCGCGGCCCGTTCTGGTCCATCCGTCCGGCAAAAATTTTATGGGGCGCGGTGCTCGGCACGCAAATCGTGGCGACTTGATCGCGGTTTATGGGCTGTTTATGACGCCCCTCGGCTGGGGCTGGGCACTGTTCGTCTGGGGCTATGCCCTCGCGTGGTTTGTCCTGAATGATCGCGTAAAACTGATTGCGTATCGGGTGTTCGATCCAACTGCCGCGCCCCTCATGGCCAAGAACCCTCTTGATGTGACACCGCAGATCGCCCAGCGAGCCGATGAACTCTATGAGCAGCAAGGCCGCCGCGAAGACCACGCGGTTCAGGACTGGCTCCAGGCGGAACGCGAGATTCGGAAAAATAAAGATTAGGCGGGACGGGCGAAGGCTCGGTCAACCTCCTCCTGAGCGCCATGAGTGCGAAGCCCAACCCCCGCATCGTGTGACAACGTAGAGATGAAGATGAAAATCAAATCAAAGGATTTCTGTGTGCAGGAAGGCGAAAAGGTCAAGCTCAAAAAGTGGCCGACGCTTGTGAAGCCCTTTTACAGGTCGAAGAAGCACTACGTGAAGATGCTAGTTGATCACGTGGAGAAACTGAGCGATCGGCAAAGCGTGTTGTATGCGTACAACCGCTACGCGTTGCTCCTGATTTTTCAGGCGATGGATGCGGCGGGCAAGGATGGCGCGATCAAACATGTGATGTCTGGCGTCAATCCCCAGGGCTGCCAGGTGTTCAGCTTCAAGCACCCCAGTGCCCAAGAGTTGGAACATGATTTTCTTTGGCGCACAACCCGGTGTCTGCCGGAGCGGGGCCGCATTGGCATTTTCAACCGCTCCTACTACGAAGAGGTGTTGATCGTGCGGGTGCATCCGGAGATTCTGCGCGGGCAGGATTTGCCGGACGAAACCTTCAATGACGACAAGCTCTGGAAATACCGGTATCGTTCGATTGTTGACATGGAAAAACATCTCCATGCCAACGGCACGCGGATCATCAAGTTCTTCCTGCACCTCTCGAAGGACGAACAGCGCCTAAGATTCCTGGCTCGGATTGACGATCCGCAAAAGAACTGGAAATTCAGCCAGGCGGACATCAAAGAACGCGAGTTATGGCAAGAGTACCAGCGCGCCTACGAGGCTTGCCTGACGGCGACGAGCACTCAGACCGCTCCGTGGTATGTCGTGCCTGCCGACGACAAAGAAAACGCCCGGCTGATCATTTCGCAGGTGATTCTTGACACGATCGACAGCTTGAAGATGAGCTATCCGAAACCAGACAAGAGCCATCGCAAGGAACTGCAGTCCATCCGCAAGCTCCTCACCAAGTGACCGACATCAAAGGCTCGACATGAGCGCATCAATCGTCAACACTTCTCCCGCAACTCGGGCAGTGAATTGGGAATCATCATTTCCTTCCGCGACTTCGGCTGGGTGTTCCGGTGAGATTGGCGGCCATCACCGGGTGAACACAGTGGTCTTTACCCGTAGCATCAGCGAGAACGCGCCGGAAGCCGTGGCCATTAAACAGTCAAGGGATTTACAGTCGGCAAAGGAGTTTGCCCTGCTGTGGTTTTTCGTGAATGATCGTGCAAGACCTGCCGGCTACCGAATTCAGGACCTGAATCAATCATTTCTGGCGGGTCTCAAATTGAGAAAACAGGGATGCAACAGACAGGAGCCAATCATGAAGCAAATAAAAAAAATCCTCGCACCCACCGATCTTTCCAATTTGGCTCGACCGGGTATCCGCTTCGCGCTTGAGACGGCCCAAGCTTGTGGAGCTGAAGTTATTGTCTATCATGTAATTTCCTACGAAGATGCGGAATTCCCGGTACACCACGGCGCGGAACAATGGGTGGCGAGTGGCGAGAGCAGTGAAGAAATTCAGGAGCTGATCCAGAAGCGTAAGCGAGATGTAGATAGATATCTCATTGAAAATTTCTCAGATGCGCTTTCGGGTCTTAAGATTCGACAGGAAGTTGGAATCGGGATTCCTTACAAAATGATAGTGGAGAAGGCTGCCGTGGAAGAGGTTGATATGATTATGATGTCTACGCATGGAAGAAGCGGTCTGCGTCACCTTTTAATCGGAAGCGTAACGGAGAACGTAGTGCGACTAGCCGCTTGCCCGGTACTTTCGATTCGTCCTACTGACAAGGAATCTTCGAAAACATAAGGATACCGCAGATCGAGCGGCTAAGTAGTAGTATTTAAAGTAGCCGAGTAAGAAGGTGCCAGTTTCATCCGCGCTTGAATTGGTTGGGCCGGCAGCTTTAGCATCCCGCAGCTGTCGCATCGGATCAAGATCTTTATGGCGGCAGACCGACAAAATTACCCGCAGACTCGATCGCTTACGCAATTGCAAATTTCGCTGTTGTCGGTGGTGGTCGGGGTGGTGGCGGGATTTGGGGCGGTGGTGTTCCGCGGTTTGATTGCGATTATCCACAATCTTTTGTTCCTAGGAAAATTGTCGTGGGTTTATGACGCCAACGTGCACACGCCACCCAGCCCGTGGGGCGTGTTCGTTATTCTTGTGCCGGTTGTGGGCGCGGTGGGTGTAGCGTTTCTCGTGAAAAACTTTGCGCCGGAGGCCAAGGGTCACGGCGTGCCGGAAGTGATGGACGCCATTTACTATCACCAAGGCAAAATTCGACCGGTCGTGGCGTTGATTAAATCGCTCGCCTCGGCGCTGTCCATCGGCAGCGGCGGCTCGGTGGGCCGCGAGGGGCCGATCATCCAGATCGGCTCATCGTTTGGGTCGGCAGTCGGCCAGCTGTTGTACGTGCCGGCTTGGCAGCGCATCGTGCTGATCGCTTGCGGCGCAGGCGGCGGCATCGCTGCGACATTCAACACCCCCGTTGGCGGATTGCTGTTTGTGCTGGAATTGATGCTGCATGAGGTCAGCGCGCGGACGATTGTGCCCGTCGCCATCGCCACGGTGACGGCGACTTATGTGGGCCGCTTGTACTTCGGCACGACTCCGTCCTTTGTGATTCCGACGCTGCAAACCCCCTACTTCCATGTTACTAGGCCTCTGGTGCTACTGGCCTACGCGGGTCTGGGAATAATCATGGGGGTGGTTGCGACGGTGTTCATCAAGGCCATATACGGCTGCGAGGATGTTTTCGAAAAGCGGGTGAGAGGCAGTTATTACAGGCAACATATCCTCGGCATGTTGTTGGTCGGGATCATGATCTATCTGTTAATGACAACCTTCGGTCATTACTATATCGAAGGCGTGAGCTATGCCACCGTCCAGGATGTCCTTGCCGGTGCCAAGTTTCCGTTGTACCTCGTGCTGCTCCTATTCGTGTTGAAACTGCTGGCAACCTCGCTGACCCTGGGATCGGGGGCTTCGGGAGGCATCTTTTCGCCCGCGCTGTTTTTAGGGGCGACCCTTGGAACCGCGTATGGGATGATCTTTGAAGGGCTCTTTCCCGGGTTGGAGATCAGTCCGCCGGCTTTTGCCGTCGCCGGGATGGCGGGGTTGGTCGGTGGCTCAACCGGCGCGGCGATGGCGGCCATCGTGATGATCTTCGAGATGACCCTCGATTACAACGTTATCCTTCCGATAACCATCGTGGTGGCGATCAGTTACGGGGTGAGAAAGATGTTCTTGCAGGACAGCATTTACACCATGAAACTCACCCTGCGCGGCCACTACCTTCCGGAAGCATTGCGCACTAACCCGCACCTGGTGAAACGCGCGAAGCAAATGATGGTGACACAAGTCGGAACCTTGCCCGCCAACGGGGCGCTTGACGAACTGGCGAGCGCAGTCTTGGCACAACCGGCGATCTCATGCTTTCTGGTTGAGAATGACAATCGAGTCGTTGGTTTCCTCAACCGCGATACCGCACTCCAAGCGTTCCGGCATGATAGAACCGCAGTTAAACTGGGGGAAATCGCGGCTCGGGATTTCATGACCGCCAACGAGCAAACCACGTTGGCCGAAATCATCGATAGGCTGCATGCCACAAGGGCTTCCATCGTTCTCGTTATCGATGGTGCCGGCTCCCCGCCTTCGGCCGAGAAGGTGAAAGGAATCATCACCAAGCAAGAACTCGCCGATGCTATAGTGGAGGCCGCCGAATTATACCGGGATTGATCCAGCCAGGGCGATCGCAAAGCAGGCCAAAGAATCAAGTGCTTCGATGATCGTCATGGGCAGTCATGGCCGTACGGGCCTCAAGCGGCTGGTCCTTGGGAGCGTCGCCGAGAGAACGTTGCGTTATGCCTCGTGCCCGGTACTGATTGTGAAACGGTGATTCGAGATCTGCCATTTCGATTGTCCTTTTGAATCTTTGCGCTCCAGTTGGTAGCCAGCTCGATTTGATAGTATTGCGCTGTTTGAACTCTCAGCCGAAGGGGCCCGTCGATGGCCATGCCAAATCCATCTAACTCCACATCTCATAATGGCCTTGGTACTTTTGCCGGCGTATTTACGCCGAGCATTCTCACAATTCTGGGAATCATTCTGTTTCTCCGCCTCGGTTTTGTGGTCGGGAGCGCCGGTCTGGGGCGCGCTTTGCTCATTATCGGGCTGTCTGGCGCCATCGCGATCTTGACCGCGATATCGTTGTCTGCCGTGGCGACCAATATCAAAGTCAAAGGCGGCGGCGATTACTACCTGATCTCGCGCACCCTCGGAGTAGAATTTGGGGGTGCCATCGGCATCGTTTTGTTCCTCGCCGATTCGGTCTCGATTGCATTTTACAGCGTCGGCTTTGCCGAAGCTCTTAATGCGATGCTGCCAGGTGCCTGGAAGTTGTCAGGCCCGATCATTGCCAGCCTCGCCGTGGCCTTTCTCTTTATCTTTGCCTGGCTCGGAGCGGATTGGGCGACGCGTCTGCAGTTTTTGATTATGAGCGTCGTCGGGGCGGCGCTCGTGTCCTTTTTTTATGGCGGTTTTTTTCATTGGGACAGCGCTCTCCTTGCCCGAAATTGGCACGGCTCCGGTCCGGATCTCGGGTTTTGGGTCCTGTTCGCGATTTTTTTTCCGGCCATTACAGGCTTTACTCAGGGAGTCAATATGTCCGGTGATCTCAGAGACCCGGGAAAGAGCCTGCCGGCGGGAACTTTCGCCGCCGTGGGGTTGTCGTTGCTTGTATACTTCGGCGCGGCGGTTTTGTTTGCGGGGAGCCTCCCCGGTTCCATTCTCGTCAACGATTACCATTCAATGAAACGGGTAGCGACACTCGATTGGCTCATCGATGCCGGTCTCATCGCAGGAACGTTGTCCTCCGCGATGGCCTCTTTTCTCGGCGCGCCACGGATTCTTCAATCTCTGGCCCGGGACCGGATCTTTCCGCTGCTCATGCCTTTTGCTCATGGGGTAGGTCCAAACGCAAATCCGAGGCGTGCGGTGCTGCTTTCCGGAGCGATCGCGATGGTGACTATTTCCTTGGGGAATTTGAATTTCATTGCCTCAGTGGTTTCGATGTTTTTTTTGATCACCTACGCCTTGCTGAACTATGCGACGTTTTACGAAGCGCGGGCGGCAAGCCCGTCTTTCCGCCCGCGCTTTCGCTTCTTTCATGCGCGCTTGAGTCTCCTCGGAGCGCTCGGTGCTCTGGGAGCCATGATCGCTATCGATCCGCCGGCCAGCGGGGTCGCGGTCGCAGTGCTCTTCGCGATTCATCAGTATCTCAGGCGCACAGCCGGACCGGCTCGCTGGGCGGATAGCCGGCGATCCTATTATTTTCAGCTCGTGCGTGAAAATCTCGTCGCGATCGGGCCCGAGACGGAGCATCCCCGCGATTGGCGTCCGTGTATTCTTGCTTTCTGCGACGATCCATCTCGGTGCGAGCGGCTTTTGAGGTTCGCGTCGTGGATCGAAGGAGGCAGCGGGCTTACCACCGCCGTCAAGGTTATCGAAGGGGACGATGAGAAAAGCTTCCTCCTTCGCGCGAAAACCGACGATGAGCTAAGGGGCTATATTGCCGAGAGTGAGCTGGAGGTGTTTTCTCGCGTCGTCGTTGCGCCCGATTTCCGCGTCGGCGTTGAGACTCTGATCCAGTCCTTTGGTGTTGGCAACATCCGGGCCAACATGGTTTTGCTAAACCGTGTGGATCAGATTCTCGAGCTGGAAGAAAACGAAGCGCGAATTCGTTATGGGCGCGAACTTCAAGAGGCGATTCGGTTACGCTGCAATGTTGTTGTTTTCGACGCTGAGGAAGAGGAATGGTCACGCGTGGAGGGCTTGCCGGCTTCGGATCTCAGAATAGACATCTGGTGGTGGGGAGACCGGACGAGTCATCTGATGCTTCTTCTTGCCTACTTAATGACGCGCAGCGAGCGATGGAGTGGAGCGAAAATTAAGGTTCTAGTTCCCAGCTCGAGGGAAGCCGAAGAAAAAAGTCTCGAGCGAGTTCGGCATGTGCTGCAGGACGTTCGCATCGATGCGGAGCCGGAAGTGGTTTTTGATGTGAATGCGGATCGGGTGGTAAAGCATTCCGAAGCGGCTGGCCTGGTTTTCTTTCCGCTGCGCTTCCGAGAGTTACATCTGCTAACGCCGCTGGGAGATCAAGTGGGCCTAAACACTTTGGTCAAACGGCTACCGATCGTAGCGCTCACTCTGGCAACCGAGGATATTGATCTGAGTGCTGGGCCGGACGAGGGAAAATTAGCGGAGATCACGGTTGCGCTGGACGCCGCCAAGGAGGCGGAGACGCAAGCACTGGAGGCGGAACGGGAAGCGTTAGGGTTGGCGGAAGCAGCACAAAAAAAGCTGCGCGAGCTGGAGTCCGCGAAGACCGCAGGCGAGGCGACCGAAGCCGAAGCAGCCCTTCGTGAGGCAGAAGCGATTGCGAGCAGAGCCGCTCAAGAGTCAGCAGACGCACGAGCCCAGGCCGAAGCCGCTGCGCTTGCCGCCGCCCAGCTTGGAATCGAACCTGCGCCAGTCCCCGAAACAATGCCGACCAACGACCCAAAACGTACGACGTAGGGCCGCTCGCCTGAAAGTGCGAACATATTTATTATGATGCGATGTGATTTGGCCATTCTCGGCGCTGGGCCGTGAAGGCGTGGCTGCGGCTTTGTCGGGAGCGACGCGAGGACTAGGTCCGGCGACCTTACCAACCCGTACCTCCGCGGGGCCTGAAACGCACATCTATTATATCGCTAGCATCATTAGCGTCCGGGTGTTAATTGAACAAATTTAGTTGATTAGGTGAAAAAGCCTGAATGTCATCAGTGATGAATTTGTTAAGTAGTTGATCTAACGGAATTCGTTCGAACATGGTCAGGCTCAAGATCTGTAACATTTCATACAAGCTCGCCGAGAGGTTGAGTCGCTTTTTGACGATGGCGACGAGCACGTAAACCGAGACTGCAATCCAGATTTGGGTTTTGACGGCGTTCTCGGAGGTACCGAAGAAGACTTTGATACGAAGATGCTGCTTGATCCATTTGAAAAACAACTCGACTTGCCACCGGCAGCGATAAAGCTCGGTGATGGTGAATGCTGGCAAGGTGAAATTGTTGGTGAGGAAGACCAACCGCTTGCCGGTTGTGGGGTCTTTGAATCGGACGCGACGCAGCGGGGTGTCGAAGTTCTGACGGGAGTAGAAGCCGGTGAGCACGATGGTCTGATCGCAAATCAAGCCCGTGCTTCGATCGACCGGATGCGAATAACGACGCTGGGCTTTGAGGTTGGATTTGGCGGGTCACAAAGAAGCTTTTCGCCTCGTGCAGCCGATAAAGTCGTTCGAAATCGATGTATCCTCGGTCCATGATGTAGAAAGCGCCGGGCTCGGGCAACAGCAGATCCAGAACGTTGACGTCGTGCAATTTGCCATCGCTGATGTGGAGAAAGGAAGGAATGTTGCCACGCAGGTCCAAGAGCGTGTGCAATTTGATGGCCGCCTTGGTCGAACGAAACGGAGCCCACGCAAATACCGACAGGCACAGGTCGATGGTGCTGGCATCCAGAGCATAGACCGTGTCTTTGAGGTCGACACCAAACGGCTCTGCGGCATAAAGACGACGGGCGATGGCAATGAGCGATTGGGCAAAGTCCGCGTAGATGCGCCAGTCGCGATTCTCGTTGGCATCGGCCAGAGTACTGCGCGAAACCCGGCTCTTGATGCCCATGTGGTAGAGCTTGCCCGCTTGTGCGCGCAGGCAGGCTTCGATGTCGCGCAAACTGTCTCGATAGGTCAGTTGAGCGAATGCCATGCAGAGATATTGGTCGAGACAGGAAAAGCTCTTGACCTTGTGCGCTCCGCCATAGCGCGTCACGCAACGGCGAAACGTGGTCAGCGGCAAATGCTGCGTGACTTGCGCGAACACTAGTTTGCCCAAGTTCATCAATGCCTCCTACGAGTGAGTTCCTCGCAGGATCGCAAATCAATGAGGCGCAGTTCAAATCGAGACCAAGAAAAATCATGAATTATCTATTTCGAATCAACCAATTGCCGCTCTCCAACTGCTCAACGTCCGGACGGCCGTGCGCTAGCATCATTATCCGCGGTAATCTCTTACCCCGTCGTTCCGATCAACCGACGAGTTGTCGCCCGACCGATGGTATACAGTGCGGTGCGGAAATGGGATCTCGATGCCCAGTTCGTCGAATTTGCGTTTGATCCGCCGCAGCATCTCGCGCTTGACGGTAAACTGTCTTTGCGGGCGGGTTTTGATGAAAAGCCTAAGAACTCGTCTGACGATGAACGAGAACTAGCCTACGTGGGAGACGCGAGCAACTCGCGGCGCAAGCTGAGGTACTCCAGGCCATCACCTGTGATTTTGACGTACTGCTTGAGATCAAACTTCTTGTCTGTTCCATCTCGTTCTCGGACGGACTCAATCCCGTATCCTGGTTGTGGCCGAATATATCGGATCGCATCCAGGCGATTGAGCTCTGCGACCATAGAGTTGTGAAACTGCACCATGAAAGCAAGATCAGCCGCGAGTCCACACAATTTCTCATACTCAAACTCGGTGACAAGCCCCTTGATAACGATTTGTATCGTCCGTATTCGAGATTCAGTTGTTTCCTGACGGCCTTGGAGTTGGCGGATTTGCTGCTGGGTCCGCTGTTCCGAAAACCCAAGGGCCCGAATCGCCTTTATGATCGGCGTGGATGTTGGTGAGAGAGCCGCCGACAGATTGTCGCGTTTACGATACGGTGACACTGCGATACCCGTAAGGTCAGACGGCAGTTTGAGATTCGCGTCTTGCTCATGGACGATGAAAACCCGACTGCGTCCCAGCCTGCCCATGAAAAGGCCCAATTCAAAAATCACATTGTCCCTCGGCGAGGCATAGCTCTGGCTACGGCTCTCGATCAAGTCGTCCGGCGACAACACCATTACCGCGAAATCGAATTGCTCCAGCACTTTCATAAGCGATTCTAACGTACCGCTGCCGAGACCGAACACGCCATCTTTCCATATGGTGGTGATTGCATCGCGCTGCAACTGCAATTCGACTTCCCGAGCTACATCGAGTCCTTCGGTGGAAGAGCCAATAAATACGGACGGCATATGTTCATTCATGACTGTGATCTCCGGAAATTCTCAAACAACATAGGCCGGTTTTATCTCCATGAAGAGTTCTTTTTGGTATCGATCCAACCGTCCGAACTGTTTCATTTGTTCTGGATGAGCGTCGACGGGTTCGTCGAATAGTTCGGCACCTTGGCCAGTCGCCAGTGTCCGACCTTATCTTGCCTTTTTCCGTATAGTCCACCTCTGTCATTATGCTGGTGGACGTTTCTCCAACCAAAGATTTTTTCTGCCGCTAATGCGTCGAGCTTTGGACCTGGCGGGATCTTATCGATGGCTGATTGAGCCATACCCTGGGAGGAGCGCCCAGTTGACTTCGTATCCACACTTAGCGCAACAGCCGCGTATGGGTTGGACGTTGTTTTCGCTTTTCGGTTCCCCAATAACGATGCCGAAGTAATTTCGGCACATTGGACAGGATCGGGCAAGGTATACCGCCATCATCCCAGCTTACCTCTCCAAATTCTGTCATACAACTCACCAGATCGGTCCTGGAATTATGACAGAACTCCATAGATTACCTAAAACTTTCTGAAACCGACAAATTACCTTGGAGATGAAACTTATCATGCCTTGTCATATGGACTTGGGCACCAGAAAGTTAATAAAGTAGTAATTTATTGATTGTATTAGACTTTTACTGTGGAATAATTAGGCAATCCGGTTAATGTATGCTTTGGACGACTGGCATTACCGGGTAACTGAACAACTTACCAACAGGTCTGTCCACAGTTTTTGTGGAGATATAGCTTCCGGGCCGGGTAAAGAATCAGAGGGCTTGGTCCCGTTTGGCTCGGTCGGATAGCCGCAACAATGGTATTTCGCGCCGGGTTCGTTGTTGATACATACCGAAATTAGGGTACATCTCTATCAATCGCGGCCAGATAAGTCCTTTCTCTTCCGGAGAGATCCTACTTGCGAAAAGCCGCCGACGGTCTCCGTTTATTGTGACTTCGGCTTCCGGACAGCGCTCGAGATTAAGATACCATGCCGGATGCATATCGTTGCCTCCAAAGGACGCAACAACAATCAGATCGGCTCCATATTGGAGATAGAGAACCGGTGTTATTCTCTCTCGCCCTGTTTTGCGGCCCGTCGTAGTCAGCATCATGAAAGGCGATCTTCCGACTGCATTGCCTATTTTTCCGCCGGTTAGCTTCCATAACCACGCGTGAAGTCGCCCGATCAGGCGAATAGTTCTCGGCGTCAGACGATCCATACGCGCTACAGTGCACCTAGGACGGATTGCCTTGAGACAAACGTGTCGAATATAAACATTTTTCCACCGCGCCTTGCACCAGTTCGGCCTGCCAGCACAATAAGCCGCCGGTTTTCATGATCGCATCGACGGTGCGCGGCCGGTTCCGGGCGATTGCTTCGAGCGCCGCTCTGGGCGCCAAAGTCGAAGCGGCGATCTCCAGCTCCCGAGCGATCTGCGCGCACTCGGCGCGCAGCGAATTGATCTCCTCGATGCGGTCGTTGCGTGAAACGTCCTGGTCGCGCCTTCTCGGCTCCGGCCAATCGGTCTCGTCCATGCGTGCTGCCCGCGCGATCGCCTCCTCGAGCGCCGCCAGCCGCGCGCCGACGATGTTGCGTGGCAACTTAGGTGCTTGGTGCAGCGGCGCCCCGGGATGAGACTCCACCCATTGGACCAAGCCGAGGATCTCTTGATTGCCCAAGATTCTGAAGGCCGGCAGATCCGCGCGGCGGGCGTGCTGATCACGCCAGCGCCAGAGTTCGCGCAAATAGGCCAGTTGGCGGCGGGTCAGCCGTCCAGCTCCCTTGATCCGCCACGCATTTGCGGGGTCACGTGCATCATCGCGGCCGGTCGTCTCCACCATGGCCCGGCAACTTTCCCTGTGCCAATCGACCCGCTTCCGTCCAGCGAGCTCGTCCCGCATTCGGTCGGCGAGCGGTGCGAGAAAGCGTGTGTCATTGACCGCGTAGCGCAGTTGTTTGTCGCTCAGCGGCCGGCGCGACCAATCCGATTTCTGCCCTTCTTTTCCGATCGTGACATAAAAATATCGTTCGATGAGAGCGGCCAGCCCGATCTGTTCGATGCCCAGCAATTGCGCCGCAATCATGGTGTCGAAAACGTCACAGCGCGGTCTGAAGCCCATCGCAGCTCGCATCATACGCAGGTCGTAATCGCCGCCGTGGAGAATCAACGGCTTCTCGGCTAGGGCTTCCGAGAATCCGATCAGGTCCAAGTCACACAGAGTGTCGACGAGATAATGCTCGCCCCCGAGCGAGAGCTGGATCAAACAGACTTTTTCGAAATAGTTGTGCAGACTGTCGGCCTCGGTGTCCAGTGCAATCCCTTCGGCCGCGGCGATCCGCTGGATCAGCTTGTCCATCGCGGATCGCTCTTGCACGTAAACGTACCCCTCGTACTCCCGCGTAACCAACGTTTGGACATCCTCCATAAGCCTTGAGCTTTTACTTTGGACTCTTGGACGACAAGATCCGGGCCCTGCCCCTGTTTTTCACAGATCTTCGGCGCGCGTGAAAATCAGCGCAGCCGTTCAGCCCTGGTAGGAGACCGGCAAAGCCATGGCTTGCGCCGCCTTGGCTTTTGAGGTTCAGGTTAACTCAAGACGCGAAACTAGCTGCGCCCACTTCCGGGGCGGAACATCGGGATCGGGGAAGGTGTCGCTAGAAGTTGAGATTGCTCGTGCAGTGAGAATTGCGTCACACAGCCTTATAGGCGAAACGCTTCATCTTCTGCGTATTCTTGCCTTCGATGCGAATGAGCCCGGTCGTGGTTACTCGTTTGGGCGAGTGCACGTCCCCCTCGTTGTAAATATGCGCCATTCCCGGTTTGAGCGAATAGACTCTCGCGCGCCGGACTTGTCCCGGCTTGCCTTCAGCGGCCGGTTCGAGAACTTCCCAGTCGCTCATTTCCGTCTCTCCGATGGCCTGCCCATAGATCGCCCAGGAGCTGCCGTGATCGTGCGGGTTAGCTTCCCTAGCGCCATGGCTCATGTGCGCGCAGATGCAGAAACCGAGCTCCGGATCTTCATAAATCACCTGACGATCCGGCGTGTTCTCATTGAGATAGGTCTTGAGGAACTTGTCATCCTTGAGCACCTCCTGCACGAGATCGCTAACTTTGGCCCGTCCCGCGGGACTGGGATCCTCTTTAAGAATCTTATGACACTGCGATGCAAACGTATCGAGCGTAAAATCCATGGCCGGCCCTCCTCTTATGACGAATCTACTCCTCCTTTAGCAAAAGAACGAAACAGCCGTCAACCCAGGATGAGAATCCTGTGATTCTTTAGTTAGCCGCGGTGTTGTGGCTTCGGCGCCGCGCCTTGGACGCGGTTTATGACTGATTGGGCTCTGGGAAGGACAGAAATCGCCGCAAACCGACCTTAAGGCTGTGAGATTGGGGGACGGGGGCCGGAGAGGAGGCAACCCATCCGGCCCCCGGGGTAGAGGTCTTCCCGATGGTAAGAAGACTACACACCGCATGACAAGATAGCTTTGCATTGTGACGATTTGGTTTACGGCGTATGAAGAATCGGCAAACAGATCGATGTAGGCCGCGGAAGCCTGAGCACTTGGATTAACGCTAAAAACGCAAGCGGCGCTCTCCGGCTTTTCCGCGCTGGAGCCGTTCGTGGCGAACCTTTACTCTTCTGTTGGTTCAGCGACGGCGTTTTTGCCGGCGATGTAGCCCTGGGTAGTGCATCTACCCAGGCCATGTTGATTGAATCCCCCGGCGGATTCCCCCCCACTGTAGAGGCCCGGTATGACTTGCCCATTCATGTCCATCACCTGGCACTTCGCATTGATCCTGAGCCCGGCGCGGCTATCGTGCACGAGTGGGGTGGCCCAAGCGGCGTAAAACGGCGCCGTCTGGATCTTGTACTTCGGCGTGGGCTTGCCGAAATCCAAGTCTGAGCCGGAGTCCACAAAAGAGTTGTAGCGGGCGACCGCTGCTTGCAGGGCGGCACCGTTCATGGGCTTCGCTTGATATGGATTTTTGATCGCGGCGGCTAGCTCCGGAAGCGTCTTCGCGCTAAAGAAATAACCGTCGGGATCGACGTACGGGGGCGTCACTTTCCACTTCTCTCGTGCCACCGCGTCCGCGTCGAATACGGCCCACACGGGCCCAGACGAATAATCGGGTGGTTCCGAGTACTCGTTCATCGCCACCGCGGCGTTGAAAAAGTTGTATTTAGTCGGATTGAATTTGATATTCTCGTTATTGCGATAGTCATTGGGCGTATAGGGATTGATTTCGTTGTGTACGTTGCCGTGAGGGTAATCCCCTTTGGTCTCGTCATAGAATCGTTTCCCGACTTGATTGACCAGAATTAAATCTTGCCAATCCTTCACGTTCAAGCCGGTGGCGCGGACGAGGGGGAAAATCGGGGCTTCAAGCGCCCACGTCATGTAATTATACTTCGTAGCGAGCGCGCGCTGAGTGCGAATGTTATCACCGTTTTCAAGAATTTGGTTCGCAAAGCCCCAGAGCGAGGCGCCGATAGCCATGGCGGCAAGCTCGCCGCTCCCGTCTTGAAACGTATACGGTTCCCCCGCAAGTTGGAGTACTTCAGTCAACCGGGGGTCGAACATGCGGCGGAAGTTAATGTTGCCGGTGCTGCCGCCGGTAGCGAGGATCACGGCTTTCTTCGCGTGGATAGCGACGCTTGGTTGGGTGGTCTCAATGTTGCCATTGGAGCGAAAGCTCTTTAACGGCGTCGTCTGGCCCGGCATGATCCTCGGCGTGTACCGCGCCGTGATCCCGATGACTCGGCCCGCTTTTTGTTCCGAAGAGGGCTCGCGGATAAGGGTTTCCATCTTATAGTTGAGCAAGAATCGCACGCCTTTTGCGCGGGCGCTCGCCTCGAGCGGCCTGATGAGACCGGTGCCCGCTCTCGCATTTGGACTTTCCGGCCCCGCCCCTTTGGTCCAGACCGCATGATTCTCTCGCGGCGCAGAGTTTCCCAAATTGTGCCCGCCCTGATTGTCGGGGGGGACATCCTTGAAGTCCGCGCCGTTCGCCACCAGAAACTCGTAAGTCAGGGCGGAATGATCGGCAAAAGCGCGCATCACCGCACGGTCGTTGTAACGGTAATCGGGCCAGCCGTTGGGTTGCACAACTGACCAGTCCGTGAGATCGCGGAAAACCAGGTCCGGCGAGTCTTCGATGCCGTACTTCCTCTGTGCGCTCGTGCCGCCACCCAGGGGCGTATTGCCGCCGCTGATGATCGCGTGCCCGCCGATATCGTAATTCGCTTCAACAACGATGACGGACGCTCCCCCGTCAACGGCCTTAATCGCTGCCGGCAATCCCGCCGCGCCCGCGCCTACCACCACCACATCCGCCACCAAATCCCAAGTCGGAGAGAGATTAGTCGCTCCGGCTCTCCTTGTTCCTGGGCCGGCGGAGTCGGTCGCACCTTCCGCTGTCGCTGTTGTCGTGATGAGATCCCTTCTCGAGAGATCATTCTTCGTTTCGTCTGGTTCCATGGGTCAATTCTCCTCCCCGGTTCCTTGCATCCGTATCATAGGTTTGCGAAACGAATCAATATTCTAGCGAGATGATTTCCTGATCCAATCTTAGTGGGTTGAGGCCCCCTGGAGTTGCCGAAGGATATTCATACGGATAAAGTAAAGGCGACCTTTAAGAACGCCATTTTGGAGGTGAGGCTATCCAGGACGGAGGAGGCCAAGGCCAAAGAAGTGAAAGTGGACTGATCGATTCATCGCTAGCGTAGATACGGTAGTCACAGAGGAGAGGCTTGCTTGACTGATCCTTGGTCCGTCCCTTCGATGAACCCAGGAAGAGATCACCAGAAAAGCCACTGGAGGTGCTTATGTTTACCCGAATACTTATACCACTGGACGGTTCGAAGACGGCAGAAAAAGTGCTCCCCTATGCTCGCTTTCTGGCGGGGGCATTGAAGCTTCCCATAGAACTGCTCGCAGTCGTCGACATTGCCGAAATGGCAACCCATATCTCTGCTGAGAGAGCCCGCCACCTCGATACGATGATCGAAGATAGCGCGCGAAGCAGTGAACAATACCTCAAAAGGGTTGCCAGTATGTTTCCAGGCGCCAATACAAAATGTACGGTGGAGAAGGGCAAGGCCGAACAGGCGATTATCGAAACCGCAGCGGTGGACAAGGGCGCGCTTGTCACCATGGCCACGCATGGCCGATCGGGGATCAACCGGTGGCTATTGGGGAGTGTTGCAGAAAAAGTTTTGCGCGGTGCGACCAACCCCCTGCTCCTAGTTAGAGCCACGGAAGAGGCGAAAGCGGAGGCGACTTTAAAATCCATCGTGGTACCTCTGGATGGCTCCGAGTTGGCGGAAAGCGTGCTGCCCACGGTAGCGGAACTGGCAAAGACATTGAAGCTCGCGGTTGTCTTGTTCCGGGCTTACAACATTCCCACCGGTGCTTACGCCGATGGCGAGGGCTACGACGCGGTCAACTACGAGGAACTGCTTACGGCAATGCGAGAAGAAGCAGTCGACTATCTCGAGAAAAGGACGGAGGCGGTGAAAAAATTGGGGATCGCCAACGTTTCCTATGTCGCCCAAGAAGGCTTTGCCGCGGATCAGATCATCTCGCTGTCGCGTAAATCCCCGGACAACCTGATCGCCATGTGCACTCATGGACGGTCGGGCGTGAAACGTTGGATGTTGGGCAGCATAACCGAAACCGTCGTGCGTCACTCCGGCGACCCGATTCTGGTTGTTCGAGCCGTTTGATGACGGGATGACGGCGCGGCGGAGAAGGTGATTCATCCACCTCGCAACTTTTATTCACATGCAACTCACGACGATCAAGATCGAAAAGCCGGACGACATTAATTTCATTCTAGGACAGAGTCACTTTATCAAGACCGTCGAGGACATCCACGAATCGATGGTCCAGACGGTTCCCGGAATCAAGTTCGGCCTTGCCTTCTGCGAGGCCTCAGGCGAAATGCTGGTGCGTTGGACCGGCACGGATGATTCCATGATTGAGCTGGCAAAGCGTAATGCTCTTAGTCTTTCCGCGGGACACAGCTTCATACTCTTCCTCGGCCCCGGCTTCTTCCCGGTGAACGTGCTGAACACGATCAAAATGGTTCCCGAGGTATGCCGGATCTTCTGCGCAACGGCGAACCCCGTGGAAGTCGTGATTGCTGAGACCGACCAGGGACGCGGGATTCTGGGCGTCATCGACGGAGGCAAGAGCAAGGGCGTCGAAGATGCCCAGGGCATTACTTGGCGCAAGGACTTGTTGCGCAAGATCGGTTACAAGCTCTAACTCAAATCAAGCTGAGATAAGGCGTGATCGGCGCTATCATCCTGGCAGTGATGACATGAAGATTCTGGTACTTAACTGCGGCAGCTCGACCCTCAAATTCCAACTTATCGAGATGGCAGCAGCGCCTAAGTCGACCGCCGACGATGTAAAGCTGGCGCGCGGTATTGTTGACCGCATAGGCGGCGCGTCATCGGTTCGATTTGAAGCAGTCGGCTACACTGAGAAGCAGGAGTCGGTAGCGGTGCGTGACCATGAGGAAGCGGTCGGTAAAGTCATCGAATGGTTGAGGTCGAATCCGCGACTGCGGGTTTTCGATGCGGTAGGGCATCGGGTCGTTCATGGCGGCGACCGGTTCACCCGTTCCGTTTGCATCGATGAGCAGGTGATCGATGCCCTCGATGCGCTTTGTGAGATCGCCCCACTCCACAACCCCGCGAGCGTGAGCGGTATTCGTGCCGCCCGATCTGTGCTCGGCGCCGCGACGCCGATGGTTGCGGCATTCGATACTTCTTTTCATCGCACCTTACCGGAGCATGCGTCGATGTATGCCATTCCTCACGAACTGTCTACGAAACATCGTATTCGACGCTACGGCTTCCATGGACTGGCGCACCAGTATTCAGTCTTGCGCTACGGCGAGCTGACGGGTGCGGCTAAGGAGCAAATTAACATCGTAACGGTTCATTTAGGCAACGGCTGCTCGGCCTGCGCTATTCGCGGCGGTGAGTCCCGGGATACGTCGATGGGATTCACTCCCCTTGAAGGCTTGGTGATGGGAACGCGGTCCGGCGATTTGGATCCGGCGCTGGTGAGCTATCTCGCCCATGAGGAGAAAGTAGACGCCGCCGAGGTAGAGCACTGGCTGAACACGCGCTCCGGATTGCTGGGCATTTCGGGAGTTTCCAATGATATGCGTGAATTGATGGCGGCGTATGACGGGAATCCACGTGCCCGGCTCGCCGTGGAAGCGTTCTGCTATCGGGCTCGAAAATATCTGGGCGCTTATTTGGCGGTTGTGGGTGGGGCGGAGGCAGTTATTTTCAGCGGCGGAATTGGCGAGAATTCGCCGGCGGTTCGTGAAAAAATCTGCCAAAATATGGAATGGTGCGGCCTCAAATTGGATTCAGCAGCGAACTCTAAAACCATCGGTCGGGACGGCCGGATTTCCGCTGCGGATTCCAGACCGAACGCCTTCGTAGTTCACACCGAGGAGGAATTGATCATCGCCCGGGAGACTGCTCGCTTGGTTGTTCCATAGCTGGATTGGCCGTCGTACCCTCAACCCGATGCAGATTCTCGCGAAAAGTTACCGGGGCGAAGAAATCGCTTAGCGATTTTCGCACTACTCAGAAAAAAAGCGCTAGTCCCAAAGTCCAAGATCGACTCCAACAATCGTTTTCGCACAGGAAGCTCGGGCAGTTTTATATTATTATTGACAGGGAGCGGGTCATCGAATACCTTCGTCCCAATACAAGGGCCAGGCCCGCAAACGGTCAGCGGCAGTAAGGAAATGGCTGCGACGCCAACCTGCCGCAGAGGAGGAGCAATGGCACACGACCTGATTATCAAAAATGGCAATATTATCGACGGTTCCGGCCTGCCGGGCTTCCACGGTGATGTCGCGGTCAGCGGGGGCCGTATTACCGAGGTCGGAAAAGTGAGCGGAGATGCGCGTCAAACGCTGAATGCGGATGGCTTGGTGGTCGCTCCGGGAATCATCGACAACCATACGCATTACGATGCCCAGGTCACCTGGGATCCACTTTGCACCTACTCTTGCTATCACGGCATTACTACCGTCGTCATGGGCAACTGTTCTCTGGCGATGGCCCCCGCCCATCGAGAAGATCGCGAGATGCTGGCCGGAGTTCTGTCTCATGTGGAGGCGATCCCGCTGGAAGCGATTCAGGCCGGGGTCAACTGGTCCTGGGAAACAATCCCCGAGTATCTTGACACTCTGGACCAACGGCTGGGCATAAACGTCGCTGCCCTCATCGGCCACTCGGCCGTGCGTCGCTACGTGATGGGTGAAGCTTCTCAGGAGCGGCATGCCACCGATGACGAGGTTCTGGCCATGAAGGCGATCGTCCGCGAAGGGTTAGAGGCCGGCGCCGTAGGCCTCTCCTTCGAGCGCAATCTGCGCCATTTTGACTGGAATGGCCGGCTGGCGCCGACTAATCTCGCCTCCGAGGAGGAGATCTTCGCCGTGGCGGCTGTGCCCGACGAAGTAGGGCGCGGCGTGATCCAGTTTGGCGGAGACCGCACTATCAGCGCGAAGCTAGCCAAGGCCAGCCGGCGGCCGGTTTTCTATGGCAACATCACGCAGCAGGCGGTGGCACCGGATAAATGGCGCAAGCAGTTGACGGAAGCCGAGAACATGATGCGCCAGGGACATCGCGCCTACCAGTTCGTCATGCCCCGACCGGGAGACCTGCGCTATACGCTGAAGACCGCGCAGCACTTCGACGCCATGGCGACCTGGAAAACCGTCATGCTGCTCCCTCTGGAGCAACGCAAAGAATTGTTTCGCGACCCGGAGACCCGCGCCAAGCTACACCTGGAGGCCGTCGAGACGCCTAATAATCCCAGCCACGCCGGTGACTTCACGCGCCGCTGGGACTTGCAGTTCGTGTTCCGACCCGCACTGGCGAAAAATCAGCACCTCAAGGGCAAGAGCATAGCCGAGATCGCGCGGGAACAGAACAAGGATGTGCTCGACGCGTTCCTCGACCTGGCGCTGGAGGAAAATCTGGAAACAGAGTTCGAACGGCGGGAAGTCAACAGCGATGAAGCCGCCATGACTGCGCTGCTCACCAGTCCGTACACCATCATCGGGCAGTCGGACGGCGGAGCCCACGTGGTTTTTCGCACTGACTATAGCTACTCCACCTATTTGTTGTCTCACTGGGTCCGGGAGAAAAAAATAATGTCGCTGGAGGACGCCATCCGAAAGCTCACTTTCGTGCCCGCGTCGCTCTTCGGATTTTACGACCGGGGCCTGGTGCGTTCAGGCATGGCTGCAGACCTGATGGTCTTCGATCCGGCGACTATCAGCCCGCTGGAACCGGGCGAGGCGCATGACTTGCCGGGCGGAGCCAAGCGCCGCAAACAACTCGCTCAAGGGATCGAGTGGACTGTAGTGAACGGCCAAGTGCTGATAGAACGGGGCCAACACACCGGCGCTTATCCCGGCAAAGTGGCGCGCAGCACAAGCCCCGTGCTGCCGTAGACACAAGCCGGTGATCGTCTTCGACTCTTCCCGCTCTAGTTAACCGACGTTGTTGACTGGATGGAATCGGCTTGTCCGTCCCGTCGACAGCGTTCTCCAGCCCAGAATAGCATCGCGCGTCCTTGCCCGCAGCGATGGATACTCATAGAGATTTTCACTTCGAGAAATCTAGACAGGCTGCGCCGTTTACTTTGCGGGCTATCAGCCATTGCCATCGCTCATTCTCACCTGCTAGAGAATAATTAACCCGCTCAACCAGGCACCCATGAGATTGTCAGTACTGGATCAATCAACGACGTCCAAGGGGAGAGCGCAGGACGTTGCGATCCGCGAGACCCTCGAACTCGCCCGCCATTGCGACGCGCTGGGTTATCATCGGTTCTGGGTCTCGGAGCACCACAACTCCGGCAGTATCGTCGGCACCGCGCCCGAGATACTCATGGCTGCGATCGCGGCCACCACACCGCGTATCCGTGTCGGCAGCGCGGGCGTCATGCTGCCGCATTATTCCGCTCTGAAAGTTGCCGAGCAGTTCCGTGTCCTGGAGGCGATCGCTCCAGGCCGCATCGACCTGGGAATCGGCCGTGCCCCCGGTTCAGATCAATTAACGTCCTATGCCCTGAATCCCAACCCCCAGAACGTCCTCGACCAATTTCCCCGGCAAGTGCAGGAGCTGCGACACTGGGTTTCCGGAACTCCGCTGCCCGAGAAGCACCCCTTCCATAGCGTCGTCGCCCAGCCGACAGGGCCAAGCAGTCCTGAACTATGGATTCTCGGCAGCTCGGACTATGGTGCTCAACTCGCGGCGTATTTTGGCTTGCCCTACGCGTTCGCATACTTTTTCAGCGAGGGTACCGGCGTGGAGCAGGCGCTGGATCTTTACCGCGAGAATTATCGCCCCAGCGAAATGAATCCAAAGCCGATCGCCACGATTTGTATCTGGGCACTGGCAGCCGACACGGAAGAAGAAGCACTGCACCAGTTCAAAGCCCGCGAACGCGCGATCGTCGATCGTCGACAAGGCATCCGTCTGCCGCTCCTGCCGCCCGAGGAAGCCGAGCGGCCGTATTCTCCCGCGGAGATGGCGACTGCCGAGAAGCTCCGCCGCAAGGCGATTGTCGGCTCTCGAGAGCAAGTGGCCGCGCGACTGAAAGAAGTCGCGAAAAGTTTAGAGCTCGACGAGCTGGTCGTGGTCACATGGACTTACGATCCCGCACCGCGCCATCGCTCCTACGAGCTTTTGGCGCAAGCCTTTGCACTGGAAAAAACAGGGTCCCATTCGACGTAATTCATATTCGCATTGCGACTGGCAATCGGGAGCCCGAATCCTCTTTGTATTCTTTTCCCCACTCGACCATGGCCTTCTGTCTTGCGGTGCTGCCAGCTATGTAATACACTTGCTAGATGAAAACGATCACCGTACGCTTGCCAGAGCCGCTCGTGGCCGAAATCGAAGCGGAATCGCGCGGGCGGAAGTGCTCTAAGTCCGATGTCGTCCGAGAGCGCCTGCAGCAAGCCGGCCGCGACGGACCGAGTCGATCGACGCCACTCGATGCGATTGCTGATCTCGTCGGCTCGGTGACGGGTTTGCCCGCGGACCTGAGTGCGCGCAAGAAGCGTTATTTAAAAACCACCGGATATGGCCGGAAATCTGCTCGTTGATGCTGGCTTTTTAGTGGCTTTGCTCAGCCGCCGCGACTCGCATCACCCGTGGGCAGTAAGCCAAGCAACCCAACACGCTCCCCCCTGGCGCACTTGCGAAGCCGTCCTGTCCGAAGCTTTCCACCTTCTTGGCAGGCGTGGGGCCCCTGCGCTCAGCACTTTGCTTCAACGCCGTGCTGTGCTCGTGAATTTCGACTTCAACGACGATATGGAATCCGTGCTGAAACTGTTGCAGAAATACGCCGATGTGCCCATGAGCCTCGCCGATGCCTGCCTGGTGCGTATGACCGAAACACTTTCCGATCCCATCGTACTTACCACGGATTCCGACTTCCGCTTCTATCGCCGCCATAGCCGACAGGTTATTCCCTGTGTGATGCCATCCTGATCACTGTTCGCGGGTTCCTCCGCAATCACGAGTCGGCCACTCACATTAGAGCGGATCCACATACCGGGACGGCGGTTGTGGTTCGGGCCGCGAAGAGCGCGAGGAAACGACTTCGCTAGTCGATCGTAGGCACCTGGTGCCGGAGAAAGGCTTCCTTACGCGTCCTGCTGGACTCTTCGATCGCCAGGAGCACTTCCAAGGTGGCCATTCCCCAAGCGCCGTCGGCGGGCAGCGGCCGGCCGCGCACGATCGCATCGTAGAATGTATTGATGCGCCCGTCGCGCCCGTCCTCCCCTTTGACGCCGAGTTTGATCTCGTGTAACTCGTCGTCGCCATACACCATGAGACCGCCGGGAGTCATGCGTACGTCTCCCTTATCGAAACTTGCGATCAACGGCCCGCCCATAATCCACCCCAAAGACGGCTGTGCTGGCTGGGGCTCGTTCTGCCTCGTGCGCGCGCCGCCGTAGCGTTCCTCGCGCGCGGCCCGCACCTCCCAATCAACGTCGGGCGCCGCGCGCAATTCGCGCCGCGCCTTGGCGTGGTTTGCGGGATCAACCGAAAACCCCCCTTGCACAAACTCCATGGAGTTAAAGTGGTCGTACCCGCTACAGACGGCGGTGGCCACTGTCCCATCTTCGAAATCGAGGTATGCGGTGTAGCAACCGGGCACGCGCCGGTTCGGGTCCCAGATGTCGGCGCTGCCGCGCAGGCTGCGCACCATTCCGCCGGCGATCGTTCTGATGAGGTCGAAGTGGTGCGCTCCCTGGCGCCACAAGATGCCGCCGCCGAATTCGGGAGTCAGCTCTTCGGCGGTGCGTGGGCGGTAGAGCCAGTCGGCGAAACGCCAGCTGTTGATCATGCGGAGCCTGCCAAGTTCGCCGTTGCGCGCCATCTCGCGCAAGCGCAGCACGCGCGGCTCGAAGCTGTGTTTAACGTTGACGCCCAGCAACACGCCGTTGCGCTTCGCAGTGGCGATCATCTGCTCGGCTCCCGCGATATCGATCGCCATCGGCTTCTCGATGAGAACGTGCTTCGCGCTCTCCAAGGCCATGGCCGCGTGTTCGGCGTGAAACCGGTTCGGCGTCGCAATGTAGACCAGATCGACGTTACTGCTCGCGCACAGCCTGGCGGCATCGTCATAGGTCTCCGCATCCGGAAAGTCCTTGCGGAACCGGTTCATGATCTCGGTGTCGATATCCGCCGCCGCGGCAATGCGAAAGTTGGGATTCCGGACAAACTTTGGGATCATGGCGAGGGACGCCCCGCCGAGGCCGATTACGCCAACACCTAAAACCCGTTCGCTTGCCATTTATTCCTCCTATGAGACTATCTCGCAATCGGAGTTCGTCCTTCGAGAGCCTCAGGACGAACGGGCAAGTACCCAATTTTGTACGTCACCAATTCCGTTTGTGGTGAGGCTCTCGAACCATGAACCGAATTGCGACACAGTCTCTTATCGCCGGCCGGCCGCGTCTGACACCTCCGTGTTTCGATGACTATCCAAGCTCGGAGGAATTGTCCAGGTCTGCCCAGGCTCCCGGCGCGAACGACGGGTATGCCTCTTGTTGTGGGCAGGCCTGCTGATCTATATTCGACCCTGGTTCAATGCGTTCAAAACGTTCAAGTCGTTCAAATCGATTCCGGATTCTTCCCAACGGCTTGAACGCTTTGAACGGAGTGGAGTGACCCCCGGGGCTTGGACAGATTTTGGAGGAGAGTTTAGAATGCCGAGCGGAAGAAAGAAAGGGGTCGTTGATGAGAGAGCGGAGAAGGTTTTCAGCGGCATTCAAGCAGCAAGTCATTGGGGAGTTGCTGAGCGGAGTTTGTAGTTTAGCGCAACTCAGTCGTCGGCACGATGTTAGCTCGGGACTTATCCTGTACTGGAAGAAGCGCTACGAGGGAGGAGGATTAGTGGAAGGGCCGGGGCGGAATGAGAAGCGGTCTTTGGCGCGCATTGCGGAGTTGGAGCGGATGGTGGGGAGGCTGACGATGGAGAATGAGCTTTTAAAAAAGGCCGTGGAGTACACCGCCCGGCGGAGAAAAGAGTTTTCATCACCGATCACCGCCAAGACTTTGGCAACCTCCAGAGGGGGTGCGAAGTGATGGGGCTAGCGCGCAGCACGTATTACTATCGCTGTGGGCAGGTATCGATGGAAGGTAGGAAGGAGGAAGCGGATCTTAGAGATCGGATCGAACAGATTGTGGTGGAGTTTGCTCGGTACGGGTACCGTCGGGTGACGTATCAGCTTAGGCGAGAGGGGTGGGAGGTCAACCACAAGCGGGTGGCGCGGGTGATGCGCGAGCAATCGCTACAGTGTCAGATCAAGCGGCGGTGGGTTAAGACCACTGACAGTGATCACGGTTATCGGATCTATCCCAATCTGCTCAAGGGGCTCGAGGTAAGGCAGCGAAATCAAGTCTGGGTAGCCGATATCACCTATATTCGAATTCTCACGGGCTTTTTGTATTTGGCGGTGATTTTGGATTTGTTTTCCCGAAAGGTGATTGGCTGGGCGCTCTCTGAGCAGATCGATGCCGAGCTCGCATTGGCTGGACTGAGGATGGCGCTGGAGGAAAGAGGGACGGTTGAGGGTTGTATCCATCATTCGGATCGCGGGGTGCAGTATGCTTGTCATGCCTACGTGGAGGAGTTACAAGCGGCGGGGATGCGTATCAGTATGGCGCGCAAGGGCAATCCTTATGATAACGCAGCCGCAGAGAGCTTTATGAAGACCTTAAAATATGAGGAGGTCTATCTGTGGGATTATCAGAGCCTAGAGGATGTCAAGCGCAGAGTCCCCTACTTTCTCCAGGAGGTCTACAATCAAAAGCGATTGCATTCGGCTCTGGGGTACGTCACTCCAGAGGAGTTTGAGCAGGCAGAGTTGGCTTCGGTGGGCTGAAGCAAGGGTACTGGGATGTCTAGCTGGTGCGAGATCGTGCGTTATAGGGCAAATATGGAGGCCGTTTTTTCCCCGAGATACGATCCAAAACCAGTTAGAGCAGGAAAACGGCTCAAGAGCCGTAGGAAACGATTGAGCCAAAAATTACCGCTGCGGCATTCTAACTTTGCCCGCCCAACTGTCCAGTGAATGGGGTTCACTCCAGAGCGTAGCGATTGAACGTCTTGAACCATCGACGTCCTAAGCAAGAAGTGACGAAGCGCAGGTCATGGGCCCAGCGCTCCAGCGCACGCCGATTGGCAACCCAGTCCACTACGAGCGGCGGCGTCGAAGAAACCAGATAATCTGAGGAGTCGAAAACCGGTTGCCAACGCGAGCCGACGGCGCCGCTCGCTCTGAGTTCGAGCGAGCGGCGTGATCCGCAACACTTCGCGCGCCTCCGACCGCTGCGCCGCCCGAGCCGGGCCGAAGCAACATCGGGATTTTCATCAAACAAAAAGACGATTGACATCCCACCGGTCCGGCGATATTGCTCGGGCCAGAAAAAAGGTGGTTTAAAATTCCTATACAGCTTGATCATGACACAACAAATGGAGCTATGCTCTCAACGGAAATGAATCTTAAACACTGGACTTTTTCATGATCTTCGAAATCACAATCGACGACAGTATCGAGTCTCATGACTGGTTAAATGGTAAACTCGGAACCATTTTGACAAAGTCGAGAGCTGCGGTGATTTTTTCCAGTGGCGAGAGTTTTACACATTCTACGGGCAAATGGAGTTACAGAGAACAACTTTTTGATCGCAGACACGATCACCACGAAGAAACCGTCAGGAAACAAGAAACGGGAAGTCTTATTTTTGCTCGACAATGCCGCCTATCTGAAAAAGACAAATACCCGTAAGCTCCTCTCACGACGCAAGCATTCTCGTAGTTCCGCGAAGTCCTACTGTAGACCACGAGCGCCGGATCATGAGCGTGAATTTGCTACGGTGGGCTTATCCCAGTCTTTCTTGTTTAGTCTTTCTTTCTTGGACTAACAAGTTCCTGTTGAGAGACAATGAGCGCGCGCGGATTTTTTATTTGGTTCTGGCAGCGCGAACATCATCAATGCCAATGCGAGCTCTGTCACGGTATGCAGCGTAAGCGGTGCCAATGTAGATCACGATGATTTCCCGGTAGGCTTTATCGGCGAAGTCTAGACATCCATGTTTCAACGCCGAGTCGGCAATTTCGAAGTTCATGCTGGCTGTGAACCGTGCGTGATCGAGTGAATTATCCAGTTTCATAAATGCTTTCGATAGCTCCCACGAATACCACAAATCGTTCGATTCACAATTGACTGGTGTCTCAGATTCGAATCTTCTCAGTGGTGCCATCACGATCGAATAGGTATCGCTCCTGCTTGGCGGAAGATTAATGCATGCAGATATCAAGGAGAGCAACACGAAAGCCGATCTCCTCACTTCTTTGTTACCCCCTTTTAGGCATTTCAAGTGTTCATGGTCCCGTTTAGAATAGAGGCCAAAACAAAACGTTGACTGTCCAAGGGTCAGTCGAAGCCCCACCCTCGTGCTCTCCCCTGGTTTTCTCGCTATCTTCGCGCCCGCTGTGGCCAAGGTCTACATCGTAAGCTTTCGCACCCATGACGACCGCCGACCGTCAAAGTTTATCGTCCTGGCGGACAATATGCGAGCCGCCATCAAAATGGCATGGGAACACGGAGGGGCGGATTTTCAATCACGGTTTGATAAATCCACAGCGCAGGTCGAGCAGATGAAAGAAGGAGCGTTGCGGGTTCTATGACCGCCTTACAAGCCCTCGCCATTCTCGAAGGCGCAACACTGGAGTGGAAGAAAAGAAACATCAACACGCCGGAAGTTAGTGACGCGCGGATTTGCTGGAACCATACATTTGGCCGAAGTGGTTGGTTCTACAGTTTCGGATGGCGCTTTGTAGAGGCGGCGATGGCGAGTTTGACCTAGAAGATCAACAGGAGCTAATTCGCGCGACTTTCCCTGGCATACGAGATTCAGTCCGCGTGCTGCTCGAAGTACGAATGGATGCACTTGCTCGTAAATTCCATTAGACACACGACATGAAAGTCAAGGATGAACTGGAACGGTTGCTTCAAGAGTATGGCAGGCTCAAGCAGCCGTGGGAGTTTAGGGCATAGAGGTAACACACCCTATTTGCTAAACTCAATGCATGGCAAAAGTGAGAAAACACAGACCCAAAAAAGGCTACAAAATGCCCCCGCTTAAAGGGCTGGGTTTGCGAAGATCATCCAAATCAAACATGGGGGGTCATGAAGGCCCCCGTGCCGCCGCGGATAAGCTGCGACTTAGCTGGAACCCAAGGTTTAAGTCAATGCCTGCTACCGTAGTCTCAATAACTGAGGACCTGTGGAAAAACGCACGCGACTCAATCTTTCATGCTTTGGAGCATTTCCTCGAGCTTTCGTTAGGAGAGGGTGAGAAATTTCATCACACAAAATGGATTGTATTAAGTGTCCACCATGCGGCAGAAACGTTTTGCGGTATGCTGTTAAAGGAGTTTGACCCTACGAACGCAATATTTAAGCGGGGGCAACAAGATTGGTGGCCTAGCTTGGTACCGGCAATTGATGAACTTCTCACACCAAAATATCGAACCCGTCTAACAGGTGCGGAGATACGGTTGCTTGATCTCTTAAGGGGATTAAACGACTCCCGAAATCGCATTATGCATGGCATAGCGCCGGAAGATCTGGATTTGTCGCTTGCGGCAATGTCTATATTGGGGCTGTCCAGAGTTGCCCACCGCAGAAGGGGAGAATCTGTGGAGGATATCCTGCAAGCCGATCCATCGATTCAAACTCATGTAGTCGAGGCAATCAGCTACAAAAAATTTGACGATTACTATCGGTTCGTCGAAGCGTTTCTTGCGGAAGAGTTCCCAGGCAAGTACCTTCCCCAATGCGAAAATTGTGGGGCAAGTTGTATTGTCGACATGCGATGCGAAGCATGCTTTGAAAGCATGGAATCCTTTTTTTGTGAAGCGTGCGACGAGGAACTCTTATTACCAGAATCCCGGCGATTTCGAGGTGAAACTGAAGTCATATGTCCTTCTTGCGGTAAGAAAATCTCTGCCTAACAATCCCGCTTCCGACCGATCGCCAGAGCGACGGCTGAGCTTTGCGTTAAGCCTCTAATTGAATTGTATTTTCCTCACCTGCTTCCATGGCGTGCTCGCGCCGAACGCAAAGCTGCGTCGTGAAATCGTCCCCAGTCCGCCAGAGCAAGCAACCGCGCCCGCATGCGATCACACGCAGGGCGCGCCGGCGCGCCTGAGTTGGGCCAGGCTGCTCAAACGGGTCTTCGACATCGACATCGAACACTGCCCGAACTGCGGCGGCAGCTTGAAGATCATCGCCTGATAAGCCGCCATCGAAGATCCGCCGGTGATTGTCAAAATCCTCAGCCATCTCGGCCTACCCACCCGCGCCCCGCCGCGCTCGCACAATTAAAATGCAAGATTTTTTTTGGCTTTGCGCAACCAACGCCCTAGAAAAGAACGCATGACCGGACTACCGGCGCTTGATAATTATAATTTACACGCCGGGCGCGTTAGGTGTAGAGTCCGGCGCGTCCCCAAAAGGCTAATGATGACCGCGTATGGCGACATTCTTTTCAGTCTCGACGAGTTCTTTGAATTTTGTCGAAGGTTCGGGTTGCTTGCAAAGGCGGAAGGTGGTCGGTTTGGCGTGTACCGCTCGCTTATAAGCCAACTCAGCGCGGAGATAGATCGCCTAAGAATGGGCGAAGACAAATCGCCAATCTACACGAAGCTAAAAGCTGATCTCCCGCGTTACTTGGTGGCCCTAGGGGAAAGTGGCGAAATCAGAGAGATGCTACCGTTTCTTGGCGTCTGCCAGCAGGAGGAACTTGCTCCCAGGTTAAGCGCAATACTCTCAGGGCCAGAGCTTCCATCAGAAGAAGACCTAGCATCCAATCAAGCGAGGAACATTCAGTTTGAACTGTGGCTTGGCGCGGCACTTCAGCGAGGCCGGGCGCAGGTCGAGTTGGCGGAACCTGATCTTCGCTGCAAAATTGGCGAGACTACAGTCTTGTTGGCCTGCAAGAGACTCCTTTCGCCCAGAAATTTAAACAAGCGTATCAATCAGGCGACGAAACAGATTCGGCGAGCCCTCAAACTTCTGACCGAGAAACCATCTTCGGGTTTCGTGGCGATTTCCTTCTCTAACCTTCTCGGAATGGAACGATCGGTAGTTATCACTAATCGAGGAGAAGCACTCGGCCAGTCTTGAATCCGCTATCGATGTGCTGATAAACCGCTGCCAGCCTAAATGGCAGCACAGCGACGAAACTCAAGGCATTGTATTCCACGCAAAGGCTGCCTTTGAACTTGACCGCATAGAGTTCGGAGCATTTTTGCTGGCCTATGGTCGGGGGGCGGTGTGTAAGGCACTTGCAGAGACGATTGACCGTGCCGCAGTCCATTGAATTCTTCGGCGCTTGACGCACGAGCAGGGGCAGAGGGCTGCTCGTATTCTACCCTCCGAGGTTGATCACCCAAATAAACTAGACTGTGCCGGGAAATTTCCCCTCCGGCCGAAAAGCGACGTCAATGCTAAGTCAATGGCCCGGACTATAATTATAATTTTACGCGATGTCGTGTTGCAACTGAAGAGCGCGTTCAAAGACCGCACCACCCATATCGTCATGTCGCCGCTGGAATTCATGCAGCGCCTGGCCGCCCTGGTGCCCCGCCCGCGCTTACATCTAATCCAGCTTCCATGGCGTGCTCGCGCCGAACGCAAAGCTGCGTCGTGAAATCGTCCCCAGTCCGCCAGAGCAAGCAACCGTGCCCGCATGCGATCACGCCCAGGGCGCGCCGGCGCGCCTGAGTTGGGCCAGGCTGCTCAAACGGGTCTTCGACATCGACATCGCCGGAAGCTCCCGGCGCGGACGCCGGATATACCCTTGTTGCGGGCAGGCCTGCTGATCTATATTCGACCCTGGTTCAATGCGTTCAAAACGTTCAAGTCGTTCAAATCGATTTCGGATTCTTCCCAACGGCTTGAACGCTTTGAACGGAGCGTAGCGATTGAACGTCTTGAACCAGGAATTTCGTTATATAGCGAGGGAGCCATGCTGACCGAGAAACAAAACGAGCAGTTGACTCGAGTAGGGCCGGGAACACCGATGGGGGAGCTGTTTCGCCGCTACTGGCATCCTGTAGCTGCGGTCTCCCAAATGAAAGAGCGGAACACGTTCCAAGTAAAAATCCTGGGAGAAGATCTGGTGCTTTACAAGGATCGCTCCGGAGGTTACGGGCTGGTAGAGCCGCACTGCCCGCATCGGAAGATGTCCATGATGTACGGCATCCCGGAGGAGGACGGGATAAGGTGCGCGTATCACGGTTGGCGGTTTGACAAACAAGGGCGCTGCATCGAGCAACCTTACGACGATACCGAAGATCCGGACGGCCGCTTCAAGCAGAAAGTAAAAATCCAGTCCTACCCTATCCAGGAGCTAGGCGGTCTCCTGCTCGCTTACCTCGGTCCGCTGCCCGAACCGCTGCTGCCGCGCTGGGATTTGTACGTCATGGAAGATGTTCTGCGCGACGTGGGCTATGCAGTCGTTCCCTGCAACTGGCTCCAGATCATGGAGAATTCGCTGGACCCAGTGCACGTGGAATGGCTCCATCAGAACTTCTACAATTACGTCGTCGAGCGGATGGGAAACGGACATCTCCGGCGTTCGCACCAGAAGCACGCGAAGATCGGCTTTGATCGATTCGAGTACGGGATCGTGAAGCGGCGTATTCTGGAAGGCGAGACGGAAGAGGATGACGACTGGAAAGTAGGGCACCCCGTGGTCTTCCCTAACATGTTGAGACAGGGAGTGGTCGACAAGAAAAACGGCGCCGGATTTCAAATCCGAGTTCCGATTGACGACACGCACACTGCCCACTGGTGGTATCGCTGCTATCGCAAGGTCGGAAGCGAACGAAGCCAGCAAGCTGAGGAGATCCCCTTTTATGAGGTGCCTGTGCCGCAACTGGCTGATAACGGGCAACCTCAATGGCAGTTCCTGGATAATAACAGCGGTCAGGACATCGCCGCATGGATGACTCAGGGACCGATCGCCGACCGCTCCACAGAAGCGCTGGGCCGTTCGGACAAGGGGATCATCCTGTACCGCCGCCTGTTGGAGGAACAGGTAGGGATCATAGAAAGTGGTCGGGATCCGATGAACGTGTTTCGCGACCCGACAAAAAACATCTACCTGCTACCTGCCAACGGAGGAGAACTTTCTCGCGGGTCGTGCCAACACATCAGACCGGCGAACAGGAGCATCAACGAAGTACAGCCCGATACTGGACAGCAGGAAAGCCGAACAGGATGGTTAGACTGATACGAGGGGTGAGGGGTCCGAGATCACAGTGAGGCGCGCGGTGCGTCCGCTTAGATTCTACCGCCTGATGCTTGACAGGACGAGTTCAAGAAAATTTTCTCCCGCCAAGACGCTAAGAACGCAAAGAAAATAGATTTCGTTTTCTCCGAACTTCGCGTCTTTGCGCCTTTGCGGGAGGTATCATTGTTCCCATTCCGAAAAGTCCGACGCCACCGGAAAATTCAAATAGCTCCGCTTAGGCTTTCGCTGCTGGCAACGGCTTCTTCAGTCCAAGCTCATCGGCCACGGCTTGCTCGACGACGGTGCCCTTGAAGAAGTCCGGGTTGTTGCGCGTGTGCAGACGGGCGGCGTTGGTGAACGTGAACTCCCGGAAATCCTGCTCGGTGATAAAGCCCTTCTCCACCAACTCAAACGCTTCGGGAATCACTTCTTTGAAATCGGGCACGTCGAAATGCGTGAAGTCGGAGCTGAATACCGGCCGAAGCCGGACGCCCATGCGGGGATCGAAGGCCCACATCGTCGCCCGATCGTCCGCCTCGCAGCCAAAGTAGAAGTTGTTGGAGAAGACGTCGTGGACATCCTGTTTCGAGTTTATTCCTGCCGCCTCGAAGTCGTCCACAACATGTTCCGGCCGGCTGAGCTCTTCGAGACTGCAATTTGGTCGGAATACATCCAAGTGGTTCATGATCGAATCGGCGTTGGCCTTCAATCTCTGATCGCCATAGCGGTCGATAAGTTCTTTCATCTCGGCGACATTGGTTGCGCTCGGGTACTGCAGCCCCGCCCGGCGACGCTTCTCCCAGTGTTCGATCAAGTCGAGGCACATCTGAACGGCCCAGCTTACCCCGCCTTCCATGAAGCCAAAATTGAGATTCGGATAGCGGCGCACAAGTCCGCCCAGAAAAACGCCCCGCGCAAAGGCGTGGTTCGACTCGGCGAAGTGGCCGACGTGGTTGTAAGTGAAGTTAGTGATGGAGGCGCGATCGTGCCAGCGGCCGCTGCCTGAATGTTGCGTTACGGCCACCCCGAGTTCGGCGCACCGCTTCCAGAGCGCCTCATAGTCGTAGGGACTATCGAGAGCGATGGTATCGCAGTACCAGGCGGCCTTCTGCCGATCGATGCCCTCCGCCGCGCTGGGGATCGGCCTCTCCTGATTTCCCCGCAGCATGATCGCTTTGAAACCACGCTGCCTGACCGCGTATTCCAGCTCTTCGAGAGCTTCGTCCGGTGTATGGGTGGGAATAATAGCCACCGGCGCAAACCTTGCGCTGTACGGCGCAAACATGTCGGCGGTCATCATGTTGTAAGCGCGGCATGCAGCCAGGTGCAGGTCATCCTGGGATATGCCGTTGATGGTAAGCCCAAAGCTCGGATAGATCACCGCGAAGTCGATGCCCAATTCAGGCAACCGCTCGTTCAGCAAGGCCGGTAGCAACGCTGTCGCCTTGTCGTAGGTATTGCTCGTCACCCCCCACCAGATGGCGCGACGCAGGCGGCTGTGCTGACGCTCCTCTGGAGTGGCGCGGTACCATGCGTCTCTTCCGCGCCACAGTGCTTTGATTTGATCGACTAATTTCGCGCCACCCACTTCGCTGAGATATTCGAGAAAGATTGGAATCGGCTCCATCCAATGGCCGTCGCCGTCGATCACCGGATGCTTCAGCCCATCGTGTATCTCTACTGCTTGATTGTCCATGATCCTTCTCCTCTCGCTAATCTAGTTCCTCGGTTCTAAACACGCCTGTTCACGCGACCAGGCTATCGCTAAGCGGACGAGTCGTCAATCGCAATCGATTACACGAGTATTTGATTTGACAACGGGTCAGACAAGGAGCCACCCTGAGCCGGCCCGGTTTGCTCGAATTCGACGAGAGGGCCGTGATCGGAGTGAGCTGTCTCCGGTTGGCGATTTGACATGACGAGACCCATGGGGATAGGTTTCACCGAAGCGGGTTTCGGAAAAAACCCAGTTTGCAGGCCGCTCAAAAAATCTCCGAAGCGCGCACCCGAAATCGCGTATGGCTGATAGCTTATGACATATAGTTGGACATACGAACCATACGCTATAAGCCATACGCCATAAGCCAACTGAAGCGAGGCATCGACCTATGAGACGCAGCACTGACCGTATTCTGACCACTCATGCCGGCAGCCTGCCCCGGCCGGCCGACTTGCGTGAAATGTGGTCGAAGAAAACGAACGCGGCCGAGGACGAGGCGGCTCTGCAGGCGCGATTGCGCTCCGCCGTGGGCGAGATCGTGCTCGCTCAGAAGAAGACAGGCGTCGATATTCCGAACGATGGAGAGTTCGGCAAGCCGATGCGCGCCGCATCGGACCGCGGCGCCTGGGGAACTTACATCTTCGACCGCGTCTCCGGCTTCGGTACGACCTCTCCGCAGTCCGTCGCTCCCGATACGGCGGCCCCTGGGGCGCCGATGCGCATCGTTGGAGTGCGCTGGGAGCAGCGGGAGTTCGCCGAGTTTTACGCCGACACGGGGCTCGGAGCGCCGAGTACCGCCGCCAGCCGCCCGACGTGCAACGGCCCAATCGCCTACACCGCGCAAGAGACCCTGCGCCGCCACCTTGCGAACTTGAAAGCAGCCGCCGATACCGCGGGGGTCGAAGAAGCGTTCGTCAGCTCGATCGCCCCCGGTAGCCTGGAGATGTTCTGCCGCGATCAGAACAGTTACTACCCGACGACCGAGGCATTCCTGGAGGCGATCGCCGCGGCGATGCGCGAGGAATATCGGGCGATCGCAGACGCCGGCTTCATCCTGCAGCTCGATGACCCCGGTCTGCCGGGCGCCTGGGATATGCTGGATCCGCGGCCGAGCCTCGAGGAGTACAAGGATTACGCGCTCCTGCGCGTCGAGATGCTGAATCGCGCGCTCCAGGGCATCCCACAGGATCGGGTGCGCTATCACATCTGCTGGGGCAGCTGGCACGGCCCACACACGACGGACATCCCTCTACGCGACGTCGTGGATGTCATGCTCAGGGTTAATGCGGGGGCGTATTCGGTGGAAGCCGGCAACGGGCGTCACGAGCATGAATACAAGGTCTGGCGAGATGTCAAACTGCCCGCCGGAAAGATCCTCATCCCCGGCGTCGTCAGCCACGCGACCAACGTCGTCGAGCACCCGGAGCTGGTAGCGGATCGCATTCTCGCCTTCGCCGACGCCGTCGGACGCGACAACGTCATCGCAGGCACCGACTGCGGCCTGGGCGGGCGGGTACATCCGCAGATCGCGTGGGCAAAGCTCAGCGTCCTGTGCGAAGGCGCGGCCCTGGCGAGTAAGAAGCTGTGGAATTGAGTAGTTCGTTTCAATCGTTCAAAGGGAGATAAAACGATGAAGCGCAGCACCGAAAGAATTCTCACGACCCATGTGGGCAGCCTGGCCCGAGCCGATTCCCTGATCCCGCTTCTTCGACTGAGGGAACACGGTCAGCCCTACGATCGCGAGGAGCTCGCAAGGCTGGTGCACGAGGCGGTAACGGACGTTGTGAAAAAGCAGGTCGAAGCGGGCGTCGATATCGTCACCGACGGCGAACAGAGCAAAGCGAGCTTCTTCGGCTACATCGTCGAGCGATTCAGCGGCTTCGAGCGCAAGCCGGCCGCTCCGGGTAAGGAGCCGAGACCGCGGGCGGCGGGCCGGGAGTACCGCGCTTTCCCCGACTACTACGCGTGGTCCGAGCGTATCGCCGAACCATTTGGCGGACGAAGCGGAGGGCGCGGGCAGGGAGGCGTCGACACCTGCACCGGGCCGGTCAGTTATAAAGGCCACGAGGCGGTCCAGGCGGACATCGACAACTTGAAGGCGGCAGTGAAGGGCCAAACCCACGAGGAAATCTTCATGCCCGCGATCGCTTCTTCCTACGTCGCGTCGACTTTTTCCAACGAATACTACCGCACCCACGAGGAGTACGAGCAGGCCGTATCCGACGCGGTACGCGAAGAGTACAAGGCCATCGTCGGCGCCGGATTTATTCTCCAGATCGACGATCCGCGTCTGGTCAGCTACTACATGATGAACCCGGACTTGAGCGTCGAGGACTGCAGGAAGTGGGCGGAAAAGCGGGTCGAAGCCATCAATGATTCGATACGCGGCATCTCGCCCGAGAAGGTCCGTTTCCATACTTGCTACAGCATCGATGTCGGTCCGCGCGTCCACGAAATGGCCCTGAAGGACATCGTCGACATCATGCTGAAGATCAACGCCGGCGCCTATTCGTTCGAAGCGGCGAACCCGCGCCACGAACACGAATACCATGTCTTCGAGCAGGTCAAGCTACCCGACGGGAAGATTCTTATTCCGGGCGTGATCAGCCACACTACCAACCTGGTGGAGCACCCGGAATTGGTTGCCGAACGGATCGTGCGCTTCGCCAAGATCGTCGGGCGCGAGAACGTCATCGCCGGCGCCGACTGCGGGTTTGCCGCCTCCGCCCTGAGGTTCAACGATACCCATCCCAGCGTGGCCTGGCTCAAGTTCGCCGCGCTGGCCGAGGGCGCCCGATTGGCGACCCGCGAGCTGTGGAAGTGAGTTCAAGGAGACCGTCGCCTCGAACGAGATGAGTAGATAGTGTCGAGTTGATCCACGTAATCGGTATTCCGACGCACAGAGCCCGCAAGCGCTGTCCGGCAAAAAGATCGGATTCATTCGCTGGCTGTCGAACCGAATAGACTCAGAAGAACACTTGCACCGGAACACTGAAGCACGAAGCAAGAAAATCGAAACGTAAAAGCCAGACAGAGAGTCGCTCGAGAAACGTTCAATGAAGCGCAGCACCGATCGCATTCTCACCACCCATACCGGCAGCCTGCCGCTGCCGGCGCTGGTTCGCCAAGCCCTCGCAGCCAAGCGCAGGGGCGAGGCGTACGATCAGGCAGTGATCGATGCCGCGCTGACCACGGCTATTGGCGAGGTGGTCCGGCGCCAAATCGAAGTCGGCGTCGATATCGTCGACGACGGCGAGTTAAGCAAAACATCGTGGAACGACTATGTCGTGCACCGCGTCAGCGGCCTCGAAAGAAAGCCGCGCTCCCGGGCGCGGAGCGCCGAGCCTTGGAGCGTTGCCCGAGGCATCGTTCGGCCGCGCGAAACCGGCATGGCGAGAGTCGATATTGAAGGCGCTCCGCGCCACTACCGTACCGACATCGCCGAGTTTCATGATCTGGCGCGCAGCCAGAGCGACGGTCACGACAGGGGCGGCATGGCCTATGTCTGCACGGGTCCCCTGGGCTGGCGGGATTTCGATGCAGTCCAAACCGATATTGCTCGATTGGCCGCGGCCGTGAGCGCGAGCCAACCCTACGACGTCTTTATGTCGGCGCTTTCACCCGGTTGTTTTGTGCGCTTTTTCAGAAACGAATTTTACCGCAACGAAGAAACCTATATGCAGGCAGTCGCCGACGTCATGCGCCGAGAGTACCAAGCCATCGTCGATGCCGGTTTCGTCTTGCAACTCGACTGCCCGGACCTGGCCTCCGGCGCCAATACGGACTACGCCGGTCTGAGCGTCAAGCAGTTTCGTAAAGTCATCGAACAACATGTCGAATGTCTCAATTACGCGCTCAAGACGATTCCATCCGAACAGGTGCGCATCCATGTTTGCTGGGGCAACTACGAAGGGCCGCACCACCGCGACATCGCACTGAGCGATGTCATCGATATCGTGCTTAAATGCACCGTCGCGGGGATCACCATCGAATCAGCCAACCCGCGCCATGGCCATGAATGGAAGATCTGGCAAGAGATAAAGTTGCCGGAAGGAAAAATTCTCTTCCCCGGGGTGATCGACGATACCACCTATTTCATCGAACATCCGGAGTTGGTCGCCGAGCGCATCGTTCGCTTCGCCAAACTAGTCGGCAAAGAAAACGTCATTGCCTGTACCGATTGCGGTTTGCGCCATCTCCCCGATGCCAACCTCGCCTTTGCGAAACTCTACGCGTTAGCCGAGGGCGCCCGATTGGCGACCGGCGAGCTGTGGCGTGGATAACCAGGGTAGCGGCAACGGAGAAAATATCGTTGGGGCGACCCCAAGGACCAATCGACCAAACTTGCCAACAAAAGATCAATCGGTGGGCGGGGTCTGACCCGGGGTCTACCCGGGCGAAGCTACAGTCCCCAGAGCCGTTTTGCGTTGTCACAAAGAATTTTGCGCTTTACTTGTTCGTCAATGTCGGTCCGCTGACGCATGATAAGGGTGGCGTCCATCTGGCTGGAGCCATCATAGTGGCCGTAATCGCTGCCAATCACGATATTGTCCGGACCAAACGGATAGGTGTACGTGAGCTCATCGTTGTTTTGACAGGTGACAAAAATATTGAACGCTTTCAGAACATCGTCGGGCAAAGGCGTTCCCCTCTGCGCCATGCGGCGCTTCGCTTCGTGGATCATCCAAGGAAGCCACATCGAACCGGCCTCGATAAACGCCCAGCGAAGCTTCGGGAACTTAAGCGGGAGCCGGCTTTCGATCAGCCCTTCACAAGCGCCGGCGGTGACGAGACGAAAACGCATGAGGCCAAAGGAGTCCGCATCATAAGCGGGTTGAGTCAAAGCAACGATCTCCTCGTTTCCGTTGCCGATATGGACCGCAATAACCATATCCAAACGTTCCGCTTCTCGGTAAAGAGGATGGAAATACGGATCGATCAATAGTTTTTTCCCGATGATCGGCGGCATGGAAACGCCCACAGCCCCATGGTCCTTCGCCCACTCAAGCGACTTAACCGATTCATCCATGCTCATGAGAGGGGGCACCGCGCACCACCGCAAACGTCCACCACTAAGCCGCCACATCTCGGCTACCCACCGGTTCCAGCTTTTGCATAGAGCCAGTTCCACTTCCGGGCGGTCGGTCACTGGCACCGTCCACAAAGTGTGGATCATCACCTGAACATCGATGCCCAAACGGTCCATGTGACGCATCCGCCGCTCGACATCGTCGCCCTCCCGCGCGCCAATCGGAGTGACGAGATCTCTGCCGAGCTGTTTTGACCGCTCTTCCATCTCTTCTTCCGTTAGCGTGGGGAATCTCAAGCCGCGGGCCTGCCCGTTGATGATCCACCACTGTGTGTGAGGATCCTTTGGATGCGGCGCCAAAACCGGGCGGTACTTTTCATCGTCCGGATCCATGAACTGCCAGGTGCGCTCAGTCTCCACAACATGCGAATCGGAATCTATAACGACGTACTTTATGACGGAGCCTTCTTCGCTAGAAGCAACCATAAACGCCTCCTACTATCTGTCTGAGAGCCTCCTTACCTGGTGCGAAAAAGACTTTCCAGTCGCTGATAAGCCGACGGCTCGCCCAATCTCATAACGGCTAGTCGATGCCGAGACGCATACACCACTATAGGAGTAATTTGCAAGGCGACTAACAGAAGAAATTCCCTAAAGCCCGTAAAAGCGCGCTGTGTTATCAACGAGCAGCTTTCGCTTGCTCTCCTCGCCGATATCGTTTCGCTTGAGGAAGACATCGACCGCGCCGTAGAGGCGGTCTCCGTGAGGGATATCCGAGCCATAAACCCAGCATTGGTCGCCGAACTCTTCGATGGCGAACGGCAGCAGTTTCTCATCGACCTCGAAGCCGAAGTAAATCTGTCCGCGCTCGATGTATTCTTTGGGGAGATGCTTACCCTTGTAGCCCCTGTGAAAATCAACTCCTGCCCGCGCCCCGGGAAAGCCACTGTATTCTTCGATTCGCTCCACCAAGGCGGGCACCCAGGAGCAACCGGCTTCGAGAAACGCGATCCTCAAGTTCGGGTAGCGGTCGGCGATCCCTTTCGAGATCACGCGGTGGAAGGCGAACTGCACGGTCAGCCAAAAGGATAGTGCCGTCTTGTCATGGTGCGTGTCGTTAACCCGGCCGAGCGCGCGAAAGCTGTGTCCGGTATGCACCGCTACGGGAAGCCCGGTATCGTTGGCCGCGGCCCAAATCGGCTCCATGGGCGGGTCGTCGATTCTCACGTCTCCGGTGACGCCGAGAAGCATTACGGCTATCGCTCCCAGTTCCTTGCCTCGCTCGATTTCCCGAACCGACGCTTGCGGATCGACGGGGTCGATCATAGTGACCCACTTCAGGCGGTCTGGACATTGGCTGGTGAGGTCGGCGACCCAGCTATTGTAGGCGCACATCATCGCCACGGCCAAATCCCGATCATAGGTGATCGGATAGGAGAGAAACATCGTGGGATAGATCACTTGAACTTCGGTATTCTCCCGGTCCAATTGTTCAAGGCGAGCTTTGACGGAGCGCATTTCCGCGCTTTCGACGGGGTCATGAGAACTGATTCCCGGCGTGACTTTTGCCGCGACGCCGTTCTTGCTGAGCGGAAAGCCGGCTTGCTGATAAGGCCCGCTTCTTACGGGAAAGGAGCGGGTATCGATCATCCAGTAGAGCGGGCCGTCCGGGCCGGTCTCCACAATGCTCGGTCTTCGATCCTTCAATTTAGGATCCCAGTATTTGTCTGAGAACGTCACTTCGGATTCCGAGACATGCCCGTCCGCGTCCCACGCCTTAATCATGTGCGCCTCTTTGTCCATACCGATCTTGCGGAAAAATTCCTTCTTTGCTTTTAGTTCCTCGAACGATTTGAACAGAGCGCGGTGAAACGTCTGGATCCGGCTGCGCTATCAAGTGAGCGAAAGCGGTCGAGCCCTTCGATAGATCTCAGGGCAGGGTTTTGGAACGATTGGAACAGGCCGCTGTCTTAAGCCTTAGAGATACTTTGTCGGACGCCGGATCGTGCGCCACATGTGCGAGACCGGGCTATTGTCAAAGCCCAGGCCCTCCTCCGGCTGCTTGAAGTTACGCGCGACAATGTCGATAAAGGGTTCCCAGCTCACCACCGCGTTGGGATCGAAGGAGTAGATGTCGTGAACGGTGATCATGCGCGCGGTCATGTACCACTTGTGGTTGCGGGCGCGTTTGTAGGCTTCCTTGATGTAGTCGTCGGGCACGTAGTCCGGCCCGAAATTTTTGACGTACATTTCCGGATACGAATAGCCCACTGATTCGTCAGGGAAGAATCGCAGCGCCTGGTGCGCGCGGATCGCCCAGCTCACCTCCTCGTCGACATAAGGCTCGACCAGCTGCGCGCCCCAATAGCCGTGGTCGCTTTTGATGAAGATCGCGTTGGAGATATCGTGCACCAGGCAGGCGAGAATCGTCTTCTCGGGCATGGACGCCTTCAGCGCGTGGGTCGCGCTTTGCAGCAAATGGTTGATGCCCTTGGCGCGATAATCAAAAAAATCGGCGAGGGTCGGCTTGGCCGGCATTTTCGGCAGACGCGGATCGTCGGCCATCAAATAATACTTACCGTGTCTACGCCGCGAGGTCAGAACCCATATTGGACGCGCCGAGCTTGCCGTCCGCCATATTGAACAGCGCCGATTTCGAAAGCAGCACATCGAGCTCGTCGCTCATCTTGCGTTCGAGTGCATCCGCGCGCTCGTCCAGGGTCATGTTTTTAGCCATGGTTTGATCCTCCTAATTGAGTTGCCCAAGCAATGAGCTTTTTATAGACTCTACTCCCGCACGGATACCCGTGCAACATATAAATTCACATAGAAAAACGATGAAATTAAGGCAGCGGCGCGTCGAATTTTACGTCGACGACCGGGCCAACTCGATGGCGGCCGAGATCGTTTTGCCATAGCGGAATAATATCTCAGGCGACTTGGAAAAAAAAGCGAGATCGCCAGTGATAGCGTCAATCACGAGCCCGCGATACGCGCGAGATAGAAACCACTTGCATTGACCCGACTTTCAGTGCGACAAACAGGACAATCAACGGAGGCAATCAAAACATGGACCAAGATTTTATCGGTACCAAGCCTGAACTTGAACGCCGGCAGGATAGTCGGTCGGGTCGTGCTCAACTTCGAAACGTTGCAATGACTCCCTTTTCCTGGATTAACCCCTACGCCTGGCCGCGCAAGCCGCTGCTCGCTCAGAACGTCGTCGCCACTTCCCAGCCGCTCGCCGCACAGGCGGGGTTGCAGATGCTTGCCGCCGGCGGCAACGCGGTGGACGCGATCCTCGCCACTGCGATCACGCTGACCTTGGTCGAGCCGGTGTCGAACGGCATCGGCTCGGATGCCTACGCGCTCGTGTGGGACGGGCACAAGCTGCACGGCCTAAACGCCTCGGGGCGCTCGCCGGCCGCGTGGACGGCCGACTACTTCCACGGCAAGACGGCCATGCCGCAGCGCGGCTGGGACGCGGTCACCGTGCCGGGCTGCGTGTCCGCGTGGGTCGAGCTGCACGGCAAGTTCGGCAAGCTGCCGTTCCGGAAGCTTTTCGAGCAGGCGATCCGCTACGGCCGCGAGGGCTTTCTCGTCTCGCCGACCATCGCGGGGCAGTGGCAGGCTCAGGTCGATAAACTGAAGGACCAGCCCGGCTTCGCCCAGGCGTTCCTCCCGGAAGGACGCGCGCCTCGCGCCGGAGAAAAATTCGTTTTCAAGAAACATGCCTTGGCTCTTGAAAAGATCGCCGCCACGAAGGGAAAGGCATTCTATCGCGGCGAGCTTGCCGCAAAGCTCGAGGCGGCGGCGAAAAAGCAGGGTGGCGCGCTGCGCGCCTCGGACCTGGCGGCGCACCGGCCCGACTGGGTGAAGCCGCTCGAGATGGACTATCGCGGCTACACCTTGCACGAGATCCCGCCCAACGGCCAGGGGATCGTCGCGCTGATCGCACTCGGCATCCTCGATAACTTCGACCTGCGCTCGCACCCGGTGGATGGCCCCGACAGCCTGCACTTGCAGATCGAGGCGGTGAAGCTCGCCTTCGCGGACGCCTGGCGCTACGTGGCCGACATCGACCATATGGACGTGCGCCCGCAGGCGCTGCTCGACAGGGAATACCTGAAGTCGAGGTCGAAGCTCATCGATCCGAAGCGGGCGCAGGATTTCGGCCACGGCAACCCGCCGAAAGGCGGCACCGTGTACCTCACCGCCGCCGATGCCTCCGGGATGATGGTCTCTTTCATCCAGTCGAACTACGCGGGCTTCGGCTCGGGCGTGGTGGTGGACGGCATATCGCTGCAGAATCGCGGTTCCGGCTTCGTGCTCGATCCGGACCACCCCAACTGTGTCGGGCCCGGCAAGCGCCCGTACCAGACCATCATTCCCGGCTTCGTCACGAAAGATGGCCGGCCGGTGATGAGCTTCGGCGTGATGGGCGGCACCATGCAACCGCAGGGTCACACGCAGGTGATGGTGCGCATCGCGGACTACGGCCAGAACCCGCAGGCGGCCTGCGACGGCCCGCGCTTCCGCGTCGTGGAGGGCATGGAGGTGAGCGTCGAGGACGGCTTTCCCGCGGCCTCACTCGAAGAGCTGAAGCACCGCGGGCATTGCATCGTGAAGGTGGACGACTACAACCAGTTCGGCTGCGGCCAGATGATCTGGAAGCTCGACAGCGGCTACTTCACCGCCAGCGATCCGAGACGCGACGGGCAGGCAGTGGGTTTCTAGACACAATCAAACAAAGGAGATCGTTAAATATGGAACAAGAATTTGTTGGTACCAAGCGCTGGATACGGCAGGCCACTCCCTATGAGCTTTACATGGAGGAGCAAAGGCTCCCCATCCATCGCGGCACGGTGGGGTTCTACGACATCCGCGACCTGACTTTGGGTCCTTGGAAGCGCATGAGCGCTCAAGGGGCGTTCATCGAGCTTAATGGCTGCGGCGGGCTCCAGGGAGTGTACGTTATCGAAGTGCCCGGTGCGGGTGCGATTACTCCTGAAAAGCACATGTACGAGGAGATTTTCTACGTGCTTGAGGGGCGCGGCACGACGGAGATCTGGAGCGGCGACGATGCTGATAAAAAGCAGACCTTCGAGTGGCAGCCGGGTAGCCTGTTCTCGCCGCCGCTGAATACCTGGCATCGGATCGTCAACGCAACCTCGAGCCCAGCCTTGTTACTGGGCGTGACTAACGCGCCGCCGATATTCCACATGTACCGGAGTGAGGACGCGCTGTTCAATAACCCGTACCAGTTCAAGGATCGCTACGACGGCAGCGCGGACTATTTCAAAGCGCATACCGAGCTCGGCAAAGATCCGCTCCACGGCCGGGCGCGCAATTACGGCAATATTATCCCGGACGCCGACCGCGTGGAGTTGCCGCTAGATGGCCAACGCGGCGTTGGTCACCGAACTTTCTTTTGGAGCCTGTCCGGAAATAGTTTTCGGGGGTTCATCGCCCAGTACGCGCCCGGCCGCTACTCCCGATGTCACGCCCATGAAGCCGGCCCGGTGCTGCTGTGTTTGGGCGGCAAGGGTTACACCATCACCTGGCCCCGCGAAGCGGGAACAACGCCGTGGGCGGACGGCAAGGGCGAATTGGTCCAGCGACAGAACTATAAGCCTGGCGGCATCGTGAGCGCGGCACCCGGCGATGCCGGCTGGTTCCACGGTCATTTCGGCGCATCCAAGGAGCCTTTACGTGTGCTGGCCTTCCTGGGCGGGTATGCCAGACGAGTCAAGGGTATACCGGGTGTAGACTGGCGTGGTCTGAATCTCGACATTAAAGAGGGCGGCGACACTATCGAGTACCGCGATGAGGACCCGCAGATCCGCAAGATGTTTCAAGAACAATTGGCGAAGGAAGGTGCAGACTTCAATATGCCTGACGAAGCATATCGGTAGGCGGTTGGAGCACGCGATTGTAACAGTTGGTTGGCGACAACGTTCATGGTTCCCTTCGACGTCTTTCATCACGAAGGTTCCGTCGGCCCTTCGCCCTGAGAAGTCGAAGGGTTCCGACAATTTAGACCTGTAGGATCTCATCGATATAGAGTCAGATGGCCCCCTGCCGGCCGAGGGTTGGAATGAAGGTGACTTCGGGGCTTTCCGGATTCGATGCTGGCCGATGCAACTCTGGCAAGGCACGCTCAGTGGCAGGGTCGCTCTGTTCCGGCCCGGACTTCGGGCTAGCCCGTGGATCTTTAGCGATAGAACTTATTGATCCACTTGATCATCGCTTTCGTTTACACTAGTTGGCGCCGAAGATCTCCTGAAAAAGCTTTATATAGCGATCAAAGTCGTCGTAAATTTCCGGCGCGGTAAAGGCCGGTGTGACGCCCTTGAGCAGAGTCGGCGGGTCCGGCGGAGTGTCGACGCGATCGGGAATCCGCCGGAGCGCGCGAAAGACTTCCTGGCCCTTTTGTGAAAGAGAATAGTCAATGAACAGTTTGGCTGCATTTGGGTGCGGTGCCTTGGCGGAAACTCCTAAGGGGTGGATGTTGGCGTAAGAGGGTGGGAGCGCGATCCAATCGACCGGTGCCCCGCCGGTTTTTAGCGTTTCGAAATTGTGGGTGTAGGAAGTCAAAGCGCCGTTGAACTCGCCCGCCGCAACCAACTGGGCGAGCAGCGTTCTGCCGACGCGCAACTGCGGCTTTTGGCTCGCGAGCGCGCGCATGTAGTCCAGCCCCTTTTCCCGGCCCATACCACTGATCGTAGCAGTAAACCACTCGTACGCCCTGGATTCTAACCCGACCTGTCCTTTCCAATTGGGTTTCAAGAGATCGTCATGAGAACGCGGTATGCTCGTTTTCGGGACAAGTTTCGTGTTGTAACCGAAAACTGCATAGGTCGTATAAGTTGACGTCCAGAATGCCTGAGGGTCCTTGAAACCTTCCCGGTAGTATTTTCGTTCAGGCGAATCGTAGGCGGCGAGCATTCCCCGTTTCTTCAGGAGATAACCGTAAAATCCGGTTGTCGATACTACGTCCCAAAAGGATTTTCCCGCTCTTGCCTCATTGAGGATTTTTTCCATCAGTTGGGAATCCGTCGAACGGTAAAACTCGACATCGATCTTGGGATAAATTTTCTTGAAGCTATCCCCCATGGCCTTGGCGTCGGAGGTATTGGCGGTGGTATAGAAAACAACCTTGCCCTCGGCTTCGCCCTTATCATTCCATTCAGCGGACCAAGAGATCAGCGGTGCTATTCCAAGCAAGGCAACCGTTAGGAGTGACGATTTCCATGTTTTCATAAGATGACCTTTCTGGATAAATCGCGATGGTGATCTTTGTACCTAGGGAAACTGTTCCAACAGACGGCCATGGCCGCCGACCGGCTGCCTCACTGTAGAACTTCTTTCCTCTCTTTCAAGAGCCGAAACTCATTGTCACGGGATTCATTAAAGCCGTTTTCGTCCTGGACTGCACGCGCGATCAGTTCGGCCATATAGCGGGCCGAATGCAGCCTGGCAATGTAAACAAAATCGGCGCCCTGTTCATATAGCTCTACGGCTGATGGAATATCGTCCGCCGCCGTGATGATCTGTGCTTTCGGACTAAGGCGTCTCGCCTGCTGGAGCAACCGCGTATTGGTTGTTCCCCGCAGGATCGCGTCCGAGATCGTGCAAGCGACGATTTTTGCCGATTGAATCTGCGCGTGATGCAGGGTGTCCATGTGGGCCACGTCGCCGTACAGGCATTTGATCCCCCGGCGTTTGAGCTCTTGAAGCACCAGCGGGTTGAAATCGATCACCAGAAGCTGGCTAAGAATGCCATCGACATTGGACTGTAGCTCCATCTCGTGAAGGATGGAGCTGGCTTCGCGAAAACAACCAAGAAACACAATCGAGTTCTCCTTCTCCCGCTCGCTCACGTCGGGGGTGAAATCGCCGCCGGTCGCAAAACCGATCTTCCCAAACAACGGGGTCAGCCAGCGCTGGATTTCGTGATTGTAGGCGATGAAGTAGGTGGAGAGAACCGAAGTGATGGCGAAGACAAAGGTGAGAGCTGCGACAAGCTGCGGACTGATGTGTTTGAGAGTCAAACCTAGAGAAGCGATGACCAGGGAAAATTCACTCATTTGCGCCAGGTTGATAGATGGTATCAAGCTTGCGCGCAAACCGTTTCCCAAAAGATAGAGCACCGGAAAAACCGCCAGCAGACGGCTCCCGAGAACGAAGAGCGACATGCCGAGGGCGGCGGTTACCATCGAAAAAGAAGGCTCGGGAATCTTCATACCCAGGGCGACAAAGAAAAGAGTGACGAAAAAATCCCGGATATTGGTAACCTTGGAGATTACGTCGACGTTGTACGGAAACGTCGACATGCTGACGCCTGCGATGAGCGCTCCCATCTCACGCGAAAGCCCGAGCAGATCGGCTGCGCCACTGATAAAAAAACACCAGGCAAGTGCCGCGATCAATAGCAGCTCAGGAACCTTGGCCACGTAAGAAAAGAAGCGCGGCAGCGCGTATCGGCTGAGTCCCAACGTCAGTAAAACCAGTCCTGTTCCTTTTATGAAAGACTCGAAAATCAACACAAGCCGGGGATCATGAAGATTCGGCTGGAGCGCGAGAAAGACGATCGCCCAGATATCCTGAAACACTAGAACGCCCAAGGTGATCCGGCCAGGCAACGTCGTAAGCTCGAATTTGTCGTAGAGGAGCTTCACCACGATCAACGTGCTGCTGAGGGCCAGCGTAACCGCCAGGTAAAGCCAATCGAAATTGCCACTCCCTCGCGCGAATCCCATTAAAAACGCCAGCCCGATTCCCATGGCGACACACAGAAGAAACTGGCTAATGCCGGTGATCACAATCGTCCGCCCCGCGCCCAGAAGCTTTTTCAGGTCGATCTCCAATCCAATGATGAACAGGAGAAGAATCAGGCCGATTTCCGAAATCAACTCGATTGTCTCTTTGTTATCGACCCAGGCGAACCCGATCTCAGGTCCAATGACGACTCCGGCGACCAGGTAGGCGAGAATCAACGGTTGTTTCAGAGCTTTTGCGATGAATGCGAATAGAGTCGCGATCGTAAAAACGAGACCGATATTAGAGAGAAGACTATGTTGATCCATAGGGAATCATCGTATCGAGAGAGCTGGGGCAAAACGAGAACGGTCGATTCTCTTAGCGGGTACGTGCTCAACTTCGGTTGCGCATGTGAGGTGCCAGGAAGCTGTTGATTTCGTTGTTCGTCAGCGGTTCTTTGAACATCTCATTGCGCATGTAAACTCGTTGGAGGCTCGCCTCACGCACGGCCTTTTTCATTCTTGCGAGGTCCTGCTGGTTCCGGACCACCCTTGCCGCTTCCCTCGCGGCCTCCTTGTAGTGGTTCTTCTCGTCCTCATAAATCACTCCCATCGCCCTCGCGATCATTGTTTCGAGCCGCCCGCCTTGTAGCCTTCTTCCTTCCCGAAACATCCGAGCGCCACCGCCCTCAGTAACGAGCACAGCTGCTTTATCGATGGCCGAGCCCGAATTCGAATAATGGCTGCGGATATCAGCCAGTCTTTTCTCCTGCGGGAGTTGAAAAGTATCGTCGGCGGAAACCGGACAGCCCAAAAGATATTCCAGCACATCAGCCATCAGCACGTAGTGATTGAATTCCTGCCCAAGCTGTTCGAGAAGCGAGTGATACTGGTGGCGATCGATGGTTTTATCGATCTCAGGAAACCTCGCCACCAGATGATGCAGTTCTTTCTGCAGCCCGGTGAAATAGCCGTCCACCGGATGCAGCTCCTTCCAGAGCTGTGCCTTGAGCCAAAAAATATGATCTTCCCGTGTCGGCTTGTTCTTGAAAAATCGCCGGACAATAGCAGCTTCAACTTCCCAATAGGGAAGTGCGGTTTTTATGAGCGCTTGTTCGGCGGCTTTCGTAGCCGGCCTTTGCTTCTCAACGGGCATCCCTATCATGTCTGCGTCTGACGGGCGATTTCCGCTTCGATCTCAGGCAGGGCGTCGGGACAATGCTCGGCGGCGACCCTCTTGAGCTCCTGGCAGTCGCGATCGCTACAGTCGATTTCGTAAAAGCCGGGGGGCGGGTCGCCAGGCCTATGTATAACGGGAGCTCCGGCCAGAACATCGTGGACGAGAGACCCGGGTTGGGTGCTGTCAAGCAAGCAAGCGCGAGACTCAGTTTTCAAACGAATAATCATAGTCCGACCTTAGGTTACTCACTTCCTATGGCTTAAAGCCCACCACGAGATGGGCGCGATGGGACTCCGGGAACGGTTCTCCTTCGCACTTGAGCGTGACGATGTGGGTGCCCGCCCTGGCGATCGCCTCGGATGGAATGATCGCCTTGAGCTCGTCCTTTGAGACGAAACTGGTCGGTAGGGGCTCGCCGTTCAGCATGACCCGGTGGAATGGCCACATGCCTCCCTGCCCTCGCACTTTCAAGACCGTGGGACCCGCTCCCTCGATGAGAAAGAGCGGCGATATTTCGAGGTCCAACGGCAAGCTCTGGTAGGAATAGAATGACGGAATCGGATTCTTGTATTTTTTAAATCCGATATCGACGACCTTCCCGTCCATGACGACCATCTTGACATTTTGCGTCATCCAGATGTCTTCGAGCGGGTTTCCCTCGACAATGGATAGGTCTGCGACCTTGCCGGGCTCGACGCTACCGTAGTCCTTGTCCTTCCTGAAAGTCCTGGCGACATTGAGCGTGGCAGCTTGGATCGCCTTCATCGGCGGCACACCCGCCTCAACGTCCATCGCCAGGGCCTGATGCATCAGCAAGGCCGCCATCCCGCGGGGCGGGTCCGATCCTTCCTTCAGGATGCCGCCGGCCTCGACGAAGCGCCGGATGAATTCGCTAGCTTTTTCCCAACCGACCTTGGATTGTGCGAGCTGCTCGGGCGTGTAGCGCTTGAGCAACTTGTCATAGGCGTTGTCGGTCACCGTGCGGACTGCAGCGGGAAGATCGGCATTGGGATCGTTCAAAATTTGGTTTTCTCTTTCCCTGAAGCGCTCGGCGCTCGGCGAAAGCGGACGCAGCCATTTGGCAATGGTAGGAGTCCACGCGACCCGGCGTTCCACCATTGCGCCGATCACTGCATCGAAATTTTCGGTTTGGTAATAGGCCCCGGCGAGCTCCTGATCGATCACGCCCCCCAGCCGATCCTGGGCCAGCTTGCGCCTGGCGGGGGCATAAGGAATGGAGCTATAGCCGACGGACCAGATATGCTCAATAGCGTCAACGCCTGCCTTGACGGAGCCGACAACGTCCCAACTGTGGGCGGCTACCGACATGCCCAGCCCGTGGGCTTCTTCGACGGCGACTTTCACCAGGTCCAAAGAAAGAAACTCATTGACCTTGAGGATATCGCATCCGAATTCCTTTTTTCGCCGCACCGCTTGGCGCACCTCTTCCGCCGTCGTGACGATGATGTTGTCCCGGGCGGTTCGCGAGCCAAAGGCATCGTGGCCGGTGCTGACGCCGCCGATCGCCCGGCCTGACATCCAGATCCGCGGCCCGCGGATTTTTCCCAGGGCGGTACCCTGTTTTTGCGCCAGGGTCCACGGCCCATCCTGGTAGAGCTCGATGTTGGCGCAGGTGGTAATTCCCAGATGGAGATAAAGCTCTCCATGGAAATCCTCCAGGTGGCCATGACCATCGATAAAGCCCGGCAGAACGCTCTTGCCCTTGACATCAATCACCTCAGCGTCGGCAGGAATCGAAACTTCGCCGCTCCTTCCGACGGCTTCGAACTTCCCTGCCTGGATAACGATGACAGAATTCTCGATCGGTGGCCGGCCGGTACCATCGATCAGTCTTCCACCCTGCACCACGAGTACCTTCTCTGCCATGTTTTCTTTTCCTCCCTCATCCCGATCAACGATTGCCACAAAGCCGGATTGCTCCTAACCGCTACGGTCAAGTCATGCAGAAAGGCTTGCCTTTCTCAAGTCGGCGGTATGAACCCTAATCGCAAAGTATTTGATGAACCGCTTCAATGTCAACGTTGTTCAGTCGTTGAACCCTTCGCCAAGACAACTCGAGGCAGACTCTGAACGTTGAACTCTGTTTAGGCGCGGGATTGGACCGGGGCTAAACAGACAATCGAGTCGAGCGGTAGAACCCCGGTCGGTTCTATGGGTTTCGCGCTGCAGCCGTGCTACACAGTGTCGGCATTGTAGCTCGCCAGGCAACGATCAACCAAGGACTTCGTGGCCGCCCAGTCGAAGCTGCGGAATTCACGCCCATGGATGGCGGTGGAGAGCTTTGGCAAACCGTTCAAGCCCAATGGCTGAAGTCAAAAGTTTTCAAATCCAATCCAATACCAAAGCGGTGACTGCCTACTTATCTGACGCCTGTTCCAATCCATAGAACCGAGCGGCGTTTGCATACAGGATATTCTCCTTTGCCGCATCGCTGATCTCCTCGCGCTCTCGAAGCTCGCGAATCTCTTTCTGGATGGTATGAGCGTTCACCTCGTGAGGAAAGTCCGAGGAGAACATGAAGGCTTGTGCCCCTGCTACCTTGATGGCATAGGCAAGGTCTGATTCCCCTCCTTCGATGCCCACCACTAGACGACCCGCCCGGACGAGTTCGCGGATGTAGTGGCCCACGGTCTGGCCCTCGGTCAACTGCAACAGTTCGCCGCGAGGATTGACAGGAGTTCCGGCCTCATACGAGCGAGACAGACGCTCGAGAGCCATGAGAAACCACAGCGGGCCGCCCTCCAGGTATGCCACTCGCAGGCCGTGCAAGCGCTCGAACAGGTTGTTGAGCACCATCTCAGCCAAAGCGATCGCAAGAGACATCGGGTGTCCTAGGGCATTGGCGCCGGTGGAAACGTTCATCGTGTCCATACCAAGGTCCCAATGGCCGCCACCGTGAACGACGATAGGACAGCTCAACCGAGCCGCTTCCGCATACACCGGCCAGTAGGGCTTGGCGCCGAGGTTTAAGTGCACCCCCGTAGCAGGGAACAGGACCCCGCATGCGCCCAACTCTGTATAAGCGTGTTGCAACTCTTCCAATGCCGCTTCGGCATCATGCATCGGCAAAATCGCGATGCCTTTGAAGCGAGAATCCCGCCGTAGATAGGTCTCGGCCAGCCAATCGTTGTAAGCCCGTGCGGCCCCCGCGGCGTAGTCCCGATCTACGATGCGCCCGATGCGTTGGCCGGCGGTGGGAAATAGAACGGCATAGTCGAAGCCTAACTGATCCATGAAGTCAATCCATCCTTCGGGGCCGGGGTTGTGAAACCGGCCGTCGGGAGCAATGCCAAAGGAGCCCGGGGGATTTCGGGTCAGGGAGAACTGGATATGGCTTTGGGTGGGAAACACACTGCCCCTCAGGCGGCCGCCCGCCGCGCTATAGGGAAAATGACGGGCGATGCCTTCGCCGTCCTCAAAAATGTGGCCGTCACCATCAATGAGCTTCAGCTGTTTCATCGGAGCCTCCTCTTCCAACAACTCTTTCCATTGTCCCGTTCAGAGCTTTCGTCAAAGTCTGCACGAACGCCCCAGTTTACGACCGAGATCCCACGTCAACAAAAACCTGATTAAGGATCTTGGTCTCAGGATTTTGCAGATAGCTCCGTCTAGGGAAAATGTCAACTCGACCTGTCTTTGTGCAATCGCACCGAACCCGCAAGTAAAAGAAAATGATATCACCACAAGGAGAACTTCGCGATTAGTGTTTGCCGAAAAGCGTTTTCTGATGTTATTCTTCCAAGTTCAATGAATTCTCGAATTGTTGTTTCATTGTTTTTTCTTGCTTTTTTGCTCTCTGGAGCTGCGTCCGGAGCGGAAAACACCGCTAGTAACGCGGATAAGAGCGAGGTAAAACCCTGGGTCCACAAGCTTGCGTTCGGCATACTTGCGCATGATAGAGGGCCGATAAGCGACAATAAGGAGAACGGAGTTGACCCCAATTGGGAGGTGCAGTTCAATCCTCCTGAATGGAGATGGTGGCGTTGGGTTGGCTCTCCCTCCCCTATGACTGGCGCCACTCCGAACTTCGTCGGGGACACGAGCGCTTTTTATCTCGGACTCGCGTGGCAGGTTGGTTTGTCCAGCCATTTCCTGGACAACCTTACCAATGATTTCAGCAAGAGACTTTGGATTTCAGGAGGTTTGAGCGCGGCGGTTCACACCGGCCCGCTACAAAAGGACGTGACCGGCTGCAGATTAGACAACGATTGTGGATTTGGTCGTCGAGTTCTGCCACGGCTCCAATTAGAAATAGGAGCCACCTTCTGGAAAAATCAAGGACTCTCGGTTTTCGTTGATCACATGTCGGGCGGCGGAGTTTTCGGAGCATCGCAGAATGAGGGAATCGATCACTCTGGAATTCGCTATCATTTTTTTTTCAACAAGCAGTGATCAGGAACGTAATGGACAAAGCTGACCTTGGCAGGTTTTCGATGAACGCTCATCTGCCTATTCCGTTTTTCTCGGACTTTAGGAAATTCTCAACTCAGCCCGCATTCAGGATTGCTACCGAATCGGGGGGTAGTTCGACAGCGTCCTGAGACAATTGGACTCTGTCTTTGGAGGTCAACAGAAGCCGGCTTCCGGCCTCGAGAACCGCCGGCACCCGCTGCGTTACTTGATTCAGGTTACACGCGACCACGACAGGGCCGCGCTCAACCACAAACCACTTTGCAGCTTCATCAAATTTTACATGAACCCCCTCGAGACGGCCATCCGATAGAGCGGGAATTTCCCGGCGCAGCTCAATCAGCCGCCGGTGCCATGCCAACAAGTCGGCATACGGTTCTTTGTCACGCTCGCTCCAACTAAGCTTGGAACGTTCGAAGGTCTCGATCGCCTGAGGATCGGGGATTTCCCGAGGGTTCCAGCCGAAGGCGACAAATTCCCGCCGCCGGCCCTCCGTTACGTTGCGGCCAAGCTCGGGGTCTTGGTGATTCGTGAAGTAGAGAAAGGTCGAGGTCGCGCCCCACTCTTCGCCTTGGAACAGCATGGGAATAAACGGCGCCGTGAGAACCAGCGCCGCAGCGATCTTCAAACGTCCAACGCTCATCAAGTGGCTGCTCCGTTCCCCCTTGGCACGGTTGCCGATTTGATCGTGAGTTTGCAAATAGCCGAGAAAACTATGGCCTGAAAGTCCGTTGGGCGCTCTTCCATGGCGACGGCGGCGAAAAGCCGAATAGCGTCCATCGTAGACAAACACTCGCTGAAGTGCTTTCGCAAGGTCTGCTAGTGAGCCAAAATCGCGATAGTACCCGGCGCGCTCGCCGGTTAACACACAATGCAACGCGTGGTGGAAATCGTCGCTCCACTGGGCGTGGACGCCGTAGCCGCCGATTTCCCGCGGCCGTATGATCCGGGGGTCGTTGAGATCGCTCTCCGCGATGACGACCAGCCGTCGACCCGTTTGCGCTTGAAGCTCAGCGACCTCACAAGCCAGCTGTTCTAAAAAATGCACCGCCGAGGTGTCGAGAATAGCGTGCACGGCGTCGATGCGTAGTCCGTCGAAATGATAGTCCCTGAGCCACATCAGCGCGTTGTCGCAAAAGAATCGGCGTACTTCGTCACTCTCCGGCCCGTCGAAATTCACGGCCTGGCCCCAGGGGGTCGCATAACGACGGGTGAAATAGGGGCCGAAGCTGGGCGAGATAGTTGCCGGCTGGTCCCAGATGGTTGTAGACAACGTCCAGAATCACAGCCAATCCCTTGGCATGGCAGGCATCCACTAGACGCTTGAGATCGTGCGGCTTGCCGTAAGCGTGATGGGGCGCGTAAAGATCGACGCTGTCGTAGCCCCAGCCCCGATTTCCGGAGAACTCGGCCACGGGCATCAACTCGATATGCGTAATACCGAGATCGACTAAGTGGTCGAGTTTGTCAATCGCAGCGATGAACGTTCCCTGCGGAGTAAAAGTACCGATATGCAGTTCGTAGATTATGGCGGACGAAGGCGGCTTTGCTTGCCAGAGCTGATCCGTCCAGGAGAAACCCGCGTGATCCAAGGTGCGCGAGGGACCGTCGATACCGCATGGCTGCCAGGGTGAGCGAGGGTCGGGTAGAGGCTCGCCGTCCGTCAAGGACAAACCTATAATCGATGCTGGCTCCGTCCGGCGTTATTTCAGTAAACCACCAGCCGTTTTCACCGGCCGTCATGCCGAAAAGGTCGCCACCGATCTTTACTTCCACCTGTTTTGCGTTTGGGGCCCAAACACGGAACGAGATCATTATCTTTGATCCTCTTGAGGTTAAAGAGCGATGAGAAAACGCTTTAACGGATCGGCTATCTAAGCTGCGGAAGCAGCAAATTAAATTCTCTGCCTGGGTTTCACACCACGGCGAATACTCAACTATAGGAACTGAAACTGATCAATTCAATCTGTCTTTCGCTTCTGTCGCTCCATCGGACAAGCGATCCTCGAAGAGAAATACAAACGGGATAATTTTCTATGGAAGGTTACCGCAGATCCGGGAGATCAGTGAACTGCGTGGCCACGTGGCTTGTGACGGGTTTGTTCCAAAACGCGGATTGTTTCCTCGAGCCGACGAAAGCCTTCTTCATCGCCGGAAGATAAAATCTCCTGGAGCATCCGGATGATGTTCTTGAGTAGCTCCATTGATTTACGACGGAGTGCCGGATTAGGTATATCTATTTTTTTCGCGACCATAGTTTCTACACCAGGACAGGAAAGCAAAACACACACCAGGAAGAAAAGCCTGGAAATCCGTGCCTTCGGGCGCCACGAAAAGACAATCTGACAATAATCGTGTCGAAGTTGTCAATCAATGGCAGTATCGGAAGACGACGAGAGGCCGCGAGCGCAAAGGCGCAAAGGCCGCCAAGTTGGGACAAGTAAGAAGAAATTTTTTCTTTGGTTCTTGGCGTCCCTTCGACCGGGCTCAGGACGAACGGCTAAGTACTTGAGGTATACCGATTAAGCCACCCCGTTCGTACTGAGATTCTCGAAGCATGGACGGATTTTTTCTCGCGACCCGCGCCCCGTGATGGGCCGCACGAAAGTCTGAAGAGCTTAGGTGATGACTCATGTCAAGTGGAGTCCTGACAGGTTTGATGGCGCCAGACAAGAAGCGGATATCAGTTTTGCGTATTAAACGGATTTCGCACGCGAATTCCGGGAAAGCGTGCAAAGTCGCGATCGGCAGTCCATAATTCGCCAACCCCATGCTCAACGATTAATGCAGCGATATGCGCGTCATGAGCAAGATTGCCGGCCGCTTCCCCCGACCTGAGAAGCCGCTGCATGAATACGGAATGGCGCGGTCCTTCCTGCAGCAAGGTCAAGGACGGTGATTGGAGCAACGAATCCAGGTCGTCGATGGCGCTTTCGAGGTCCGTTGGCGGATCGAAAACGCGAGGGTGAGTCACCACTCGAATGAATTCATAAATGCACGGCCACGGAAGCGCCCACGGCTGTTCTCCCTCCGCCAATTGTTTGAGAATTTCTCTGGCCCGCGCGTGATGCGATGTCTCTTCCCGCCTCGCATAAACCAAGATGTTTGTGTCCAGCGCGATCACCGTCGGCCATCCATTAAATCAAAAAGGGCGTCGCGGTCGTCGAGCCGAACGCCGGGCAATATTCGGCCTCGTTCTGGTTTCCATTTAAGCTGGTAACCTTTGCGCCTTGTTTGTTTACCGAGGTAAACCCGGAGCGCGCTTTCCACCACCTGACGAATCGTTACACCTTCGTCCGCCGCTTTACGCTTGAGCTGTCGGCAAAGCTCGTCGCTGATCTCAATGGTCGTCCTCATGCATGAAAGCATACTGAGGTAAGCATAAATATGCAAGGGAGACCCAAATAGATTCTATCTTGGCTATTCCGGGTTTCCTGTGAAGAAGCATTCACCGCAGAGGCATAGCACGGCTATGCCGCAACCAGACGCAGTTCACTAATCAAGAACTCGCATACCTGCGCCCTCCGCAGTCCAATCTCCGAGCCTCACTTCACATGAAAGCCTGAACAACCAAAAATTGAGTCGCTCGTCGGAGCCGAATCGCCAACCTGATTACGGATCGAGGACGGGATCAGGCGAAAACAAGGACACCCAAAAATTCCAGAGATACAGTCAGGTGGGCATCTGATCGTCAGTAAGTTTTTCGGAAGTTTGTTTGCTTCGATGCCGCCCGCCCGCGCCTCGTATATGCGGCAGACTTCTTCGAACACACGGTCCACGTTGATACGCTGCATGCAGACGTTGTCCTTGCAAGGTGAGGTGCGTCCGTTGAGCGCACTGACGCATGGGCTGCACGCGATGCCAGCCCAGAACACGTGGTTGCGAGCCGTACGGGCCGCAAAAAGCCGCGGGTTTTCCGGCCCGAACAGGGTCACTACGTCGACCGGCGTGAGCGCCGCAAAGTGCGCTGGACCACTATCATTCGTCACCAAAACTTCTGCCAGTCCATAGATCACCAAGAGCTGGCGAAGTGTGGTACGCCCAGCAAGATTAAAGCAGCGGTCCGATCCGACTTGCGCGACGAGGGCGGCAATAGTGGGGCCTTCGGTCGGTCCACCGGTCATGCCAATGTGCAATCCTGGGTATCTATCGATCAAGCGTCGAGCGAGCTCTACGTAACGTTCGGTTGGCCAGCGGCGCAGGGGCAGCAAATCACTACAGTTGGGGTTTAGTAGAATCAAAGGTTGAAAGCCTGCGTTGGAGGAGGCATCGCGCACCAACCTACGCGCTTGATCGACCTCGGTCGGACTCGAGCAAAAAGGGGGCGGTAGATCCTCGGCCAGGACGGGCTCCAGTTCGAAAGTCGGTAAACGGTCCCCCTGAATCGTGAGCGCCTCGACCAGCATGCGAAACGTTTGCGCGGTGTGCAAGTAAGGGTTAAAGCGCAGGCGGTGGGTAAAAAGATCACCTCGATAAGGTCCCTCTCCTCCGAACGCGTGAAAACCCACCCGGTAACGAGCGCCGCTCAAGAAAACCAAAGCTGCCGAAGACCGCGCAAAGAACTCCAGGTCAATTGCTGTATTAATCCCAAGCCTTCGGATGCGGCGGATTACCTGAAGCGCCTCGATCGCCGCCCGAGTGATTCCATCGGTACGGATGGCGATGATGTTCTCAAGCGGTATGAGTCCCATGGCATCCAGGATAAAACGGTTCTCTTCGAAAACCAGAAAAAAAACGTTTTCTCGGCCGACCAGTTCGACAGCTCTACGAATTGCGGAACAGGCCAATACACTCGAGCCCTGCTCCACCAGCTTCACAAACAGGATACGGCGCAGTGGCTCCTGGGACGCCGTTCGGTCAAAGCAGTCAAGCAGCCGCCGGACCGCAGTCAAGGCGAGGCATAGGGGTACGCCCAGCCATCGATCTACCTGTCGCATTGTTGAGGCTTTGATCATGGGCCGTTTTGTCGCGAATATCAGCCCCGGTAGCGATAGCCGACACGCCAGTAAAAATATCCAACCACCCGCCCGTCTCTGGTTAATGTTTCCTCGAAAACATCACCGACCATGTCAAAATACTGGGGCAGCGATGGGAACGTAAGGCTTTTGCGATTAAGGTCAATCATCAGGAAATCCCTGCCAACCGCCGCCGACCGGGGAAACCAGACAGCCCACATCAGGCTTCGGCTACCAAAAAAATGAACCCCTCCCGTATTTTTGGGTCCGTCATGGTCAACTGAGTCATAGAAACTGAGCTCGCTTGAGATAAAGTTCTTGTCCATGCCAACAATAACCGGTTTAGATCCCGTTTCCAGCTTAACCCGTCTCTCAACCGTCTCAACGCTGTTTGCAAGTATTCGCCACTCTCCAAAAAGACGATCCGCTGTCATTGGACCCGCGCCGGGTAATCCCAGCGAGATATAATAGAAAGCTCCACCATCGATGAAGAGAAGAGCAATGATAGTTGGCATCCACAATCGCCGACTGAACTGCGCGAGCGACCCTTTAATCTGACCCCAGGGAGGGACCATATCCCAGGCGAGCAGCGGAATCACCGCCAGCCAGATCGGTGCCGTCCAATTGAGTTTTGGCTTGTAGAGGAGGCTGTAGATTACAAACACAGAGAGAGGCACGAGCGTGAATGTGACGGCCCAGAAATATTGTTGCTTCTTATTATTAGTAGGAGCAGTGCTCGCTCCTTCCAACTTGTGCGGTAAAAGGACCCGCACAATGGCGAGCATGGCCGTGGGGGTAAGGAGAAGTAGAATGGTCCCAATCAGCAGGTGGAGAGAGAAATCATGACTGCCCGTCCAACGATTAGATCCCTGAAAGATAAAAGACATCCATCCGTTCCGCAAGTTCCAGAGGATTACGGGTGAAAAGAGGATGACAGCCGTGAGTGCCGCGATATAGGGCTCGGGCCGGAATAGCCAACGTCGGGACCGCCGGTCAATCAACAAAAACGTCAACGTCCCAAGGCCCAGAAGCGCAGCCGTGTATTTCGACAGCATTCCGAGCCCTAAGCACAGTCCCACCCCCCACCATGCTCGGCGGTTCTGAGCAATCAGTGCGCGCTCCAGGAAGTAGAGGCAGCCAGCCCAAGCAGCGTACAGAGGGGCGTCTGGTGTCATGAAAAAGCCCAGGCCAAAATAAATTGGCAGCACCGCCAGAAGTAGAATAGTTCGGAAAGCGGCAGTCCTGTCATAGAGGTTCAGAGTGAGACGGAACATGAACATGCCTGCGATGATCCAACAGATATAAGCCGGCAGGCGAACAGAAACTTCGGATTTGCCAAATATAGATGTGGAAAGCCAGATCAACCAAGCAACCATGGGTGGATGATCGAGATAACCCCAATCCAAATGCTGGGCATAGTTCCAGTAATAGGCCTCCTCTGGAATCAGATTCACACAGCCCATGAAGATCAACTTAAGGATCAAGGCATAGCTTACAACGCCGATCGTCACCACTGGCCAGCGGAGGGTGGGGTCACTATTCGCATCGGATTGAAGATCTATAAAAAAAACCGACCCCACGAGAAAAGCAGCAGTGGCCATAAGGATCCCCACCACGATGGCTGTCTGCGGCTGCCAATGCCAGGTCCCGATGAGCAGCATAAGAACAGCGCTGCGAAGAAGCAGTGCCAGAAGCGCCACCAACAAGAATCTGGCATGGAGCATCCATCGAAAGCTAGATGATTTTAGCTCCGATGCGCTTCGATGAAGGTTCAGCGAGAAATTAAGGATCGCCCCCGCAAAAAAACTGGTGATTTGAGAGGCTTCAAAGCTTAGTCCTAAGGCAAAGAACAGTTGGAATAACAGGAGGTCGATGACCAACCCCAGCAGGCCAACAGCCACGAACCGCATATTGCACTTATCGATTACGGCGGTCACCAGGATGGAGCGCGTCGAGTCCCACACAGGATTTTTCGGTTCGGCCTGTTTCATTAACCCTCGCGTCGATATGGTGTTTGGATGTCTACTTCCGGGTTGTCTTAACGATGATTCGCTTGCAGCGCTGGTCCTCGAATTATACCCAGTATACAGATTTGAAATGACCAGGAAAGAAGCTGAAAGCACGGGTGGAAGCTTTGGACACCCTGCTTTTCAAGTTAGTGCATTGCAAGACTCGGAACAATTGGATTGACAAGCTCAACGCAAGCACATAATTTCTGCAAATTGAGTCGAGTGGAAAAGCTAAGTCTGGCGGTAGCCGAATCATGGCGACTGGAGAGTTGATGCAACGGGATGATCTAAACACAGACGAAAGCGATCTGGTCTTGGTAAAAATGCCTTTAGGGCTTTTGGGTGTGAGGTCGGTTTATGAGAGACTTGAAGGAGTTTAGTTCGGAGCTAAAGAAAAAAAATTTGGCGGGTTACTGGGAAACTTCGGAAGGAGAAGTCTATCGCGAACCGGTTTCAAGCTTCGAACCCTGCCTTTGGAAGTGGAAAGATGTCCAGGACGCGATTGTTCAGGCCGGTGAAGTAGTTGGTTTGGAAACGGTTTCTAGAAGGGTTATCCGTCTGTGCAGTCCTTCCAAAGGCACTACGGCTCACACTTTTCAGTTCAATATTCAAATGCTACAGCCCGGCGAACACGCTATCGCCCATCGACATACGCAAGCCGGGGTACGATTCGTCATTAAGGGCAAGGGAGCTAGCTGTGTGGTTGAGGGTGAGTCCTTCGACATGGAGGAAGGTGACTTTCTTACCAATCCCAATTGGACCTGGCATGAGCACGTCAACAACTCCAATCAGCCGGTTCTGTGGATCGATGCCTTGGATTCCCCTCTGATGCGTTTTTTCGAAGTCGGTTTTCATGAGCCGCATGAAGATGGCAAGCAAACAGTCTCCAAAGCAGCGGGAACCACGCTTGCCGAGTTCAATCTGGTTCGACCCAGCTGGCTCCGGCAGGTTTCCAATCAGCCTCCGGGGTATCGTTACAGTTGGAAGGAAACCGAGAAAACGCTCAAACAGTTGGGAGAGAAACCGGGAGATCCCTACGAAGGAATACTTCTCGAATATGTGAACCCGCTAACCGGCGGCTCTACACTCCCGACACTCGCCTGTGGCATTCAAATGCTGAGGCCTGGTGAAAAAACCTGGGTCCATCGCCACACGAGCTCAACCGTTTATCATGTATTCAAAGGCAAGGGCATTACGGTTATCGACAATGTCCGCTATGAATGGGAATGTGGCGACTCGTTCTCGGTGCCGCTTTGGCACTTCCATTATCACGAGAATCGGTCGACTGAACCGGCCATTCTCTTCGTGATGAGCAATAAGCCGGCGCTCAGCGCCCTCGGCTACTATCGCGAAGAAGTTATGAAAGCATGAGCGGCGAGCGAATGATCTCGATGGAACAGGTCGCAGGTTAAATACTAAAGCGAGGAGGTTTATCTACGATGAAGGCTGAGAAGCCAACGGTAATAGAATCTGTTATGTCCGAGGTGATCGAGCCGGGGATTAAACGACTACTTGAAAGCAATTATTTCACGGAGCTTCGTTCGGGAAAACTCTCGAAGCGCAGAATTCAAGCCTGGGCGTTACAGCACTATCTTTACAACATCACGATCGCCAAGGGCCAGGTCATTTGCATGTTCAAATATGCGCACGATGCCGAGCTCTACGGTGCGTTTGCCGAGAAGTTCACCGAGGAACAACATCATCCGAATCTGGTCAAGCGCTTTGGTGCGGCGATGGGGCTTAAAGACGAAGACTTTCAGAAAGCGCGACCGACATTCGAGAATCTACTGCACATGAGTGTTGTCCTTCGCAATCGATATTTAGGCTCGCCGATAGAAACCCGCATCTCCGGGTTTACCAACGAGACTATCCTCACTCGCTATTCAGACGAATTCGATACTCATTTACGCAAGCACTATGGTCTAAACGATCAAGGTTGCCAGTTCTTTACGATGCACAAGGTCGCCGATGAGGAGCACACAAAGGATGCCGCGAATTACGTCAGTCGACACTGCGCCCCGGGAGAGGAACAGATCGTTTATGATGTCGCCGATTGGATTGTGCGGCTGAATATCATGAAGTTCGACGGGCTTTACCAGGCATACGCCTAAACCTGAGAAATGGCACAAGCGAATCCTAAGCCAATCAGTCCGACGGGTATACTTTGCGATGGATCGGAATAATGAGAATCCCATGAATCTTGTTAGTCGCACGATCATCGCACTCCTGGCTTTGTCGCTGGGATCCGCTTACGGAGCTGAAAGACTCAGGATCGGAGTCTCCAATTACAATCTCTCAAGCCTCTCGATGGGAGTCGCGCATTCGAGAGGTTTTTTCAAGGAAGAGGGATTTGATTCCGAAGTCATCCGGATGAATCCCAACGTGGCGACGACGGCGGCGGTGACCGGCGACATCGATTTTTCAGCGTTGATCGGTTCTCTTATCGGCGCCGCGATCAAGGGCGCTCCCCTCAAGCTGGTCGCCTGTTCCCAAGATCGGACCCCGATTGTTTTTGTTGCCCGGTCGGAATTCAAATCGATGAAAGATTTGCGAGGAAAAACCATCGGCATCCCATCCTATGGATCAACGCCGGATGTCGTGGGTCGGATGGTCTTGAGGCATTTCGGCGTTGACCCGGAAAAGGAAATCAAAGCCATTGGCCTCGGCACGGATGCCGCCCGATTAGCCGCGCTAAAAGAAGGCATCGTGGATGCCATCATTGTGGCCCCGCCGATTGACTATGAAGGCAAGAAATTGGGCTTCAACGTATTAGCTCGGGCGGGTGATATTTTTACTTTTCCCTACAATGGGTTGGGAACGAATACCAAAAAAATCAAAGAGCGACCGGACCAGGTAAAAAGGGCGATTCGAGCGCTCATCAAAGCAAACAATTACATCCGCAAGAATAGAGACGGAACAATTCGAGTGTTGATCGAATGGACCAAAACGAAGCCGGAATTGGCGGAGGCCTCTTATGACTCCGCATGGAAATATTTTAGTCATGACGCGAACATACCGGAGGACGGGCTGCGCGTGGTGATCGACGGTTTTCGGAGCTCTTTGGGTATCACTCGGCCGATTGCCATAGACGAGATCGTGGATGACAGCGCTTTGCGAGAGGCCCGGCGCGAATTGGGCATCACTAAATAGAGGAACCAAGCCGATGCCTGCGACGACAGGAATGAGAGAACGTCTACAAAATGCTCCCCGCATCGATATGCGGGCGAAAGTAACGGGTGGGGCAAAATATATTGAAGATCTCCCCGAGCCTTCTGATCTTGCCTACGGTGCCGTACTCACCAGTGAGTATTCTCACGCAAAGATTTTGTCTATCGATGCATGCAAAGCGACTGAGTTGCCCGGTGTTCTCGGCGTTTTGCATCGCGATCATCTCGAAGGATTTCATCCGCTGCGGCCGTTGCCGAGAAACGAGCACTTCAAGCTGAGTGAAGATCAGCCCTTCCTCGCGATCGACAAGGTTCGTTTCAACGGCGAAGTCGTTGCTATCGTCGCTGCCGAAGATCTGCGGACGGCACAGCGTGCCGTAGATCTTATCGACGTCGTCTATGAGCCTCTGCCACAGCTCTATGATGCCACGGAGGCGCTTAGCCCCGGGGCCCCACTGATTCACGAGCAAAAGGGAACCAACCTGCTTCTGCAAGATAGGATGGAATGGGGACATGTTGAACAAGGATTCAACGAGGCGGATCGAATCTTTGAAGAAACTTACGATTCTCCTGCTATGTTTCACCATCCCATGGAAAACGTCGGCGGGTGCATGGCCCAATATGCGGATGGCAAGATAGATCTTTGGGTGCCGACCAACGCTCCTTTTCGAGATGGAAATGAAATCGCCCATTTTTTTCGACTTCCTCCAGAAAGCGTCCGGCTCAGGGTTCCTTTCATCGGCGGAGGCTTCGGTTCCAAGAACATCACCAACGCACACCTGGCCGCTCTCTTTCTCTCAAAGAAAATAGGCGGCCGACCCATCAAGTTAGTTCCCTCCGCACAAGAAAGTTTTAAACAGAATTCTCGTCACGCGATGCTCTTCAAGGCCAAAATGGGAGTCAAGCTCGACGGTACGATAACGGCCTTACAGGTGGACATTGTCGTGGATACCGGGGCCTATACAACGGGCGCCGCGACGGCTACGCACAACGCGGTTATTTCCGCATGGGGCTGTTATCGTGTTCCTCATCTACGCATCCATGGTCGGTGCGCCTATACCAATAAAGTGCCTGCCGGGCATACGCGCGCTACAGGCAAGGTTCAGACGACCTGGGCGATCGAATGTCTAATCGATAGTGTCGCTCGACAACTGGGGATGGCACCAACGACGTTTCGAAGAAAGAATGTTTTAGTCAGAGGAGAATTTGTTACTAGAGGCACCCCTCATATGGACACGGATTTTTTGGAGCTCATCGACAGGGTCACGGCTGCTACAGAAAGTCCGGAAGATTCTTTCGCCGCCGACACGGAGGAAACAAGACCGGCTAAATCCCGCTACATCCGAGGACGGGGAATGGCTCTGGGTTTGCGTCATGGGTCGTTTGGGGGTGGACAAACCGATGCGTTGGCGATTGCCGATACTAAAGGGTTGATAACCATTCGTCACAACGCGCCGGATCTAGGTCAAGGAATTTTCAATGTCATAAGCGTGATTGCGGCGAGATCTTTGGGGATACCACAGGAACAGGTATCGGTAGCCGAGCCCGATACCGCCTTAAGGCTCGCGTTTATGGGAGTAAACTCTCAGAGGACTACGATTCAACTAGGAACGGCCGTCTATAATGCTTGCGAAAATTTGAAGCGCGAAATGATCGAAGCCGCGGTGAAAACAAAGGGAGGCAATCCGGAAGAATGGAGGCTTGTCGAGGGTTACCTGTGCCGTGCCGAGCGTAGCTTCCCATTCGCGGAAATCGTCAGTCTGATTGGACCGGAAGCGACTATTCAAAGCGCAGGCGCTTACCGAGCACCGCCGGTACAAAAAGATTCGTCTTCGTTCGCAGGAATGGATCATTGGGCCCCCAGCGCAGCAATCGCCGAAGTTGAAGTCGATCCGGACATCGGAGAATTTCGGGTTCTTCAGTATGCAGTCGCGGTGGATGCCGGCGAGGTGCTGCATTATAGGTCGGCAATTGCGCAGCTTCTTGGTGGAGCTGTCATGGGTTTTGGACATGCTCTCTTCGAGGAGGTTGTTTATTCTGATGGCCAGATCTTGAACGCGGACCCTTTCCAATACCGTCTGCCGGTTTTAAAGGACTTACCGGCCTCCATGAGCACGTCAATCTTAGAAGCCGGCGACGGCCCCGGTCCTTTTGGCTCCAAAGGCATGTCCCAAACATCTATCGTCACGGTGGCCCCTGCTGTCGGCAACGCCATTTACGACGCCATCGGAGCCAGGGTGAAATCTTTACCCATCACTCCTGAGAAGATTCTCGCTGCTTTGGGCAAACTCCAGTGAATGTGAGTGGACAATGCTTCCGGCCTTCAAAGTCCTAAATACGAATTCAATCGCAGATGCCGTGCATGAGCTAGCACGTTTAGGCGACCAGGTAAGGGTGTATGGCGGCGGAACCGAGTTACTGATTCTCCTGCGTCATAATTTGGTCAGGACCGAATATCTGCTCAACATCAAAACCATCGGTGAACTGAGCAGGATTGGATCGGAAAGCGATCGCGTGGTCATCGGAGCAGCTGTGACGCACCGGCGGTTGGAGACGGATACGACCGTTCGTGAGGCGTTGCCGATGCTTGCCCATGCCGAGTCACAAGTCGCCAACATAAGAGTGCGAGGCCAGGGAACAATCGGGGGAAATCTTTGTTTCAATGATCCGCATTCCGATCCCGCCACGGCGCTGTTGGTTTACGATGCAGAAGTCAGGATTCACGGTCCGAGCGGGGAGAGACAAATTCCACTCCAGGAATTTCTCGTCGGTATGTACACGACCGCGCTAGAATCCGACGAGCTGCTAGTAGCGATCCATGTCCCGCGATTACCGGCGGGGTTTGGTAGCTCTTACTTGAGGATTCATCGACTGCAGCGGCCCACATTGGGAGTGGCCGCCGCGGCACGTTGTCAGAATGGGCAAATTGAAGAGGTTCGGTTTGCCGTAGGGTGCATCGGGCCGAAGGCTGTTCGGCTTGCCGAACTTGAGTCAAAAATCCGGGGCGCGACTTTAAACGACAGCAAAAAGATCATCAAAGAGACCAAGCCATATTTACGCCGCACGCTGGAACCCATCGATGATCTGTTGGGTTCGGCGGAATATAAACTTTACCTCACGGTCATTCTATTGGAGCGCGCCTTGGACGACGCGGTCAATGACATTGAAAGGAATACGAATGGAACCTCCCCAGAGTCCAACCGATAGCCATTCTCTTCAATTATACGTCCACGTAAATGGGAACCGTTGGGATGGGTCTGTGCCCGCCGAGGAAACCTTGCTTGAGTTTATCAGAATACGGTTGGGCCTTACCGGAACGAAACGTTCTTGTGAGTCGCAGGTGTGCGGGGCCTGTACCGTTTTGGTTGAAGACCAGCCCGTCAGTTCCTGTAATTATCTGGCATTCGAGGCGCACAACAAATCCGTGCTTACCATTGAAGGATTGGCCAAGGGAGGACAACTGGATCCTCTCCAAGAAGCGTTTATGCGAAATGTCGGCGCTCAGTGCGGCTTTTGCACGCCGGGGCAGATCATGTCAGCCAAGGCCCTGCTGCTGCAGAATCCGTCGCCGACGAGAGAAGAAATCGCTGAATGGCTTTCCGGGAATATCTGCCGCTGTGGTGCCTATCCCGCAATTATCGCGTCGATTCAGGAAGTCGTGTCTCGCTAAGAACCTAGCGGAGATTTTCTTTCTCATTCCAACACTCCCCGATCGATCGGACGTAATGCTCTTGCCGAAAAATCCCATCGAGGTCGTTCGAATCGCAGACACACTCCTGAAAGTTTCGATCAGGCTAGCAGAAAAGAGGACATGTCTATGCTTTTGATCAACAACGAGGCAGCCAGCCAAGTCCTGAACATGAAACAGTGCGTTGAAGTCCTGGAGGATGCATTCAAGGAAGAAGGCTTGGGCAGTGGGGCAAACCGCACAAAGTCGCAAATGCATCTGCCCACGGAGAGTGCGGAGCGATGGTATCGGTTTAGCTCGATGGAAGGTGGGTTGAGGCGAGCCGGAGTTGCCGCGATCCGGATTAAATCGGACATTCTCTGCTGGCCCACGCTCAACGGAAAAACACGAAACTATTATTATTGCATGGAACCTGAACGTTTTTGCGGCCTCATTCTGCTTTTTAAGGCGCAGAATGGCGAGCCGCTGGCGATCCTCAATGACGGTATCATCCAGCACATTCGTGTGGGTGCCACCACGGCGGTTGCGGGCAAGCTCATGGCTCGAGAAAATGCAACGGTAGTCGGTATTCTTGGCTCGGGGGGAATGGCCGAGTCCCATCTGCGAGCCTACGCGGCGATAAGACGGATTCAGCTCGCCAAAGTCTACAGCCCCAACAAGCTGCATCGAGAACAGTTCGGCAAAAAGATGAGTGAGGAATTGGGTTTTGAGGTTCTTCCTATGAACACTCCGAAAGAAGCCGTTGAGAAATCGGACATTGTAGCCGCGTGCAGCGATGCCGGTAGTCCGATTCTCCATGGAGCGTGGCTGGAAGAAGGGATGCATGTATCGATTGTTAATCACCGGGAGCCAGATGAAGAGGTTTACCGTCGCCTAGACCGATACGTAGGTTACCAAAGCGGCCTGTGTCTCAACTATTTTACTACACCTGAGGATTGGCGGCCTCCGTCTTTAGGAGGCAGCGGGCCTGAACAGGAGAGACTTATAGCCGCATCTCCTAAAATCAAGCGATTTCATCTGACGGACCTTCTCGTGAAAAAAGTCTCCGGCCGAGAATCGGAAAAAGAGATCACCTTTTTTAAAAGCGAAGGCACCGGCGTACAGTTCGCAGCAGTGAGTCATTTAGCGTATCTCCTCTGCAAAGAGAAAAAGCTGGGACAGGAACTTCCTCTAGATTGGTTTATTCAAACCATTAGAAATTGAACCTGACCGCTCCCTTGGATGAGGCTGTTGAAGAAATAGAGACCAGGAGGCCTGCGAATAATGACCTTTCTTTATATCTTGCTCTTAGCTATTTCTGTCTTTAGTTCACTCAGCGCTCAGGCGCAAGAAAAAAAGCAAATACGCGTCATATTCACCAGTCAGACATGGACTAGCTCTCTGCCATTCCGAGTGGCCTTGGCAAAGGGGTATTTTAGAGCCCAGGGGCTGACGGTGGAGCCGGTCTTCATTCGCGGCGGACCGGCAGCCATGGCCGCTTTGATATCCGGCGATGCCGATTTCGGCAGTATTGGGGGTGCGCAGGCGGTATTCCGTACACGAGCCCGAGGGTTGGATATTTCGATCATCGGCTCGATATCGAATCGAGTGAACTATACAATCATTGGCAACAGCGCGAGCAAAAACGTCGAGGATCTAAGAGGAAAAATAATCGGCGTTACCGGAGCTGGCGCTTTTTCCGATTTTGCAACCAGAATTTTTTTAAAGAATAATAAGATCGATCCGGACAAGGATGTCGTGCTCCGTGCCATCGGAGCGACTCCTTTGCGCGCTGCCGCATTGGAGAAGGGCATTATCGCTGCGGCGCCTTTTTCTCCCGAAGATGCTGTCTATCTCCTGAAGAAGGGATTTCCCCTGATAGCTAACTTGAGTGATTCGCTCAGTATTCCCCAAGCGGTGATCGTTGCCCGGGATGAATTGATGCAAAAATATCCCGAAACGACCAAAAGGTTTCTCGCCGCTCAGATTCTGGGGATGCAACTGGCGAGAAACAATAAGCAAGAGGCCATCAAAGCCGGATATGACGCAGGCCTTCGGGGAGATCCGGATATCGTGAGCAGAGCCTACGACCTATACTCCCGGGGCTTCACTGCTGATTTGTCCGTTGCCGAAGAGGGAATCCAAATTATGCTCGAAGAGGATATTCGCAGCGGCATTGTCGACAAAAAGATGACGGTCAACAAAGTAGTTGATGAACGCATATTGAAATTAGCACAGCAAGAATTGAGAACCGTGGGAAAATTGCGCCCCTAACACGACCACGCCGTAGCCATACATTGACCCCCAATGGCTAGAGGTCTAGAAAAATTTGGAGCCACCCGCCGGAGTCGAACCGGCGACCTACTGATTACGAATCAGTTGCTCTACCGACTGAGCTAGGGTGGCTCACATGGGTTTGATGAAATGAATAATCGCCGCCACGAGGAATGAGCCGACGTAAGCGGCGATGAAGTCGAAAAGGATGCGAAACTCGGGCAGCTGGTGCAGGTATTCCTGCAGTCCAAAGAAAAGTATCACGAACTGACTCAAGAATAAACCAAACAGCCCGACCAGCAAGTAGAGAATAAATCCGGCTCTCCCTTCGTAGGCGACGGTTTTATTCGCGGCGAGGCCGGCGATAAAAGCAACCCCAAGGTAGACAACCGGATTGCCCAGCAGATAATAAAAAACCACCTGTGCCGTTTCACGCATACGCTCAGTTTCGTAGTTGCCGCCGGATCTGTTCAGCGGCCTTTTTTGGATTCTCCGCGCTCACGATGGCGGAGATCAATGCCACACCCCGAACACCGAGTTTCTTGGTGGCCTCGATGTTCTCCAACTTGATGCCTCCTATAGCATAAACGGGTAAAGAAATATTATCCACTATTGTTTTGAGAGCGGGTAAGCCTTGAGGAGATCCGTAGGCTGCCTTTGAAGCGGTAAAATAAACCGGACCGAACAAAACAAAATCCGCCCCGTCGTGTTCCGCTTCCTGGGCTTCTTGAAGCGAATGCGTCGATACACCGATGATCTTTTGCGGTCCTAGTAACGTTCGCGCGGTTGCCGCCGGAAGAGATGCCTTATTGAGCTGGACGCCGGCGGCATCAACGGCGAGAGCAACGTCGACTCGGTCGTTAATGAAAAGAGCCGCATGGGAGGCCTGACAGAGTTTACAAATCTTTTCCGCGAGCCGGAACAAGTCTCTGCCGGATAAGTCTTTCTCTCTCAGCTGGATGGCTTTGACGCCGCCGTCGAGGGCCTGCTCCAGAACCCAAAGAAGATCCCGGCCGCCTGTTTGGTTGCGGTCGGTTACGAGGTAGAGATCGAAATCAATTGGGCCCACGCGTGAAGCTTTAGCCCAATATCCCTTCCAAGGGGCTAGAAGCGGTAGCGTAAAGTTTCTTTGGTATGCGTCCAGCCAAAAAAGCCTTTCGGCCGGATTCCACGCCCAGGCGCATGGCTTCGGCCATCAGGATCGGATTTTTCGCGCTGGCAATAGCGGTATTCATCAAAACACCGTCGCAACCCATTTCCATGGCAATCGCAGCGTCCGATGCGGTCCCGACGCCGGCATCGACAATAACCGGCACGGTTGCCTGTTCCAGGATGATACGAATGTTGAATGGGTTGCGAATACCAAGGCCGGAACCGATAGGCGCTGCCAGCGGCATGACGGCGGCACAGCCAATGTCCTGAAGCTTCTTTGCGGTGATGGGGTCGTCGGTAATGTAGGGCAGAACAACGAATCCTTCCTTGACGAGTATTCTTGCAGCATCCAGGGTCGCCGGAATGTCCGGGAACAAAGTCTTATCGTCGCCGATGACTTCCAACTTGATCATTTTGCCGACACCCGCCTCGCGGGCCAGCCGACAGGTCCGAACCGCATCATCCGCCGTGTAGCAACCCGCGGTGTTCGGGAGGATCGTGTGTTTTTTGGGGTCCAGGTAGTCGAGGAGATTCTCTTTGTTGGGGTCGGTGATATTGACGCGGCGCACCGCCACCGTTACGATCTCCGCGCCCGAGACTTCGATGGCCTTTTTCGTCTCCTGAAAATCTTTGTACTTCCCTGTCCCGACGATAAGCCGCGAACGATAGTTACTACCAGCTAAACTTAGTACGTCTTCCATGTTGGATTCTTTATCCTCCGCCGACAAAATGAACGATCTCGAGGGCATCTCCCTCCTTCAAGAGGGTCGAACCGTGCGCGTCACGGGAAACGATATCGCGATTGAGTTCGACCACGACCCGACCGGGGCGGATCTGCCATTCTTCAAGTAGCCGAGCTAAGCTCAACCCGTCCGCGATCTCCTTATCTTCTCCGTTGACGCGAATTTTCATGTAAACAAAAAAAACCGTCTCCACAGTAACCACCTAACGGTGGCCAGGGAATACGGTTTCAAGCTCGTCCCGATCGCGCTGCCGAGCGCTAGCGGGACTGTGACTTTCACGCTTCCCTACGCCGGTGCTATCCGGATCAGGTTCGAAGGGTTACCTGATTATTCATCAGGCTCTCAGTCCGCCTCAGGCAGACACCCCTAGCATTTAAAGATTCTTAACAAAGGGGCGGAGTCAAGTCAAATTAGCCGTTACAACTCGAGTGCTACGCTGGCGTAGCCGACGACCTTACGCATGGGAGTTACGTCACCGGAATGGCAATGCTTGAGTAGGCGTGCTTGTCTCACGTCGAGGAGGTTGGCGGCAAAAAGCAATACAGCCGTCGGAAGCAAGCCACACATGGTGATATTTTCCCGCTCGGCGGCCTCGATCAATGCACGAGCGTTCAATGCCCGTACTTGCTCGAGAGCAATGCCGTCCAATTCATCGGTCTCTTTGGGTGAGAGATAGTGGCTGAGATCGCTGCTTGCCATCACGACGGTCCTGCTTCCCGGCTGTTTATTGTTTCGCAAAAGATCTGCGACGGCCGTTCCGAGCTCGATGCATTCTTCTAGGGAGATATGGGCGAGTGAAATCGGAACCAAGGAGAAGTCGCCCAGGCTACGTTGCAAAAAAGGCAGCTGGACCTCGATGCTATGCTCGCGGGCGTGAGCGGCTTCATCCTGCTTCAGAAAACGGACTGCGTCTTGCAGCAGATAGTTTAAATCTTGATCGATCCTAACCGTACCCAGCGGCGTCTGCCAAAAGTCCGCTGGGCTCAGCGCCGCCCGATGGCCTCTGGCCTGATGGTTGACGCCAAACAAAATGACGCGGCGAATGGAGGTGTCGAGAAGCGTATAGAAATGCGCCGCGCAAGGGCCAGAATAGACGTAGCCTGCGTGGGGAACCAATCCTCCTATTAGAGAGGATGAGGGGGACTTGGCACCTTGAGGTCCCAACGGGCTCGACTCGAAGCATTCGTCGATGAGTCTGCCAAGTTCTTCTGCTTCTGAAGGATAGAATGAACCGGCGACCCCAGCAGATCTGATTCGGTCCATGACCCTCGAATGTTTGCGCTACGGCTCGACGATCTCCACCTGGAGAATGCCAATGCCTTCCACTTCACCTTCTACTCTGTCGCCGGGCTTTAGATATACGGGTGGCACGCGAGCAAAACCAACGCCGGAAGGAGTGCCGGTGCTGATGATATCGCCGGGCTCCAATGTGAGACCGCTCGATAAGCTTTCAATGATCGTCGGGATATCAAAGATCATGTCGCGGGTGTTGCCGTCCTGCATGACTTCACCGTTAACCCGGCAGACAAGTCGCACCTGCTGGGGATCCGACAAGGCGCTCTTATGGACGATCCATGGGCCTAACGGACAGAAAGTATCCAGCGATTTTCCTTTGAACCACTGTCCGTGTTGACGTTGGAGCTCGCGAGCGGTCATATCGAGGCATATCGTGTAACCAAACACGTAGTCGTAGGCTTTGTCTTTGGAAATGTCCCGACCTTTTTTTCCCACAACGATGGCCAATTCGATTTCCCAGTCCAGTTTATCGGTGACCTTGTGATGGACAACCTTGCCCATGTGACCGATCACCGACGTGGCTGGTTTGGTGAAGTAGACCGGCCATTCAGGGTACTTGATGTCGAGCGAACGCGCCCTTGCCCCTTCATCGACATGCTCGCGGTAATTAATGCCGAGCATCACGACGTTTTTTCTCGGCCAGGGAATGGGAGCGAGTAGTTTTGCTTGGCTCGATTTCAGCAGCGCAGTAGCGCGCGCGAGTTTTCTTTGCTCCTCAGGAGTTTTCTCCGTTACATATTTCTCTGCCTTTTTGGCAGCTTGGAGCGCTTTGCTGCCCGCCTCAATAAAGGCTTGCATACTCCCCAGATAAGGCGGATTGCCACCCCTCAAGTAGCGACGGGTTATCTCTGCCACGTCAATGATCTGATCTTGAGGGCCCATGAGGCCGATTCGTTGCTGATTCTTCCGGCCGAAAGTGATAAACCGCATTCTTTCCTCCGAGGTGAAAAGGTTTTCGTGAATGCTCTACCTACCGCTCCCTGACGGTCTGCAGGTGCTGAGCTCTCGACGGGAACTTGGTGAGCGTGAATATCAATGACCCCAGTTTTGGGAAATGACTGTTCTCCTGCGACAGCTATAGGAGAGGGTCGGTTGATTGTCAAGCTTGCAGCTTGCTTATGGCGTATGGCTTATGGCGTATGGTTCGTATCGTTCAACTATAGGCCATAAGCTATCCGCCATAGGAGAACGATGAGGCAGATACCGTGGAGCTGGTTTGGATAGTCATCGTGCATTTGCCTGCTAAATTGGGCAATGATAACTTTTCCTCATGAAGGGCAAGGGTAACAGGGAACCCCGGGTTTCAATGCGGGAGGGAGATCGCATCCTGATCAACAAAGGGATTTCAAAAAAAGTCTTTGTCGTTGCACGGGTCGATGTGCCGCACTCCAGCGAGAGGGTCTTTGTTTCCAAGTCTGGCGGGAAGTACACTATCGGTCTTAAAGTCTGGAAATCGGATTATGCCTGGAGTGAGAAAAACCAGATGTGGGTGCCGAAACACTAGCAGGGTTTACTCACAGGCAACACCCGAGGCGAGAGCCTCTCCGGTTGCGGGCAATGGGCCTCTACCTGGAAGCGGCCTACAAACGTACGCAGTGGAGCATACGACAAGAACGAGACGCCAACTTATGGCCAAGCACCTTAGAAGTCGGCGCAGCTTTACGCTTCTGTGCCCGCGCTCTTCGAGGCTCGCTCCTCGGGCGACATTCCGTAGTGATTTTTCTTCGGAGCATGAATATCCCGGGCTAGCAGCGTGCGAGAAAAAGCCTTTCGAGCAAGAATCGGTAGCTTACAGCCGCAAAATTGGCGCTGCTTAGCATGAAACGAGATTTGGAAAAGATCGTCGCCGATATTAAAAACAACAGGGGTCCACAGTTGCTTCTCCTTTTTGGCGACGATCTCCAAGTGCAAGGGGCTTCAAAAACTCTCCTCGACAATCTGGTTCCGGAAAATCAGCGGGGATTTAATCTCGAACGCTTCGACGGTCGGTCGGCGCCCTGGGACCAAATCGAAGCCTCATTGAACACGCCACCCTTTTTCCCCGGCAAAAAGGTGGTATGGGTTGAAAACGTCGCTTATTTCATTTCGCGCGAGCAAAAGGGAGAGTTGGGGGAGAAGGTTCTTCAGGCTTGGAGCGAAGGCAAGAAAGACGAAGCCGTTAGGTTGTTGCTGGATTTGTTGGTTGTAGAGGGGTGGACGCGGGAGCAATGGGAGCAGGCACAATCTGCATCTGCTTCGGGACCGCTCAATGAACTTCTGGAAGTCGACGGAACCGAGGCGCGGGAAGATACCCAAGCCCTTTTGGCCTATTCCCGTAGTCAGGGAATGGATCTAAGCCAGCGCCGGGGCTCGGAGGAACACAGGCTTGCAGAGATGCTCGAACGTGGATTGCCGCCGTGGGATTTCCTCTTGATGACAGCGGTGCAGGTTGATCGTCGAACCCGTCTCTATAAACGTCTCGAAGAGATGGGCGCGGTGTTGCAGCTCGTCATGGAGCGCGATCGTAGCGGAAGAATGAGCCGGGAAAGTCTTGCGGAGTTTGTCAACCGGCAGCTCCGACAAGCCGGAAAGACAATCGAACCTCAAGCCAGGGAAATGATCTTGTTGCGCGCTGGGGATGAGCTGCGGGGCTTGCAACAAGAGCTGGAAAAGCTGTTTCTTTACGTGGACGACCACCCCACGATCCGGGCCCAGGATGTGGATGCGATTTTTGCGGATCAAGGCGAGGGTTGGGTTTTCGATTTGACGCGATCCCTTGCCGAGCAAAATGCCGTGGCGGCGCTTGCCCATTTGGCGCGTCTTTTGGCGCAGGGAGAACATCCGCTGAAATTGCTGGGGACCATCGCAGCCGAGGTACGAAGGCTGTTGGCCGCGCGCCAGTTGCTGGATGGGGAACTGCGCGGGCAATGGAAGCGAGGGTTGAGCTATCAACAGTTTCAGCAGCACGTCCTCAAGGAGGGAGCTCCACTCCTGACGCGAAACCCCTACGCGGATTATATGTGCTTCCAGCGAGCGGATCAGTTTTCTCCCATGGAATTGCGCGCTTGTCTGGCCAGCATCCACGATGCGGATCTCCGTTTGAAATCCACCGGTAACAACCCCCGGCTCGTAATGGAAAAGTTAGTCCTCAGCATATGTCTGAGCTCGCGACAGGACCAGAGGCTTGCCAAACGCGGGGTTGAGATATGAACAGCAGGAAGTGGGAACTCGTGATCTGTTGCTGTCTCCTCCTCTGGTTTGCTGTTACCTCCTGGGCCGAGATGGCGGTGCAAACTTGTTTCAGCCCGCAAGGAAGATGTTCTACGTATATCCTTCGGGAGATAGAGAAAGCGCAAAAAGAACTGTTGATCGCGGTGTACGCATTCACCAGCGACGAGATCGCGCGCGCGGTGGTGCAAGCGAAAAATCGCGGCGTGTCGGTTCAGATCGTGTTAGACCGAGAATTCGACGCGGCGAACGAAAAATCCCAGGCAAGATTTTTGGAGGGGCAAAAGATTCCCCTAAAGCGCATCTCCGGAATGAAACCGGCGGCGCCGGAGAGAGAACCCGGGCTGATGCACCAAAAGTTTTCGGTGATCGATCGAAAGACAGTCTTCACGGGTTCCTACAATTGGACCCGTTCCGCGGACAACTCGAATGATGAGAACCTTCTTTTGTTTCGCGACGCCGGCCCACTGGCAGAGGAATATCGCAAAGTTTTTTTCCAGCTCTGGGAGAGAAAAGGGTGAAACATTTCTCGCCCGCGATAGCGTTCGGTATCTTGGTCGCATTTCTAAGCGGTTTTGTCGCACGTGGACTCTATCAACGGTGGAATCCCTCGTTTTCGGAAACTGAGAGGGATCCTACGAATGGGAAAAGTTCCGAGTCCCGCCTTGACGGTGAGACGCAGAGCTTTCGCGTGACCTTTCTGCCCACGCCGCCACCCTCTCAAACCCAGGCGGATATTCCATTGGTGCAGGCGCGTGAGGTGGAAAAAATTCGTCGGCTGGCGGGAAATCAAGCGCGTATCCGGGGCAGAGTTTTCCGAGTGGGCCATTCCGCCAAAAGTAACACTTATTTCTTGAATTTTGGTCCTTCTCGTGAGGCTCTCACCGCAGTTATCTTTGCGTCGGCGACGGAGCAGTTTGAAAAAAACAAACTTCAACCGAAGGCCTTCGAAGGCAAAGAGGTTGAATTGCAAGGAGAAATTAAAGATCATCCGCAGTACGGACTGGAGCTGATCCTGGAGAATCCCGCACAAATCAAAATGCTGGATTAAACCTGTGAAGCACTGGAGCAGAACAGACCATGAACGAAGAAAAGAAAAAATGTATGATTTGTGGAAAAGCGATGGCGGTCCTCAAAGGCGGCATCTGTGAACCCTGTCAGGATCGTATTCGCAGGGAGGCCATGGGGGAGCAAGCCGGCATCAGCGACCAGGCCGATCGCGAATTAACCAGGCACGGGGTCAGGCCAACTAAGAAATAAAACCGCCAAAATTACCAACCCCGGGTTTCGGACCTCACGGCGTCTAACTATTAGCAACACCATCAAAAAGCACGTGGTCATCTGCTCCAGACTATTCAATAATTCTGAAATATGATATAAACCAGTTTTATTCTGGCTCTGTTCTGAGGCGGGTGAAGCTTCAGCGGGCAACATGCAACAAGGAGGTCTGGAAAGCTGAACCTTCGTAAACCCCTTTTCATGGGTCCAATTCTAACCTTTTTACTGATAGTTTTACCCGCTTATTCGGTTTGGTCCTTTTCTCCTGACGCGGATTTAACTGCGCGCGCGGCTGTTCTTATGGATGCGGCTACGGGGAAAATTCTCTATCAAAAGGATTCGGATCTTCGTCTACCGCCGGCGAGCACGACCAAAATCGTTACCGCGATTGTGGCTTTGGAAAGCGGGCGGAAGCTTACCGAATCAATCACCGTGTCCAAAGCGGCGACTCGCGTGCCGGCATCCAAGCTCTATCTTCGACCCGGTCAAACCCTCACCATCGACGATTTGCTCTACGGTATCCTGCTATCCTCCGCCAACGATGCGAGCATGGTGTTGGCCGAGGGCTTAGCAGGTTCGGTCGAACGTTATGCCGAGCTTATGACCAAAAAAGCCCATGATATCGGTGCTCTGAACAGTCATTTCACCAATCCCCATGGACTTACGGCTCCGGATCATTATTCCACTGCTCAAGATCTCGCGATTCTTTTTCGATATGCGATGAAGAATGCTACCTTTCGCGAGATCGTCCAGACCAAGATGAGCTCGGTGAAGTCCAACTCCGTCGTCAGGAAGAAAACCGTCGCCCGGCGCATCTCGGTTAGAAATCACAATCGTCTGCTGTGGAACTTTGATGGCGCTATCGGTGGCAAGACCGGCTATACTTACGCTGCACAAAAGTGTTTTGTCGGAGCCGTGGCGCGCAACGGCGTGACGTTGATCGTGTCGATCCTTGGCGCTCGCGATCAGTGGGGAGATACCAAAAAACTGTTGGAATATGGGTTCGATAATTTTCAAACCTTGGAGGCCCAGCACGCGGGCAAGACCTCAATGAGCGAGCAGGTCAGCGTTCGCCCGGAGCGCATGTCGGCGTTCGTTGGGCCACAAGAGGATAGCAAGTCGGAATCATCCGATGGCTATCTTCTTCAGGTAGGGGCGTTTCGCGAGCGTGGCCGCGCCGAGTCTCTGATCAAACAATTTTCCGCCAACGGCTTTGAGGCGTTTGTCGAGCAAACTTCATTGACGGGAGGCCAAACAGCTTATCGAGTGCGGGTTGGCCCCTACGCGGAGTTGCTGGAAGCGCAGGAAATAGCCAAGGAAATCCAGGAAAAAAGTGGTCTTCGCGTTCTCATCGTGCCGGCGCCCGCTCGGCAAGAAACCCAGGACGATCCGAGTTGACTCCCACTCTGCTTTGATTTGCTGTTCAGAGTTCGATCACCATTCCGTCTTCCACGCAAGTCACTTCAAGTTCGTCTCGCCGCTTGAGCATTTCCTCACCCAGATGAGTGAGCATCAACTTGCGACAATTTAACCGCGTGAAATTTTCCCGCAGTGTCTTGTAGTTCAAGTGATTGGAACTGTCCTGATCGTAGAACGAACACTCGCAGAGGAACAGGTCTACGCCGGTGGCATGGGATAGAAAAAGATCGGTCCAAGCGGAGTCGCCGGAGAAAAGAATCTGTTTTCCCTCGTAGCTGACTTTTAGCCCGAGGGAAATCGCGTGAAGCTGGTGGGGAACACGAAAGGGGAGGACATGGATTCCCGCGATGAATTCAGCTCTATCGGGTTGGAGGATGTGAAAGCGAGTGGTCGGCAGATCACCGCCGTACATGAGCTGGAATAGCTCACTAACCCTCTCTTCGGACCCGGGTGGTCCGGCGATGTCCAAGGGTTTGTCCCGAGGATTCTCGTATAGATAGCTGATGAAGAAGAACGGGAGACCGCCAAAGTGATCGCCGTGGAGATGGCTCAGAAAAATGACATCCAAGCGTCGCGGATCAAAACCTGCCTTTTTCATCGCCAGCAAAGTTGTCGGCCCGCAATCTAGGAGGAAGAGCCGGTCGGCGGCTTCGATGAGGTAGCCGCTCTGGTTGCGCCCACCGTTGCCAAAAGCATCTCCACAGCCGAGAATATGAACTTTCATGATTTGATCTAGCGTTCGATTAAGCCTTGCTTGTCCGTGAAACTTATACTTCGCCCTTTTCTAATATTCCAGCATCGACACCGCTGTTTGGAAGTGGAAGCAACAAAACCCGATTGCTTTTTACTGGTTCTGCGAATAGAGTGATGCACGTGGTCGTTTTTAAACGTCCTTTTTTTTCATCCTATACCACGGGCTTATGGGTCAGATTTCTCCGCTTTAGCCTCCTCTCGCACAAGAAACTCGAGGAGGATCTCGAGAAGTTGGGTCTCACGCCGCCTCAGTTTTACGTGCTCGCGACCATCGGCTACGCTGGCGGGCTTCCCTTTGGGGAAATCGGGGCGAAGATGATGGTGACGGTGAGCAACCTCACAGGCATCGTTGACCGTTTGGAAGAGAAAAAACTGGTCTCTCGTAAGCGAGACGAGAATGATCGTCGCGTGGTTCATGTGGTACTGACGGAAAAAGGCGCCAAGCTATATAAAACTACAATTCCGCTATATGAGAAAAGTATCTCACGAATTTTCTCTTCACTCGACAAGCCGCAACAAAAGGAACTTTCCGCTCTCCTGCGCAAACTCAATCGCGTTGCCTTGGCAAAGTAGCTCGGGTTTGTTGACAGGAGTTATTTACAGGTTATAAAGTTAACGCTTAAAGTATTCTCACGTGGACCTAATTCCTGTGAAAAGCGACACCAACAAACCGCACGGCCTCGAACGAGTCAAAAAGTGGCTCTATGCCAAGGGGCTCGAAGAGCGCAGCGCGGGCTGTGTCCTGTGCGGCTCCTGTTACGGTCATGGCCCTGCCAATCCGATGGAGGATGTTCCGGGGCCGAAGAGCAAGTGTCCGCCCTACGAGTTCTATCGCTTTCAAAGATTTACGCCGAAGTCGCGCTGGCTCATGGCGCAGCGCGTGTTTCATGGGCTGGATACCATCACACCCGAACTCAAGGAAGTCATGTATACATGCACAAACTGTCTGATGTGTCAGGAGCTCTGTGGGGTGCGTGACGACGGATATGGGCCCTGGGACATCACGGTCGCGATGCGTGAGGAAATGACCGAAAAGGACGGACCCATCGAAGCCCATCGCCCGCTCTTCGAGGGTCTGCAACAATATGACCATCCATGGTCGCGGCCCCAAGCCGAGCGGGGGCTTTGGGCAAACGAACTGGGATTGAAAAAGCTCGGCAGCGGCGGTGCCACCACACTGCTCTTCGCCGGCTGTTCGGCGGATGGCAACAGTGGAAGAGCGGGTGCCATCGCTCTCGCGAAGCTAATGAAAAAAGCCGATGAAGATTTTGTTATTCTGGGCGACGAGGAAAAATGTTGTGGCCTCTACGCTTTTGATCTGGGGTTCCGGCGGGAGTACGACCGGTTGGAGAACGAGAACCTGAGCAGGATCAAGGAAGCCGGGATCGGCAAAGTTGTGGTTGCCTGCGGGAGTTGCCGGCGCATTTGGCAGCAGTATGCCAAGAAAGCGGAGTTCAAAATCTCGGTTCTTCATGGTGTCGAATACGTCGAAGATCTGGTGAAAACTAACCGGCTGCAATTCAGCAAGACCATGCGGAAAAAAGTCACGTATCATGACTCGTGCCATCTTGGCCGTGGCTGTGGCGTCTACCAAGCGCCGAGGACTATTTTGCGCTCCATTCCAGGAATTGAGTTGGTGGAGATGGAACGTAATCAGCGTTGGGCTTGGTGTTGTGGCGGTGGTGGTGGTGTGCCGGAGGCGTACCCGGAGCTGGCGCAGTGGAACGCCGAGGACCGGATGCGCGAAGCCAATGACACCGGTGCGGAACTAGTTTTAACCTCAAGCGCCTTATGCCAGCGGAGCTTCGCTAACTGCTCCCATGACGCTCTGCCAACGCAGGATCTGCTGGAGTTTGTTTCCCAGGCGCTCTGAATCCATGGTCAAAGAGCCACATTTCACGCCGCAGAAAATGCTTGCGATGTTGGGTCTCAAATCCGATACCCTCGGACCCTATGCGCTGATCCCCGGACCGAAAGAGCGGAGTCAAATGGTGCTCGGCCTGCTGGATCATCCGACAAAGAATTTCACGTTTTTGGATTATGAGATGCACACGGGGACCCTCGGGGGGAAAAGAGTGACCGTCGGCAACGGCGGGCGCTTTGCGCCGGACACGGCGATGACTACGGAAATCCTCTGCGCCGCAGGGGCGGAATTGTTGATTCGCATCGGCAGCTGCGGTTCGTTGCAGGATCAAGTGAAGATCGGTGATCTCGTGATCGTCACCGGCGCGGTCCGCGGCGAGGGAACGACGAGCTACTACGTGCCCAAGAGTTTTTCCACGGTTGCCAGCCCTGATATTGTTGCGGCTCTGAAAGCGGCGGCCGAAAGCTTAAACGTTCGCCATCATCTGGGCTGGATTTTCACCACCGATGCTCTGTTTCAGGAGACGCCGGAGCTCATTCAGGAGTTGAACGAGCAGAGGGTCACGAGCATCGATATGGTGACGTCCACGTTCCTCACGATTGCCCAACTCAGAAAAAAGAAGGCCGGCGCCATTCTGGCGGTTTCGGACGAGTGTCTCTATGGTAGGTTTGGTTTTCGCGACCCGCTGTTTCTTGCCGCTGAAGAAAAGATGGTTGAGGTCGCGCAGCAAGCGCTACGCTTTCTATGAATCCGTTGCTCGCGTCGCGATAGAAACATGAAACTCGTGCACAGTCCGCTGTTCGAACCGGTTTTGTGGGAGGGGCGCGGCTTCAAAATCCTTGATGAAACTTTGATCCCGGAGCGGATCGAATACATTCGGATTGATGGAATTTCCCACGCCGTCGATGCCGTTAGGGAGATGAAGACCCGAGCTTTCGGACAGGTGCTCGCTTTTCTCTACAGTGGTGCGTTGCTAGCCCAGGAATATCGAGGTGACGACCCTGCCCCTCTAGAGAGTCAGCTCGTACAAATGACCCGGCAATTCTCCGCCGCGCGCCCGACCTTCGATTTCAATGGTCTCTTCGGTTTTTTCTCCAGGTGGCTCGCCGAACTGCCGGCCGGCAGCAGTGTTGGCGAGTGGGTGGTAGAACAGGCGCATGGATTCGTGGGACAGATTGTCCAAGCACGGCTTTCCCGGGCCAAGCGCACGGCCTCCATTCTACCGGCTTCTGCACGGGTGCTGACGCACTGCAACATCAGTGGCGAGCTCGTGGCGGTGGCTCAGTCGTGTAGAGAGGCGGGCAAAGAGATCTCCGTCATTGCCACGGAAACGCGACCCTATCTACAAGGATCACGCCTCACGGCGTGGGAACTGGCACAGGCAGGCGTTTCGGTATCCTTGATTCCGGACTGCGCGGCTGCTCAGGTTATGGAAAAGGGAGAAGTCAACGCAGTTATCGTGGGTTCCGATCGTTGCGCGCAGAATGGCGACGTGATCAACAAGGTCGGAACGTATCCTTTGGCCTTGATGGCGAAGGAGTACGGGATCCCTTTCCACGTCTTGGTGCAGGACCCCGGTAGCTTGGTCCAAGGCGATGACGTCACGATTGAAGAGCGGCCAGCCGCTGAGATCCTCGTATTTCAAGGACGGCCGCTGGTCGCGGAAGGCGCGGAAAAGCTCGCCTGTCGTTATCCGGCCTTCGACATAACCCCTTCGTTCTTGATAAGTTCCTTAGTGGGTTTTGATGACCTCTTCACGCCGGAAAGCTTTCGGAAGAGATATCTGAAAATGCCATCGGCAGCCGCACAAAACGGCAGCCAGCCGCCGGCGCAGTATCTATTAGTTTACGGTGTGCCGAATAAACAGAACTATCCATTCTTGGCCCATGCGCTTAAGGCTGAGCAGGCGCACAGTGTCTTAGTTCCCGAAATGCGACCCCAGCTATGGGGCCCTCGAGTCGTGGCTCGCGAACTACTTGCTCGCAATACACCGACGACTTTGATCTCCGACAACATGATGGGTTTTCTGTTTGCTCATGGCGAGATTCGCAAGCTCTGCTTATTTTACGATGGCTTGAGCGAACAAGGACCACGCGGGATTTGTGGCTCGCTGCTGGCGGTTCGCTTGGCACGCCATCATAAGATACCGATCGAGTTGCTTGCGTCGGAAATGCCAGAGGGTTCCGGAGCGGACCTTGATGTGTCGACTTTCTTGGGTCAGAAGATTTGCCCGGCAGGAGTTTCCGTGTATCCCCTCGAGAGCGAAGTTCTGCCTTGGACGATATTCAAAGATGCCAGCGGAGCTGCCTGATGACGAAGACCGAACGCGAAATGATTCGGTGGGGCAAGCTGCTTTTCGAGCGGCGGCTCATCAGCGGCTGGGGTGGTAACCTGAGCTGCCGGGTCGGCAAAAAAGAGTTTCTTATCACCGGACGGCAGGCGGCCCTAGGCTTTTTGACACCGAAGGATCTCGTACGGATCAATCAGGAGGGTAAGCCGCAGAGAGAAAAGCAGCGGCCCTCCAGTGAAACACCGCTGCATCTAGCTGTGTATGAGGGCACCGATGCCCAAGCCGTCGTCCATGTCCACCCGCCCATGGTGCTGGCCTTTTCATTGACCCACGAGAGTTTTGTGCCGGTCAGTTTTGAAGAGAAATACACGATCGGCGAGGTAGCCATCATCCCGCAGGACACGCCGACGGTGACAAAACCGGAGCCGGTCGTAGAAGGGCTTAAATATCATCCGGTGGTAATCATCAAGGGTCACGGCACGGTGGCGATCGGCAAGAATCTTCAAGAAGCCTTTCTGTTGACAGATTTGCTTGAGGAGGCGGTTCACTGCCAGTTTTTCAAGGAGGGTGCCGCGGCGACGCGCGGGGCAAGCTCGCAGCCGAGTCAAGCGCAAAACGGGAAAACCGCATCGCTCGCTGACGGCAAAAACTACGTTTTGTTTTCCCAGGAACACATGGCGGCGCTGGTGGAACACGCCAATGAAGATCCGACATTTCGCAATCACGGCAGCGAGACCAGTCTTTCCACGTCCCTGACGCTCCATCTGGAGGAAACAGATATATCTTGGACCGTGAAATTCGTTGCCGGTGAGATCACTGAATTGAATCAGGGGACAGATGGCGAGTTCATGATCAGCGGCAAAGAGGAGTGGTGGAGAGCGGTATTCAGTAACCGCATCGATCCTTTTCTCGCCACGCAGCAAGGAAAGTTAAAGCTTAAACGCGGCGAGCTGGCGCAACTGTCGCGCTGGTATAAACCTTTTCAAAGGGCGTTTTCCATATGGCAAACGATTCCGGCTCAGTAGGCTTTTTCGCGGCGCAAGTTCTGGAAAAGACCGCACAGCGTCAGCCGCACAAAACCGCGATCATCACCAAGGATGAGAAACTGACTTTCGCGGATCTGAACCAGCGGGTGCAAGGACTGGCGGCACATCTGCAGCAGGCGGGCATTCGCCAAGGCGATCGCGTCGGAGTGCTGTTGCCGAATTGCGCTGCGATCCCTCTCACCTACTTCGCCACCCAAAGGATCGCTGCGGTGACCGTCATCCTCGACGCACGACTAAAGGGAAAAGAGCTGCAAGGTGTTCTAAAGGATGCGGCTGTCAAATTGCTCATCGTGCACCAGCAGCTGCGCGCCGAGGCGGAGGAAGCTTTCAAAGAGCTGGGGCGAATACCCCTCTGGGTGGTCAACGGGGAAGGCGATGAGAGTTTCGAGAAGAGATTCTCCGTGCCGTCAGCGCCAGCCAGTGCGCCCCAGTTCCACGCCGATGATGACGCGTTGATTCTCTACACTTCCGGAACCACCGGGGAGCCCAAGGGCGTAGTGCTGAGCTACCGAAACCTTGCCCAGTATCCCCGTGTGATGGGTGAAATCGGCATCACTGATGGCTCTACGATCAGGGGCTGTGTCCTGCCGATGTCGCATATCGTCGGACCCATCGTCTGCAATGAGGTGGCGGACAAAGGTTTTACTTTGGTGATTTTTGACCAGCTCAATCCGGTGACGCTTTTAGAAGGCATTCAGAGACATCGGGTTACGGTCTTCGAAAGCGTGCCCATTGTCTTTCAGCTCCTCCTGGGAGTGCGGGACCTCGCCCGCTATGATACTAGCAGCGTTAAAATTGCCGCTATGATGGGGACCAGTATTCCGTTGCCGTTGCTACGCGCGTTCCAATCGGCTCAACCCCACATCAAAGTCATCCAAGGCTACGGACTCACCGAAACGTCGCCCATGATCACATTGGTCGAGCCGGAAAAGGCAGAAACCAAGATGGGCAGCATTGGCCGGGCCGTCCCCGGCGTCGAGGTCAAAATCGTCGATGAGGCGGGCAAAGAAGTGCCCATCGGCGAGCCGGGCGAAATTATCACCCGCGGCCCGCATGTGATGAAAGGCTATTTTCGAAAACCGGAGGCAACGGCAGCGCGTGTTCGCGATGGCTGGCTCTACACCGGCGACGTTGGCAAGGTTGAAGCGGACGGCTATTACTATCATCTGGGGCGGCGTGACGACATGATCATCACCGGCGGACTAAACGTTTATCCCGCCGAGGTGGAAAATCTGATCTATACCTATCCGGGTGTACAGGAGACGGTTGTCTTCGCCATGCCGGATCCAAAGCGTGGCCATGTGATCGGCGCCGCCATAGTGGCGCGGCCGGGAGATAACATCGTCGAGAAAGAGCTGTTGACCTTTCTGCGTGGTAATCTGGCAAACTTCAAAGTTCCGCAAAAGATCGTTATCCGTGAGTCGCTGCCTCGTACTTCGTCGGGAAAACTAATACGAGAGGCCGACACGCTGCTCTCGAACTAGAGGTCGATTGCATGGGTGAAGCTCTCCCCAACGGAGACGAGATCATTGACTCGATCAAAAGCGTCGCCGGCATCATACTCGGAGTCTCCGAAAACCGCAGCTGGATCGAGTTTTTCTTCGAAGGCGACCTGATGCACACCAAGACCGTCGATCTTCCCACCGGCTCCGTCTTCGATATCTACGTAGAAGAAATTCCCCACAAAGCGACCTGAGTGGCCAGAATCGCATCATAATTCGGGCACGATTAACCGTGGATTAGGGCGGGCGAATCAGGTAAAAGCACCTTAGCATGCTCAATCCGTTTTTGGTTCGACCGGGCTCCTCCTCAAGTCTCGCTATAAGCGAAAATGAAGTTCATATTTGGCTGGTCCAAGCCAACGGTGAAAAGATTTCGCTAGATTTCGAAGGGCTTTTATCTTCGGCAGAGCAAGAGCGAGCCTCGAGATTCAAATTTGAAACAGACCGACGACGGTACGTTGTCGCTCATGCTGCGCTGAGATCGATCTTGTCCAATTATGTAAACAGCGCTGCTCGGGAGTTGCAGTTTGACTCGGGTCCCTACAACAAGCCGAAACTGGCGCCCATTCATGCCAAGAAGAAGTTTGAGTTTAATCTATCCCACTCCCACGAGAGGGTGCTTATCGCTGTGACCCGAGGCCGAGAAATCGGCGTTGATGTGGAGCGGGTTAGAGAAGATTTCGCATTCGACGAGGTGGCCCAACGATTCTTTACACCCAGAGAAGTGGCAGCGCTTCATGCTCTTCCACCTCCATCTCCAGAGGGAGGCGTTCTACAAGTGTTGGACAAGCAAAGAAGCTTTCCTAAAAGCCAAAGGCACGGGTCTTTCGGGGCAATTGGACGAAGTGGAAATTACCCTCGCTGGCGAGAAGCACGTGCGGATCAACGCAAACGTGCCCGGCTGGTCATTGGCCGAACTGAATGTATGCGACGGTTACGAGGCTGCGCTCGTTAGTGAAGGTGAGCCGGTCCCGGTACATCTGTATCGATGGGAGCCCTAGTTTGATTTAGGCTTCGGCAAACCTCAGCAAGCCGTAATTTTCCCTTTAAAAATTCCCTTGCCAGCAAACGGTCAGATCGCTAGAATGCCGCTATTTTAGAGGTGGCAGTTTTAGACGGGGCGACCACGGATCACGAGTACGATCACGGTGGTGTTCCGGTGTCCGCAGATTTCGGTAATCCCATTCAGGTCTGCGATCCCGTAAGGGTGTCACCTGACATTTCGGTGTTTCGAGAATTCTCGAAACGTCGAAGTTTCACGATAAGTTTTCCGCGGTAATTTGTTGCTAATTACTCCGGCTCGACCTTCAAAGCTCCTGACCCAAGTTTCGACCGACCTTCACTATTCAAGCCGAACCCAAATATTACACAGGGTGTAGAAGCCCGCACCAGCCTCCACGGCTTCCTTGACAACTGTCACATTTTTTGGGTACACGTATCTAGGGGTCGGTGGAAGCGTCATGGCGTCATAGTCGTGCTGTTTTCCACGGACCACGATCCAAAGCACGTTCATGTGTTTGAGGACAAGAAGCGCCTTCTCAAGTTCAATAACGAAACGTGGACGGTGATGGAGGGAAAGATGACGCCGGAGGCGAAAGAAGGCTTTGGAGACTTTACGGAAAGAGGGGGATTCTATGAGAAACCCGAAATTCAAGGAAATCAAACCGAACTACCGAAAGAACGTACTGGAGGTCACTCTGCGGGATGGAAAGAAGATAAAGAGCTACAGTTTACCCTTCGCGGTTTTCAGGGATGTGAAGATTAGCAGTAGGAATCGATTTACGTCGATCACGATAGATCGCGAGCTGGGTGACCAAGCGGTGTCCTTTCTTCTCGAAGATGGATCAAAGGGGGATTTCCCGGCTGACTTCGTCTTGTACTATTGTGATCCCACCTACCATTGGTCGCCGTTGAATCAGCTAAAGAGCGCACTGAAGGACAAGCTCTCGACTTCCCGGCTATCCGTTCGTGTGATTGCGGACGCTCTTGATACTTCTCCGTCCCAGGTGGTGCGCTTGCTCCAAGAAAACAAGGCCTCCAAACAGATCCTCCAGCTCATTCGGCTGGCAGAACTCGCTGGCTATCAGATCGAGTTTTCCCTCAAGAAGAAGAGAGCAGCCTAGGATCGCAAGGTTCTGAGGTATGGTCGTCCCTGAAGGTTCCTACTTTATCCGCTAGCCCTTTAAGAATTCCCTTGTCAGATCCGGGATACCGGGTTTATGGATAAGACCAAGCCGCACGGTCTTTTCCTCAAGGATAATTTTTTTTCAAAACTGTTCACTATTAAGACAGCAATCCCCTCCCGAGTCCGCCTACGTTAATTCTCTAAAAGGAATCCGAATCCATAGAGACGGTTCTCTCGCTCACGCTGAAGGACGGACAAAATCCTTGTCAGATCCGGGCCATACGGCTAGAATGCCTCAAATTTTATAGTCGGGGCAATTACGGTTTGGCTGGGGACCATCCCTGATCACGAGCACGTGTTTTGTCCGAGTCACGAACACGACAGTTCTCCGGTTCACGATCACGGTGGTTTCTTCCCTCTTGCAGCTTTGATCATTCATCCTTGTCTTAACGCGCCGCGCCATCTCAGGTTCTGGCAAATTTGGTATCTCCGGCGCCACACAAAACCCCTTGATTTCACCACCATTGAATATAACTCGCGCAATCGCTTAAAATCCGCTGAGCTTGAATTTGTCTTATCTCCGAAGAGAGCGAACGAAGAACCCGGAGGGAGAGGATTGATCCAGAGCTTACCTGGGCTGGGTGGACGATCGTTGATTTCGATCCGCGTAGGCCACTTGCAGCTTACGATAAATGCGCCGTTCGAGAGTACCCGACAGAGAATGGACCAGCAGACTATGCACTGTGTGTTTCCGGCCAGATTCTCGGCATCGTCGAAGCGACGAGAGTCACGCTTGGTCCGCAAAATGTCCTGACCCAAGCCGAGCGCTACTCAAAAGGGGCGACAAGCAATCCGCTGAACTTCCGGGGTTACCGGGTCCCGTTTTTGTATTCGACCAACGGGGAGGTTATCTGGCATCACGATATCCGCCATCCGTTGAGCCGCTCGCGTCGCGTCTCTCAATTCCACACACCGGCTGCACTAGCTGAGCGCCTACAACAGGACTTAGCCCAAGCATGTGAGCGAGCGCGGCACCGGGTCGCCCAGAGCAACCCATTGATTCAGCGATAGAACATTGTATAAATGGCGCGATTTAAGAGCTTAGGAGCAGCTTTTTTGTATTGAAACCGACGCTCTAAGGCAAACAGAAAGCCCGTTCCAGCCGTTCCAAACGCCTGCCCTCAGTTCTATCGAAGGGTTCCACCGCTTTGCTCCGTTCATCACGGGGATCAGTCCGTTCCAGGCGTTCCAATCGTTCAACCGCTTTGCTTCATGCAAAACGTTTCGGGCTGACGCAGGTTCCAAGCGTTCCAAAGTTCCAGTTGTTCCAATCGCTCAATTACTGAGAATAAAAACCATGCCAGTTCGAAACCCAAAAATAAGCAAACGTCAAAGACCTCGGCTGTGGAAACGAGAAGTTGGAAGCGCTGCTGAGACCATTTCGTAACCCAGGCGCGTATTTAAAATCAGATTGCGTTCTTCCGAGGTTCTTATAAAATAGTTGCATGCCTATTGATCGTATCACAATCAAACCGGATGTGTGCGGTGGTGAGCCGACAATTCGCGGCATGCGAATTACGGTGAGCCATGTGCTTGAAATGCTTGCCGGCGGGATGACGCCGGAGCAAATGCTGCAAGACTTTCCCTACCTTGAAAAAGCCGACATTGATGCGTGTCTCGAATATGCGGCGCGTCACGTGGCCCATCGCGAAATCCCGCTGACCAAGTGAAGTTTCTTGTCGACGCGAATCTTCCGCCACGCCTGTGTGTTTGGTTGAGATCGCAGCGTCACGAAGCCGAACATCTTTTTGATCGAAATCTGTTGACGGCCACCGACACGCAGATTTGGGAGCGAGGCAGAGTAGAGAGTCTCGTTATCTTCAGTAAAGACACGGACTTCTACGATCGAGCGTTGCTGTACGGTGCTCCGCCGCAGGTCGTTCACGTCGCCGGGGCAACTGTAGCAATACTCGGCTTTTCAGTGTGTTGGCCTCTGAGTGGAATGACATCGAGCAGGCTCTTGTATCCGGATGTAGACTTATTTCGATTACCTTGGAGAAAATGGAAGTGTTTGCGTAACCGGCCTAACCGAAAGGTTTGATCCCAAGCAACTCAAATCCACTAAGGTTTGGGTTTGATATAGTAGTGGTGAAAAATGGCAGCGAGAACCTTGAACTCGCCGTTGCGTTCTTTCAGCAGGTCAAGCAGCGGCCCAGCGTGAAGAAAGGCATCTTGAGGGATAGGATTATGATTGAAACATCCGATACAAGTTTACCAAGCCATCGAGCAAATGGGACGGATGCAACGAATCCTTGAATCCTACCGCAACGAGATTCTGGCAAAGAATCCACGCAATTTTGCCCTGCTTGCGGAAGGCCCACTCGAGCAACTCCGGCAATCAAACAAGTTCAGCAACTTACGGAAATCACCCGAGCGGTACACCAATTGCTGCTCTTTTGTTCTGCTTGACATTACAGACGAGAAGTATATGAACCCCTGTATCCGCGATGAATATACAGAGCGCCTTTGAATCGGGTCCTAGCAGCAATAAAAGGGGGAACCGCGATGACTCGAGAAGCTGAATCCGCAAATGTCATTGACCTGTCGACGCTCCTAAAGCCTTATAAAGGTAAGTGGGTAATCTTGTCTGAAGACAAATCCCACGTTCTTTACTCGGCGGACACGATGGAGGACGCAATCCGAGCATCCGAGAAATTTGGAAATCATCCCATCTTGGTGCGCGTTCCAGATGAAAATACCGCGCATCTTCTGTGATTCATTCTTTCTCTTTACCATACATTCGCTTTCCCGCAGTTCTAACTCCCGCATTTTCGGCCAGAAATTTTGTTGACCGGCCAGCGCTTGAGACACGCATAGAATATCAGGGTGCGATATTCCCGCTTTCCTTCTTCTCTATCATTGACTCTGGTGCGGATAGCTGCGTCTTTCCATCGCTGGTGGGTAAGCGAATTGGTATCGATATTAAAACTGGCTTGTCCGAATGAACGATGGGAGTTGCTGGATCAGGGACAACTTATTACCACTCGATCAAAGTGTGGATAAGTATTCAGGGTAACTGGTACCACTTTGATTGCTTCGCAGGATTTATGGATGAAATGGACCAGTTCGGTATGGGATTATTGGGCCATCATGGTTTTTTCAGTCTCTTTGAGTCAGTTACCTTGGATAGCAAAAAAAAATCGTCGAACTGAAGATAGATATCCCGTGAGCGACAAGTGCCACAGGAGTCTTGTCAGCTTTCTGTCGATGGGGACTATGTGGCGGCGTTGGTCGTGGAGGGCCGTGAACCCCGGCTCACATCCTATGCATGGGAATGGCGGAGCAAATAACCGGACGAACGTCACGCGATGGCTAGGCAATCTCGGCAAACTTTGAAAAAGCCGGGACGAATTCGAAGGCCAGTTTGCATTTTTCCCCACCACGGTTCTTTACAACGTGTAGTGCAAGCGCTTGATTGGGTTCGGTGAGTTTTTTGGTCCGTTCTAAATCGATCTCCATGACTAAGATCACGTCGGCGCTTGGCGCTCTGTCGCTCCAGATCTGAGGCGAACTGCTGCGATCCTCTCGTAAATCGGGGAAAACGGCCAGAATCGGAATCTCGAAATTCAGAGCAGCTTTTTGCAGCTCGTCGGCAAGGATCGCGACGCGATCGGTAAGTCTCTGTTCACTGTTTCCCAGGCGCTGGCAATCGTCGATAACAACCATCGCGCGATCCGTGCCGTTGATGCTTTCGACCTCCCGAATCTGATCTTCGATCCGTCGCAGATCGCTGTTCCGGCCGCACTCAATGAGATAAATCAAATCCAACCAAGTCTTCGCTTCTTCTGCTGATTTCTTGACCTTGTCCCAACCGGGCGGCAGACGCTCGAGGTCCGTGTGTTGGGCTTTCGGCATACCTACCAGTGGAGGAGATACGCGCTGCCGCGTCATATCTCTCTGTTCTCCATTCCGCTCAAACGAGCCAGTGTCCTGATTCTCAGTTCCTTCTTGCTCTCGGCGAAACTGGAAAAAACTTCTGGCAGAGCGTTGTGCCTTGCTATTTGATCCAGAAGCTGTTTGGCAAATGAGGTCTTGAGAGGCTGCTCATCCTATCGGACGCCGCCGGAGAAGCGGCTTCGCCACAAATCCGCAACGCCGGCACTATCGCCGGCAACATTTGCCAGCGGCCCTTCTGCTGGTATTTCCGCTCCTCGAATTTTAACTGTCTGCGTAAAGGCGGACAGATCTGCTACACAGTCACCGGTGATAACCGCTTTCACGCCATCTTGGGCGGCGGGCCGAGCTACATCGTTCATCCGTCGGACACCGCGCCGGCGCTCGTCGCACTAGATGCGCAAATTAAGATCGCTGGTCCGGTGGGTGAGAGGAGCATCTCCTTGGAGAAGTTTTTCGTTCTGCCTTCAGTGGACTTCAAACGTGAAAATATCCTGAAGCCCGGCGAAATCGTAACCGAAGTGTTTATTCCTTATCCCAAGTCCGGGAGCAAGGGCTATTACCATAAAGTGCGTGAGCGGTTGGCCTGGGATCACGCCATCGTGAGCGTTGCTACTGTTGTGCAGAGCAGCGGCGGAGTCGCGAGGGAGGCACGTGTGGTTCTCGGCGGCGTGGCACCCATTCCGTGGCGCGCGCCGAGAGCCGAACAGTTCTTGCGTGGCAAGAAGATCGACGAGGAGACTACTCAAAAGGCCAGCGAGATTACTCTCGAAGATGCCAAACCACTAAAAGATAACGTCTACAAAGTCGGTATGGCTAAGGCGTTGATCCAGCGCGCACTGCTCGCATCGGTATAGATTCGCCACAAGGCGCTAATCAAGACGGAGAGGCTTATTGCTGCGCAAACCTACAGGGCGGAAGCGACTGGCTGCATCAGTTCGGATCACTTTTGCGAGGTTTTGACCTTAGTCGGCCACGCGCGAACTCCTGAAACCCTCTCAGGGAATCCCTGTGATTGTCGCAGAAAAATGAAACCTTTCGCCCGGAAATCGAAAACGAAATCGTCTCAAACGATACATGTGTGTCGAAGAAAATATTTCCTCGGAACGTCAGTGGAGGACTTACCCTGCGACCCGTAAGTTATTTTTTACTGCGGATGAGAATTTTTGTCATGTTACTTGACCAGAAAGCCAGACAATTCAGCCATTTTCGCGATGGCATGCACTTTGCGGAAGTTTCGGCGGAACTTTCGATAAGGTTTGGGTCCGGCCTTGAACGAGAACGTAATACCAAAAAAAATCGACTGCGAGCATTCCGAAATAGAACAAATCATGCTTCCGATTCTCCGCGGGCGGGTGTTTCATGTGGCAGAGGAGCAAACTTTTGAAGAAATTTGTCGCCGGGGGTGGATAAGTGGCCAGCAGCAAACGCAGCGCGCATTCGCTTCGAGGCAACCCGAGCAGAGCTACGGCTACAAGCGTGGTTGGGTCAGCCTATGCGACTTGAGCGATCCAACCGATGCAGATATTAAGGAGGCCCTGATACGCTATTGGTTGCTCAAGACCCTCCGGAACGAGGGAACGCATGTGGTTTTAATCATCGACGAGAGTGCATGGCCGTTGTTGATTTCCTGGAAGCGCGCCAGCCGAGAGGGCAAAGGAAAGGAGTTTTTCATTCCTTTCGTGGAGGCTTGGTATCCAGGCGACATACCGCTTCAGCTCATTACGGATAGTCTCGCGCTTACCCATCACCGCTCCCCGCGCTAGGACGGCGGGACAAAATTTGAAAGTTCATCTGTCCCCCGCCAATCGCTCGCGACTGACGCCACTCTTTTTTTCTGCTCTCTCATTTCGAAGACGAAATTCAACGCGATGTCACCACGCGGCGGGTTGCCGCAGACGTGGCCAACGGGTAGACTGAGAGATGTGAGCACGAAAAAACCTGTTACTAAACCCAGCCGTAGCATAGCGGCAGCCGCCAAAAGCGAAGCACGCAAAGTGGTATTGCTTGATGGCCACTCGCTCGCGTTTCGTGCCTTTTTCGCCTTGCCCGATACACTTGTCACTTCATCGGGGCAGATCACGAATGCCGTCTATGGCTTTACCGCTATGCTCATCAAACTCCTGGCAGACGAGCGTCCGCATAAGGTGGTTGTCTGCTTTGACAAAGGAGCGCCGCAGTTCCGGCTCGATCGCTACGCAGAATACAAGGCCGGCCGAGCTGAAACACCTGACGTTTTTAGGCAACAACTTCCATTGATCCGCGAGGTGCTCAAGAGCTTACGGATCCCCATGGCCGAGCTGGAGGGCTACGAAGCCGACGACTTGCTGGCGACTCTGACGAAATGCTTCAGACAAGAAGGGAACGAGGTCGTCATTGTCACCGGCGACCGGGATATCCTCCAGCTCGTCGGCGACGGCGTTTCTGTGATCATGACGCGCCGGGGCATCTCCGATGTTATCCGTTACGACAATGCGACGGTGCTGGAGCGCTACGGTGTTACGCCGAAGCAATGGACGGACTTCGTGGCGCTCAAAGGCGAGAGTTCGGATAATTTGCCCGGTGTCCCTGGTGTCGGCGACAAGACCGCCGCTCAGCTGGTGAACAAATACGGCGACGTCGATCAGGTCATCGCCCACGCCGACGAGCTTACCCCGAAACTCCGCGAAGCCATCAAAGAGCGTGCAAACCAGGTGCGCATCAATAAGGAGCTCGGGCGCTTGCTCGATGATGTTCCGCTGGATATCAATCCCGGAGATATTCGCCTCGAGCCTTGGGATGATGAGGAAGTACGAAAGCTCTTCACTTCTCTTGAGTTCCGCACTCTGCACGAGCGGTTGAAAGAGCTCAAGCTCCACGCCGCCACCGCGCCGCCCGCCCTCGAGCTCAAAACGGTCTCGGAGCTCCGCTCGGAGGAAGATCTTCATCAAGGTGAGACCGTTGCGCTTGCTTGGAGTGAGGATTGGCTTGCCCTTTGTGACGGACCGGGTGAAGCGCGCATTTTGCCGTTCTTCTCCGGGATGCAGCGGCTCAATGGCTTTCTTAAGGACGCCAAGAGACGAAAAGATCGCCCACGATGCCAAGCTGCTTTATCGCTCTGCCCTTGCGGCCGTCACGGAAATTCAGGGGCTTTATTGTGACACAAAGATCGCTGCCTATTTGCTCGAACCGGGCTCCGCACCGGGCTACGCGCTAAGAGATACGGTAAGCCGTTATCTCAGGATCTCGATTGATGAGGAGCCGCCCGAGCTCGAAGCGGGTGAACAGGCCAGTCTCGCTTTAGGTGCGGATGACAAACGTCGTGTTTGCCGGGAAGCCGTGGCGGTCCGGGCCGTCGCCCCCGCTCTCGAGGAACAGCTCCGCAACCAAGGTATTTGGGAGTTGGCGACCACCTTGGAGTTTCCCCTGGTCAAGGTGCTCGCGCGCATGGAGCACAACGGAATTCTCGTCGACCGCGGCTATCTTGATAAATTGAACAGCGAGTTTGGGCAGAAGATGGTAACCCTCGAGGGCACGATTCAGCAGCTTGCGGGCGAGAATTTCAACGTCAAATCCCAGCCCCAGCTCCAGACTATTCTCTTTGAGAAACTGGGCCTGCCAAAAACCAGGAGAATCAAGACCGGCTATTCCACGGACGCTGCGGAGTTGGAGAAGATTACCGGGGCCCATCCGATCATTGCATCACTGCTCGAATATCGGGAGGTTTCAAAGCTGAAGACCGGCTTTACCGAGATGCTGCTGGAGCTCATCGATCCCAAGACGAATCGAATCCACACGACTTATGAGCAGACGACCGCCGTCACCGGACGCTTGTCGTCGACGGCGCCTAACCTGCAAAACATCCCGATTCGCGGTGAGATGGGCCGCCAGATCCGGCGCGCGTTTATCGCACTCCCCGATCATGTGCTGCTCTCGGCGGACTACTCGCAGATCGAACTCCGAGTGCTGGCGCATCTTTCCCAGGATGAGGCTTTTCTCCGGGCTTTCGCCGAGGGACACGACTTCCATGCGACCATCGCCGCCGGAGTTTATGGCGTTGGATTGGCCGACGTCACACCCGAGATGCGAAACCATGTCAAACAGTTCTCCTACGGGATCGCTTACGGCATGTCTGCTTTTGGAGTTTCGCAACGGCTTGGCGTCGAGATGGATGAGGCGGCGAATTTTATCGAAACGTACTATGCTCAGTTCCCGAAGGTGAAAGCGTTTCTCGCCTCTCAGGTAGAAAAAGCGAAGATCGACGGTTTCACAACGACGATGTTCGGTCGGCGCCGCTACCTGCCGGAGCTCCACTCCTCCAATTATCGGTTGCGGGCGCTGGGCGAACGCATGGCGCTCAATGCGCCGATTCAAGGAAGCGCCGCCGACATCATCAAGAAGGCGATGATCAGTGTCGATGCCGCCCTGCAGGCGGAGCCGGTGGCCAAGATGCTCCTGACCGTGCACGACGAACTCGTGTTCGAGGTGCCGACCGGCAAGCTCGATCAAGCTCGGGGGCTCATCGAAGAAAAGATGACCCAAGCTGTAGAACTACAGTGCGGCCTAGCTATTGAGGTGCATATGGGAACGAATTGGGCCGAAGCGCACGCTTGAGTCGCTGGATGCTGGGCCATCACTTGATGGCTTCCGTGGCTAATGAAAAGTCGAAAACTCGATCCGGTGATATCGGTTCCTTGATTTTCAAGGCCTCCCTCCCGATCTCGATGATCTCTTTCATTGCGTCTGGGCTCAAGCGGCCGCCGGGTAAAATTTCAGCCGCATCATCGTCATACATCTTGCGCGCAAGCTGCGCGTCTTTCACCGCGAGTTTCTTTTGAAGATAGGGCAGCATGACTTCCGGGTTGTCCTGGTAGAATGTCAACGCCCGGTTCCAGGCGCGCAGAAAGCGCACGAGTAATTCGCGCTTTTGTTTGATGTAGGCGTCGGTCGCAACGACGCCGGTTTGCAGGAAGCGCATATAGTCGCGGCCGCGTCCAAAAACCTTGTAACCCTGATCCATCGCTGAATACGTCGAGGGCGGGGTGATCATGGCGCCTGCGACCTTGCCGCTCATCAGCGACTGAAGTCTGGCTGAGGTATCCATGCTCAACAGCGTGACATCTTTCTGCGGATCGAGGCCCTTGGCTTGAATGATGCGGCGGGTCATGACCGCAGCGGTGCCGTCCAAAGAACCTACGGCGACCGCCTTTCCTTTGAGGTCTGCGGGGGAGGTGATCGAGGGGCCGACGATAAGCTCGTGGATGGGACGATCGCGGGTAACCGAAATGATTTTGACGGGAATCCCTCTGAGGGCTGCGGAGAAACCGCTGCCGGCGTGGCAGGTCACATCGATCTCGCCGGCCATAAGGCTGCTGACGCCGATGATGCCTCGAACGACGAGCACGTGCAGATCCAGACCTTCCTGAGAAAAGAAACCTTTTTCCTGAGCGTAATAGAGGGGAACGTAGCTCAAGGTCGGTCCGGGAATGCTGATAAAAAACCTCTCCGCCGCAGCGTCTTTAGCTGCCAGAAGCGATAACAAGGCAAGATAGAAGATCGTCCGTTGAACGAGGCGGGCCAAATAAGTTGCTCGGAAGGCGTACGGTAAGATCTTGGACGAACCAATAATTTGTGCAAGCATTCCACCCTCCTTGGCTGCTCTTTGAATTGCCGGCAAAATATCACGAAAATCTGCCGGAGCGAAAGAGTGGCCGCGCAAATCGGTATTATTCCAAATGACCCAATCTCAGCTTGGTGCGGGCAAATCGTCTTGGAAAATTTTTCTAGACGACTGCTGGGAGCGCCGTCCGCGCGTGTTACGCTAATGCCGGACATCAAAAATCTCCAGTTCTTACTTTGGCTCGGAAAACCCAGCCGTAGATTATTAGATTGATCAACAAAACGAAGGCTCCCAGCACGATCTGCGCTTCACGAGTTAGCTCGTCCGGGTAAAGAACCGGGAGGATGTAGTGTGCGATAAAGTCGGAGGGGTAACCAGCTTCTCCTGCTCTTCGCCGGAACCAATTCTCAAGCGGCGTCAAAGGGCACACCCAGCCGAAAAATTCGACGATCGTCGCCCAAAAAACAGCTAGTGGATGAATCCAGACAAGTCGGCGCCATCTCGCCGCCAAGAGCCCGCCCAAGACCGCGAATACAACGAAAGCGACGTGAACCAATACAATCAGATCGGCAAGCAGCTGATAGGATTTTTGCGCTGCATTCATTGATTTCGAAGATAAGCTCAACATAGTCGAACCAACCGAAGGACGGAAGAGTCATAGCCGGAGCCGTGCGCGCTTTTTTTGCTTCCGGGCGGCGCTTGACCGTCTGTGCTTTACCCCTTAGACTTTCGCCGACGGTGTGTTCCATGCAGACAGGTTGAATGATAGATCTAAAGAACATCGGGGCCGCTATCACGGTTTGTTTTCTTTTGTTTTTGACGCCGAATGGAAATGGCCAAGAGAAACAAAAACAACCGATAACGCGGTCGGCTGCGTCCCGAAGAACGGCTCCGGTGGACGCCGAACTTGCCAGGTTGCGCGCTGAAGTCATCGAGAAGATGAAGGAATCACGCGCCAGCGCCGAAAAGTTGCTGGCGATTCACGATGAGGAAAAGACGAAGCTCACGATTGAATATCAGCGTCGGCAGGAGTTCTACGGCCAAGGGCTGATTTCTCGCTCCGAGCTGAACCAGATGGAACGAGCTCTGGCGGAGGCGATTGTCCGGGTAGAAGAAGACAAGCGGTGGCTCACGGAGTCTGATATCGCAATCACAGAAGCAACCATGCGTGATGAGCTGCTCCGGCTGCCGGATTTGGCAGCGGGCGGCTATAGCGAGACCGGGACTTTGGTCCGCTTTAATGGTGGCACCCGATGGTCTCTAGCAGATGCGCCAAAGATCGAGAAGTTTTTCTTGCAAACCTTTGGGCGTGGGTTGCCGGTCACCGCCTTTGGTCAAACAGCAACCCACGACCGCCTCAGATTCGATCATCGAAATGCTATGGACGTGGCGCTTCACCCCGACAGCAACGAGGGACGGTCGCTGCTCTCATACCTACGACAGTTGGGGATTCCTTTCATCGCCTTCAGGGGTGCAGTGCCGGGAGCCGCCACCGGGGCCCATATTCATATAGGACAGCCATCCGTGAGAACCGTCGTCAGCAGAGATTCCCTGAAGGAGTGTTGTAAGTGATAGAGCCGGTGTTTTATAAGCAGCGGTTGGAACCCGGCGCGGAGCATCCATGAGTGAAGTTGTCAATCCGATTAAAGCGTCGACGATCGTCCTTGTTCGGCCTGGTCCCAATGGTGGCATCGAAGTTCTCATGACGAGGCGCCGCCCGGAGATGCAATTCCTGGGGGGCTTTTTGGTCTTTCCGGGGGGTGGAGTGGAAAATGAGGATTGCTCCGAGAAGATGTTGTCCCTTTGCCGCGGCCTAACCCGGTCGGAAGCCCAGGAAATCCTCGGTGCCGGCCTCGGTCCGGAGATGAGTCTGGGCCATTGGGTCGCGGCGGTTAGAGAACTTTTTGAAGAAACCGGAATCCATTTTTTCGTTGATGAAAATGGCATCGCGCCCGACGGCACGCCGGGTGATCTCGTAGAAAGATTGAGCGAGAAGCGCCAGGCTCTATCGAATGGCACCCTTGACCTACCACGCTCTGTTGGAATCCGAACAACTCTTCTGCGATTTGGGGCGCTTTACGTATCTATTCCACCGCATTACGCCCGAAAAGTACCCGGTTCGGTTTGATACCCGTTTTTACTTGGCTGCGCTTCCCAACAACCAGACCCCACTGACCTCATCCGAAGAAGTATCGGAAAGTCTTTGGCTCGCGCCTCAAATCGCGTTGGAAGAATCGGCCGTCCGGCAAATTCCCCATGATGCCGCCTACGATCATCACCCTGCGTACTCTGGCTGAACATGGGTCATGGGAAAATCTTTGTGCGGCCTTTCGTTTGGGTTGAGCAACAATAAAAGCCATCGGCCTGAAAACTTAAACACCCGGTTCCGTTTTAAAAAAATAGCGGACGCTGTGACCCGTTAGTTACAATGCCTTGACTACTTCGCTGAGGCGGGGATAAGCTTGGCGCCGTCTAAACCAGATTCATATCGCGCGATCAGCGAAAGCATTCGGAGGATTCATGGCCGCCAAGAAAACAACGGGAATCACACGCTCTGCTGTGCGGTTCGGCCCCGGCATCAATGCAGTGCGCTCGTTGCCATCGGCCAAAGGCAAACGGCCGGCGGTGATTATTCTTCACGAGCGCTACGGCATCGATCAACATACCAAGGACCTGACGGTGAGGCTCGCTCAAACCGGCTTCGTCGGTCTGGCGCCGGATCTTTTTCACCGCTTCACCGGAGATCCGAAGGCTCTGCAAAAGGGGCAAGTGAGAGTGGATCTGCGCGACGATGAAGCGTTAGAAGATTTGAATGCGGCGGTTGATTACTTGAAGAAGTCGAACCATGTCGATGCTGCGCGTATCGGTATCATCGGCGTGTGCCAGACCGGACGGCAATCTTTACTGCTCGCCGCCAATAGAGATGACATTGCCGGAGCTGTGATACTTTATGGCGCCATCGGCGGCAAGGAATGGGATGGCAATGAGCTCCGGCCCACCCCTATCGAGAAACTGGTGGCGGGAGTATCTTGCCCGGTATTGGGAATCTTCGGCGAGGCGGATCATATCATATCCGTGGACGACGTGATCCGGTTCCGCGGTTGCTTGGAATGGGCGAGGAAGAGTTATCATGTGCGGCTGTACCGGGACGCGCCGCATGGCTGGCTCAACGACACCATGCCGGGACGCTACCGCAAGGAGCCTGCCAAGGACGCCTGGAGTTTGATGATGTCGTTTTTGAAAAAATGCTTCGCTGACGGTTGGGACCAACAGAGAATTTCTTCCACTTTTGAAAGCGACTACTCGAACCAATATGATTTCACCAAGAACGTTCGGCTCGAATAGTGCTGGAGAGCTATGGTTATGATTGCGACAAACATAATAGTCAAGTTCGCAGGCGTCCTGGCTTTGCTCGTTTTCATCTTGTCAGGCGAGCCTGCGGTCAGTGCGGAACGAATCGTGATGGGCACGCCGAGTCGCGGTCTGTTTGAATTTCCTGCCGTTGTCGCCATGCGCAAAGGATACTATAGAGATGAGGGTCTCGATGTTGATAAAGTTCAGATGCAGCCGGCAATCGCCGTCAAGGCGCTCATCTCCGGGGATATCGATTATCTGCTGGCATGGGGGTCGGCGATACGGGCCGCGGTGACCGGCGTTCCTCTCAAAGCGGTGGTCGGCATGGCCTCCCGGCCGCTGCACGTTTTGATAGCGCGGCCGGACATCAAAACTCCCAGGGATCTCAAGGGCAAAATCATCGGCGTCGATTCCGTCGCCGGTACCGTGGACTATCTCTCCCGCGTGGCGGCGCGGCACTTCGGTTTCGAGCCGGAGAAAGACATAAAAATTATCGTCACTGGCGAGAGTCCTATGCGTCTGGCGGCGCTGCGCGCGGGCTCCATCGACGCCACACCTATCGACGTGGCTTTCGCGATGAAAGCGGAAGACGAGGGTTTCCGGCGCCTCCTTTACCTGGGCGACATCATTGAGCTGCCGCTCTCGGGCATCGCCGTGATGGACAAAAAGCTCCAGAGCCAACGCGAACAAGTCAAAAAAGTTGTACGGGCCTCCCTTAGAGGCTCACGATTTATGAAGCAAAACCGCGCTGAAACCATTCAGATGCTGTCTGATTATCTCCACATTACCCCGTCTCAGGCAGCCAAGGCGTACGACACCTCCATCAATTCCTTCACCGACGACGGCATGATTTCCGATAAAGGTGTCAATCTCGACGTGCAGCTCACCAAGGAACGGCTCAAGATGACCAAAGAAATCCCATTGAGTCAGTTGGTGGACTGGAGTCTGGTTAAAGAAGTCAACAAATAGGTTCCTGGGGAGGTTACGAAAATCAAAAGGAGGATGAATGCTAAAAGGTTCATGTCTTTGTGGTGGTATCCAATATGAGATCGACGCGGACCTCGGGGCGGTGACCAACTGCCACTGCAGCCAATGTCGTAAGGCGGCAGGCGCGGCATTCGCCAGCAATGCTTCTGTGCCTGCGATGTCATTTCGCTTCGTCGCCGGGGCTGAGTTGCTTAAAGAGTGGGAATCCTCTCCGGGGAAGCGGCGATGCTTTTGCAGCCGGTGCGGTTCACCAATCCTAAAGAGAAATGACGACCATCAGGAAACGATCCGTCTTCGTCTTGGGACTCTGGATACCGATCCTGGAGTTAAGCCGTCTAAGCATATCTGGGTTGGCTCAAAGGCGCCTTGGGTTGAAATCACGGACGGGTTGCCTCAGTCGAAGTGAGTGAATTTGTCCGTGTTTGAAACACGCTTCCGAGCTAGGCGCGGAATCCATAAGATGTGAACCAACCCTGCGGGACGCGATCCTTCCTCTCGCCTTCTTTTCCATAAAATCGGGGTGGCCGGACTTAGTGATGACCTTCACGGCATGCCTGAGCTGAGCGGTGGGGAGTTGAGCCGCGGCGCCGCGATGGTGTAATTAGTAGCAAAAGATCAAATGGCGGATCAAAACGAAAAGGACTTTGAAAAGATCATCGCGGATCAGCTTCGCGAGGCCGGTTTGAAGTTCGACACACAAAAAGCCCTCGCCGGCCTTGCGCCTGATTTTATCGTCTATGCGCCGGATGGGCGGCAGTTTATCGTGGAGGTGAAAGATTGGGATTTTCCTGGATTGACGACGGAGGCCAGCCGCCAGGCGCAGAATTATCAGGACGCTATGAAGGCAGACGGTGCCTTTGTCGTGATCCCGGGGCTCAAGAGGAGTTTACCTTCTAAAGGAGTCGTTACTCTTGATGGTTTGGTGCCTGCTCTTCTGGCTGAGCTTGAAACGACAAAGACGCGTTCAAACCCGCCAACGGCGACGAACGTCGGCAAGCTCGTCTTTGCGGCCATGCCGTTTGCGCCGCAGTATGAGGACGTGTTTTTCATTGCCATGAGATATGCGGCAGAGCAAGTGGGTGCGGTATGCACAAGAGTCGACCGGCGCGAGTTCCAGGGCAGTGTTGTGGATGAGATTCAAAGCCTGATCCGCAAGTCGGTCGCCGTCTTCGTCGATCTCTCCGAAGCTAAGCCGAACGTCCTGTATGAAACAGGTTACGCCCACGCGCTGAAAAAGCCATGTATTCACATCTGCTCAACGCCCATCGAGAAACTGCCGTTCGATGTCTTGCAATGGAAAACCACCAAATACAATCCAGGCCAGACCCACAAGCTTGGCAAAGAGCTTGCCCAGCGGCTGGAGGAAGCACTCGATTAGGCCGTGAAAATCTCCCGTTCGTTCTACGAGCAATCCACCCTTGATGTTGCCCGGCAGCTGCTTGGCAAGTACTTGGTAAGAAAGCATCCGGACGGTACAACCATTGGCCGGATTGTTGAAACCGAAGCTTATGTCGGACCTGAAGACAAAGCATGCCATGCGTCACGCGGGCGCACCGCACGGACGGAAATCATGTTCGGCTCGGCGGGGCATGCTTATGTCTACCTCGTGTACGGTTTCCATCACATGCTCAACATCGTCACGGACAAAAAGGATTTTCCTGCGGCGGTATTAATCCGCGCGGTGGAGCCCGTTAAAGGAATCGCCTTGATGAAGAAACGAAGGGGCATCGAAGAGCCGCGCCAGTTCGCGAGTGGTCCGGGAAAGCTCTGTGAGGCTTTTGCCATTGACCGTGCTTTAAACGGCAGCGATCTCTGTGGCAGTGTCCTGTATTTGCGCGATGACGGTGATTCGACACCAGGCATCGTAGCAAGACCGCGCATCGGCGTCGATTATGCCGGCAAGTGGAAGCACAAGCCTTGGCGCTTTCTCATCAAGGGCAGCGGATTTGTTTCTAAATTGTGAACAGGCCGCGACGCGAAGAAGCCAGGCGCGTTCATCTCAAAGGGGTCGCCGTAAGTAAGATGCGCGTAAGGGAGGTGAGAATCGTGAGCCAATTCATTTTTTGGATGGCGTTGCTTTCTTGGTCTTTGCTCGGCACTCCGCTCCATGGTGCCGAGGGTGATGGACAACAGCGTCAGTTGATCGAGGGCGCGAAGAGAGAAGGCCAACTGGTCTTCTACACGTCCGTGGAAACTGAGTTTGCGCGGTCTTTAACCGCTGCATTCGAGAGAAAATACCCGTTCCTTAAAACCGACATTTTCCGCTCCACCCATGAGAAAATCCTTAGCCGTATGAATGTGGAGCGAAAGACCGGAACGTATACGGCCGACACCGTGAGCGTGGGAGAATTCGAAACGTATCATATGCAAAAGATGGGGTTCGTCACGCCCTACAAGTCGCCGTTTGCCGTCGCTTATCCCGAAGGATTCAAAGATCCCGAGGGTTATTGGACGGATCTTTACGACAACTTGATCGTCACCGCTTACAACACCGAGAAGGTAAAGCGGGATGAACTGCCGAGGCGCTACGAGGACTTGCTTCATCCGCGCTGGAAGGGTCGCATGGTGCTGGACCAGAACGAAGATCGCTGGTTCGCCAATATGCTTTACCTCGTCGGCGAGAAAAAGGGTCTGGAGTTTATGCAAGCGCTCGCCAAGCAAGAAATCGCAATCCGCAACGGGCGCTCGCTGGCTACCCAGCTCCTAGGAGCAGGAGAATATGACTTGCAGATCGTCGCCTACTGGTACCGGCCACACTTGATGAAGAAGCAAGGCGCGCCCGTCGACTGGATCGCTTTTGAACCGTGCATCGTGGCGACTCACCCCATCAGTGTGGTTAATCACGCACCGCATTTGAACGCGGCGAAGCTGTTCATTGACTTTGCCATCTCCGACGAAGGACAAAGGATATTTATCCAGAGAGGCAGGGAGTCGGCAAGGCCGGGTCTAAAGCCGGAAGGCTATCCCGCGCATCTCAAGGTTTTTCCGAGCCGCGTTCAGCTCGCCGAAAAGCTAGAAGAGTATAGCCGTCGATATCGAGAGCTTTTCGTTCGTTGAGATAAACAAATACGGGATCACGGACGCTGCAACGGTAGTCCGCTCTTGGAGTGACGCTCGGTGAGTTCCAGGGTGTAACCGTCGGGGTCGAGGATGAATGCCACGTGGTCTTGGCTGCCAGGCCGGTTAGGTTGGGGAGCGAGGGTAAATCTTACTCCCGCCGCTTTTAACTTTTCGGATAACTTGTAGAGATCGGAAACATACAAGGCGACATGGCCGTACCATGGGCGCATTTCTTTGACGTGACCAGGGCCACCCGTCTCGATCAATTCCAGTCCCGGATTCTCGTCCTCACTGCCGTAGCCAAGGTAACCGACGCGCTCGTGCTTCTCCGGATTGGGCCTTATGCGCTGGATATCCATGCCAAGAAGGCGAGTGTAAAAGTCGATGCTCTGGTCGAGATCGCTGACCAGGATCATCGTGTGCCGAATCCGAAAGGTGATAGTGTCTACGGTTTTCTCGCCGGTCATCTGATCCCCCTTAAATTATTCAATCACCGTTATCTGCGGAAAACTTATCTCAGGATATGGCCAAGGGTCAAGAATCTGAGGTGCGCGAAAAGCGGATCGGTGAAGGACTGGAGCCAAACGTTGTGCAGGTATTTGTTCCCCGGTCGTGGGGTGCGACAGTTCTTACGATTTCCGTTTGTTCCAATATTTTGCCAGCAAGAATGCGGCGATGAGGGAGACTACGACCACGGGCCAATGTCTGATGGTCCATTTCCAAAATGGATTAAGCTCAGTTGATAATCGCCGGAGAAATTCCCTAAAAAGATCCATAACACCTCCCGCGGGAAAGGTCTCTGTTGGGATCAGCTATGGCGTAGTCAATGAAGGACTTCGCAGCAAGAATCGTGCAAGAAACAAAAGGAGGTGAATCTAGCTGAAAAAGCAAGTCTGACGCGTTGCCATTTCCATTCAGGCGGACAAATTCGTTATCGCTGTTGTTAAATCGGTCACCGTCCAGGTCAGATTGAAGGAAAAATTGTCGTTTCAAGTTGATTTTTGGCGCAAGCGCTAATGCAAGGTTTCTCTCCCTTAAGCTGGTTGCTTCAGCTAAGAGAACTAAAATCACTCACATGCATGGTGGGAAATTAGGACAATGCCTGAGCAAACGCTCGCCTCAAAAATACCCCGATCAGATGGCGTTTGTATTCGGCGCTGCCTTCGAGATCATCTACCGGATCGGCAGCTTGGGCCAGAGCTTCTGCTGCGTCCAGTAGTTGCTTTTCGACTTGCGCTTTGGAACCAATCAAGAGCGCATTGGCCTTGGCGGATTGGGTTGGGACCGCGCTGACGCTTCCGACGACCGCGGTAGCTGCCTTGATGTTATCTCCATCAAGATCTAGCACCAGGGCCAATCCCAACGTTGGTCGTTCGTGCAGTTGAAATTTCAGATAGGCGGCTCGTTGGGATTTTGCGGGTATCGGAATCTCAACTCCAGTCAAGAGTTCATCAGTGGCTAGCGAAGTTTCATAGGCGCCTGTAATGAGCTTGTCGATCCCTACGGTCTTTGTTCCAGCTTTTCCTTGCACTCGCCCTCTGCCGCCCAGAGCCAATAACAAGGTCGCCGGATCAGAGTGCGGTTCGGCAAAACACAGATTACCGCCCAAAGTCCCGCTTGCGCGCACGCGCACGTTGGCGACCTGGGTTGCCGTTTGAGCAAGCACCGGCAAGGTTTCCTTTACAACCGCCGAACGTTCGATGGAGCGGTGAGTTGCGGTGCTGCCGATGGTGAGCGCGCCATTTTTCAATTCGATTTTATTCAGATCGGGAATTGCCTTTACGTCGACCAAATGCTCATAACGCAGCAGGTCATGCTTCATCGCGAGCAAGAGCTCGGTACCGCCGGCATAGAGCCGGCCCTTCTCGCCAAACTCGCCGAGCATCTGGGACGCCTCAGCGATGGTCTTCGGTTGATGAATCGTGAAACGTCTTAAGGGCATCATAAATATTGCTCGTTCCAGGTTCAATGTTCAAGGTTCAACGAGTTCCGGAATCTTCTTCCTTGAACTTTGAATCCTTGAACTTGAACTGCTTCTTATCTTTCATCGCCCGCCAGACTCTCTCGGGTGTGAGCGGTGCTTGGCGGATGCGCACGCCAACGGCGCGGTCGACGGCGTTGGCGATGTTGGCGGCCATGGAGTTCAAAGAGGCTTCGCCGCCGCCCTTGGCTCCGTAGGGACCGACCCCGTCCTGGTTTTGCACCAGATGAAGCTCTACTTCCTTCGGCAAATCGGAAAAGCGCGGGAGGCGATAATCTAAGATCGATCCGTTGACCAATTGCGATCCCTCGTAGACGAGCTCTTCAAAAAGACCGATCCCCATACCCATGGTCGCGGCGCCGATGTCTTGGCCTTCGGCCAGCGCCGGATTGATGGCGAGTCCTACATCGCCGACGGTGGCGAGTTTCTCCATGGTGATCTTACCGGTCTCTTCGTCGACGGAGATCTCGACACCCGTGGCCGCCGTTTCCCAGAAAACCGGCAGGGCGGAAAATCTGCCGGATTTTCGAATATAGGCCCGGCCGATCACTTCGCCATCCGGCAAAGCGTAGAACTTGCTGATGACTTCCGACCAGGTTAATTGCGTTTCTCCGCAGCGCACGCCGCCGCGAACGACTTGGATCTGTTCGGTATTGACTTTAAGCACGTCGGCGGCCATGACGACCATCTGCTGAATCGCTTCGCGGCTCGCTTCGAGAACGGCGCTACCCATTAGGGTGGTCGTGCGGCTCGCGCCGGTGGAACGATCGTAGGGCGTGATGGCGGTATCGGAAGAGACCACGCGGACTTTCTCGAAGGGTATGCCCAATTCCTCGGCGGCGATCTGCGGCAGAACCGTGTGGCTTCCCTGACCCAACTCTGTGCTGCCGGTCATGATCGTCGCTGAACCGTCGGCATGGACGCGGATAGCGGTGGACGTTAGCGGATAGGCGCCGGCGTCGCTACCAGAGCAAGCGACGGTACGGCCATGGCCTTTGGGAAGCGGTTCTCCCCAACCGATCGCCTTCGCGGCGGTTTCTAAATCTTCCCTGAGCGTGCCGTCAAATGGGCGCATGCCGGGGAAAAATTCCTCGCCCGGCTTCGCTGCATTCGCCAAGCGAAACTCGTAGGGATCTTTCCCGATCTTTGCGGCCAGTTCATCGATCTGCGATTCGCCGGGCAAGGTTACCTGGGCGCAACCGAAGCCGCGATAAGAACTGGCGGGAACGGTATTGGTATAGAGCGAGGCGTTCTCGATCAGGACATTGGGGATCGCATAGGGGCCGACGCATCGGTTGGTCGATTTCTCCACGACCAGCGGGCTATTCTCCGCATAGGCCCCGGTGTTCATTACAATCTTCGCTTGACGACGCGATGATCTTGCCATTGGCATCCACGGCGGTACGCATCCAGGTGTACGCATCGTCGCTGCGGGTCGTCAGCATCGCCTCTTCGACGGTAAGCTGCAGTTTGACCGGCCGTTTCGCTTTCCACGAACAAGCGGCGACCAACGGTTCGATCTTGGTATAGGACTTACTGCCGTATCCGCCGCCGACAAACGGGACGATCAAGCGGACCGAGCTGACGGGCAGATTGAAGACCGACTTTAAATCGTGGCGCACCATGAAGGGATGCTGCGCCGAGGAGTAAATAGTTACGCCCTGATCGTTAACTTCGGCGATGGCGACGTAGGGTTCCATGGCGTACGCATAGGCCATGGGAAAATAATAGTTGCCCTCGACCATGGCCGCGGCTTCTTTGAAAGCTTTTTCGACGTCGCCCCACTGGATTTTATGGGTTTGGCAGATATTCGTCCCTTTACCGGCGGTGACATCGCCTTCGAAACCGCGTAGGGCGCCGGCCTCGAATTTCCGTTCGTGCAATAGCGGCGCGTCTTGGGCTAGAGCTTCTTGTGGCGTAAAGACGGCATTCAGTTCTTCGTACTTGACGTCGATGAATTCCAGCGCTTCGAACGCGGTCCGTTCGTCGACCGCCACGACGGCGGCCACCGGTTCTCCGGCATAACGGACCTTCTCGATGGCGAGGAGCGGGTGATCTTTCACGGCGTGACCATAATAGGGATTGATCCCTTCGAGGTCGTAACCCGTGACGACGCAATAAACACCGGGATGTGATTCCGCCCGCGACTTATCGATGGAAATAATTTTCGCGTGGGCATAAGGGCTGCGCAGTACTTTGGCGTAAGCCATGCCGATGAGCTTCAGGTCAGCGACGTATTGGGCCTTGCCGGTGACTTTGACCCGGCCGTCGCGGCGGGGCACGGAGTGGTTGACGACCTGAAAGTCGATCTTTTTCTCGTCGCTCACTATCGTTTCTCCTTAGCCATCACTTCGGCCGCGCGCTGAATCGCGGCGACGATAGGCACATAGCCGGTGCAACGGCAGATGTTGCCGTCCATGTGATGGATGATCTCATCGCGCGTGGGCTTGGGGTTTTCATCCAATAAGGCCTTTGCCGACATGATCATGCCGGGCGTGCAATAGCCGCATTGAAAGGCAAACTCATCGATGAACGCTTGCTGCAGTGGATGGAGCGTGCCGTCGGGTTTTTCCAATCCTTCGATGGTCGTAACACTTTTGTCGCGCGCTTCGTAGGCCAAATAGGTGCACGCGCTGACGGGCAGACCATCCACCAATACCGTGCAGGCGCCGCAAACCTGGACTTCGCAGGAAACCTTCGTACCGTTTAGATTGAGCGTGTTGCGCAGAACTTCAGCGAGAGTTTCCTGCGGCTCGCACTCGACCTCCATCGGTTGCCGTTCAGTTGTAAGTGAAATTTGCATAAATGTGCTTCGCGCCGTCTCAATAGTTCCAGAGTTCAGGGTTCAATGTTCTCGCTCGCTCACCTTGAACCCTTGAACTATTGAACCTTGAACGGCTGTTCAATTGTACCGCGGCAGAATGTTCTCTGCCCAGAGCTCCATTTGCTGTTGCAAGCTGTCCATCGTGGGATAGATAATCTTGAGCTCGAAGTGCTGCACGCCGTTCTCGATAAATTCATCGATCCGCCGGCGCACATCGTCCACCGACCCGAAAATGTGGCGGTCGAGAGCGAACTGCATGCTGTCGATGTCGCGCTCGTAGCTCTCGCTGCTGGTCTTCAAGGTCGGCATGGCGAGTTTGAGCCCCTCCTCGCGCGTTTTCGCAATCGTCGCGAGTTTTTCCACTGCAATGGTAATCTTCGAAGGATCGCGCCCATTGTCCCGGGCAGTCTGGGCCAAGATGTCGCAGCCGACTTTCATTTCTTTCGGGGAAAGCCAGCCGGGGATCCAGCCTTCGCCGTATTTGCCGGCGCGTTTGGCGGCGAGCTTCATCCAACCGCCCACCCAAACCGGTGGATGAGGTTTCTGAACCGGCTTTGGATAAACTTCCGCGTTTTTAAACTCGATGAACTCCCCTTTATAGGATGCCAAGGGTTGGGTCCAAACGGCCTTCATCGCCTCAATATATTCATCGGCGCGGTCACCGCGTCTTTCATAGGGCACGCCGAACACGCCGAATTCATCCGACTCGCGTGTCGCCTTGGAGCCGAGGCCGACGCCGACCAGCAACCGGCCGTTGGCCAAATGATCTAACGTCGAGTACTGTTTTGCAGCATAAATCGGATTGCGGCAGGGCATAACCAAACAAGCCACGCCGAGGACAATTTTTTTCGTTTCCGCTGCCAGGTATGAGAGGATCGTGGTGGCTTCGAAGAAATTAGCCTCCTGTGAATCGCTGATCGCTTCGAAGGCACCGGAAGAGATATGATGGCGGTGCATCTCGGTGCTCCAGACCACGTGGTCGTGAACCCAGATGGCATCGAATCCCAATTCTTCGGCGGACTTGGCGGCGTTGACGATGTTTTCAATGCTGGAGAGCGGACCGGAGTTCGGCACTCTTACACCAAACGAAATCTTATTCATGAGAAGCTCCTATTTCTTTTCGGTGATTTCGACCTTGTGGTACTTGAGATGGCGGTTGTACCAGTCGATGACATTGGCCGCGACATCGTCAAAGTAATCATTATAAATACCGTAGTGAGTGGTTTTTTTGTAAAGAATTAATTTTTTGGGTTCTCCCGCCTTTTCATATAAATCAAACGATTGCTGTTCCGGTGTGACCGCATCGCCTTCCACGGCGATGAACAACGCGCCACGCGGAGAAATCTTATGGACGACATCGATGGGGCTGTATTCCAAAATCGCCTCGGCACATGCCAGAGGCATGGCATCGGGGATTTTATCCGCAACATCTTTTTTTATCGTCGTCGTCTGGCGCTCCGGGGTTTGCACCATGATGCCACCCTCGCGTGCGCTGACAATGGCGCCGGAGCCGGTGAGAACCCGTTTCTTTCGGTCTTCCTCGATGCTCTTCAAATAGTCGACCCATTCATACTCACGGCGCATCGAATGCAGCCAATCGCGGCCGCTGCTGACGCCGAGATAGCTAACACAGCACTTAACGCGAGAATCAGTGGCAGCAACGTAGACGGCATTGCCGCCGCCGGTGCCGCCCGAGCCATAGGTGGCGATGCGGTCGGCATCGATCTCCGGGCGGGTCTGCATGAACGTGATGGCGTTGCGGATGTCTTCCGCCTGCCACTTGGGCATGACCCAGCCGCGTTCCTGCCCCTCGCTATCGCCCCAACCGCGATAATCGAAACAAAGGCAGGCATAGCCGGCTGCACAGAGCTTCTCGAACATCATGATGTAATGTTTAGCGTCCTTTAGTCCGAGAAAGCCGGGTCCCTGAACGATTCCGGGATAAGGTTTGCCCTGATCGGAGTGCGGCAAGTAGAGCACGCCGGCGAGCTTAATATTTTCGCTGTAGAAGTTTACTTTCTCAGTCCGCATAACAACTCCTAAGACTGTTCAATCGCTTCGCTCCGTTCAAATCGTTCAAGCCGTTCAAAAAGTATTGAAGAATCGGATCGGACGATTTGAACTGTTTGAACGTCTTGAACGGTTTGAACTATCTTTTACGCCCTGACCGCCGGCAGAACTTCTTGACCCAACAAGTCGACTTGCTGATACCAATCGGCGTACCGGAAGCGGAGGTCGAAAACGATATGATTGAGACCGGCTTCTTCGTATCGTTTGGTATCGCGAGCGATATCCGCCGGAGTTCCCGCCATCAGCAGCCCTTCGATATCCTCGACCGTGGAGAAGGTGCCGGATTTCGGTCTCACCCAAGTTTTCTTGGCGGGCGCATTCCCTTCGTTGATCAGACCCTTGACGTTAACTTTGCTGAGCGCGACGTCTCTGTTCTTATCGATACTGGTAATGGGGATCGCGCCGGTGGTGACCATGGGTCGTCCCGCTAGCTTGCATTGCTCTTCGAGGTACTTGACCATCTTGTTGAAAGTAGCCGTGGGAATACGCCCCGGCATCCAGCCGTCGCAGTAATCCGCTGCCCGCCGTACGGAGGCGGGTGTGCCGCCGCCGTACCAGATCGGAATTTTGTTCTTCGGTGTCGGCTTTAACTCCACGTCCTTGAAATCGTAATAATCGTCCTTGTAGGTAATCTTTTCACCAGCCCAAAACCGGCGGCAGAGCTCGGCATTGATCTTCGCTATGTTGGCCCGATCCTGCAAAGTTACCCTTTTATATCCCGCCGCCTCGAATTCATGGGGAAAAGTACCGAGTCCGAGACCCATGATGAGGTTGTCGCACATCGTGCTTAGCCCGGCCATCGCTTGTGCCAAATGAATCGGGTGGCGATGCGCGATCACCGTCCCGGTGCCAAGAATTAGTTTCTTACAGACCGCTGCGACTGCTGCAAGTATCAATAGCCCTTCGATGTGGGTATTATCTTCGCCCTCCATCCCATGCGGTTCAAAGACCAGGTGGTCTCTGACCCACACCGAGTCAAAACCATAGGCCTCCGCCTTTTTCGATCCCTCGATACATCTTTCGGCCGAGGCATGCTCACAAAAGTGGGGTAGCAGTAATCCAAATTTAAGCTTTGTCGCCATGGGTAAAACTCCTTTCGGGGAAATGACCTACGATTATTATGGCCCCTGTCCCTCCAATAGTTTGTCGAGATCGGTTAATGCTTTGATCGAGTCGGCCTTCTTCGCCCAACTGACGGCAATCGCCAATGCATTGACCAGCGAAAAGGCCGGGGTCAGCGAATTGACCGTGGTATGGAGCCCGCGTTTGGCGTAGAGGCAAACGTCTGCAGCCCGAGCGATCGGCGAAGTGGGAAAGTCCGTAATACCTAAAATCGACGCGCCCAATTTCTTCGCGTGTTGCAACGCAGTCTGAACTTCCCTCGGCACTTGCAGGAAGTCGATAGCGATCAGCACGTCCGCCCCGTCCATAAAGGCGAGCTGCTCCAGGAGTGAAGTCCCGCCGGTGAGAAAGATCCAGTGGGTTTCCTTTTTGACGCGCACGAGCCGAAAATGGAGAAGATAGGCAAGCGCCATGGAAGCGTTGAGACCTATAAGAAACACTTTTCGGGCGCGCCAGATGATTTCCACGGCCTTCTGGAAATCCGGAAACGAAGCCGCTTGGAGCGTTTCTTCGAGGAGTTGGATGTCTCGTTTTATCAGCTTGGCGAATATGTTTTCGCCGTTATCTAGCTCGGCGAAGGTCTCTTCCATTCGGTCCGCGGCGCGCAGTTTGCGGCGCATCTCCTGCTGAATCTCTCTCCTGAACTCCGGGAAACCTTTGTAGCCCAAGCTCTTGGCGAAGCGCACCACGGTCGCGTTACTGACTCCTACGGCTTGGGCGAGGTCGCTCACGTTGGAGAGCAGAAGCGCGGAGCTGTCGTTTTGTAGATAGTGGCCAAGCCTCTTTTGCGCTCCGTTGAGCGAGTTCACCTTGGTCAAAATCTGTCGAATGGCGGGCATGAAACTTTTGTTTCACCTATCGCAGGGAAACTTTCTTGTCAAGACAGTTGACAGGTTTTTTCACCCGCGATAATTTGCCAGTAGCATCGACGTGCAAACGGAGGTCACATGGCAGGACCGGTAAAGGAATTTGAGGTTCATCCCTACGTTCAGTTCATGATGGACAAATACAGTCCTTACAGGAAATGGATCGAGTCCGAAGGCGTACCAGTCATCGGCGGCGCTTTCGTGCGAGATGTCCGCACGGAGAAGCTCGAATATTGGAAGCGCAAGGAATGCAAAGGAGCCATTTGCACGTTTTCCGATCAGATGGTGGCTGACGCTTATATCGCCGAGATCGATCCGGGCAAGAGCACTAAGCCGCAACGCCAGCTGTACGAAGAGATCATCACCGTGGCGGCCGGACGCGGCGCGACGACTATCTGGTATGAGGGAACGCCGAAGCGGACCTTTGAATGGGAAAGAGGTTCAACGTTTGCGATCCCGCTCAATGCGTGGCACCAGCACTTCAACGCCAGCGGTACGGAGCCTTGCCGCTATTTCGCTCTGACCAGCCAGCCGGTTTCATTTGAGCTTTTCCGCGATCCGGAGTTCATTTACAACACGAATTATATGTTCAAAGACCGCTTCGATCCCGGCGACACGGAATTTTTCTCTAAAGAGGGAAAATATTTTACGGAATATTACGGCGGTATTCTGCACTCGAACTTCATCCCTGATATCCGGAAGATCAACCTCGTGCCGCGGGAGAAGCGGGGCAAGGGAACCCGCAACATGTATATCCACATGTCCGGCAGCGCCATGCTCGCCCATGTCTCACAATTTCCCGTAGGCCGCTACAAAAAGGCGCACCGCCACGGTCCCGGCGCCCATGTTTTTCTGCTCGACTCCACCGGATATACCCTGATGTGGAACGAAGGGGAAAAACCGGAACGGTACGACTGGCACGAGGGAACCTGCATCTCGCCGCCGGCGGACACCTGGCATCAACACTATAATACCGGCAATCAGCCTTGTAAGTTCGTTGCGCTGCACGCCAACACTGCCGTGCAAAGAGAAGAGAAGGGCGTCGAGCAGATCGAGTTCGAGGAGGTCGACGAGTCGATGAAGAGGATGTACGCCGAGGAATGCGCCAAGAACGGCGTGAAGGTCGATATGGATTAATCTGAAGAGTCCCGAGTTTCGGGTTTGGAGTTTTAGTCCCGAGAATTCTTATCGGAAGCTCGAAACCCGTAACCGCGCTAGCGCGCCATGGCCGGGCGCATCTCGGAGCGTTTCAGTCGGCCCACGTAGCTCAACGCCTCGCCGCCGGCTGGTGAATCTGGCCCGCGAACTCCAGTAGAGGATTGAGCCATTCCCCGTGTCCGACGGTGACGTGTATCGCATGCGCACCATGGACGTGAACACGCCGGTCGACAACTTCGACGCCGTGATCGCCGGCCACGGAATAGCTTGCCCGCCAAGGTGTAGGGTTAGCGCAGGGTGGGCAGCCAGTCGGGGCGCGGCAACCGGGATAGTTATCAAGATTTAAAAGAACGACCCCAGTAGACTCGCACCCGTTGACTAAATAAATCGATACTCAGCTCTGACCCCAGAGCTTCCACTGACCAGCGGACCGGCGCCAGCTAGGCGCTCACGCGCCGGCGCCGCGGATCGAGGCGTCCTCCAGGCAGCCGGCGGCGGCTTGGTCCGGGTCGAGAGAATTGTCCCACAGCGCGCCGGCGAAACGAGTGCCGGTCGCGCCGTCCGAGCGGGCCGAGCACATCCACACGAGAAGCGGGTTCATGATATCGGCGGGGAGCAGCGTGCGCCCGGGTTCCGGCGGGCGATTGACATCGCCGTTGTCGCAGGCGCCGCCGGGCAGCAGCGCATTGACCGTGACGCCTTTGCCTTCGAGGTCGCGCGCCCAAATATAGGTGGACGAATCGATGGCCGCCTTGGTGACGCCGTAGGGGCTCTGGCCCACCGAGTAGAAATTTCGCAGCGAGGTGGTGAGGTTGATGATCTTGCCGTAACCCATCTCGATGAAGTAGGGCGTGACGGTGCGCGACATGAAAAAGGTGCCGGCGACGTTGACCTCCACCGTCTCGCGGTACAGAACCGGATCGACGGCCCAAAAGGGGAGATGCCCGGCAGCCTCCGGCTTACCGGGGTCGCGGCGCAGGCGGCGGGCGTTGTTGACCAGCACATGGAGCACTCCGAAGGCATCGACGGCGGCCCTCAGACAGTTTGCGCAGGATTCCAAATCGGTGATATCGGTCTCGACGGCGAGCGCCCGGCCAGGCCCGGCGATGGCGACGATCTCCTCCGCCACCGCGTTGAGACCGTCCAAGACCGGCGAGGCCAGCACCAGGCGCGCGCCCTTTTCTGCCAGGCCGAGGCTCATTGCGCGGCCAAGGCCGCGGTCGGCGCCGGTCATGATGACGACGCGGCCCTCAAGATCGATGTCGGGCAAGTCCATTTCCGCCATTGTTATCCCCCTATAAGATTTCTTGATACGACTATACGAAGCCGCCAGCCCGTGCAGCAACGCATCGAGCCGTTCCCCACGTCGAACAGCGACATCTATCGCGTGTGCGCCATGGACGTGAACACGCCGCTCGACAACTTCGACGCGGTGATCGCCACAGCAGCAGTTTGCTCGCCAAGGTGTAGGGTGGCCACAGGACGGGTCCCGGCAACCGGCAAAGTTAGTCAAAATTTAACCCGGATTCCGCAGTTAAACCCAAACGCGCCGGAAAGCGAGGCGCAATCTTGGAGCAGCGAAGGCGTCCGACTGGGGAATTTCAAAATGATTTTGCGCTCCCGCACGCCGTCGCGACAAAGCTCAAGCATTTTCTCAACGTAGTGCGCGTCGATGAATGCGGAGAAGCAGGAACCTGTCGACTGCGCTGCGGAAAGATTGTGACTCGCGCTTCTGTCGGTCCCAACTGCGGAATTTGGGTTTAAAAGACGACCCCAATAGACGCCCTGGATTAGTCCACTCCGCAGCCAGGGCATACAAATTCACGTTTGCTCGTCGGTGGAATTTGAGGTTGTCCTACTGGAAAGTCGATAATGATGAGGCACGGTCCTAGCCAAGCCGACTCTTGATATCTTGCAACTGAGCTATATCCAACAGGTCCTGCGGTCGGCCGGCCTGTTGCTTCATGACGATTAGGTCATCAATAGAGGCGACAAAAAACGTCCGATGATCTATCGTGATCTTGACGGCGCGTCGGCGAAGCCCGTCAAATTGGTGGCTTTCACTGACCAACAAGTCCACTTCGGTACTACCATCCGGCGTACGAAAGTTCAGCGCCAGCATACCCTTTTCGCGCTGCCAACGTCGGACGTTTTCCACATCGCGGATCCGTTCCAGCGATTCGGGTATACGCGGACGAGCGCCCAGCGCCCACAACATATCCACCGCAGCCATCCAGGAATCCGGCGCCAGACTGGGCACAACGTCGAGGTCAAACGTGACCCGTGAGCCCCCGTGGAGGGCCGCAGCGACACCGCCGACAATTACAAAGTCAACGTGACGGTCGTGAAACTGGCTTAGAACTTCGAGAAAGTTGCTCGCCATGAAACTGTTGTTGCGCAAACGCGTTGCGCAAGATCGTCAAACTGTGAGCGCGTTCGCTGAGAAGACGCAAACGGAGAACAAACGAATCGCTGTCCAAAGGCCCGATCGGGGATCGGTCGGATTGTACCCCCGTCCAATCAATGTTCGGATCCTCCGGCTGCATTACCGCGTATTGTCCTAGGAATGATCTGATAATTCAATAGCGAGCTGGAAGCCTGCGTGCAAAACACCATTTACGAGCTGGTGGATGGTGTTGCACCTCGGACGGTTTGACGCTCATTGAAAGCAGAGCTCAGGCCCGATCAGAAAATGTCCCCTCTTTCCCTGCCGACCTGCCCGTGCGGGCCAGCCAGGCGCGCGCCTTTTTTGCGAGGCCGAGGCTCATTGCGCGACCAAGGCCGCGGTCGGCGCCGGTCATGATGAAGACGCGGCCCTCAAGATCGATGTCGGGCAGGTCCATTTCCGCCATTGTTTTCTCCCTATAAGATTTCTTTATACGACTATACGAAGGCCATGACGTGGTTGAGATGATCGACCGGCAGTTCCATGCGTGACCTTCCTGAGTTGTAGAGCCTAGCGTTCGCCCGGATAGTCGGGCAGGCGCTTCAACGCGTCGACGAAGGACTCTTTCATTCCGCGCTCGGAACGCTTGATGTAGTTGCCGGTGAAGGGCAGGGTATCGTCGCGCTCAACCTTGGCGACGAGGAAGCGAAATTCCTTCGCTGCAAGCGCCGCGCGCAAGGCCTTTTCATACTCCTCCATGGTGCGCAGCGTGGCGGTGTGCGCGATGCCGGCGCCTTCGGCCATCTTGGCGAGATCCGTGCGTCGCGCCGTTGCCGTTTCGCCCATGCCGGCGTAGACGCCGTTGTCAAACACCACGGCGGTTAAATTCGCCGGGCGAACGTCGGCTGCGGTGATGAGGCTGCTGGTCTCTATGATGAGACTGCCATCGCCGTCGATCGCGACCACGCGGCGTTTGGGAAACCCGAGCGCGACACCGACGGCAAAAGGCAGGCACAGCCCCATGTTGAGGCCGTAGAAACTCGGCCGCTCGCCGCGCAATGCCGACCACATGCGCGCGTTCGTGGTCAAATTGGTGATCGTGAGGGTCTCGCCGTCGATGAGATCGGCGAGCAATTTCATGCAAGCCGAGTGTTTCACCAGAGCACCTCGCCGGTCAGCAGCAGCGCCGCGGGCATGTCCGAGGTGCGGCACATGAAGTGCGCATCGCGTATCGTTCGTTTGAGCGTGCGCCGCTCTCCGACGATCTGATACGGAATGCGCAACGCTTGTAGGAAGGGCTCGCCCACTTGGCGGAATACCTGGAGCTTCGAGCCCGAGATTCCCGAGCGATCGCCGAAGTCGCCGCGGTACGAGGCGAGGATGAACACCGGAATACCGTACTGCGGCCCCATGTGCATCAACGCGAGTCCGCCTTTCAACAAGCCCGCGATGCCGGTGACGAACACCGCGCGACGCCCCGCGATCGCCGCGCCGGCGGTGAGCGCCACACCGCCATCCTCGGAGGCGACCGTCACGCATTGAAAGTAGGGATCGGCTTGCACCGCTTGCGTGAGTGAGACCGTGGGTTCCTCCGGAAGCGTGACGTAGAGGTCGATCTTCTCCTCCTTCAGCGCTTCAATGATCAATCGTGCGGGTTCGGCATCCATCGATTCTCCTTGCATCGCGAAAAGAGGGCGCCGCCGCTGCATCGGGCAGCGGCCGCGCCAGTCAGCGCAGACATAGCGCAGGACCGGAAGAGATGTCAATTTGCTTTTCTGCTTGACGAGAAACCCACCGTCCGTCTCTGTGGGGGATGGTAGACACCGAACTTCACTGCCGGGCTACTCCACGGACTCTTGCACTGATCGCCGGGTCAGGTTGTAATAGGCTACAACCATGCCGAGAAAAATCAGAGAGCTTGTAAAAGATTTGATGGATGCTGGTTTTTACGAAATACAAGGCGGCGGCAAAGGCTCACACCGAAAATTTACACACGCGCGATATCGCGGCGCAGTAACCCTCAGCGGTCAATCTGGTGAAGATGCTAAGCCATACCAAGAACGACAGGTCAAACGGGCAGTCGAAGAGGTGCTCAAATGAAGACGAGCGATAAGTATCATAAATGGATCGAGTGGAGCGACGAAGACCATACCTATCTTGGAAAATGCCCAGATCTTATGACGGGAATTCACGGTGACGACCCATTGAAGTTGTATGCCGAGCTTTGCGAGGTCGTCGACGACGTTATACGGCACTTCGAATCCGAAGGTCGTCCGTTACCGCAGCCGAAGGTGCGCCCAATGCAGGATGTCGCGTGAATAGGCGCTCTCCAGTGGCTGCGAGATGGTTACGAGGACGGCGACCCCTACGCGGATTTTCTATCGCCGCCGGTGGCGATTGATGCGGACGGCCAGAGCGAATTTATGCGCACTGTGCTGTTCGTGACCGAGGAAACTAAGAAAGGCACGAGTCGCGCAGGACAGGAATATCAAGATCCGTTGCTGGTTCTGACGGGTCGGGAATACGCAGACATCAGGTTCGATGAATTGCACACGCGCATCTGCGATGCTCTGAAAGGTCGCGGTCCGCGAGTCGTCGCCCAATCGTTCACACCGGACGGTGGCAGTCAACTTATACTTTCGGACGGATGGGTGATCGGTACAGTAGGACATAAAGCACGCGCAAAGATTCGCGTTACGAGCTAAAAGCTGACTTGACCCCATTTCCTGAATTGTGCCGCGCGAGAAGCGCGGCAAGGGCACGCGCAACATGTATATCCACATGTCCGGCAGCGCCATGCTCGCGCACGTGTCGCAGTTTCCCGTGGGCCGCTACAAAAAGGCCCACCGCCACGGTCCCGGCGCTCATGTCTTTCTGCTAGACTCCACCGGCTATACCCTGATGTGGAACGAAGGGGAAAAACCGGAACGGTACGACTGGCACGAGGGAACCTGCATCTCGCCGCCGGCGGGCACCTGGCACCAGCACTACAACACCGGCAACGAGCCCTGTAAATTCGTCGCCCTGCACGCCAATACCGCGGTGCAGAAAGAAGAAAAGGGCATCGAGCAGATCGAGTTCGAAGACGAAGATGACTCGATGCGCAGAATGTATGAAGAAGAGTGCGCCAAGAACGGCATCAAAGTAGATATGGGATCACTACTGTCCCAACGTTGAAATCGTGAACCGGTAAAAGCTATTAAAAAGACTTAACTTTTTGTTGAAAATGCAATTTATCGATTTGAAATCAAAAACGCTCCAAAGCCACACTTGCGTATCCCCGCGCAAGGAGATGGCTAATGAATTCAGGAAAGACGGTGTTCTCTCAACTGATGGACTTTGTGCCCTCATACGAATTCCGCCTCTGTGTGGATCGCTATCACGGCAACCACAAAGTGAAAAGCTTTTCATGCTGGGACCAGTTTCTATCGATGGCCTTTGCTCAGCTTACCTATCGCGAAAGTCTCAGAGACATCGAGACCTGTTTGAGAGCTGCGGGCGAAAAGCTTTATCACATGGGCATTCGCGGCAAGGTCTCTCGCAACACCCTAGCTCACGCCAACGAGGTGCGCGACTGGAGAATCTACCAAGACTTTGCCCAAGCCCTGATTCAAAACGCCAGAGAACTTTATGTGGGAGATCCTCTCCAAGTTCAGCTCGATCAAACCGCCTATGCCTTAGATTCGACCGTCGTCGATCTGTGTCTGACGCTATTCCCTTGGGCGAAGTTTCGAAAGCGCAAGGCCGCCGTGAAGCTTCATACCCTTTTGGATTTACGTGCCAGCATCCCCACCACCGTGATTGTTACTACGGGAGCGGTCCACGATGTGAACATCATGGACGAGCTTTTTTGGGAGCCAGGGTCGATCTACGTGATGGACCGGGGCTACGTGGACTTCGCTCGGCTTTACCGCATCCAGCAAGATTCGGCCTTCTTTGTCACCAGAGCCAAGAAGAACTTTCGCTTCCAACGCCTTTACTCTCACCGAGTCAACAAAGCCACCGGCCTTCGCTGCGATCAAACCGTGGTGCTTTGCGGTTTCTACGCTCAAAAAGATTATCCCGAAAAGCTGCGTCGCATCCGTTATTTCGATCAGCAAACCAACAAAGCTCTGGTTTTTCTGACCAACAATTTTACCTTACCGGCTTTAATCATCGCCCAATTGTATCGATGCCGCTGGCAGGTGGAATTGTTCTTCAAGTGGATCAAGCAACACCTTCGTATCAAAGCCTTCTATGGCACCAGCGACAATGCCGTGAAGACACAGATCTGGATTGCCATCTCGATCTACGTGTTGGTGGCGATCATCAAAAAGCGCTTGAATCTCGATCACAGCTTATACTCGATTCTACAGATCCTGAGCGTGACAACCATGGAGAAAACTCCGCTCATACAAGTACTTTCGCAGTTCGATGAGTCGGAAAAAATGCTCGATAACAGCAAACAACTGATTTTGTTCAATTAACGTTGGGACAGTAGTGATATGGGATAAACCTTTACCTGGAGGAAGACTTGAAGAGTCGCACCGCAGAGCAAGACTGCTCGGATGTTCATCATAAGCACCACACGCAGGTCAGATCACCCGTGCTTGACAAGCAAATCGAGTTGCTACAACCTGCTTAGTGAGAAGTCGAAAGGACACTTTCAAAGAGCTTCCGCTGTGTCTACTTTTACTCAAAGTATCCCTCAGGGTAAGATCGTCCTCACGTATGACGACTATTGTCTCTTGCCCAATGACCGCAACCGTTACGAGATCCTCGATGGAGAGCTTTCCGTGACGCCGGCGCCGCGTACAAAACATCAGAGTATTTCTAGCCACCTTCACCGGATTCTTGCCAACCATATTGTGGCCAACCGGCTTGGCGACATCTATGCGGCGCCTACTGACCTGATTCTTGCTCCCACGACAGTCGTGCAACCGGATCTCATCTTCGTTGGTAACGATCGCCGTCATATTATTACGGAGAGGGCCATCGAAGGGTCTCCAACTCTCCTCATCGAGATTCTTTCACCAAGTACTCACCGCACCGACCGCCTGACCAAGGCCCAGCTATACGCCAAGCATCAGGTTCCCCACTACTGGCTTCTAGATCCTGATCAACGGACCATCGAGGCTTATGAGTTAGCCATAGACCACTATGACTTGGCCGCTGGCGCCCGAGACGCTGAGGCGTTTGTTCCATCGCTTTTTCCCGGTCTTTCTATTCAGCTCTCGGATCTCTGGGCTTGAGTCCTCACCGCTCACCGAATCACCCTGTCCGCTTGCGCCAGGCCTTTCGGCGGGATCGCCTCACAATCTGTAATTTTAGATTGGCGGATCATCGGATAACTCGATCTGCTCTAGCCAAAACATTGGGTGGAACGATTAATCCGATCTGCTTGGCAGTTTTCAAGTTGACGACAAACTCAAACTTCGTCGGCTGCTCTACGGGCAAGTCAGCAGGCTTGGTTCCTTTGAGAATTTTGTCGACGTAGTATGCGGCGCGCCTGAACTGATCGGCATCGTTTGCTGAATAGGACGCTAAGCCACCGGCCTCAACAAAGTCACTTGTCTCGTTCATTGAAGGTAAACGGTTCTCTATGGCAAGATTGGCGATCTGCTTTTGGTTACTAGTGAGCAAGGGATTTCTAATCATGATGAGCGCGTTCGTGCGCCCCTTCACCGCGGCTCGAAATACGCCTTCAAAATCGGGGTTCGGCTTGCGCACTCCTAGCGATTGAAGCGGTATCTTTAGAGCGCGCGCCGCGGCCTCATACTCTTTAAAACCAATAGCCGCGCTTTGACCGCCCGCATCCCAAAGGACCCCGACGCGCGATATCCTTGGCACCACCTCCGCAAGCAATTCCAGCCGTTTTCCGCTCAATTCTCGAGTGAGTCTGGTGAGCCCCGAATATTCCCGCCGGGATGCGCCAAGCTGTCGATATACCCAGACGCAACGGGATCTTGAACTGTCACTATGACAATGGGAACCGTTTTGGTCGCCGCCTTGGCTGCACGAATTGCTGGTAGAGATCCAACGACAAGCACGCCGACCTTGAGTTGCAGGAGTTCGGCCACGAGTTCCCGGTGGCCCCTCCCGTATGACTCGTAGCGATACTCAACCACGCAGTTTTTCCCCTCGATATAACCGAGCTCCTTCAGCCCTTGCCGGAATCCCTCGACCTGAGGCCCAGGCGTCTTGGCATCGCCAGTCGCAGTCATAAATCCTATCCGTGGCATTTTTACCGCCTCCTGAGCTTCAGTCGAAGAAATAGTTGCCACAAAGAAAGGTGCCAGTAACCAGACAAGAAGTTTCTTCATGAATTTCACTCCTGCTCCTGCCGCCTCACGGCTCACGCCTACTTGATCACCCTATCCGCCCGGAACAGCACTGACTGCGGGATTGTTAGATTGAGTGCTTTCGCGGTTTTCAGATTGATCACAAACTCAAATTTTTGCGCCTGTTCTACGGGTAAGTCGGCGGGCTTCGTTCCTTTCAATATCTTGTCGACGAAAACGGCGGCACGGCTAAACGCGGCTAGATCGTCAGCTGAATAAGACACGAGTCCACCGGAATCTACCCAGCTGCTGACTTCAAACATCGAAGGCAAGCGGTTCTTCGCGACAAACTCCAGGATTTGCTTTCTGCCAGGATTGATCCGGCGACTGCCGACCGTGATCAGCCCATTCACACGCTTTTTGAGTATGGTTTGAAAAGCGCCTGCCAAATCCACGCTCGGATCGCCTACCTCGAACAAGTCAAGGGAGATCTTAAGGGCGTTCGCCACGGGCTCGTATGCCGGCAAACTGTTCGATCCTGTTCCCGCGAGGATTCCGACGCGTGAGATCTGGGGGACGACTTCCTTGAACAGTTCCAGCCGTTTCCCACTTAGCTCGTGGGTAAGTCTCGTGACCCCAGTGATATTTGCACCCGGCTGCGCCAAGCTCTCGACCATTCCGGTGGCGACCGGGTCTTGCGAAGTAATCATGACAATCGGGATAGTTTTTGTCGCTTCCTTGGCTGCCTTAAGCGCCCCTGTGCTCGAGCTGACCAGGATGTCCACCTTGAGTTGCACCAACTCGGCCACGAAACCAGGCACGAGTTCTGGCTGTGATCCGGGATAGCGGTATTCGACCGCGATGTTTTTCCCTTCTATGTACCCGATGTCCCGAAGCCCTTGGCGAAATGCCTCGACGAACCTTCCAGGGTTTTTGGCATTGCCGCTCACGGACACATATCCGATCCGAGGCATTTTCTTCGGCTGCTGCGCCTCAGCGAACGAGCAAAGCGCCAAGAGCATAGCGCTAAACGTAAACCCAAAGAGTCCCTTTCGCATGAGTTCCCTCCCGTTTTGCCCTTTGCTCCAAGCACTTTGCGCTCTTTCACCGAATCACCCTGTCCGCCCGCGTTAGAACCCACTGCGGAATCGTCAGGCCGATTTGCTTGGCGGTCTTCAGATTGATGACAAATTCAAACTTCGTCGGTTGCTCTACCGGGAGATCGGCAGGCTTGGTACCGTTTAGTATCTTATGCACGTAGCTAGCAGCGCGGCGAAAGACGTCGATCTCATTGGTCGAGTAGGACATGAATCCGCCAGCCTCGACCCAACTGCTGGATTGAAAAAGCGACGGCAGACGATGTTTGAGCGCCAGTTCAACGATGCGCGCTTGTCGGAGCAGGAGCTGCGCATTGGTCACCGTAACGATAGCTTGAACACGCGCCTTTACCGCAGCCTGGAACGCTCTAGGCAGATCCGGCTTGTCGCCACCGACGTCCAGTGAGTGAATCTGCAACTTCAACGCATGCGCCGCGGTTTCATATTCTTTGAATACAGTCGCGGCGGGCGCCGTATTGGGATTGCGCAGCAGGCCGACGCGGGTCAACTGCGGCACCACTTCCTTGAGCAGCTCGAGTCGTTTGCCATTTAACTCGACGCTCTGCGTGTAAAGGCCGGTTATATTGCCGCCGGGATGCGCCAAACTGTCGATGAATCCATTAGCGACCGGGTCACCACCAGTCACGATGACGATTGGAATAGTCTTAGTAGCCTGCTTGGCGGCACGGATTGCTTCCGGCGTTGGCAGGATAAGCACGTCAACCTTGAGGCCAATCAACTCGGCAATGAATTCCCTCGTTCGCCCCAACTCACCTCCAGCGCCGCGATATTCGATAGTAACGTTTTTGCCATCGACGTAACCGAGAGCCTTCAGCCCTTGCCGCAGCGCTTCAATGTAAGGTCCTGGGTTCGTGCTGTCGCCGGTGCCGGAAAGGTATCCGATGCGAGGGAGTTTCGTTGGCTGCTGCGCCTCAGCGGAAAAGCAAAGCGGCAAGAGTAGAACGTAAAGAGCTACACCAAAAATGTTTTTTCTCATTGTTTTCGTCTTACGCCTCACTCCTGACGTTTCACCCCTCGCGGCTATCTGATTACCTTATCTGCTCTCGCCAACACATTTGGTGGAATCGTCAGGCCGATTTGCTTGGCGGTCTTGAGATTGAAAACAAGTTCGAACTTCGTCGGCTGTTCGACGGGTAGATCAGCGGGCTTGGCGCCTTTAAGAATTTTGTCGACGTACACAGCCGCACGGCGGTAAATTTCACCATCGTTGGCTCCATAGGACATGAGACCGCCGGCTTCTACGCGATCACTTACCTCGTGCATTGAAGGCAATCGGTTCTTTATGGCAAGGTCCACAATCTTTTTTGTGTGGGGTGTGAGCACGGCGTTTCTGGTCACTATGAGCGCGCTCACGCGTCCCTTGCGCGCCTCTCGAAATGCGCCTTCCAAATCAGGGTTCGGATCTCGTATTACCTGTAGGGTTTGTATCGGTATTTTTAGTGCGTTTGCTGCAACCTCATACTCTTTTTGCGCACCTCCCAGGCCTGTAGGGGCCGCCACTGTGAGAACTCCAACGCGTGATATACTCGGGATCACTTCCTTGAGCAACTCGAGACGTTTTCCACTTAAGTCTTGCGTGAGTTGAGTTAGCCCGGCGAAAAATTTCAAGATAGATGTCGCATTGATTGTTCAATTGAGATTCTCTGACGTTGGACAATGACTGTTCACTGTGAAACGAAGCCCGGAGTCCAAGAGCGATGGTGTATCATCGCTCGGCTGATTTTTGACCCTAGGTACACCCTCACCCACATCGCCAGCGTTCGTTATAGGGCATTTATGGAAGTCGTTTTTCGGGCCGACCCAGTCGATATCGGAAAATTGCTTGAGGGCCTCACTCATGACCGAGATTGTTGGCGAGGCAGGATCGAGGGATAGTTCCTCGTCGGTTTCGCTGTTGTGCTTTTTAGGATTGAGACACACTTCGATGATCGGCACCCAGTTGCGCGTCTGCCCCGACCAGCGCAGCGGGTTTAACTGCTTGGCCTTTTCATACACCGCCACACGCTTGGCTAGAATCGCTTTGTCCAATCCCAGGTGTCGAGAGCTGGGCGTGACAAAACGAATCGCGCTATGAAGATGCTCAGTGTTGTACCACTGCACAAAACCACCCACCCACTGTCGGGCTTGATCGATCCCGCTAAAGGCGCTGTCGGGATAGGAGGGACGGTACTTCAGGGTTTTGAACAGCGATTCAGAATATGGGTTGTCATCGCTCACCGCGGGACGACTAAAAGACGCCGCCACTCCCAGCCGCTCCAGAGTCGCCAACAAGGTGGCCCCTTTCATCGGGGCGCCATTGTCCGAATGTAACGTCAGCTGCCCTCTGGCAATCCCTTGCTCTTGACAGATCCGATCGATCAACCGTGCTCCATGTTCGGCGCTCTCCAGTTCTTCAACGGTCCAGCCCACGATCATCCGGCTGAAAATGTCTTCGACCAAGTACAAATAATAATAGGCCCCGCGCACCGGGCTGTTCAGATACGTGATGTCCCAGCTCCACACCTCGTTGGGATGGCGCGCTAGCAAATCCTTGGGCCGGCGCCAAACGCGCGGCTTACTGTTTTGACGGTGCGACAGCAACTGGTTTTGTTTTAACACCCGGTAAAAACTGCTCTCCGATCCCAGATACTGCCCAGCGTCGGCTAACCGCGCCACCATCTGCCACGGCGACAGATCGCGATACGCTGGGCTATTGGACACTTCCACAATGGCTTGTTTCTCTTTCTCGCTCAGCGCATGCCCACACACGCTCTTCGGCCCCCGTCGCTGATCGCCCGGGTCAGGATCTTTCTCCCAGCGCTCCACCGTCCGTAGACTCACCTCCAGCACTTCGCAAGAAGCCACCCGCCCCGCGCCACTGGCCCTGGCTTGCTCGATCAGCTCTATACAGCGACCGCGATCTTCCACGCTCACTGCTCCTCTCCGCTGCCCCAGATCAAGTCTGCTTTTTTTTTCAGCACCAACAACGCCGTCGTCTCCGCCAACGCCTTTTCCTTGCGAGAAAGATCTCTCTCCAACTCCTTGATCTTTTTCTTGTCCGCCGCCCATTCGCTGCGATTGGCCGCCGTTAATCCACCGCCCCCCGATTCCAGCCCCACCTCCATGCTCTTCTTCCATCCCGCGATATGTTCGCTATGGAGCCCTTCCCGCCGCAAGTACTCACCCTGCTCTTCTACCTCCAGTCCTTCGAACTCGATCACTGCTCTCAGTTTCTCTTGCACGCTTCGATCTCCCGGTCTGCGATGGGCTTTCATCACCTCCGTCTTACCATAGCGCTTGCTCCATTGATAAAGCGACCAGCTCGATACTCCCAGCACTCGCCCCACTTCTTCCACCGACCGCGATCCTCGATTCTGAAACTTTTCCACTGCCGCTCTTCTAAACTCCTCGCTCCTTTGTTGACTCACTTGCTTCTTCTTCTCTCTCGCCCCACTTTTCCGCTCTTGCTTCACGCGACATCTATCCTGACATTAGGGGCCCGGTGATGTTTCCGCCCGGGCGCGCTAAGCTATCGACTACACCAGTGGCAACTGGATCCTGAGTTGTCACCATGACGATGGGCATCGTCTTGCTCGCCTGCTTAGCTTCGCGGATCGCAGGTGGAGCGGTGGCGACAAGAACATCCACCTTGAGTTGCATGAGTTCGGCCACTAAGCCTGGGATACGATCCGGGTTTCCCTCAATGTAGCGATACTCAACCAGGATGTTTTTTCCCTCGACATATCCGAGGTCTTGCAACCCTCGCCGGAATGCTTCAACCAAGGGTCCGAAATTGTTAGGGGCGCCACTTGATGACACGAAACCTATGCGTGGGACTTTCTTCGGCTGCTGCGCCTGAACGACTGAGCAAAGCGCCAAGAGCATAGCGCATAAACCAAAGATCAGAAGTCGGCGATCAGAGATCGGTTTCACTACCGTGGCAAACGGCACGCACTGAAAACGCTCCGTGCGCCTAGCATCTCCGCTCATAGTACTGCCCTCTGATTTCTGAACCACTGACCTCTGACCGCTGATTTCTGTCATCTGATTACCTTGTCCGCCCGGAACAGGACCGACTGAGGGATCGTTAGGTTGAGTGCCTTGGCCGTCTTCAGATTGCATTCCGTTGCTCTTCCATTTCACGGATCGTCGTAATCTACCCTCGATCAGGGACCACGGCGGTTTGTATCCGATGGTAAGACTCAAGAAGAAGAGCATCGATATAGTTGGGCCAGGTGGCAATGAATGGCGTCAGGACGCCGATGGTATGAAAGGCATGGACAGGTATGTGCACCTCTGCTTCCGCAACAACCATCCCATGGAATACCTGGCTCGTCAGGAAGGGCGGATCGGAGACACAATTTTCTTGCAAATTCATCCCGACGTGCTGACTTGGGACGGCGTTCTCTTTACAGACGACGTAGCAAACAAAGGGGGAGTCGAAACCTATACTATCGAGGAAGCGGCCAAGATTATCGACTTCGAAGTGCTCTATACTCGCACGAACTGGTCCGACACGAAGATCCAAACCCGCCTGCAGCAGGCCGAAAAATACGAGATTTTAGTGCCGAAAAAAATCCCGTTGAAGATGATCAGGAACCTGCCAAATGGCTGAACGCCCAATCTTCGTGCCGGTTAGCGGGAGTAAAGAGCTGGTCAAGGAGCTGTATTTCGATATCACCTGGCACTCAGGATTCTCTCCGACCCAGAAAAAGAAGAATATCGTAACGCTGCATCAGGCTGCGGCTCGTGCTGGATATTCCTTACTTTTGGAAATCTCCTCAAAATCAGAGGAGAAGATAGGACAGCACTTAAGCGCTTTTCATCTCAAAGTGCGCGCAGAAAACATTGGAGAAATACGGCTGGAAGCAGCCTTTCAAGGAAGCAAAGTGTTTGAGAGGGGCGGACCGTATACGGATCTCTACACGGCTGAAGGGAGAATTGCAAAGCGTGATCCTCGCCTGCAAGAATCTGGCCGGCTCATCGGCTTCAGGTTCAACGGTTATTCCCTTCCCCTGGAGCCCAAGACAATTTTTTACGATTGGCTCTACGTTACCGCGATCTATCCGCATCGCGAGTGGCTGGAGCGCCTGTATAGGTACGCAGGATTTACTGATATTGAATTCAATCCGAGCAAATCCATCAATTGCCAAGCACGTTCCTGCGCCCTATTCATATCACTGATGAAGAATGACCTGCTTCAGAAAGCGGTTTCTTCTCCGCAAGCGTTTATCGACGTGATTTCACGCTACAATTATCATCCTCGTCTCAGGAACGGCAACAGACAGGATGCGTTCTTCTGATCTCTAAAGATCACTTCTGGAGTCCGCTTTTCCGATTGTAGAAAGAGCCGCTGAGGGTCAGGTTGAGTCTGCCCCCTCTGCTGACCTTATAGACATGCAGCGACTATCCGCGCTGGCGAGCATCGATGCCGCTGCGCGGCTTGAATTCCTTCACAGGTTGTTTCAACTGACCGCTACAATTGCAATATTAGACCGAACCAAGATGAATCCGCGAATATCGCTAAGCGACCTCGTTGCCAGATTGGAATCGGCCGACCACACGATCGCCTATTTCAATAAGCCATTGCCGGAACCCCTGCTCGACGGATTGCGCCTCCTGGCCGGGCGGCGCGGCCGCGGCAGCCTCGATCTGGTCGTCGAACAGATTCACGATGTCGCCTATCTCAAAAAATTGAATTTTGCCGGTGCACTAGTGTACAACGGCGTCGGCCTGCCACGGGAGACCTTGGTCATAGTCGATCGAAATCAAGGCTATTGGTTAGCCACCGACACAGATGCGGCCGGCGGCGCCGCAGTGGCGGCCGATAACGCGCCAGATCTCTATCTCAAATTGCTCTGGCGCCGATTCGGCCTGGCTGTCTCTTATGAGGGCGAACTGAAGGAAATTGATCCTGACACTGGATTTTTTTGCGTCGGGTTGGAAGATCAACGAGAGCTGTGGTGTCGTGTCAACCAACCACGAAGCAATGGCTTACCGGCGGCGGGCACCAGAGTTCAACTGTTCGGCTGGATCAAGTGGAACAGCCAAATCATGGAAGTCTTGGAGTTAGCTCAACTTGCCCCCAAGACATGACCTTTACGGGCGATCACTTCTGGATTGGGCGGAACTTCGGTAGGCTGAACTCGGGCGTGACGTCGTCCCAGACGACTTCGACACGCATGCCGATCTCGACCTCTTTCGGATCGATCCCGACCACATTGCTGTTCATGCGCACGCCCTCGTCCAGCTCGATGATGGCGAGCACGTAGGGCACGTCGTCAGCGAACGCCGGGTGGGCCGGCTGGTAAGAGATCGACGAAGCGTAGACCCAACCCTTCCCCCTAGACTCGACCCACTCCAACGTCCCAACACCGAAGCACTCGGGCCCAGGGCAGACGTCGCGCGGGTAAAAAACCCGGGCTCCACATGCCGTGCAGCGTTGGTAGGTGAGGCGATGTTCCTTCGCAGCATCCCAGAATGGCTGGCTGACGTGGGATGGGGTAGGAAGAGGCTTCTTGTACTCGCTCGTAGTGGCCATCTCGGTGACTCCTTCGTGTTTGGGGCTTTTCGGGTTTACGGATGCTTCGCCCGCGGGGCTCAGCATGACAGGAGTGCGGCCCTACAGTGCTGCGCCGCTCGCTAGCAGCAGCGCCGACTGCTGCGAGAAGGTGCCGCCGGAGCCTGTCACGTAGACCAAATCGGTAGGACCCGGTACCTGGTGCTCGCCGGCGTCTCGACGGATCTGGCGCACCGCCTCGGTGACCTGGGCACAGCCACCCGCGGTTGACGCCTGGCCATAGGAGAGCTGACCGCCATGCGTGTTCAGTGGCTTATCGCCTTTAAAGGTCAAATCGTGCTGCTGAACCCAGTCCCCAGCGGTGCCCTTCGGGCAGAAGCCGGACTCTTCCAGCTCGCACATCACGGTGATGGTGAATGAGTCGTAAATCTCCATAACCTGGACATCGGACGGGCCGTAGCCCGCCATGGCGAACGCTTTACGCGCGGCCCGACCCACGGGGGAGATGGTGATCTCGCCGACATGGGTGAGGTTGCCGCGCGACACGCCGTTCGCGCCGCCGAGCACGTAGGCTGGCTTATGGCGCATACCTCGCGCGATGTCCGCCCGGGTCACGACGAACGCGCAAGCCCCGGCGCAGGGCATGACGCATTCCAACAAATGAAGTGGATCGGCCACGATGCGCGAGTTGACCACGTCGTCGACCGTAATCGGCACGTCGTGCCAGATGGCCATCGGATTGTGGTTGGCGTTGTAGCGCAGGTCCACGCTGATCTTGGCGCGCTTCTCCACGGTAGCGCCGTACAGCTTCTCGTAGCGCTTGGCGATCATGGCGTACCAGCCGTTCGCCCCCACGGTCGGGCCGAAGGGCGCGGCGAACTCAGAGGTAGCCGTCTCGGTGAGACCTGGCCCAGCTGGGCGTCGGGGCCGCGAGCCGTCTATCGCGGCACTCATGCCGCAGAGCACGTAGTCACACAAGCCCGCGTTGATGTAAGCAGCCGCCTGCAGCGCCATCGTGACTCCGGCCGCGCCTTGCGCATCACAGCCGGTGGCGAAAGTTGGGTAGATGCCCATGTATTCGGCCATCTTCGGGTTGTAGCCGCTCCCGGTCGGGGTCATGCCCTCTTCCAGGATCATCCCGTCAATGTCCGCTTTGGTCAGCCCAGCATCTTGAATCGCAAGATACGCCGCCTCAGCCAGCAAGCTCATCGCATCGCGGCCCGGCCGCGTCCGCTCTGGCTTCAGCTCGCCAATCCCGACGATAGCGGCCGCGCCGCGCATGTTGTCCCTCATACCCGTTCCCTCCGCTCATGAGAAGATAGCTTGCCTTTGATTGGGGTCAAGACTTTAATCTTGATATTTCCGGACCGAGTCGGGGTAAGCTGACGTCTCATGATCGTCAAAGTCCATAGAAGCGACGCGGGTTGTCGCAGAGAATTTTTTCGATCACCGCCGGCGATATACTTTTCTTGCGCCGCATCACACCCACCATACCATCTTCTTTGGATTGATCCTGGTGGCCGTAATCCGAGCCCATGATCATGTTGTCTTCGCCAATGTGAGTCAGGAGATAGGCCAGGTCTTCGTCCGCCTCGGCGGCAACGTAGAGCCGGTAGTCGCTGAATAGCTTTGGTCCCCACTCCATGGCTGCATCGGCGTCGCCGCCGGCGTTGAGTTTTGCGCCGCTGGACCGTTGCGAGGTGGTGTAGCACGTAGGGTACCCAAGAGGCCGACGCCTCGATGAAGCCAAACCGCAGTTGCGGAAAGCGTTCGGGAATTTTGTGAGCCACGAGGTCGCGAAAGGCGAACAGCGGCAGCGAGCGTACGTGCGGCAAGTTGTGGCTGAAACTGCGGTCGAAGACTTTAGTGATTTCCGGCGCACCGGCGCCGGTGTGAATGCAAATGGCCATACCCAAACGGTTGGCGGCCTCGTACACCGGGAAAAAATAGGACTCTGCCAGGGAGCGCTCCCCCTCTACGCCGCGAAAGAACACGCCCACCGCGCCGTGGTCACGTGCAGTTTCGATCTCACGCACCGAAGCCTGGATGTCCCGCAGCGGTGGGACGACAACCCAGCGCAAGCGATCGCCGCCCTGTTCCCAGGCTCTTGCCAGGTAACGGTTGTAGGCAGCGCAGATGGCTATCTCCAGGTCGACCTCCACCGGCAGGTAGCCCAGTAACAGGGTCGGAAATACGACTTCAGCGTCGACGCCGCGCTTGTCCATGTCGCTTACCCGCGCGGTAGCGTCGGTGATGTAGCGCACCGCTTTGGCAATGTCCGTGCGCGCCTCTTCCGCGTCGGACCCGCCCACGGCGACAATGGCACTGCCTTTGCCAAAGCGCTTGGGCACGGCCACGCCATCGATCAACCAGACCTGGTTGTTATGTCCATAGACACTGTTATCGGTGGTCGACGCCAATACGGGTCGACGCGGATAAAGTTCCGGGTCAAAGAGCTCCCACATCCCGGGATGTTCGATAATATGTGTATCTGCATCAACGACGCCAGCCATGATTATTCTCCAGTACCAATAGGTTTGGTGTTAGTAAAGGTATTCTAAGACCTGTTGCATGACAAGAAATGGGTGCCGCGTCAACGAAGCCAATGGGCTCGCGATTTACTTGTGATTTATCGGCCTGCTCGCCACGACGCTCAGACTGCCAGCGCTAGGATTTGCCAGTTAGATTGCTATCGCGAAAGTTCCGGACGATCGCCTGCGGGTCCCATTTGCCCAGTTTCTTGGCCAAACCGTCCATCTTACGCGAGACTTCTAACATCTTTTTTTGCTTCAGCTTAGTGCTATTTTTACGCCGCTGGGGTTTCATACGCTTCTTTACAGTTCCGGTTACGCCACATCCACAACCAACATCGAATGACCCGCCATGTTGTTAGAACCATAGTGCCAGGCTTTGTTAATTTGATATTCGCGACGCCTTCCCTGACGAAGCCCTGTTGAGTTTTCGTCTCGTGCTCTTACCCGCAGATATCGACAAACACCCCATCCGGACTCGAAGTCACATGCTGACAGTGGCGGCAGCCGGCGATCAATGCAGTACGCCCACCCCGCTGAATGCCAACCGCTAGGCGTCACGGCGCCGCAAAGCTCCACCACCCGCCGGCTCGCGCCATCGTCACGCCCACGGTTTTCGGCACGGGCATGGTGTTGGGATTTGGTTGTTTGCTATTTGATTCTTCGCTCATTTTCATCGCCAAGGACGCTCCATCTTCAAACGAGATGAGCACTAGTCTCTTTCAAGATTGGAGCTTTTTAGACTCGAATTCGGCAACGTCCTGATCTTCCAAGTGGCGGCCAGACCGCGTGACTCTCTCCGCGAATTTCAGTCAACTCTCTGACGATTGACATCCTCGCTCGTTGAGCGTTAAATTTTCGGTCAGAACGCAGGTGGCTTAAATTTTCGATACATCGCACCGGGTGGCCGGGCGGGGCGGAAATGGCAGCTGTCGGCAGAGTAGAAGCTCGAAAGGAAGTTCCCTTGCCCAATCAGGACCGTCTCAACATCGCGGTGTTCATCGACTTCGACAACGTCGAGATTGGCGTCAAATCGACGCTTGGTGAAAATTTCGACGTTGGCGCCATCCTCGACGCCTTAAAGGAGCGCGGCGAGGTGGTCACCAAGATCGCCTACGCCGACTGGACGCGCGCGGGCGAGTACAGCCGGCACCTCACGCAGCACGCCATCCGCCTGGTGCAGCGCAACCTGACGCCCGGCGGCGACAAGAACGGCGCCGACATCAACCTGGCGCTCGATGCCCTCGAAATGGCCTTCACGCACCCGCATATCAACGCGTACGTGATCGTCGGCGGCGACAGCGACTTCCTCTCGCTTGTCGAAAAGCTCAAGCAATACGATAAGAAAGTGTTCGTCGTCGGCGGCCGGGCGTTCACCAGCACTATCCTCCAGCGCAACTGCCACGAGTTCATCGCCTATGAGAACCTGACGGGAGGCCGCCGCTCGGCCGCCAGGAGCGGCCGCCCGGCAGCGCCCGCCGCCTCCGCGCCGATCGCGCAGGCGTTCCCCATTGTGCGGCGCGCGCTGAAGATCCTGTCCGAGCGCGAAGTCTCGCCGCAGATCGGCCTGCTCAAGAGCACGCTGCTCCAGCTCGACTCGACTTTCTCCGAGCGGACGTATGGTACGTCGTCGTTCCTCGATTTCGTCGAGAAGCTGGCGCAATCGGGTCTCGTCCAGCTAAAGCACGCCGGTCGAAGCGTTATGGTCGAGCTGAACGAAAATTTCGACGAAAGCGGGTCTTCGACCGCTGTCGTGGCGAGCCGGCCCGTCGCCGTCGCAGAGACGGCCGACGAAGGTCATGGAGCTGCGCCCGAGGCCGAGACCGAGCCGCGGGCGGTGATGGCCGAGGCCGTGCAGGCGTCCCAGCTCGCCCCGGTCGAGGCACCAGTCGTGCCGAAGGGCGATCAGGCTGACGGGGTCCGCCTGGTGGGCCAGATCCTGACCGCTGCCACGACGGCACGGTGGCCGATGTACTTGCGCAATTTCAAGCAGCTTTTACGAGCCGCCGAGGGCGGCTTCGACGAGCGGCGATACGGGTTTACTGGGCTGATCGATCTGCTGCGCGCAGGTCAGCGCGAGGGCCTCGTGCGACTCGAGCGGGATCGTCGAGGAGGCCTGCGCGTGTTCAAGGGGCCGGCGTTGCAGCAGACCGGACCGTCGCCCGCGATCGACCCATCCCAAGAAGTGACGAAAGCTGAACCCGAAGCCGGGCGCTTAGACTCGCTGGATACGCAACCCGTCGAAGCTAAGGACCGATTCGAGCTGGAAGAAGAGGCCGAGGAGGATCGGTTCAATGTCGAGCCGATCCCGACCGACACGATGGCCGGGCCCCTCGATAGCACCAAGCCGAGACGTCCACGCAGCCGCGTCGAGGCCGCTGCACCTGTGGCAGCGCGTGTGCCGCGAAAGGCGACTCCGAAAAAGCCACCCGCGCGCGCAACCACGCGATCGAAAAAGCCGGCCGGATCCCAGTCCCCCGGCAAGAACAAGGTCTGACGCTCCCGGTCTCGGTCCCATGAGCTGTTTAATCGAGGGGTCTACCATCGGAATTTAGTCTGGGCGATAGGGGCCTAATGGCGACTCAGGAACCACAGGCGTTTGTTTCGTTATCTCTTCTACCGCATCCCAATAGCCAAGATCCGGCTTCGGCAGTGAATGGAGCAAAGTTAGAAGATCAGCGCCGGTGGAATGGGGCCGGGTCACGTGGGACATTTCATACACAAGCTTCCCGCCGCGCTCAATCACGAAGGTTTCTCCTCGGTAGCAAACCGATCGAGCAACTCGAAAAGCTGCGTGCCGCTTCCGTGGCTGAAACAGCCCGGCTTCCTTTGACGGAACGTGCCGTATGCGTTCGCGGCTTAAGATTAAATTGTCAAATCGCGGCATCAGATGGGGGATGCGTTACAGATCGGGCAACAGGAGGTTTTAACCGTGTGTCGGCTCGCTCCAAGTCGGATGATGCTGCGATCGAGCATCGCCTTGAATCGTTCTGTTCCAGAAACCTGATGTGATAGCGTGCTTGCGTCGTCGGAAGTTAGTATGATTTGTATATCTTCCCTCAGTGCGGCCGTCGCTATTCTTATGTCGTTTTTGCCTGGGTGCGTCAGATCACGCTGCGGAGGAGCAGCTGATCGAAGCTGTGAAGGTCTCTCTCGGTAAAAACTTCACTACCGATTGCCGGCGAGGTGTAACGACTTTGAAATTTTTCTGGGAGGATGAAAAGGCGCGCGCCATTTCAATCGATTAAATCAGTACGGCAACCTCGTCCCGATGCCTTTTTCCAGCGCGCTCTGGTAAATCGCGTTAGCCATCGCGATGTCTTGATTGACGAGACCGATGGCTCGGACGAAGATGCGCTCTTTGTCGGACTCGCGGCCCGGCTTTTTGCCGGATAGCAATTCCGGCAGCTCGGCGTAGAGGTCTTTTTCGCTCAGGAAATTTTCCTTCAGCAGTCGTTGCATGTCCGATTTGTTCTTACAGTGCAGCCAGCTGTCGACGACGAACTTGTCGGCGTGCTTGTAAACTTCGCTTTCCATCTCCTGGTTTTTACCGATGGAGTAAACCGTTATTCCTTTGGCGAGCCAACGATCTTTCACGAACGGTGTTGACGTGGTCGTCGCCGAAACGACGAGATCCACGCCGTCGAGCGCGGCTTCCGTCGATTCCACCGCGCGCACATTGAGGCCGTATTCTTTGCTGATTTCTTTAGCGTAGCTCTCTCGCGACGCCGGTGTCCGCGAGGTGACGCGAATTTCTTTTAGAGCGAAAACCTTGGCCATCACCGGCACGGCGGCGCGGGCGGTGTCGCCGGCGCCGAGCATCGCCATGATGGACGAGTCCTTGCGCGCGAGCACGCGCATGGCGACTGCTGCGGCCGCGGCGGTGCGGACGGCATGGCACCAGTCTTCGTCCATGATCGCGCGAATCTCGCCGCCTTCGCGGTCGCTGAGAATCAGAATTCTTCTCGGCCCGCGCGGCGGACGCGACGCATCCCGGCTGCCGCCGGCCGCCTTGATCGAACGGATGCGAAAGCCGGCTACGGGCTCGCTCGCCAGAGCACAGCCGGTCACCCACGACTGCCAGCCTTGTTTCGGCTTGATCGCAAGATCTTCGGGGGTAGACCAGATGACTCGACCTTCGCTGTGATCGCGCAGCGCCTGCTCCGTGATTTCAATGGCGCGGCTAAGATCGAGGACTGTTTTTACGTCCTCGTTGGACAGGTAAAGAATACCGTCGGCACCCATGACTATGGCACAACGCTTAAAACGCGGCAGCCCGTGGTCAGAAACTCCGGACCTTTCTCGGTAATGAGCACGTCTTCTTCCAGATGGACGGCGCTTTTTTCCGAGCGCACTTTCGGTTCCAGGGCGAGGACCATCCCGGGACGATAAAGCTCCATTTCGACTTCGTTCAGCGATGGCGGTTCGGCTCGCGACATACCGATGCCGTGGCCAATGCGTTTTGGGCTGTCCACGGCTTGATACCGGCGCTTGACCAATTCCCGGTTCGCCACGCGCGACACTTCGGCGATGGCCGTGCCGGGCTGCATTGACTCGAAACAGAGATCAATAACATCGCAGGCGGTCTCATGATCTTTTTTGTGCTCATCGGTCGGTTGGCCGAAGATCGTCATGCGCGTGACATCGCCGTAGTAGCCCTCGTAACACGCGCCGAAGTCGGCGACCATGCGGTCGCCTTTGTTATAACGGCGCTCGTCGTAACGGGTCGACGAGTTAAGCATTAGAAACCCGGGATGGCGCGGATGGGCGCCTTCTTCGATCATGGAAATATAAAGCCGGTCGGCGATCTCGCGCCGCGTCATGCCGGGCTTTAAAAGCGGTAAGCAACGATCATAGGCTTTGACGGAAATGTCGCAGGCTTTGCGCATGAACTCGATTTCCCGCGAGCTTTTAAGGATCCGCATTTCGGTGAGCGCCGCAGTGCCGTCTTTGATCTGCGCCTTTGGTAAAGCTTCGGTGAGACCCGACAGATAATTTACCGGAATACCCAAACGCTGATCGTCGCCGAGCTCGAAGCCGAGTTTGGCTTCGCCCAATCCCATTTCCTTGATAACGCGGGCGATCATCTCCTGAGGAAACGGCACGTCGGTATAGGCGCGCACTTTGCCGACCCACGGCAGTGCCTTGGCTTTCGCCTTGTCGTTGCCGTAGACGAGCAGCAGCTGGTTTTCCGTTCCTTCGGCAAAATACAAATCTGCGGTCGCTGGATGTGATCCAACTGGTAACTGATGAGACCGGCGAAGTACCAGTAGTTATTCTTTTCAGAGATGATTAGACCATCCAGGCCATCGCGCTCCATGAGCGCCTGGGCGCGCTGGTAGCGATCTTGATATTCCTGTTCGGGGAAAGGGGCTTCCGTGGCCATTTCCACCTCCGTTCGTTGATGAACTATGAAAATGCGGATGTCGGAAACCTGGATTCCTGCTTCCGCAGGAATGACGAAAGACGGGTTTCGTTTTTTCGTTCAACTACCAGTGGAGACATTAACCCGCAATCGCTTTTCTGCCTTCGACTCGCTTCAGCTGCCCCACGTAGTTCAACGCCTCCGCTAGTTGAATGACCGTTGCGTACTTGGCGTTCATCTCAAAGAGATTGACCAGGTGCGACGTACGCGAGCGATCGAAGACACACTCTTCGACCAAGAAGACCGGGTAGCCGTAGGAATAGCCATCCAAGACGGTGCCGCGCACACAGCCGCAGGTGCTGGTGCCGGTCACCAGTAAACAGTCGATATTCTTGCGCACTAGATAAGTGATCAAATGCGTGCCGAAGAAAGCGCTGGCTCGGGCCTTGCGGACGATGAATTCGCCCTCTTTAGGTTTGATCATGTCAGGAAATGCTACTGCCAGTTTTTCAAAATCCGTGGCATCCACGCCGCGCTTGGTCGCATTACCAAAGGCCGCTTTGAAGTCGGGATCACTGGTGGAGTAGATCACGGGAACGTCCGCGTCGCGACACCCCTGGAGTAACTGCTGAATTTTGGGCAGCGCGTCCCAAGCGACCTTGCCGCAACTCGTGGGAAATTCATCGATGGCGTCCATGACATCCATCGGTTGGGTGCCGGTAAAACCAGTGATGACGTCGATGATTAAAAGCGCGGGGTTACGGCCGAATTGGTCTTTGCCTTTGTAACCGGCTTTCTCGTACATTTTTCTCTCGTCTTCTGGAAAAAACTGTTCCCATTCTCGCATCATCGCACCTCCTGATTGATATTCAATTGAAGCACCTTGGTTAGCTCGCCGTGAAACGAAGCTTAGTCGCACTTACGGCGGCTGGTTCAAGGTTCAAAAGTTCAAGGTGGGGGAACTCCGGAAACGTTGAACTGTTGAACATTGAACTTTGAACCGGGCTTGCTCGAAGGATCTTCAGGGCAAGCCGTTCATGGCGAGTAAGCTTTATCGCCGCGTCGAGTCATAAACAAATCGAGTGGCAGCTCCGTGCCAATGCCCTTTTCCCTGGCCTTCTCGTACATCTTTCGCGCCGTGGCGGCGAACTGAATCCCCATGCCGGTATTGTTCTTGAAGAAGGTGATCTCTTCGTCGTCGTTGCGACTGCGGCACTTGCCGTTCACAAGCTCGCCCAGCTCGTGCAGATCTTCGGCTTTGATGATCCCGCGCTCGATGCGGTCGTGAAACTCCGCTTGTTTGTCGATGAAAATTTGCGGCTTGTAGCCGACGACGATGAGATCGGCTCGTTTGACCGCCTCGTCGTCGAGTTCCTTGCGCGGCAAAAAGCCGTCACCGCCGACCAGGCTGGTGACGTGCATGCCTGCTTCGAGCCAGCGGCCTTGCACGACTGGATCGACGGTATTCGTGGCGGCGCTAACGATATCGCTGCCGCGAACGGCTTCTTCAGCGGATGCCACGGATACGACTTCGACGCCTGTTTGTGCGCTCATTTCGCGGGCGAATTTCTCGCGATTGTCCTTGGTCGGACTGTATACTTTGATCCTAGTGAGCGGCCGCACAGATAGATGGGCCGTGACTTGGGTTCGGGCCTGTTCGCCAGACCCCAGGAGCCCCAGGACTTTGGCATCTTTTCGGGCGAGGTATTTGCTGGCAACAGCGCTTGTGGCACCCACCCGCATGGTGGAGATGTGATGATCGTCCATCATCGCCAAAATCTCGCAGGTGTCCATGTCGAACAACATGACGAGACCGATATAGTCGCCAGGATACACCCGGCGCTTGCTGCCGGCGACTTGGACTTCTTTAGAGAAACTGGAATCGATGCGTAGTGCCATTGACTTTACACCGGGAACAAGCCCCATGATGTTGTTGAAATAGTATTGCCCGCCTTCTTCCTTCCAAGGGGTTCTCAGCCGGGCACGCGGCGCATTCATGGCAACACCCTGGCCCAGTTCGCGAAAAGCCTGTTCGATGGCGTCGATTTCCTCTTCCATGGGAAGTAGGTTTTCCATCTGATCGTTCTTGAGAACTAGAACCATTGAAGATTGCTCCTGTAGCGGTGCCGAAAGCTTGGGTCTTATGCCTACAACAGGGATTAACGAAGAGTCAAGACGGGAGAAAAAGAAAGGCTGAGGAAATTTCCTCAGCCTTTCGAGTTGATTTTACACCGTCAAGGGGACGGGAGACTCAGCCTTTCTTTTTTTTGAACCAGTCGGCGTCGATCTGAATAAACTGTTTCCACTTCTCTGGAGTCGCGGCCTCTTCAAAGATCGCTTCAACGGGGCAGACCGGCTCGCAAGCCCCACAGTCGATGCACTCTTCAGGATCGATATAGAGCTTGTTTTCTTTCTCGAATTCTTCGGTCTCATTTTTGGTCGGATGGATGCAATCGACCGGACATACATCGACACAGGCGGTATCCTTCACGCCTATGCAGGGCTCAGCAATGATATAGGTCATCTCATTCCTCCTAAGAAGTCGAACTTTCCGTTTACTAGCAAATCGACCAGGGCAAGTCAATTAAATCTACAGCTCCCCTGCAGCTTGCCTTGACCAGCCTTTACGGAAGTGTTAGACGAGGCCAATTCAGAGGAAAGAGATGAACAGAAGGTTCTCCGGATTTAATGGACTCCGTCTGCTGGCAACGAGCACCTTTATCGCTTTGCGCATTGTTATTCCGGCAGGCGCCGCAACGATTGACGACGTTCTCAAGAACGTCCGCGGCTTGCCTCCCCAGCAGCGGAAAGCCGTGTTAGAGGAAAACGCACGCAAGGAACGCGAAGTGGTCTGGTATACCTCGATGAGCCTGACCGACTTCCCCAAAATTGTCGGCGCCTTCGAGAGAGCGGTTCCCTACGTCAAAGTGAGAGCCAACCGCCTATCACAGTCCACCGTCATTACCAAGATAGACACGGAAGCGAGAGCCGGACTCTTCGCGGTCGACGTGGTGGGATCGGCGCCGGTGGAGATGTGGGAGTTAAAGCAGAAAGGTTATTCGGCCCCGTACTTGTCTCCCGAACTCAATGCCTTCCCTGCCGGTTCCTATGACCCGGAAGGTTTCTGGTCGTCCTTCGAGGTGACGCCCATCGTGTTGGCTTTCAATACCAAGTTGGTGTCGCAGGCCGAGGCACCTCGCAGCTACCAAGATTTGCTTCTTCCCAAGTGGAAAGGCAAGATGAACATGGGCAGCGATGAGTATGCCTGGTACTCGGTGATGCTCGACGGGATGGGAAAGGCGAAAGGACTGGAGTACATGAAAGCACTGGCCCGACAACAGTTGCACATACCCGGTTCCAGCAGCATCATGCGCGTGCAACTCATGCTTGCCGGCGAGTCGGCAATCGTTATTGCCGCGCGCGGCCGGCGGGCCACCGAGTACAAAGAAAAAGGGGCCCCTATCGATTATCGTCTGTTCGACCCTTACCCCGCCGAGCCCAATGCCTTGGCTCTGATGCGTCGATCGTCCCATCCTCACGCGTCAATCCTCTTTATCGACTGGATTTTGTCGGAAGAGGCACAGTCCCTGATGGCCCAGCAGATTCCGCGCTTAACGCTCCGCAAGGGTGTAAAGCAGATCCCGCGTCATCAAGAGCTTTATAAGAAAGATTTCGTTTTTGTGAACCCGGCCTCCATCGGAGCCAACCTCAATGAGTTGATTGCTTCCTATCAGCAGGTTTTTAACGTTCGTTAGGATTTATAGGGGCGGGTTTCAAACCCGTTCCTACCCTCTGGTTCGCAAGTTCAACAAGGAAAAGTTACACTCTCGCGATGCCTGTTGAAATCATCCGCAGGGATGACGGCAAAAAGTTTCCTAGTCGTAAACTGAAGAACGTTGCCCGGAAAGTCCTAGAGATAGTCGAGCAAGATCAAGCCGAGTTATGCCTGGTATTGACCGGCAACGCGGAGATTCAAAAATTAAATGCCAAGTTTCGTAAAAGGAATTATCCCACGGACGTGTTATCGTTTCCCGCCGGGGAGGAGTTACCCGTGGGCGTGCAACTGCTAGGGGACGTGGTTATCTCAGTGGAGAAGGCTAGAGAGCAGGCCAAGCAAAGAGCCCGAACCTTGGACGAGGAAATAGTGACACTCTTGATTCATGGCATCGTGCATCTGCTCGGGTACGACCACGAACGCTCGCCGAAAGACGCCCGGATCACGGGCCGTCTGGAGAACAAGATCTATAGTGCGCTTTGTGACCGGGGGCTATTAAAGGTATAATTATTTGCGGGTGCTTCAGCCGATCGCAGCGACGGCTGAGCCCCAGGGCGATACTAAGGTCACAGCAAGCCCGGTATTGAACGAAAGGCTGTTAGAGAGATGTTAGAAGAAACCAAAGAACAACTTGCCCACCTGGAAGAGCGACTCGAACTTTTGCGGAGGCGTCTTTGACCTCGATGGGAAACGGAAGCGCGTCGAGGAACTAAACACAGTCACTTCACAGCCTGATTTCTGGAACGACAGCGAAAAGGCCCAAGGCATTCTCAAAGAGCAAGCCTCCCTCAAAGATGTCATAGACTCCTGGGAAAAATATCGATCTTCTCTAGAAGAAGCCCGGTTCTTTCTCGATCTAGGGAAAGATGAGAAGAGCGAAGAGGCGCTCACCGAAGCCGCCGCGAAAGTTGCCGAGGTCGCGCAAGGGATGGCCCAGACCGAACTTACGCAACTCCTTGGCGGGCCCGACGACCGGCGAAATGCGATTGTAACTCTTCACCCGGGTGCCGGTGGAACCGAGGCGCAGGACTGGGCGGAAATATTGCTGCGCTTGTATCTCCGCTGGGCGGACCGCCGCGGCTATCGGAAAGAGATCCTCGAATATCAGCCGGGCGAAGAAGCCGGCGTCAAGAGCGTTACTTTCACGGTGGAAGGCGACTACGCCTACGGCTATCTCAAAGCGGAGGCAGGCATCCACCGACTCGTGCGGATCTCGCCCTTTGACGCGAATTCTCGACGGCACACTTCTTTCGCGTCGGTTTTTGTTTATCCGGAAGTGGACGACACCATCAAAATCGAGATCAACGAAGCGGATCTGCGGGTCGATACCTACCGTTCCAGCGGCGCCGGCGGGCAGCATGTCAACAAGACGGACTCGGCGGTGCGTTTGACGCACATTCCCACGGGAATCGTGGTCGCCTGCCAGAATGAGCGCTCACAACATAAAAACCGGGCAATGGCGATGAAGATTCTGCGCTCCCGTTTGTACGAGTTGGAGATTGAAAAACAGAAGGAAAAGATGGAGATCTATCACAAGACCAAGAAGGATATCGCCTGGGGCAGCCAGATCCGATCCTACGTGCTCCATCCCTACCGCATGGTCAAAGACCATCGCACCGGTGTCGAGGTGGGAAACGCCGATGCCGTTCTCGATGGTGATATCGATCAATTCATTCAGGCCTATCTGCTCCAAACCAGTGAAGCGTCCGCCGCGCGATAGAACCCAATTTCAGCTTGGGTCGCCTTAGTCAGACTTAGCGGAAAGACAGAAAGTGGGACACTGAGAGACGGGGAGAGAAGGTATACTTTATGTTGCTAAAGGACAAAGTTGCCCTGGTTACGGGCTCGACTCATAACATTGGACTGGGCATTGCGCGCGCCTTCGCTCGCGAAGGCGCCAAGGTGATCGTGCATTCTCGCCATGAAGAAGACGCCAAGAAGATCGCTAAAGAAATTCGTGGCGATTATTTTGCGGCTGACGTTGCTCATCCTGCACAAGTGGCAGCTATGTTCGATCATATTCGCAGACAACATGGACAACTCGGTGTCTTGGTTAATAGCGTGGCTCACTCCGCAAGCGGTGGCGTGTTGGACGTATCCCTTGAGGAATGGAACCGCATCATGACCGTTAATTTAACCGGCTACTTTCTCTGCATTCAGCACGCCGGCAAGATGATGAGAGAACAAAGAGGCGGAGTAATCATCAACATCTCCGCTGGCTCTGGCGAGAGGTCGAGCCCCGGCGGCGCGGCCTATTCGGTATCCAAAGGCGGGATCAATTCGCTCACCCGCCAAGCGGCGGTCGATCTTGCGTCTTACAATATCAGAGTGAATGGGATTATCTCCGGGATCGTCGGCACGCCGATGGGTCAAAAGGATATGGGGAATCGCAAGCCCGGAATACGACATGATTCCTTTGCGCCGTATCGGCCAACCGGAAGACGTCGCCGAAGCCGCGGTTTTCCTAGCGTCCGACAAAGCAAGCTATATTACCAACGCTATTCTGCCGGTGGATGGCGGACGTCTGAACGCGATGAGCAGCGGGTCTCGCAGCTAAGACTTGCCTGCTACGTTCAACGCGCCGAACGATTGAGTCTTCACGCAGTTAGCGCTCTTCGACTGTCGAATCGTTGTTTGGCCATTCTTCTCTTCTTCGTGATTTTCACCAGCGGGATTCAACGTAGTGGCGCCTGGGGTGCTAACTAACGCCGGCGACGCCTTTCACGAGGCGCTGGCGTTTTCCAAAAAATTTGCCCTTCCCGAAGATAATGAGGGACTAATCCCCAGAGTGTCACAGATATTCTCGAAAAAAATATCCACTCGTTACCCTGTTCGTTAACCATTCCTCCGTTTCCAGGAACCATTTCTTCTGCCGGTTGCCCGTTGCACAGACAAACGTTTGAAAGCAGGCGATAGCATCCTGCAGCAACGCGAGCATAAGTTTCGTTTCGGTTCTAAGCCAGGCTTTCTTTCAACAGGCAGTAACCTGTTGCCTCTGGTGGGCACCGATCCCCGGGACACCGCCGTGACGAGTCGGAGATTAGTTTTCGGGAATAAACTCAGATTGAAACAGTCATAAGATTGGAAGGGACCGACGCTAACACGAATAATTCTCGTTCGTCAGCAGAGCTCTAAGGAGAGCCCAGCCACTTCCCCACGGGAATATTTATTCAAATGAAAGAGTCATACAGATATGCAGAAGACCCTTTTATAAGGAGGTACTAAAAAATGATAACGCATCATATACAGATCGCTAACGGGTTTCGGTGGCTAGGTGCCTTGATGGGGGTTAGCTTCCTCGCGCTGGCTGCCTGTACCCAGATGATGCAGCCGGCCGCCGCCCCGACCCAGCCGGCCAAGGCCTATGTGGGCAATTTCAAAGACAACACGGTGAGCGTGATCGATACCGATGCTGGCAAGGTCGTCGCGACCGTTCCGGTCGCCAGAGGTCCGCACGGCATGGCAATAACGCAGGACGGACGCACTGTCTATGTAAGCGGCGACGGATCTTCGTCGCTCGACGTCATCGACACGGCCACTGACAAAGTCGTAAAGACGATCGACGTTGGCAAGGCGCCGAACGGCGTGGCGCTCACCCCCGACAACCGGTTGCTGCTGGTCACCGTATACGGCGAGAACCGTATCGCCTTCGTCGATACCTCGACACAGACCGTGGTTGCCACGGTCGCGGTGCCCAAGCCGCATACCATTGCGATCAGCCCCGACGGCAAGCTCGCGTACGTTACGGGGCAAGAACCGGGCCACTTCGAGCTCGCCCTCATCGACCTGAATAAGCGCAGCGTGGTTCGTACGCTGTCGCTCGAGAAGACACCGCGCGACGGGGAGTTCGCTTACGACGGCAAGTTGTTCTACTTTACCCAAGCCGGAGTCAGTTCAGTCCAGGTGCTCGATCCGGCCTCCGATAAGATCGTGGCGGAGATTCCGACGGGCGTATCGCCCCATTTCGTTAGTTACCCGCGTGGCTCGGCGTTCGGCATGGTCGTCGTGCAGGGGCCGGGGGAGCTGCTCTTGTTCGACCCGGCGACGAACCAGCCGGCGCGCACCGTCGCGGTCGGCAAACAGCCGAACTGGGCGGCCGCCTCCGGCGATGGTAAGACGGCCTACGTAACCAATGAGGGCTCGAACGATGTCACCGTCGTCGATCTCGCAACGGGCCGGACTGCGACGATTGCGGTCGGCAACGCGCCACGCAGGGTCGTCGTGCAGCGAACCGCGGCGACCGCTGGGAGATAATCGCATGTTTACAACACGGAATATGCGAATTCGAAAGCCTTTATGGCCGTTGTGCGCCTTGATGGGCATCCTTTTAACTGGCCCTACCCTCGCCGTCTGCGCCCAGATAGCGCATGCGGCGACCCCAGCGAAGGAGGGCGCTAAGGTCTCGATCGCCAACTTTGCTTTCGCGCCGGCGGAGATCACGATAGCTCCCGGTGAGAGCGTCACCTGGACCAATGACGACGGCGCGCCGCATGGGCTGGAGTACAATGACGGCAAAGCGGGCACCGATCTCTTGCTGCCTGGAGCACGTTTTAGCCGGCGATTCGATCAGCCCGGCACCTACGACTACAATTGCTCGATCCATCCTTATATGACCGGCCGCGTGGTGGTGCGTGCCCAGTGATGCGGGGGGTACTGCTTGGGCAGAGGCTGAATAGAAAAGAAGGAGCACATTATAAAAAACATTTCACGAGTTTTAAGGTTAGCTTCATCGCTTAGCCTTGGCCATTCGTTTATCGCGGACCACGGGACCAAAGATGTACGTATATTGGGGTTGTTTGTCATAGCACAGGGCCTCGTGATGAAGGCCATTCGGTGTAATTTGAAGCTATGACGTCGTCGGAGATTGATTTTGCAATAGTTGGGCAAATTCCTGCAACTGATTCTGCTCAAGATCGGAAACTACCCAGTATGTCATGCCGGATCGAGTCCAGTGATACACATGATAACCCTGCCGCGTTTCTGCTTTTATGCCAGAATCGGAGCTTTCGCTAGAAGGCCAGATAAAGACATTGATAAGATGCTTTTCCCGCTGATAAATCAATGCCGCCACGGGCCTTTTGTCGAGATAATCGAGGCGGCCGCCCACCAACGGAAATCCCTGCTTGGCAAGATCTGCCACCGGCGGTGAAAAATCTAACTTGCCGTTGAACCACGGTTTCACCGTGTGCTGGTCTGTGGAGGAAACATCGGCTAAGTGGTTAGCCATCAGCGAACGCACATGGCTGGAGACAACTTCCCGAGCCAGAATCTCCTCTGTGGACGGGCCGCGCAAAAACGGCACAAGAGTAAATAGCACAAGCGCCGCAGCCGCCAAGGGAGCCGCCATCCTACCCCACGACCAGGACAGCCATCGAGAGGCCGACTCAGCTTTGGCCGCTTGGCGCACAGAGCGCTGGATCCGTTTCTGAAGATCGGCTGGGGCCTTGAAATAGGCGGAGTCTGTTCTAAGACCCGCGCTAAGGATTTGATGGTCTTTGTAGCTCTGGGAGCAGACAGTGCACCCATGAAGATGATCTTCGATCTCCAACGTTCGCACCGGGTCGAGCTCATGATCCAGGTAGCCGGCAATTAAGATTCGCGCGTTTTTACAGTCCATCTCAGCGCTTCTCCCTTAGACGAGCGCAGACCAACTGTTTGAGCCGCTCTCGAGCACGTGCGAGGCGCGACATGACAGTGCCCGCTGGAATATTTGCGATGCCAGCGATTTCTTTGTAAGAAAAGCCCTCCAGATCGCGTAAGACCACCACTTCACGAAACTCTACGGGCAACTCATCCAAAGCTTCTCTGAGAATCTGATCGTCAGCGCTCCGAAGCACAAGAATGGCTGGGTTTGAGGTATCGCTGTCAACGCCGTGTATTTCTTCGTCAAACATGGTGCTTGTTTCATGCGCACGGTTTTGGTGAAGCCAGGTATAACAGGTGTTGCGGACAATGGTGAGCAGCCAGGCACGGCCATCCGCACCACGGAAAGCGTGAAAAAACTTAAAAGCGCGCAAATACGCCTCCTGAACCATATCTTCTGCATCATGATCATTGCGCGTGAGCCACCGGGCTAAATTATATGCGGCATCCATATGCGGCAAGATGGCTTGCTCAAAACGGGCCAGTTGGTCTTTTTCCTCCACAACCAATACTGCTCCTCCGTCCGTTTTATTCCCGTAATCGAAATGTTGTGGCTGTTTCTACCGTGTACTTTTAGTGACATAACCGCGATGGACGGCAATAAACAACGCGATGACGAAATATATCCTTTCGGGTGCTGGCATGGAAGATGGGGATCGAGAAGGGAAACACTGTATGAAGAAGGAATTTTTTCCGAAAGTCTGGGTACAGAGGGCGAAGACTCTACTTCCAAGAGCTGATCACCGATCCATAATTGTGGCTGCGGCGATTTGATTTTCGAACCGAGAGCAAGTAGCGTCGGCGAGGCAGAAGAGTCTAAAACTCGATGTCCTTGTTCTCAGCCTAAGCGCCTTAATCACGCTATTGCGGGATGGGTCTTTGCTGTAAGTACTAATCCGATTTTTCTTGCAGTCGCCGCTATCTTTGGCACGATCAATCCTTCTGGAAAAGAAGTCGGACCCTTTCTCTCCATCGAACAAGCGATTCTCCCGCAGACAACTCAAGATCAACAGCGAACCGCCGTCTTTTCCGCCTACAATCTCGTCGGCTCGCTGTTCGGAGCTATGGGTGCATTGGCCGTCGGGTTACCATCATTGTTTTCACTTCCGCAAGTCACGGGTTACCGGTTTTTGATGGGCAGTTACGTTATTTGCGCCGTCGTGATGATGATTCTCTTTGGCTTCCTATCATCGACCATTGAAGCGAGAACCAAAACTGTTTCGGAAACCCCGATGGTCGGCGTGCAAAGATCCCGTAGGGTCGTGGCGAAGCTGGCAGGACTTTTCGCCTTGGATGCCTTCGCCGGTGGCTTCATCGTGCAAAGTATCGTCGCCTATTGGTTCTATCTCCGCTATAAAACCGATCTCAATGCCTTGGGCGGTATCTTTTTTGGCACCAATCTCTTGGCCGCCCTCTCCTTCCTCGCCGCGCCCGCGATCGCCCGGCGTTTCGGACTCCTGAACACTATGGTCTTCACACACCTGCCGTCGAACATATTACTTCTCCTGATACCCCTGATGCCGAACCTCGAACTGGCGGTTGTGATGCTGCTAGCTCGTAATCTGCTCTCGCAGCTCGATGTGCCGACGCGCCAGTCGTACACAATGGTGGTCGTTGATCCCGACGAACGTGCCGCTTCTGCGGGAATCCTTTCTGTAGCCCGCAACGCCGGCGCGGACCGCGATTATCCCGAACCTCGTCCCTCGGAGCGATCTGGCCAATGCGCTCGCCCTGAGTGGCACGCAGCGCCACGTGGCAACCATCGTTGGTCCCTCTCTGGCGGGCCTGCTGCTCGCTCACAGTGGACCCATGCTTTGCTACGCGGTTGACGCTGTATCGTGGCTCGCGATGCTTGCCGCTCTAGCCATGATGCGGCCCCTTCCCCAGGCAGCCGGCGGGCGCAGCGCTGTCTCCATGCAGGCTCTGCGCGAGGGGTGGCGTTCGTGTGGATGCATCCGATAATTTTGTCCATGATGGCGTTGGATTTTAGCCAGAACTTCTTCGGGAGCGGTCGAGCCCTGCTCCCGATCTACGCACGGGACATCCTCGGCGTCGGACCCCAGGGCCTCGGGCTACTTTATTCAGCGACCTCGGCGGGAGCCCTCGCCATGGCAACAGTGATGAGCGTGCGGAGCCAAGTGCGGCGAGCCGGAACGTGGGTTCTTGTAAGCGTAAGCGCGTATGGGATCTTTACGACGGTTTTCGGTCTCTCTCCCTTCTTCTGGTTATCGTTCCTGATGCTCGCGGCCGCGGGCGCGGCCAACACGATAAGCTTCGTTCTACGGAACACGATCAATCAGCTCTTAACGCCCGACGAGATTCGGGGCCGCGTCACGAGCGTGAACAGTATGTTTACGAATACGGGTCCCCAGCTCGGACAGTTCGAAGCGGGCGCCCTAGCTTCGGTAATCGGCGCTGTCGGCGCAACTGCCTTGGGCGGCCTACTCGTCACGTTGATCGCCGCTGGACTTGCAGCCGTTGCATCTGTCCGGAGATTCGAGGTTCGCGAGAGCGCGCCCACCGCGACGGGCGAGGCGCAGGCTCGTGCTTAAGCCAGGGGCACTGGAGGTGTTTTGGATTTGAGTCCCCGGCTCGCTAGACGAGCGTTCGAGAACTTCGCAGAGAATGAATCCGAGAGTTTTTGAGCCGAGCGCGACTCAGCGACTTTCGGCTTTATTGCCTGAGCCCGGCGCGCGGTATTCCGGTGTGTTTGGTTGGAAGAGCTCAACGAGATTGCCAGAAGGGTCTTCCAGAAGAATTTGCTTACCGCCGACGCCTTGGACCACCTCGTTGCGGAAGTGGCAGCCGGCTTCTTTGAGCTTCACGATGGTGGCGTCCAAATCTTCGACGATGAGATGAATGCGATTCCAGCCGCCGGGCTTTTGCTGTTCGCCAGAAGGCATGGGTGCACCGCCCCCCGCGCGGAAAGGCTGCGTCAGATAAATGTGCATATCCCCTCGGGAGATCTCGGCGAAGGGAGGGGCCGGATGCATCTCCAGATTGAATCCCAACTGTTTCGTATAGAAATCGATCGCGGTATTCACATCATTAACAATGTAGCGAAAGCATGCGGCCATTGCGCATCCCTCCCTAGCTAACTGACCTCTCTAGATCTAAAACAGAGGAAGAAAAGGGAGTCAAGACGCCTGGCATAATAGAAAAACACTAAAGGACTTACTTGGGACTCAGCTGCGCTCGTATCTCGCCACCCTTATGCGCAGCACTATACACGTTGACATAGAGATTTCCAGCCAGATAGCTTTTGTAAAGCCCTAATTGTCTGACGCACTAAGTTCATTGTCTATTCCTCCTTTTTTGGCTAATTCTTTCTCCGCACTGAACGTTATTTGGAAGGCTAGATAACTTTGAAACGTGCTCGGGCCTTGAATCGTGTGGCCAGCAGAGAACAAGAGATGATACGTGTCGCTGAAATTATAGAACCCGCCAAAGTTGAGCCTCATATCGGAATCACCGGCTTTTTCGCTTGGCGTCTCGTGAAATATTTCCGCGCCCAGGGTGAGGGCCGGCGTTATTTCGCGCTGCAAAAGCCAGCCGGTAAACCACCAGTCGCGGTTGCCTTTTCCCGGATTGATCCAATAGCCGCCTCCGCCGTAGGTGGTCCACGGACCAAAACTCTTCTGCAACCATAGCGGAAGAAAGGCCTGCGTATGTCCACTGCCTAATCCGCGCTCCCTGCTGCCGGTGGGGAGTTCGATTAGCGGAAAAACACCAACCTGTGGAAGATGGTCCGTCTCTTCGAAGAAACGATACTTTACTCCAAGCTCTGTGTCGCCATAGCCAACGCGTGTGGCTTCATGAGACGGCGCTGTAAACGAGACAGGGGCGATCAGATGGAGTTGTAAGTTTGTAATCGCTCCGTAGTTCACCTCGAAGTGAGGCGAGGTGCCTGACCAGCCGTCTTTGTCGTGTTCGAGTTGTGAAGCGACGTAGATTTCCCAATGGCGATATTCGACCGGTTCGGGATCATCGGTGGTAAACGGCGGGCCGGCCCATGCGCGCTGCGCCAATATCATCCATGAGATTAGAGAAAGCAGCAGCCCTTTAGCCATAAAGTTTTTGTTTGGTTGCCAGTTAGGTACTCGTCCTTCACGCATACTTCAGCAGCCCCATAAAGCCGAAATCCATGTGAAGCTGCATGTGGCAATGATACAAGGTGAGGCCGGGATCATCGGTGACGAAATCGATTTCGACGCTTTGGCGACGCGGCACATTGACCGTGTCTTTAAGAATCCCTGCCGTCGTCTTTCCGCCGATCCGAGTCAACTCAAAAGTATGGCGGTGGAAGTGGACGGGATGATCGTCGCCGCTCCGATTGTCCAACGTGATTCGGTAGCGTTGCCCCTCCTTTACTATCAGTGGATCAACATCCGGCCAGGATTTTCCGTTGATGGTCCAGCGATTAAACCCGCCGTGGCCGCCGAGGATTTTTTCAAAGACCAGATTGATGCGCTGATCCGGTTCTGCATGCGCGTTGTTGGTGCCGAAGTCGGTATAGTCCCAAGCGCTCGATTGCGGTTTTGACCACTGTGGCGCGCCGCTCTGTCCTGCGTATTCGATGACCACGCCCATGCCCATTTCCCGCATGCTGTCTTCAACCGCGCCTAAAATCCACACTCCGGGTTGTTTCATCTCGACGATGGCGTCGATTCTTTCAGCGGGAGCGAGGGTCAGGACAGGAACGGTGCGAGGATTTGGGACGGAGTTGCCGTCGAGCGTAATGACTCGAAAATCATGGCCAGGCAGGGCCAGGTGAACATCATCGGTGGCGCTGGCATTGAGCAGATGAAATAGAACGCGGGCGCCGGTTTTTACCCGGATCGGCTCGCCATGACCGAGGGCTTTGTCATTGATGGAGGCGGCGCGATACATGACTTCCAGGCCGTTGTCCGGTGGCGGTCCTTTTCTTATGTCCTGCATGCTGACGAATTCCGGCTCCCACTGATGGGCCGCGAGAAAAACTTCTTGATCGTAATTGCCTGGAATGTTTTTAGGCTCGATGTAGAAAAAACCAAATTGTCCGGAGTACAGGCTACGGCGCAGATCTTTGCCGGCGAAGGCATGGGTGTGATACCAGCGGGTTCCACTCGGCTGCGCGGTGAAAGCATATTGGCGCGATCCTCCAGCGGGAACCATCGGCGTGCCTTCTTCCATCGCGCCGTCCACTTCCGAAGGCACGTAAAGTCCATGCCAATGCACCAGCTCGGGAACGTCGGTGTCGTTTTTTACGTCGACAATGACCTGCTGACCTTCTTTTACGCGCAGCAAAGGCCCGGGCGCACTACCGTTGTAGCCGATCGTCTGGATTGTTTGCTTAGGCGAAAGATCGAGTTTGACCGGCGCGATCCGCAGGGAAAAGCGTGCGGCGTCGTCAACCTGGTTGGCAGCCGAAGTCGAAGACCCAACGGTACGGTCGACCAAAGCCGCGCAGCCGGAAAGGAAAGACAGGCCGGACAATGCGGACACACCCGTCAGCTGTAGAAATTCTCTACGGTTCATGAAGTCACCTTCTGTGACCAACTATCCAAAAAAGTCTAGCGCGAACTCTGCGGGACACAATGCCCCGCTGCCAACCGATAACGGCTACGCGATTACACGCTTGGATGCCGTTCGGCGAGCTCAAGCTCGTGGCCGTCGGGATCACGGATCCAGGCGCTAAACCCCATGCCGTCGGAGCGCTGTTTGAATGGACGAATGAACGTTACGCCTTGCTTTTCAAGGATGGTGCAGAGCTGACGCAGGTTGCTGGTGTCGATCCCGATGTGAATGTTGGCCGGTGTCACCTGCGGCGCGTTCTCCCTCGTGTCTTTGATCAATTCCAGGAACGGCGTGCTCGCTTCGTCGCCATATCCGATCAAACCGACTTCCACCTTCCGCGCTTCGCTGGCGTGGCGCTCTTTCAGTTTCATGCCGAGCAGGCGCGTGTAGAACCCAATGGATCGGTCGAGATCAGCCACCGGCAGCATCGTGTGGTGCACGCGAAAGCTAAGATTGTTGACTAGACTATCTTGGTTCATAAATCTCCTCCTTAATGTTTTTGAAACGCTTGCGACAACCCTGCCGATTACCCTTCTTTCGAAAGGCTGCTCACGAATCGAGCCTGATGCGGCCTTGTCGTACAGAGTCTCTTAAATCCGAGCTATCACTTCTCCTCCCAGAGCAGTCAGCGCAACGACCAGCCAGGGCGGCAGCTTCCAAAAAGCCAACAATCCGAATGCGAACAAGCCAAGCCCGAAATCCAGCGGTTTAGAAATCGCGCTCGTCCAAACAGGATTGTAAAAAGCCGCAAGCAGAAGACCTACCACAGCTGCGTTGATGCCGCGGATCGCAGATTGAAAACTAGCCCGTGTGCGGAGCAAGTCCCAGAATGGCAACGAACCAGCAGTCATCAGGATACCTGGGAGGAAAATCGCAACGAGCGCCAGAGCCGCTCCACTCAGGCCATTAGGCTCTGGCTGCATAACAAATCCGAGATAGGCGGAGAACGTGAATAGCGGACCGGGAACCGCTTGCGCAGCGCCGTAGCCGGCAACGAACTGATCGTTTGTTACCCATCGCGGGACCACAACTCCGGCCTGTAATAAGGGCAGGACAACGTGGCCGCCACCGAAAACAAGAGCACCCGCGCGGAAGAAACTATCGAAGACCGCTAACGTTTGATTGGCAACCACTTGACGTAACAAGGGGAGGACGAGCAGAAGGCCAAAGAAAATTATCCAGCAAACTATCCCGGTCTGACGGCTAATCGGCACCCGAATGTGAAGCGCCGAAGGTATGTTTGCCGGCGGGAAAAACCACCAGCCGATGAGGCCAGCGGCAGCAATTGGAAGAACCTGCCCAACGGCAGTTGGCCATGCTAACGCGACGATCGCGGTGAGAATTGCGAGGGTTGCGCGCTCGCGATCGGGACAAAGTGTACGCGCCATCCCCCAGAGCGCCAGAGCAACGACCGGCACGGCGACTAGTTTCAACCCGTGCAACCAGCCGGCGTCGTCTGCAGTGCCAACGACTTCGATTCCGTACGCAAAGGCGATCAACGCAAGCGCCGATGGTAAGGTGAAACCAAGCCAGTGCACGAAGCCTCCGAGCAAACCGGCGCGGGCAAATCCTATTGCGCTCCCCACCATGCTGCTCGTCGGGCCAGGCAGAGATTGGCATAGGGCGACGAGATCAGCGTAGCTTTGCTCATCGACCCACTTTCTCCGTTTCACGTATTCCTCGTGGAAGTAGCCGAGGTGTGCGATTGGACCGCCGAAAGAGGTCAGCCCCAATCTTGTGGACACCCAAAGAATCTCCAGAAGTGAAACCTGCCGCTGGGTAGGGACGACTTCGTCCATGGCAATCTCGACATGTTCATTCATAGCGTTCGGCGACCTCTTCGAGCGAACCCTCGGCGATTTCCAATGCCTTTAAAGCCGTTTCCAAATCCTCGCTCGGATGAGCCCTAAGAAATTTGTTGCCCTGATCTTTTATTTTTTTGACGGTGTTCAACCACTGTTTTGCTTGACGGTAGGCTTTCGAATCCGGTCGGTGCTCGATCTCGCCGCCGAGTCCGGTGTGCTCCAAGGTCTCTTCCACCGTGTGCTCAGCGATTTCGAGAGCAAGCACTCCATGTGCGAGATCTTCGTATCCGGTTTTTTTATGGATCGCCTGCAATTTTTTTTGCAGTCGCTTGAACTCCTTCTGCAGCGCCTTCAGTTGATTGTTTTGAGCCGGTTGTAGTCGAGCCATGCTTCGAGTATCTCCTTTGGTTTGTTATTTCTCTATTTGTTTGACGGCTCCCATCTTTGGTTGGTGACAGGCGGAGCATTCGGGCGGACGATATGGATAAACTTGTAGCCAGCTTCAGTGTGGCATCCGTTGCATGCGCTTAAAGTTTCATCGTACGACTTCTGGAATTCCGCCGGTTTTTTGCGCTTTATCGATTCGGCCAGTTGGGCAACCTGGGTCTGGAGAACAGAATCGAGAACACCCGATATCTTGACTCCGTTTTTCTCGGCGTTGAGGCCCTTCGCCGCTTCCATCGTCTCCTTAAGCTCGTCAAGCTCGTATCCTGCCAGTTCCCAATTGTGAGCCTTGGCCGCAAACCAGAGTTTTCCCATGTGTAGTTGGATCGTGGTCATATACTCTCCCAAGCCCGGGACTGTTTCCTTTGCGCTTGCGAGATCGGCTTGCGCGCGCTTGAGAGAATCTTGGATGGCGGCTAATTCACGGCCGTTTCTTGATCCAGTGCCCCGATTTCATTGCCGAGGCTAAGGAGTCTCACAATAAGAAAAAGAAACACGACCACGGACAGCGCTACAATGCCCCAAAGATATTTCATCCTATCCTCCTCTGACTCCTGGGCCTCATGACCTCAACAGCTCATCCTCCAAGAGCTCACCGAAAAGTTCAATAACCTTCTCTCTAGCGGCTATCAGAACCTTGCGCCCCAAAGGCGTGGCCCGATTTCGGCTCTCTTTCTCTGTAGTCTTCTGCATTTCGTTATCGAAATCCGATATAGGACTGTTGCGGTTCTATGTCAAGCCCGTGAAAAAAGAAGAGATTCTTGACAAACCAGTGCAGAAATGTGACTAATCCCGGGCTTTCGCTTTTGCATTGCACATATGCGACGATACAATCGGTTTTCAAAGCATTCCTGGCTGTGTCCTTCAATCGCCATCGTTTCCCTTCCCATGCTGGAGGGAGAGGAGTTAGTAAGAATGTCGGAAATCGGGATAGATGTGCTCACAATTGCGTTGCTTATTTTGGCTAACGGTGTGTTCGCCCTGTCCGAAATGGCCGTGGTTACAGCGCGAAAGTCAAGGCTTCAGGACTGGGCGGGCAAGGGCAATACGAGGGCAAAAGCAGCTTTGGAACTTGCCAACACACCCAACCGTTTCTTATTGGCGGTACAAATAGGCATCACCTTGATCGTTATCTCGGTGGGCGCATTGGGGGGAAGAGCTCTTGCGGACCACCTGGCGGCGTTGATCGCCTTTTTTCCCGTCGTTGAACCCTATAGCCGGGCCATAGCCTTGGCGTTGGTTGTCCTTGGCATCACCTACTTTTTGCTCGTCGTGGGTCAATTGATTCCCAAGCGTCTCGCTGCGCGCTATCCCGAGAGAGTCGCGACCGTCGTCGCGTTTCCCCTCCGCTGGCTCTCGAAGATATTCTCCCCGATGGTTCATATCCTGAGTATTTCCACTGACGCGGTGTGTTACCTCTTTGGGAAACAGCAGGCTCAAGAAGCGTCGGTTACGGAGGAAGAGATCAAAACTTTGGTTCAACAAGGCACTGAGGCGGGTGTATTCGAAGAATCGGAGCAAGACATGATGGAAGCCGTGCTTCGTCTGGGCGATAAAACCGCCCGGTCGCTCATAACGCCAAGAACAAAGATTGCGTGGATCGATCTTGGAGACACCATGGAGCAGATTCGCGAGAAAATCATTCAAAGCGGTCATTCCCGGTTTCCAGTAGCAACCGAAACTCTCGACAATGTCACCGGCATAGTGCAAGCGAAAGATTTATTGGCGATGAGTTTAGCGGGAAAGCCGTTGGATCTGAAAGCTCTGATACAACAGCCGCTGTTTGTTCCCAGGACGATTTCTGTCTTGGCCTTATTGGAATCCTTCAAGACGTCCGGCAAGCATATTGCGTTGGCGGTTGACGAATATGGAGGCATCGAGGGCTTATTGACGCACCATGATATTCTAGAGGCCATTGCCGGCGACATGCCTTTGGGCGCGAAGCCTAACGATCCGAAAGCCGTGCAGCGCCACGATGGCTCGTGGCTGTTGGACGGCATGCTCAGCGTAGACGAATTTAGAGAAATCTTTCATCTGGAAAGCTTACCTGGAGAAAAAAAAGACGCCTACCAGACTTTGGGCGGTTTCGTGTTTACACAGATGGGACGCGTTCCGTCCGTAGCCGAATCGTTTGAATGGAACGATTTGCGCTTTGAGGTCGTCGATATGGACGGGAAGCGGATCGACAAAGTGCTCGTGACTACCGTCGAAAAAAAAGAAGCGGAGCCCGCCGTCAAATCGGAGCTTCTGCATCGAGATTGATTGGAAAGCTGAAATCAGTCGGCCTACCTAGTTCGAGGTCTTGGATGACGCTGGACAAGGTCGTCACCGGGTGGAAAAATTGGGCAGTATTTGTTAGAGGGTTTCAAGGAGATTGCAGTAATGTTGAAAGTCATTCCTGTAGAAGAAGCCATAGGGATGCCACTAGCCCACGATATCACCGAGATCGTGCCCGGCAAGCATAAAGGTCCCGCCTTTCGGCGTGGCCACATCGTGCGGAACGAAGATATTTCGAAACTGCTCGACGTGGGGAAACGACATCTGTATGTCATGGAGCTTGAAAAAGATGAGCTCCATGAAGAAGACGCAGCGCGTCGATTGGCCAAGGCGGCCGCGGGTCCAAATCTCAAATTGACCGACCCGGTGGAGGGTCGGGTCAATCTGGTAGCAGAGATATCAGGCTTGCTGAAGGTCGACGCTGATCTTCTCTATCGCTTCAATTCCTTGGGCGATCTAATGATGGCCACCTTGCCGTCGAACCGTTACGTGAGGCAAGGCGACGTGGTGGCGGGCACCCGAACCATCCCGGTGGTTGTGAAAGAGGCTTTGATCCAGCAAGCCGAAGCGCTGTGCAAGGATCACCCGATCGTGACAGTGTTGCCAATGCCGCCGCGGAAGGTTCATTTGATCGTAACCGGCAGTGAAGTTTATTCCGGCCGAATCAAAGACGGTTTCGAACCCGTGGTACGAAGGAAAGTCTCCGACATGGGCTCCGATCTTGCGGACAAGCAGCTCGCGACGGATGATCCGGATCAGATTTCCGAGCTCATTAAGAATGCGCAGGGGGCAGGTGCTGAGATCATTCTAGTGAGCGGCGGCATGTCCGTCGATCCGGACGACAAAACGCCCGAAGGAATCCGTCGCAGCGGCGCAAAAGTGGAGTCGCATGGATTTCCTATTCTGCCTGGCTCGATGTTTGTCATGGCTTATTTGAACGAAACGCCGGTCTTGGGGTTATCGGGTTGCGTACTCCATGATCCATTCACCGCCTTCGATATATTGTTGCCCAGGTTGTTAGCGGGAGAGAAAATTACCCGTGCGGATATCATGACCCTTGGACACGGCGGATTGCAAAAAAAACACGACCACTAACGGAAACAGACGATGGAGGATGGAGGATCGAGGATCGCCATCCTCGACCCTCCATCCTCAATCCTCGGTTTTGGAAGGGAAAAAGCGATGGACGTTTTGCGAACCCTCAAAGAGCGCTGTGATCCGAAATACGCGGCACTAATTGTCGTCGACGTACAGAACGATTTCGTCAGTCCGGAGGGCAGTGCCGGAAAGCGAGGTGAGGATGTGAGCGCGGCGTTAGCGATGGTGCCGAACCTTCTGCGGCTCATCAATGAAGCGCGGCGCGTTGGCCTGACTGTTGTTTACATTAGGACGACGCACAGCGAATGGACCGACACGCCTTCTTGGATCTATCGGAACTCACAAAAGAGCGGCTTGAACACTTGCCGAGAAGGAACCTGGGGCGCGGAGCTCTATGACGGCATTGCACCGTTACCGACTGAGAGAGTGGTAATCAAACATCGCTACAGTGCCTTTATCAACACGGACCTAAACACGGTGCTCAAGGCACGCAACATTCAGAGCGTTCTCGTGTGCGGGGTCGCGACCAATGTTTGTGTCGAAACCACGGCGCGCGACGCTTATATCTATGATTATTACGTGACCATGATCGATGATTGTTCCGCTGCCTACGAAGCGAAGCTACACTTGGGCACCTTGGAGAACATGCGACGTCACTTTGGCTTGGTGGCGTCTTCCAGCGAGATCATCGAGACGTGGAAAGGGCTGGAGAAACAGGCGGTGGGGTTATAATTACGGTTCGACAAGCTGCTCAAGGCGTCAATCGAAAGGCCTGCTAGGAATTCTACCAGGCCTTTTGCGTTTAAGAGCCTGTATTTTACTTCATCATTTCGGCGTTGATTCTCTCCAGCGCTTCTAGTGGTGGCTGAAGATCATCCTGGGTCAATTCAGATAACGGTATGTCGCAGAGATTCAATTCTTCGGCAAACTCCTTGCGATTCGGGTTATAGTAAATCAGGCCCGTCAAGAACTTACCTTCGGCGATGGCCGCGTGGATCGCTGAGATCGCTTGCATCTTATTGGTGGGATCGTAGTCTTTACTTAGCTTGTGCAAAATGATGTGCGAGCCGTCGTGCAATTCCACCGCGTGATCCGTTCCTTCATCATAATCGGCTTCGATATTTTCGTAGGGCGGAATGAAATCGATGTCATGGATCGGGTCGAGGTGGCCTTTAGCATACTTGAGGCTCTTGGTGGATCCTTCATGGTTGTTGAAGGTCACACAGGGGCTAATAACGTCGAGGATGGCGCTCCCCTGATGAGCGAGGGCACCTTGGATCAAAGGGGTGAGCTGTTTGCGATCGCCGGAAAAGCTACGGGCGACGTAAGTGGCTCCAAGTGTAATTGCCAACTCGGCCATGTCGATGGCTGGAATGTCATTGACCTTTCCGCCTTTCATGACGGACCCGACATCAGCAGTGGCGGAAAATTGGCCTTTGGTTAGTCCGTAAACGCCATTATTCTCTATGATGTAAGTGATATTCACGTTACGCCGCATCATGTGGCAAAAGTTGCCCAAGCCAATAGCAGAGGTGTCTCCATCGCCGGAAACTCCTATAGGCATCAACGCGTGGTTGGCCAGATTGGCGCCGGTTGCAACGGCTGACATTCTCCCGTGAACGGCATTAAAGCCGAATGATTGACTCAGAAAATAGGCGGGCGTTTTCGAGGAACAGCCGATACCACTCAATTTAACCACCTTGCGAGGATCAATGCTGTTTTCGAAATACGCGCGCATGACCGACGCTGAAATCGCGTCGTGGCCGCAGCCTCGGCACATAGTCGAGGGCGCCCCTTCATAATCCTTTTCCGTTAGGTTAATCCGATTTAGTTTTGCTTCTGCCATGATTCTATCCTTACATCTGTGCGGTTTTTAGTTCGGCTGACTGTGCCGCATCGAAAATCTGGTCCACAACCGATTTTGGGGTTATCGGTAAACCGTTGTAAACGAGTATACTGACAATCTTCGCTCCCAACTCGGGATTTTCATCTTTGATGATTGCTGCCATTTGAGCATCGCGGTTCTGTTCCACGAAGTAAACGGTGTCATGCTCCACTAAGAAATCCCGGACCTCTTTGGTTAGCGGCAGAGCCCGGATTAACATGTGGTTGGTTTTCAACCCCCGCGTTTTTAACCTGTCGCGAGCCTCGCGCACCGCTTCGGAGCTGGAACCATAACAGATAATCCCGGTTTTGACGCCTCTTTCCTTCTCGACGATTGGCTTGGGAACAAATTTTCGCGCGGTATCAAACTTCTTTTTCAGTCGATCAAGAATGTATTTATAGTCATTTTCATCTTCGGAGTACTTGGCGTCGGCGTCGTGGCCCGATCCGCGTGTGAAGTAAGAGGCCATGCGGTGCTGATTTCCGGGGACGGTCCGATAAGGTATGCCGTCGCCGTCCTGGTCAAAGTAACGGCGGAACTTTTTCCCGGCTTTGGTCCATTCCTCAAGTTGTTCCGCACTTAATCGCTTTCCGTAGTCGTAGGGTTCTTTTTCTAGATAGAGAGGTTCGGAAGACCAAAAATTCATACCCAGGTCGAGGTCCATCGCCACGAAAACCGGCGTCTGGAATCGATCGGCGAAATCGAAACTCCGGCGCGCGAAATCAAAGCAGGAGTTCATGTCATGAGGGATTAAAATGATATGTCGGGTATCACCGTGGGAGGCGCCATACATCAAAGAGATATCCGCCTGCTGCGTCCGTGTCGGCAGACCCGTCGAGGGGCCGCCGCGCTGGATGATAAAAAATACACATGGAATCTCGGCATAGTAGGCGAGGCCGATGGTCTCGTTCATCAAAGAGACCCCCGGCCCGGAAGTGGAGGTCATGGCGCGGGCTCCGGCCCATCCGGCGCCGGCGACCATGCCTGCTGACGCGATCTCATCTTCTGCCTGTACGATGGCATAGGTTCGCTTACCGTCTTTGGGTTTGCGCAGTCGGGGCAGATAATACTCCATCGCTTCAGCGAGGGAACTCGATGGGGTGATGGGATACCAACAAATGACCGAGGCGCCGCCGTAAATTGCGCCCAATGCGGCTGCGGTGTTACCCTCGGTGATGATTTTCCCTTTGTTACCGTTGGGGATTTCTTGTAGACGGGCAATATTTTGAGTGACCCCTTTTTCTTTCAGATATTGATATCCGGCGTCGATGCAAACTAAGTTGGATTCGATGACGGCTGGCTTTTTACCGAAGGTGTCTTCGAGAACCGCCTTTATCACTTCCATGTCGATGCCAAAGAGATAGGCCAAGGCGCCGACGTAGATCATGTTACGTTGCTTGGCGCGTAAGGGTGAGGCGGGTACCAGCTTGGCGATTAACTTATTGGCAGGAACTCCTATGTATTGAACCCCGTCACGTTTCAGATGAGGTGGGAGAGGAGTAGAATCGTCGTAAAGAATCACGCCGCCATCCCGGACCCGGTAAATGTCCTTAGCGGCCGTGGAGTCATTGAACATCACCATCACATCAATAACGTCCTTGCGGCTCAGATAGCCTTCCGCAGAAGCCCGAATTTGGTACCAGGTGGGCAAGCCCTGAATGTTCGATGGAAACATATTCTTCGATGAACAGGGAATACCCATTTTAAAGATCGCCTTGAAGAGTACGTTGTTCGAGGAGGCGCTTCCCGACCCGTTCTCGGTGGCGACGCAGATGTTTAAATCATTGATTGCAGCGGTATCCAAAATGGGACCTCCTTTAAAGTTTACAATTCTCTAATGCTAGCATATTTCTCTTAAAAGACAACAGGTTAGCCCGGTGTGTACTGATCTTCCGAATCATAGTATTCCTGTACTTCCTTCCAGGTTTGTCGAACCTTTTCGTCAATGTTGAAAGCAGCGGCATATTGGAGGACATCGGGCATAGAGACGATGCCCGTGAGTTCACCCCCTGATGCCATAACCGGCATGTTTCTAATGTCGCGCTTGTACATCTCGGTCAAGCCTTCGCCAATGAGCGCTGTGTCGGCCATCGTTACCAGAGGTGAGGTCATCACTTGCTTCACCTGAGTCTTTTTCGTGTCCATCCCTTTGGCAGCGACCCGTTTAAGAACGTCCCTTTCGGTAAAGATACCCCGTGGTTTACCAGAGGACGTGACGATAATCGAAGCGACGCCTTTCTGGATCATTAGGTCGATGGTGTCATAAACGGATAAGCTTTCATCCACAGACAAAGCCCCGCCCGACACAAGACTTCCGAGTGCTTTCGTCTCGCTTATTCCTTGGCCCAACTCGACCGCAAGAACAAGAATGCGGCGCATAGAGACGATACCGACAATCTTTCCTCTCCTTCCCCGCACCAGGAGATGGCGGTATTTTCCTCTGTACATTTTGCCAAAAGCTTCGACGATGTGGGTTTCCTCGCGCACGGCCCGTATCGGGGAGGTCATAACCTCTTTGATCGATGATTTTGCAGGGTCAATGTTCTTGTTCACGACCCGCTTCATAACGTCTTTTTCAGTAAAGATTCCAATCGGTATTTCCTTATTTGTGACGATAATGCGCCCGACGTCCGCCGCTACCATCATTTCTAAGACCTCTTGGATCGAACTCGTGTCCGAAGCAGCCGTCAGATTCGTGGTCATTATCTCGCTGACTTTGTTAGAAAGCACAGGAAACCTCCCAAGAGATGTGCAACTTACGGTCCCCGATAACGCGGGGCGTGCCTATAAATCAATATAACATTTTTCCCCCTTCCGGTTACAAGCGGGTAGAATTTTTTTTTGTGTCATAAGTCCGGTGTGGAGGATTGCGACAGGGCGGAGAAGCGTGTTAGATATATACCGTTTCCAGGGAGCCGTGTCATGAGCCGCAGGGAAACCGAATTCGATCACGAGCTGGTCACCGAGACCAAGAAAAAGCTAAAAAAACCTCCCCTCTACAAAGTTTTACTGCACAATGACGATTATACTACCAAGGAGTTCGTTGTGCAGGTATTGCAGTATGTTTTCCACAAGGAACATACCGAAGCGGTTCAAATCATGCTTCATGTTCATAAAAAAGGCATTGGAGTGGCCGGCGTCTATACCTATGAGATCGCGGAAACCAAAGTGACTTTGGTGGAGGGCCTGGCCCGGCAGCACGAGTATCCACTGAAATGCACAATGGAAGAGGCTTAGGATGATCAGTAAGGAGTTGGAAGGAACCCTAAATACGGCCTTGAAAGAAGCGAAGAGCAGACGTCATGAATATGTCTGCTTGGAACATCTCCTTTATGCGTTGCTGCAAGACAAAGACGCTAGCGGCGCGATCATTAATTGCGGCGGTGACATCGACCGGCTCCGGAAGGGTTTAGAGGAGTTCTTTCAAACCCACCTGGAGGCGCTCCCAGGGGGGTCGGACCACCAACCGCAGCAGACCCTCAGCTTTCATCGCGTGCTGCAGCGCGCGGTGATTCACGCCCAGTCGGCAGAAAAAAAGGAGATCAACGGGGGTAACCTATTGATCGCGATGTTTCGCGAGCCGGATTCCTACGCAGTCTACCTGTTGCAAGAACAAGGCATCACGCGGTTCGATCTTGTCAACTACATCTCGCACGGGATCTCAAAGATTGCCACGGGAGAGGAGTGGCCTCAGAGCGAAGAGGAGCAAAGCGAAGAAGAAAAACCGGACCGGCGGGTCAAACCTCTCGAAGCTTTTGCGGTTAACTTGGTAGCTAAAGCTCAGCAGGGGAATATCGACCCGCTCATCGGACGGGACGACGAGATCGAACGGACGATTCACGTCCTCTGTCGGCGGCGCAAGAATAATCCGATATACGTCGGCGACCCCGGCGTGGGAAAAACGGCGTTGGCCGAGGGTCTGGCGCTTAAAATCCATCACGGCGAAGTCCCCGACGTTCTGAAAGACGCTGTCATCTACGCTCTCGATATGGGCGCGTTACTTGCGGGTACGAAATTCCGCGGCGATTTTGAGGCGCGCCTGAAAGGGGTTTTAGCCGGTCTCAAGAAACGCCCCAACTCCATTCTTTTCATCGACGAGATTCACACCATCGTCGGCGCCGGTGCCACCAGCGGCGGTTCGATGGATGCCTCAAATATCCTAAAACCCGCGCTCGCTTCCGGAGAGCTGAAGTGCATCGGTTCGACGACGTATCATGACTACAAGAGCTACTTTGAAAGAGATCGAGCCCTAGCGCGCCGTTTCCAGAAAATCGAAATTTCCGAACCCAGCCAAGAGGAAGCCTACCAAATCCTTGAGGGGTTGAAGCCGCACTACGAGAAGCATCATGGGGTGCACTACAGTGCCGCGGCTATTCGCGCGGCGGTTCAGCTTTCGGCTAAACACATCAACGATCGGAAATTGCCGGATAAAGCCATCGACGTCATCGACGAAATTGGCGCGGCGGTAAAAATCCAGCCGCCGGACAAGCGCAAAAAGACGATCGGTGCGAAAGATGTTGAAAAAATTGTCGCCAAGATCGCCAAAATTCCGCCGCGGAGCGTTTCGACATCGGATAAGGAACAACTGCAAAATCTGGACAGAGATTTAAAACTAACCGTCTTCGGGCAAGATATGGCCATCGATACGCTGACAAGCACGATAAGACTTTCGCGTTCAGGTCTCGGCCATCCAGAGAAGCCCATCGGTTGTTTCCTCTTCTCAGGCCCTACAGGTGTTGGCAAGACGGAGCTGGCCAAACAGCTGGCGCACATCATGGGCATTGAGTTTATTCGCTTCGACATGAGCGAATATATGGAGAAGCACACGGTCTCCCGTCTGATAGGCGCGCCTCCGGGTTATGTCGGCTTCGATCAGGGGGGCCTCCTGACCGACGCTATCAACAGAAATCCGTATGCCGTCTTACTCTTGGATGAAATAGAGAAAGCACATCCCGATTTGTTCAATATTCTTCTCCAGGTGATGGATCATGCCGCCCTTACGGATAACAACGGTAAAAAAGCTGACTTTAGAAACATCATCCTAATCATGACCACCAACGCGGGCGCGCGGGAGCTGAGCGGCACGCCGCTTGGCTTCGGCGCGCGGTCCAACGCTGGCAAAGGCAAAGAGGCCATCGAGAAGATGTTCAGCCCTGAATTCCGCAACCGCCTCGACGCGATGATCAACTTCAACTCTCTGAGTATGGAAATCATCGAACGGGTGGTGGATAAATTCATTATCGAGCTCGATCACCAGCTCAACGAGAAGAAAGTTTTCTTGCAACTCACCATTAAGGCCCGGCGCTGGCTCGCGGAGAGAGGCTACGATCCATCCTTTGGAGCGCGGCCGATGGCGCGGTTGATTCAAAACGAGATCAAGCGCGTCTTGGCTGACGAAATTCTCTTCGGCAGACTACAAAACGGCGGTAAGGTCGAGGTGGACGAAAACGAAGGGAAGCTCGCGTTCACCTATAGTCCGCTTGCTGCCTGACAGATCCTTGCCTGTCCTCCATTCGTTAGGGTCTCTGGTCGTTCGGTGCCGGCTCCCATGGAACAACTGATCGTCGGGCTATTCCTCGTCCTCTTTGCCCTCGAATTTGTCGTCGAGTTTGGTCTCAATGAATTGAATCTCCGCACCGTGCGCGCGCACTGGGCAGAGAAGAAGATCCCTGATTTTTTCGAGCACAACATGAGTGCGGCAGAGTACGAAAAGTCGGTTGCGTACACCCTCGCCAAAGGAAAATTTCAGCGCTGGGCGGAGATATACGGTCGCCTGGTCACCCTGATTGTTCTTTTTGGCGGATTGCTTCCGTTCATGGATCGGCTCTCGAAAGATTTAGCCGGCGGGTTCTTCTCTACAAGCCACGCTCGAGGCTTAATTTTCTGCTTTGGCGTTGCTCTGGTTTTCTCCATAGCGAGTTTTCCCGCCGATCTTTATTCGACCTTTAAGCTCGAAGCGCGCTTTGGCTTTAACAAAACAACTTGGAAGTTGTATTTGACGGATAGGCTTAAAGGACTTTTGCTCGGCATCCTGATCGGACTGCCCTTTCTTTGGGTTGTCCTCTGGCTGATGGAGGCAACGGGCTCCTATTGGTGGATCTGGACGTTTTTCTTTGTCTCCGGATTCCAACTGCTCATGGTGATCGTCTATCCTACGCTGATCGCCCCGCTGTTTAACAAATTCGAGCTGCTGCCGGAAGGCGAGTTACGGAATCGAATACTGCATCTGGCGGAGCAGGTGGGCTTTAAAACCAACGGAATCTTTTCGATGGACGGATCGAAACGCTCGGCGCACTCCAACGCCTACTTCACCGGAATCGGAAAGGCGAAACGAATCGTTTTGTTCGATACCTTGATTGCTCAGATGACCATCGATCAGGGACTCGCGGTGCTGGCACACGAGATGGGCCACTATAAAATGAAACACATTCGCCGCATGCTGGTGGTTCAAACAGTTTTTCTTTTTCTTGGGCTCTACATTTTAAGTCTGCTGGTGAACTTCAAACCTCTGTTCGCGGCCTTTGGCCTGGACAATCCTTCGAATGCCGCCGCGCTGGTGCTTTTCAGTTTGCTCGGCGGGCCGGTTACTTTCTATCTGGGCCCGTTAATCAACCTGCTCTCGCGTAAGCACGAATACGAGGCCGACCGTTTTGCGGTGGAAACGCTCCGTAACCGTCGGCCTATGGAAGAGGCGCTGATTAACCTAACGGTGAAGAATCTGTCCAATCTAACGCCACACCCGTGGTACTCCGCCTACCACTATTCTCATCCCACGCCGACAGAACGGATCGGCGCAATCCGGGCGATTTTGCTTTAGCTCACCTTTAATTTCTTTTGTCACGCCACAAATCTACGATTAATCGCTGCGTAGTCTTCAGCCGCTGAGTTCCAACTCCCCGAAGGTTCGATCAATCCTCATCGAAGCTAACCAAAATCCCAAATCATTCTGGAGAAAGTGCTGTCATGTTTAAGCAATTTAATGGATCTATATGTATTATTTGACAAATGAATGAGAATTTTGCTATCTAAAGTCACTTTGGTTGTTACGAATTGATTAACACCAAGTTACGAGGAGGAGAATACTGCGGCAAAGTTCGTATCATGATCCACATCCAAATTACCGTGGCTGAGCTATTCCAACCTGACAGCGATCGAAATTCCGATAGAGGGGACTTGATATTTGTGTTATGGACGCCGGCGTTTGTTCAGAGCTAGAGTCTGAATCGATCGAAATTATTCGGGAAGTAGCGGCTACAGCGACCAAGCCGGTGATGCTGTATTCCATTGGCAAAGACTCTTCGGTGATGCTCCGTCTTGCACAAAAAGCTTTTTACCCTGGCCCGATCCCGTTTCCGTTGATGCACATCGATACCGGATGGAAGTTCCGCGAGATGATCTCGTTCCGGGACCGCACGGCAAAGCAAATTGGTTTTGAGCTGATCACACACACTAATCCACGAGGCGTTGCCGAGGGTATCGGACCCATCACCCATGGGTCGGCGTACTATACCGATGTCATGAAGACTGAAGCGCTCAAGCAAGCGCTCGATTTTCACGGGTTCGATGTGGCCTTTGGCGGTGCCCGGCGAGACGAAGAAAAATCGCGGGCCAAAGAGCGAATCTTTTCGTTTCGTGCAGCCGGTCACCGCTGGGAGCCCAAAGCCCAACGCCCGGAATTGTGGAATCTTTACAATACCCGCATTAACGCCAACGAAACCATACGGGTATTTCCGCTTTCCAACTGGACCGAAGCCGACATCTGGGCCTACATCCGTCAAGAGGACATCTCGATTGTTCCGTTGTACTTCGCCGCCAAGCGTCCTGTGGTGAGGCGCTACGGACAGTGGATCATGGTCGATGATAATCGGTTGCCGCTCGAGCCCGGTGAAACGCCGGAAATGCGCATGATACGGTTCCGTACCTTAGGGTGCTATCCGCTAACCGCGGGAATTGAAAGCACCGCTATGACGCTCGATGAGATCGTAGCCGAAACCTTGGGGGCGACGACCTCAGAGCGGCAGGGGCGCATCATCGACCACGATGGCGCCGGTTCCATGGAACGTAAGAAACAGGAAGGGTATTTTTAATGGATACCCTGCGCTTCATCACTTGCGGCAGCGTCGACGACGGCAAATCGACGTTGATCGGCCGCTTGCTCTACGACACCAAACTGATTTTCGAGGATCAACTGGAAGCTCTGAAGGCAGACTCCAGAAAATTTGGCACCCAGGGTGAGCGGCTCGATTTCGCGCTAATGGTTGACGGATTGCAGGCCGAGCGCGAGCAGGGCATCACTATCGACGTTGCTTATCGTTTCTTCGCCACGCCCAAGCGGCGCTTTATCGTGGCTGATACCCCAGGCCACGAGCAGTACACCCGCAACATGGTGACTGGCGCGTCGACCGCTCAGGCGGCCGTGCTGCTAATCGACGCCCGTAAGGGAGTGCTCACCCAAACCAAGCGCCACAGTCGCATCGTCTCGATGCTTGGCATCCGTCACATCGTATTGGCGGTCAACAAGATGGATCTCGTGGATTGGTCACAGCGGGTCTTTGACGAAATCGCACTTGCGTATCGTTGTTTCGCCGAAGATCTGGGCTTCGAGGCGATCGCAGCGATTCCGTTGTCGGCGCTCGAAGGTCACAACATTGTCGAACCGGCTCATGCCGCAATGTCTTGGTATGAAGGGCCGAGTCTTTTGCGGTGGCTCGAAACCGTCCCGACCGAAAACAGTACGCCTGCCCAACCATTTGCGATGTCAGTGCAGTGGATCAACCGACCTAATCTCGATTTCCGCGGGTTTTCCGGACGAATTGCCAGCGGTTTGGCCATGCCGGGTGACCGTGTGCGCATTAGTCCGTCAGGAGTGACGAGCCGCATTAAGGAAGTTGTCTTCTGGAATGGCTCCAAAGCTGAAGCGAGTGCGGGGCAGTCAGTTACTTTGGTGCTTGAGGATGATGTCGACGCCAGCCGGGGTGACGTCATTGCGGCCGCTTCACATCCGGTTGAGTCCGCTGATCAGTTCGAGGCGGATCTTTTCTGGATGAGCGAGCACCCCTTGCTGCCTGGGCCGTCCCTATGCTGCCCTGATCCACACCAAGTCCGCAAGCGTGACCATCACCCACATCAAGCATCGCGTTGATATCAATACCGGCGCGCATCTGGCGACCAAGACCTTAGGCTTAAACGAAATCGCAACGGTGAACGTGAGTTTCGACAAGTCCGTGCCATTTGCGCCGTATGCCGAGAACAAGAAATTGGGAGGGTTCATCGTCATCGACAAGCTCACCAACGAGACGGTCGGTGCCGGCATCATCCATTTCGCGCTTCGTCGATCTGTAAACGTCCATTGGCAAGCTTTGGAGGTCACAAAAGCCGTACGCGCCGAAATCAAGCATCAGCGGGCGCGGTGCCTGTGGTTCACGGGGCTTTCGGGTTCGGGCAAGTCGACGATTGCCAACCTGTTGGAAAAGCGTTTACACGCGGACGGCAAGCATACCTACATTCTCGACGGCGACAACGTTCGCCACGGGCTCAACCGAGATCTGGGATTTACTGAGCCTGACCGCGTGGAAAACATTCGCCGGGTGGCCGAGGTCGCAAAACTCCTGGTGGATGCGGGACTTATTGTGATCGTGGCGTTCATTTCCCCATACCGAGCGGAGCGTCAATTCGCGCGTGATCTATTTGATCCAGGCGAATTCATCGAAGTTTTCATCGATACGCCGCTGGAGGAATGTGAGCGGCGCGATGCGAAGGGACTGTATGCGAAAGCGAGACGCGGCGAGCTAAAAAACTTTACCGGCATTGACAGCGTGTATGAGCCACCGCAATCGGCGGAAATACCCCTACGAACTACGGGACTAGCACTTGAAACCTGCGTGGATCAGATCATAAAGGCGCTACGACATTAAGAGTAAGCCTGAAACTCACAAGAACATTAAGAAATTTCCCACCCACGTCTCACAATGCACCATGATTCCCAACCCTCTACCAGTTGAAACGCAGGAAAGCGTCATTTGCGCAAAGTCTGCCTAATTTTGCAACCATTTGACAATGAAAGCTAAAATAAGGTATTAAACCCCGCAATATGAGTTAGAAGCCATAGTTGATCAAAATAGGTTCGACTTGTGGGCTTCTGCTCTTTAATGAGGACGTGTTGAAAATCTACGAGAATTAAGGCGGATTCTTTCGAAACTGCGAACACGGCGTTTGACGTATGATTCGTATTTTACTGTGCGAGTCGCCGTTTAAGTGAGCTACTAGGAAGACCTATGAAAATTGTTCCTGTCTACGTGTGGAATCATCTTGCAAGCGCCGACAACAGAGACGGACTGGATGCCCGGTCAGAGCAGCCCGTGCTGCGGAAAGTGATTGAGCAACACGGCATCAAGCTCCGACGGCCGCAGGAGAAAGATTCCTACCTCCTAGAGAGAATTTTGTTAGATTCTCGCGTTCTCATTATCGAAGGAATCTCAGGGTCTGGTAAAGACACGTTTCAGACGTATTTAAAAAAGCAGCTCAAGGACCGAGATGTGTATGACTATTCCGAGGGCGAGGTATTGCATTCATGGAAGCAGTTTCAGATTGAAGGCATTGTGAAATTACGAGTTAAGTTCATGAAGCATTTCGTGAACTATGTAAGAAACATCGTCAGTCGAGACGAGAACGCTGTTTTTCTTTTGAACAGATTCCATTTGTCAACGTACGCGTGGACAATCATTCAACAACAAAAACTTGGAAGGGAATACGATGAGATCATCAAAGTCCTGAGAATGTTGCCTGTTCATGTCTTTATCTTGCACTTAGACGATAATGAAATTGAGAAGAGAAGCTTGCATCCAGAGAGGTCTGGCGCGTGGCAGAAGTTTCAACAACAGATAATGGAGAATCATAGCTTTTGCGATAGGTTGGAAATACAACAAAAATTAATACTAGATGCGGCAAAGAGACAACAGATACCGTACTCTGTAATAAAGCTTCCTCCCTATGAGCCTGAAATTGGAGATAACGCGCCGAGCATTCTTCGTCGTGGCGTGCGGACAAATTCTGCAGACAGAACAACATCGCGGAGAAAGCGACGTGTACCTCAAACTCTCCAGGAGGACAACTAAGCGATCTCGACAAGTTGAAACAACCGCAATGTCTCTAGATCAAAAAAAAGGGACTGGCGATGATAGTTACCGATAAGTTCGTATTTGTGCATCTGCCACGGTCAGGCGGCACATTTGTTACCGAGGTTATCAGGAAATTCTTTCCATCAGCTCACGAAATCGGCCATCATTTGTCGCTGGAGTTCCTGCCCAGAGAGTACTCCCACCTCCCTGTTCTTGGTACAGTTCGGAACCCTTGGGAATTCTACGTTTCATTGTATCATTACGTGTGGCCGAAAGATGCCTCAAGCGTATTGGTCTCCTGGATGAGCGATAACGGAAAGCTCGGATTTAAAGGGAGCACTCGCAACCTCCTGAATCTCGGTGTCAACGACGAGCGACTCGATGTTTTGATCGAGATGCTGCCCGAGCGTCTTGACTACAGCAAGAGAAACGTTCCAACCTTACCAGAGAGCGCAATGCGTAGATTTCGCGGCACCGGAGTCGGCTACTATACCCTCCGCTTCAATCAGATGTTCGGAAACGCGGACGACGTGTTTTTCTGCCGACTTGAAACTCTGAGGCGGGATATGGTCGCCTTCTTCGAGGGAATCGGAGTAGCGACCGGTGAATTGCGGGATTACGTGCTCCGTTCGGATAAGGTGAACGCCGCTGAACACCTTCACTACTCGACCTATTATACGCCGGAACTCTCAGAGCTAGTTTCAGTTCGCGACCGCCAGTTGATTGAGAGATTCGGCTACGTCTTTGAGCAAGCTTTTCATTAAGAGTCAAGGGCCAAAGGCCTTCATTGAAGAACCCCCAACGGGGGTGTAATTATTTAAGTTCCGGGTATCGCATCGCTTTGTCCTATTCTAACGCACAAATTGGCTTCACAGTCGGACGTGCCACAGTCCCGTGCTGAATGATTGGCGCTATAACATCCTCAATTTGTTGGCTCGATAAACCTGCTAGCGTTCAAGTTTTTTCTTCCTTCGCCTAGCTTATTATTAAAACAGCAAAGAACGACAAAACGGTTCTATCAGCCGGGGCGGGTCCAAAAAGCCGCTACCACCAATCTCCGGCAGCATGTTATACTTAGCTCCCTTTTTGCACTTTTAGAAATATCAGGTGACATCCAGTGATCTAACCTCAACCGGCTCACTTCGATGTTACGGAGGAATAAGGCTATGAAAGAAAAAGTCGCCGTTGCGATTGTAAATACTTTTATTCTTTCGTTTTTTTGTTTAGCCGAGGCTCAGCAAACAATTAACGCCATACCTAGGGTAGGGCTCATATTGTCTTCGGGAACCGCTGAAACTCCTTCGCCATTGTTGGAGGGCTTCCGGCAAGGATTGCGAGATCTCGGTTACGTGGATGGAAAAAATATCCTGATCGAACGTCGCTATGCAGAGGGCAGGTTGGATCGAATGTCTCCGTTTGTGCAAGAGTTCGTTCAGCAGAAAGTCGATGTTATTCTCGGAACTAGTAATGTCGTAATCCGAGCTGCAAAAGAAGCGACAAAAACGATCCCCATTGTAATGATAAGCTCGGTCGATCCTGTCGCAGCCGGATATGTGGAAAGCTTCGCACATCCCGGCGGGAATATAACCGGGCTTGCCTGGCTCGCTTCGCGATATAAGCGCGAAACGCGTAGAGCTACTAAGAGAGCTACTGCCCAAAATGACGCGAGTCGGTATTCTCTGGGACGCGGATGGTCCAGGACCAGAGGTCGCGTTTAAAGAATACGACGGCGGCGGCGCAGGCTTTTAAACTTGATCTTCGATCTCTTGAAGTACGGGGCACTAACCCAGATTTCGCGGCAGCATTTCAAGGCGGCGAAAATCGGCCCGTCACGGAAGCACTCATTGTCGTTGGCGAAGCCCTAGTATGTCCCAGCACATGCAAAACAATTTTCGACCTTGCGACGAAACAGCGCTTACCGTCGATGACCGAAGAGGATCAATATGTGAACGGCTGGCGCGCTGATATCCTACGGAGCGAACTTAGCCGATCTATACAGGCGAGCCGCCGAGTACGTTGCTGAGATCCTGAAGGGAGCTAAACCTGGTGATCTGCCAGTGAAGCTGCGCTGCAAAATTCGAGATTTTCATCAACCTTAAGACGGCGCAAGCAACTTGGCCTTGTGATACCGCAGCACTGTGCTGGTTCAAGCGGATAAGGTGATTAAGGACTAGTTCTTATCACTGCCGCCATCTTTTGACGCCTTTAGCGTGGCTGATTGATGAATGTTACATTTAAACCTCCAACACTCTGTTTCAGCTTTGTATTAAGCCAAAGTCGTAATTAACTGGTTTACGCTTTGAGGAACTGCCAACAATAACGGTGATCTCTCGACACCCGGCCGTCCCTGCGAGCGACAAATCTGTTCTTTTTGGGTATTAATTAACACTTTTGGCATCAGCAGTGCCCGGGGCCTTCCTACTCGTAACAGATAATCCTTTGGAAAAAAGGCTAGTTGACGGGCCTAAATCCCCCTGAATAGCGTGGCATCATTCCTGCGGTAAGTGGGTTCCTGCGGTGGTATCATTCATACCGAAGAAGGGCTCTATGTTGAAAGAATTATAGTTTTACCCAAGGATTGGGCTATTCGCTATTTCGATAGCTCGGAGCGTGTTAGCGGTTAGGAATAAGATAAAGTTGAAAGAAGTGAATCCGAATTAATGAGGGAAGTAAGCCGAAGCCGCTCCGCCTCCAAGCCGGTAAAACGCCCATGGGCTTAATCATTCCCACGGAAATAATACCGATGGCGCACGAAGTTGTCCGATGTGCTCTGTTCATGCGGGATTTTGGGAAAAAAGTACTAGTTTCTCTTCGTGGCGGCGGTATCCGCCGCCGCCTCATGGCGTGGGGCCTTAGCCTTTTTGGGATTGCTCTAACGACTGTTGTTGTCGCCGGTTATTCTTATACGGTAAGACAGATCCGGCGAGACGCCGCGGCGTTGCAGTCGGAGCTGGCCTCGGTCACCGCCGAGGGCATTCGCAGCTTTGTTAGACGCAAGATCGAGCGGTTTTCGGATAACGCCAACGCCTTAAGTCTTTATCCATTGGGGAGCAAAGAGCAACAGTTACTCCTGGGCCTCCTAGTCAAAAACGACAGCAGTTTCAGCGACGCTTCCATTATCAACTCGGGGGGTATGGAGGTCGTGAAGGTATCCGACAGAAAAGTTTATTTTCCCTCCGATCTAACCAATCAGAGTAAATCGCCTAAATTTATCAAAGTGCTCAAGGGCGAGGACTATATAAGCCCGGTCTACACTTCGGCCCGGGCCCAGCCGTACGTCACGCTGGCGATTCCCCTTTGGGGCCACGCGCAGACTATCGTCGGTGTGGTTTCGGCCGAAGCCGATCTCTCGTTTCTCTGGGAAGTGATTGGAAAGATCCGGTTTGCGACTGCGGGGTACGCTTACTTGGTGGACGAGCATGGAAATCTCATCGCCCATGGCGATGCCACGCTGGTATTGAAAAGGCCCGACCTCCGGAAAGTCGCCGGCGTGCAAAAATTCTTGCGCAACCCGTCTCGTTCCGACCGTACTCCGGCTCAGGAAGGCCGAGGACTGCTGGATAAGCCCGTTTTGGCCACGTACGCACCCGTGCCAGAGTTGGGTTGGGCGGTTATCCTGGAAGAGCCGATCGATGCAGCGCTGGCTAATGTCGAAATATTGAAGCGCTATGCTGCGGTGCTCCTGGTAGTAGGCTTGGCCATCGGAGCAGTTATTATTGCCTGGGTAAGCGCAAAGATCACCAAGCCTATACAGGAACTTCGGCAGGGTGCTGCGACGATTGGCGCCGGCAACCTGGACCACCGGACCAGTATCAAAACCGGCGATGAAATTGAGAACTTAGCAGACGAATTTAATAAAATGACAGACGCTCTGCAAAACTCTTATGCGACTTTAGAGCAGAAGGTGGAACAGAGAACCAAGGAAATATCGGCGCTCTACGGAGTCACGACTGCCGTGAACCAATCCTTGGCTCTAGAGGCCATTTTGGACGCTGTTATCGCAAAGACCACGGAGATATTTGACTTTGAGAGCACGCGGGTTTTCTTATTCGACGACGAGATGGAGGAATTGCAGTTACGGGCGTCCTATGAAGTAGATAGCGAACATCTGACGGGGATCGGTGTATTGAAGCGCGGGCAGGGCGTTATCGGCCGAGTTGCCGAGTCCGGCGAGCCCATGATCTTTGAAGACGTCCGCACGGACCCACGGTACACCGCGTTGAGCGCGACCAGAGCTACGCTCAACGCCAGGCTGGGCTTTTTCGGGGTCTTTCCGATAAAGACCCAAGCTCGCGTCTTCGGTGTCATACTTTTTAGCGCGCGTTCTCCACGAAAACTGACGGGCGATGAAACGCGCTTGTTGACTTCAATGTCCGAACATCTCGCCGTGGCCGTGGAAAAGGCAAGCTTGTTCCGCCAATCGGAGACGAGATCTCGACAGCTCTCCGTGCTTAATACCATTGGTGCGGCGGTTAGCCGGTCCTTGAATCTTGAAATGGTGCTGAACGAAGCCATCGGAAAAATGATCGAAAACCTCAATTTTGACGCATCCTGGATCTACATTCTAGATCCTTCTGGAGAGGAACTCATTCTCAAGGCGTTCAAGGGCCTTGGCGAAGACATCGCACGGTCCATTTCTAAAAGGAGTCTTTCAGCAGGAGTCACCGCCAAGATTTTCGAGACGGGCGAGCGATTGGTCTTTGAGGATTTTCAGAATGATGCAACTTACAATCACCTCAGTGCTCAACATAAAATAGGCTCTCTCGGATTTGCCAGCGCAGCAGGATTCCCGATCAAGGCCAACGAGAAAGTCATTGGCGTCTTACACCTTGCCAACAAAACAAGGCGTCATTTTGCTGCTGATGAATTGAAGCTGATCGAGTCTATAGCCCAGGAAATCGGTGTCGCCGCGGAAAATGCGAGTCTCTTTGAGCAAGTAAACCAAAAAACAACAGAGCTAGGGCAGATGAACCGTGAGTTGCAAGAAGCGAACCAAGCCAAAGATGAGTTTCTCAGCGTCATGTCCCATGAGCTGAGAACGCCTCTAAATGTGATCACGGGTTATGCTGAAGTTCTAAGCCAGGGTGTACTTGGCGAAATCCAACGGGAGCAGATGCACGCAGTGAAGACGATTAGCTATCAATCCAGAGAGTTGCTCAGGATGATCAACGAAATTCTTCAAGTGGGAAGCATCGAGGCCGGCAAGGTTAAGGCCCATTGCGAAAACGTAAACATGTTGGATTTTCTGGTTGAAGTTAAATCAGGCTACGAGATCTTGTCGAAAAAAGAGATTTCGTTGAACTGGAATATTCCCTCCAGGCTTCCAATCGTCAGGACGGACGGTGAAAAACTCAAACATGTTCTCCAGAATCTCATCAACAATGCCATCAAATTTACTGAGAATGGAAGTGTGACGGTTTCAACCAATCATTCTTTAACGGCCATTGAGTTCAAAGTAAAAGACACGGGAATTGGGATCCCGAAGGACTTGATTCCGTCAATTTTCCAGATGTTTCGACAACTCGATAGTTCCAGTACCCGATCCTATGGGGGGTCCGGAGTCGGGCTCTATATCGTTAAGAAATTTGTCGACCTTATCGACGGAAAAATCGAAGTGGAGAGCACTCTTGGCAAAGGCTCGACCTTTACGGTTACCCTTCCCCTCGACGTTTCTGAAACGACTCGTCCAAACCTAACCGAAGATTTAGCTGTCAAGTTAGCCGGCTGATCCGTGCGAGGAGAGGAAGTTTGGTCGGGGCGAGTGGATTTGAACCACCGACTTCACGGTCCCGAACCGTGCGCTCTACCAAGCTGAGCCACGCCCCGACCCGCTCAACCTAGCATACCGAGAAGAGAAAACAAGTTGCTCGTGGCCGGGCGAAAAAACGAGGATCGAGGATAGAAGATCGAACGCGTTCATCTAGCCAATCTTTCTCATGCGCGAGGCGAAAAAACCGTCGGTATTATGCCGGTGAGGTAGGGCCATGTAATAACTGCCCCGCACCAAAGAACCAGCTTCTTGAGGAAGATAAGTCCGCGGCGTCGTCCAAGACAAATTCCTTGTGGTGTTCTAGGAAATCTTCGACAACGTTCTCATTCTCATCCTTCGTGAGCGTGCAGGTGGAATAGACTAAAACACCTCCAGGCTTCAGGTAGTGGATGACTTGATCGACAATGGTCTTTTGCAAGCGGCCCAATCTTTTGATGTCGGTTTCATTTCGATGCCATTTAATTTCGGGGTGGGATCTCAGAGTACCGAGACCGCTGCAGGGCGCGTCAACAAGAATGCGGTCGTAGGGACTGCGGAATTCAGCGGGTAGCGGATGGCTGACGTCGGTTTTACCGGCACAAAGTGATGCCAACCCCAACCGGGCCGCGTTTTCTCGAATTTTTTCTATCCCTTTTTCTGACTTATCCAACGCGATCACCTCACCGGTATCCGCCATAAGCTCCGCGATGTGGGTCGTTTTGCCGCCGGGCGCGGCGCAAGCGTCGAGGATCCGTTCGCCCCTTTGGGGGGAAAGAAGATAGCTCACGAGCTGTGAAGCCTCTGCTTGGACCTGAAATAAACCTTCCTGGAAACCCGGGAGTTGATCCACCCGGCAGCGCGACGTTACCCATATTCCCACCGGCGACCATCGAGTGGCGACAGCTGAAATGCCACTCTTTGACAGCAAAGCGAGCAATGCCTCTCTGCTGCTCCTGCAAGAATTTACCCGCAGCACCAGCGGGGCCGCTTCGTTATTGGCTTTCATCAACGCTTCCGTCTCCTGAGTGCCGAAATAGTCAAGCCATTGTTCAATCATCCACTGGGGATGAGAGTGCTCAATGGCGAGCGCCGCTTGCCAGTCGTTGGTGGGGCGAGGCTCGAGGGTTCGGTTCTTCTCTCTAAGGAAGCTACGGAGAACGGCGTTGACGAAGCCGGCTACTTTGTCCCCGCGATGGGCTTTGGCCATTTGTACGGCTTCATTGACGGCCGCGTAGTCGGGGATCTTGTCGAGAAAGAGCAGCTGGTAAAAGGCAAGGCGAAGAAGGTTTCTGACGAACGGATCGGTGGCATTCTGCGAGCGGCGGAAATAGAGATTCAGGCGCGCGTCGATTTTGCCGCGCCAGCGAAGGGTCCCGTAAACCAGCTCTGTGAGAAGAGCGCGGTCGCGTTCGGAAAGTGCCGGATCTTCGAGGCTGTGATCGAGAAGGACGTCGGCGTAGGCTCTTCTCGTATCGACTTTAAGCAGGATCTCGGTTGCAAACTGGCGAACGGCTTTGCTTCTTTTCTCATTCGAAGCGATCACCGGGTTTAATCCTTGCCCCTCTTAAAAATTCGACACCAGAAAGTCTTTTTCTGTTTTCCAGCTGAACTTCCTCCAGTTCAAGAACGCCGGAGCTGGTGGCGATCCAGAGACCCTCTGTGTCGGCTTTCAAGACTTCGCCTGGAGTCCCTGTTGTGTCGGCTGCGACGACTTTCGCTCGGTGAATTTTTAATAATTTGCCACCGATGTGACTGAAGGCGCCGGGCCAAGGGTGAAAGCCTCGCACCCGTCGTTCGATCATCGTTGCGGGCTGTGCCCAGTCGATGAGACCATCTTCTTTCTTCAAGAGCGGAGCAAACGTAACACCGGTCCCGTCTTGCTCCAGCGGTATCAACGAACCTGCTTTGAGTCTCTGCAGTGTTTCTAGGAGTAAACGAGCGCCGATGGGCGTCAGCTTGGCCTGCAGTGAGCCCGTCGTCTCGTCGGGAGCGACTGCGGTAGCGTCCTGCAGGTAAATCGGTCCGGCATCCATTTTCTCGACCAGCTTCATGGTCGTGACCCCGGCTGTCGACTCTCCATTGATAATTGTCCAGGCCGACGGTGCTGCCCCTCGGTACTTCGGCAAAAGCGAATAATGCACGTTGAGGCATCCGTATGGCGCAAGGTCGAGAATCGTTTTGGGCAGGATACGTCCATAGGCTACAACCACGATGATCTCGGGCTTCCATTTCATTAAAGTTTTCAGAAACTCGGGGTCACGGATCTTTTCCGGAGCGACGACAGGGATGCGGCCACTTTCAGCCGCTCTTCGCACCGGCGATGGGATACTTTTTTGACCCCTGCCCGATGGCCGGTCGGGCTGGGTGACGACGCCGACCACGGGATCAGGGCCGAGGATCAGCTGCTCCAGTGTGGCAGCGGCAATCTGCGGAGTTCCCATAAAGACAATAGGCCAAGGGGTCGACATGAGAAATGATGGCTCGATTTATACAGGGCTAACTTCGACAGGCGTCGAGAACAACCACTAGATCATGACCCGCGGATTTTCCGTTCGCGGAGGCGCGCCGGTGCGGAGCATTTTTTTACGTTTGCGGGCATAGAGGTCCCGTTTCAATCGACTGATACGGTCAATGAAGAGTTTGCCGTCCAAGTGATCGATCTCGTGCTGCAGGGCGACAGCCAAAAGACCCTCTGCTTCAATCCTGATTTCCTTTTCGTTTTCGTCGAGAGCCATGACCTCCACCTGGGCGGCCCGACGGACCTCGGCGGTAAAATCCACGACGCTTAGGCACCCTTCTTCCCAGACAATTTCGCCTTCGGACCGGGCGATGGCGGGATTGATGAGCTTGTAAACGTTTTTCTGCGGGTTTTCGTGATCGACGTCCAAGACAATAATGCGATGGAGCGCTCCGACTTGATTCGCTGCTAATCCAACGCCCGGCGCCGCATACATCGTTTCAAGCATATCGTTGACCAGGCGCACGATGTCGCTGTTGATGTTCTCGACTGGCCGGGCGATGCTGCTCAGCCGCGGGTCGGGGTATTTGAGGATCTCCAAAATAGCCATACAGTAATAAAAAATTCATAACATGTTGTAGGGATCGACATCAATGTGGAGGCGAATGCTACGCGATCGGGGAAGCACCTCGCGTGCTTGTTTGGCAAGATCGAGCAACGAAGAGCTTTGTTTTCCCTTTAGAAGAAGTTGCCAGCGATAATGATTGCGCAGCTTTTCGATGGGCGCGGTCGCCGGCCCAAGGATTTCGATTTTCTCTCCAAGTTGGGCATTCTTAGTTGTTTTGTCACGCAAGGTCGCGCCAAGCATTCTGGCCTTCTTTTCCACCTCCTCGAATTTTGGACCCTCCAATTTGAGACATACGAGCCGGTTGAAAGGCGGGTAATTTAACGCGCGCCGGAAGTCGATTTCTGCAGCAAAGAAACCTTTGTAATCATGGCGGATCAAGTGTTGAATCACATAGTGATCCGGCGCGTACGTTTGAATGATGACGGTTCCTGGCTCATCGCCTCTGCCGGATCTTCCTGCGACTTGGCTCAATAACTGAAAGGTCCTCTCGCCGGAGCGGAAATCCGGTAAGTTGAGCGACAGGTCGGCAAGCAGCGCGCCCACCAGTGTCACGCCGGTGACATCATGTCCTTTGGTAATCATTTGGGTACCGACCAGGATGTCGGTCTCGCCCTTTTCCCAACTCCGAATTAATTCTTCGTGAGATCCTCTTTTGCTTGTCGTGTCTCGGTCCATGCGGGCGATGCGCGCTTCCGGCACAAGGCGATGCAGCGCCTCTTCGATCTGCTCGGTTCCAACACCCACACCCGAAAGAGTCCGATTGCCGCATTCAGGACAAAGCGCCGTGGCGGCCCGGCGGAAATTGCAGTGATGACAGCAGACGCTTTTGTGCTTCCTGTGAAGGGTGAGGGTCACGCTGCAATAGGAACAGCGCAATACGTGACCACAAAAAATGCATTGCAGGAAATTCGAAAATCCTCGCCGGTTGAGGAAGATCAGGCTCTGCCGCGAAGCTTGATAATTCTTTCGCAGCAACGCCGCAAGCCGATCCGAGATCAGTGGCTGCTCGCCCGACGGTTCCGCCGGCAACGAATGTGTCCCCAATGGAGCTTTGCCGGTGCTTGGCGGGCGCCGCCCTTCGAACGTTGATCTGAGATCGACGGTCTCTATAGACGGAAGAGGTCGCTGTTGAACTCGCTCTTTCATCTCCAAAAGCCGATAGCGTCCGTCTCGGGAGTTTTGATAGCTTTCAATGGCCGGCGTTGCAGATCCTAAAATGACCGGGCAGGCCGACAACTTGCCGCGCACGACGGCAACGTCACGTCCGTTGTATCGGAGTCCCTCCTCCTGTTTGTAAGAGGGATCATGCTCCTCATCGACGATGATAAGTCCGAGGTTCGGGAGCGGCGCAAAAACTGCTGAACGAGCGCCGACCACAACGTCAACCCTACCGCGAACGATGCGCCACCAGTGTGCCCAGCGCTCCGCTCCGGAGAGAGCACTGTGCAAAATCCCGACTCTACCCGGAAAGCGTGCATTGAGACGATCGATCAGCTGGGGCGTCAGCGAGATCTCCGGAATCAGTATAAGACTGCCCCGCCCACCGCGCCGCGCCTGCTCCATGGCGCGGAGATAAACTTCGGTCTTGCCGCTCCCCGTTACACCGTGAAGAAGGAAAGTTTCAAAACCGCCTTCCTTCAGGCGATGTTCAACCCTGCGGAAAGCCCTTTCCTGTTCCGAATTGAGGACGAACCGAGGTTGAGTCTCCGAAGTCGGTGTTCCACCGGATTCGGAGAACGTCTTTTCTGCTTCAGCGCGGTGGCCCGGTAGCCGCTCGCGAATCTCAACGGCGCCCACTGATTCGAGCCGTTCGAGGGCGCCATAAAAGTTGCCGCCGGCCATTTCTCGCGTCATCCTTTTGACACTGAGCTTTCCTTTACTTTGACGAAGCCGATCAAGAATACGTTTTTCCAAGGCGTCGCAAACGGAAAAGACTCCTGGCTTTAACGCGATCGTTCTCTCAATCTCGCGTCTCAGGCTTGGCGGCAAGAGGGTGCCGAATACTTCTCCCAGGGTGGCGAGATAGTACTGCGCGACCCACTGACTCAGCTGGAGAAGCACGGTGTCAAGGATCGGTCGCTCATCCAATAGCGCGAGGATCGCTCTCGTTTCCGGCACAACAGTTTCCCGTAACAGTTCCAACACAACGCCAGTCACCTTCCGCTTACCGAGAGGAATCAATACCCTCATGCCGGTCCTGATTTGATCCCATATCGAGTCTGGGACTTTGTAGATCAGAGGCTCTTTGAGAGGCGTAGGAATAACGACCCGAGCAAATTTCCCCGCCTCTTTATTCATGTCCGGATTCATATCGGTGGGCGCAATCAAAAGCAATCAACCTGTCTGTCTCTCCTGCGTACATTGTTCAAAATTGTAAAAATTGGTCGTATCAGCGAAAGATTGTGCACCCCGGTGCTTTCCAGTGCGGCGAATCGGATTGAAAAATCAAAGGTTAGCTCCCGCCCCCTTGAATGGCAGAGGTATTGCGTACCAAGCCGCCGAGACTTTCATAATTAGTGATAATTAAGATTAATTTTGTCGATGTGAATGGTTTGATTGAATATTACAATTCCTCGCGATCACGCATCCCGCCCGAAAAGTTTTGAGCGCATGGTCGAGAACAACGTCAAGAAAATCCGCGAAGCCAAGATGTTAAGCAAGGCAGAGCTCGCACGCATGGCAGGGCTCTCCCCCCTCACTATAGATCGCATAGAGAAAGGAAAACCGTGCCGGATGGCGACGAAGAGAAAAATTCTCTTAGCTCTGGGGTTGAAGTTTCATCAAAAGCAAAGAGTTTTTGAGTGATCACGATGACGGGTCTCTCGAGCAAATTGAATCTCGGTTTTTTGAGGTCCATCGGGCAAAAGGATGGCTATGTTGCGTTCGACATCGGCTCGAGCTCAGTCAAAATGGTCGAAGCAACGGTGGATAAGAGCGGGTGCCGCTTGTTAAACGCCGGCATCTTATCTCTTCCCCCTGGAGCGGTGCAAAACAACATGGTCGTGGAAGGGCGCTTGGTGGCAGAGGCGATACGAAAGCTCATCCAGCAGCACGGTGTGAGATCAAGCAAGGTGATTTCAGCCGTTCCAGGAAGGGCGGTCATCATCAAGAAGATTCAGATGCCTCGGCAAGACGAAGATGAACTCGAAGCTAATGTCGAGTTTGAGGCGAATAAGCTCATTCCAGAGAATCTCGAGAACGTCAATCTCGATTATCAAGTCCTCGGTTATCTCGAGGGCGGAAACAAAATGGAAGTGCTGCTCGTGGCGGTCAAAAAAGAGATCGTCAACAGTTTCGCAGAAGTGGTCGAAGCTGCCGGACTCACACCGGCAATCATTGACGTTGACTATTTTGCAATGGAAAGCATGTATGAAACCAATTACGAGCCGCAAACCGCCGGCGAAGTCATCGGCCTCATCCACATCGGCGCCCGCTACACGAGCATCAACGTGATCAGCAATGGAATCTCCACCTTTACGGGCGACCTGCCTGTAGGCGGGCAGGAGTTTACCGATAGTTTAAGGAGGGCGATGCAGATCTCGGATGAGGAAGCGGAGACGTTTAAGGTCGCGGGACTCATGAATGGGGACAAGGGGTCGGACTTGCAAGCGCTTTTAAGACCTGCGGCACAGTCATTGGCAGAGGACATCCAGCGAACCCTGAGCTTGTACGGTGCTATAGCTTCGGAAGAAGGCATTCGAAACATTTACTTAACGGGTGGCGGAGCCAAGGTTGTTGGCTTGACCTCGGTCCTGGAGGAAAGGCTTGGGGTGCCGGTGCAGCTCGCGGAACCGCTTCGTAATTTTCGCCTAAGCAAGAACCTTAACCAAGCATCCGTAGCAGAAGTAGCGCCGGTGTTAGGAGTAGCCATCGGGTTGGCCATCAGGAGACCGGGCGACAAATGATACGGATCAATCTTCTTCCTGTTAAGGAACTGAAAGCGGAGGTGGTGCGTCGTCGCGAGCTCGTGGTCGGCGGCGTCTCCCTGGCGCTGACGGCGGGTTTGATTCTTGGTGTTTATGTCTACCAATGGCGCCAGGCTTCCACGCTCGAAAAGGGGTTGGATGACCTTCGGAAGGAGCTCCAAGTTCTGAATGTCAAGGCGAAGGATGTTGCGGAGCTACAAAGGAAGATTAAAGAGTTTCAAGGCAAGAACAAAGTCATTGACGATATCAACAAGAAGAAGTCCGGGCCTGTGCGAGTCATGGAAAGCCTCGCCCTTGCCACTCCAAGTGCCTTGTGGCTGACCGAGTTCAAGGAAATAGGCGGGAATCTGACTATCACAGGAGTGGCGGTGGATAATCAGACCATCGCTGAATTTCTCAAGGCATTAGCTTCCCATGCTTATTTCACCAATACGGAGCTGGTGGAAACAACCCAAAACCAGCAGGCAGGTTTGCCACCGAGGCGTTTCTTGATCAAGTCACGACTCACCTATCAACCCAATACTCCATCGACGAGCGCGGTAAAGTCGATAAGTGTTCCCACACCAAGGAAAGATAACTCAAGGTGAACCAATTCCTAACACAGATTCTTAGACTTCCCCGGCAGCAGAAAATCGGAATCCTGGCAGGTCTGATTATCTTTTTTCTGATTGTTGGGTACTTCTACGTTTACCTTCCCGGGGACGAGAAGGTGAACAAATCAACCGAGGAGATCGCGAGCATACGAGGCGACCGTGACCGAAAGAAAGCGCTTTCGGCTAATCTCCCGAAGTTACAGAAAGAGTTGCAAGAGTGGGATGGAAAACTCAAGGCCGCGGTCGCGCAGTTACCCGATCGCAAGGAGATTCCCGACCTTTTGAGCAGTCTTTCGACGAAAGCCAGGGAAGCGGGTTTGGAGATCTTGCTCTTTCGGCCTCGAGCCGAGAACTTTCAAGAGTTTTATGCCGAGATACCGGTGGACATCGTCGTGCGGGGCGGATTTTTTAATGCGGTGACCTTTTTTGACGAAGTCGGCAAATTAAACCGGCTTGTGAACATCAATAATATTGACCTGAAGAATCCCAAAGTGGGCGGCGACCAAGTCGCTTTGGACATCTCAACGTTGGCAACCACGTATCGCTTTTTGGACGAAGCCGAGCGAAAAAAAGTGGCGGAGGAAAAAGCTAAGGCCGCGGCAAAAAAATAGCTTGACATGTTTGTCTGGGTAAAAAAAATTGTTTGTATAGGTTTACTTTTCGCGCCGGGGTTCGTCGGTGCCCAAGAGGAGCCCGGGACGCCTGCGCAGAAAACCAAGGAGGCCGTCGATACGTTGCTCCGAACTCCAAGTGTCGTCGGCAAGACCTTGCAGGACTTGAGTAATGCAGCAAAGGCTAGGCTTCAGGACGCAGTTGCAGAAACCAAGTCTACGAAGGTAAACGCAGACGGCGCAGCGCCCACTGAACAAAAGTCTGATCCGCAGTCTTCAGCGAACTTTTCAACGGTAGGAAAACGCGACCCCTTTCGACCTTTTACGTTGAACACGCGGGCTCATAATCGTCCCCGGGAAAACCTTTCGCCATTGGAGCGGTATGACTTAGGGCAACTGAGATTAGTGGGCGTTGTCTGGCATGTCAAAGAACCCAGCGCGATGGTCGAGGACTCAGTGGGGCTTGGTTATATTGTCAAGCTGGGCACCCCGATCGGAGCAAACGATGGCAAGGTCAAATCGATCAAACCGAATGAAATCATCATTGAGGAAACCTACGTTGATCTATTCGGGGCGAAGAAAAAGCGCGAGGTCAATATCAAGTTATCCGTGGAGAAGGCGGAATGAAGAAGAAGTTGAAGAGGAGCGGAGCAGCGATGGCAATGAGCGTTAAATTCGGCAGGATCACACCTCGGTATTGGTGTTCCGTCGGTTGCCTTTTAACCGGGTTCGGTCTTGGATTCGCCGGTTGTACAGCAACAGTCAATGAGCAAAAGAGCACGACGGGGGTCGTGGAAGGTGCCGAGTCTATCCAAGGGCGGCCGGAGCAAAAAGAGGGACAGGGGCTTTCTTCAACAAGGCAAGATGTGCCGCAAACACCGACACTTCGGGTGCAGGATCTGTCGGTGCGCGAAGAATCGGGACAAACGATTGTCCAGCTAAAACTCACTCAACCTATTTCTCAATATCGCCATTTTCCACTGGCTCAGCCGGCGCGAGTCGTGGTGGACATGTTTGGCGAGTCGACGCGACAAGCGACTGGGGAAACGTTCCGCGTCGGCACCCCTGCAGTGAGCACGGTAAGCTTTAGCCCGGGTGAAGGCTACCTGCGCATGACTCTAGAGGTGCCCACGTCTACCGTGCCTGCTTACGTGATTACGCCCGAGGAGGGAGGCATCAAAGTCGTCTTCGGCTTTTCAGATCCTAAGGCGAGCGACAAAAAAGTCTTTGACTTGGTCAGAGGTGGAAGAAAAATAGAGGATAAGACCGCGGCCCGTGGCGCTGTTTCCATGGAGGCAGGACAGGTCGCCTCTAGGGAAGAGCCGCCCGCTGGCGGGAAAAAATACAGCGGACAAAGATTATCCCTCGACTTTAAAGACGCAGATATCAAAAACGTTTTCCGGCTGCTGGCGGAAGTGAGCGGAAAGAACATCGTGGTCACCGATGATGTTAACAGGAAGGTGACATTACGGCTTGTCGAAGTGCCCTGGGATCAGGCGATGGATCTGATCATCACTACCAATGGCTTGGGTAAGGACGAAGTGGGAAGCGTGATCCGAATCTCGACAACGGCACGGTTGGAAGCGGACAGAGTGCAGCAAAAGAAAACTGAGAGAGCCAGGGAAGATGCAGAGCCTCTGCAAACCGCGTACTTCAACATCAATTACGCCAGGGTCAAAGATTTAGAGTCCAAAGTAAAGACGCTGTTAACGAAGCGCCCGGATGCCGCCTTGGTTATCGACGAGCGAAGCAACACGATGATGGTTCGCGATATTAAACAGTCCGTTGATGACGTCAGCGCTCTGATAGCAAAGCTTGATACCCGTACGCCGCAAGTCTTGATCGAGTCGAATCTGATCGAAACGACGCCGACCTTCGCGCGAGCCTTGGGTCTCCGGTTCCGGTTGAGCACCCCTGGGGGAACAACCATCAGCAGTGCAGCCGGGGCACCGGAGCCCTACACTGCGTTTACACCGCTATTCCCGAACGCTCCCATCGGGTTGGGCGGTAGCGTTGGTGTTATTCAGAACGCGGTCGGGGGAATACGAGATCTAGCCAGTACATTGGAGGCGGCAGAGAGGGAAGGCAATATACGAATCATGTCTCGACCTTCCGTGGTCACGTTGAACAATGTCGCTTCCACGATCCGGAGTGAACGGATCCTACGTATCTTGCTTCCCGCCTCCACCAACATTGCCACCGGAACCGGTTCTTCGGCCGCAGGTTCAGCAGTAGCAACAGAAAAGGTTCCGGTCGGAATTATCCTCACCGTTACCCCTCAGGTCTCTAGCGACGGTTACGTGCTCATGAATATTAATGTCAAGTCCAGCACTCTAGGGGCACAGTCACAGGGTTCGGTTATTCCCGATGAGCTCAACCGTGAAGCCGTAGCGAACGTGCTCGTCAAGGATGGGGAGACGATTGTACTCGGCGGTATCTTGAAAGACACGAGCCAGGACTCGGAGAGCGGTGTGCCCTACCTGAAAGATGTCCCGGTGCTCGGCTGGTTATTCAAGAACCAACGTGTGCAGAAAGATTTCGAAGAACTGATGGTTTTTATTACTCCCCGCCTCACTTCTGCCGGATCAGAGAATCTTCCCGCTGCCGAACAGCTCTGGCGCGAGCAAATGAAGCAGACGGAAGGCGGTCAGGTGCTTTTCCGCGCGCCAACCCCCTAGCCTGGCAAAAAAGAATAGAGTAGGATACCCGCATGTTGCGCTATGTTACTGCGGGTGAATCCCACGGGCCCTGTCTGACCATGGTCATTGATGGGGTGCCGGCGGGATTTCCTATCGACGTAGGTCGAATCAACCACGATCTTTGGCGCCGCCAGCAAGGCTATGGTCGCGGCGGTAGGATGCTCATTGAGAAGGATGAAGTCCAGATCCGCTCGGGAATTCGTTGGGGTGAAACGCTGGGATCGCCCATCGCCCTTGGCATTGAGAACCGGGACTGGAAAAACTGGACCAAAAAAATGTCGGCGGCCTCTGAAGACCGAGACGAGAGAATTGCGGTCACTAAACCACGCCCAGGACATGCGGATCTTACAGGGGTTCTTAAATACGACCGTTCTGATATTCGCGACATCTTAGAACGGGCGAGTGCACGGGACACGGTCTCGCGTACCGCGGTGGGTTCTTTCAGCAAACAACTGCTTTCGCCCTTCGGCGTCCGGGTCATGGGTTATATTCGCTCCATCGGCAACGTGGCGGCCCACTTGGACGGATTGACTTACGAGGAGATCTACGCCCGCGCTGACGAATCACCGGTGCGGACGGCCGACAAAGAGGCGGAAGACCAAATGATCGCGTTAATCGAAGAATGCAAGAAAGAAGGTAACACGCTTGGGGGCATCTTTGAGGTTGTGGCGTTGGGTCTGCCGCCGGGGCTGGGTACTCATACACAGTGGGACCGAAAGCTGGACGGGCGTTTGGCGCAAGCTCTGATGAGCGTTCAGGCGATCAAAGGAGTCGAGATTGGGCTCGGCTTCGAGATGGCGCGGCGGCGGGGCTCCCAGGTCCATGATGAAATCTTCTTCGATCCGAATAAGATGGTGTCAGAGGGGACACCCAGGATCGTGCCGACGGGCTTCTATCGGGGCAGCAACAATTCCGGCGGAACTGAAGGAGGGATGACCAACGGCGCGCCCTTGGTTGCCCGTGTCGCCATGAAGCCGATCTCGACGCTCATGAGTCCGTTGCAATCCGTCGATCTCCGATCCAAGCAGCAGACGGATGCTTCAGTGGAGCGGTCCGATGTCTGCGCCGCCCCGGCCGCTGCCGTTGTCGGCGAATCCGTAGTTGCCTTCGAGCTGGCCAATGCCTTTCTGGAAAAGTTTGGCGGAGACTCGCTCCGAGAAATCAAGCGCAACTACGAAAATTATCTGGAACAGATCAAAAATTTCTAGCTCTTGGCAGAAAGCTCTGTACGAAATATCGCCCTGACGGGCTTTATGGCGGTTGGAAAAAGCGCAGTGGGTCGAACTCTGGCCCGCAAACTTGACCGCCGCTTTGTGGATCTCGACAAAGTCATCGAGAAGAGTGAAGGGATGAAGGTTAGAGATATCTTCAGCCGGAAAGGGGAGAGCTATTTTCGCCGAGCGGAAAAGCAGGCGCTAGCGGAGGTTCTATCTCAAGGCGAGCAGGTGATTGCAACCGGCGGCGGCGTCGTGATGGATGAAGAGAATCTTCGACTGCTCCGACAAAAGAGCTTGCTGGTTTGCCTGAGGGCGGCACCGGAGGTGCTTTTGCGCCGAGCAGGGAAAAGCAGGCGACGCCCGTTGCTCGAGGGTAATGACCGGGCGCAGCGAATTCGGGAACTGCTGGCGCAGCGCGAAACACACTATGCACAGGCTCACGTTTCCGTAGACACAGGCGATATGACCGTGGAGCAAGTCGTGGAGAAAATCATCGGGGCGATGGAAGACCGGGAATCGATTTCATGCAAACTCTAACCGTCAATCTCGGAGACCGCTCTTATCCCATTTACGTCGGTGACGAGATTCTGTCTTCGGTGGGCGATTTGCTTCCGCGCGCGGGGCTGCGGGGAAAGGTAGCGGTCGTCACGAATCCCACCGTGGCGCAGCTCTATCTTGATCCGGTCCATGAATCTTTGAACGGTGCTGGATTCGAAGTGACGCCCGTGCTCATTCCCGACGGGGAGCAGCACAAAGATTTTCGGTCGCTCTCTGTCATCTATGACCGGTTGATCGCGGACCGGTTTGAGCGCCAATCTTGCGTCTTGGCGCTCGGGGGCGGAGTTGTCGGTGATCTAGCCGGGTTTGCCGCGGCAACTTTTCTGCGAGGTATAGCGTATGTGCAGGTGCCGACCACTCTGCTTGCGCAAGTCGACTCCAGCGTCGGCGGGAAGACCGGGGTGAACCATCAGGACGGAAAAAATCTCATCGGGGCTTTCTACCAGCCACGCTTGGTGCTCATCGATGTGGCCGTCCTTCGATCGCTGCCACGGCGCGAATTCATTGCCGGCTTGGCCGAAGTGATCAAATACGGCGTCATCCAAGATCCCGCTCTATTCAAACTGCTGGAAGAAAATATGGGGAAGCTCACGAGCCTGGATCGTCCGCTTTTGACGCAAGTCATCGCGACCGCGTGCGCTATCAAGGCGAAGGTCGTGGAGCAAGATGAGCGCGAAGATGACGTTCGCGCGGTGCTCAATTTTGGTCACACGATTGGCCACGCTCTGGAAGCCGCGACCCATTATCAGAAATACCTGCACGGCGAAGCCGTGGGAATCGGAATGGCTCAAGCGGCAGCGATTTCAGCACAGCAAGGCTTTTGTGATCAACGGAGCCTCGAGCGAATTCGCAAGCTCATCAAAAAAGCGGGCTTGCCCCTGGAGATCCCCCGTGAAGTATCGATGCAAAACTTGATTCAAGGCATGGAAGTGGACAAAAAATCAGCCGGCGGAAAGATCAAGTTCGTCATGTGCAGAGGGATCGGTCAGACACGTTTTCATGCGCTGTCACCCAGTGAGATTCTCGGGGCGCTGGGCGCTTAAGGGCTGCCTCAGGTCCGGGGCGGCGCTACGAAATACTCATGCCAAAAAAGAAAAAAATTCTAGTTCTCAACGGCCCCAACCTGAACCTATTGGGCAAGCGCCAACCAGAAATCTACGGCCGGCTCACATTGGATCAGATTAACAAGAAAATCCGGTCTCTGGCCAAGGAGCTGGGAGTGGAAATCGATATTCGACAGTCCAACAGCGAGGGAGAGTTGGTGAATTGGATTCAAGAGGCGCCCGGGCAGTTCGGCGCCATCGTTATCAATCCGGCAGCGTATACCCACTCCAGTGTGGCTATTAGAGATGCTATAACGGGCACGGGTATTCCCGCCGTCGAGGTGCATATTTCCAACATCTACAAACGGGAGGAATTCCGGAAGCATTCTTATATCGCGGGAGCCGCGGTGGGACAGATTGCCGGATTCGGGGCGCAGAGTTACTTGCTTGGCTTGAGAGCCGCCGTGGAACAGCTCTGACGAGCGAATGTCATTCTAGAAATAGCGAGCCTACGCTCATATTCTTCTGCCGCATTTCGTTGATTAGTTTTTCTCTGTCTTTTTCAAGCTCATTCGCTTGCTGGCGCAGCTCGCTAAACTCTTTCTGGGTTTCGTTATAGGGTAAGTTTTCGTAGGTGATCGGCGCCCGAGCGGAAGGTTGTTCCTCGACTATCGTCGGGGGAAGGCTGCTAAAAGGCGACGGCGTCAGTAACCTCACCGGTGCGGGTTCGCTGGGTTTGGAGTTCGCATCCCGAAAGCGCGAGATGACATCCGCCTGGCTCGCCTTGATCTGTTCCTCCGTAACTAGCTGGCTTGGCTCCGGACTTGTTGTTCCGCGAAGCAACTCGGAATAGCGATCTCTGACCTCTTTTAGCTGACCGGTGATGTCGAGAAGCTTCTGCTGATATTCTTTTTCCTCTTTGGCTTTCTGCTCCTCAGGAGTGAGCGACCTTTCGGCTGACTGCGGGGCCGCTGCCGTCTCTTGGAATTGGGTCTGTTGCAAGGCGGGATCGCCTGGGTCGGCCTTTTGAATGGACTGAAGCTGGTCTTTGCTGATGCCGATTTCGCCGCCGAAGCGGTAGAATCTGATCATCCGGCCTTCTTCACGATAGTTCTGAACGGTAATTCGCCGCCCATTTTTCAAGACGAGGGTGTAATCCGCCGAAGCCGGACCAATCCAGCAATAAAGAAGGAGAAAGAGTAGTAAGAACTTTAACCCGTTAGACATCGGTGGAAGTATACCATGGCCGGGTCCGCAGTGGTAATTGTCAATACCCTCCAAGGCCGAGGTTTATTTACAGTGCTGCTTATTCGTGTTAGCGTTTTAGTCGCTCGGAAGGGGGAGACGATGCATCAATTTCCATTCCGGTTCCGAGAGCTGTGGTTCTTTTGGCTCGTGTTCCTATTCTGTTCCACTGACGTCTGGGCGGCCGATCCCAGAGTCCAAATTCTTTCTCCGAAAGATGGTTCGCGCCTTACCCAGGAGCAAAATTTGGTATTGCTCAGCGGTAAGGTTGCCACGGATTTGGGCCGGTCCCCGAATGTGGATATTGTCTTTGTTATCGACATCTCGGGCAGCACGTCGCAATACGCCGGGGCTGATTTCGGAGATCTGGGGCCGCTGCCTGATAATTCCGGTTCCTTTGGTTTCGGCAGACCCCAGATCGCCATCGGTGGCTTTGGAATTGGCCAGCCCCCAATGAGAAATTTGCGGAACTCCATTCTTGCCGCTGAAGTTGCGGCTTCTCGCCGGCTTCTCCTTCAGCTCAACTCGGAGACCACGCGGATTGGTGTCGTGACGTTCGGTGAAGGAGCGCAAGTGCTTCAGCCCTTAACCCACGATTTCGAGCACGTTCGACGCGTTCTCGACGATATCTTGAGAGCCGGCCCCTATGGTGGGACGAATATGGCCGAGGGCATTCGCGCGGCAATCACCGAGCTTATGGGATTAGGGAAAAGCGAAAAGAAAACCGACACCATTAAAGTCGAGTTTCTTTTGACCGATGGTTTTCCCACCATGCCCATCGGCGGAGGAAGAAGAGCGGCGCCGGAAGATACGAATTTCGCGATCAACGCGGCGCGCCTCGCCGGTAAAGCGGGAATAAAGGTGCACGTTTTTGCGCTGGGCGAAGAGGCGCTGTCGTATCCGCGCGCAGCCGTGGGTATCGCTAAAGAGAGCGGCGGCACCTACACCCCGGTATCGCGACCCGCAGATGTTCTGGCCGTGGTTGAGAATATCTCGCTCGTTGGCGTGGACTACGTTCAGGTCGTTAACCAAACCACCGGACAGAAGGCGACACAACTTCGTTTGGCAGCGGACGGTTTCTTCTCTTCCGCGGTTCCGGTAGCGGAGGGACGCAACCAAATCGATGTTTTCGCGCGCGCGAGTGATGGTTCTACCAAGCGTGATTCAGTGTCCATCTATTATCAGCCTAGCAACCAGCGGTCCCTTGATTTGGAGGTCTTTTTAGAAAGGGAGAAAAATCTCAAGCTGGAAGTTGAGCGCTTGGGGAAAAGTCCCACTGAAATTCAAAAAGAGGCTGAGAGAGATAGGGAGGATAGCCTGGGGCGGTCTCAGCGGCCCCCGCCTTCTACGGAGGGAGCACCACGGTAAAAGGACGCTAGCGCTTCCCTCGGTCCGCTTCGGCGGCGATGGCGATCTCAGAAGCCCCCGCTCTCTTGACAATGGACATCACTTTTACGGTTTCTCCCAAAAGGACATCCCGGTCACCCCTCAGGATCACGGTTTTGTCAGGGCTTGTACTCAGCGCTGCTTTCAAAGTGGCTTCTAAGCTTTCCTCGGTAACCTTTTTCTGATTCACATAAATTTCACGCTTGGGGGTCAAGGTGACTGTGGTTCCACGCGATTCGGATTGTGTGGCTACGGCTTTGGGCAAGTTGACCTTGCCCCCGGATTCGATCATCGCTGAACTGGTAATCATGAAAATGATCAATAGGACGAGGAAGATGTCGGTTAACGGCGTGATATTAATTTCCGCCATAATCTCGGAACCGTTTTCGTTGCCACCCAGAGGAGTCATCGCCATAAAATCCACCTCACGCGCTCATATGCTGGAGAATCTTTGCAATTTGAATGCGGAATAGACCGTTCAGGGTCGCGATCCGGGTTTGAAAATAATTGTAGAAGATAACCGCGATGATAGCGACCGCCAACCCCAAAGCGGTGGCCACCAAGGCTTCAGAAATACCGGCCGCGACCACGGCAAATCCTCCGGTGCCAGCCACCGCCATATTCTCGAAGGCCTTGATAATACCGACGACCGTGCCCAACAGCCCTATGAATGGCGCACTACTGGCAACCGTCCCAAGAATCCAAAGATGTTTCTTGAGTTTCTGTGTCTCCTCGAACATCGCCTCGCTAGCAAACGTGCTCGCTGTGTCGAACCCTTGGCTTCCTTCCCTTTCCAGCACATTCAAGAAAATCCGGCCAGCCGGACTGTGGGAGTTCTGCTTGCAGATGGCAATCGCCAAATCTCGTTGTCCCTTCTTGATGGGTTCGAGGAGAGATTCCGTGATGCGCAGGGTGATGGAGCCGATGTTCTTAAGAGACCAGAGGCGTTCCAAAACCACCGTGACGCTGATTATCGACAACAAAATAAGCGGATAAGTGGCGATGGCGCCTTTGTGAATGATGTCGATAAGATCCAAACCCTGTTGCTGCATGATCGAGTCCTTCCAGAATCCCCTGAAGATTACCTGAAACGAAAATTAATTCAATGAAAGTCTTGCTGGCGAGAGCCCGAGAAAGCCGATCACTTATCCCCGGACTCGGTTGGAAACCTCGAATCGCATGATCAGAGGTTCATTGGCGAGATCTTTTAAACTTTCAGGAATCGGAGGGAAAGGGGAAGCCCGTTTCATTGCTTCCACAGCACTGGCATTCAACCTGGAATCCGACGACTCCAATACGACAGCTTGAGTGAGTTTTCCGGCTCGGTCGAGGGTAAATCGAACGGTGACTTTCTGAACTCCCGTAACTTCCTCGGGATACTTCCATACCGATTCCACCCGCTTTTTAAGCTGGTTTAGATATTGACTGTAGTCTGAGTTCGGAATTCCCTTAAGACCCGTGTTGCTGCCCCCGCCGGTGCCTGTACCGGTTCCCCCTCCGGCGAGACCTGTTCCACTTGGGCTTCCCCCTGGGACTCCGTAGGGTCCGGTACCACTGCCCGTGCCCTTGAGTGCGCCTGGAACCTGCGCGCCTTCTTTCAGCGCCTTGATCCCAGGTGTGTCCCCGGCTCCTTTGAGCGCCGCGAGATTTTTTTGGTTGATCGCTAGATCACCGGCAGCGGTGGATGGCAGATTTGTGGGCGATTCCTTAGTCGGCAATCGAACCAGCGAGTCGGGCGATGTCTCTTTCGCATTGACAGCTTCATGCTTTGTGTCTGTCGCCAAGACCTTGGGACCCGGGAGGACGACCGGATTCGGCGCCGGTTCAGGTTCGACACTTTTACTTGGAACCGAGCTTTCCAGAGATCCAGTATCGAGCTTGCCTGTGCGCTCTACGGGAGGCGTAGGGGTACCTAACTTGGGAAGCGCGCGTGGCCCGCCGGGGCCCTTAGCCGGGCCGATGCTCTTGGTGTCCGAACCGCCGCCGCTTACTTCCAGCAATTGAACTGAGATTGGAGCCTCCTGTCGCGCGATTGAAAAGGTGGCGGCACGCAAGACTAGAAGAAAAAGCATCGCATGCAGCAGTAGGGACGGAAGGAGAAATGGACTACGGAAAAGGGAGAAAAGCCCGAGGTCCCCCCAGCCGCTTGACACGTCACTGATCATATCAGCTACCCGGGGCTGAAATCTGTTTGGGCTCTGCGGCTGCAGCGGGAATTTGCTCCTGTTTGGAGAGGAGTTCTAAGCCGATTGCACTGACATCGCGGCGCACCAGCCGACCGCTTTCGTAATAGCTCCACAGGTCGACAACGCCGTCACCGTTAAGGTCGCGCTCTTCTTTGCTGACGACTTCGCCCTCTTTTGCGGTATCGTAATACATCCAAAGATTCATCCTGCCGTTACCGTCGGCGTCTTTCTCTAGCCGCGCGAGGCGGCCATTTTCGTAAATGGCGCGGTAGGTGACCCGGCCATCTCCAATTTCGTCGCGCTCTTCACGGGCGATTTGGTCGTTGACGTAATAGAAGGAGGTATCCGGCTTACCCTGCCCTTTGGTATCCGCCTCGCGTCGCACCAGTTTGCCGTCTTTAAAGTAACTCCAGGTGTCGACTCTGCCGTCACCCTTGGAAGCTTCTTCCTGGCGCATAATTTCTCCCGGCTTCTGCGGGTTGTAGTAGATCCACAGGTCCGGCACACCATCGCCGTTGATATCTCTCACTTCCACGTTTTTAAACGGTGTCGGGGCAACGGCTGGGGGAGGTGGCTTGGTCCGGGACGCAACTGCGATGTTTTCCGGTGGCTTGGCTTGAGGCAACGACGGTTGTGGCTGACTGACGTCCGATACAGATCGCGCCGGAGGCGGATTTCCTGCGGTGGGGGCCGATGCTTGCGCAACCTGGCCTTCCAACGATCTTTGGCGTTCCAACTCTTGCTCGATGGCGGCTTCGAGATTCCGGTCCTTCTGCTGTTCTGTTTGAATCTGCGCGTTGATCGCTCCATAGTGAGAATCAGCCGTAACCAAACCTGCGATCAATCCAATGACGAGCCCGCCGCCGGCGCCGTAGAGTCCACCGACTGATCCGCCCAGGGCCAAGCCTTCCATCGCTCTGCTCCAGGCATGCTGCCAGCGTTGTGAACCCGTAATCTGGGATTGCGCTTGTGGGTCGTTGGTGTTGGTGTTGGTATTGTTCGGCTTGGGATTTGGGTCTGGATTGGGATAGGGGCTCTGGGCTGGGCCTGGCGGAGGCTGAACCGCTACGGATGCGCAACCCGCGAATGCGATCAACAGTCCGGCTAGGATGATCCCCCAATGCCTATTCATATCGCATGAACTGAAGTCCTACTTGGTATCGCTCTTCGACTCCATTTCCCTTTTGGCGGCTACGGCTCGTAGGTCTACCGAGCCGGAAGACTCATAGCTTGCCATATTTCTGAACTCCTCTTCAACCGCAATAAAGGGAAAAGCAACAGATGGGGGTTCCGCATCTGCGACTTGCTCCTGTCCCACAACTTGCCCACCCTTGAAAAGGTAGCGAGCACTGATCTTGCCACGAAAGTTTTGATCTTCGAGCTGTTCAACCGGCTCGTTGTTTTCGAATTTCACCCAGACATCAACCCGCCGGTCGCTATTCGTATCCCCTTCCTGCCGGACAATCTGGCCCTTTTCGTAGAAGATTCGGAGATCAAAAAAGCCGTCGCCATCGCTATCTCGTTCCTCGCGCACAAGCTCATTGTCTTTGAAGTATTGGACATTATCCCATTTCCCAGTTCCTTTGCTATCGCGTAGGCGTTTATTGAGCCGACCTTGAGAGAATGTCTCAATCATGTCCATTTGCCCGCGGCCGGCCGTATCCTCTTCTCGGCGGACTACTTCTTCGCCTTGAAAGTAAACGATTCTGCTCACCTTACCGTTGCCTCGGAGGTCCTCTTCCTGCTTTACTAGCCGGCCGTCACGATAATAACCCCAGAGGTCGATTTTACCCGTGTGTTTGCGATCGAGTTCCTTCCTGACCAACTGGCCATTTTCAAAATAGGAAAAGCTGTCCGGTTTGCCGCTCCCACTTGTGTCCTCGTCTATACGACTGATCTTGCCGTCTTTGAAGAGAACAGTGCGTGTACCATTCCCGGTGGATTTTGGATCTTCCTCGCTCCGCACCGGCTGACCGTTTTGATAGTATACCCAGATCGTCGGCTTCCCTGACCCGTTGGTATCCTGACCTTTGCGCTCGATTTCTCCGTTGGCGTCGAGAAAATACCAGGTGTCTACGCGCCCGTCGTTTTTGCTGGCAATCTCTTGCCGTTTGGGCTTGCCGGCTTCGTAGTATACAAAGATATCCGGTTTACCATCGAAATTAATATCCTGTTCGACCTTTTCAATCTGTCCTTGCCGGTCGTAATGAGTCCAGCGATCCATCTTGCCATCGCCATTAGTATCTCTTTCCTGGCGGACGACGCTGCCTCGCTCATCGTAAAAGAAACTGGCTACGGGTTGCTGGCTTGCCGCTGGATCAGGAGTGAGGAATAAGAAAAAGGTCGAAGAAACCAAAAAAGAAGCGGCCATTCTGAAGATGCGTGGCTTCATGGACCTGTGTAACTCGAACAGAAAATCGGTTAGCCGGCGTAGGACTTAGAGGATTTGCGGGATTTCTCGGAACGATGCGATCCCTCTAAGTTATTCTTGTCCGGCTCATTCATTGCCTTTTTGAGTCCTCGTATCGCTTCTCCGAGAGATTTCCCTAGGTCAGGAAGCTTGGTGGGACCAAAAATCAGGAGTACAACGATGAAAACTTACAATGAGCTCCGGCATGCCAATACTTCCGAACATAAGACCCCCCTTGCCTGATTTACCTTCTACGCTCCGGGCCGGGTCATGTCAATCAAGCAACCTGTGAGAGATGTGACCGGTTTTACTCGTCATGGATAGCCTGTAATAGCCGATATCTGATCCGCGTTTTCAGCTCAAAAACGTTGCGTCTCGTCTTGAAAATATACTCGCCTCGGGTAAACCTATTGAGCGACGTTATTTCGAGAACCTCCGGTGATTAACCCACGGCGGCCTGCCCCCCAGTTAGGCATTCTGGATACGGATACCGTAGACCACTACCTGGCTTGGTTTGTCTGTTTCGTTTGTCTGGCAGTTCTCTTCGTGAATCTCGGTAGCGCGGACTTTTTCGAACCCGACGAAGGCAGAAACGCAGAAAAGGCAAGAGAAATTTTGGTGCTGAATGATTGGGTGACACCCCACGAGAACTTCCTGCCGGTCTTAGACAAACCCATGTTCTTCTATTGGCTGGTAGCGGTTTCCTATAAGATTTTTGGTATTACGGAATGGTCCGCTCGATTGCCGGCCACAGTGTTTGCCCTCGGTTGTCTGCTTTTGGTGTATGGTTTCGCGCGTCAATGGTGGGGATCATGGGAGGCCATGTGGAGCGTTTTGATTCTACTCACAAGCGTTGAGTTTTTTCTGCTCGCGCGCATCGTCAGATCGGACATGACGCTAACGTTTTGTGTTACGTTGGCACTATGTTCTTTTTATTCAGCCATACAGGCCGAAAATGAAAAAACCAAAAAACTCCATTGCCTGCTTATGTACGGAGCCCTCGGCGCGGGTACGCTTGTCAAAGGACTCATCGGTCTCATCATTCCGGGCATGGTGTTTTGCGGGTATCTACTGGGAAGGGATAAATGGTCGATGTTGCGAAGGCTTCATCTTCTCCCCGGAGCATTACTTTTCCTGGTCATGGTTGCCCCTTGGTACCTCTGGGCTGGGGTGAGAAATCCAGGTTACCTGCGTTATTTTTTTTGGGAAGAGCATTTTACTCGCTACCTGACCGATGAGTTTAACCGGACCCAGAGTTGGTTCTATTTCCTTTTTGTTATAGCCGTAGGATTTTTTCCATGGACGTTATTGTTGCCGCTTGTTGTAAAAGATTCCTGGCGTAAAATAGATGACAAGAACGTTTTTTTGATTCTCTGGGCCGTCTTGCCGTTGCTGTTTTTTTCCCTGTCAAATTCCAAGTTGCCTCATTACGTACTGCCGATGTATCCAGCTCTGGCTATACTGACCGGGCGGACGATCACGGGCTTCTTCAGTAAACCGCATTCAACAGCGAGATGGGTTTTGTATCTGTCTTGGATTTTGTTAGCCGGCTTTGTCTTATATCTGCTTATGGGTGGAGCTTGGCAGCATCTCTTGCCGGCAGAAATTCGAGCGACTATAAATGCGGATCTTATTTTCATCGGATTGAGTGCTGCAGTCATGGTGGTAATCTGCGCAGCCTATGCCTATGCTAATTGGGGAGGGTATTGGGGCGGCCAGATGGCAAGCTACATCTGTACCGGCGTCGTAACAGCGGGTTTCATTTTGCTCGTGGGCCATCTCATGGTGACGGCCTCTGTTGATCGGTCAGCCAAGGCGCTCGCGCGGACCACGGCTCACTTCATCACGCATGATAGCCAGGTGGCTATCTATGATACCTATATACCAGGGTTGATTTTTTATTTGCGCCTCGATCGACCCATTTGGATTGTTGCGTCACCAGGAAGGACGACGTTGATGGGAAGCCCTTATGTTTCTACTCACCGCCCGGATCCCGCGCCCGGTCACGGAAAAATACTCTTCAATTTTGCCGAGTTTTCGGATGCATGGAAAAAAGACAACCCTCCCCTGCTGGTTTTCGCTAAAGCAAAAAACCTGCTTCGATTAGAAAGCCAGTTAACCGAAGGAACGAAGAAACTCGCCGGCGTCGACGAATATGTTTTGGTAGCCAAACCGTGAACCATCCCGACGTCTTGACAGGTGAGTGAATTCAAATATACTCCCTGCACATATGCGACAGCGAATCGTATCCGGTCTACTCCTAAGCCTGTGGCTTTTTCTTGTGGGGGTGGAGTTGGCGGAGGAGTTGGGATTTTTTGACTTCGATGATCCCGGCCTGGCTCAGACCATGGATGGAATCGTGGACAGTTTTGGGCAGAGCACGCCGATCGATGACCACCCGCATTCACTCCAAACGATTTTTCCACGTGTCGCCTTTGTGATGATGGATTCCTATTTTCGCGAGGTCTCAATATTTCAGACTCTCGTGCGCCAGCCCGCATTGATCGTTAAGCCGAGTTTCAGAATCTTCAAGCTTCAGCGCGTCTTTCTCATCTAAGATTTCTTCTTTCGAGTTTTGGGTTCGTGCGTCAACGGGCGTGCCAGCATAAGTCCTTGTTGGCCGTCACAAGTCACGTTGGGGTTATTCGTCTGGAGACATTTTCAAGGCTCCATACAACACGTTCTCTTTCACGAAAGAGGGGTGACTTGTCGTTTCGCTCGATCGCATCACTGAATTTAGAAGCCTATGGTCGTTTTTCAAAATCTGACTGCAAGGTCTGCTATGAACAAGTTAGGTCTGTCTGAGAAGAAGCTGCCTCACGAGACAATGAAGATACCTTTGCTGGACCTTACCCGAAAGTATCGATCCATAGAGAACGAGCTCAAGCAACGCTGGGACACCATCTTTGCGTCGATCAAGTTGTTCAATGGGTCCAATCTGGCCGCTTTCGAGAAAGAGTTTGCAGCTTACTGCGGTGTCAAACACGCGGTCGGTGTCGCGTCCGGCACCGACGCCGTTCATCTCTCGATCGAGGCATTAGGCGTTTCGCGCGCCCACGAAGTGATTTTGCCGGCTCACGCGCCCGCTCCTGTGATTGAGCCGGTGATCGCTCGGGGCGCGATTCCCGTTTTGGTTGACAAGGCCGTGGGAGACTACGGACCCGATCTGGAAAGCTTGTCAAAGTCGATCAACTCAAATACCAAGGCCATGATAGCGGTCCACATGTTGGGACTTCCTTGTGACATGGAAGCGATTCTCGAAATCGCCGGGAGGCGAAATGTTCCGGTCGTCGAGGATGCGTCGCAAGCACAAGGGGCGGTTTACAAAGGCCGACGCGCGGCCGGATGGGGGGCTGTTACTCCGATGAGTCTCGGTCCGGTCAAGAACTTGGCTTCGTACGGCGATGCCGGAGTGGTGCTAACCAACGATGAACGACTGGCAAAACATATCGGACTTCTGCGGGTTCATGGCCAGGCGGAGAAATACGACCATGCCATTTACGGTTGGAACAGTCGGTTGGACGAACTCCAAGCGGCAGTCCTGCGCGTAAAGCTTCCGACACTGGATCGGGATAACGCCCGCCGGGCCGCAATCGCGGCCGAGTACTCTTGTTGTTTTCGCGATCTACCATTGAAAGTACCGCCCCAGTTTCCGGATCGCACCAGCGTTTACCATCAATACGTGATCGAGAGTGCAGATCGAGATTCGCTGAAGAAATTCTTGAATGGCCGGGGGATTGGCACAGGCTTGTATTATCCACAACCCCTGCATCAACACGAGGCCTGGAAAGCTCGGAACTTCCCGGTGTACAACTTACCGGAAGCTGAAAGATACTCGAGGGAGAATCTAGCGATTCCGGTTTTCGCTGAGCTTGAGGATGAGGAGGTTGCTTACATCATCTCTACGGTCCGTGAATATTTCGCGTCGAGATCCTGATTGCGACTCGCTGGCGGTCAAGTATTCCGTCGTTGCGCCCATGCACAATGAGCAGGGAAACGTCCGGGCGCTTTACGACGATATCAAAGGCGTGATGGAGGCATTGAAGGAGTCCTATGAAATCATCTTCGTCAACGACGCCAGTACCGACCAAACACTGGCGACGATGCGAGAGATTCAGGAACGCGATGCGGATTTTCATTTCGCCGATTTGGAAACAAACGCCGGTGAAAACTGGGCCCTGCTGGCGGGCATTTCAAAGACGCAGGGCGAAGTGATTATCACGATCGATGGCGATTATCAAAACGATCCCGCGTATATCCCTGATCTTCTGCGGGAGCTCGCCAAAGGTCATCGAGTTGTATCCGGGCGGCGAGAACAGCGAGCCGCCTCTTTCTGGACTAAACGTCTGCCATCACAAGTCGCCAACATGATGATCCGATTCGTCTCCGGCGTCCCGGTGCATGATTGCGGATGCGGTCTTAAGGCCTATCAAAGGGAGGTTTTGGAAGGCAAGTTCGTACCCAAGGGTTTTATGAATCGCTTTTCGCCCGTTTCACTTGGCGTGAAGGGAGATGAATTCTCTGAGGTGAAGATCGTCGATCGGGCCCGGATAGCGGGTCGGTCTCACTATGGTTTGAGCCGGGTCTTGGTCGTGCTACGCGACCTATGGGTGCTGCCGTTCGCTGTTAATGGGGCGGCTCGTTGGCTGAATAAATTTCGCTTTACACTCGTGTTATTTCTGGCCGCTGCATTGATATGCGCGTTGTGGGGTCGTTGGGCCTGGACGGCGACGATGATTTTGCTGGCGGCTGTTTCGTTTTCCAATGTTTTGAATCTTAAACGCTTTGTCGAGGCACAGAGGCAACCCAAATTTCGCATTCGGGAATATAGGTGATCGGGTGGGCGACAGAGTGAACGTAGCTCTCGTGGGTGCCGGTTATTGGGGACAAAAGCTGTTGCCAAAGTTTTTAGCCGCGCCACAAGCGCTCGTGCGCGTGGTTTGCGACATTCATGCCGAGAATCGCGCAGAGATTCAAGGGAAGTTCCCCGACCTTCCCATCGCTGTCTCTTTGGAGGCGGTTCTCGCTGATTCGCATCTTGACGCGGTAATCATCGCGACTCCACCGGCGACCCACTTTTCGTTGGCGAAGAGAGCCTTGGCCGCGGGAAAACATGTGTGGGTGGAGAAGCCTTTAGCGCTGCGATTGGAGGAGGGTCGTGAGCTGGTACAGTTGGCGCGAGCCAAGAGAACTGTGCTGTTCGTAGATCACACCTTTCTTTACGATCCAGCCGTGACGATGATTCGAGAAATGATCCGTTCAGGAGACCTGGGCGATATTTATCACCTCTTTTTACAGCGGCTGAGCCTTGGGCGGATCAAGCGCGACTCCAACGTGTGGTGGAATTCGGCGCCGCACGATGCTTCGATTGTTTTGCATCTCTTATCGAGCCGGCCCACCAGTGTTAGTCTGCATGGTTATCACGGTACCTGCAGCCCCATCTGGAAGATCTTAGCGTGGCTGCGATTGAAATGGCGGACAAAACTTCCGCCTTTGTCTACCATAATTGGCTGTATCCGGAGAGTACGGCAAAACTGACCGTCATCGGCAGCAAACGATTGGTCGTCTATGAGGGGAAGTTTGAAAAACGATCGATCACGGTTCACGAATATCGAGTGGAGAATTCACCGGTTGGCAAGCCGCTCGCCGATGAACTCCCGACCACGATACCCTCGAAGATGCTGGTGGGACGCGAGATAGAGGGATTTAAAGATCAAGAGCCTTTGGCGGACGCTGTGAAGGATTTTTTGGAAAGCATATTGGATGACCGAGCGCCGTTATCCAACGGAAGCTTTGCTCTGCGAGTGCTTGCTGTTCTCGAAGCGGGCGAACGATCCCTTCGCGCCAACGGCGCGAGAGCGACCGTCGAGACCTGAGTCTGTATTGAGATCGAAATATTCATGTTCGACGAAAAGCCACAACACACGGTAGACCTCGGAGCGGGCGGACACAGGAACGTAGAGCTGCCCTGACTTCTCAAATGTATGGCCATGAGCTTCCGCTTCTTCCTCACCACCCAAGCTCGCAGGCCTCCTCAAGGTGCAGGCCCATTGCCCGCGACAGGAGAGGGTTGCTCCGCGGGCATTTCGTAAAGAATCCGGGCTAGTAACCCCGATCATTTTCTATGTGCGGCATTTACGGATACCTGTCTCCAAGCACGATTGACCGCGCGGTGCTGCGCCGTATGGGGCACACCCTCAGACATCGCGGACCAGATGATGAAGGCGAAGTTATCTTGGATTCCTCGCAAGCGTCTGTGGGGCTTGGGCATAAGCGACTGAGCGTTATCGATCTCTCGGCTGCCGGGAAGCAGCCCATGACCAACGAAGATGAGACAATCTGGATTACTTTCAATGGTGAGATTTACAACTTTCAAGAAATCAGGAAAAAACTTGAAGGTAAAGGTCACACGTTTCAGTCCCGCTCCGACACCGAGGTCGTGATTCACCTCTATGAAGAGCTGGGGACGCAATGTCTGGACGAACTCAACGGTATGTTCGCCTTCGCTCTCTGGGACGTCAAACGGCAAAGCCTATTTCTTGCGCGAGACAGAGTCGGGAAGAAGCCCTTACACTATTGTGTTGCCGGTGGGCATTTTGTATTTGCTTCCGAAATCAAGGCGCTTCTTCAACATCCCAGGGTCAGTCGGCAATTAGATCTTACGTCGCTCAACAAATACCTCGCTTTCGAATATGTTCCGGCGCCTCATAGCATCTTCAAAACTATAAAAAAGCTAGAAGCAGGTCATTACCTGCTCTTTCGTGACGGAGGGGTTGTTACTTCCCAGTATTGGGACATTCCGATGGAAGATTATCCCATCAGCGATCGCACCGAGGCTCAATATATCGAGGAGCTCAAAGAATTGCTGGACCGTGCCGTCACCGCCAGGCTGGTGGCCGACGTTCCGGTCGGTTTATTTGTCAGCGGCGGGCTTGATTCGAGTCTGGTCGCAGCGATGGCGCGCAGAGCGAAAGAAAATCTGGAATGCTTCAGTATCGGTTTTGAGGAAGCGTCCTTCGATGAAAGCCGGTATTCCCAGCAGATCGCGCGCTCCTTGGGAATCAAGCATCACCTAAAGATTTTTAGCGCTAAGGATATGCTGTCCATGGTCGAACGATTGCCCGGGATTCTGGATGAACCGCTGGCGGATCCCTCGATTTTACCGTTGTATCTGCTCTCCCGGTTCGCTTCAGCGCACATGAAGGTCGTATTGAGCGGAGACGGGGGGGACGAACTTTTCGCCGGCTACCCAACCTACCAAGCCCACAGGATCGTGACTTTCTACGACGCCTTGCCAGGGTTTGTGAAGGAATCTATCAAAGCGCTCGCGTTCCATTTGCCCGTGTCTCACCGATACCTAAGCTTGGATTTTAAACTCAAACAGTTCTTAAAGGGAGTGGGCGTATCCTCGGAAATTCGCTTTTTTCTGTGGCGCGGCGCATTCAGTAACGCCGAGAGAAACCAGTTGCTGAACCCGGAAATTCGAAGAGAGCTCCACAAAGAAAATGCTTACGAGGAGATCTATCGCTACGTCAGAAGAAGCGGTCTGACCAAAGAACTCGAGCGTATCCTCTATCTTTCGATGAAGCTGTATCTTCAGGACAATAATCTGGTCACCGTGGACCGTGCGAGTATGGCCAATGGCCTAGAAGTGCGTAGTCCGCTGCTGGATCGGGAGGTAGCGGAATTTGTCTGCCGGCTACCGATGGAATACAAACTCAATGGATTGAGAACGAAATATATCCTGAAAAAGGCCGCAGAGGAGTTTCTTCCCCGTAACATCGTCTATCGCAAGAAGAAAGGATTCGGCGTCCCGCTCGCGCAATGGTTGGCCGGCGATCTTAGAGAATTTATGTTGGATTACCTGAGTCAAGAAAGAATCCAGCGTCAAGGAATCTTTCATTATCCGTACATTAAACAGCTCATCGACGAGCAAGTGACTAAAACCAAGGACAACAGAGAACCGTTGTGGACATTGCTGGTCTTTCAGACCTGGTACGAAAAGTACATGGGCTTACAGGGGGCAGGAGAAGGAATCTGTGGCTGACGTAAGACCGCCGAGGGGTATAAAGTTCTCGGCGTTCTCGCTTCTCCTCATTTTGTGTTTCTTTCTATTTTTCTGGGAATTGGGCAACATCCCATTCTACGAGCGCGGAGAACCCCGCGAAGGATTGGTGGTCTGGGAAATGTACAAGACAGGAAACTGGGTTCTTCCAAAAATCAATGGCGACTACATTCCTTTCAAACCACCTTTCTTTCATTGGATCGGTGTCGTGATATCGACCGTGATCGGAGACGTGAACGAGTTGACGATCCGCCTCCCCTCTGCGCTTTTTGCGACACTAGGCGTTCTTCTCGTCTATAGTACAGGAACGCGTCATTGGAATGAGAAAACAGGGCGGTTCGCTGCGATCGTTTTGGCGACCACACCCGGGTGGTGGCGTGCGGCCACCATGGCCCAAGTCGACATGACCCTAGCGTTCTTTATGACCGCAGCTTTGCTGTTATTCTATTTTATGTATCGAGAGGGGAGGTACAGCCAAGGCAATGCGATAGCCGTGGCATTACTGTTGGCTTGCGCCACGTTGGCCAAGGGACCGCTTGGCCTTCTTGTCCCCTTGTTGATCATCTTTGTTTTTCTTTGCCTGCGGCGTGATTTTGCCTTCCTGAAGAAAGCGCACCCTATTTCCGGTGCCGTGCTTTTTCTTCTTGTCGCCGGTTCTTGGTACGCGTTGGCTATGCGACAGGGAGGATCCGCGTTTTTCATCCGGCAGATTATTGAGGAAAGTCTTGGCACCGCGGCCGGCGATTACGGGCGTCACCAGCCTTTGTATTATTATGTTTCGAATTTCTTTCTGAACCAGGCGCCATGGAGTGTTTTCGTTCCTCCGCTGGCGTTTTTTCTGTATCGGCGGCGCCGCGAGTTAATTGACGACCCTCTGCTGTTCCCGCTGGTTTGGTGGGTTAGCGTGTTTCTGTTTTTCAGCTTGGCTTCAGGCAAACGCGCCGTATACATCCTTCCTCTTTATCCGGCTTTTGCGCTGCTCCTCGGTGCATGGTGGGGAAGCCTTGGCAGGGAAACCGCGACTGAGGATGTTTGGGTCACTTCCGCGGCAGGGGTTGCGTTGGCCGCTGCTAGTCTTGTCGGTGTTGGAACGCTAATGTTTTTCCTGGCGGGGGCTAGCGGTGCGCAGGTTGAACACCTTTTCCCGCGACTAAGAAGCGCTGGCGCTCTGGACGATCTCCAAAGCTTTTTCACCCCCTCTGTGCCGCTTTGGATCGGTTTGTCGGTTTTTGCTGCAGCTTCGCTTCTCATCTTTTTATCGTTGCCGCGAAAACAATGGGATGGGATGTTTGTTGCTATCGCCATGATGGCCACGGCGGCAACGGTATTTTTGAAAACCAGCTACTATCCGGCGATCGCGGGAGAGCGAACTTTGAAACCTTTTGCTACCCGGTTACGAGAAAATATTGCTCCGCAAACGCCAATCTTGTTTTATAATTCTTTTGATTACGGTACGATCTTCTATTCCCGCAGGGAGATCGCTCCCTATGCCCAGAAAGTAAACAAGTTGAAGCAGCCGGTTTTTTTGCTCATGTGGGAGGAAGATTGGCAAAGCTTACGAAGGAAGAATGCTCTTGAAATGTTGGACATCAGCGAAGGTTGGGGGCCGGTGGCGAAGCACCCCCTTGTCCTGGTAAAGTCGCGGGGACTCCTTTCCGAATAATCCGGGTCAGATGCGTGCTCTCCTTGCCCTGTTTGTAAAAGGCAGCACGAGAAAGATCGTTCCGACTGGCCGTGGTACCCCTGGATTGAAATACGGAGGTTGAAGAGAAAAATGGAATTTTTCTGGAATTTATTTCACCAAATTTATGATGTTGAGTTGCTGGTTCGCGCGGGAGGGTTAGTCGCACTCACGATCATTGTATTCGTCGAAACCGGCCTGTTGATCGGCTTTTTCTTGCCCGGCGACTCCCTATTGGTAACCGCCGGGATATTCGCTGCTAAAGGCGATCTTGATTTGTTGACGTTGAATATTTCGTTGAGCGCGGCAGCGATTGTCGGTGATACGGTGGGCTACCGGATCGGCTACACGACGGGGCCAAAAATTTTTACTCGAGAGAATTCTCTTTTATTTAATCGCAAGCACCTCATTTCGGCTAAAGAATTTTATGACCGGTACGGCGGATTTACGATCGTGATTGCTCGTTTTATTCCCATTATCAGAACCTTCGCCCCTGTCGTGGCGGGTGTGGGCGCAATGTCCTACGCGCGCTTCCTGGCTTTCAATGCCCTGGGTGGAATTTTCTGGGTGATGACGACCACCTTAGCCGGCTATTTTCTGGGCACACTCATTCCGAATATTCAGGAGCAAATTCATCTTGTGATCGCCATTGTTATTTTCCTTTCACTGCTTCCCGGCATCATCAAGTTCCTCAGCGAATGGCGCAAGGCAAGGTCTAGTGCCTGAAAGGGAGTTTGCGGTATTTTGATCCGGTAGATCAGGAGGAGGATGTGTGGACTCTCTGGGCATTGCTGTTGTCTTAGGTATTGTGGAAGGGCTCACTGAATTTATACCGGTGTCTTCTACCGGTCATCTGATCCTGGTCGGCCATCTGCTCGGTTTCGTCGGCGAAAAAGCGGCAAGCTTCGAAGTCGCCATTCAACTCGGCGCAGTGCTATCGGTAGTTTTTTTATACTGGCGACGGTTCATAGACTTGATTCCCACCCGGTCTGTTGCTCACTCTGACTCGACCTTAAAAGGGTGGTCCGGCCTTTGGCGGATTACCCTAGCGACGATACCTGCCTTGATCGTCGGTTTTCTCGCACGCCATACGATCAAAGAGCAGCTCTTTACCCCGCTGGCGGTAACCTGGGCGTTGGCCGTGGGTGGCATCGCCATTTTGCTTGCTGAGAAATTTGTTTCCCATCGCCGCTCTTATTCACTTGAAACTATCACCTTGGGTCAGGCCTTTGGAATCGGTCTCTTCCAAGTCCTTGCCCTGTGGCCGGGTACGTCAAGAGCGGCGGCAACGATTGTTGGCGGAATGCTTCTGGGAATCGAGAGAAGGGGGGCGGCGGAATTCTCCTTCCTCATTGCGGTGCCAATAATGTTCGCAGCGACAGGCTATGAGCTGGTTAAAATGCACAGTCTCTTTGCCGCTCAGGACCTCGTACAGTTTGGCGTGGGGTTTGTCGTATCATTCTTGGTGGCGCTCATGGCAGTCAAGGCTTTTGTAAGTTTCCTAAGTCGCTGGAGCCTCGCGCCGTTCGCCTGGTACCGCATCGCGGTGGCTGCGATTTTCTATTCCGCAACGCGCAGCCTGACTTTGTAAGCACCGGTTTCCGTCTTGGCTTTCAGCGACCATGGCGGTGCTTGATCCAGTGGTAAATCTGGTTTCGGTAGAGATAGGTCACAAGTAAGATCACCGCGGAGACGGCAGCGAAGATGGCCACTGCGTAATATTCGTGATTGCGGAACTTGGCGCCCTGAACGGTTAACAGATAAGTTCCCGGGATACGGCCGATGATGGATACGATCAGGAAGGTACTCAGCTTCATCCGGGTTAAACCCAGCAGATAGCAGAGGTAGTCCTTCGGGAAGCCGGGAATAAGAAACAACAAAAAGGAAATCGTGGCACCCGTATTCGTGGTCAGGAAGTCAAACTTGTGCAGAACTTCCTGGCTGACAAATCGCTCGACAAACGGCCTGCCCAAAATATTTGCCAGTTCGAACGCGACCCAGGAGCCGATGGAGAGTCCCACCATGGAAAGCACAAAGCCCATGGTTTCGCCATAGACATATCCGCCGGCGACCCCGGTCAGTTCTCCGGGAAATGGAGCCGCCACTACCTGGAGTATTTGTAGAAGCACGAATACCGCCGGAGAATAAGGTCCTAAAGATTGGAGAAACTTACTAAGTTTATCGCTGCTGGAATAAATCGCTTCGAAATCATCGAAGTCCTCGCCCGGCGGCATGAGTGCGGTGAACGGTTGCGGAATGTAGTGACTGAAGAAAAACAGCAGCCCCACCAAGGCGATGAAGATAACAGCTCTGATAGCGAGCTGCCGCCGTGGGTTAATCATCGGAGTGGTATAGCAGCAAAAAATGCGAAAAACGAGGCTTGTGATAGTCCACGTACCTACGAACAGACCACTCTTGGCACGATCTTAACGGTGTCGTTGGCCATGGGAATATCCTCCTGGCCGAATCAACCCCTTCCCGAAAATTCCGGGTGCTGCCAGGTTTTGAATTGGAAGAACTCAATAATTGTTCTTTATGCGGACTACGCCATCGGCAAGTTATCTGTGCGGCAAGACTGTTCCTGCGCTTCTCCGGGTTGCCGAAGATCGCTTGGTGAGCGGTCGGTCCACGACGAAAAGGTCATCTACCTAAGCTCATGATTGTACCATCTGCCAAATAGAGGATACTGAAGACTAAAGGACGTCGCATTCAGAAAAAGCGGCGCCGGAAGGAGGAAGCGCCGAAACAATGGATCAATCAGATCCGGTGGGGGAAGTTCAATAGCGTTGTCAGCGCGCGAAAAGCGAAAGCCGGTGGGGCAACGGCGGCAATCTCAAGATTAAGAAAAAGCATCGCAGCAGTAGCCCGCCGGATAAAAGCCCCGCGACGAGATTAGTTGCAAAAAAAAGGTGGCGCCGGACAGCTCCGAAACGCCACCTTCGAAACAAACTCTAAGGCAATATCAGCGAGTTATACGTCCGCACCCACCTTCGGGCGCCACTTGTCGAACCGATGTTCGATCCGGTCCAGGACGTCAGTCAGAATCATACCGGTGATCGCGAAGACCAGGACGCCGACGAAGACCTTATCCGTTTGAAAGGTCGCGCCTGCGACGGTGATCATGAAGCCAATGCCCGCGGTTGCGGCGTACAGCTCACCGACCATGACGCCGATAAGGGCCCGCCCGACCGCCAATCGTAATCCGGTCAAGATAAAGGGTACCGTGGAGGGTAATACGACAGATTTAAAAATCTGCCACTCCGAAGCCCCAAAACTTCTCGCGGCGGTAAGGAGGTTGGCGGGGGTCGTCTTTACGCCGTCTCGAGTGTTTATCAGCAAGGGAAATACTGCGCCCAGGAAGATAATCCCGACCTTGGAAAGAATGCCGATACCTAGCCAAATGATAACCAAGGGCAGGAGTGCGACGCGGGGCGTTGCATTCATCGCGTTGACGAATGGATCGCAAATATAGGCGAATCGTTTGTACCAACCGATGGCGATACCGAAAGGAATGGCAAAGACAACGGAGAGGAAATAACCCCAAAAGAATTCGATGCCGCTGACATACAAGTCATTCCAAATCTCTCCTGAGACGAAGAGCTGAACCGCTGCCTTCGCCACCAAGGAAGGCGCGCTCATGAACATGGGATTGATAAGTTGCAGCGTGTTGCCGACTAGCTCCCAGATAGTCAGGAAAATAACGACGGCTATCGTTCCCAGGATCTTCCTTTCCTGGTTGAGATAGAACTTATACGCTGCAGACGCTTCAGCTACTCTAACGTCTAAAAGTTGCTCTTGCGCGGCTTGTTCAGCCATGGGGTTACCCTCCTCTATTCGTTAATGGTTATTAACCGGAACACCTTCCCAGCCTCGCGCACGTGTAACAGAAGGGCGTAGTGTTGTCAACAGTAAAATTGCAGGCCATTTGACTTTATTTTGAGGGGCTGCCGTGGGGCTAAATTGCTCTATTTCTTAGGTGTAATCTTGACAATCGTTTAGGTATTAAATATTTTGGGTCAAACGATCTAACTTTAACGAGGAGACCCTATGAAACTCCTATTTGTCACACCCCCCATGGGAAATTGGGCGCCCTGGGGTGACCGCCATCTCGCGGTAAATTCCCTGCACTCGCAAGTCGCGGCGTTTATCCGCGAAAAGGAAGCCGCGGATGTTGGGGTTTTGGATTGCCGTGCCCTCGGCTTCGATGATGACCAAATGGCAGACGAGGTCGGCCGACAACGACCGGATGTTGTCTTCTTCGGCAGCGTGATTCCAGCCGCAGGCGGCGCGGCGCAGCTGAACCGCTTTCATGCGGCGATGAAACGGATCAAGGAATCTTATCCCAAGACGGTCACCGTCGGCGGTGGGTTGATGTATACTGCCATTCCCCAACAGATCATGAAAGATAATCCTCAGCTTGACTTCGCGATCGTTGGCGTCTTTGGCGATAATGAATACCCGCTGTGGGAACTGTTAGAGGAGCTCAAACGCTCATCGCCGAACTTCGGCGCGATTAGGGGACTTGCCTATCGCAGCGGTGAGGAAATAATACTCACCCCAGCCAGACCCTTGATCCAGAATCTCGATGAGCTTCCCATGCCGGCCTACGATCTCTTCCCGATGGATCGCTACTACGGCTATTCCGTCATTCCAAACTACAACGAAGCCGTGACCACCCGAGGTTGCGAGGGGGCTTGCCACTTTTGTTACGAGTGGTGGCTGGTTGATCCGCGCAATCCACGTGACTTCAGCTCGCACCGCACCCGGAGCGGTAAATCGGTAGCCGACGAGATGGAGTTGTTGAACCAGCGCTACGGCGTCAAGTCGCTTACATTTATGGACGATGACTTCAACTCCGACCGCCAGAAGATGGTCGACTTGGTGGACGAGCTGGAAAAAAGAAAACTGGACATGAGCTGGTTTTGCCTGAGCAGGGCACAGAATCTCATCCGCGACGCCGATTTGATCCCGCGGCTACGCAAGGTCGGTCTCTATCAGGTACTGATCGGCATCGATGGCGGGACCGACGAAGAGATCGCCGAGGCTCGCAAGGGATCCATGAAAGTGGGCGTCAAGGAGTTAAAGGAGCTTATCCAGTTCCTGCGCAAGAATGACGTCTCGACGATCTCGACCTATTTAAACGGCTTCTGGGAAGACGATGAGGCAAAAATTCGCCAGCGGGCCAAGGCTGTTGACGAGATCGATCCGGATATCGTCATGATCCAATTGCTTAATCCGATTCCGGGATCGCCCATTTACAAAAAGGCGGTCAAGGATAACCTTATCGAAATCGACAACCTCAGTCTGTACGACCTGGAGCATTGCGTTATGCCAACCAAACATCTCACGCGCCATCAGCTGGGCGAATTGACCGGTTGGGCTTTTCAATCCTTTTATGGCAAGCCGGGACGTATCGACCGGATCTTGAACGGTTACAGTTCGCCCTACGTGAGGATGAAGTTTCTCTCCTTCAAGAACAACGCCGCGAAGTACGAAAAGGGCGCGGCGGAAGACGCCGTCGCTATTTGAGCTTTTGAGTCCATGACGGAGCAAGCTAGACTCGAGCCGCTCCAGGGAAAAGTCGCTCTCGTCACCGGGGCGAGCCGAGGCATCGGTGCCGCCGCGGCCAAGCGGCTGGCGCAGTCCGGCGCCACCGTGGTCATTAACTATCATCAGAATCAGGAAGCGGCGCAAAAGGTTCTCGAAGAAGTTGAGGCGGAGGGCGGCCGGGGCATGATTTTTCAGGCCGACGTGACGCAGAGACATAACGTGGACGCCATGGTGGCTGCGGTCCAGGAGGGATTGAGCGCCGTCGACGTGCTGGTCAACAACGCCTACTTCCCTTTCGAGGTGGGTCCATTGCATGAACTGTCGTGGGAGAATTTTCATCAGGCTGTCGAACATGAGCTTTCCGCCTTCCACAATTGCGTCCAGGCCTGTTTGCCGGGAATGGTCGCAAAGAAAGCCGGCAAGATCATCGTCATCAGCACGCGGCTGGCCCAACAGCCCTTGCCGCGCATGGGTGCTTATGCGGCCGCAAAATCCGCCTTGGAATCGATGGCCGACACTATGGCCATCGAACTGGGACCTTTGGGCGTTGCGGTTAATGTCGTAACGCCGGCTTTTACTTTAACCGATGCTTCCATGATCATGCCGGAGGCGTTTCGAGAGCGCGTGCGTGAAACCCGGCCGCTAAAGAAACATCTTTATCCCGAGGACGTTGCTGGAACCATTGCGTTCTTAGCCGGTAATGAATCCAGCATGCTCACGGGTACCCATATCCTGATCACCGGTGGAAGCCATCTCCAACTCTGATATTATCTTTCCGTTTGGTAGAACTATTTTCTCTCGCCCAGGGATTCGCTCTCATGTTATCGCTGGACCAGATTGTTGAAAAACTCGGAGAGATAGTCGGTCCACGGTTCGTTTCGACGAATCCCATCGACAAGATCAACTATCAGCACACCCTTGCCTATGGGGCTTATCGGGCATTGCCCGATGTCATCGTCCGTGTCGAATCGGATGCCCGTGGTCATCACTCCGTCGCCAAGATTCTCCAGTTCGCCAACGAGAACAAGATCCCCATCGTTGCCAAAGGCGGCGTGGGTATGGGTATCAGCTCGCCGCTCAAGGGTGGCATTCTCCTGGACATGCTCGGCATGGACAAAGTCTTGGAAGTCAACCCAGCCCTTCAGTATCTGATCGCGGAAGGCGGTGCGAGCGTCTACGCGATTCATCATGCGCTTAGGCAGCACGGCCTGATGCTACCTAACTTTGGAACCTACGGGCCGGCAGTGGTGATTGGCGCCATGGTGAATAAGGGCGGTATCGGCTACGGCATGACGCGCTACGGTTGGATCGCGGACATGGTGCTCGGCTTGGAGGTCATTCTTGCCAATGGCGAGACCATCCGGCTCGGCGCCCTTGCCAATCAGGGGACACCCTTCGGTCCCTTTCAAAAATGGATCCACCTGCCCGATTTGCTGGGTCTGTTCACTTTGGCGGCCGGTTCTATGGGAATTATCAGCAAAGTTTGCCTGCGGGCCATCGAAGGACGGCGGGAATGGTTGCACGACTACTGCTACACATTTCGCCGCGACGAGATCGACCAGGTGCAAGAGTCGCTCATCAAACTCGTCAAGGGCGAGGTGGTCTATGATATCCATTTTACCGATCGCTGGCAGTATCACTGGCCGATGGAAGAAGGGTTGTACGATGAGAGCAAGATTCCAGGCGACGCCTGGTTCTTTTTAAAGACGGTAATTATGGCCCGGGATGGGGAAGAACTCGCGTTCAAGGAACGACGAATGCGGCGAATCTATCATGAGGCAGGCGGTGTAGACGTGCCGGAGATCGCCGAGAAAGGGATGGGCGTCAAAGCGCAGCAGCATGGGCTCCACGGCTGGCCGGATTATCATATCATGGGGCCCGACGGTTGGTGCGGATCGGTGGTGCGCCATAGCGGTATGTTCGCTGTGACCTCCAAGATGTACCCGCTGACCTTTCTTCAAGAGATGTACGATCTCGATGAGGCCGCCAAGCGAGCCTGCGGCCTCTGGGACGCCGAGCACTCGCCTCAACACGATAGTTACGTGACGCGTGACTTGGCGATCAAGGAAGAATATTTTGTCTTTTACAATCCCTACGATGAAGCGGACGTGGGCAAGCTGCGGAAGTGGATGGGAATGGTGCAGGAATTCAGCAACAAACGCGGGGTCGTCTGGACCGCGCCGACATTAAGCACCAAAGGTCCCCATCCGTATGAACGTCTGAGCCATCTCTACGACCTGGTCAAGGAGATCAAGCAGCTTGTGGATCCGAATAATATTTTAAATCCTGGAGCGTTGCTTTAGTTAAAGAAAGGAGAGACTCGATGGCGGGAGCAAACGGAAAAGATTACTTCGGTAAAAAACTATCGCCGCAAGAAGCGGAAGCGGTCGTTGGGGAGCTGAAAAAATACCTGTTGGGTCTGGCGGATCGGTGGCTTTTTAAAGGGCGCTTTCATACGGAGTTGGAAAGAGGAACTCTGCCCATGGAGGCGATCCAGGTGTTCTGGCAGAATTGGTACGGCTTCGTGGCCGAGATCAATAACTTTCACGGCGTTGCTTATCAACGTCACTTGCCTTTCTTCAAACGCCATCCTGAACTGCAAAAGCATTTCGCCAATCATGTGGCGGACGAGATGATTCATCCGAAGCCGCCCGGCCACATTCGCATCGTGCTCGAACAAGGACGAAACTTTGGGCTGACCGACGATGAGATGATCGAGTACGAAATGCTTGCCGAGTGCCGCGCCTTTCTCGAGTATTATCGCGGGGTCCTTTATGAAGGAACTATGGCTGAGTGGTGGGCCTCTTTCTGTGTGGAAGAGGCTGTGGGCCACTGGGCCAAGTTCTTTGGGGGTGCGCTGCGCAAAGTATACCATATGCCGGAAGAAAAAATCGTCTACTTCCGTGTGCATGCGGAAGCCGATCTCGAAGAGCATGCCGACGGCGTTATGGCGCATGCGGATCTTGATTGGACGGTGCTGAGGAAGATGCTCGAAGAGGGCCGCGCCGATACCCGACCCGGTTTTAGCCTGGAGTATTGCTTACGCATGGGCACGGCCTATTTCGCCTGGTTCTTCGAGGGAGTCTATCAGTACGTCAAAAAGGAAGGGCTGTACCAAGCGTGACGACTCAGCCGGGCAAAAGACAAGAGGAGTTGCCCGTCCCCAACAAGTCAAGGTAATTCGGGGAAAGTGAACTTTTTTTTCCCAACCGGCGCGCGCCTTCTTTGCGGATGACGACGGTGTCACCGTAACGGATCGAGTCGGGCGCGTCCGCCGGCATGAGCGCACGCACGCGCCCCCAGCGGCGGGTTCGTTCGTCACGGCTGAATTTGGGCAGGCCAAAGCCTCTTTCGCCGCTGTTGATCATCGATATTTGCCTTGTTTCCTCCTCATTTTCTTTAGCTTATATGAGCTTCAATGGTCGGTTCTAGAATAGGGCTGGAATTGCAAAACTGCAGGTGCTAGACTCCGGCCGTGTCGATGAAAGTTCAAACTTCGCGCTTGACCTCCGGCCAGCTCCCGCACTAGATTCCCGTTCTAAGGGAAAACCCTATGCAGTATCTAGCGATCTGCGAAGACGATTTGCTATTTCACCTGATGCGCAACGTTGCATCCAAGCAGGCGGAAGTGCTGTTTCTGGTACAAGACGCCGCGGTGGCGAAGAGGATCAAGCGTCAGGGCGGAAAAGTTCGGCAAGGAGATCTCCTCAAAGAAGATAGCTATAAGAGAATCAAACTGCATCATGTAGATCAGGCCATCGTCTTCGTTCGCGAGACAGAGCTTCAAGATCGAATCTGCCGCTTGTTGAGAGCCCTCGATAAGAGTTTGTCGATTGTAGCTCTCACTCCCGATAAGAATGGCGCCAGAGAGCCCGATGATTTGCTTTTTAGACAGCTCCAGTTGTCGGACATTTTCGAAGAGTTCTGTGCCACCCGGCTTCTCGATACATTGAACAGCAAAAAAGTCGAAAGGATACGTTCGCTTTTTGACGAGAAGAAGGTCCACATTTTACTGCAGCACGACCCGGATCCAGACGCCCTCGGTAGCGCGCTGGCCTTGCGAGAGCTTTTGGGCCGCAATCGTATTACGACGCCGATTGTGACTTTCGGCGAAGTGACTCGGCCGGAAAATCTTGCGATGATCCACTTCCTGGATATTCAGATCGATCGGATCACCTATGACGATCTACACAAAGACGGCGCGCAGCTGGCTCTGGTCGACGTCCAGCCACCCTATTTCGACCAGCCTCTCGGAAGAGTCGATCTGGTCGTAGATCATCACCCGAAGCGGACCCCATTCAAGGCCCGTTTTACCGACCTTCGAACCGGCTATGGCGCGACGTCCACAATTTTTACAGAATATTTGCGGGCCATCGGAATGGAACCGTCGCAAAGGCTGGCGACCGCGCTGCTCTACGGGATCAAGACGGACACGCTGTTTCTTGAACGGGGCAGCATTCTTGCCGATCTCAGCGCCTTTACCTTTCTCTATCCCTTTGCCAACAAGCCGATGATCACGCGCATCGAGCGGCCCGCCTTGCCGCGCGAAGATCTGGAAGCTCTCGGCCGAGCGCTCAGCCGCTTGCAACTGGATGACGGGGTGGCTGTGATCCATATGGGCGAGATCAACCGGGAGGATGTTATCCCGCAGATGGCGGAGTTTTGTTTACACATCGAAGGCGTCGACTGGGGAGTCGTATCCGGGTTGGTCAAAGATCGCGTGGTCATATCGGTGCGCAACGTCGGTTACGTCAGAAGCGCCGGTGACATCATGAAGAAGCTCTACGACGACATCGGCAGCGCCGGCGGCCATCGCGCGATGGCCAAAGCCGTGATCCCTCTGGATCGCTTTAAAGAACGTTACGGCGAGGTAAGTGAGAAAGTCATTCGGCAAGCCATCGTTCCAATGATTATCGAGCGCGACGAACAAACAGCGCATGGCTAATATCCGGGCGCCTTGACAAGGCAATCTATTTTGCTGTATCCGGCAAACGAAAGAAACTTATCTAAAGAAGGAGGAATTCATGCCTAAGATAAAACATTTGGCCATTCGTACCGAGGACACGGGAAAACTCGCGCAGTTCTATATGGATGTCTTTGAGATGCAAATGCTGCACAAAGGCAAGGACGAAGGGGGTGCTATCTTTCTCACCGACGGTTATTTCAACCTTGCCATTCTTCCCAACCACGAGCAAAATGCCCCCAATGGTCTCTACCATTTCGGCTTTGAGGTGGAGAACGGCGAGAACATCGTCGAGCGAATGAAAAAGGTCAATCCGAACAAATTGCCGAAAGCGCGCCCCAATGGACGGCCCTATGCCGAGACCCGTGGTTCAGACCCCGATGGCAACTTCTTCGATATTTCGGAACATGGCTTTTCGGTGGCCGTACCCCTGGGCGAGAAACCGACCAGTTAATTTCCTGGATCGCTAAGAAACTTTTCGTTTTATTCGCACGGCAGCGTGGGGAGCCGTTGAAACGGTTCCCCACAGTTAAAGCATGCTTTCGCGGAGGCTCGGCCGATGAATCCTGTGAGAATTCGTAGCGCTTTCCGGGCGTCCCCATGTCTGCTCCTCGCGACCCTATGGCTGGCTCCCCTCTGCAGGCCCCAATTCGTGAACGCGCAAATCAAGTCCAACTTGTCCTCCAGTGTCACTAGCGAAAGCATGACCGCCGTATGGGTGGCGCGCGAGCGCGGCCTGTTCAAAAAGCATGGCCTCGACATGCAGTTCATTTTGATGCCGCGTAACCCTTTGGCCGTCGCCGCGCTGATCGCCGGCGAGATCGATGCAGCGATCATCGGCCCAGGCCATCTCGTTAATGCCGGCCTTAGCGGCGCGGATCTCATCGGCATTGCCAACTTCCACCAAAAGCTCGACTTTCGGCTCAACGCGAGGCCCGACATCAAGAAAGCGGAGGATCTTCGGGGCAAGCGAGTCGCCATCAGCGGCCCCGGTTCGACTTCGCATTTGGTCTCATTGTTGGCTCTGCAGGGTCTGAACATCGATCCCGTGCAAGGGCGGATCACTTTCTTGACGATTCCCGGAACGGAGGTCAACCGCCGCTTGGCGCTTGAGACCGGCGGCGTAGACGCGACGTCCCTAAGGGGCTCCGTGGGCGATCTCTACGGCAACAAGGGGTACCACGTGCTCTACAATCTCAAGACGACCGGCGCGACGTTGCCACAGAACATGCTGGTAACGACGCGCCGCATCGCCGCCGCTAAACCACAGGTAATCGAAGCCTATTTGAAAACGATGATCGAATCGATCGCGGTTACTCTCGATCCGGCCAATAAGGAACTGGTGACTCGGTTGCTGGTATCGAACTTGCGGCTAACGAATCCCGTAGACGCGGAAGAATCGTACCTCGCGGTGATTGATTCTTACGAACGAGTACCCCATATTAGCCTCGAAGGCATGAAACGCCTGCAGGCGCTTTTGACGCAGATCAATCCTAAAATCGCGGAAGTCCGCGTCGAAAATGTCATCGACAATTCCTTCATGAATAAGCTCGAAAGCTCGGGCTATATCCAGAGCGTCTACAAGAAGCATTGATGCGCTTGCTCCGATCATTCCATTCGACGGTTTATCATTCCCTGGAGATTACGAACTGTGAGGACTGAAAACATACCGGTCGTGGTTGTTGGCGGCGGGAGCGCCGCTTTCGAAGCGGCGGTGGCGGCCAAACAAGCGGGCGCGCCGCGAGTTGTCATGTTGGAAAAAGCGCCGGAGCCGGAGTTCGGCGGCAACGCGCGGTTTTCCCACACCGGCTTTCGTTGGGTTTTTTCCGGTGCCGACGAGATTCGTACGTTCTTGCCCGAAGTGGATGACGCGACGTTTCAAAAACTACATCTTCCCGCTTACTCGGCCGAACAGTTTCATGCTGATCTTGAGCGGGTCACCCGCGGGCGGATTGACCAGCGGCTCGCCGACGTTTTGGTGCAGCAGTCCAATGCGGCAATCCATTGGATGCGCGAGCTGGGCATCCAATGGGAGATCGATAGCCATGTTGTTATTGATGGCCGCTACTATTTTGAACCCGGTTTGGTGATTCATCCAGTGGGCGGCATCAGCGGTGGTCTCGGGCAGCTGGGCCAATGGCGCGAGATTGCGACCCGCATGGGAGTCGAGATTCGCTACGAGTCGCGGGTTCGGGAATTGCTCGGCAACGACCGAAGAATCGAAGGCGTTGTGGTTTCCGATACCAACGAAGAATACGAACTGCGCAGCGGTTCGATTATTCTTTGCGCCGGCGGTTTCCAAGCCAACGCGGAAATGCGCGCTCGCTATCTCGGAGCCAACGCCGACCTGATGAAGGTGCGCGGCAGCCGGCACGACACGGGCGAAGTGCTGATGATGGCGCTGGGGCTGGGCGCGAAGGCGGCGGGCCACTGGCAGGGCGCCCACGCGACGCCCATCGACTCGACCTATCCCGACGTGGAGATCGGCAGCAAGGCGAATCGTTACGGCTATCCCTACGGTATCACCGTCAATTCGCTCGGCCAACGCTTTTTCGACGAAGGCGAGGCGCGTCACTCGTACACGTATGCGAAGACGGGCTGGGCGGTGCTCAGTCAACCCGGGGCGGTGGCGTATCAGATCTACGATCAGAAGACGATTCCGCTGCTCGGCACCCGGTATGAGTTTTCCACGCCCATCGAAGCCAACACGATCGATGAGCTGGCGCAGAAGATCAGCATCGAGCCCGCGGTGCTGAATCATACGATCAGAGAATTCAACAACGCCGCGCGCAAAGATATTCCCTTCGACGCCACCAAGCTGGATGGCAAATGCACCGAAGGCATCACGCCAAAGAAATCCAACTGGTCGAACCCCATCGACCAGCCCCCTTATTGGGCCTTCTCAATCACGGGGGGCGTGACCTTTACCTTCGGCGGCTTGCAGATCAACGAGAGCGCGCAAGTGCTCAACACCTCCGGTAATCCGATCCGAGGGCTTTACGCCTCCGGCGACATCGTCGGTTTGTTTTTCCACAATTACCCGTCGTGTACGGGTCAGACGCGGAACGTCGTCTTCTCGCGCTTGGCGGGACGGCACTCCGCGGCTCAGGGGTTATAGGTCTTTTCCGGATTTTACGCGGAATTTCAGAAGCTCGCACGCGGGATATCATTTTAAGTTTGGCATTCGTTCAATATAAGTTCCGGGACGCTCATTCCCAACCCATACCGGGTTGTGTCCGCGGCCTGATTTATCAGAAGTATCCGATGGCGTCGGGTTCATGTTTAGGTACCAAATATTGGCTGCTCCCACAGACGTTGAAAGCGGATTTGAGGCTTCCCGCAGCATATCGGTTACCGATAGCAGGCCGGAGTAAATCTGTATGCCGCGAAGAATTCCATTCCAAACCTCTTTCCCGGGCGCCCAGGGAGCGTCGCCCCAGGTAAGAGCCGGCGCTGGAGGGTTGATATTACCCCAGTTGGCAGGAGAAACACGCATCACAACATGAGTCGCGTCGGTTTTGGGCAGATCCCAATAGAACTCATGGAATTTTCTATTGTTGGCGGCAGACCAGACCCGCAAACATTGTGTATACCAGCGATCATACACAACCTGGCCGTTAACATAGTCTTCTTGCTCTACAGAGATCTCCCAATCGTGCAGCGAACGGTTGGAACGTCTGGGATAAGGATGGGCGCCATAGTAACTATCAGCGACACCCTTAGAAACTCCGTTCATCCTCTTCCATAAAAATGTATTCAAATTATTCTGCCCATCGTCATTGCCCCAGAAAAATGCCGTATAGTAACCGTTTTGTTGGCGTGGGTACGCTCGCCAGATATAGGTGATCCCTCCTCCGTCAACCCCGTAGATCGGTAGCCCATTGCTTTGCGGATTACTGAACTTGAACCGCATAGTGGATCTAACGGCAGCCGAGCCTGGGAAATCGAGGCCGGTGATCGATCCGGCATTGAACTCGGAAAAGACCTTTAAGCCTTCATCCTCGAGACGGGCATAGGCTGTGGCGATCGTATTCAGGTGAACGAACGCAAGTAAAGCGAGCCACAGACTAGCAAGAAAAAGCCGCTTCATCGTTATCAACAAGATTCAGCACCCCACTTGACACCGGTAGTTAAGATATTTCCCTTGATGTTGATCTTCCTTTTGAAGCTGTCGATGAATTTTGCGCTGTCGGCATGAACCGGCACGCGCTTGGCGACCGGCTTTGCGTGTTGGGTCTGATTAATGATGCCGTCCGGGGTCTATGCAATCGAATAAAAGCCGGACACTGCTCCCTGAATTTTGCGGCGGGTACGGTACTTCAGGGGAAACTATAATATAACGGTGGCTATATTTCTAGTCATAAAAACTGGCCGCATTGTACAAACGGAGCATCACGAAGTGCCATGGCCGAAGACCGGTGACCTCTGCGACCGACAGATTCAATCGGCACATTTGGCCGCAAAATGGTCCCAAGCCCGTTCGATGGAGCTGGGCTTGAAAGTCCGCTTGGCGATCTTCTCGGCCTCCTCAGGCTCCATGAACAGCGGCGTACCGAGTCTCATGGCGTCGGTTTGTAGCCGCGCCGACTCCTCCAAGAAAAGCGCCAGCATGCAGACTTCGCGAATCGACTGGCCGACCACGACGGCGCCATGGCCGCGCAACATCAGCGCCTTGGCGTCGCCGAGCAACCTGGCCATTTCGCCGGCCCGCGCCGGTGATTCGACCTGCCCGATGCCCGTATAGACCGGCACGCCTTGGTAGAATATCGCGCTGTAGTTGTGCATGGGCCGAATGCTTTGGCCGATAACGCTCAGAAGAATGACCGCCGGCGAGTGGAAATGAAAGACCGCTTTGACATCGGGACGAACTTTGTAGATCGCCTGGTGCAAGGAAGACTGCGGCACCGGTTTTTCAAAGTCGACGAAGAACAACTCGTCGCTTCTTACCAGCGCCGGACTCTTGCGCGGCATGAACATCATTTCATGGCCTTCGTCGCTGCGGGCGCTGAGATGGGCAAAGGCGTCGCTCAGTCCTTCGCGATAGATGATTCGCAGCGCCGTGATGAAATCGCTTTTGACGGCGTTATCGTTTTGGCTATTCATAGGGTCGTCTCCCTTTTCCCTCTTTCCCTCGTGCTGACGAATAAGTCAATACTCAGGCCTTGCCGTGTCTCCATACATATTAGACCAGTTCAGTGTCAACCCCTCGACTTCGAAAATTGACTTTTGTAATGTAGGCCGTGACCGGTACCGGTGTCTATCTTATTTCCAGGAGGAACGGAACAATGAAAAAAATCATTCTGTCGATAATCTCGTCAGTGCTGATCGGCGTCTTGTTGCTTTCCGACGAATCGGTATTTGCCCTCGATAAAATCAACGTTACCCTGCCATCCAAATCATTTCAGTTCATCATCTTTCCGCTCGCCAAGGAGCGGGGCTATATGAAGGAGGAAGGGATCGATCTCGATATCGTCGTCATGGCATCCACTCCCGGCCTTCAAGCCGTGCTCGCGGGTGAAATGGATTTCACCGGGTCCGGGAGCAGCGCCCTGGTCGCCGTCACCAAAGGCAATGCACCGCTCAAGACGGTGCTGGCCGTCAACGACCAGGTGCTGCAGTGGCTTATGGTCCGGCCCCAATACAGCAGCTTCAAAGAACTAAAAGGCAAGAAAGTCGCGGTGACCGGCGTCGCCGCGGTGGCGACGTTCATGTTGAAAAAGGTCGCCCCCAAGTATGGACTCGATGCCAATAAAGATTTGACTTTTCTCGCGCTGCCGCCGGGCCAGCGTCTCGGCGCGCTGGTGTCGGGCACCGTGGATGGGGGACTACTGAGCTCGGAGGAACGCTTTGCCGCCCTCGATCAAGGCATGAAAGAGATCTTGTATCTGGGTAAAGAAGTGAAGAACTCCTGGGGCACGGTGGCAACCAACGACCAATTCATCAAAGATAAGCCGAAGTTGATGCATGGATTCATGCGTGCTTTGCTCAAAGCCCTGCGCCTGGTCAAGCAAAACCGCGAAGTCGCGATGGATACAATGATGAAATTTTCTGAGTTAAACAGGGACTTGGCCGCGCGCACTTACGATGGCATGATTGGTAGTTTTACGACCAATGGCGTGGTCGACGAAGAAACGCAGAAAAACGATCTCGACATCGTTCGCGAGGTCCTCAACGTCACCAAGGAAGTGCCCATCGAGCGGGCCTACGATTTCAGCTTTGCCAAGAGAGCGGATAGCGAGCTGACCCAAGCGGGCTGGAAACCTTAGAAACTTTGAGCGGCAGGGAACGTATAGCTATGAAGCGCAGCGTGGAAAGAATTCTCACGACCCACGTCGGCAGCCTGACGCGTCCGGTGGAAATTATCGATGCCATGCGAGCCAGGGTAAACCAAGAGACCTACGACCGGGAAAGCTTTGCTGAGAGCTTACGGAAAGGTGTAGCGGAGGTCGTGCAGAGGCAGGCCGAAGTTGGCATCGACGTCGTCAGCGACGGAGAGTTCGGCAAGTCGGGCTTCGCGGTTTATATTAATGAACGGCTTACCGGATTTGAACGCCGCCCGGGCAATCCCGGCGAGTCCGGCGTATCGAGGGGCAAGGACCGCAGGGACTTCGCCGACTTCTATCGAGAGTATGACCGCCTTACGCGATCCCATCGCCCGGTGAGCGTGAAATGGGTGTGCACGGGACCGATCACCTACGATCCGACTCTTCTCCAGACCGATATCGATAATTTCAAGGCGGCGCTCGCGGGCGTAAGCGTGGCAGAAGCGTTCATGCCGGTGGCCGCGCCGATTACCGTGGAGACGGACCGCCGCAACGAATACTACCCGAGTCAGGAAGCGTATCTTTACGCCATTGCCGACGCGCTCAAGCAGGAGTATAGGGCGATTGTCGACGCCGGCTTTCTGGTCCAATTGGACGATCCGTGGATTACCGCGCGTTGGGACCAATGGTTGCCCGACATCGATCTGAAAGAATTTCAGAAATTTTGTGAAACGCGGATCGAAGCGACCAATTATGCGCTGGCGGACATTCCGCGAGATCGCATCCGCTACCATATCTGCTGGGGCAGCTGGCATGGGCCGCATAGCACGGATATCCCCATCAAACATATCCAGTCACTATTCCTGAAGGTCAAGGCGGGTGCCTATCTGTTCGAAGCGGCGAACGTGCGGCATGAGCATGAATGGAAGGTGTGGCAGGACGTCAAGCTGCCGGAGGGAACGGTGCTCATCCCCGGCGTTGTCACCCATGCGACCAATTTGATCGAGCATCCCGAGCTGGTGGCGCAGCGCATCGTGCGGCTTGCCAAACTCGTCGGGCGGGAAAACGTGCTTGCCGGCACCGACTGCGGCTTTTCCCAAGGCCCCTTCAGCGCCAAGGTTCATCCGTCGATCCAGTGGGCGAAGCTCAAGGCGTTGGCGGAGGGGGCGGAACTGGCGACGAAGGAACTGTGGCCGTAAAGACTACGCCCTGGGCGCACTTTGAGAGGAGAATTCGTTGAAACAGAAAGCCAAATATTTTGATTGCCATTTTCATATCATCGACAAGAACTTTCCCGTCGTGCCCAATCAAGGATTCATGCCCGATCCGTTTACTTGCGAGGATTATTTAGAGCGCTTGAAAGTGGTCGATCTATGCGGTGGGGCTGTGGTGTCCGGCTCTTTTCAGGCTTTCGATCAGTCTTATCTATTCCATGCTTTGAAAGTGCTTGGGCCGACCTTTGTCGGTGTCACCCAGGTGCCGCAGACCGTTTCGGATCAAGAGTTGAAAGTACTCAACAGCGCAGGGGTTCGCGCCGTCCGTTTCAACGTCAAGCGCGGCGGCTCGGAAGAGATTCATCATCTGGAAAGCATGGCGCGGCGCGTTCATGAACTGGTCGGCTGGCACACCGAGTTGTATGTGGATTCGGCGGAGCTGGCCGATCTCTATGAGACCCTGGTGTCGTTGCCGGCAGTCAGCATCGACCATCTCGGTCTATCCAAAGCGGGTTTCCCAACGCTGCTCAAACTCGCGGCAAAGGGTGTACGGGTCAAAGCCACCGGCTTTGGACGAGTAGACTTTGACGTCCGCTCCGCGCTGACTGACCTCTACGCGGCCAATTCGCGGGCGCTCATGTTCGGTACCGACCTACCGTCCACCCGGGCGCCGAGGCCCTATCAAGATGACGATTACACGCTGGTTCTGGAGACATTGGGAGAAGAACAGGCAGCCAATGTTTTCTACAAAAACGCGATCGAGTTTTATCGGCCGACGAAGGTTAATTAGTGACGGCGGGGCGGGAGGATTGAGAAAGGAGAAACGTGTGCGATGATGGCGACCACGGCACAAACACCAAACCGGCAATTCGCGGGATACGCGGATCTACCTGGCGTGAGCCAACAGGAGGCGGGGACTGGAGCGCGTGGTTCTAACGCTTCTTTACATTTGATGCCCCCACAGGGGCGGGGCATTGTTCACGTCAAAACCGACACTGCTAACCCTAAAATTCTGATCTTTATTGGATTCCTCTCTAATTTCTAATCCTGTAAGCCCACGACTGATGCCAGGATATCGACGTTGAAAGAGTGACTGCAAGGAGTAGGGTTCAAGAAGGCGACTAGATCGATTTGGGATTGAGGATGTCGTGACGAAAGAGAGTGTGCCGACCTATCGGCACGCGCCGAGGCGGTGGCACTTAAAAATTGTCTGTGCCGCCGTTACGGTTGGTCCAACCTGTTCCACTACTCGTATACTCATCTCGTCCAGAAGAAGTGAACAGTGCCAAAATAAAAAATCCTCAGCTAGGAACTAGCCGCGGCAAAGTACACAAGATTCAAGCAGGAATATAGATACATTCCCTTGATTGGTTGCAAGCTTTGAGGATACAAACGCCTTACATAGACAAAGTACAGAAGTGTCGGCAAGTCGTGAATCGGAGTAGGCGCGATCAATGAAAATGCAATATCTGAAAATGATTGGTTTTGGTACGAAAGGATTGGATGGAGTTGAAGAAGGAATCCATCTGCGCTGGTCGTTCAATGATAAACTCGGCTTTCCCGATTGCTTCAAGCTTTATCGGCGGGAGAGCGATCTCAACAACAAATATGTCTTCCCGGTCGCCAGGGCAGGTGTGCAAGTGCTGCCTATCCCTTATACGTTTCAACTACATCAGAATACGGTTTTCGAATTCAAGATTGTTTCGGCAAAAATTGATGAACAGGAGGTTGATTCAATTGGGCTTCAGTACGAGACCCTGGAGGATGGTTCTACGGTTGGAGTCATTCCTATAGACGGAGAAATTACCTTCCTTTTTTCAAAGGCTGTTTCAAGGATAGAACTGAGATTCTTACTTGAACGGAACTCCGAATTCAAAATCAAGGCGCTTTCGGAAGACGCCGCCTTTTACCCCTATGATGTTCAGGGTACTGTCACAGGCTTACAAAACATTTCGTTTGACGCCCCAAATGCAACCGGAATCGTGCTGCGCGGAGCCGCTATTAAGCTGGTACACCTCGCAGGTTGGACTTGTGTAGAGAAGGGACCTTGGGAGCGGATCAACCAGCTTTGCGGATGCGGTTTACCCGTCAATCAGGAAGGAACGGATTATGTAAACGATGTTTATCCATCAATCATAGGCAGAGATCTGGCAACCGCTCTGTGCAGGCTGGGCTATCTGAGGGTGGCGAATAGCCCCATAACGGCGGCAGGGTTCCTCGAACTGAAAGCGTCTTTGGTTACATGGACAATGGTGGCACTGTGTGCCCGTTGGCTGGACGCTGTTCCCCAACGATGATGAGGCTAGCGATGAAACGATGGAGCTCTCCAAGTACGATTTTCTTCTGGCTCAGAGTTTACACGTATTTTTTGCCAGAGTGCTGGATTTGTATTTCGTGGACAAGGATACGGATAACGATGCTTATTATGATTACAAGATAACCTCAGATTGGCCTGAATGGAACAAACGAAGGCTCGATCATGAAATCACATTCGATGATTACGAAATCGGGCAGACCTTCTTTCTCATAAGCAAGCTGGACGACCACGTTGTTCTTTATGCCCCAAGACAACCCCAGATCGTCGAATCAGCCTATCCGCTTTTCAGAACCGAGCTGGGCTTGGACGTCACAACGGAAAACCTACCCGTCGTCATCAATTTCTTAAAACCGGTCACAGAGGTGCAACTGGTAATGGTAAACCCCGATTTCACGGCGGGGAACCAAGTTGTCGTAGAAGCCTACAAACATCTTTTTTCAGCTTGGGTGGATCGGCAAGTTCTATCCCTGGAACGGGGTATGTTGCGCCTGCGGGCGGAGCAAATTGACTACATCAACATCCATGCATCCCATGCAATTCTTTGCCGCATCCATTACGATTTCGATCCCTATCCGGTGGGACTGCAAGACTACATAATATGCGGCGTATTTAAACATACACACTTGCCCCTCACACCGCCTACCGGGTTAACAGCATCGTTTCTCGCCGGCGGCACGGTTACGGATCAGGATGGAAATGTTACCGAAAACCCCTATCTTGCCGGATTAAGATGGGATGTGAACGAAGACCCGGAGAAGGAGCTGATTTCTATAGCACCGATTTTATATCACATCGAGCGCAAACAGGTAACGCCGGCAGCTGTTGCGGCACAACATTCACGGGCTTTGTCGACCCTACGGTCACAGAAAGTAGCGAGCGCAACATTCCCATCGGATGGCCCAATGAGCGGCAGTATTATACGGATGCGATTACAATAGGAACCGTGAACCAGTACCGAATTGCTGCCATTGACCTTTTTGGCCGGCAAAGTGAGTTCAACGAGTTTGAAACGTATGAGTTGACCCCTCCTAGACCGCCTCCCCCTATCGATGTTGCGGCTCAATTCCTCGAGTATGGCACATATAATCCTTCGGAAGACTCGTGTGCCGACTCTACGATTAACAACGTTGACAAAGCCTGGCTTCGAGCGAACAGAAAAAATGCCATTGTCGTCCGTTGGAAATGGCCGGAAAATTTACGGCTCCAGGCCCCCGACGTGGAAGGTTTCAATGTTTACTTCAAGCAGGGATGGTTAAATACCTATACCGGCATGATTGTGACTGAGCCGGTCGAAAGAGTTCTGACAAAAACGAGCCTGAACCTCAGCCGGAGAGAACTTGAGAAGTATGCGCTACTTGAGGAAACGCCCGAAGATATTCCGGTTTATAGATACCGGATTTCGCTGGACGTATATCCGCCTCCGTTGCATGAACCGATTCCCATAACGAGAGGAAATAGAGAAAGAGACATCCTTCTTAAAACGCTTTCCGCTTGTGCTGGATCACCCAGGGAAATCACAGCTTTTTGATTCTGAAAAACGACGGTGAGTCAGAGCCCTCGCTTTGGGTATTGAAACTGGCCGATGTTCCTTTGAAAGGCAAAGGCTTCGGCATCGCTGTTACTCCCGACAAAGAATTTTTCATCAACTACAAAAACCCGGAGCGCTGGACGGATAATCGCATCACTCATCAAGAGCCGAAAGATTCCAGAGATAACTATAGCGTCTACATCGAAGATCCGGATTTTCCGAATCCGGTCATAGAGGCCACTGACGTCAACAAAGTGAGATATGCCCAGATCGGCGTCAACTCTTTTGTCGGTGATGTGCTCGGCAGTGTTTCCACAGCCTCGACGATTATGGCGGTTTACCGCGAAAAGCCTGCTGCTCCCGCGGTTTTTGCGCCATTGCCGGATACACCGATTCAAACCTTAAAAGCCACGCGAGCCAATGTTCACGGCAAGTCATCATTTGCTCTCCGCTGGAGAAAAACAAATACCGGCGTGACGTACCACGTCTTCCGCGCATTAGATGAGACCTTGTTTCGTGTAGACAACGCATTACGGCCGATCCGGAATCTCACCGTCTACGAGCAGTTCAAAAACAACTACTCGAACTTTGATCCGGCAGATGTCGATGTGATCGAGGATATTCCGTATGAAACAGATCCAAAACTAATCGCTTCGCATTACGCAGCGCTTGATCCCGGTCAATTGCAAATACTGGCCAGCCTGCCGGACAACGTAAATGCGTTCACCAAGATAAACGAAGAGGCCATACAGGAAGAAGATCCTCTATATGAAGACCGAATTACTGAGATTCCCGACCCGGTGCGGGGACCGGTCTATACGCCTGACCCCGCGAACATATTGTTATATGTTGATCAAACTCTGAATGGACAAAGCAGCAACCGCTATTTCTATGCAATAAAAGCGGTGGACACGAACGGCTTGCAAAGCGTCTTAAGTTTGTCGACGCCTCCGGTTGAGATTCCGAAAACCGCAGTGCCACCCGAACCGGTCATCACCTCTATTTCAGGAGAGAAAACCGGATTACGATCAAGTGGGCGAAGAATCCCGGGCGGGATATCGAGTTATTGCTTTTCGATCGCCGGACAAGAAGAAAGCCAAAGACTGGCGCCGGATGGAGCTACTTAAGGCTAATGATATAGATACTTATACCGTAGAAGTTACAGACCCCTTGCCTCAGAAGCAGTTTGAATTCATCGATAACATCGTCCTACCAAGGCTACCGTACTATTACGGATTGGGCGCGGCAGGGCTGGATGCACGGCAAGCAACTCGGGTCGAGATTCAGCCGGGCACCATCGCAGCTATGATCTGCACGCCGCCGGAACCGCCGGTGTGGGATGAAGAAAATTCGGGGTGGGTCTATGTGGACGACGACGGTACGGTATATGAGTGGGATGCGGACCTGACAGGAGCGACTAATCCGCTACCAGCCATAAGGCTTGTATGGCTAGCCAGTTATCTGGTAGAACACTTCTGAAGCTCGCCGGGTTGATCATCTCGTCCCGCGGTGGCGATTGGATATCGGGCTCACCGCTCGACGTTGAAGATAAAAGGTATTTTCTCGATCCAACGCTGCTTCAAAATCGCACTTACACGTACACGGCAAAATCGAAATCCTATAGCGGACTTACTTCGAAAACAGACTCTTCGATTGTCATTGGTCCTGCCCAATAAATAGAGGAAAGACAATGTCGCTACCTTTCTTACTTTTTCTTGTATCTGACGATAATCGACTAGCATACCCTCCTTTGAGGCAAGAAGCTTCCGGCGATCGACGTGGCTACGATACGATGCCGATGGTGGAACCCGATTCGACCGCCAACAGCAACAACTATTACTCAGTCACCTCGGCTTACTACAAGTCGAAACTCGAGCAGATGCAATTAACGGTCGTGCCTCGTCTATTCGGTAGCGATACCTTTACGGAATACCGATTTACGGTCTCTACAGACCAACCTCAGACGGTTTATGCGCTTACCAGCGGTTATCTGTATTACCTTAGACGCGGCCAGTCTTATCCCTACTTACTTGGTTCTGCGGTACCGGATGAAGACATAATCGTCCTTGAGCCATTGCCATCCTCGCGTAGTTATTGGCGAAGTTTTCACCCTGAGTTCGCACCCTTTTTAACAAAAGCCGTCTATCTGAACCTCGATCTTGACCAAGCATCACTGAAAACACAGATCGAAACCTTTCATGATGTTAATTTCTTTGATGATCTTCACAAATCAGTCACCGGACACACGTACACGGGCTCCAAGTCTTGGACGGATGCGTATTATGACGATTTATTTCTGGAGTACCCAGAAGCCACTATTATTGTACAGGGTGGCGCAGTCCTGGGTACGACCAGGGCTGACACGTCCAACGTTACGGCACCACAGAGACTGAGCCTATTTTTTGACCTCGACGGTTGGGCTGAAAACGAAGAAGCTGTCAAGACTTTTTTTACCTATCGAACACGATTGCCAGATCATGAGGGTCATCCCATGATTTCTCTTCTTACTGGTTTTCCCGTGGAGGCTACCTATGTAGACTATGTCTTTCTAGAAGGGTCACCGTTTTCGGGACGATACAAATTGCAGTTACAACAGCTGCCCTTTCCGTTTAGCGAAACTCCTCCTTATCACTCGATTGCGATTGATCCGGACCAGCATCCAGCTGCGCTTGTCATTCAAAAGCTTCCGTCCTCCGACGTCAATGGTACCGCACTTCCGGTGGATTATGGGATCACGGGTTTGCGATTGCTAAAGCCCCTACCCACGCCTCTAACGGTGGCAGGTTTTGACTCTGCTCACGTGCTAGTTGAGCAGATGTCCTTGTCAGATACGGAGGAACTTATTAGCTTTCAGGCAACACCGATGAGTCCGGATGAGCTCATCGTAACGGTCACCACACTCGACCCGGACACTGGGGCTTCAATTGATATTATGAGACTCAATCTGGTCTTCTTGGAATTCAAGCAGATTCCGATCCGATTTCATCAACTGTCAGACAACTTTCGGACGGCGAATATCAACGACGCTCAGCTTCGCCAAGTGGTTGAAATAGCCAATTACATCCTTGGAAGGCAAGCCAACGTATATATCGCTCCAGTTGAAGAAAACGGTGTTGTCCTGCATCCGCTCCCCTTCGAAGACGACCTGGGAGAGGTGCTTGAAGCCGGCACTGTCTGGAGCTATGGATTGGACAAAGTGCATAAGCATATTACGGATACTCCGGAGTATGGAGATTGTAATTTCGTCTTTAGCTGGGAATTGCGGGAGGAAGGAACATTGTTGGGTGAATCCTTTCATCCCAAGCCTGACTTAGGCCAGTTATGGCGAGTCAATTTTGTAAACGTCGCCGCGGTTGATCCTTCCTATGAGGGGGATCTTTTTTCGGTTGCGGAAACGGTGGTGCATGAGTTGGGACATTGGATAAGTCTGAGTTTCATCGGCGATGCACGAGATTTTTTTTGTACTGGCGGCGCCGAGCACTTCGCCCATGATACCTGCACCAACGGCGATCACCGACTATGCGGCAATCTGATGGCTCCTGGGAAATCCCCTAACCGAGGAAGACTGATTTCCGTGGAACAGGCGAGAATCTACAATCGTTATGCCGACCAGGTGCGTTAACATGAACTCCGATTATTCGAACAGGATTCATCTGGGATGGCTGGCAATTCTTGACAAGCGGTAGTATCGACGCAGAAGTTTATGGGGTTCTTGAAAATAGGATACGTCAGTGGCTGATCTGATCCACTTTGTGCCTGTCAAATTTCTCCTGCCCGGCTGGCCGAGCAACGTCTTAGGCGTCCCAGCTCAAATCGATTCGATCGGACTACCAGAGTTTGAAACGACTGCCTTGGGCTCCGAGCTCCTTGTCGCAAAGGGTACCCTCCAGATACTCGAGAGTATTGAATTTGATCTCCCATTGATAACGGGTCTGTCATTGGCTTGGCTGAGCACTGGCGATTATACCGAGTTTCAATTCGAATTTGGTTACTTCGGAGACCGGTTCGACGTTACCCTTAGCAACCTGTCTGTCGCGTTGCGAGTCTCAACTGAGTTGTTCGAACGGATGGAGAAGCTTGATGGCAACTATGTGGAAGCACCACCGGATCCTGTCACGGGAGAGCCGCCACCTATCGAAATTGCCATTAACGGCGCGGAGGTAAGTTTCAATTCCGACGGCGAGTTTGCTTTCACGTTTGCGGATGGCGCGCCTGCGTTGACGATTCAACCGTTCATGATAGGCGATACCGGTATCATTATATGAAGTGACTGCTCTTAAGCTAATCCTTTCTGCGAGAAGAGCGAGCACTGCCAGGGTTTTTCGTCCGATTGGCCCGCCGAGTTTCGTGAGCATGGCATCATCCACTTTCCCGAGGGGCTAAAGGGTATTGTGCCCGACGATGTGACGCTCGAAGATTTCTTCATCGGCTCCGGGGGCTTCTGCGGCAGGGTTACGGGCAATTGGACGCCGGATGATCCCGAAAACCCCTTCGATGAGAAGTCCGGCGATATTTTTGGATTTCAATTCCGAACCACAAGCGTTGGGATCGAATTGAAACAAAACACAATCGTCTTGGGAAACATCGCCGGCTTCCTCCAGCTGCCATTCTTCGAAGAAGCGCTGGAAGTCGAAGTTGGATTGATTAACGACGGCAACTTTACCGTCACTCTCGCTTCAAACGACGGATTGCTGGTACTGGAAAAAGACAATGTCGTCTCCATCGAAGTTAGCAGCGTCGAATTCATCAAGGAAGGAAATGAGTATGCGTTCAAGCTTACGGGCAAAGTAACACCCTTGCTTGCCGGACTCGACTGGCCGTCTTTCGAATTGAAAGGATTAACAATCGGTTCGGATGGAACAGTTAGAGTCGAGGGGGGGTGGATAGAGTTACCTGACCAGAAAGCTCTGGACTTCCATGGCTTTAAAGTGGAGATCGCCAAGTTGGGATTCGGCAGCGACGAGCTGGAGGGCAAGCTGTTCAAATGGATTGGTTTCTCAGGCGGGATTCAGATTATCGAATCGCTTCCTTTACGCGGTGGTGTGGAAGGACTCAAGATCATGTGGGCTGGGGATGGGGAGTTCAAGCTTAAGATTGGCGGCGTTTATCTCCAGTTCGAGATCAAAAATGTGCTCACTTTTGACGGATCGGTTTATTTCATTGACGAAGAAGAACCCGAATACATCAAGGAATTCCGTGGTGGCGTAAACCTGAATCTGATCCCGGTCAATTTGGGAGTGGATGCTCAGTTCATAACCGGTAAACAGCCCGATTTTAATTACTTCTACATCGCTGTTGGCCTCGACCTTCCCGTCGGCATCCCGCTGGGGCCGCCCGTTCTCGGACTATATGGTTTGGCCGGTTTATACGGTCAGAATATGACTCTCGACTATCAGGCGCTCATTGACTATGAGGATGCAGCCAATCGACCCGATCTAACTGATGCCAGCCTCTACCGGCAAGTCGATCAAACAAAAAGACGCCATGGCATTCGGCGCGGGACTCACCGTGGGAACCCTTCCCGATGTGAAGTTTGCAGTAAAAGCCAAAGCGTTGTTTGTCATACTCATCCCAGGCCCTGTGCTCTTGATCGAAGGTCATGCCGGTATCCTTTCGGTCAGTGAGAATTTTCTCCTGCGGGTATTGGCGGTCTTTGACCCCCGAGCCGGAACATTCCTGATGAACATCTCTGCATCCTATAGATTCCCCAAAGATAGCGGTGAATTGCTGGATGTTGCCGGTGCTGCCGAGGCCTATTTTAGCGCCGCCGATCCCAGTAGCTGGCATCTCTACCTGGGTGAGAACAGACCGGAATCAAAAAGGATCCGGGCAGATATCCTCAATTTTTTTACAGCCCAGACCTACCTGATGCTGGACAACAAAGGTCTGCTGATGGGCGCCTGGATCGGCTACGGACTGGATAAGAAGTACGGCATCTTGCGCGTCGTTCTCGAGGCCTGGATGGGTGGCGAACTGGGAGTGAGCGCTATGCCGTTTCAGGCGAGAGGTTCCGTGACACTCTATGGAAATGCGGAACTCAGCGCGAGCATTGTCAGCCTGGGGATTTCTGTCGAAGCCAACGTTACCGTCGAAGTGCCGAAGCCGCTCTATATTTTTGCTTATCTACAAGTTCAACTCAAAACGCCCCTTGGTAAGCCCAAGGCGACAATTAGATTGAAGTGGGAGAAAACGGATGAGCCACGTTTCCCGGTTCCCCTTTCGTTCTCTCTCGGTATCGAACACCGCAAGGTAACCAAAAACTGGGACATACCCAAATACAGTAAATACGTCATTGATGTTGACGGACTCTATTCAGGAGCAGAAGTTCCTACCGCTATTCCGAAGGTCCCGGTTGTAACCCCGGATGTGTACCTTGTATTAAATTTCGACAAGCCGGTCATTGATAGTAACCTAGTCGGAGCTAACCCTTCCATCATAACTGACTATGAAAGTGTGGGTGAGTACGACTTCAAGTACGAACTGAAGACCGTGACGCTGCAATATCGTGACGCTTGGAACGAAAATGTCGACGACGGAGCTTGGGAAAACTATTTGCCGGAAAACAATCAAGGTGATTATGCTCTGACCGGTTGCTGGCAGGCGGTCCCGAATACGGACGGAATCGTCAACACAAAACTGGTTCTGAATGCATCCACTCCTTTCGAGATCTCCAGGCTGCTGGAAGAAAAATGACATATGGTTTGCATTGTTGGACGTTTATCATCCCAATTACCCCTGTACCGGAGAAATCATCGAAGAGGAGATTTGTGCAGACTTTGAAGACCGTGAGATCGGAGAATATTACGCCACGCTGGTGCAGGATGAGTTTATTTTTACTTCTCCTTTCCCCATGGTCGTCCATGGATACCTGGCACCGTGGTTAGGCACGCGAAAAGGATTGAATAACGCGGATGGTTACCAAACCATCGAATGCTTGAACATAAAAGCGCAGGAGATTACCGGAGAGATTAATCTGAAGGTGATCAATGAGGTTTTGATCACCGCAGGTATCGGTTATAACTCCTATCTCAAGTTTACCGACGAATATTCAAAGAGAAATATTGAACTGTTTATTAATCAATCATCGCTTGACCTCAATAACGGGATTATTCCCGTCTTTATCCATTTCCCGAAGGCGTCATTTGAAGGCATACCGCACCAGGTTTGGATTACCTGTATAGTGAATGATCCGCCCGATCCATTTCTTTACGCTTTTGACGAAGATGGCAATGTAGTAGATCGGGCGCTGTCAACCGAAGGCCGTAAAGTCAATGGTGCCGTTGTTTATAAGCTGGAATCTGCCATCGAGCCCATCAGAAAGATAGGAATTCTAGGGCAGGGTATTCGAATCATTGAGATCTGCTATCCCGTACATCACGCGGTCGGTACCACCAATATTTTGGTAACCATGCCGGAAGACGTAGTGAAAGCAGACGTACATCTGTCGAAGAATTCGCAGGGAAGCATCTACTTGTATGACCGGGAAAACACCGAAATCCAGCAAATCGAATTTGATATACCGGATGACCTGCCGGATAACGAAGTTCGTCCCGTAACGCTCAGTTTCGGTGGCGAACCCTTCCGCTCGTTTCTGTTGCTGGGCCGGTTTAATATTATCCGTGTTTGTGGAGTAACCGAAGAAGCGCAGGACACCTATGAATACAACAGCGGCTTGAATACTCATTTACAAGACAGTCTGGAAGAGAATTGGGGTAAGCATACTGCACAGATTCTTACGCCGAACAAGTATTACCGGTTAGAGATCAAAACAGCTGCCAGCAGGCGCAAAAATGGCGGCGGTTGGCAAGAACAGGAATTTATCGAATACATGTTCTTCAAGACCGGCAATCCTCCCGGACCTCCTGCATCAACGCAAACCGAAGTAGACGATATCGCCCGCTATGATCTGGATGGGCCGTTAAGCGACCTGGGCGCGTACGTCGACTACACCATCCCAGCCGGTGCCACGGCCGATGAGGCACAGTCTTACATTTACCGTTCATACGACATTGGGGTGGTTTACAACGATTCCTATATAGATCAGATGTATCAGATGGCGGATCTCCCGATCAGCATCAAGCTATTGGATAACAATAATCTGCTTGTCTTGAACGCCGCAGGTGATGAGTTGCAATTTTTTAACCTCTGGGGCGATAACCCTGAACGTTCACTGACCAGAGAAGAAACGCGTTACGAGGACATACTCAACGACAGCTGGTGCGTTACTATGACCGGCGTCTCAACTGAGACAAACAAAGAGACCCTTGCTTTTTCAAGGGACCTGTTGCTAAACCCGCGTGCTCAGTACCGAGCTCATGTTATGGCAGGAGATACCGCCGTGTACGAGTTTGCGTTCTTGACCTCCAGATATTCGAACTTTTTGCATCATATCCACTCGTTTCAGGACGCAATCTGGAATCATTTTAGTCTGATCCAAAACCCTGATTACGAAATTGATGCAGACGTTTTGCAGCAAATATTAACCAATTCGGAGGACGAATCGGTTAAATTTGAACAGCTCATGTCGCTGTTCGACCTCAATCCCAGACCCCTGCCGGAGCGGATCGAGGTCGCCTTAATGAATGATCGGCATCAGTCCTACGGCTTACTGTTGGAAAGCCCCGAGCCTTTGGATTGGAGTAGAACCGAGCTGAAAATCTTGTTTGACAATCGCGGTGATGCCATAGAAGAAGTTGATCACGTCGTGAAAATCATCGATGGCAGCGTTGAAAACATTGGCATTCCGCGCGAAATTAACATTTCTTATAATAACCAGTGGATCGATATTCTAGTTCTGGTGACGACCGATCTTTCGGGATACACGGTCGAGTATCTACCGATATCCGCTGGTGAAGAGAAAACTTACCAAGAGTATTACCGGTTCCCTGAAAACAGCGTGTATCTCGCCGGCACCCTCATCAGGATTTATAACGGCTCTGAGCCAACGTCTTCTGACGAAAATGAGCATGTCAATCTTTATGCCGATCACCAAACCAGGACGCTCGATGCCGCCGGAACCGTGATAAGGCTTAAAGATGCGGCTGATGAAACCTTGCACACGCGACTGATCTTCTCGAATGCGGGGTTCAATGAACTGGATTCAAATATTATTAGAAGTCAGGACGGTACCAGAGCGTTCATTTTCGTCAGAACCGGAGATGCCGAATTCAGTGAATTGGGTGATGGAATTTATCGCTTAAACTTCGAATTCAAGCGTGACATCGGTTCGGACGCCCCGATCCTGAAAAGATTTGGATTTAGCCACGCGGAAGAAACCGGCATTGAATTTTCGTTGCCTTGCTTTTTACCTGCCGAAGGTTCCACTGAGGCGGCATCCTAAAATGTCCTGTCAAGCTCTGATGCGCTCCCGACCTCGAGACGCCGACGTGGTGGCATTCCTGGCCGGCTCTCAACCTCAGTTGTAGAGACTGGGCCTGAATTGTAAGTTATTTGTCAATCACCTCGGCAATATTCTCTTCGGTAGGAGAGGAGCTCAGGTTGATGTGCCTCGGGTTTAGTCGAGCCACCTCACCTTTGCTCCAGATCCAGGAAAAGCTCCCTCTCCACGTCTCACTTGCTGACGCACCAACGCGATCCACCTAAGGCGAATCAGGAATGGAAGCCAGTACAATCTAATTTGGCAGGAGACGCTTATTTCGCGTATACATAACGGCATGTTTCTTTAAAACGAATTTTTCTCCAGCGCGAGGCGCTCGTCCTCCCCGGACGAGTTTATGTGTTGCACTGCGATCCGTGCCGGAGTAGAGTCTTCGCAAAGCTCGATAGTCGGGCGACTCTTTTAGGAGGATCAAGCCATGGCCAAAAGTATATCGCTGGACGAGCGCGCGGATGCCGTCGAGCGAAAAATGAGCGACGAGCTCGATGTACTCATTTCGAAATCGGCGCTGTTCAATATGGCGGACGGCAAGCTCGGCGCGTCCAACATGAGGTTCCGACCCCAAAAACCGCAAGTATCAACTGATGGACGACGATCCACGGCTGCCGAAAATGCCTGCAAAGCCGACGCTCGCCGATTTTTTCAATTATCGCGCTAAGGGGATCAATCATCTGCTGCAAAGCGCGACCCATGCGCTGAAGGCTTCCATGCCCCAGAAAACGATTCTCGCCTGCTTGCTGCACGATATCGCCAATGCAATCTTCATCAAGAGCGACCACGGTTACTGGGCGCGCAACTGGTCGAGCCCTACGTCGACGAGGAGGTAAGCTGGGCGATCCGCGCGCACCAGGCGCTGCGTTTCTTCCCAGACGAGTCGGTGGGCTACTCGTATCCGGAAATGTACGTCAAGCATTTCGGGGCGGACTACGAGCCTGACGACTACATCAAAGAAGCGTACAAGCGCGCCCGCGATCACAAGTGGTATATGACAGCGCGCATGATTACCGTCCACGACATCTACTCCTTCGACCCCAACGCGGTGGTGAGCTGGGAACCCTTCATCGACATCGTCGGGCGTAACTTCAGACAGCCGCCTGAGGGCTTGGGCTTCGACAACAGCCCAACCTCCCACATGTGGCGCACGATCCGGCGTCCGACAAAGTATCTGTGAGGTTGAAACTAAAGCTCGCGCCGTTTTCACACAACTTACAAAGGAGCCAAAACAATGGCCATTATTGAACGAACCTATGGGAAAGAGAGCAACGTCGTCATCGACGAAGTTTTGATCTCGTCGGACTCGCACGTCATTGAGCCGGAGGGTCTTTGGAAAAAACAACTCCCTAAAGCATTTCAGGATCGCGCCCCTGGATTTGGCGGGCAAAGACCCACCGATTCGCCCGGTGCCATGGATAAGACCAAGCGCGTCGCTGAAATGGCAGCCGACGGCGTCAGCGCGGAAGTTCTCTATCCCACTCACGGGTTAAAGGCGCTGAGCCTGGACGATCCCGGGCTGGAGGCGGCCTGCGCCCGCGTTTACAACGATTGGCTGATCGACTACTGCCAGGCCGCCCCCGACCGTCTCATCGGCATCGCAATGCTGTCTATGTACGATATCGACGGCGCCGTCAAAGAGCAGGAGCGCTGTCGCAAGGCCGGCCTGCACGGCTCCGTGATATGGCAAGTCCCGCCGCCCGAACTGCCCTTCGCCTCTGCGCACTATGACAAGTTCTGGGCATCGGCTCAGGACCTCGATATGCCTGTCAACCTGCACATTTTGAGCGGCCACGGCTACAGCCGTACCCGCAGCTTCGGCGTTAACCCTGCTGCCGAAGGCGGTCTCACGCAGGAGAGCAACAGCGTCAACATGAAATTGTTCCAGTCCATCAACAGCCTCTACGAGCTCATCTTCTCCGGCGTGTTGGAGCGATATCCGCGGCTTAAGCTCGTCTTGGTCGAAAACGAGATCGGCTGGATTCCGTTTTTACTCGAACAGTGGGACTACTACTTCAAGCGCCATGGAATCAACCGCGAAGGTCTCGCCATAAAGAAACTTCCAAGTGAATATTTTCACGGCCAGGTCTATGCCACTTTCTTTAATGACGCTGTCGGCGGCCACATACTGTCGTGGTGGGGCGCCGACAACTGCATGTGGTCCAACGACTTCCCCCACGGCAACTCGACCTGGCCCCATTCCCGCCAGATCGTAGCCCGGGACCTAGGCGATCTACCCGCTGGGTTGCGCGCCAAACTGGTGCGGGAAAACGTCGCGCGACTTTACGACATGCCGATTCCAAGTCCGGTCTAAGCGCCGGCAGGTGCCGTTGCAGGTGTAGATATTTCTATCGATATGGAGAACAATGATAGTCGAGGATCATCAATCCTCGCGATCAAGAAAGTTACACGATGACGCACGCCCTTAACAGCCCTGCTATCGCGCGCTTCGCCTTCGACAATACCTATGCGCGCGAACTTGAGGGCTTCTACCGACCCTGGAAGGCGGCTCAAGCGGCGCGGCCTAGGTTGGTTAAGCTTAACCGTGAATTGGCGAAAGAATTGGGGCTGGATGCCAGCGCTCTCGATTCCGAGGAAGGCGCGTGGATCTTTGCCGGCAACGAGACACCCGAAGGAGCGGCGCCGCTGGCCCAAGCGTACGCCGGCCACCAGTTCGGCGGCTTCGTGCCCCAACTTGGCGACGGGCGGGCCCTGCTTTTGGGAGAAGTGATCGACCGCAACGGCCATCGTCGCGATATTCAGCTCAAAGGGTCGGGTCCCACTCCCTTTTCGCGCGCCGGCGACGGCCGGGCGGCCCTCGGGCCCGTGTTGCGTGAATACTTGATCGGCGAAGCGATGCACGCGCTTGGTATTCCGACGACCCGGGCGCTTGCCGCGGTTCTTACGGGTGAGCCCGTTTTTCGCGAGAGCGCACTGCCAGGCGCGGTTTTGACGCGCGTTGCCGCCAGCCATGTTCGCGTGGGTACCTTTCAATTTTTTGCGGCCCGCGGCGAGCAGACCAAGGTGCGTCGCCTGGCCGATTACGTTATCGATCGCCACTACCGGGAGCTGAAGGACCATGGGAATCCCTACCTGGGATTGCTCGAGCGCGTGTGCGACAAACAAGCGGCGCTCATTGCCAGCTGGATGCACGTGGGCTTCATCCATGGCGTGATGAACACCGACAATATGGCGATCTCGGGCGAGACGATCGACTACGGCCCGTGCGCCTTCATGGATCACTACGATCCGGCAACGGTCTTCAGCTCCATCGATACCCACGGCCGCTATGCTTACGGCAATCAACCCAAGATCGCGCAGTGGAATCTGGCGCGGCTGGCGGAGACGCTTTTACCCTTGATCGATGCCGATGAAACTCGCGCCATCGCACGCGCCACTCAGGTGGTCCATGCTTTTCCGGAACAATACGAACGCCACTGGCTAGAAGGCATGCGCGCGAAGCTCGGACTGGTCAGTGAGGACGAGGCCGATCTCAACCTTGCCACGGGGTTGCTTACCGCGATGGAGGGCAAGAGTGTTGACTACACGTTGGCTTTCCGTCACCTCGCCGATGCGGCCTTAGGCCAGGAGGAACCGATTCGCGCGCTGTTCGCCGATCCGTCGGCTTACGATCTCTGGAGTGGACACTGGCGGGCGCGGCTTGCGCGCGAGGCGGTAGCGCCTTTGGCGCGGGCGCAGGCGATGCGGCGCGCCAATCCCACGTTCATCCCGCGCAACCATCGCGTCGAGGAAGCCTTGAGCGCTGCAGTGGAACGCGAAGATTACGTGCCCTTTGCGACCTTGCTCAAGATTCTATCGCGCCCGTTCGACGATCAACCGGAGTTTGCCGCCTTTGCCGAACCTGCACCGGAAGGACAAGAGCGCTACCAAACTTTCTGAGGTACCTGAGTGACGCGTCCGGGGGACGCTGTCAGAGGCTCTCGCAGATCGGAGATTGCACCCTGGAGGCGCTGAGAACGCGGAGTAAAGAGTTTTTTAATCATTACTCCGCGCTAGGAACTCTGTGCCTCGGTGGTAGAACTTTCTTCATACGAAACCCGGAAAACCAGTTTCTACCAAAAGGCATTTGACTCATCATGGCTCGGAAATTTTACGTGGTGTGGGCGGGACGGCAGACCGGTGTATTCTCGGATTGGGCGACCACTCAGCGGGTCGTGGACAAGTATGCCGGAGCGCGATTCAAGTCCTTCCCGACCCGTGCACAAGCCGAGCAAGCCTTTGGTCGCGGCGGCTACGCAAGCCTTCCGTCCAAAAAAGCCGGTAGACAAAAAGCCGGCACGCGGGACAGTGAACGCCGTGGCGCCCAGCCCTCTCAACAGTTAGATGTCAGCATTTATTGCGATGGTGCCTGTGACCCCAACCCTGGCCATGCCGGCTCCGGTATCGTGGTGTATCGAGCCGGCAAACTCGCTGAGCTGTGGTATGGCCTCTACAACCCCATGGGGACGAACAACACCGCCGAACTGAACGCGCTCTATCACGCACTGCGCATGGCCGAAGCGGAAATCAGGACTGGCAACACCGTCGAGGTGCGCAGCGACTCGGCGTACTCCATCAACTGCATTCGCAGTTGGGCACCCAACTGGGAAAGGAAAGGCTGGAAAAAACCCGGCGGCGAGATCAGGAACCTGGAAATCATCCAGGACTGCTACGCGATCTACCGGCGCATTGAAGAAGAACTGAAACTCACCCACGTCGCCGGCCACGTCGGCACCGAAGGCAACGAGCTCGCCGACCGCATGGCCATGCTCGGCGTCCAGCGCAGAGAAGAAGAACTGCGACCGTATCAGGAGAAAATAGATATTCCGACGCTACTGAAGATGCGGGCGGGGTAATCAAAAAACATTGACTTTGAGGAGATCAAGTTATGAAAACCCGCATCGCCATCAACCTGCTTCTGGTAGCAATCATTTTTTGGACTGCTAACTTGTACGCCGACTGGAAAAGCGATTGGGAACAAACCGTTACGGCGGCCAAGAAAGAGGGGCGGTTGAATCTCTACGTCGGCCGGTACGGCCAAGCGGCGCTGCTCGACGAGTTCAAAAAGGACTACCCGGAGATCAAAATCGTTTCGGTTAACGGCACCGGAGATCAGCTCGCCACCAGAATAACGGCGGAGGTTCGTGCCGGAAAAACCATCGCGGACATCTACAGCGGCGGGCCGAATTCTAGTTATAGCTTGCTTTACCGCGGCAAGATTCTCGACTCGATCAAGTCCGCCTTCCTACTTCCCGAAGTGCTCGACGAGTCCAAATGGTACGGTGGCAAGCATGTCTTCACGGACAGCGAGGACCAATTCATCTTTGTCTACATCGCGTTGCCCGGCGTCCGCGGCCTGTCTTATAATTCCAATCTCGTCAACGCGAAAGAATTTAAATCTTATTGGGATCTGACCAATCCAAAATGGAAAGGGAAGAACCACCTCGCAACGGCCCACCGAGACCGGGCTCAGCGTTAACTTGCAGTTCTATTACTACCAGCCCGAGCTCGGACCGGAGTTTATTAGGCGCGCCTTGGGCGGGATGGACATCACGTTCGGCGATCGGCGCGCGATCACGGACTGGCTGGGGGCGGGGAAGTTCGCGATCTGCCACGGCTGCCGGCAAATTGAGAAAGCCTCCGGTCAAGGATTACCGGTGGAAGATTTCGAAACCGGAGACTGGAAAGAAGGGCAACCGCTGAGCACCGGCGGCGGTTCGATCAGCCTGATCAAGGGCGCCCCCCATCCCAACGCGGCCCGCGTGTTTATCAACTGGTTTCTCTCGCGCAAGGGACAGACCGCCATGCAAAAGTCCAATGATCTTTATGGCGAGTTGCCGCCAAACTCTCGCAGAATAGACATTCCCAAAGATGTGCTTCCCGCTGAAAACCGTTTGGTCGAAGGAAGAAAGTATCTAGACGTAGCACGCCACGAGTTTACCGACATGACTCCGGTGCTGAAGCTTGCAAAGGAAATCGTCAAAGCGCAGGAGCAAAAATGAGCATAAGCAACCAATGTAAGTGAAGTTTACTGTACCCTGGCGGTTGAGAATAAATTAATTGATGCAAAAACTTAAGGAGGAGACGTGACGATGGCAACTCAAAGCGCGGAACTGACCGCAAACCCGTATCAATCCAGTCAAGCGGCTGTTGAAGTAAAGGCGTATACCTATGACCGCTGGATGGAGTCCGTCGGGATTCCCATTCATCGCGGCTTTTTCATCGAAGATCTCCGCACGGTGGAGCTGGGCTGGTGGGATGAGCGTCAATGCAACGCGGCGTTCATTCAGCTTATGGGGCAGGAGGGAATCACTTCTGCCATCGTCATGGAGATCGCTGCCGGGCAAAACGTTGCCACCGGTGAAGTTCGCTCTCGACGAGCTGATCTATGTGCTGCAGGGCAGGGGCGTTAGCACGGTTTGGACCGCCGACGGCGCGCCGAAAAAAACCTTTGAGTGGCAAGACCGCAGCTTGTTTCAAATCGGCTCCAACTCTTACCTGCAGCTGGGGAACATGCGCGGCGATCGGCCGGCCCGCCTGCTCCGCTATAGCTATCTCCCGCTGGCGACTTCGCTGGTCACCGAGGCGAGCTTTTACTTCAATAATCCGTTTCAGAAAGCAGACAGTTCAAAACAAGAAATGGATGCCTATTCCGAGGCCAAGCTGATCGAAAACGGCGATCCTTCCCTCGCCTGGGGTGGAAATCGCGTCTACTGGTTCGGCAATTTTTTCTCCGACATGGCCGCTTGGGATAAGCTTACGACCAATCGACGCGGCGGGATGAGTGTGACGATCATGTTTCCCAATTCAGAGATGTCATGCCACATGTCGGTCTTTCCCACGCGTACTTATAAAAAAGCACATCGTCATGGCCCGGGGCGGGTCATCGTGATCCCGGCCGGTGAAGGCTACTCGGTCCTGTGGGAAGAAGGCAAAGAGAAGATTGTGGCGCCTTGGCACGAAGGCAGCATGTTCGTGCCGCCCAACAAGTGGTTTCATCAGCACTTCAACGTCGGCGCCACGCCCGCTCGCTATCTCGCGCTTCATCCGCCGCGGCAGTTTCGCGGCCATGCGGAAAAGATCGAAGACCGCGCCAAGGATATGATTGAATATGTCGATGAAGATCCGTGGATTCGGGAGAAATTCGAAGGCGAACTGGCAAAGGGAGGACTTACCACCTTAATGCCACAAGACGCCTATACAGTGAAAAGCTATAACTGGCATCCGGCAAAGGGCTAAGGAGTTTGGCAACGCTTCGCGCGTTATCGCCCGCCGAAGATCTCGTGGAACAATTTGGCGTAGCGCTCGAAATTGTCCAGGACCTCCGCTGGAGCGAAGGCGGGCTTGATGTTTTCGATGAGCCGCGCTTGGTCCGGCGGCGTGTCAATCCGGTCCGGAATGCGATTCATGCCACGAATCACTTCCTGGCCGCGCTTGGAAAGCACGAAGTCGATGAACAAGCGCGCCGCGTTGGGATGCGGCGCCTTGGCGGCGATACCGGTGGGATGAATATTGGCAAAGACCGGATTTAGATATACCCAATCCACCGGCGCGCCGGCGGGCTTCAAAACCTCGAAGGTTTGCGAGTAGCCGCTGAGCGCGCCTTTGAACTCTCCTGCAGCGACGAGCTGAGCGAGCAAATTGCGACCGGTGCGCAGCTCCGTCTGTTTGGCCAGCTCGCGCATATACGCCAGCCCTTTTTCTTCGCCCATCGCTTTGAGTGTCGTGCCAAACCACTCATAGGCGCGGCCTTCCATGGTGATCTGCCCCTTCCACTCGGGCTTCAGCAAATCATCGAAAGACTTCGGCACGCTGGTCTTTGGCACCGCGCGGTTGTTGTAGCCGAACGCGCCATAATTCGTGTATGTGGACGTCCAGTGCGCCTGCGGGTCTTTGTAGCCTTCGCGGAAAAATTTGCGCTCCGGGGAATCATAGGGCGCGAACAGTCCGCGTTTTTTGATGTTCTGACCGTAGAAACTCGTCGTTACGATCACATCGCAAAGATTTTGCCCGGCGCGGTTTTCGTTGACGAATCGCTCCATCAGGGCCGCGTCATTGCTGCGATAGTACACCGCATCGATTTTCGGATAGACCTGCTTGAACGCGTCCAGCAACGTTTTCGAGTCCGCGGCGGTGAAGGTCGCGTACATCATCAGCTTGCCTTCGGCCTCCGCCTTCGCTCTCACATCCTGCGCGCTTACTGGATATGCAATACCAGCGCAGAGCCAAAGCGCGAACAACGTCGCGAGTAGTCTAGTTGAAACCTTTGCAACCAACCTTGAACCTTGAACGTGGAACATTGAACTGACCATCATGGCATCTTCGCCAGCAATTGACCGTAACCGCTCGAATATCCTAGTCCCGTCGTCTTATCAAGCGATGAGTGGGACGTAGGTGAATCAGTGCTTTAGTGAGCGAGAGAGGGAAGGATCTTCTGATAAAATTCCCAGTCGCCTTCGAACGTGCCGTCCAGACGGCAAATCTCGTCAACCGTGAGCCAGCGGGCGTCGCTTACTTCTGCTGCATTGAGCGCCAATTCACCGCCGACGTACTCCGCGATCCACCAGTGCAGTCTAAAAGTTCCCCGCGTCGAGACGTTCTCCCAAACCTTCCGAATCGGCCGCACGGTCAAGCCTACTTCTTCCATCGCCTCTCTCGCCACCGCCGCTTCCTGACTCTCTCCAGGCTCGACTTCGCCGCTGACTGGCGCCCAATGCCCTCCGCCTCGGATGCCCGGCGCCCTCTGAATGAACAGAACCTTTCCTCCTTTTGTGATCACGGCGATGACGGCGTCAAGCATGAGTTTTACCGGTTCGTGTCGGTTCCAGATCGTTTTTTCTGTCCCCTCGGCTGAAGGGTGGCAAGCGGCACCATAGCAGCTCGTTCTAACCGGTGGCAAGAAATTAGGAAAGTCCCCTTTCCCGTGTCCCGCTTGATCGACGGCGCCGCCGACCCGTGTAAGAGTTTTCGCCGGTTCCGTAAAGCTTCTGATCAAAAATTGTCCAGGTAGTCGACAGAGTTCCCAGTTCTCTTTCCTGTTCGCGTATTCTTGTCAGATTGACACCATAGCCTGTGACCGCATAGTGTTTACGCCCAAGGCAGCAATACAGAGCACGGCTCTAAAGACTGAGGCTCACTGTGAGTAACGTCAATATCGTGCTGGTGGGCGATACCTTCGTGGGTCGCCCCGATCCCGATTCCGCCTTCGCTACTTCCCGGCATCTGCTCAAAGACGCAGACATCGCCTTCTGCAACCTGGAAACCGTGGTGGCTGATGCCAAGTATCTCGCGCCCCTATGACCACGACCACCACCCTCGAACCGATGAGTGGATGTTCGACTCCTACGTCCGGGCAGGCTTCAATGTCATGAACCTCGCCAACAATCCAAGCACATGGCACGGCCTAGATCCTTTTTTGCGTTGCCTGGACGTCCTGGATAAGGCTGGCATCGTGCGCGGGGGCGGCGGCCGCAATCTCGCCGAAGCACGAAAGCCCGCCATCATCGAGCGCAACGGTACCAAGGTCGCTTTCGTCTGCCGCGCGTCGGTGTGCGACCCGATCACGGCGCCCGCTACAGAAGACAGGGGCGGCATTGCCTACTATTCCGTCCAGACTTTTTACGAGCCCCGGCTTCGGGTGCACCATGTGCCAGGCTCTCCACCGATCATCCACACTGTTCCTGATCGCGGCGCGGACCGCGCCGCTCTGGAAGAGGATATTCGCAAAGCACGAAAAGAAGCGGACGTAGTGATTGTGTCCTGGCACTGGGGTGTGTCACCCGCTACAGGTGGAACCGGCGAGCTTACGGAATACCAGACAGAGATGGGCCATTTCGCGATCGACGCCGGCGCAGACATGGTGGCCGGCCATCATTCTCACGTTCTCCAGGCCATTGAGGTGTATAAGGGCAAGCCCATACTCTACTCGCTGGGCAACTTTGTCCACGACCTTCACTACCAGAAGCGCCCCAACCTAATACTCTTGGCCATGCTGGTGCGCTGCCGTATTCACGATGGCAAACTCCAACGTCTCTCCTTTGTCCCTGGACTGTACAAGGGGAACGGCCCTCCCGACTTCTTTCAGCCGTCCCAGGCTCCACAGATCGTCAAGGATATACAGCAGATCTCCGCCCGCTTTGGCACACAGTTCGAGGTGAGCCAGGACGACGTGGCCGTGACTCTTGGAGAAGCGAGCTAACAAAATCGGGGATCAGAAAGTCGCAAACTGTGGAATTCATGCTGGCCCAATACAGACCTCTAGACAGCGAAGCCGATGTTGGGGTAATCCTTTTGACGACGGAGATCCGATGTCAACGGCAAATGTAAAAACCGACGTGATTGACGCGGACGCGCATGTGGTAGAGAACGAGCGCGTATGGGATTATCTCGAAGCCGGCGAAGAAAAATATCGCCCTACGTTAGTGGCCGAGCCGGACAATCCCGAGCGCCAGCATTGGGTTCTCGACGGCGAGGATCTCGGCCCCAAGTTTCCCTCCCCCAACGACAAGCAGTCTGAAGAGCATGTCAAACGATTCGGCCGGGAAGTGGGAACCTCAGTGCAAGCCCGGGAGCTCAGCGATGTGACCCAACGGCTGAGACACATGGACGCCTTGGGGATCGATGTGCAAGTGCTCTACAACTCGCTCTGGCTCCGGCCGCTCACGCGCCGCCCCGAAGTGGAGATCGCGCTCTGTTGGAGCTGGAACCGCTGGCTGGCGGATGTCTGGAAGCTCGGTGCAAACCGCTTGCGCTGGACCTGTGTCGTTCCGGCGTTGACCCCGACCGAAGCCGCGCCGCAAATGCGCTTCGCCAAGGAACATGGCGCCGTCGGCGTCTGCATGCGCCCCTTCGAAAGGGGTAAGCTGATGACGGACCCATTTTATTATCCAATCTATGACGAGGCCGAGCGACTCGACATTCCGGTGACCGTGCACATTGCCAACGGCAACCCCGAGCTGTTCAATTTGCTGAACAACGAAGCCGGTGGCGGTTTCTCGACATTTCGAGTCCCGACAGTCACCGCATGCTACGCGCTGATCATGAGCGAGATACCGCGGGTCTTCGCGAAGCTGCGCTGGGGTTTCATCGAGACGTCGAGCCAATGGGTGCCCTGGGTCGTTCACGAAGCCGTGCGGCGCTCCCTGGGAGGTAAACACCCGGTCTCGATGAACTGCTTCCGTGACTACGGGATCTATGTTTCAACCCAGACCGATGACGATTTTTCTTATGTGATCTCTTACGCGGGCGAGGAAAATCTCGTGATCGGTACCGACTACGGCCATGGCGATACCTCAAGCGAGCTCAACGCGATTTCCCGGTTCAAAGCGATGGAGGGCCTCGATCCGCAGGTCAAACGAAAAATTCTTTCCGACAATCCCAGACGATTCTACGGGATTTGAAGCTTGGAATGTCATTTCAGGATCTCACAAGTGCTCAAGTCAAGATTTGCGCCCCATCGGCCAGGTTCGCTACCGCCAGCCTTGGCCAATAAGCAATCAGGAGTGGAAACATGACGAGAATACCCGTGTTGAGCCGAGACGAGATGGCCGCGGAACAGCAGAAGGTTTACGACGCGACCGTGGCAACGACCGGGCGGGTCGGCAGAGGGCCATCGGTCGGCTATGCGTATTCGCCGGGCCTCTGGCAGGTCCACAACGCATCGAGTGCGCATCTCCTTGACTGTTCGTTGACGTCTGAGCAGGTGCGGATCGTGTCGCTGATGACGGCGCAACACTGGAACGCCGCATACCCCTGGAGCGCGCAAGCTGCGATGGCGCTGGCCGCAGGCGTTGACCGGGCCGTGATCGAGGCCATCAACGCGAGGGAACAGCCGAAATTCACGGACAGCGCCGACGAGATGGTGCACGCCGTGGCGCGTGAACTGCTGGCAACCGGATCGTTAGCAGACGACATCTTCAAGGCCGCTGAATCGACGATTGGCTATCAACGCCTCGCCGACGTGGTAGGCGTGATCGGCCATTTTTCTACGACTGCGATGATGGCAAATGTTGTTGGCGCCGAACCGCCGACGGACGCGCCGTCGCACCTCAAGCGTTAAACGCGGAGTTTCCTCGGAAGATTTCTGCTCACACATCAAGCTGGACGGCTGGAAGAACGCGTGACTGAGCATAAACTCGAAAAGACTGTAGAGCGTGTCATGCGATGATAATTTCCGTTTATTTGCGCGGCGGCAGAGGACCGATATCAGCGATCGCTGCAAAAGCTTTAGCCACCTCAGGATCCCGCGGAAGATCCGCCACAAGTTTCTGCTGATCCTCGGGCATCAACGGCGTCGGCTCCACTCCGAGTAGTTTTTTGTACGCTTCATGAAACTCTCGATCTTCGAAGGACCTACGAATTGCTTGCCTGACTGTCTGAACCAAATTCTCCGGCGTGTTTGGCGGTAGAAAGATCAGTGTGCCGGCCCCCCAGAAAGTCCGCGACATCGCCAGAACGTCCCTTTCCAGCTGGGTGCGAGTGAAAGTCCCGACCTCTGGCAAAACGGCAAATACCGGCGGACGACTTCCTTTGGGAATCTCGAGTATGGCGTGAAAATCGGCGATCTTCTTGTATTCCTCCGACATCGTGTCCTTATCGACCGCGGAAGCTCTGCTGTCGATTTCACCGCGCTCCAAGGCCAGATCCAATTCAGCGCCCGCATAGCCAACGACGAATCTCGGTTCTTTGATGCCCAAAAGCCAGGCGAAGAGCCTGCTGCGGATGAACTGCACATGGCCCACCGATTGGCCGCCGACTCTGAGCCCGACGCGCTCGCGCAGCTTTTCCAGGCTGTTAATGCCGAGAGCTTTCCGGGTTACAAAGATATTGTTGTTCTCGCTGAATGGCGATCCGAGATAGATAAACTTGGCGGGATCAAAATTAACGCCGGCCATTCCCAACACTGCGCTCGCAAGAATGCCCGGCGAGCTGGCGCCGATCGTGAGCCCATCGCCCTTTACATTATGATAGACGTGGTTCGCAACCTTTCTGCCGCCTCCTCCAGGCATGTATTCTGAAATGATGGTTGGATGCCCGGGAATGTATTTTTGCATGAAGGGAAAAATCACTTTATTTCTCAAGTCTCCCACGCCGCCGGGATCGCGTCCTTGCATGAATGTGATCGTTTTGCCTTGATAATAAGGCGACTGGCAGACACCGTCCTTCGCGAAGAGAAATACCAGGATGAAAATCGAGCAAGGCCAAAAGTAAAAAAGTTTCATTTTACCTCCGTCCATGTTTTAGGTTCTTTGAAATATTTGACAAAACGACTTCAAGAAATTTTCCCGCCAAGCATGTCCTGAGCAGCAACGTCGAAGGGACGCCAAGCACGCAAAGAAAGAAATTTACTTATTTTCCGAAACTTGGCGCCCCCTTCGACGCCGCTCAGGACATGCCTAGGGCCTTTGCGGGAGTTTTCTTCTTCCGATTCCGCAAATCTTAAATAGGGTTGGCTAGCTTTAGTGCCGGCTGCCATGCCGACCACATACTTCAAGGACAATGTTATGTCAATTTAGCTAAGACCTTCTTGCCTGTAAGCGTTTGGAGTTTTGGCAAGCGAGATGCGGACGGCGAGCTAATGGATAGTCAAGAAATCAAAGCACGACCCTATCCAATTCTATATTGAGCAACACGGTTTTTATGCTTCAAGGCGGGCAGGTGCGTCATCAGGCGGCGTGATATCGAACGCGTTGGCGGTGCAACACGTCATCGAGAATGAGCCGATCCGGGCAACCAGAGCTACCAGCTCCTCAGTGCTAAAGGTTGCTTCGGCGGATGCATAGGTGGTGTCGCGTAGTCCCTTGTTGGCGAGCAGTTCGTTGGCGATCTGATGCGCGAGCAATTCGCGCTTGTCATCGGTCGGCAGCGCGCCGCGGGCGTTGATGGCGTCGATCTCTTCCTGCGTGAGTCCAACTTTAAGAGCGTTGCGGCACTGAACGGCCCACGGGTATTTGGCGCCCCAGAACCGCGCCACGGTCAAGATGACGATCTGCTGTTCGCGGGCGGACAGGGTGCTGTCGGCGATACAGGCTCCCATGTTCTGGATGTTCTGCATCAGTTTGGGATTCCGAATATAGGCCCAGAATGGCCCGCCATGCGGCTTGCCGTTGGCCTTGGATGCGTCGATCACGGCGCGCTGTTCATCGTTCATCTGGTCGGGCGTCATAATGGAAATGCGTGTCATTGTATATCTCCCTGTATCTATATTGACTAGCAACCCTATTTACCGAAGCTCGACCGTGACCTCGATGGCCGCCGTGGCAATCACGGCGCGAGATAGTCGTTCGCCCGATAAGCTAACGTGAACCCTTCTGAGCTTTCAGGCCTCCGTGTACCAGGTGGTATGGCGCTCCACGGGCAGGCGCTTGGCCATAGTCTGCTGCTCGGAGTACCCCAGGAAAATGCACGCCACCGGCCGCTCTTTCTCTGTGAGTCCGAGAACTGGGCCAACGAAGTTTTGGTCGATCCAGGCGCCCGTGCTGGGATAGCTGCCCAGGCCTCGCGCGCTCGCGGCGACCAGCAGGTTCTCAATCGCGCACCAGCAGGCCGCGAAGTTCTCCTGGTCAACGATTTTGTTCTCATCGCCCACCATGGAAACGACAATAATGACTGAGGACGAATAACACTTAGCCCGCGCGAAGCCGAGAGCCTCTTCGCTCGCCTGCTGACCCTTTTTCTCTGCAGCCCAACGTACCGCCGCCTGTCGGGCTCCGACCAATCGCTCGCGCCCCTCTCCGGAAAACACGTGAAAACGCCAGGGATGGGTCAATTTGTGGTTGGGCGCCCAGTGGGCGGCGTCGAGTAGCTCCTCGATCCACTCCCGAGGAATCTCGGTGGAAACGTACTCCTTCACCGAGCGGCGCGTCTTGATTGCGGTGAGCGCATCAGCGAGAGGGCGCTCCGTTGTAGTTGCCATGATTGTATCTCCTGATCTTATGCCGTTTAGTCTTGTGCCGTTTATATTATAGCAAATCCTTAATACCCTATCGTCCAACCGGCGAGTCGTCAAGCGCACGAGTTTTTGCAATACAATCGTGGTGTGAAAGCGAGAATTTCCGAGGACGGATCGCTCGTCAGAGGTTCGACACATTGAGTCAAAGTCACTTATAAGCTAAAAGCCGACTTGGGCCCTTTATGCCCCACAGTCGGCCAACTGTGGGCGACGAGCCAAGAAAGGTCATCGCGAGCCGGTTGGACGCGAGAACCTCTGTTCGTGTCAGCGAGGGTTTTGATCTCAACGGTTTGAACGATTTGAACGGCTTGAACCATTTGAACACTCAATGTCGCTTAGTCAGGGAGGATACCGATGCTTACATTGAAGGGCGCGTTTTCTAGGAACCCTAGGTCGGCGCCGTTGGTCGATGGTGCTGTGCAAGTGAAGGGCGTCGACATCCACTGGGAGACGACCTTTAAAAACCCCGGCGAGTTATTCGCGGCGCAGCTCAGGGACAATGCTTTTGACGTATTCGAGTTTTCCATTTCAGACTATGTGAACGTTCGCTCCAGGCCTTCCGCCCGTTGGCAATGGACAGCCATCCCCATCTTTCTTAGCCGGGCATTGCTACAGCTGAACACCTGGGTGAACGTGCAGTCGGGCATCACGGGTGCGGGCGACATTAAAGGAAAGCGTCTGGCCGTCGCGGATTACACGCAGACCGCCTTTGTTTGGTTTCGAACCATGATTGACCGATTATACGGAATCCAGAGCCGGGATATCGCCTGGTATAATGGCCGGATAGGGAATGAAAGCCATTCGGTGCTGCTCGGTTTGAAGGACGATCCCCCGCCAGGGGTTTCCATCACCTTCTTGACTCGCGAGGACGAGACGAACGAGATGCTACAGTCCGGCGAGCTCGATGCAGCCAATGCCACCAACATCCCCATTGACACCAAATCGCCCAATGTCAGACCCCTGTTCCCCGATGGCGGGCGAGGCTTCATGGAAGAATTTTACCGGACCGCGGGGTTCACCCCCGTCAATCACCTTGTCGGGATTCAGCGGCGTGTGGTGGAGGAGAATCCCTGGCTCCCCGAAGCCCTGTTCGACGCCTTCGAGCGCTCGAAGCAGGAGGCCTACCGGCGCGACCCCGCTGCCAGGCTTATTTTTCGGAAGGAAGCCGGCCTGGAGCCGGGCGAATCGGTGTTTGGCGCGGATCCCTATGTGTCAGGACTTTCAAAAAACCGCGCCATGCTCTTGTTGACCGTTGAGCAACTACTCAAGGACGGACTGATTCGGGATCGGGTAGCCGTAGAGGAACTTTTCTGGGAAAGCGTGCGCGGATCATGAACCCTTTTCCGATTTTTCGCTGCCAAGAATCCAATATTTCTGTACCGCCGAGTGATCAATCGCACGACTTTGGCCGGCGCGATGCGGAAAGCGAGTCAGGTTATTGTGAGGCGGCCGATGATTGCCAAAAGTAAAAGACTTGAATGTAGAGGCTCCGCGTTTGCTACGCGTTTGCGATTGACGCGCTCGCCGGTACGGCGATATATCCCGTCAGAAAAAAAATCTGTCTAAGTTTTCTATATAGCATGACGATACCCTTCCGGCCGCGCTGGTATTTCTTCATCGCGCTGGTCTCCATCACCTTCATCGGGCCGCTCTCGATCCATCTGTTCATCCCGGCCATGCCGGCCGTGAAGGAGGCGTTCGGGGTCTCGACCGGCGTGGCGCAGCTCACGCTGTCGCTCGCGATGTTGTCGATGGCCTTTTTCACGGTGGCCTATGGCGGCTTGTCCGACCAGTTCGGGCGCAAGCGCGTGCTGCTCGGCGGGCTGGTGCTGTTCACCTGCGGGGCTGCCAGCTGCATGGCCGCCGCCAATATGCCGATGCTGCTCGCGGGGCGTATTCTGCAGGGAGCGGGGGCGGGTTGCGGCGTCGTGCTGGCACGCGCCATTGCCCGCGACGTCTATGGCCAGGACCGGGTTGCCCAGGTCATCGCCTATCTCACCGCCGCCTATGTGCTGGGGCCGATGGTGGCACCGCCCATCGGAGGCCAGCTCACAGCCCTCTTCGGTTGGCGCGCGCTGTTCGTGCTCGCGTCGGCCGTCGGGCTGCTGGTAATCTTCGCGGTGGCCTTCGCGGTTCCGGAAACCCGCGCTCGAAACGCCGCCGTACCGCATGGTGTATTCGCCGGCTACAGGTCGCTGTTGCGGCGCCGGCGCTTCGTCGGCTTCATGCTGCAACCCGGACTGATGTCGGGCGCTTTCTACACCCAGGCGACGGCGGCATCGTTCCTCGCCGCCGAACTTCTCGGCGCCGATGCCGCCCGGATTGGCCTGTGGTTTTTCGCCTTCCCGATCGGGTTCATGTCCGGGAGTTTCATCTCGGGCCGCATCGGCGCCAGCCGTTCGATCGAATTCATGACCACCCTGGGCAGCGTGATTGGGGTCGCCAGCGGGGCGCTGCTCGCCGGCTGGCTCTATTTCGGCGGCGTCTCGATGGCTGCGCTCTACATCCCGGGAACCTTGGTCAGCCTGGCCCAAGGTCTCTCCATGCCCTACGCCCAGGCCGCCGCGATGGCGGTCGACACCGAGCTTGCCGGCTCTGCCGCGGGGGCGGTGGTGTTCTCGCAGTTCTTCTGGCCCGCCGCGCTGCAGCAGCTCACCGGGATGCTCGCGGACGGTACGTGGGTGCCGATGGCGGCGGTGCAGTTCGCCGCAGTGGCGGGAGCCCTGCTCGCTGGTTGGATCGCGGTGCGGGCCAACGAATAGGAAACCGTCACCAAACTAAAAGATGATTGACAAAGATTTGGCCTTACAATAACGTCGGCCAGGGTTGGGTTTGCAACAAAATGTTTGCTCAGCGTCCAGGAGTCGAGCAGAACCGACAATTCATATTCCTTGCGAGAACAAATGACCAAGGAGGAAAAACATGCCGCGCATCGCCCATATTGCAGTTAAAGTGGAAGACTTAGACAAGGCTGCGGAGTTTTATGAAAAAGTGTTTGGCTTGTCTCCGGTAGGTAAATCCAGAGCGGACGACCGGTCCAGGAATCGTCTAAGTGACGGTGAAATCGATCTCACCTTTCTCAAATACGATGATGATAAATCCCCTATGGCCCAGGCTGCCGGTGACGGACCGTGCATTCACCACTTCGCCATTGAGGTGGACGATCTCGATAAATACGTCGCGGCGGTTCGCGAGTTCGGCTGTGAAATCCTGGGTGATTCCACAACGCCACCGGTGAAATTCCGCGTTCCAGGAGGTCCGCTAGCGGAGATCGTGCCGATGGGCAGATACCAAAAAAAGCGTGATCCAGAGAAGAGCACTAAGGGGCGTATCGTTCATCTAGCGATGAGAGTCGATGGCATAGATAGAACCAGCGATTTCTTAACCCAAGTGTTTGGCTTCACTCAGGTCAAAGTCCCGGCATTAAGAGAGACCGTGCGCTATGTGACTGACGGAACCGTACACATCGCGATAAACAAGGCCGACGTCGGGACAAAGGAGTACAACGGAAAGTGCGATCACTTTGGTATCGAGGTGGATGACGTGGCCGAGTGTGCGACTGAGGCGGATAAGTACGGCTGCGAAGTTATTACCGGCAATGGAAGGCTTTTCAAATTCCTCGCTCCAGGCGGAATCATCGTCGAGCCTGTTGCAAAGGGGACGAAGCCCGGAATCGATGAAAGAGTGTAGCCTGTGATATTATAAGGTTGAAAAACGCTACCCCTACTCTCCACACTTTTCTAGCTCAAACGGAAATTCTTTCCGACAATCCCAGGCGATTCTACGGGATTTGAAGCATCATAGTCTGCCCAAAACATTATTCTTTTGGGAGCGGCGCTAAGGCCGGACGACACGATCCTGTGGCAGAAATTTGCCTTAGCTGCTCAGCCTTAGCCCGGTACCGACCCGCGCCGCGCGACGCCAGATGCCCGACGCTGGTGGGGTAACAAGGTAGGTTGCAAACACGTGTATGACAATCTATCATCATTGTCATCATGGAGGGCTTATGGCAGGACGAAAGGCGGTCACCGTTCGGATACTTCAGCCTCGCCTTCGAAACCTCATGCGCGCCAGACATTGCAAGTCTCAGTCTGAACTAATCAACACTCTTCTGGCAGAGGAAGAAGAACGACTGAAGTCGCATGGCATACTGCGGGAAACGGAAGGAAGGTTGAAGCGAACGCAAGTGAATGATCGCCTTCTTTGACACCTGTATCCATATCGATCTGTTGACCGGCGCGCTTTCGTTTGACCAAGTCGTTCAACAAATGGGTAGCGTTCCGGTCCGACTTTCGCCGGTAGTGGCGAGCGAACTCTTACGGGGTGTGTCGAAGCGGTCACGAAGCGTCATTGAACGGCTTGTCAGACAATTGATGCCCATCGAACCGCCGTCGTGGCGGGAATGCTGGTATGATGCGGGGAGACTTTTGCCCGAGATATTTCGGGACCACGAAGAGATAGGCCTGAGTCGGCTCCAGAACGACCTTCTCCTGGCGTTGACGGCTCGACACACAGGGGCCTTGTTCGTCACCACCGACAGTCATTTCGAGGCGATGCGCCGACTGATATCTTTTCGCGTAGCAAAGCTGTGACACTGTCGATGGCAAGGGCAGGCCCAATTTTAGACCGATGGAACCCCCTTCGATAGACTTCCATCATCTACGAGAAGACGCCGTCAACGCAGACCATCACCTACGAAAGTCTTCCGCTCGTAACTCAATGGGTTTGCCATGAGGCGTTCTCTGCATCGCGCGTTCCCAGGCTTGGTAATGATGCTCAAGCGCTTGCGCCGAGGTCGCGCCTTTTGCCGCGACCATGCGTTCGAGCGTCGCGAGCCAATGGCGGTAGTAGGTTTCTCCGGTGTCGGGATCGCCAGCCGCCTGCGCCTTCTTGATCTCCTCACCAAGCATCGCGGACCACTCGGTCCAGGCAAAGAGACCTTTTTCGTGGAGCGCCAGCGCCATCGCAAACGCATGGGCTTCCCAGGGTGCGCGGAAGACTGGGCCATTCGCGTCGCGCGGAACGCCCGGAAGCGCTTCCGCTGCGCGCCGGGCGGCTTGCGGTTCAATGAATGAAGATTCAGACATGTTCGAGATAAGGCTCAAATGCTTCGATGGAGACTTTCAACTTTGGTTCCGCGTCCGCGCCCCAAAGCTCCTGGGCATCGAAGCGCACGGTATAAAGCCACTGCGGATCTTCCCCTTTGCCGGCAGCCGCTGCATCGGGAAAGACATGCGCGCCATGCAGGCGCTCCACCACTCCCTCGTGTCCACGCGCATAACGGGGCAAGCGCGTATGCGTCGCTGGGTGAATGTTTTTCGCGCGCACGCGGTCGCCCACTTTGAAGCTGTGCCGGCGCCGGCGCTGGTCGTCCATACGAACCGCGGCGCGTGACTTTTTCGACATCGGCCAGTGTGAACGGGCCGCGCTTCATGTTTTTCGCGGGCCGCAGGGCGCGTCCGGCGGCGACCTCGTCAGAGTCGATAAGGCCGCGTTCGATGAGCAACTGTTGGTTGCGCAGAAACCATTTTTCGTAATAAGGGCGGGTCAAATAGATCGACGGCGCCATCAATTCGATTGCATGACGGCTGGTATCGATGGTCCAGGCGCGGAAGACGCCGATGGCGCGGCTCATCGCCAGCACGCGCCCCTCCCAGCGATGATGAAAAACCGGCTCGTCTGGCTCGGGCTCGACCTTGCCGAAACCGTCCATGCCGCCCATATCGTGCACGCCGTCCATCAGGCCACCTCACTTGGCTTTTTCGGCAAACCGGCGCCGATCATGCTGTCGCGCGTGATCAATTTGGCAAGCTGGGCCTCGCTCCAGCCCTCGGTTCCGGCCGGACGCATCGGCACGACCACATATCGCGTCTCGGCCGTCGAATCCCAAACCCGGATCTCGGTCTCGGCCGCCAGCGCGACGCCGAAATCCGCGAGCACCGCGCGGGGTTCCTTCACTGCCCGCGAGCGGTAGGCGAAGGACTTGTACCATGCCGGCGGGAGGCCGAGCACGTCGGTCGGATAGCACGAGCACAACGTGCACACCACCATGTTGTGCACCTGCGGCGTGTTCTCCACGGCGATCAAGTGCTCGCCCACGCTGCCCACTTGCGCAAACGCGTTGACCGCCTTGCTCGCATCCTCCAGGAGCGACTGCCGAAAGGCAGGATCGCTCCACGCCTTGGCGATAACTTGCGCGCCGATATGCGGGCCGATTTTAGTTTCATAAAGCTCGACGATGCGATCGAGCGCGGCCGGTTCGATATATCCCTTGTCGACCAATATCGTTTCGAGCGCGCGTACCCGCAGCTCCACCTCGGAAAGGTTAGAGCCCTCATTATGATCGTGATCATGTGCAGCCATAGCCGAAATATACCCAACGAAACCGGCGACGTCCACCAGAAAATGGCAGCGGGGATCCACGACCATCGACCTCCCGGCATGAAGTCGCTGTCGAACAAAGCTGAGAAAAACACGGTGTCGATTACCATTCGCCAGTCTCGGACCAGGGTCGGGCTTGGATTGTTCCAGTTTTGCGAATAAGCGATATACTCTAGACGTTCGTCTAAGGGAGCTATATGGAGCTGGAAGATCTCGCGAAACGCATTCGAGACGCATGCCTTGAAGCGGTCCTTCGAGCATACGAGGATGCGGGTGTACAGGGCCTCTGTGCGGAGGGGCGTTGGGAAGTAGCTGTCGGCGCGCTGAAGACTGTTGATCTCGCGCCGCTGTTGCGTGAGTTCAAACACCCGTCAGCAGATTGATCGGCCCATGTAGCCCATGCAATTGGTTAGTTCGGGGCGGACTAAGAAGCGGAAAACAAATACGCCGAGTGGCACAAGTTGATGCAGCAACTGTTTGTCAGGCGAAAATAAGTCACTGCGAATGGGTCCGAGGAACAGCTCCCGCCCAGACCATGAGGATGACTAATTGTTGTATTGCAAGACCAGACCCTAGCCTCTGACGTCGCCAACAATCCTTGTCAGTGCGTGTCCGGTCGCGTAAGATCATCATAAAGAAAGGCGGAAGTTTTCACTTATGCGGCTTGATGAGATCAGAAAAAGGTACCCTAACGAGTGGGTGCTAGTTGAGTTTTCTAAACTCGACAAGGATCTTCGCGTCAAGGCCGGCAAGGTTATCGCGCACGCTCCGAATAAAGACGACATCTACAAAGCTTTGCTCGGTACTCTGGGCAAAAACGTGGCGGTTGAGTATTGCGGCGATATCCAAGAAGACGTGGCGGTGATGTTTTGCCTCGACGTTATTCCTTGACGCGCACGGGGAGCCTTTTCGTTGCCAGAGCAGCGGTGACAGGTCCTGCCGGTACAAAAGTCATCAAAGTACTCGTCGACACAGGTTCCACCTACACGGTCCTCCCAGTAGAAGTTCTGGAATCCATCGGCATTAGCCCAGCCGAGAGTAAAGAGCACGAGAGAATAGCGACCGGAAGCGGTTACATTATTGCTCCAAAGGTGACGGTTAGAAGCTTAAGCACATTGGGCAAACAATTCCGTCGAATTGCCGTGATAGCTCACACGCTTCCGTTCGGTGGCCCGATCGATGGGCTTATGGGAATGGATATTCTTTATCGCCTCAAGGCAAAAATCATAACCGCGAGCGGTATGATTGAAGTTGAAACATCGTGAAGATTTTTTCTTGTTTTTTTCAATGCGATGGTATTCGCGCTTGGCAGGTTATCGGAGTGTTTTCGTACTGAAGAGATCTTCGGCCTCGAAACAATTGGAACTATTGTAACGACTGGAACCATTGGAACAGACTTCTCCTAGGTGTGTTCAAAGCGATGGAGGGCCTCAATCCGCAGGTCAAACGGAACATTCTTTCCGACAATCCCAGACGATTCTACGGGATTTGAAGCATACTGAAGCTGAGACTTAGCGTTGTCCGACCTGTGACAGGTGACCCGTAATACTGTTTGAACAGATTGAAAAGCCCAAACATGCAGGGGATGGCGTTGACTATGCAGTTGCGGCTATTTGAAAATTGAACGCGATAAAGTCCAGATCCAGGCCAGATGACGCACTGGCCCTTCGTTAACGGAGAGAGCGGAATCAAGAAGTTAGGCCTGCATCAATGTATAAAGCGGGGAATCGAATCGAACGCGATCCCGTTTTTGGCGGCCCGTGAAATAATCCGAAAAGTCTGTTAACAAGTGCTTTGCTGATAATCATTCGCTATCAGGCAATAAACAGAGAGGTGTATTGAGTGAAGACAGCTTTGCTTTTCATAATTTTAAGTTTGCTCGCTATTTCACCGGCGGCGGCGCAAACGCCTTTCTACCAAGGCAAGACCGTGCAGATCCGGGTCGGCTTCGCTGCCGGCGGCGCCTTCGATGTTTGGGCGCGGGTGATTGCCAATCATTTGGGGAAATTCGTGCCTGGCAACCCGACCTTTGTCGTGCAGAATATGACCGGCGGCGGATCGATGATTGCGGCGAATTATATTTATAGCGTCGCCAAGCCGGACGGGTTGACGCTCGGTGTGGTTAGTCCGGCGATGTATATCGATCAGGTGACGGGGAAGAAGGAAGTTCAGTTCGATTGGTTCAAGTTCAGCTATATCGGCTCGCCCGAGAAAACGGATCGAATTTTCTACGCGCGCGCGGATACGGGAATCAAAACTTTGGAAGATATGCGCACGGTGGCGGAAACGCCCAAATGCGGTTCCACCGGCATCGGCAGCTCGGCGTATTATTTCCCCCGCCTTTTGCAGGACACGTTCGGACTCAAGTTGATGCTCGTGCCCGGCTATCCCGGGGCGTCGGATGTCAATCTGGCGATCGAGAAAAACGAAGTGCAGTGCTTCAGCGGCACGGTGCAGGCTTTCTTTGGCAGTGAGCCCGGCCGGACTTGGGCCAAGAGCGGTTTCGTGCGCGTGCTCGTGCAGGGCGGCGCCAAGCGCGACCCGCGCATGGCGAACGTTCCGACGCTGTGGGAGTTGATCGACAAAAACAAGAGCAGTGAGCTTTATCGACGCTTGGCAAAAATTCTGCTGATCCCCGACGACATGGGCCGGCCGTTATTCGGCCCTCCGGGTATGCCTGGCGATCGATTGAAAATGTTGCGCGATGGTTTCACCAAAATGATGAGCGACGGCGAGCTGATCGCCGACGCAAAAAAGAAAGGTCTCGACATCACGCCAGCGACAGGCGATGAGCTCGACGCGCTGATCAAAGAAGCCGGCGTGCCGTCGCAGGATACGATTCAAAAATTGAAGCCGCTGTTGGAAAATTGATTTCGATTCCGCATTCGTCCGATGATCATGCGTCGGCGAACTGCCGCACTATCTGTTGGGCACGAAATCGTGTCAGGCTTTGTTTATTTGCTTCTTACGAAACGTTCCTTTGGGCTAGAAACAAAACGCAGCAATATCAAAGAAGCAAAGCCTGACATGATCAACCCAAGCTATGGAACTGGAAGATCTCGCGAAACGCATTCGAGACGCATGCCTTGAAGCGCTCCTTCAAGCCTACGAGGATGCGGGTGTACATGGCCTCTGTGCGGAGGGGCGTTGGGAAGCAGCGGTCGGTGCGCTGAAGACAGTTGAACTCGCGCCGCTGTTGCGTGAGTTCAAGCAGCAGATTGATCGGCCCATGTAGCGCATACAGTTGGTTAGTTCGGGCCGGGACTAAGAAGCGGAAAAAAAATACGCAGCGTGGGACAAGTTGATGCAGCAACTGTTTGTCAGGCGAAAATAAGTCAATGCGGATGGGTCCGAGGAATAGCTCCTACCCCAGACCATGAGGATGACTAATTGTTGCATTGCAAGACCTGACCCTACCGTCTAACTAGTCCGCGGTTACGGCTATTCGAAAATTGAACGCGATAAAGTCAGGTTCAGGCCAGACGTAAACCCAGCAAACGAGTCGGACTTTTTTTCTTGACACACATCTAAGACCAGCATTATTCTAAGGACGTTGGCCGCCAGGACTAATGTCCTACCGTTTTTGATTGCTATTGGATTGACGAACCGAACCGACTGCAGGGAGGGAAGGTCATATGATAGCAAGAGGCGGTTTATTGGGCTTTTGATTAGATGAAATCTTCACGCGACTCGCTAGGGCAGCACGGACGTTCATGTGCAGAACGATGACTCGTACCGCTAGAGACATTGTCACTATCGTTCGTAAAGATCCATAAAACTTTTGCGCGTCAAGAAATGAGCTATCCTTTTGAAAACCTCGACCCTGAAAAGTTTCAGCATTTCTGCCAGGCCCTGCTGACTAAAGAGTTTCCAAACATGCAGTGTTTCCCAGTGGCGCAGCCCGACGGAGGCAGGGATGCGATACAGTGGGGTTTTGCTGAGCTAAAGGGTGGTTTCGTGATGTTCCAAATTAAGTTCGTCCGCGAGTTGGAGTCGATCGATGAGCCGCACAAGTGGCTACTTTCCATCATTGAACAAGAAGCACCAAAGGTTAAGAAGCAAATCCGGGAAGGAGCGAAACAGTATGTTCTAATCACCAACGTTCGTGGCACTGCGCATCCTGGCTCCGGATCGATTGACATAGCCAACAAGAAGCTAACACAAGAGCTCGGAATACCATCGGTTTGCTGGTGGAGAGACGACCTAAGTCGGCGGCTGGACAACGCGTGGGATTTAAAGTGGGCTTATCCTGAATTGATGACTGGCCCTGACCTGATACGATTTGTCATAGAGAATGGCCTCTCTGAAGCCAAGGAAAGACGCGCCAACGCTCTGCGAGCCTTCATAAGGTATCAGTACTCCCTGGATCAAGAAGTGAAGTTTAAGCAGGTCGAACTCCAAAACAAACTTTTGGATCTATTTGTTGACGTTCCTATCACTCTAGGGAGGGGTGTTTTTCGCAGGCAATTTGTAATGCACCAGGGACGACGGGTGTTTCTCGAACCTGGCGAGGAAGTAGTTCTATCCGAGTCGGCTTATATCCATCATCTCGCACACGTATCGCCTGTTCAAATATACGAGGCACACCCACGGCCCGAGTATGTGGACGTTGAGCGCGTTTATTATTCACGTCTTTCCCGTGACAATTCCGCAGGGGCAGCAGAGTTCCTGCTTGCGTATTCCGACCCAAATCGACACCCATTCCGCTGGCAAAACGACACTCGTTCCGATCGAAATCGGCACTTGTTCCGATGCAAATCGGCACCCCTGTTTAGGGTGAGCTAACCCAAGCAAGCGACGCTGGATAACCGGGCTGTTATCCTCCCTGGCTTAAAAAGCCAAGGAGGTTGAATGGCCAATACGAGGTTATCCATGCGTAAGATCAAAGATGTTCTGCGTCTGACCCACGACATTCATCTGAACACGCGGCAAGTGGCGCTGAGCTTAAACATAAGCCGCAGCACCGTCACAAACTATCAAGAGCGGGCTCAGAAAGCGGGGTTGTCCTGGCCTTTGCCCGAAGACTTAACCGAAGAGGCGTTGGAGCAAAGACTGTTTCCGCCCCCAGTCTCTGTTGAAGCACCAGCCAAAGCGCTGCCGGATTTCGATTACATCTACCGCGAGCTCAAAGCCCACAAGAAGTTCAATCTCACCCTCGATCAGCTCTGGCGCGAGTATCGGGAACAACATCCTGACGGCTACCAGTACTCGCAGTTCTGTCAGCTCTATCGCGATTACCGATCCAAGCTCGATTACTCGATGCGTCAGGACCACAAGGGCGGCGAGAAACTGTTTATCGACTATGGCGAAGGGCTACCATTGGTCGATCCGCAAACCGGCGATCTGATCCCAACCGAGCTCTTCGTCGCCGTCTGGGGCGCCTCGACTTACACCTTCGCCGAAGCCTCTCTCACTCAGCAACTGCCGGATTGGATTGGCTCGCACACCCGAGCGTTTGATTACTTCGGCTGTGTCTCCAAAGTTGTGGTGCCCGATTGCCTCAAGAGCGCCGTCAGTCGCGCCTGCCGCTACGAGCCGGAGATAAATCCAACCTACGCGGACATGGCCAGCCACTACGGCGTTTGTGTTATACCGGCACGTCCCGCTCGCCCCAGGGACAAGGCCAAGGTCGAAAACGGCGTACTGATCGCCAAGCGCTGGATCTTATCCGTCTTACGCCACCGCAGGTTCTACACCCTGGCCGATCTCAATACGGCCATTGGTGAATTGCTGGAGCGTTTGAATAACCGAGCGCTGCGCAAACTCAAACAATCGCGTCGCGAACTCTTTGTTCTGTTCGATCAGCCCAACGCTTTGCCATTGCCACAGAAAGCTTACGAATACGCCGAGTGGAAGATCGCCACCGTCAGCATCGACTACCACATCGAAGTCGACGATCACTACTACAGCGTGCCGCATGAACTGAAGGGCGAAAAGCTCCAAGTTCGGTTGACCGCCCACACCGTGGAGGCCTTCCGAAAAGGCGAACGCGTGGCCAGCCAGGTCCGAAGCTATGTGCCCCATCAACACACCACCCTCAAGGAACATATGCCGCCAGCACACCAGAAGTATTCTGAATGGAGTCCCGCCCGATTCATCCACTGGGCGCAGAAGACCGGTCCCCACACCGCTCGGCTGGTGCAAACCATCATCGAGAGTCGCGCCCACCCAGAGCAAGGCTATCGCTCGTGCTTGGGGATCCTGCGCCTCGATAAACATTACCCCAAAGAACGTCTGGAAAACGCCGCCGCTCGGGCGCTGCGCTACTCCAATCTCTCGCTCAAAGCGCTGCGCAAAATGTTGGAGAACGGACTCGATCGATTGGAAGAAAAAGACTCTGGCTCGACGGCGACACTGCCCGCGCACGACAACATCCGCGGTGGCCAATATTACCACTGAACCGAGAAATCAGATGACCGTGAAAAAAACGACGCGTTTAAAGCCTCCTTGACGCACGTTCTCAATGGGATGAAGGGGTAGACCACCCCCAATTTATCGATAACCAAAACGAGAAAGGAAAATCTCCGATGCTCAACGAACAAACTCTGCAAACTCTTAACGCTTTAAAACTCTTCGGCATGGCACGAAGCTTCGGCGACAAGATCGCTCATCCCGCATCCGCCGATCTCTCCCACCCGGAGTTCTTCGGTCTGATCGTTCAAGACGAAAAAACCTACCGCGATAATCTTCGCTTAAAACGTCTCCTCCTTAACGCCAAGCTCACCCAACCCGCTTGTCTCGAAGACATCGATTACAAACATCCCAGAGGCTTAAACAAACAGACGATCTTGGAACTCTCCTCTACGGACTGGATCACCCGCCACCATACCGTGCTCCTGACCGGCCCCACGGGCGTCGGCAAAAGTTACATCGCCTGCGCGCTCGGCAACTTCGTTGCGCGCCACGGTTACACCGTACTCTATCTGCGCGCTCCGCGTCTGTTCGAAATGCTCCTTCAAGCCAAAGCCGACGGCTCCCATCTCAAAATGCTCACCCGCTTGGCCAAGGTCCAACTGCTTATCCTCGATGATCTGTTTCTGACTCCACTCGATGATTCGCAACGTAACGATCTGCTCGAAATCATCGAGGACCGCTATCAGAAAAATCCCACTGTCATCACCAGCCAGTGCCCGATCAAAGACTGGCATACCATCATCGGTGAACCCACCGTCGCCGATGCCATCTTGGATCGCTTGCTGCACCACGCTTACAAAATCGAACTGAAAGGAGAGTCGATCAGAAAAACCAAGAAATGATTTAACGGACTTGCAACCAACAGTACCCTTAGGTTATGAACAAAATCCCAGCGTCGCTTCGCTCCGACTCCTCGGATTGCCGATTTGCTCGGACTGCATGCCGATTTGCTTCGGAATCGGTGCCGATTTCATCGGAATACGCACCTGCTCAGCTCGCGTTCACAATTCGTGTCTCCTCGCGTCGTACTTGAGGGCGCCCCAGGCCAAGGGAAGTCGACTATCACACAATTTCTTTGCCAGGTTCATCGGATGCGACTTCTGGAGGTTTCAGGGGAAATTCAGCAACTTCCTGAATCATACAAAACAGTTCCTTTGCGACTGCCTATCAAAGTTGACCTACGAGACCTAGCAAGCTGGCTAGCGAGGAGAAACCCGTTTACGCCAGAGGGTGGTGAAATCGTCGCAGGGGAGTGGACGAAGTCTCTTGAAGCGTTCTTATCTGCATTAATAAGATATCAATCTGGTGGCATCCACTTCGAGGTAGCGGATTTGCACGCGGTCGCTAAGCTAAGCGCGATATTGCTTGTCTTTGACGGTCTCGATGAGGTAGCCGATATCGAGCGCAGGCGAGAGGTTGTGGATGAAATCATCAAGGGCCTTGACCGGCTAGAAGCCAATGCTGCCTCGCTTCAGGTTGTTGTTACGAGTAGACCTGCTGCTTTCGCCAATTCTCCGGGTCTACCGGAAGATAAATTCAACTACTTTGAACTTGGCGACCTGAGTCGCGAGTTGATCGACGAATACGCGGAAAAATGGTTGAAGGCACGACGCCTGCAAGAGCGAGAGAGCGATGAGGTGAAGAAGATTCTGAAGGAAAAACTGACCCAACCTCACCTACGAGATTTGGCAAGAAATCCCATGCAACTTGCAATTCTGCTTAGTTTAATCCACACCCGAGGTACTTCCCTTCCTGATAAACGGACGGCTTTATATGACAACTATATCGAGCTTTTTTTTAACCGAGAAGCAGAGAAGAGTCCCACCGTTCGAGATCACCGTGAACTACTGATCAATATTCATAGATATCTTGCTTGGCTCCTCCATAGCGAAGTGGAACTCGGGAACGAGCGCGAGCAGAGCAGAAGGAACGGCGCAATTACTGCCGACCGGCTTACAAAAGTTCTGAAGGAATACTTGGAAAATGAGGGGCACAATTCTGATTTAGCGCAGACCCTCTTCACGGGAATGGTGGAAAGAGTAGTTGCACTTGTATCGCGCGTTCAAGGTACGTACGAATTTGAAGTCCAGCCATTGCGAGAGTACTTTGCGGCCAGGTTTCTATATGAAACAGCGCCCTACTCACCGCCGGGTGCCGAAAAGCGTGGGACCAAGCCAGACAGATTCGACGCGCTTGCGCGAGATTTCTATTGGCTTAACGTGACCCGTTTCTACGCTGGCTGCTACAGCAAGGGTGAACTGGCGTCGTTAATTGATCGGCTGCAAGAGCTTGCAAACGATCCTGATTACGGTATTACTAGTCATCCGCGAATTTTGGGGGCGATCCTTCTCTCCGACTGGGTTTTCTCTCAATATCCAAAGTCAGTGAGCGAGGTCTTGAATTTAATCCTAGATGGACTGGGGCTTAGGTTTGTACTAACCGCGAACAGCCGGAGAGGGGGACGCTCTAACCCCGTTGTGCTCCCCAAGGGTTGTGGAAAGCAAGAAATCGTAGATCGGTGCGTGTCCTTGCTTCGTCAGCACCCACCTTTAGACTACGCACTTGATGTAATTGATCTCCTGAAATCGAACGTTTCATCCGCTGAAATGTTTCCAGTCTGGTTAGACAATGCTCGTGCTGTTCAATCCAGTGCACGAACGGATTGGCTCCGATATGGACTCCAACTCGGCTGCCTGTCGAATACCCCCATCGAGCAATTAGAAGACATTCTTTCAGAGCAGCCACTGAATTCCGACAGAGTTGATCTTTTGTATCGGGCGAAACGGTTTGACTTTCTGGAGTCGAATGAAGCTCGGTTCTCGATCGGGCTAAGGAGTATTCTTCGTTTGGAGACCGAGGCGACTTCGACGTCGCCCGTACAAGGGATCCTCGACCTGTTTGGTCACTGTCTAGATGTCAACCGGTACGCTGTTGCGTTCAAGTTTCCGCACAATGTTCCGCTCTCTACGAGTTGGACTCATGCCGAACCTCAGGCCTTTTCAGAACTTCGCACGACAACCGCTTCAGTACCCTCCTCCATTAATGCCGGGACGTGCTCTGCTTTTATTGCCGTTGTGCAGAAGCAATCGGACCGACCAGCAGGTGAATGGGCGACGGAGTTGTCCCCCTGGGACACTGTTGTAGAAGAAGGAAGACGACACTGGGATAATGAATGGGCTTTCTACCATATGGCCAATGTAGGGAGTGGTATTAAATCAACGACTGAGACGTGCACAGACTGTCCAGATCCCTTCGAGGATAGTAAATCCCTGTGCAGGCGATCAAGATACGCGCGTCTTCGCGCGGGTACAGCGGCATGGTGGCCGAGACAGTTTCATGCAGCGCAGAGTACCCTACAGAAACTTCAGGTCAGCCAATTGTGGTTAACCTGGGCCAGCGAAAACACGATTATACAGTCGCTTCCTCAGTTTGAGTCCGTCATGGCTGAGCTTGAGGACGGTGACTGGACGCGATTCTATGACTCTGTTGAACATGGCATAGCGCTAACTCTGACGCAATCGGGCGATCGACTACTCGAGCTAAACCTAAAATCTCTGCCAGACTCGATTTCGCCGCGAAGTTGTGTTGCCCTGGCACTTCGAACGCCACCCAGCACCCAGTTAACGCTGTATCGCAAGTATTTGGCCGATTATACATCTGATGATCAGCGGATTCTGCAGTTTTGCCAGAACGGTGCAGTTCTGCTTCTTGGGACGGGCGACGAACACTGGGAGCATTCGCTGCAAGTGATCGCGCGTTGTTTCAGAAAGGGCGTGGTGTCAAAGCGTTCTGCATATCAGCAATTCATGACCCGAGCTGAAAAAAGAGTGATTCCTTTGGAGCGTGCAGTTCAAATCGTCAAGAATGCAGATCAGTACCCAGCTTTCTTGGTTGCCGCTGCCGAATCCAAGTGCAAGGAGAATGTTGCGAGGAAAATCGTGCCTGTTGGGCAAGTCGCGGAAAAAGAGCAGTGGTTTGCAGGCTAGGACAAAACTAGAGGACATCCTATATTTCCCGTCAAGCAGTTATTGTGCAATAAAAGCGTTAGGGATCAAATCTTGACTTAAGTACTTAGCCTGGTGAGATACTGAAACTACTTTCGGATCTTCGGTTCAGTCTCAATCTTTTCCCGGATCGCTCTGCGATCGCGGTTCACCAAATCCTCATCCAAACCTACAAACCACCCGGCGATCATCCGCTGCTTGCTTGATTAGCGCTTCGGCGTCGATGCTTTGGATCATTCGATAGTCCGACCAAGTCCGACCGTGAAAAAGTTTCTAAGGTTTCCAGCCTTCTTGTGTCAGCTCGCTGTCCGCCTTCTTTGCGAACCTGAAATCGTAGGCCCGCTCGATGGGCACCTCCTTTGATATATTGAAGACCTCGCGAACGATGTCGAGATCGTTTCTCTGCGTCTCTTCGTCGACCACGCCGTTGGTTGTAAAGGTTCCGATCATGCCGTCGTATGTCCGCGCCGCCAATTCCTTGGTTAACCCTGAAAATTTCATCATGGTGTCCATCGCGATCTCGCGGTTCTGCTTGACGAGGCGCAGGGATTTAAGGAGGGCACGCATGAAACCATGCGTCACCTTTGGTTTGGCTTTGATAAATTGATCGGTGGTCGCCACTGTGCCCCAAGAATTTTTCACCTCTTTGCCCAGATACAAGATCTCTTTCATACCGAGATCGAGAGCAGCAAAGCGTTCCTCCGAGCTCAATAGGCCGGCATCCACGGCTCCCGATTGCAGCGCCGTGAGGCGTTGACCAGGCGGCAGCGCGATAAACGTAAAATCCCTGTTGCCGTCGAGACCGTATTTTAGAGCGATCCTCTTCAACATGAACGGCGCCACCGTGGCGACCCCGGTCACGGCGATCTTCTTATTTTTTAGTTCTTTGAAAGCACTGTACTCCGGCCGCACGACGAGCCACTGCAGCACCTGGTCGGTGACCGCCAACACGGTTTTGAACGGAGCATTACCTTTAGCGACAGCGACTAGAGCGCCGCTCCCGGAACCGGTGAAATCCATTTCTCCGGCCAGCACGGCTTGAAGGCTAGGGGTGGACGCCATGACGACGATATTAAGATCGATTCCTTCCTCCCTCATATAACCCTGCTCCTTGGCGAGCGGAAAGATGATGAACTGAAACGACCTGGATGGCAGAGTAACGTTGACTTTATCTAGGGCGAACGTCGATGGAGCGGTAAGCAGCAACACGCCGATCAGCAGTGGCGAGATCATCGACACGATGATTTTTTTCATTGTTCAGTTCCTCCTGGAAACAAAAAATCGAGCAGGCACCGAAACCGGTCACAGCTCACATTATAAAAGCCGATTTGCTAAGTCGAGGGAAATTCAATGCTTGACGACGGGATTTGATATTCGGAAGAATCTGCATTCGGCAGGATATTTCAGACCTGAGGTCTACCATTAGGTGTTGCAATCCAACATTACTAATTGTGAGTGCGAACATAAGCCAAAACGGCCAAACATTGACTCAAGTACTTGGCCTGGTGAGATCCTGAAAGCACTTTCGGATCTTCGGTTCAGTCTCGATTTTTTCCGGATCGGTCTGCGGTCGCGGCTCACCAAAGCTCCATCCAAACCGCTAAACCGCACCCTATCCCATTCTTCGCGCTTGACCGAATGATCAGGCCCGCTTTGACGTTGCGATCTTTTCTCGCAACCATTGATTGATGAGCTTCGCAGATGTAACTCTTTTCGATTTTGCAATTTGGTTGATGCTGGGAATAATTTTTTCGTCGATCGCGATCAGCGATTTGCGAGCAAAACCATGGGGTCTAGCAATGTAGTGCAGGTCCGGTCGGGCCCAGCACTCTCGTTGGCATCCGGGATCATCCGCTAGTTCCAAAGTGCTCGGTCGATGCAATGCTTTTAGGGTTATCTTGACCTAATATGGTGAATTCACTATATTGTGACTAAGTGATTGATGAGCCGTCACCTAAACCTCTGATCTGGATTGGATCAAGCCGCAAGGATTTGCGAGAATTTCCCGAGGATGTACAGCATCGCATGGGATATGCCCTGTGGATTGCCCAGACCGGCGGCAAACATCGTGATGCAAAGGCGTTAAGCGGCTTTGGTGGAGCGGGGGTGCTGGAGATCATTGAAGACTATCGGGGCGATACGTTCCGCGCCGTATACACTTTGAAATATGCAGATGTCTTGTTTATGTTGCATGCCTTTCAAAAGAAATCAAAAACGGGGCGCGAAACACCGCGCCGGGATATCGAGTTAATCAGGCAACGACTGCGCGAAGCGGAACGGATCGCAAAGGAGATGATGTCATGAACAGCAGGCGCTACGAAAAAAGCAGCGGAAATGTCTTTAAGGACCTCGGGCTGCCCGACGCAGAGGAACATCTCGTTAAGGCGAAACTCGTTTGGAAGATCGATGGGATCATGAAAGAACGCGGTCTCAAACAAGTCGAGGTGGCCGCGTTGTTGGGTATCCGGCAGCCCGATGTTTCAAAGATGCTTCGCGGGGAATTTCGGCAATTCTCGGTGGAACGCTTGTTGCGATTCCTGGTGGCGCTCGGTCAAGATGTGGAAATCGTAGTTAAGCCGCATCAAGGCAAAAAAGACAACGCCTCTCTGCATGTCTCGTGATCCACGCCGTACCGTCTTTCATGCCGAGCAAGAGTCGCATGGGGTTTCTGATCACTAATCACGCACCACCAAGAGAACTATATTGACTGAGCGAATTGTTAAACTGAAAAGTGGCTGGCGAGGAAACAAAATCTTGTGCTCAGGACTGAGCGCGTTCAAAGCGTTTAACCGCTACGCTCTGTTCAAATCGTTCAAGACGTCAGAAGATTAAGAGAACGGAAAATCAAGGGGGCGGAAGAGGGATAGCTAGGGATAGCTATGTCAGACTTGCCTAAATCTACTAACTCTTCTGCAGCGCCCGGCTGACGTTGGACGGGTGGCAGGCAAAAAAATCGGCCAGGAGCCGCTAGAAGTCAAATCTTGACTTAAGCACTTAGCCTGGTGAGATCCTGAAACCACTCTCGGATCTTCGGTTCAGTCTCGATCTTTCCGTGGATCGCTCTACGATCGCGGCTCACCAAACCCTTGTCCAACCTCCAAATCGCCCGGCAATGAGCCGTTGCTCGTTCAAACAGTTCAATCCGTTCAAGCCGTCTGGAGGCACGGTAAACCACCGAGACCTTAAGCTCGCCGTACCGATACAATAGCTCACTAACGCTCGTTCCTGCCGATACCGCTCCCGTTTCCTGGTAACCTTTTCAGCTGGGTACCGCGGGAACTTGCCGATGGGGTGAAATCCGGCTAACCTTTAACCATGCTGGATTGGTCTTCTTGCCCTGCTGTCGAGCGCGATCCTGACCGGGTTAGTGGTGCCTGGGTATTTCGTGGTACGCGAGTGCCAGTTAAAGCGCTGTTCGAAAATTTTGAAAGCGGCGCGCGGATCGACGATTTCCTTTCCTGGTTTCCTGGGGTCTCCAGAGAAATGGCTGAAGCAGTGCTAGAGCACGCTCAGCGTAGCTTACAAACAGAAGCGCACTGAGGACCATGCGGGTTCTCTTCGATCAAGGCACTCCTGTGCCTCTGCGCGATTTTCTAAACTCACACACAATCACGACAGTTTACGAGAAGGGTTGGAGTCGTACCCTGAACGGTGATTTGCTTCGGCTTGCTGATCAACAAATGTTCGAAGTGTTTCTAATCGCGGGACGGGCTTTGCTTTATTTTTTGCCATACTGTTTTGCTAGGCGCCATTCACTAGCGCCAATCGTCAATGAGATAAACACCCGGTCGGTTATAACCCGCTTCGTTCGGCTTCTCCATCGCCACTCCTAAAAGTTCGGCGCGAAAGCCGCGCGCAAGCATCTGGCGGTAAGCCTCCTGGCGCGCCGTATTCACTCCCGCGATAAGGCACGACAGCTTCTGGGACAAGGCCAATTCTTCACAGGCATCGAACAGGGAGCTGAAATTCTCTCCGGCAACGGCGCCCGGACGCACTACACCAAACTTGATGAGGCAAATTGAATACCGTCAGACTTGCCTAAGTCTACTAACTCCTCTGCAGCGCCCGGCTGACGTTGGAGGGGTGGCAGGCAAGATCTTTTGGATTTCTGGCGGCATCCCGGACTAGCTCATTTCTTCTTTGCCCAGCGTGCAGGTGAATACGACTGCATCCGCCCGCCTGCATTAGTGTACGGCCCAAATCAGGTTCCAGGGCCAGGGAACCATATCACGACGACTGGCCGTGTCACCGCTTCTTGTTTGCGCGGCCGCGAGCAGGGTTGCGCGATCATTATAATACGGTGGATCCGCCATGCCGAGCCGGACGTCACTTGCAGCGCTGACAAGCGTCGCCAGATAGTCAGACAAATGCGCGGCTGTGTAGTTATTGGTATCGTGAAACGTAACAATCACCGGTGCTATGCCATCCACGAGTGGAACCTCGCTCGCTCGCAAGCGTTCTCGAAAGCGTACCAAATCATTGCGGATGGTGCCGCCGTCGGTGGGATTCGCCTGAAACAAGAACGGCCCGCCGTCGCGGTTCGAGATATCGGTGAGTATCATGGACAGACCCGATTGCCGGTACGCGTCCAGCGTGACGGAACTGAAAGCCCAAAACGGGGGCCGCACCAAAGACGGCGGCTCTCCGGTGACAGAGGCAATGTCGGCCATACCGTCCGCGAGTGAGACGACGAGTTCGGAAGATTCCATCGCTCGATGGCTGACGTGGCCGCGGGCCGAACCGCTATGCAAGCCGAGGACGTGACCCTCCGCGAACAGACGCTGCATTAACTTTTTTCCGGTATCGGAACCTCCCGCCGTGCGGGCTCGCGTTTGCACGAAAAATATCGCTTTGATTCCCTTTTGTGTCGGGTTCTGCACGAGCGTATCTGCGATACTGGCCGTGGAGTTACGCGACGACGCACTGCTTGGACCGTCGTCGAACGTTAGCAGGTAGCGAATGCGAGGGAGTGGCGCCGCCAGATCCACCCGCGGCGCGTTAGCACAGCCGGTCAGCAGTGCCAGAAAAATTGCGAAGACGTTTCTGGAGCGAAGCATTGGGCGAGCGGGGTCAGACACTGGACACTGGGTCAGACATGATATTTTATTTGATATAAGCCGTATGAACACGCCGACAATTTTGCAATCTCAAGAGGTTGATGAGAGCAGATCAGCTTCTTGCGTCAGATTCTCCGAGATCGGAAAATCCATATCCGAATTTCGATCATGGTGACGAATTTTAGGCCATCGAGAACAGTCCGACAAGAAAATTTCGCTGGATCTTTTGCCGGGTGAAAGAATAGCGGAGAGAATTGACACAAAGTTACCACATTGGTTCCCGGCCAATGATGGCAAGGGAAAAGGGAGATGCTCGATTTTTGGATGAAAAAAGTGGATGAAAAAGGGGGTCAGATGGACTCTCCTCTAAAAGGTCCTAGAGTGGTCAAATCTTTTGTTGACAATCTGTGGTACTCACCGTCTTATGCCACGGCCGCTTCGTATCCAGTGTCCCGGAGCTGTCTATCATCTAATGAACCGTGGAGCAAAAAATGGTGCAGGGCGATCGCTAGCGGTCAAATCGTAACTCAAGTACTTAACCTGGTGAGATCCTGAAACCACTTTCCGAACTTCGGTTGGGTCTCGATCCTTTCCCGGATCGCTCTACGATCGCGGTTCACCAAATCCTCATCCAAACCTACAAACCACCCGGCGATCATCCGCTGCTTGCTTGATTAGCGCTTCGGCGTCGATGCTTTGGATCATTCGATAGTCCGACCAAGTCCGACCGTGAAAAAGTTTCTAAGGTTTCCAGCCTTCTTGTGTCAGCTCGCTGTCCGCCTTCTTTGCGAACCTGAAATCGTAGGCCCGCTCGATGGGCACCTCCTTTGATATATTGAAGACCTCGCGAACGATGTCGAGATCGTTTCTCTGCGTCTCTTCGTCGACCACGCCGTTGGTTGTAAAGGTTCCGATCATGCCGTCGTATGTCCGCGCCGCCAATTCCTTGGTTAACCCTGAAAATTTCATCATGGTGTCCATCGCGATCTCGCGGTTCTGCTTGACGAGGCGCAGGGATTTAAGGAGGGCACGCATGAAACCATGCGTCACCTTTGGTTTGGCTTTGATAAATTGATCGGTGGTCGCCACTGTGCCCCAAGAATTTTTCACCTCTTTGCCCAGATACAAGATCTCTTTCATACCGAGATCGAGAGCAGCAAAGCGTTCCTCCGAGCTCAATAGGCCGGCATCCACGGCTCCCGATTGGAGCGCCGTGAGGCGTTGACCAGGCGGCAGCGCGATAAACGTAAAATCCCTGTTGCCGTCGAGACCGTATTTTAGAGCGATCCTCTTCAACATGAACGGCGCCACCGTGGCGACCCCGGTCACGGCGATCTTCTTATTTTTTAGTTCTTTGAAAGCACTGTACTCCGGCCGCACGACGAGCCACTGCAGCACCTGGTCGGTGACCGCCAACACGGTTTTGAACGGAGCATTACCTTTAGCGACAGCGACTAGAGCGCCGCTCCCGGAACCGGTGAAATCCATTTCTCCGGCCAGCACGGCTTGAAGGCTAGGGGTGGACGCCATGACGACGATATTAAGATCGATTCCTTCCTCCCTCATATAACCCTGCTCCTTGGCGAGCGGAAAGATGATGAACTGAAACGACCTGGATGGCAGAGTAACGTTGACTTTATCTAGGGCGAACGTCGATGGAGCGGTAAGCAGCAACACGCCGATCAGCAGTGGCGAGATCATCGACACGATGATTTTTTTCATTGTTCAGTTCCTCCTGGAAACAAAAAATCGAGCAGGCACCGAAACCGGTCACAGCTCACATTATAAAAGCCGATTTGCTAAGTCGAGGGAAATTTAGGCCTTGACGAGATAAGCTTGACTGAACCGGATGGAGAATAGGGACATGTTGACTAGTTGGACAAAGTTATCGTTAGGATCTTCGAAAATCCGGAGGTCGAGCGACTCATTGAGGCATGGGGTCAAGCAATTACCGTCGCGAGATCCTGAAACCACTTCGAATCTTCGATTCAGTCGCGATCTTTTCCGGATCACTCTGCGATCGCGGTTCACCAAATCCTCATCCAAACCTTTAAACCGCTCGGCAATGAGCGTTGCTCGTTCAAACAGTTCAATCCGTTCAAACCGTTCAAGCCGTCGGAGACACGGTAAACCACCGAGACCTTAAGCTCGCTGTATCGATGCAATAGCTCCATCACGAGCGCTCGTTCCTGCCGATACCGCCCGCAGTCCCTCCGGTATTTCGCAGCCCCCACATTTCGGCGCCGATCTTTTTACTGATCCATTCCCATCACGTCGAATCCAAGGCTTCTAGCAGCGGTGCCGAGTTGCGAATCATGGGTCAGCAGGTAATCAATATTTTCAATTTCACGTATCGAGAGCGCCGTGGCTAAATGAATCGCATCCAGGGTTCCGACCACAGTGGGAAAAGTTTCGCTCGCTCGCTGAAAGATTTGGTTTGTGAGCGGGTGAATCGCGAAGGTTTGGTTGATAATCTTGATTTCATGCACGAGCTCCGCGACTTCGGAATCGGAGATTTCTTGAGTTAACCGGAGCCGGTCGACCGTTCTCAACGCTTCGACGCGCCACAGGGCGCTGCTGTAGGCTTTGTTCCATTGACCCCAAATGCCTACCGGGTTCGGCTCCCGTAACAGTATGCGCAGGACGATCGACGTGTCGACGTAAACGGTCATCGGCGCCGGCGGTCGTCTAAAAGAGATTTCACTCCGGACGACGATCGTCTGGGCGTAATGCCTCTTACTTTTTTTAAGTCTTTGACCGGGCGAGTAGGCTCCACGATCTCCGCCGAAGGAGCGGCCGCCGGAACTATTCGCGCGACCTGATGACGATGCGAGGTGACGACGACTTCTTCGCCCAACTTGACCAGGCTCAGATAGTAACTGAGTTTTTCCTTTAAAATGGCTACATTTACAACATTCATGGCCAGATTATAGTCATATACAGGTCATGTCGCAACCACCCATTAACGGGCGAAAAGAGATCGAATGTTGACTGAACTTGCCGGCTTTCACCGTTATGCTAATGGTCGGTGGAAAAGGAAGGATTTCTCAAAACGCTGTACGGGAACTGAGACCGTGTCGGACAGCATTGCTACCACTTTGGCGTGCTGATATTTTGCACGGAGCCGCGGATTACGGTCTCAGGGAGAAAACAATGTCAATTTTGCGCACCACCGGCCTCGTTGCGGGCCATTACGAATGCCGGTCGCTGTCGGAAACCCTTCCGGTCTTTACCGATCTATTGGCGATGGAGATCGTCGAGCAAAAAGCGGGCGAGGCCACCCTCAAGCATCCCAATACCGACTGGCGCCTGATCGTCCACGAAGGCGGTCCGGACGCGCCAGAAAAGGGCTTTGACAATCACTACGGCTTTCGCGTCGCCCGCCATGAAGAAGTCGAAGCCGCCTGGAAATACATCGAGGCCAACAAAGAGAAATACCACCTCAGCAAAATCACCAAACCGCAGAGCGCGCACTTCGCTTACTCGATCTATTTTCGCGAGCCCGGCGGCAACCATCTGGAGATCGAATATTACAATCCCGGTGGCGCGCAGCACGGCCGCGCTCACACCGCCGGCCATTGGGATAAGCCGCTCACCGACGAGCGCTTTTCCGAACGCGGCTACGTGCCGCAGGCTTTCACCCACGGCACGCTCCAGTGCGACGACATCGAGCGCAGCCGCCGCTTCTACATCGATGTTTTGGGACTCGAAATCCTGGCGGGATTCAACAACGCCCAATACGTCAAGCACGCCGCCGCACCCTGGTACATCGTGGTCTTGAAGCGCAGCCCGCGTCAGTATCTAGCACCGGTGAACCGATTCACTTTGCAAATGGATTCAGCCGCGGCAGTTGAGCAAGCGCACCGCGAATTCTCGACCAACGGCGAGGCCGCCGGCATCACCGAGCTCGGCCAGCTCGACACTATCAACGGCAAAACCAGTTTTATCTTTAGCGACCTGGACAAGAACTGGTGGGAGCTAACCGGCTAATGGAAAAAGAACACAAACTGCAGATCGTCGTGTTTACCGTCTTTCTTCTGCTGGCGCAGTGGATCGTCTTGGCCCCAGCGGCATTGGCCCAGACGCCTTTCTATGAAGGCAAGAATGTTCTTCTCCTTAGCGGCACTGACGCCGGCGGTGCGGGCGATCTACGTACACGCGCAGTGATTCCGGTCTTGAAAAAACATATCCCCGGCCATCCTGCCATCGTCATGCAATACATGTCCGGCGCCGGCGGGCGCAAGGCAGCCAATCACATGTACAAGTCAGTCCGGCCTGATGGTTTGACCGTCGGCGCCATGATCACGGGAATGGTGCAGGGCACGATTTTCGGCGAGACCGACGTGCTCTATGATCTGGACAAATTCATTTATCTCGGCTCTCATGCCCGCTATGCGCCCTATGCTTTTCTTACGCGCAAGGCCGCTGGCTTCAACAGCCGGGAAACTTTGACCGCGTCCCGCGGTGTGCGCATCGGCGCCCCGGCCGTCGGTCACAGTCTTTACACCATGGCCCGGCTATTCGCCTACATGCTGGACATGAAAGAGCCGCGTTTTGTCACCGGCTACACGCCGCGGGAGATCGACTTCGCTTTGGAGAGGAACGAAATCGATGCCAGGGTAAGCATCCTGGACAGCTTGCTGACGCGCAATGTAGCGTGGTTGGATAAAGATCTGGTACATGTTCACGCCACCATCGACATCCCCAAGGGCTTCAAACACGCCGATACCAGGCTCGCCAAACTTTCCGAGATCGAGAGTTTCGCTCGCTCAAATCAAGACCGCCGTCTCATTCAGCTTTTTCGCGGCGCACGCGACACCGGCCAGCCGTTTGTGCTGCCGCCGGGCACGCCGGCGGAGCAAGTCAAAATATTGCGTGAGGCCATGCGCAAAGCCTTAGCCGACCCGGAGTACATCAAAGCTTACGAGAAACTCACCTCGGAGCCAGCCATGCCGCTAACTTGGGAGGAATTCGAAACACAGCTTCGCGAGTTGCCGCGGGAAGCCGAGATCATCGATCTCTTCAAGAGACTTTCCGGGCCGGCGCCACTGCCGGCGCGGCCGTCTCGGTAACCACGCGCAATTTACGCGCTCGCCAACTTCAGCTTGTTCTTAGTGCTCTTGCCAATCTTGTTGCGCGGAAATTAGCTACGACAAGCGCAAAGTCGCTAGGGTCGAATCTTGACTCAAGTACTTGGCCTGGTGAGATCCTGAAACCATTTTCGGATCTTCGCTTCAGTCTCGATCTTTTCCCGGATGGCTCCGCGGTCACGGCTCACCAAACCCTCCTAAACCGCTCGGCAATGAGCCGTTACTTGTTCAAACAGTTCAATCCGTTCAAACCGTTCAAGCCGTCGGAGAGACGGTAAACCACCGAGACCTTAAGCTCGCTGTATTGGTGCAATGATCACTAGCGCTCGTTCCTGCCAATACCACACCGTTTCCTGGTAAACTCTGCCGCTTAGCCGGAAATAATCTCCTGCTTGCTTGATTAGCGCTTCGGCGTCGATGCTTTGGATGATTCGATAAGCTGATCTTTAGCACTGCTCTTTCCTCGCTCACTGCAATCGTGTGGGTCATGAATTTGCGCGGATATGACGCGGCGGATCGCTGCGAGTATTTGATTTCCACTGGTTGATGACTATAATTGTGGTCAATGGCGCGGCGATCCACATTTGCGATCAGCTATGCGCCAGAGACGTACAAACATTTGGATTGGATCGAGCTTAAATATCACCGTTTGGTCGCGACGACCACCGAAGAGCAGCTTTCCCACACGCCCACGACGGAGACTCGAAACCGTAAACCGCTTGAAGAGCCGGCCTGGTTCGGCGCGACCTGGGAATTGCGTTTTGGGCCAAACAACTCGTTTCGTGTTTTTTACAACGTGAATCATGAGGAAAAGACTGTCTCTGTCTTGGCGATCGGCGTGAAAAAAGGCGATCGGTTGTTTATTGGCGGACAGGAGTTCGAACTATGAAGATCGCAGCGCTCGCGGACGTGAAAGCCCATCTCAGTGCTTATGTAGATGAATGCGCGAATGAGGGCCCGGTCATTATTACGCGCAACGGCAAGGCCGCCGCGGTATTGCTAGCGCCGAAGGATAGTGACGATTTGGAACGGCTCATGCTAGCCCACTCGCGCCGGTTCCAGTCTTTGCTTGCTAAATCACGAAGAAGCATTAAAGCAGGCAAAGGAGTGTCACACAACGAATTCTGGAAGACTGTCGCTCGGCGTCATCAAGCCAAACGCCCTTCGCAAGTCCGAAAAAAATCTAAATTGGGTTCGTAAATCTGTCAAATAGGTCACGTACTTTTTCCCTGCGCAAAGAAACGGCCGCTAGTGGGCAAATCTTGACTTAAGTACTTCGCCTGGTGAGATCCTGAAACCATTTTCGGATCTTCGCTTCAGTCTCGATCTTTTCCCGGATCGCTCTCCGATCGCGCCTTACCAAACCCTTGATCTTCATTCCTTTTAGCTTCTCGACAAAATCTTGGTGCCCTAGCACCATTTGGGCTAGGAGACTTTCCCACTGCGTCTCGACCAACCTTTATGTATCCTTGGAGCTAGGGCCAATCGTCGCCATTCGAGTAGCGCGACCAATTGGACTTTTGAAAAGCATCAACAAAAGCCGGAACGAATGATTCGGTACGCTGTTGGGAACTATTACGCGCAGAACTTTAACTTGTGAAGGATCTCGCATCTGGCGAACATTGTGAGCAAAGCCAGTATCTCTGGTAAAACAGAGGTCATATTGGACCGCAACTTGCCGATAGAGTGTCCCGTTATCGAGCCCTTTCAGTTTGAGATGATTGACCGAATCAACCTCGTGACCGAGATCTTCCAGGGCAACGACCAACGACTCAGGCATGTTCTCGTCGAGAAGAATTTTCACTAGGCGCCAACAATTCAGAGTGGGCTAATTCTTCCAACGTTCCACGAACCGCCTCCTCAGTGAGGCTGGGATACTCCTTGACGATCTCTTCGATCGTCATTCCCGCCGCCAGCCACTCCAAAAGCAACGCAACCGCGATGCGGGTATCCCGTACGCGGGGTTTGCCGCCTAGATGATCGGCATCTGACACAATCCAGGACATAACTGCCTCCCTTGGTAATCTATCACATGATGAAGCGGCGACGCCAACGCTGCACTCCCGAATACAATTCGACCTGCAGATTAACAGAGAAGTAAATGGACTAAGCGAAATTGCTAAAAATGAAACGTGTCTGGCCAGAAATCATCGCAAGGCGTAGAGGCAAATCTTGACTTAAGTACTTAGCCTGGTGAGGTGCTGAAAGCATTTTCTGAATCTTCGGCTCAGTTCCCGGATCGCTCTGCGATCGCTGCTCACCAAACCCTCATTCCTGTGAGTTGCACATCTTGGCGTACCAATCGTTCAATCGCTTCGCTCCGCGCTACACGGCGGTTTAACAGTTCAAAGTTCAAGAATTCAAGCGTAACGAACTTGTGTTCTGCTCTCTGATGCGCTGTTCGGGGTCGGTTACTTCCAGATCCCCAAAGGATTCTCTAGTGGTGTGCCCTGGCGTCCTTCACAACCTCTGCGAGGGCTTCATTGTAGAGGCGCATCACCTCATTGACCTTGGCGGTGACCTGGGCAACGTCGGGTTTGTCGGGCTTCAGCGCGTATTCGATCTCGATCATACCTTTCTCGATCGCCACATAGGAGTCGGGGTTGCGCGCCTTGATGAGATCTTCGATGCTATCCCAGTTGTCGTCGAAGGCTTGAAAGGACCTCCGCGCCTTCGCGAAGTCGCCGGCCTTTAACGCAGGGGGTACTTCGCGCAGGTGCGCGCGCACGATGCGCAGCCGTGCAATGTCGTCATAAAATGAATTAAGCGGCGGCATCGGGGAGATCAAGGCGACGGTCTCGTCGAATTTGGCCAGCATCGCCTGCGCGTCCGCGAGCAGTGACGGGATGTTCGGATTGGGGGCATCCAGCGCTTTGGCGATCCGCGCCTGGTACTCGTGCTCCAGAGTTTGGTACATCGCCTTGCTGCGGACGTTGACGTAGACTTCGATGCCGTTCCACGCGGAGTCGTAGGCCTCGAAGGCAGCCTTTGCACGCGCGACATCGCCCGCCTGCAACGCGGCGATGGTGTTGACCAGCGTCGGCCGTATGGCTTTGATGCTGGCGATCTCGAAGCGCTCAGCTTGCGCCAACGCCTGACCGGCGCTGCTCGCGATGGCCAGCGCTGCGATAATGGCAAGGCCGGTTCGGCAAAGTTTTTGGATCATCTTGGTGGTCCTCCCGGTACCGAAGCTTCGAAGTTGTTCGAAATCTCCCGCAAATTGGATTCAGAATTACTCTACAATGCACAACGTGTAAATGGGACGGGTTATCGGCAACGTGCGAGTCTGTGAAAAAGCGGGGATGGGAGCGCCGGTTCCAGCACTCGATCATCGTGTTCGATCGTCAGGGCAACCTCGTGGACGAGTGGCCGCATCTCGACGAGCTATTCTCCAAGCTTCCCTGCGGCCGCGGGCCGCACCAGATCAAGATCAGCCCCTACGACAAAGAGAAGCACGTCTGGATCATCGACGACCAGCTCCACATGATTTACCGGTTTACGTATGACGGTAAGCTGGTTCACAGCAAAGGGCAGCTCGGCGTGCGCGGTCGCGGGCCCAACACGTTCGACCGGCCGACGGACATCGCCTGGCTGCCCGACGGGACTTACTTCATAACCGACGGCTACGGCGGCACACGTGTCGTCAAGTACGACGCGAACGATAACTTCATCATGGACTGGGGCGGGCCGCCCAAGGACCCGAAGAACCCGGGACCAAACGAGTGGAATACGGTCCACAGCATCGCGATCAGCGCCGACCGCCGGCTCTTCATCATCGACCGCGGACATGCCCGGATGCAGGTTTTCGACGAGAACGGGAAGTTTCTCGATATGTGGCCGCTAAGATCACCGCACTGGCCCGCCAGTCAGACCACGCTCATGGTGAATCACTTCATCGATGACAAAGGTTTCATCTGGGTCGGCGATGCGCCCACGAGTCGAATCCTCAAGTTCGATCTCAACGGAAATTTTCTGTACGGCTGGGGCGCCCCGGGTGGCCAGGCTGGTCGGCTAAATTGTTCACACGGGATCACAACGAATCAACTCGGTAATCTGTACCTGGCAGATTGCTTCGCGGGCCGGCTGCAGAAGTTCGAACCGATTCCTGGGGCGGATCCAGACAAGATCGCGGGACAGATCCTCCGAACGTGGATACGTGGAAGCGCCCCTGAGCTTAAATTTTTCAGAGAGGAGCGGATGACGACGATTGCGACAAAGGCAATCATTTGAATTATGAAGATCGAAGCGTTCGCGGACGTGAAAGCCCATCTCACTGCGATCAATCAACAGCCGCCGGCCACACAACTTCCGCTGCCGTCGAACTCCAGCGTGCGCCCGCTGATCGCGAGGTAAACCGGCCGGCCCTTGACCAGATCGATGAACGTCTTGGTGCGCGTATTCGGCCGCAGCGCGCCGCCTGAAGTTACTCCCTCGTTCGGATGCGACACGATCACCGATGCGGGGCGGACCAGTTCGTTGATCGCGTACGCCGCCGCGTCGGGCTGGATCGCGTTCAGACCCATGTTGATGACCGCCAGATTGACGCGGTAATACTCGCGCACGACCGTGCGCATCTCTGAGTGCAACCCGGTGTCCCCCGACAGATAAGCACGCAGCCCGTTGGTGAACTTGATTACGTAGCCGCTTGGCGCTCCGAGGCTTACGCTGATGTTGTCCGGCTCGAGTATTTTCTTCTGCGCATCGGTCAGCAGTTCGCGCGAAAGCGTGCTGTCGTGTGCCGCGTATACGGTGGTGATCTCGACGCCGCTCGCGCCGCCGGCGGCCTTGACGTTCTTGGTGCCACCGAGTTCGACTGGCGCGAGGCAGGGCGCCTCCTGCACCGCGGCAATGCTGCCGCCGGTCTCGGCGCAATTCCCGGTCGGCTTGCCGCGGATGTTCTGGATCTTTTTGCCGAGAAAGAACGCCATGTTGCGGATCATGATTAGCGAAGCATTCTTCGCCGCCGCAATCTCGGCGGTGGTAGAATTTGGCAGCGCCGACACCGTTTCCGGTTTCTCGCACGAACCCGCGTTGAGCGCGGCGATCTTGCGGTCCCCGATGTGATCGGTATGGGCATGGCTCAGCAGCACGACGTGGATGGTGCCCAGGCGCGGGTCTTCGCCGCCCATTACCGACTGCCCGGCATCGTAAAGGATACGCACGCCGGTCGGGTCTTCGAAGATGGTCGCGCGGTCGCGGTCGCACAGTTCGCCCGGGTGCGTGCCGAGGGGCGTGATTTTGACGTTCTGCGGCCATGCAGCGCCGCCGGCAGCCGACAGCGCAAGCACGAGCATGCTCATTCCAAAATGTTTCATATTCATGATGTCCTCTCCCGGAAAAGACCTAGTTTTTTAAAAGCTTCGACCATGTCCGGCCGCGGATCGAGCGCCGGATGATCGGGCTACTGTTTCATATCGTTGGTCACGAATTCATTCCATTCAGTGACCGCCTGACTCGCCGCACGTTGGTGGTTCATGGCGGCATCCTGCTGCTGTCGGACAAAGTCCTCGATACAGGATTTGTAATTGCTTACAGCCTCGTTGAATTTGTCTGCTTCCTGTTGGGTCTTGATCTCAGCGGGTTTAGTTGGTTTGCGACATGAGTGAGAAGGGGCGGAAGAGTCCGCGCTGGCAAGCGGCGCGGCAAGTACAAAAAATGCAATGGCGGCTATGCGGCGAATACTGGCTTTCATATTCCTTCCAAGCGGTTCTTTTTTATCGCATCAAATCGCGCGGAATCCAACAACCGCAACACCTTTCCACGACTCGCTGGCGTTGGCGCCCAGCGCCACATCGCTGAATCTCGGGTTGGAGTCTTGGGTGATCGAAATGTTAATCATTGAGGAAGTTGCTGCCGATCGTCGTGATAGAGGAAGGTCAACGGCATCCAATTCATTTGACTTCTTCTCAGTGTCACATGTACATGTCGAGCCATGTGAGTTTTACCGAAAACGAGGTCGTGAGAAAGTTCCAGGGCAACTTTGTGCAGGATGTGATTCGTAATTCTTCCATAGAAATTAATATTAACTAATCGAACCCATGAGGAGCGACGATGATACAATTTGATACTTTAGGACACCAAATGCCTATCATTCTCACCGCGCATTCGTGCGCGTAACTTAGAGTGCGTCATCAAAACTGACTCGATGGGGCTGAACGGGTATCGAAGCAATAGTGCCCATGTTAATCGAAACCCAACGGCACTCGAGCTGCGATCGGAGGAGACTATGGCATTCGAAAACCTTCTTCGTCCCGGCAAGATCAACGGCATGGAGATGCGAAACCGGTTCATCGCCGGGCCCATGGAAAAGGCGATGGCAAACCTGGATGGCACCTTAAACGAGCGTTACATCCATTACAGCCGGGAGCGGGCGAAAGGCGGCGTAGCGCTGATTCAGCTCGAGTCGATCTATGTGAGACCCGAAGGGCGTGGGAACCCGTTCCAAGTCGGTTGCCACGACGACGCCGTCATTCCGGGGCTCCGCAAGATCGCCGACGCCATCCACGAGCACGGGGCCAAGCTCACGATGGAACTCAATCACGGCGGACGCCAGGCATCGATCACGGCCAGTCAGCGCCAGCCGATCGCCCCCTCCGTCGTGCCATGCACGTTCATCGATCCGGGCTCCGTGCCGCGTGAGATGACTCATGAGGACATTGAGATTGTCATCGAAGCCTTTGTTAAGGCGGTGCACCGCTGTCTCGAGGCCGGGGTGGACATGATTCACATCCACGGCGCGCACGGCTACCTCATCGGCCAGTTCCTATCCCCGCACTCCAATCGAAGGACGGACGAGTACGGTGGCTCGCTGAAGAATCGTGCGCGGTTCGCGCTCGAGATATTGGTCGCTCTTCGTGCGGTGGTCGGCAAGGATTACCCGATCGGGTACCGCATTTCGGCAGTCGAGTTCGTGGAAGGCGGATTAGAGATCGAAGAGAGCGCGGCGTTCTGTAACATGCTGGCCGACGCCGGCATCGACCTGATCGACGTCGCCGGTGGCACCTATGAGTCGGCGGCCAAGATGTTTCAGGGTCCCGAGTCTCCCAAGGGAGGATTCGTGCCGCATGCGGCCGCAATCCGAAAGGTCGTCGGCGACCGCGTGCCGGTAAGTGTCGCGCAACGGCTCAATGATCCGGAATTCGCCAGTGCAGTTATGGAGAAAGAAGGCTTCGAGTACATTACGCTGACCCGCGCCTTCCACGCCGATCCGCATTACGTGCGCAAGCTGATCGAGGCGCGACCTCAGGAAATTCTGCCCTGTATCGGCTGCAACACGTGCCTCGAGAGGACCGTGGCCCGCGTGCCGAACGGATGTGCGGCCAACCCGCAGACCACATTCGAGACCTCCCGGTCTATCAAGACCGTCTCCTCACCCGTTCGCCTCCTGGTGGTCGGAGGCGGGATTGCGGGCATGCATGCGGCCCGCATGCTGAAAAGACAAGGTCAGAATGTTACGATCCACGAGGCTTCAGAGACTCTCGGCGGTCAGATCCGCTACAGCCGCCGAGTCCAGCCCGACCATGGCGCCCTCGCCGACTGGTTGAGCCTTCAGTTGAATAAATTGAACGTGCCCGTCGTCATGGGTTCTTCGGTCAGCGTCGAAGACGTGAAAGCCATGGATCCCGACGTGGTGGTCGTCGCCACGGGAGCGCGTGGCGGCACTCTCCGGGCTGACAAAGAAGATTGCAGCGTGCCGGTGTTCAATATTTTTTCTGCAATGGACCGCCCTGCAGGCGAATGGATCGGCGAAGTCGCCATGCTGGGCGGTGACCACGCAAGCTGCCACGCCGCTCAGTATCTCGCTCGGCAGGGGGTCAAAGTTCATATCATCACCTCGGCCGCGGCCTTGGCCGATGATAAAGCGCCTATCACGGCACTCTTCCTCGCCAACCAACTCGCGGAGAACGACCGGATCGTGGTTCACCCGGAGACCACGGCCGAGTTGCTGACCGGCAAGCGCGTGAAAATACAGAGCAAGGGCAGCGTGAGCGAGTTGGCCGTCGATGCGGTCGTGATCGGCGGCCGCGTCTCACAGTTTGGGCTCGCGGAGGACCTTCAACGAGCAGGCGTGAGGGCGATGGTCTACAAAATTGGCGACGCGGCGTCGCCACGCAACGTGTTCTCGGCCAGCCACGAGGCTGCAGAAGTGTCGGAGAAAATTCGGCTCGCCACGGGGGCGCCCAGCATGAACTAGGCGACCTCACAAAAGCCTTGGCCACGGAGTGGACCTCCGGCCTACAAGGACGAGGTCACTTCCGTCGTGAGCGAGCGCTCGGGATAGGTCAAGCCGATCCCCTTTCCGACGCCGGTAACGATACTGCAGAAACCGTTTAAGTCGAATAGATTTTTGGAAATATCTGGTACGGGAAGAGTCATTACTATATACCTCTTAGAGTCAATTGCGCATATGTAGTTCGTAATGGGATTTTAGTATTTCGATATACACCACTTAAAATGGATTTTTCTTCAAATCTTTTTACTTTTTGAGGCAGGCGGTGGCTTGATGAATGATTCCCTAAGGTCCCGTGAGCTCCCGGAGATTTCAGCCGATGCTTGACCGCGCCAGTCGATTCAGCCTTCAGGGCAAAAAGGCTCTGGTCACGGGCGCCTCGCGGGGCATCGGCGTGGAGATCGCGACCGATTTCGCCGACGCCGGAGCCGATGTTGCCATCGTGGGCAGAGATGCGGAGGGCCTCGAAGCGACGAGGCAAGCCATCGCCGGCAAGGGTCGCCGGTGCGTCGCAATTCAGGCGGACCTGGGGACAGTCGATGGCCCGCGCACCGCCGGCACCCGGGCCATCGAGTTCCTAGGAACGGTGGACATCCTCGTGAACAACGCCGGTGTCTTTCATCGCGAGAGTCTGCTCGAGACCACGGTCGAACACTGGGAGGAGACTCAGGCCGTCAATCTCCGGGCGCCATTCTTGCTGGCGCAGCTCGTCGCGCCTGGAATGATCGCACAGCGGCGTGGCAAGATCATCAATGTCTCGTCTCTGGCTGCCAAGGTCGGATGCGAGGGACATGCCGCCTACAGCTCCTCCAAGGGCGGGCTGAACATGTTGACGCGCGTCATGGCTGCCGAATGGGGGCCATTCAATATCCAGACGAACGCTGTTGCGCCCACCGTCGTCCTCACCGATATGGGAAAGATGGCCTGGGGTGACGAGGAGAAGAGCGCGCCCGTGAAAGCGCGTATTCCACTTCATCGATTCGGGACGCCGCTGGAGATTGCAGACTTAGTTCTTTTCCTGGCATCGCCGGCTGCGGACTTGATCTGCGGCCAGGTCGTCTTCATCGACGGTGGTTACAGCGCGGTATAGAAGGCATCGAGGTTCATTGCAGGGAGGCTTTAGCTCAAAAGTGATGGCTCAGGATCAAGTCTTGACTCAAGTGAGATCCTGAAACCACCTTCGGATCGTGGCTCACCGAATCCTCATCCCTGTGAGTTGCCCGCCTGTAGGTTTTCAAAGCCTTGGAGCGTTCCGTCGGGCGTTCTGACCACGTGTTTGAGCGGCGCACCCGAAAGATAGCGGCGCGTGTTATCGCGCACGAGTTCGCTCATCCGCCGCCACAATTCGCGCCCGCCGTTGCCGCCCACATGAGGCGTCATCAGCACGTTGGGAAGTTCCCAGAACGGGCTCGCCTCGGGCAACGGTTCTTTGGCGAAAGCGTCAAGCCCCGCCCCCATGATGCGGCCCTCCGCTAGGGCGCGGGCCAGCGCCGCCTCGTCCACGACCTTGCCGCGGGAGATATTTACGAGGACCGCCGTCTCTTTCATAAGCGCGATCCTTTCGGCGCTCAGAAATCCCTGGGTGCCGGCGTCGAGCGGCATCGCGATCATTACCACGTCGGCGGCGGGAAGCACCTCGTCCACCTTTTCCCGAGGCACCACGCGGTCGATCTCGGGCACGGCGGGGGCGGGCGCGCGGGTGACGCAGATCACCTCCATGTCGAATGCCTTGGCCTTGCGCGCGATGTCCTGACCGATGCGGCCCATGCCGAGGATCACCATGCGCGCGCCATCGGGCGCGATCATGTAGCGAGGCATGGCCTGCCGTGCCCAATCACGTTGCCCACGCAAGGGCTCGAACCGGCGAAAGCCCCTCATGACGCCCAGCATCAGGGCGATGGCGTGGCCGGCCAGCACCCGCTGGCTCACGTCGCCACTATTAGTGACCCAGACACCCTCGGGCAGCCCCGCTCTAAGCGCGACATCGATGCCTACAGTCGTGAACTGTATCCACTTGAGCGCCCGACCCTTGTCCCGCACCAGCCTCGCGAACTCCGGCGTGAAGGCGGAATTGTAGACGTGCAAGATTTCCGCGCCGGCGAGCGCATCGGACAGGGTTTGCAGGCTGTTGGCTTTTGCCGCTTCGATTTCGGGAAATTCCCGCAGAAAAGCTTCGTCCACCACATCGTGGGTGGCGTGCACAAACTGGGCGATGCGAACTTTCATAGCGGCACTACTCGGTCTCGGTACGCGGGGGGAATAGCTGTTACTGAAGGTATTCCAAAATCCATTGTTCCCATCGCTTCCAAAAGCCGGCCCCGAGTCTCTCGAAGAGTTCCATCGATTCGCTCGGTTTCAATCGTTTTACGGCGGGGTTCGTGTTCCGTGATCGTGTCTTCAGAGCGTTGGAATCGCGCCGACGGGGGATTAGCATCTCGGAACTCGAACCTCCTTATGAGAGTCGTAGACAATTTACATCACGAGTCTTGGTCCATAGAGCTTGACCGCATTGTCCCAAAGAATTTTTCGCTTAGCGTCATCGGAAATCGGTTGAGCGTTGAACTCGGGCAGCGCTTTCGCCGGCTCGATTCCGTCGAGATGAGGATAGTCGGTGTTCCAAACGATACAGTCTCCCTTTAGATGCTCGACCGCATATCCCAAGGCACTCTCATCGCTGTCGCAAGCCACCGTGCACTGGCGGATGAAATACTCGCTCGGCAGCATGGAGATATTTTTTGGCTTACCCATAACGCTGTAACGGCCGTGCGAGTGGACATCCATCCGTCCGAGCCAAAAGGGTAACCAGCCAGCGTTCGATTCGAGAATCGCGAGACGCAGTTTGGGAAACCGCTCCAGTATTCCCGTGAAAATGAAATGGCCCATCGTCACCATGTTGTCGCAAGGAAATCCTATCGCATGATCGACGCCGCGCAAGGCTTGGAAGTCGTGAGCCGCCTCTCTACTTGAGCCGCTTTGCTCCACAACGCGAAACCCGCGGAAAGGCTGGAACCGATAACGGTACTCACCGTGGACTGCGATGGGAAAATCCAACTCACAAGCGATTTGCCACAGTGCGTCATACTCCTTCTCGTGCAACCATTTGCCCTTAGGCAACAATGGGTTCCTGATCGAGACCGCTCCGAGCTCTTCCACCGCTCGTTTCGCTTCTTTCACAATCTCGTCGACATTGGCCCCCGGAACTACGGCGATGAACTTGAGCCGATTGGAGTCCAAAGCGCAGTAATCATGCGCCCAATTGTTATAGGCCCGGCACAGCGCGGCGCCTAGATCGGCATCCTTCAGGGCTACGGAACAACCGAAGTTTCCGTTGCTGCCGGTAGGCAAAAGCACTTGAATATCCCAGCCGTATCGATCCATGTCCTTGATCCGGGTTGGCGGCGCCCACCACGTTCGAAAGGCATCGCCGTATCTTTCCTCCATTATTTTGAACGATTCCTTCGGCGGACCTTTGACCTGCCTTTCATCTTTCGGAACGATCTTTCCATCCGGCTCGTAAACCATGAATGTGCCGTTCATGTAGGCGACTTTGGGAGTTTGCGCCCGGTACTTAGGCTCCACGTATTTCTCCCACATGTCGCGAGGTTCGTGCATGTGGGCATCCGCATCGATGACTTTATATCCATTCCACATAGATTTTCCCTTCACTGCATGTTGGCTCGATACTATCCAAACCTTCGACCAAACGCCAAATCTATCAGTTGGGTTACCGTGTGCTTAGATCGCTCGGCGGCGGCCGAGTGCGGGGGATTTGGCTTGGAAACGGAATCCCAGAGCGTCAGGCTTTGCTTGTTTGCTTATGACCCTCGTTTCGCCGGCGTACCCCGCGAGTTCAACCCCGCTGCGCCGCCTTTGATTTTAGGTTAGCACTACTTCCGCTCGCCTTGTAGTTTCGCCGCGATCCTTGCTACAAGCGAGGGATGTCCTTTTTACCTCTGCTCGAGCAACCGGCAAAGAAAAAGTCTCTCTACTACGGCTGGGTCATCGTCGTCGTCGGCTTTCTCGCCCTCATCGCTTCGGCATTTTCGATCTCCAGTACACTGGCGGTTTTTCTCAAACCGTTGTCGGCCGATCTCGGTATTTCCCGCGGAACCTTTTCGCTGATCCGGTCGGGCGAGATTCTCATCGGCGCGGCGGCGGCGCCGGTGATCGGCACTTTGATGGATCGCTACGGCGGGCGCTGGTTGATGGCGGCCGGCGGGCTAATTTCCGGCGCCGGCTTTATCTGTCTCGGTCAGGCGCGAGATTTCACCCAGTTCATGCTGATGCGGTGGCTGCTCATCAGTCCCGGCGATTCGTTGATGGGGTCCATGGTGGTCAACGTTTCGATCTCGCGCTGGTTCGTGCGCATGCGCGGCCGCGCCCTGGCCATCGCCAGCATGGGCCATGGCTTGGCCAAGGTCTGCATGCCGGTGGCGGCTGCGACGCTGATGCTTTACGTCGGCTGGCGCGGCGCTTGGGTAGTCTTCGGCGTTTTCGCTTTGCTGTTGGTGGTCGTGCCGGCGTTGTTGTTTATGCGCCGGTCTCCGGAAGAAATGGGATTGCTGCCGGACGGCGCGCCAGAGGAGTCGAAAGCGGAAGTCCCAACGCCCAAAAAACCCCGCCACGCCAAGCGCACCGGCGCCGACGATGTCGAATGGAGCCGGCGCGAAGCGCTGCGCACGCCGGTCTTCTGGCTCATCGCCAGCACCTTCGGCGTCGCCCAGATCGGCGTCACCGGACTCAATCTCCATGTGTTTTCTTATGTCACCGATCAAGGCCATCCAACCCTGGTGGCCGCGTCGGTGATGAGCATCATCGCGATCATGCAGTTCAGCACGCCGATCGTCTGGGGCACGCTCGCCGACCGCATGGATAACGGCATCCTCAATATGGCCAAATGCGCGCTCCAAGGCGCCGGCCTGTTGGTGGCGCTCCTGCTGCCCGGAATGATGCCGCTCTATGCCGGCTTTTTTATCTACGGCATCGGCATGGGCGGCACCGCGATCCTGGCGGAAACCATCTGGGCCGATTTTTTCGGACGCATCTCGCTCGGAAAAATCCGCGGCATGGGCTTGTTGGTGACAAGCATTTTCTCCGCCGGCGGCCCGCCATTCTTCGGGCTGCTCTTCGACTACACCGATAGCTACCAATTGTCCTTCAGTATCTTCATCGCCATGCTATTCACCTCCGCGGTGCTCAGTCTCTGCCTGAGACCGCCAACGAAACCTGCGTAGTTTAGATGTGAATTGATTGACCGGTGCCTCGGTGAGGTCCTCATAATCACAGTTCCAATCGCTCCCTCGCCGTGCTAGAAGCGCATTAGAATGGGAGTGCGGTCAGCACGCCAATGCTTGGGTTTAAATCAAGCCCATATCGATGGAGCAAAGAGCTGAAGAATTACCTCTCTTTTTCCGCCCTGCCAACTACGACTCTTCTCGTCGCGGCGTTGATTTTCGCGCCCAAAGCCGCCGCCTACGCCGCCGAAACTCTTCGGTTGGGCTATTCCGGCGCCACCGCCACGCAACTGGCGGGCTCGCTGGCGGTCGAACAGAAACTCTTCGACCTTTACGGCGTGCACGTCGAATTGACCCAGGCTGCGGGCACCACCATGATTCGAGCGCTCGATGCCAAGAGCCTCGATGTCTCCATCGTCGGCGGAGGCCAGGCGCTAAGCGCGTATCTCAAGGGGCTGGAGATGCGCATCATCGGCGGGCTTATCAACACCGTGCCCTATCAGCTTTGGACGAAGCCGGAGATAACGCAGATCAATGATCTCAAAGGGAAAATGATCGCCAACACGCCGCCCGGCACATCGCTCAACCTGGCTGCGGCGATCTTGATGCAGCGCATCGGCTTCGATCCGATGCGCGACGTGAAACTGATTGCCTTCGGCCGCATCGGGCTCATCTCGCAGTCGTTGTTTACCGGCGTGGTCGACGCCGCGTTGCTGTCGGTGCCCGAGACCATCAAGGCGAGACAGCACGGCTTTCGCATGCTCATGGATCTGGCGACGCAGCGAATTTCCTGCCCGTTTACATCCGTGGTTACGACCCGCGCGGTGCTGGAAAAATCGCCTGCGGCGCTGGAGCGCTTTCTCAAAGGGATTCTGCACGGCGTCAAACTTGCGGTGAGCAATCCGGATATGGCAAAGAGGACCATCAGCCGAAATATGCGGCTCACCGATCCGGAAGCGATCGACGAAGTTTATCAACGGGTGGTGACGCTCTACGAGCGTTTACCGATCGTACCCAGGGAAGCGATCGAGACGGTCGTCAAACTTTCACCGGCGCTGCCCCATCGTGACCCGTTCGGGGTTCTGGACATGAGTTTGCTCGAACACATCGATAGAGAGGGGTTTGTGCGCTCGCTTTATGCGACAAAATAGAAATCTCAGGAGGGAGTCATGGCCGATATTCGAGGCGTTGGAAAGAAAATCACCTACAGCGAAAACAACCCGATCAGCGCAGAGCTGGAAGCGTTCCGCAAAAGCCGCGACAACATCAAGCGTCCGCCCAAGGACGATGAGGAGCGCGAGCGTTTGGCGCGCTGGCTCGCACATCGCGGCCGCGACGAGTTGGAAGTCACCGTCGGCACGGCATGCTACGCCATGTCGCACTTCGAGATGGATGCCGAGTGGCGCTACCATCTCGGTGAGCATATCGGCACCGAGTCCGGGCACGGCTGGGGCTATATCCGCCAGGCCAACGCCATCGACCCAAGCCGCGACCACTCCAAACCGGACCCCGAATTCGAGCGTCAATACGGCCTGACGACGCGCACCGAGCACCATCAGATCATGAAGCGAGATTTTTTGAGCTACATCTTTTCCGGCAATCTCTGGCCCTACGGCCACTGCACCGCGGCGAGCATCCAGAGTATTCAGATCACCACGCCCAACTTGCTCGACTTCGAAGAGCGCGTCGTGCACGCCGAAGAGCGCAGCCACCATGACGCGATCCTGCAGAAAGTCCACGACCATGTTTGGGAACAGATCGAAATCTACGGCGAAGCGCCGATCCGCCGGCGTATCGGCGAGATCGAACGCGAGGCGCTGAACAGCCGTCCGCGCACGGTTTTCGACCCTCCTCGCCGAGAGTTTCTACGCAAGTATTTTAACGTACCGGTGGAGAACGTGCGGTTCTTTCCCGCGTGGCGAGAGTATCTCTATCTCAACGTCTTGGGCTTTCCGCCGGAACCGGTTTACATCGCGAATTGGCCGGCGGAAATCCCGCAACCGAAGGCGAGTTGACGCCTTCGCTTGCGATCCGCAAGGGCGATTGACAGAGGTTGGAATGCCAGCCATTGTATAGAGGATAACTTAGCCAACGCCCCTCTGGGAGGAGTCTATGAAAACACTGCGATTGGAAACCACTGCCCCGTTCCAAGGACTGGCCGAGCTCGTGGCCTACGACGAGGGCCTGTTCGAGAAGGAAGGCCTCCACATCGAGTGGATGGACCGTGAGAAGGGCGTCGACAAGAGCCCGCAGATGCACATCACGGATCATAAGGACGCCTCGCGCTTCGTGAGCCATGGCCGCATGATGGAATCGGGCCAGGCCGACCTCTACAACGCTTGCGAATGGGGCAATTACTCGCGCGTTGAAACCACCAACGTCAGCAGCCGGCAGATGGGCCGCCGTTCCATGGTGAATTTTGCCGGGATCATCGTTCGCGCGGATTCGCAGGTGCAGACGCCGCAGCAATTCGCCAACGTGCCCATCGGCGTCCCCATGTATAGCGGTACGCATTATCTCTGCCTGCAGATGCTGGAAGGCTTCGTGCCGCGGGAGATGATCAAGATCGGACGCGTGCCAAACGGCTCGAACTTCCGCTTCAAGATGCTCATGGACAAGACCATCGAAGCGACGACCCTCACAGAGCCCTATATTTCCTTGGCTGAGAAAATGGGCTGCCGCGTCGTCATCTCGGCTTTCCACCACGGCACCGACGTCGCCTCCGAACGTGTCGACGCTGAAACTTACGCCGCCTTCAACCGCGCGATCCGCGAGGCCGTCCGTCGCATCATGGCGAACAGGCGCGCCTATCTCCACTACTTCATCGACTACTATCGCGACCGTGATCCGCAGATTAGTCAGCTCACCATCGACGATCTGCGAGAGAGCCGCCTCTATTTGGTCGATCCCGCGCCGATCCCCCCCGATGAGCTCCAGCGCACCTACGATTGGATGAAGAGCTGGAATTTCCTCGAGACCTCCCCCTGCGCAATCGATCTCGTCAGCATGAATGCGTAGAAGCGCGGCTTGCGGTCGGGTGAGAGAAGGGGAGCGTTGAGCCGCGGTTTTTGCCCGAGTGCGTGCGAGTTTGTTCGGAAAACCCAGTGCTATATCGGACCTCGCGACGATCACGGCCGGGAGGCTCGATGACCCGAGCCAGTATAAGGCGACCCTGGACATTTTCACAGCCAGCGCCCAGCCTTGGGACCACATGAATCCGGCGCTGGCCAAATTTCCAAAAATGCCGCCGATGGGGGGATAGGCCGAACACGGCTGCCGCCGCAATTTAATGCTTAAATTCGCCGCTAATCGAAGTTCCGCGATGTGCTTCATTAAACGATTTGAACTGAGCAAAGCGGTTGAACGACTTGAACGATTTGAACTGGCCGATGCATTAAACCACCGGCCGAAGAGGCAAGTGCGCCATGACACTCATCATCAATAACCAAGAGGTCCAACAGCTGCTGACGATGGAAGACACCCTTGCGGCGCTGGAACAAGGGTATCTGCAGCTCGCGGCCGGGGAGGCGGTCTGCCGGCCGCGCATCGATATCCGCATACCCACCAGCGATCCGGCCCGGAACTACCAGTGGGGCACGATGGAGGGAGGATCGACCGCCGGCTATTTCGCCATCCGCATGAAGTCCGACATCGTCTATGAAACCGAATACCAAGGTGTGGTGACGCAGGAGAAATACTGCATGCGCCCCGGGCTTTACTGCGGCCTGATTCTGCTGACCTCGATCGAGAACGGCGAGTTGCTGGCCTTCATCAATGACGGCCACCTGCAGCACATGCGGGTGGGCGCCGATGGCGGCCTCGGCGTGAAGTACCTGGCGGACAAGGACGCGGAAGTGGTCGGCATCCTGGGCTCCGGCGGCATGGCGCGCACGCATATGGAGGCTTTCACGCGCGTGCGCAAGATCGAGAAGCTGCAGGTGTTCAGCCCGACGCGCGAGAACCGCGAGCGCTTCGGCCGCGAGATGGCGGCGAAATACAACATCGAGGTGAAGGTGTGCAACCGCCCCGAAGACGTCTACAAGGGCGCCCACATCTTGGCGGCTCTCACCGATTCCGCGGTCGAGGTGACCGACGGCGCCCTGCTCGAGAAGGGCACCCATATCGTCGTGGTCGGCGGCAGTGGCAAGCCGGACGCCGAGAGCCTGAAGCGGGTAGACGTCTACCTGCGGTTCGGCGACACGCCCGCGCCGGTTGGTCATCCCGAGCTCGCCACCGATGCCGAGCACATCGGCTATGAAGCGCGCCCGCAGCAAGCCAAGTACGGCGACGGTCGCCGCGGGCGCCGCAAGCACGGCAACTCGCTGCCGGACCGGCGCGTCACGCTCGCCGATCTCGCCTCCGGTAAGGTGAAGGGGCGCACCTCGCCGGACCAGATCACCTATTCGGAACGCGGCAATCTGCAGGGCGCCCAGTTCCATGGGGTGGCCGGCAAAGTTTACGAGTTGGCCAAGCACGCGGGCCTCGGCCGTGAGATTCCGACGGAATGGTTTCTGCAGGACATTCGCGATTAAAATACTGCGGCCCGTTCCAGACGGTCCACCGCGTTGCTCAGGGCTGAGCGTGTTCAAGACGTTCAACCGCTACGCTCCGCTCAAATCGTTCAAAACGTGCTTAACTCGACTGGTGTGTAGGACCAGCTCACGGTATTGATTCGACGGTACGACATCGCATAAATAGAGGGACATAGCAGCTTAGCGCTTTGTTTTAGCATTGAAACGTACGCGCTCGACTGTCCGGAACGATTGGAACCTTTGGAACGTCTGAAACTGATTTCGTTTGCATGGGAGGTGACAGCTATGGCTTTGGTACGGTGCGTTACAGAAATGGGTATGGGAGTGGATGTTCACGGATTGGATTACACGAATGCCGCCAAGCGGGCGGTGTTCGATGCGATTCATCACAGCAGCTTGGGATTTCCGCGGCTGGTGGGCAAAACCGCCGACGATATGCGAGTGGATGTAACCATCGGCGTGCCCAAGCCGGAGGCGGTGGATCGCCAAGCCGTGCTGGAAACGTTGCCCCACGGCGGTGGCCATATCAACGTGGTCCACGGCGGATTACAGGTGCTGAACGAAAAGGGCGACGACGGTTGGCTGATTGCCAACGCCATCATTGTCGTCAGCCTCGACGACGGCAAATAGCAAAGTATTATGAGGCGAATGCCGGAGTTGGAGAGGGCTGGCTTCTCGTAAACGACGTCAACGGCGGGGTGTTCTGATCTTAAGCGTTGCGCGACGACGATCTGAGAGTAGCGATGAGCGTCCCGATATCTGCCACCCTCTCTAGCCCAAGAACCAGGCCTACACTACGCTCTATGTCATCCGGGCGGAGCTGGCTGCGTCCGCAGTTGCGGTACTTAGATAGCAGTTCGTTGTCAGTCAGCGGCTGAGCGGGGTCACCCCGAGGTATGTCCACCCGTGCGTTGTAGCTTCTCCCATCCGTCGTCCGAATAGTCACCGGATTACCTACGAACTCGGTATCCGGGCCGACGTCCGCCAAGCCGGGCCAGATGGGGACATCAGGGAATGAAAGGTGAACTTTCTTCCTGGCCTCGACGATGCCGCGATCTTCCATCTTGTGATCTGTGAAAGTGTCGAGCGTCACTTCGTGATCCACCACCGCGGCGGCAATGCAGTAAGGCATGCTGTACTTGGCCTGGTAGGGCGTTTCGGGCTCGGAGAAGGCGAGTACGCGCATGGCCCGCTCCGAGGTGCCTACGTCGACTTCGGCGATGTCCTTATCGCTAAGGCGGTGCTCTCCCAACAACTGGAACACTCCGTCCAGCGCCCGATGGGTGTGATAGCAGCTTGGATACTTCTTTAACCCGATGCCCGGAGACTCGATATAGAAAGGCTTGCCCAGACCGTCCGCCATCCGCTCCGCGTCGTAGTGGCCCGCGCCGACCAGCGTGTCGTAGAAGCCGTTCTTCGCCTCGATAATATTGGGGTTGGCCGTGACTCCCTCCTGAGCCATGAGCGCGGCAGTCACGCCGTTGCGGCAGGCGTTGCCCGCCGCCATTGCGCCGGCCATGCTGCCGTGATTCGCCGACAGGCCGCATGCGAAGTTAGCGGCGATGCCCAATGCCATTCTGGTCTTGGCGACATCCAGCCGCAGCAGCTTGGCGCAGGCGGCAGCCGCCCCGATGGAACCGTACCAGGTCTGGTGGTTCAATCGTGCCTGCATGAGCTTGAAGTCGGCGTGGAGCGCCAGCTTGCCCTCGACCTCAAGGCCCAGGATGTAGGCAGTGAGTATATCCCGGCCCGAGGCACCGAGATGCTCGCCGAGGCTCAGCAAGGCGGGGAGAACCAGGACGCTGGGGTGGCCGATCTTCACACCACAGTCATCGTAGTCCAGGGAGTGGGCAACGACACCGTTGGCCAGGGCAGCGTCTTGAACCGAAACTTTAAGGCCGGAGCCAAATACGGATGCCTGGGACGGCCCGCCGAGCTTCGTTACGTAACCTGTGATGGTCTGGCTGACCGGCTCGACAACGCCGGCCAGCGCGGCTCCCAGACAGTCGAGCGCCGTGCGCTTGGCCTTCTCCACGGCGTCGCGCGGTATGTCCTCGTAGCCGGTGTCTACGATGAACCCGGCAATTTTCGCAGTGGCGCCCATGATTCACCTCTTTGTCCCACATCCATATCAGATTTTATCGTCGAGGAGGGCAATCTACCACATGATCAATCGGCAGAGCCAACGATTGTCCTAGCAACCCGAAATTTATGTTCAAATCGTTCCAAACGCTCAAGACGTTCCAGTCGTTTAGGGGATGCTGGCCAGTTGGCTATCGAAGGAGATCAGGAGTGGGACAATCGCCGAGGTGTCCCAGAATTTCACCAGCCCTTCTCCCCAGGGAAGAGACCAATCCAAAAGCAGCCAGAAAGTTGCCAAGGGGGATCGGGTTCGACCCAGATGAGAAGAGAACTGGATCAATTAAGCGGAATTGTTAACATGTAAGGGCATGGGCTCAATGCTGAGGGCAGCCTGATTCAGTTATGAAGGATGACACAGTCGAGGTTCTGTCGATCGACGAACGCGAAGTCCGGGTGACCCATCCGGACAAGCCGTATTTTTCCAAGCAGACGAAGCTCTCGAAACTCGATCTCGTGCGCTACTATCTGTCGGTGGCGCCGGGCGCTCTCGCTGGCATCCGGGATCGTCCGCTGGTTCTCAAGCGCTTCGTCGACGGTGCCGAAGGCCAGCCATTCTATCAGAAACGGGCGCCCGCCCAGCGACCCCTGTGGTTGCGAACCGTTACGCTGTCATTCCCTTCGGGCCGTAAAGCGGAGGAGGTCGTCGTCGATGACGCCGCGGGGCTCGCGTGGATCGTGAACCTGGGCTGCATCGAGCTCCATCCGCACCCCGTGCGCTCCGGCGATCTTGAGCATCCGGACGAATTGCGCGTCGATCTCGATCCTGGTCCTGGCGTCGGCTGGGAGGACGTGCGTCGCGTTGCTCTCGAGGTGAAATCATTTCTGGAGGAGATGGGGCTTCGCGGCTGGCCCAAGACCAGCGGTTCACGGGGAATGCACGTGAATGTGCGGATCGAACCGCGCTGGACGTTCGTCGAGGTGCGCCGCGCGGCGCTCGCGTTATCGCGCGCGGTCGAGCGGCGCGCACCAGCCCTGGCGAGCTCGAAGTGGTGGAAGGAGGAGCGTCACGGCGTGTTCCTCGACTACAACCAGAATGCGAAGGATCGCACGACGTGCTCTGCCTATTCCGTGCGCCCGCTTCCCGACGCCCGTGTGTCCACGCCGCTTCACTGGCATGAGGTTCCCGACTGCGACCCGGCCGACTTCACGGTGCTCACGGTTCCCAAGCGCTTCGCGGCGTCCGGTGATCCGCACCTAGGCATCGACGGCGCGTCCGGTTCGCTCGAAAAGCTGCTCGAGCTGGCGGCGGAAGACGAGGCGGCGGGTCTCGGTGACGCCCCCTGGCCGCCACACTTTCGTAAGATGGAGGGCGAAGCACCGCGCGTGGCCCCTTCGCGCGCCCGCTCTGCGGTTAAGAAAACCACCGTGAAGAAGCCACGGATCAGGGCGCCGCTTTTGGTGGTCGCGAACTCGCCGGACAAAGAAGCGGCCCTCGCCGGTCTCGAAAGGTGGAAGAGTAAGCATCCAGAAGTGGCGGCGCTTCTCGCCGTGGATGACGTGCTGGTCGACTCTATGCGTGGCAGGTCGTCCACCTGGACCCGCATCCGAGTGAACCTTCGAAATGTGCCGGAAGAATTGCGCCCGCCGCAAGAAACGCCCGATCCGGATGACGATCCAACGCGTGAATGGCGCAGATAAGGGTTCAAGTCGTTCAAACAGTTCAAATCGTTCAACCCCCTTCTTCATCTTCCACCGCGTGCACGGGGGCTCCGAAAAACGGTTTGAACGGAGCGCAGCGGTTGAACGCTTGAACGTTTTGAACCGACACTTTGGAGGTCAGCGACCGCCGGTGAAAATCGCCGCCAGCTCTTCGGGTGGAACGACTTCGAGCTGGTCATACGTGCAGTCGCTCGGCTTCTTGTCCGTGCGCCACCTGCGAAATTGCGCGGTGTGACGGAAGCGGCTGCCCTGCATGTGATCGTAAGCGACTTCGACTACCAGTTCGGGGCGTAGCGGCTCCCAGGACAAGTCCTTGCCCTGGCTCCAGCGGCTCTGGCCACCAGGCATGCGATGCTCGGCTTCACCGCTCGCTGGTGCTTGCTCGGCCCAATGTTTCCAAGGGTGAGCGGCGAGAGCGTCCTGGCGGTACGGTGCAAGGAATTCTACGAGCTCGCGGCGTTTTTTTTCCGTGAAGCTTGCGCAGACGCCGACATGCTGCAGCGCGCCGGAGTCGTCGAAAAGGCCGAGCAGGAGTGAGCCAACCGCCCTGCGCATCGTTTTTTTTATGCCAGCGAAAGCCGGCAACGACACAATCGCACTCGCGCTCGTGCTTGATCTTGAGCATCACGCGCTTATTGGGTTCGTAGGTTCCCAAAACCGGCTTGGCGATGACGCCGTCGAGACCGGCGCCCTCGAAGCGACGAAACCAGTCCGCCGCTATGTTCAATTCGTCGGTTGCGGGCGTCAGGTGTATGGGCGGCGCTGCGGATGAAAGCAGCGACTCCAGCATGCGTCGACGATCTTGGAACGCCATACCCCGCAGATCTCGGTCCCCCTCGCTGAGCAGATCGAAGAACACGATCGATGCCGGGATTTCTTGTGAAAGGAGCTTCACCCGCGACTGAGCAGGATGAATACGGAGCTGCAGGGCATCGAAGTCGAGCGCGCTATTCTTTGCGACGACGATTTCACCATCGAGCACGTAGCGAGCGGGCAACTGGGAGCGGAGCGGCTCGAGCAGTTCCGGAAAGTAGCGGTTCAGCGATTTTTCGTCGCGACTCTGGATCAGGATCTCATCCCCGTCGCGAAAAACCAGGGCACGAAACCCATCCCATTTCGGTTCGTAGATCCATGTTCCGCCTACGGGTAATTCGCCGACCCGCTTGGCGAGCATCGGCAAAACCGGCGGGTTCACAGGAAGATCCATAACTATGTCTTATCAAGTGGTTCCAGCCGTTCCAAATGTTCCAATGGTTCCATAGCGATCGTGGAGTGAACCAATCCTTGTTCCAGGCAATTGCGATTGACGACTCGCTGGCTTAGCGATAGCGTATTCACTGTTTAAGCCAGACTTGAAACTCAGCCCGGAAGAGGAAAGCAATGACGCAATCCAATCCATTACGCGTAGGCCTCATCGGAGCAGGCGGCAGATGGGGGCCCCGTGCACATGTGCCTGCGCTGAAAGGCCTGTCCGAAACCGAGCTCTATGCCGTGTGCACGGCGCATGCGGATACCGCGCAGGCAGCGGCCGATAAGTTCGGCGTGACGCGCGCGTACGGCAGCGACAAAGCGTTGAACGCCGATCCGGAGGTCGAGGCCGTGGTAGTCGCAGTGCGCGTGCCGGCGCACTATGGGCTTAGCAAAAACGCCATTGAAGCGGGCAAGCACGTCTTCTGCGAATGGCCTCTCGGCGCGAATACCAAAGAGGCCGAAGAACTGGCAGCGCTGGCGCGCAAGAAAAACGTGCGCACCATGGTCGGCTTGCAGCGTCGCGCGTCACCCGCTTATCTGTACATGCGCGAGCTGATCCAGCAAGGCTACGTCGGACAGGTGCTGGCGGTGAACATGATTCTAATGGGCAGCGGTGTGCTGACCCGGCCCTCGGATCGCACCTGGCAGCGTGATGTGACCCTGGGGGCGAACACGCTGACGATTACGTTCGGGCACGTGCTCGACGCCATGTGCATGGTGGTCGGCGAGTTGACCGAAGTGTCCGCCATCGTCGGCACGCAGGTGCCGCAGTGGTTCGAGACCGATACGAAAAAATACGTGGATGTCACCTCGCCCGACAACGTCGTGGTTCAGGGCCGGCTCGAAAACGGCGCCATCGTCAACGCCTATACTGGCGTGCATCCGTACCACGGCAGCGGCCATCGCTTGGAGATCTACGGCAAGGAGGGCACGCTGTCGATGATCGGCGGCGGCGAGGGCGGCGGGGAGCACCAGCGGAAGCTCAGGGGCGGACACAAAGACGACAAGACGCTGCAAGAGTTGCCCGTGCCGGAGCGATTCAAACGGGTGCCGGAAGCCGTGCGCAACGACGGTCCCGCCTACGAAGTGGGCCAGATGTGGGTCAAGTTTGCCGAAGCGATACGCACCGGCTCGAACATCGAGCCCGACTTCGATCACGCGGTGCGACGCCACCGGATGTTGGACACCATCGTGCGCGCTTCACAGACCGGGCAGCGGCAGAAAGTTGTGTTGTAGGTCGGCCAGGATTGCGTTGACTCAGCGACGGAGCGACATCGAGCGTTCAAATCGTTTCAGACGTTCAAGACCATCTACGACTCAACTCGTTAGGCGCCTGATCGGAGGCTGCCGTAGACGCGCTCGGGCGTGACGAGAACCAGGCTTCGCTGTTCCTCCCGCATTTGCTTGGCAAATTCCTCGTCGCCCTTGGGGGCTCGGCCCATGCCAACGTAGAGATCCTTCAGACGCTTGATGTGTGCCGACGTATCTTGCCAAGGCTCGATGGACGCAGGGCCCTCGACGGTGACGTAGCGCCGGGTATCGAGCTTGATGACGGTGACCGTCGCTCGGCCTGTCCGTTCGATGTTCTTGAGCTTTACGGTGCGCGGTCGCGATGCGAACGCGACCTTACCGTCGAGCACTGCCGTAGAGACAATGGTCGACTGCGCCCGTGCCCTTCGGCGTGACGCTGATCGCGACAGCGGTGTGATTCCCTTGCAAAAGGGGAAGTGCTTCTTTCCATTCCATCTAATCGTTCCTCCGAAAGTTGAAGTATTGTCGGCTCAATCAAAATTAACTCGGCACCTATAACGCTGCTCGCGGCAATGAGTCAAGTTTCTCAGCAGAACAATGCGATTTCCCGTCAGATGACCAACCGGGCCGGAGTGTGTTAGATTATTCTGTTTCACAAGGAAGCTTCGAATGCGATAGATGATCGCAAGTTTCGCAAATGTCTGCACAAAGTCTGTTCGACATACGGTGAACGATTCTCTTGTTACCGCTGTTCAATCGGGGTCGGCGGCGGTGCGCCTGCGGCGAAGCTCGGCGGTTTCTCGATCAGTTCGAGCCCGACGCGGAGGTGCTGCTCCTCGGCGCTTCACGCGGCTCGGTGGACGATCTCGCGCGCGCGATTGCGCTGGAAAGAGGCGCGGCGTTTGGACTCCATCGACTCTCTTTCACGCAACTCGCGGCCCGGCTCGCCGTTATTGAATTGGCCGCTCGCGAACGCGCTCCCACCACGGCGCTGGGACATGAAGCGGTCGCGACGCGCGCGGCGTTCGAGGCGCGCAGCGATGACGCACTCCAGTATTTCTCGCCCGTGTCCCAGACGCCCGGGTTTCCGAAAGCGCTGGCGCGTACGCTCTTGGACTTGAGACTTGCCGCTGCAGCCAGCGGTGATTTGGTCAGACTGCCGCGCAGCGGAAGTGATCTCGCCGCCTTGCTGGATCGCGCTGACGCGCTCCTCAGCGAGGCCGGCGCCAGCGATCGGGCTGCGTTGTTCGAGACCGCAACCAGGGCATTGGGCTCGCCGGTGACCGGCTGGCCCCCGATGCCGCTGCTGCTGCTCGATGTTCCTTTCGAATCGGAGACCGAAGCGAAGTTTCTCTGGGCGCTCGTCCAGCAGTCGCCGCAGGTAATGATTACGGTACCGGCAGGCGACGCATCTGCGCTGAGCCAGTTGGAGAAGCGCGGCGTGCGCCTCCAGCAAATAGAGGAAACCGACCAGAACGATCTGACCCAGCTTGCGCGCTATCTGTTTTCAAAAGAGCCGCCGCCGGAGAGAACCCGCACGGGTGAAATGGCATGGTTTTCGGCGCCCGGCGAAGGGCGCGAATGTGTCGAGGTCGCGCGACGGATCCTGAAAGAAGCCGATCGCGGGGTCCGCTTCGACGAGATGGCGATCGTCATCCGCTCGACCCAGCAGTACGTCGGCTTGTTGGAGCATGCCTTAGCCCGGGCAGGGATCCCCGCGTACTTCGATCGTGGCACCCGCCGTCCTGATCCCACAGGTCGAGCCTTTCTCGCCATGCTGAGTTGCGCTGTCGAAAATTTCTCCGCCAAACGCTTCGCCGAATATCTTTCGCTTGCCCAGGTGCCGTCGCTGAATGGTCCCGCCAAGGCTCCGGCCGGTTCCGGCAATGCGACGTGGGTGGCTTCACGCGACGACGTCTTCGGTATCCTCTCCGAACGCACGACGGACGAATCTAATGACGGCGGCGGTGACGACAAACAAGAATCCGCCGCTAATATAGATGGCGACCAGGCTGTGGTGGCCGGTACCCTCAGAGCGCCGTGGAAATGGGAAAGTTTGCTCGTCGAATCCGCAGTCATCGGTGGCAGCGATCGCTGGACGCGACGGTTAAATGGGCTGGCGGCGGAATACGACCTAAAGATCCGCGAGTTGACCTCCGACGAGCCCGATTCCCCGCGCATTCCTCGCCTGGAGCGCGAGCGGCAGAATCTTACGAACCTCCGAAGTTTCGCACTGCCGCTCATCGAAGCGATGTCCGCTTGGCCGAAGGAGGCCGCGTGGGGCGATTGGATCGAGCGCCTCGAGAAATTTGCGCCGCAGGTGCTTCGGCGCCCCGAATTCGTGCTGCGCGTGCTTGCCGATCTCCGTCCCATGGCTGCTGTGGGACCGGTGAGCCTGACCGAAGTGCGCGACGTGCTCGCCGATCGCCTGGCCGCGCTGGAAGTCGAGCCGCCCGCGCATCGGTACGGCCGGGTGTTGGTCTGCAATCCAGAGCAAGTTCGCGGCCGCGCATTCCGCGTCGGATTCGTGCCCGGCCTGGCCGAGCGCCTGTTCCCGCAAAAGCTCCGGGAAGATCCGCTCCTGTTGGACGATCTCCGGCGCGAAGTTGGCGGCGCGCTAACCCTGCAAGACGATCGGGCTGAGCATGAACGGCTGTTGCTGCGCCTCGCGGTCGGCGTGGCGACGGAACGGTTGTATGTCTCGTTCCCGCGCATCGAGACCGCGGAGGCCCGCGCGCGGGTCCCGTCGTTCTATGCGCTCGAAGTCATGCGCGCTGTGACCGGCCGCGTCCCCGACCATCAGACAGCTCGAGCTCGAAGCTTCGGAAGAAGCCAATGCGAGCCTCGCATGGCCGGCGCCTCAGCGCCCCGAAGACGCCATCGACGACTTCGAGCATGACCTGTCGGTGCTACGCCTCTTGATGCGCAGCGATCAAGACGTGAAAGGCCACGCGCATTACCTGCTCCGGCTGAACGATTATGTCCGGCGCTCGGCCAGCGAGCGTTGGGCGCGAGCGACGGCCACGATGGTCGGAGTATGACGGGCTGGTCCGGGTCACGGATGCCACGCGGCCGTTTCTCCAGTCCCAGCGGCTCGGCGCGCGACCGTACTCTGTCTCGGCGCTGCAGAATTACGCTTACTGTCCCTATCGATTCCTGCTGTCGGCTCTCTATCGCCTGGAACCGCTGGAGGAACCCGAGCCGCTCGAGCGCATGGATCCTCTGACGAAAGGGAGCTTGTTTCATGAGGTGCTGGCGGAATTCTTTCGTGGCTTGCAGCAGCAAAAAATGGCGCTGGCGACGACGCCGATGGGTCGGGTGCTCGAGATTCTTGACGCCACCTTATCGAGAGTCGCGGCAAACTACGCCGAGCTGCTCGCGCCGGCAGTAGACCGGGTATGGCAGGACGAAGTTGCCGGTATCCGCACCGATCTGCACATTTGGGCCCGGGACCTCGCCGAGAGCACCGGATGGGAGCCCTGGCTGTTTGAGTTTGGCTTCGGTCTGCCCGATGCGCCCGGCCGCGACCCGAACAGCCGGCGCGAACCGGTGACCATCGACGGCCGCTTCATCTTGCGGGGCGCTATCGATCTCATCGAGCGGAAGACCGGCACGAAGATTCTTAGAGTCACCGACCACAAGACATCGAAAAATCGCTCGGAGCGCGGATCGATCATTGGCCATGGTCAACAGCTCCAGCCGGTGATCTACAGTCTGGCGGTCGAAGCAGCGACCGGATGCACCGTAGAGAGTGCACGCTTTTCATATTGCACCACCGCAGGCGGGTTCACCGAACACAATGTTCCCATCAATGAGCGGAGCCGCGACATGGGCGTCGAAGCATTGGAAATTATCGACCGGTCGGTGGAGCTGGGCATGCTGCCGCCGGCCCCGGCAGAAAGAGCTTGTTCGTTTTGCAATTTCCTGCCGGTGTGCGGTCCGAACCAGGAGCGACGGGCGCGACGCAAATCACGCGATCAGATCGGCGACTTGATTCATTTGAGAGGGCAGCCATGAAACCGGCCCTTGCCGATCAAGCCGATCGCGACGAGATTTCAACCGCCCTCGACGACACATTGATAGTCGAAGCCGCCGCCGGCACCGGCAAGACCACCGAACTGGTGCGGCGCATCGTGCGTGTCATCGAAACCGGGCGAGCCGAAGTGACCGGGATCGTTGCCGTGACCTTCACGGAAAAGGCCGCAGGCGAGCTGAAGCTCCGTTTGCGCGAGGCGCTCGAAGAGGCGAGAGGAGGATCCGCAAGCGGATCCGCGGAACGCAACCGGCTCGATGGCGCGCTGGGCAGGCTCGAGGAAGCACAGGTCAGCACGATTCACGGCTTTTGCGCGGATCTGCTTCGTGAGCGGCCCGTCGAAGCCCGGATCGATCCGTTATTTACCGTCCTCACCGAAGCCCAGGCGGAGCGCACGTACGACGAAGCGTTCCACTATTGGCTGGAAAGCCAGCTCGCTGATCCGCCAGAAGGTGTGAAGCGCTCGCTTCGCCGCCCGATGTTCAGCGGTTTTGGAGCTCAAGTGGAGGGCGGTGACGGCCCCATCGATCGGTTGCGGCGGGCAGGCCGGGAGTTGATCCAGTGGCGTGATTTCGACGGTGACTGGCAGCGCCCGCCCTTCGACCGTGCTTCGCGGGTAGACGGGCTGGTTCAGCTTTTGAATGGCTTCACCGATTTATTGGAGCCGCCCGGCGCTGCCCATGACACGCTGTACGCGGATAGCTGGGCGGCCAGAAAGCTCGCGGCCGAGATCCGTCGCACCGAATCGGTGGCAAGCCGCGACTACGATCGACTCGAGGCGGGCCTGATCGAGCTCAGCCGCAATCGCAGCTTCAAAGACGCGCGCAAAGGGAGCGGCAAAAATTACCGCAGCGGCGTGCCGCGCGAGGACGTTTGGCAAGCCTACGAAAACCTGCAAAATGCTCTGCTCGATTTCGAGGCGGACGCCAATGCCGACCTTGCCGTGGCGCTCCGCGGTGAACTGCGCGGCTGCGTCCTGGCGTATGAAGCTGCAAAGGCCAGGGCCGGCGCCCTCGATTTTCTCGATCTCCTGCTTAAGACGCGAGATCTTATCCGGGATAACCCGGAAGTGCGCTCAAGTTTTCAACAGCGTTTCAAACGCATCTTCGTAGATGAGTTTCAGGACACGGACCCGCTGCAGGCCGAGATCCTGTTGCTACTGGCCGCCGGCGATCCGGCCGCGACGGACTGGCGCAAAACTCGCCCGCTACCCGGAAAGCTCTTTTTGGTGGGTGACCCGAAGCAGTCGATCTACCGTTTCCGGCGCGCCGATGTCGGCATTTATTGCAGTGTGTACGAGATGCTGCAGGCCGCGCGTGCTCGAAGGGTGACCTTGCGCACCAGTTTTCGCGCGCGGCCGAACATCCAGCGCGCCATCAATACCGCCTTCGAGCCGGTCATGACCGGCGATCCTGACGGTCTGCAGGCAACGTATGTGCCGCTCGAGCCGTTTCGTAGCGATTCCGAAGAACAGCCGTCGGTTGTCGTGCTTCCGGTGCCCGAGCCTTACGGCTACCGAAGGGTCTCCAACGTCTCGATCGAGAAGTCGCTTCCCGATGCCGTCGGCGCCTTTATCGATTGGCTCGTTAACGAAAGCGGCTGGAAAGTCGCCGAACGGCCGTCAGCGGCGAAATCATCTCTGGCGCCGACTGCGGCGCGAGGCTTCAGGCCCGGCGAGGCGGAGCATCTCGTGCCGATCCAGGCGCGCCATATCTGCTTGCTGTTTCGCCGGTTCGTCAGCTTTCAGGAGGACATGACGCGGCCCTACGTCGAGGCGCTCGAAGCGCGCGGGATTCCGCATCTGCTGGTGGGCGGCCGATCGTTTCACAATCGCGCGGAGATCGAGACTTTGCGCGCCGCGCTGGCTGCCATCGAGTGGCCCGAAGACGAGTTGTCCGTATTTGCGACCTTGCGCGGTTCGCTGTTTGCGATTAGCGACGAAGAACTGCTGGAGTATCGCCAGCGCGCCGGCCATTTTCATCCGTTTCGCATCCCTAACGAATTGCCGCCGAACCTCGCTCCCATTTTCGAAGCCCTGCAACTGCTGCAGCGGCTCCATCGCTCGCGTAATCGGGTGCCGGTGGCGGCGACGATTGCCGCGCTGCTCGATGCCACCCGAGCTCACGTCGGCTTTGCCCTCGAGCACGGTGGCGAGCAGGTGCTCGCCAATGTTGCGCACGTGGGTGATCTGGCGCGCCGCTACGAAGCCGAAGGTGGCCTTTCGTTTCGCGGCTTTATCGACGAGCTGCGCGCACAGGCCGAGAGCGGCGAAGCCGGGGAAGCACCGATCCTCGAGGAGGGCAGCGATGGGGTGCGGCTGATGACGGTGCATAAAGCCAAAGGTCTGGAATTCCCCATCGTGATCCTCGCCGACATTACGGCGAGACTGCGCGCCTCCGCGGCCAGCCGCAGCATCGATGCCGAGCGCCGGGTGTGCGCGATCCGACTTGCCGGATGTGCGCCGGCTGATTTAATTGAACACGAAAGCGAGGAATTGCTGCGCGATGAGGCGGAGGGCATGCGGGTGGCGTACGTGGCCGCAACCCGCGCTCGGGACTTGCTGGTGGTTCCCGGCGTGGGCGACGAAGAAAGAGAAGGCTGGATCCAGCCGCTGAACAAATCGGTCTATCCGCCCAAAGAAGTGCGGCGGCAGCAGGTTCAAGCGCCCGGCTGCCCGGAGTTCAAATCGAAAGATTCGGTACTGGTCCGTCCCGGCGGCAGCGCCGGAACGAGCACGGTTTCTCCCGGACTGCACGTCCGTAGACTGGATTCCTCTGACATCGAGTTCTCCGTGGTCTGGTGGGATCCCCGCGCTCTGAAGCTTGGCGCGGAGGCGCCGCTCGGGATCCGCCGGCCGGAGCTGATCGTCAAAGACGTCGCGCCGGATATCGTCGAATCGGGTCTTGCCGAATACCATTCATGGCGCCAGCGGCGCCAGCAGGCGATTGCCGCTGGTAGTCAGAACTCAGTGGCAGTGCGAACTGTAACTCAGATAGCGAAGACCGCCGGCGACGGAGTTCCGGACTCGAAGCTCCCGCCCGTGGAAATCGTTCAATTGCCACGCGCGGCCAACCGGCCGTCGGGCCGTCGATTCGGCGCGCTGGTGCACGCGGTTTTCGCGAGCGTGCCGCTGGATGGCGATGCCCGACGCGATCCAAAGTCTTGCGACCATTCACGGCCGCATCCTGGGTGCTGTTCCAGAAGAGATTGCTGGCGCCGCGGAAGCCGTGCGGGCCGCGCTGGCGCATGCGATTTTCGCCGATGCGCGCCAGGCCGCGCAAAAAGGCCGGTGTCGTCGTGAAGCGCCCGTTGCGTGGCGCGATCCCGACGGGTTGCTCATCGAGGGTGTAGTCGATCTCGCCTTCGAGCATGATGAGTGCTGGACGGTGATAGATTTCAAGACCGATGAAGAGTTCCGTGAGAACGAGCTGGCTTATCGACGGCAAGTCGGGATGTATGCAGCGGCGATTCGGGCAGCCAACGGGGCGCGCGTGTCGGCGCTGTTAATGCGCGTGTAAGCGCCTGCGCGGAAGCGTCCAGCAAATTGGTCTTTTTCGGGTTCCCGATAAAATTGTGCAAAGGTGCAAGGGGGATTCAAAGACGCCGCAAACATCTCTATTAAACGGTTCTAGGCCGTCCGGGCTTAAACACCCGTTGTTCCATCCTTGAGGAGAATTGAGGCGGTTCGCTAATCGACGGGATTGGAGCATTTGCAGACATTGATGCCATTCCTAAGTAAACAGTGCACGTTAGGCTTGGGCCCTCCTGTTGCTTTACATCGGCTAGGTGGTGAACCTGATGGACGAAGCCATGGTGGAAAATCTTTCAAACCTAACGAATCTCGTATTGACGTATGGTAACACCCTCATGAGAGCCGAAGGCCTGAATATACTTCTTACTGCATTGGTATTGACACTCGTTTTTTTCGCGGCGAGGATAGTGAAAAGAAAACGGCGCTTTCTCAAATCCGTTCGCGCCCGGGGCACCGGTATCAATAGGCGCGCTTCCGGTCGCCTTTTTGGGAGGCAACGAAGTCCGGAGCTGAAGCCATGCCCGAACTGTACCGAGCAACTCCCGATATCAGCAATTATTTGTGATACGTGCGATTACAATTTTCTTGCTGAGAGACCGGGCCGCGGGCAAAACTTGCTGCCTTCACCCAACCCATGACTCACGAAGTCGGAGCAAAATCGCATCCGTAACGTAGGGGCGTTCTAGCGCCGGTCTAATCTAATGGCTAGTTGATCCGCCCCCAGAAGCCACACCTGACTATTCACAATTGGCACTGATTGTCCGATGAATTATCTTGCGCTCGCGTTTTTTCGTACTTCACTTTCAAAAAAATGCCGTCTGAAAAGAAGCAGATAGATAAATACCAGCCAATATCCGCGGGATGTATCAGATTTCGATAACACCCACGCCGTTGCGCTTTGAAATCGTAGTCCCGTAGCGCTTTGAAAGGCGAGTGACCCGTTCGATGACACGGTTGGCGACTTCGCCTTCGGCGAGCAACGGCCGGCCGCGCTGGGGCCGGGGGCGGCCGAAGCCTTGATCGATGGGAAAGATTTTTATTTCTTTGAGCTTGTTTTTATCGAAATGGCAGACGGCGAACATATTTTCCCAGTAGGCCGGGTCGCTCGGATGGCCTTTTTTGCCGCCGCTGGTGCGAGCATCCAAAAAGTCTGACGGGGTTGCCCTAAGATCCAGATCGAAGCGCTCGTAGGCGTCGGCGGGAAAAAAGCTGACGGTCTCATTCTGGAAGACAAAATTTCCCACACTATAGAAGATCGGTTTGCCTTGGTAGATTTCAACGCCCATGGGAAAGTGCGAGCCGTGCCCGACGAAAACGTCCGCCCCAGTGTCTATTGCCTTGTGCGCGAAATCCGTGAAAAAGTCCGCCGTCTCTTCCAGTTCGCCTCGCGTGCGGGCGCTTAGCAGGGTTTCTCCGCCGAACTCATGGCAGTGAGCGCTGACAACAACCCAATCCGCTTGACGGCGGGCTTCCCGAATCCATCGGAGGTTGTCACTAAGATCGCGTTCGCTGGCCTTGGTCGAAATCGAAAAGCCTTGATCCAGCATATAGCGATTCCCCAACAGGACGAGCTCCGCCGCTTTGTCGCCGGGGATTTCCTTGTCGCTATAGAAATGCTTGCGCGCTCTTTCCTTGCTCATTTCGAAACCGAGCTCGCGGCTCATGCGCTGGAGTTGTTCAAACGCTGCTTTGTCCACGCGATAGGTAGTTTCAAATGCCAACGGGTTGATGCCGGATCTTCCGCGCAGATCCGGCCGCTGTTCGCCGGCCTGGTTCCATTGCCGGAACGTAGCGGTTGCGGCAATCAGGGCAACGCGCCCATTGCGCGTATCGAGATATCCAGGTGCTCTGGCCTCCGCGAGATTCTTGCCGGTGCCGGCGTGGACCATCCCTGCTTCGTCCAAATGACGAATATTCGCCAGCACGCCGCCCTCGCCATAGTCGAAAGCGTGATTGTTGGCGCAGGAAACCATGTTGATGCCGAGCCATTTCAAGTCTTCGAGCAGCTTCGGCTCCGTCGTCATGAAGGTACCCTGCGTGATTCCCGGTGTCCCTTCGTCCCAGGTGTGCACCGTCCCCTCGAGGTTTGCGAAGGCCGCATCGCAGCCGTTGATAATCTGACGCAGCCCCAAGAACCTTTCCTCTTTGAAAGGTGTAAGCTTGCGCGTGAGCATCGTGTCCCCGGCGAGCGCCAGAGTGAAGTCGCCTTTTTCCGCTTCGTAAAGCACGGTGGTCTCCTTTTTCCGATCAGAAATTACTACAAGAGGATCACTTAAGTCCCATCATTTTTCGGTACAATTGGGAACTATTCGTTGTCGCGGGTCGCCAGCGTCATCGACAGGACGATCCTCCTGTGAACGGCCAGAGGATTAGCACCGATGGTTGTGGCTGGTCAACATCATCGTGATTTTTCTACGGAACTTTAAGAGAAACTGCATCAACGTCCTCTGAGTCTATGCTTTACCTTGACAAGCACTCTGTTTTCCACTAGAAAAAATTTAGATCCCCGGTGTCACCGGTTCTGAATCCGTACCTCTCGATTGGGCGGTACGGTTTTTTTTTATTAGCCGCCAATTCATGGATCATCCCTATTTCCCGCTGCTCATCCTGTTTATACTGGCAGGAGTCGTTGTACTCGGCTTGCTTTTCGTCGCGCAAAAAGTCGGTCCGAAATCGCCTAATCCGGTCAAAGCGGAACCTTTCGAGTCCGGTAACCCTCCACGGGGAGACGCGCACATTCGCTTTTCCGTGCGGTTCTATTTGGTGGCGATGCTGTTTCTTATTTTCGATCTCGAGGTCGTTTTCCTGTATCCTTGGGCGATTCTCTTTCGCCACCTGGGAATTTTTGGTTTAATTGAAATGGGCATATTCCTCGGCATCCTTTTGATCGGCTTCGTCTACGTATGGAAAAAGGGCGCCCTGGAGTGGGATTGATGGTATATGTCTGAGGCCAGCGCACAACTCCAATATATTCAAGAAAAACTTGGTCCGAGAGTTCTGGAAGCGTTGCTGTTTCGAGGTGATGATATTTTAATACTCGACAGGACCGGTTTGAGAGAGAGTTTCCGCTTCTTCAAAGAAGATTCGAAACTCAGTTTAGATTTCCTCAGCGATATCACTGCCGTGGACTATTGGCAGAAGAAAGAGCCACGCTTCGAGGTCGTCTATCAGGTTGCCGCCTTGAAGGAAGGGCGGAGGCTTCGCGTGCGAGTTCCCGTGCCCGAAGAGGACGCGGCGGTGGACTCCCTAACCCCGCTTTGGAAAGGCGCGAATTTTCTCGAACGGGAAGTTTGGGACCTATTCGGTATCCGCTTTATCGATCATCCGGATTTGCGGCGCGTTTTGCTCTATGAAGAATTTCAAGGTCATCCGCTGCGTAAGGATTATCCGGTCAATCTCTGGCAGCCGCGGGTTCCGGAGCGTCCCGTGGAGGGAACCTTCGTCGATGAACGGTCCCGCAACAAGTTGCTAATGCTCAAACAAGCGCTGGGCCAGAAGAACTGATGGTTGAGTCACAAGAGCTACCTCTGGAAATCATGGAGTTGCAGATGGGGCCTTCCCACCCGGCGACCCATGGAACCATCAAGTTCAATCTCAAACTCGAAGGCGAAAAAGTCCTCGAATGCGATGTCGAAGTAGGTTTTCTCCATCGCGGGTTCGACAAGAGTTGCGAGCAGGTGACCTGGACACAGGTGATCCCGTATACGGATCGACTCAATTACGCCTCTTCGCTGATCAACAACGTCGGCTATGCCCTGGCAGTGGAAAAGCTCATCGGCGTCGAGACTCCTCCCCGCTGCCAGTACATTCGCGTCATTGTCAGCGAGCTGGCGCGCATCTTTGACCATCTCACCTGCTGCGGCATGGCGGCGTCGGAACTGGGCGCCATTACCGTGGGCTTTTACATGATCGAGGCACGCGAGCTGGTCATGAGAATCATTGAAAGTCTCACCGGCGCGCGCTTGACCGTCACCTATGTTCGCATCGGCGGTGTGAAGCATGATCTGCTTCAAGGCTTTGCCGAACGGGTCGGCCAAACGTTCAAGACCGTGCGCAAAATATTGGGCGACTGCGATCGTTTGCTTTCGCGCAACCGAATATTTATTGACCGAATGTCCAACGTCGGAACCATCTCTCAAGAGACGGCCATGACCTATTGTCTCACGGGCCCGATCCTGCGTGCCACCGGCGTCAACTACGATGTGCGCAAAACTTATCCCTACCTGGTTTATGACCAGCTCGATTTCAGTATCCCTCTGGGGAGCAGAGGCGATAATTATGATCGCTTCGTCTGTCGCTTACAGGAAATCGAGCAGAGCATGAGAATTATCGATCAGGCGCTGCAGAAAATTCCGGTGGGTCCGGTTTGGATCGACGACCCGCGCTTCGTATTGCCGGAAAAGGAAAAGGTCTATAACAGCATCGAAGGGCTGATGCATCATTTCAAAATCATTATGGAAGGAATCCATGTGCCGCCCGGTGAAACCTATTTCGCTGTCGAAGGGGGCAACGGAGAACTGGGCTTTTATATCGTGAGCGACGGCGGCGGTCGACCCTATCGCATCAGAGTGCGACCGCCGTGTTTCATTGCGATGGGTGCCTTTCATGAGATGATCAAAGGTTACATGGTTGCGGATATTGTCCCGACCTTCGGTATGGTTAACATGATCGGCGGCGAGTGCGACCGTTGAAGTAAGAAAATCGAAGATTGAGGATGGAAGATCGAGGATTGAAGATTCAAATGGATCCGAGACAACACGATCCTCAATTCTCCATCCTCGATCTTCAGTTCGAAAGACTATGGCGTTAGAGTTCTCACCGGAAACTTACGCGAAATTCGAAGCGACGGTGGCTCGTTATCCCAGGAAAGAGGCGGCGCTGCTGCCGGTGCTTTGTCTCGCCCAGCAGGAGTTTGGACATCTGGGGCAAGAAGCGATCGAGTACATTGCGCAACTCATGGGCCAGTCGCCGGCGCGAGTCCAGGGGGTGGTAAGCTTTTACACCATGCTCAATACGAAGCCCATCGGGCGGCATCATATTCAGGTCTGCCGCACGTTGCCCTGTGCGCTGCGTGGCGCTGAAAAGCTGACGAGTTTCCTGAAGACACTGCTGGGGATCGAGCTCGGACAAACCACAGGGGACGGAAAGTTCACACTGTCTGAAGTCGAGTGCCTGGCTTCCTGTGGTACGGCGCCGATGATGCAAATCAACGAGGATTATTACGAGAATCTGACCGACGAAAAGGTAACCGAGATACTCGCTTCACTGAAATAAGCCCGCTTATCGCTCGTCATGGAAAAAGTTCTGCTACGCAATATCGATGTGCCGGATTCCCATACGCTGGCGGTTTATAGTTCGCGCGGCGGTTATCGATCCTGGGAAAAAATCGTTAAGAGCGTCGGGCCGGAGCAGCTGATCGACGAGGTCAAAGCCTCGGGGCTGAGGGGGCGCGGCGGCGCGGGATTTCCCACCGGGATGAAGTGGAGCTTCGTCCCCAAAGATAGCCCTAAGCCGAAATATCTGGTTTGCAACGCGGACGAAAGCGAGCCCGGAACGTTCAAAGACCGATTGCTCATCGAAAAAGATCCGCACGCGATCATCGAAGGAACCCTGATTGCGGCCTACGCGATTCGGTCCCATACGGCCTTTATTTACATTCGCGGCGAGCTCGCGTTTGGCGCCGGTGTTCTCGAACGCGCGGTGGGTGAAGCGACTCAGGCCGGTTACATAGGCAGAAATGTCCTCGACTCAGGTTACGACGTAGACGTGATCGTTCATAGGGGAGCCGGGGCCTATATTTGCGGCGAAGAAACAGCGCTGCTGTCTTCGCTGGAAGGTGGAAGAGGTTGGCCGAAGGTCAAACCCCCTTTTCCGGCGACCCACGGCCTGTTCGGGTGCCCGACGGTGGTCAACAATGTCGAAACGCTGGCGGCGCTGCCGTGGATCATCGAGCACGGTGCGGGGGCTTATGCTGCCATGGGAACGGATAAGAGCAAAGGCACCAAGCTTTTTAGCGTGAGCGGCGATATCAGCAAACCCGGCGTGTACGAATTGGAGATGGGTTATCCGTTCATTAAATTCCTTGAGGAAGACTGCGGCGGGGTGCCCAACGGGAGAAAACTGAAAGGGGTCATTCCCGGCGGCGGTTCGATGCCGGTGCTGCGCCCGGACGAGTTGGAGAAAGTAAATCTCGACTATGAATCCGTCCAGGCTGCAGGAAGTCTACTCGGCTCGGGCGGAGTCATTGTGATGGACGATACCACCTGCATGGTTCGCGCCGCGTGGAACCTTGCACGGTTTTTCGCCCACGAGTCCTGTGGGCAATGCAGCCCGTGCCGCGAAGGCTGTCACTGGATGGAAAAGATTTTTCACCGCATTGAGCAGGGAGAGGGCGACAAGGACGATCTCGATCTGATTCTCAACGTCAGCAACAATATCATGGGCAACACCATCTGCCCCTTTGGCGATGCGGCGGCGATGCCGGCGGCGGCGTTTATAAAAAAGTATCGTGAGGAGTTTGAGGAGCACATCGCGCAAAAGCGTTGCACGGTAAGAGTGGAATAATGGACTATTGGATTGTTGTGCCGGCCCATCATTCCGTGACTCCAACACTCTAATTTTTCGTCATTTGATTCTTATGGATCCGATTAAGCTCACCATCGACGGCAAAGAGGTCGCCACCACCAAAGGCAAAAACGTTATCGAGGTGGCGGCGGAGACGGGTATCGACATCCCCCACTATTGCTATCACCCGAAGCTTTCCATCGCGGGTAACTGCCGTATGTGCCTCGTCGAGATCGAGAAGATGCCTAAGCTCCAGATCGCTTGCAATACATCGGCGGCGGAGGGGATGTCGATATTGACCCAAAGTCCGAAAGTTCTGGCCGTCCGCAAAGCGGTGATGGAGTTTCTTCTCGTCAACCATCCCCTGGATTGTCCGATCTGCGATCAGGCGGGGGAGTGCTGGCTGCAGGACTATTACATGCAGCATGATCTGCAGGGGAGCCGGTTTGAGGAGAGAAAGGAGCACGACCGCAAGCGGGAAGTTTTCGGTCCCAACGTTGTCTTCGACGGCGAGCGCTGTATCAAGTGTACGCGCTGTGTGCGCTTTTTTCAGGAAATTACTCGCACCAACGAGCTGGCGGTGGTCAATCGCGGCGATCATTCGACCATCGCATTGTTTCCCGACACGGTTCTCGATAACCCGCTTTCCGGTAACGTCGTTGATATCTGTCCGGTGGGCGCGCTCACGGATCGCGATTTTCGCTTTAAAGTTCGGGTCTGGTATTTACAGAAAACGCCGTCCATCTGCCCCGGCTGCAGCACCGGCTGCAACGTAAGCGTCGAAACGTATCAAAACCGCATCGCTCGTTTTAAGCCGCGGATCAACGAAGCGGTGAATAGCCACTGGCTCTGCGACGAAGGGCGCTATTGTTTTCATGATTTGACCGGCGGTGAACGGTTAACCACGCCCCTGATTCGCCAAGAAGGCGGGCTGGTCCCGACGACGTGGGACAGAGCGCTCGAGGTTGTGCTGAACGGTTTGCGTGGTGCTACCCCTTTGGCGGGAATACTTTCGGGAAGAGGCACGAACGAAGAGGCTTTTCTGTTCGCCAAGCTGATGAAACGGCTTTCCCAAGACTGCGCTCTCGAAGTTTTCTACCAGGAGCGAGAGCTTACGGAAGTTGAGAAAATCTTGATGAGCCCGGACCGTTCGCCGAATTTTCGCGGCGCGAGGGAAATGGGTGTAAGCTCCAACGGCGGCTTTGAACCGCTCATGGGCAAACTATTGGAGGGCTATTTTTCCGGTGCTTACGTCGTCGGTGAGGATTTGACGGGCATAGACAAGGATAAAGACAGGATTTACCAGGCGCTAAAGAAACTTTCCTTCCTGGTGGTTCAAGACATTCGCATGACCGCGACGGCCGAGCTGGCTCATGTTGTTCTTCCATCGACGCATTTCGCGGAGAAAGAAGGAACTTACACCAACAGAAACGGGCGGGTGCAGAAACTGAATGCTGCGACCATCGCTCCAGAGGGCGCAATGCAGGATTGTGAAATCTTCGGTCGGTTGCTGGATGCCTTAGGGGAAAGAGTTTCCTACTCCACCCCGTCGGAAGTGTTCGATGGGCTGGCGAAAGAAGTGACGGGTTACCAGGGACTCAACTATGCTGCGATCGGACCGCTGGGAGTGCAACTGGGCGGCGATGTAGGACAGTCATGATCGTTGATATCGGGATCGTCGCGGTTAAGGCTTTCCTTGTCCTTTTCATGGTTTTAAATCTTGCCGGTATTCTCGGCTGGATCGAACGCAAAGGCAGCGCCCTCATTCAGGATCGTATCGGGGCCAATCGCGCCTCGATTTTCGGCTTTGCCGGGATGGGCCTCGTCAATACCCTCATCGCCGACCCCCTCAAGTTTTTGACCAAGGAGGATTTCGTCCCCCCTCAGGGAGACAGATTCCTTCATACCCTGGCGCCCTGTATGGCGTTGTTTACCGCGTTGGTAACTTTTGCGGTGATCCCGTTCGGCGACGTCTTGGTGCTGGGCGAGCGGGTGATCAATCTGCAGGTCGCCAATCTCAATATCGGCATTCTGTATGTCTTTGCCATGGGATCTTTGGGCGTCTACGGCATCGTCATCGGCGCCTGGGCTTCGAACAACAAGTTCTCCTTATTGGGGGGAGTTCGTGGCTCGGCCCAGATGATCTCTTATGAAGTCGCCATGGGTCTCTCCGTAATCGGAATCCTCATGGTTTTTGGCACGCTGGATTTGCAGGATATCGCGCGTGGTCAGGGAATTCTGATCCGAGACATGCTGCCGGAATCGGCGCGATTCCTGAAGTCCACTATCGGCTGGCTGCCGGCTTGGGGCATTTTACTACAGCCGCTGGCGTTTCTGCTTTTTTTCACTGCGGCGGTTGCGGAGACCAAACGGATTCCATTCGATCTCCCGGAAGGAGAGTCGGAATTGGTTGCCGGTTATCACACGGAATACTCCGGCGGCAAGTTCCTGATGTTTTTCGCCGGTGAGTTCGCCGAGATCGTCACAGCCGCGGGCCTGGTCACGACGCTGTTCTTCGGCGGATGGCAGGTGCCCTATCTCATGCGCGACGGGTTTCACTTTCCCTGGGGAGAAACCGTCTTGCTCCCGCAGCTAACGGTGACCGTTCTGCAGGTGGCGGCGTTTACCCTTAAAGTCCTCTTTTTCTGCTGGCTGCAAATTTTGCTTCGTTGGAGTGTGCCGAGATTTCGCTACGACCAGGTGATGCGGCTGGGTTGGAAAATGCTGCTCCCCCTCGCTCTTTTGAATGTGATCGTAACCGCGATTGTAATGATCGCCACACAATAGCCTTTCGCTCGACTCATGGACGCTTCAGCCATCCCTTTCTACTTGATTTCTGTGCTGCTGGTGCTCTCGTCGTTGATGGTCGTCTTGCTGCGCAATGTGGTCCATTGTGCATTGGCCTTGGTGGCGGCGCTCTTCTTGATCGCGATTCTTTTTCTCATGCTGCATGCGCCCATGGTCGGGGTGCTGCAGATTCTGATCTATGCCGGCGCCATCATGGTCCTTTTTCTCTTCGTCATCATGTTCTTAAATCCCACCACTGCGGAGCCGCGGCGCAAAGGATGGTGGGGATTCGCTTCGCTGGTTGCGCTTCTTCTCGCGGGCAGCTTGGCGGCTTTATTGTCCAATGGCGAGCCGCCCGTGGATCCGGTTGCGGCAACCGAAATATTCGGCAGTCCCGAGATGTTGGCGAAGAGCCTTTTCGTTGACTTTGTCCTGCCCTTTGAGATCGCTTCTGTCTTGTTGCTGGTGGCTATCGTCGGCGCCGTGGTTCTGGCCAAGAGGGAGTCTTAACGAATATGGTGCCGCTCGACTACTACTTGATTCTCAGCGCGGTGATATTCGCCATCGGCGTGATCGGCGTCCTGGTGCGGCGAAATTTGATCGTGGTCTTGATGTCCATCGAGCTCATGCTCAACGCGGTGAATCTGACCTTCATCACGTTTTCGCGCTACCTGGGGTCCATGGAAGGGCAGGTCATCGTATTTTTTGTCATGGCGGTGGCTGCGGCCGAAGCGGTGATCGGTCTTGCGATCGTCATTTCCGTGTTTCGCCATCGACAGAGCCTGGATCCTCAGGAGATGCAGTTGCTGAAATGGTAGCCCCCACCCAAACCGTTGCGACGGTTGAGCTCCTCCGCTGGATGCCGCTGATTCCACTGCTGGCGAGCTTGATCAATATATTTTTTGGGACTCGCCTGGGAAGAAAGACCGCCGGCGGGTTGGCATGCGCGGCCGTCTTGGCCTCCTTCGCCATTGCCCTGTACATTTTTTGGCTCCTCCCGGCCACCGGGGTGTTTCGGGATACCCTCTATACCTGGATCGAGTCGGGCTCATTTCAGGTCAAACTTTCTTTTCAAGTCGATGCCCTGACCGCGGTGATGCTGCTCATCGTCACCGGCATCGGCTTTTTGATCCATATCTATTCGCTCGGCTATATGGGCCACGATGAAGGAATGGTTCGTTTTTTCGTCTATCTGAACCTGTTTATCTTTTTCATGCTCGTGCTCGTGATGGGAGATAATCTTCTTGTGCTCTTCATCGGTTGGGAAGGTGTGGGTCTCTGTTCCTATCTCCTGATCGGCTTCTGGTACCAGGATCACGCCAATACGATCGCGGGAAACAAGGCATTCATCGTCAACCGCATCGGCGATTTTGGTTTTGTATTGGGAATCCTGCTTATCGTTACGGAGCTAGGGCGCCAGGGTATCTGGACCTTGGACTTCATGGAGCTGCAGAAGCATGTGCATCTATTGAGCCCGGAAAAAATTACGCTCATCACTTTGTTGCTCTTTGTCGGTGCCACAGGAAAGTCAGCGCAAATTCCGCTCTTTGTATGGCTGCCGGACGCGATGGCGGGACCGACGCCGGTCAGCGCGCTGATCCATGCAGCGACCATGGTCACGGCCGGCGCTTACATGACCGCGCGGCTCCATTTTCTCTTCGTCCTGGCGCCCGAGATCTTGTCATTGATCGCGGCCATCGGCGCGGCGACGGCCTTTTTTGCCGCCACCGTGGCGGTCACGCAAAACGACATTAAACGGGTCCTGGCCTATTCCACGGTGAGCCAACTTGGCTATATGTTTGTCGCTTTGGGAGTCGGGGCGTTCAGTGCGGCGATCTTTCATCTTTTTACCCATGCCTTTTTCAAGGCGTGTCTTTTTCTGGGCTCCGGCAGCGTGATTCATGCCCTCGACGGCGAACAGGATATGCGCAAGATGGGCGGTCTCAAGGCCTATCTACCGGCGACTTATTGGACTTATGCGATTGCGACTTTGGCGATCGCGGGAGCCCCGTTTACCGCCGGATTTTTCTCCAAAGATTCCATCCTTTGGCAAGCCTACAGCAGCCCTCATGGCTCGACTGGACTCTGGTTTATCGGCTGGCTAACGGCGGGACTGACGGCATTTTACATGTTTCGACAGCTCTTTACGGTTTTTCATGGCGAGTGTCGGGCAGACGAACATGTGAAGGCCCATATTCATGAATCGCCCGCGGTCATGATCGTGCCCCTGGTCGTCCTCGCGGCCGGCTCCATCTTTGCGGGTTGGTTGGGCGCTCCCGACTATCTGTGGGGAAGTCTTTGGGACCGCTGGCTCCAACCGATGTTTGGTGGTGTCCACGAGGCGGCGCAGGGTTCTTCGACCGACGAAATTAATTTGACCTTGCTCACGTTCGCGATCGGCGGGCTGGGATTTCTACTCGCCTATTTTGCATACGGCAGGGCGAGCAAACTGCCCGATCGACTCGCTTCGCTGGCCGGCGGCGGTCCCTACCGTCTCTTGCTTCACAAATACTATATCGACGAACTCTATGACATTCTTATCGTGCGGCCGTTCACCACCTGTTCCCGGTGGTTGGCTCAGGTTTTCGACCCCGCGGTTATCGATGGGTTGGTCAACGGCGTTGCGAAAGGAGCCAAAGGTTTAAGCCTGATTTGGCGTGAAGCCCAGACCGGCAATGTTCAGCATTACCTGGCGGGTTTCCTGGCCGCGACCCTCGCGCTGTTGGCTTACTTTCTCAATCAACAATAAATCATGCCTGCGTTAGCCCTAGGAAATTTGAGCGTGCTGCTCGCCATCCCGGTTATCGGCGCCCTGGGACTTATGCTGATCTCCCGGCGAAGCACGCGGACTCTATTCGTCTGGGCATTGTTTTTCACCAGCCTGGCATTTCTTTGGTCGCTCAACATCCTAAACCAGTTTGACGGCGGCAATGGGGAGATGCAGTTGGTCGAACGCGTGCCATGGATGCGCTTTTATGGGATTGAATACCTCGTTGGCATTGACGGTATCAGTCTGTTTCTGGTCTTGCTCACAACCTTTCTCATGCCGATCGCGATCTTGGGGTCGTGGTCTGTAAAGGACAAGATCAAAGAGTATCTGTTTTTCATGCTGATTTTAGAAACCGGCATGCTCGGCGCCTTCGTCGCGTTGGATCTCTTTCTTTTCTACGTGTTCTGGGAAGTCATGCTGGTCCCCATGTATTTTCTTATCGGCGTCTGGGGCGGACCGCGCCGGATCTATGCGGCGGTTAAATTTGTCCTCTATACCATGGCCGGGAGCTTACTGATGCTGGTGGCGATCATCTACATCGCAACCCGTCACGCGCAACAGACCCAAGTCCTGACTTTCGACCTGCTCCAACTTTATAATCTGCATTTGCCTTTCCATGAGCAGGTCTGGCTCTTTCTGGCATTCGCGCTTTCCTTCGCCATTAAAGTGCCGCTCTTTCCGTTCCATACCTGGCTGCCGGATGCCCATGTGGAGGCGCCCACTGCAGGCTCGGTTATCCTTGCCGCCATTCTCCTCAAACTTGGCACCTATGGCTTCGTGCGCTTCGCGATTCCCCTGTTCCCGGCAGCCGCGCTGGCCGCGGCGCCGGTCATCATTGCGCTGGCGGTGGTCGGTATCATCTATGGCGCTTTGGTGGCGATGATGCAGACCGACATTAAAAAGCTGGTTGCCTATTCATCCGTCAGTCATCTTGGTTTTGTCATGCTGGGTCTTTTCGTGTTCAATTTGCAAGGAGTCCAGGGCGGCATCTACCAGATGCTGAACCATGGGCTCTCCACCGGTGCACTCTTTTTGCTGGTGGGCATGATTTACGACCGCCGCCATACCCGTATGATCGAAGATTTTGGCGGCCTGTGGAAGCAGCTGCCGATCTTTTCCGTTCTGTTGCTCGTCGTGACTTTCTCGTCCATCGGATTGCCGGGACTGAACGGCTTTGTCGGGGAGTTTCTGATCTTGCTGGGCGCCTTCGCTGTCATCCCGGGGTGGGCGGTTGCCGCGGCCACCGGTATGATCCTGAGCGCGATCTACATGCTATGGATGTTTCGGCGCGTGATTTTTGGCCCGCTGGCCAATCCGGAAAACCAGAAACTCAAAGACCTGGACGGCCGAGAGATCCTTATCCTCGCGCCGGTGGTGGCATTGATCATCGTGATGGGACTTTATCCGCAACCGTTTTTGAGCCGGATGAAGCCATCCATTGATGTGACGCTCAAGAGAGTCTTCGCCATTCAAGGGACACCTACAGCCGTCAACGACGCTGCCGGCGGACAAAATCAGAACGATGGACGTTAATCTCATCCCACTTCTCCCTGCGGCGCAAGTTTTGCTGACGGCGTTAGTCGTGATGTTGTTGGATCTTTTTCTCAAAGAAAATGAAAAGGGGCTCTTGGCTTGGATCGGGCTTTTGGGTTTGGTGCTGTGCGGTGTGGAAACCTTAGTTTTGTGGGGGAGTCAGGACGGTGCCTTCGGCGACACTCTTTTGCTGGATAATTTTGCGCTCTTCTTTACACAGATTATCCTGGTCGGTGCCGGGCTGACGATCCTGGCGTCGATTCACTATGTGAGGGAAACAAGAATCCACGAAGGCGAATTCCATGCCCTGATTCTCTTTGCCACGGTCGGCATGATTGTCATGGCCGCGGCCAACGATCTGATCGTTTTTTTTCTCGGCCTCGAAACCATGTCCGTGGCCGTCTATATTCTGACCGGCATGTGGCGCGCGAGCAGCCGGTCCAGCGAAGCCGCCATGAAGTATTTTTTAATGGGCGCTTTCGCCACCGGCTTTCTGCTTTACGGCATCGCGTTGATCTACGGCGCCACCGGCTCAACCAACCTCAACGAAATCTCCGCTCATTTGGTCGAGCCCATGACCGAGCGGCCGCTTTATCTCGCCGGCGGAGTCTTACTGTTGGTAGTCGGGTTCGCTTTCAAGGTCGGAGCAGTGCCGTTTCATTTTTGGATTCCGGACGTCTATGAGGGCGCGCCGACGCCGGTCACAGGTTTCATGTCTGTCGCGGTGAAGGCCGCCGCTTTCGCCGCTTGGGCGCGAATTCTGATGCACAAGCTGTCGCCTTTCGATAGCGATTGGGCCAGTCCGTTATGGCTGATGGCGATCGCAACCATGACGGTAGGGAATTTGCTCGCGCTGTCGCAAGCGAGCGTCAAACGGATGCTTGCCTATTCGAGCGTCGCGCATGCAGGATATCTACTCATCGCCCTGGTTGTGGGAGAGGAGTGGGGAGGACCCCCGCTGCTATTTTATGTGGTCACGTATACATTTATGACCGTCGGTGCCTTCGCCGTGCTCACCAGTTTGACGGACTCGGACGGCCCTCGTGACAACTACAGTGATTTTGCCGGACTGGGGTTCAAACGGCCTTTTCTTGCCGCCGCCATGTCGCTTTTCATGTTATCGCTGGCGGGATTCCCTCCCCTCGCGGGGTTCACGGGAAAGTTTTATATCTTTCGTTCCGCGATACTTGCCGGTCATACGAATTTGGCGATCATCGGCGTTCTTAACAGTCTCTTGTCGGTTGTCTACTACCTGCGCGTCGTCGTGGCGATGTATATGGAGGAGGGTGGCGTCGAAGGAAAAAGCTTTCGCCAATCGCGTTACCTCTACATTGCGGTAGCGCTGGCGGTCTTTGGAACCGTTTATCTGGGAATCCTTCCAGCCAGGGTACTCGATTGGAGCCGTATTGCTTTTTTCTCCCTCGACTAATTAGCCCGGTTGAAGAAGCCGATGGCGACGGGAACTTCTGCAGTCCCCGCCACGAGGTCCTCAAACTTACTCGTTTTGACATACAGTTGAGCGGAGCCGCCGCCGTCGAGGTTCAATAGATCCGTAACCTGGATTTGCCAAGGCGGCGCTGAGAAGATTTCTTGAAGTTCCGGCCAGTGAAGGCCGCCGAGCAAACTGTCCGCCACCGCGATAACCAATCGTTGTTCCTGGTCGACGCCGATCAAGGCGCGTCGGTTGGCTCGGTTCGGTACCCCCGTCACCGCCTGAGCGGTTCCATGGAGGAGGAGCAAAGGGCCTGACTGAAGCCCCTCGTCCGCCTGCTCGGGAAGAAAATCGTCGCGGTGCGAAATGAGTGGCTGCTGATCCCTGATACTGAAAACTCCGGTATAGAGAGAGTTCTTGGCAACTCGCGCATTGAATGCCTGGCTGGCTACTTTGAGAAACGCGAGGGGTTTTCCGTCGGTGTCGAAATAGCTGCCGTTGATCGTTGCGAGGGCGCCGCTCTTCTCAGCGAACGTTTTCGCATTGGCGCCTTTCAGTTGAAATTGGGCGCTGCGAAGGACCCGAGGGACGATCCACTGCCGATCAAAACGAAGCAGCTTTAGGTCGATGCCGTGACTCGGTTCGGAACGTTCGAGGGTCATTTTGCGGACTTCAACTCCCTTTTGAATCGTCTTCCAGCTTCCCGCGTCGGTCACGGTCAGAGCGGGGTTGGTTTTTAATCTCGTCGCAGGAGCTTGAGAGGAAACCGAGATGGAAGATGAGGAGAGCAGCACCACAAGAGCGATGGTTATCGCGAGGCGGGCCATGGCCATAAAATATCAGAATCGTCATGGAAGAAAAACCATGGAATTCATTCGGTCATGAACGCCGAATGAGTTGCGTGTCCGTGTCCTTTCCTGCTAACTAAACTCATTACACGAGAGAAAGAAGGAACCCACTGATGAAACTGTTGCAACGCTTGGTGATTATCCCCATCTTGGCATGTGCTCTTGGCTCCTGCGGAGATAAAAAAGATTCAGCGGATCGAAATCTAGAAGCGCAGAAGGCGATCCAAGAAGGGATGCAGAAGGAAAAGCAGATGTACGAGGGAATGCAAAAAGGCGCCGAGAACCTGGAAAAAAAGATGCAAGAGCAGAAGGAAGAGCCAAAGAAATAAAAATCACTTTTTCGGCAAAGTGTTTGAACGGTTGTAACGTCTATTCTCCGGACGAAGTCAGGGGGCTAGGCTTGATTTCAAAAACCACGCGATCCATCAGCGGCGATGAATCGCGCAGTGTGAGGATGTGCCGGCGGAGTTTCTCATCCCTCACCTGCGTCGCTGCGCATGAGAACCGTTCGCCTTTGGCATTTATTTCCACGGTAGGAGTCTTGAGCATATTCTGGCACCAGTGCTTTCCCTCCACTTTACTCGACGAGGCGTAAAAGCACCCATGATAGTAGATGAAACGGAGCTCGACGGTCCGCCGCTCGCCGCTTTTGCGCCCGATGGTGGTCAAGTCCGCGACCATGCTTGATCCATCTTGAAGTTTCATCACCGGACTATACGGTGCGACCGACTCGGAGACAATCTCGGCGCATTTCCTGATAAGTTAGATCTCACTCCAGGCCAACGAGGCCAACGTTAATTAATTGATGGAACCGCTGATCTGTGTTACACTTTTCACTGCCAGAGGTTTGATACTAATCAAAGAAAATCCTCGTAATTCCAAACCCTTATGAACCCATTGCTGACCTCTTTTTCGACCGGTACAATCGCCTATTGCTCCATGGACGTGGCAATCGACTCCGATATCCCCACCTATAGCGGCGGACTGGGTATATTAGCTGGCGACATGTTGCGCTCAGCGGCGGATCTTGGAGTGCCGATGGTCGCCGTTACTCTGCTTCACCGCAAGGGCTACTTCGACCAGCGGCTCGATGCCCGAGGCAATCAGCTAGAGAGCCCATCCAAATGGTCGCCGGAAAATCGTCTTGAGCCCTTGCCGCAGCGGGTGTCGATAGGAATTGAAGGGCGAAATGTAATCGTGCGTGCCTGGAGGTATCTCTTTCGCGGCATCTCCGGACACGCGGTACCGCTATTACTTCTCGATACAGACTTGGATGAGAACGATCCCCGAGATCGCGTTCTCACCGACCATCTGTATGGCGGCGATGAACATTATCGTTTGTGCCAGGAGTCGATTTTAGGGTTTGGTGGTTTGGCGGTGCTCCGCGCCCTCGGATATGCAAACGTGCGCGTCTTCCACATGAACGAGGGGCACTCCGCGTTCATCACGGTTGCGCTGCTGGAGGAGCGGGCGGGCCCGCATATAATGCAGGGCGTGTCAGAAGCTGAAATAGAAGCGGTGCGGCAGCAATGCGTTTTTACAACCCACACTCCGGTTCCGGCTGGCCACGACCGTTTTGATGCCAACCTGATTCGTCAGGTGCTGGGTGAGCAGTGTGCTGCGATTCTCGGTCAGCTGGGGGTGATGAACGGCGACCTCAATATGACCGAGCTGGCGCTTCGGCTCTCCCACTATGCAAACGGGGTGTCTTTGCGTCACGGAGAGGTTTCGCGCAAAATGTTCCCGGACTACGACATCGGCGCAATTACCAATGGTGTCCACACCGTCGCTTGGACGTCAGCGCCATTTTGCGCGCTGTATGATCGCATGATACCAGAATGGCGCCGCGATAACTGCTACCTCCGCTACGCCGTTGGAATCCCCTTGTACGAAATTGGTCAAGCGCACGCGCAAGCGAAGAAAGAGCTGTTCCAGCAAGTACGCTGGCTCACGGGTATTCAGCTCGATGAGTCCATTTTCACCCTTGGCTTTGCCCGGCGCGCCACGGCCTACAAACGCGCCGACCTGCTCTTCAAGGAGGTAGATCGCTTAAAGCAGATAGCGCTCAATGGGGGTCCATTGCAGTTGGTCTACGCCGGCAAGGCCCACCCACGAGACGAAGGCGGCAAAGCCATTATTCGCCGAATCTTCGAAGCGGCGGCTGCTTTGGCGAACGACGTTCGTGTTGTCTACTTGGAAAATTACGATATGGCATTGGGAAAGCTCATCTGTTCCGGGGTCGATGTTTGGCTCAATACACCGCTTAGACCGCAGGAAGCGTCGGGTACCAGCGGGATGAAAGCCGCTCTGAACGGCGTGCCGAGCTTTAGTGTTCTGGATGGTTGGTGGATCGAAGGCCACGTTGAGGGTGTGACCGGCTGGTCCATCGGTGAGCCGAACGTAATGGATAACGACTCGGAGGCGGAAGTCCAGTCCCTATACAAGAAGCTCGAGCAAATCATTCTCCCCCTCTTTTACAAAGAAACCCCCAAGTTTACCGAGGTCATGCGGTTCGCCATCGCGCTCAATGGCTCGTTCTTTAACACCCAGCGCATGGTGTCGCAGTATCTGCGAAACGCTTATGCTCCCGGCTCCGGTTCCGGACTTCCTCTACCGTAAACCAAGCGCTCCTGGCCGTGTGTCATTCCACTAGTATAGATCTACGCGTTAATTCTAGTGCTTATGTTCGCCGCGAAGTTTCCACTCGAGACCGTCAATGATGCACTCGACGCTGGCCTGGAGGATGTCCGCTGCCACGCCCACGGTGCCCCATCGGTCAGCGCCATCTGAAAAAATAGCCAGAACTCTAACCAACGCGCCGGCACCCCTGTCTTCGTCATCCCCGATGATGGCACCATGGTGCAGCAATCGAACGTCGAACTCCTCCAAACTGACCTCAGATAGTTGCGGGTAATGCTTCTCAAGGATTTTTCTCATGGCGTTGTCAACGGCCTGCACCGGACCTCGACCGTTGGCGGCCACAAGTTCCTCCTCGCCGAAAATCTCGATCAAGACCGTAGCTTCGGTGGCACTGCGCCGCGTCTCTGGAGCTTGGAAGTCAACCTGGTCATCGATCTTACAACGGAGCACGCGAAAGGGCTTTAAGTAATCGTCACGCCGGCGAATCGACATAAGCTCAAACGATGCCCATGCGCCATCAAGTCGGAAAAACTCCTCTTTGAGGTCCCTTGCCATGGTTTCCTCCGGGTTAGCGAAGTGCCAGAAGTGGAGAACGCTGCGCTATTATAGCTTTCATGCAAAAAATGGCTAGAGTGATAATAGCCGGCGGATTCGCGACCCCACCCTTGCCCAAAAGCAAAATCTTCCCAAGAAAACACAACTTTGGTATCATAAAAGCATGATGGAAAAACGCGCACCCAATACCAAACTACATAGCTTCTTTCATGATGTCATTCGCCAAAGCTTCCGGCAATTAGGCATCTACGACTCAACCGTGACGCGCTATATGGCGGACGTGCTGACCGATTTTGCCAAGAGCGAGAATCTTTATCGAATTCGCTCGCGAAAGGGCAAACGCATGGAGAGCATGGTTGAAATTCTCTCGGAGCAACCCTCCGCGCCGGTCGACGAAACTCAACTCCTCAAAGAAAGGTCCTTGCGCAAATACCTCGGAGACTATGCGCTGTTCATGAGCGGAATTTTTCGTAGTCACGTAGAGGGGAGAGGGTTTCTTGGCTACTACCTTGAAGAAGGAAGCCGGTCGTACTGGACGGTTTCCGAGCTCGATCTGTCCCTTTACCGTACCGGCTTCATTCTGTTTCAAGAACTTTCGAAGAAGTTTGAATACTATTCCGGCGCACTGGATTATACCCGCAAAGCTTATTTTGCCGCGGAGCCGGGTGAGGACCCCTTCGCCGGATTCCTGCGTCAAATCGAGGGCTGGATGAAAGTTAATTTGACGGAAAATTAGCGCGTTTGCGCAACCCGGGTCTTTGTTTCCGTGTCCTTTCGCTTTTTAGGGATGAAGTCTTTTCTCATTACTCTTTGCCTCGTCTTTGTTTCGGCTGTACTTTTTGCAGGATTTGTTTTCTCCTACATTTTCCTGGGTGCTTCCCCGCGGTCCGGCACCGTCGAAATCCGCATCGAACAAGGAGAATCATTTTCTACGGTGGTCCGCAAACTGCGGGACCACAAGGTCGTCACCAACGAAAGACTCTTCTCGCTGTGGGCACGCTACTCGGGATTAGAGAAAAAAATTCATTGGGGACTCTATCGCTTCGAGTTGCCTTTGTCACCGTCAGAAGTTCTCGACCATATGGTGCTCGGCAAAGGGATATTCCAGAGGGTTACAATTCCTGAAGGACTGACGGTCAAAGAAGTCGCAGATTTGTTGGCCAAAATGGGTATTGTCCGAGAGGAGCAGTTCCTTGCCGCCGCCAGTGATCCCGAACTGCTTTCGTCTCTCGGCCTGCAAGGTAGGAGTCTCGAAGGTTATCTGTTTCCAAACACCTATAGCTTTATTCCAGAAACACCACCCCGAGAAATCATCCTGAAGATGGCAGAGCAGTTTCGCAAGAGCGTCGAACCCCTGACCGGACAGCGAAACGATGATAACGGTCTATCGCCGCATGAAGTCGTGACCCTGGCTTCGATTATTGAGAAGGAAACCGGTGTCGAAGCCGAGAGACCCCTGGTGTCGGCTGTATTTCACAACCGGCTGAAGCTTAAAATGCCGCTGCAAAGTGATCCGACGGTTATCTACGGTATCAAAGACTTTAATGGTAATTTGACCCGGAAAGATTTGCACGCTTCGAGCCCTTACAACACCTACCGCATTCCTGCCCTTCCGCCGGGGCCGATTTGCAACCCGGGCCTCTCATCTCTAAGAGCCGCACTCTATCCCGCTTCAGTGCCATTTCTTTATTTTGTGTCAAAAAACGACGGCACCCACCTTTTCTCGGAAAACTTGGAGGCGCACAGCCAGGCAGTCAAAACCTATCAGCCACGCAACGATGCCGCTGCGTCCCGCCGCAAACACGCGCCACGTCGCGATTAGCGACGCATTTATGGCGTCCTGCTAACATGTTATAGTTAGCCGGCATGACGACGTCCACGGATGCACAGACTGGAGGGTCGCCGGAACAGCAAGTGGGTCGGTTGGTAGCGCAGTTACGCCATCACGCGCTCTGGGATTCTCTCCTGATTTGCTCGCCGCCGCTGCTGGCTGCCATCTACCTCGCGGCTTATCTCTACCGCGCCGCCTGGATCGCATCGCTGACGTTTCTACTACTCTGCAGCGCAATTATCGGAGTGGGTCTGCTTGCGGTGATGTTTCGCATCCGTCCTTTGATCCCGTCGGTAGGTTCCGCTGCTCGATTGGTGGACGACAAGACCGGGGCGAAAGACCGCTTCCTCACCTTGGCAACGATCGACGTGGCCCTCTGGCCTGCCGCCTGGGTAGGGCGTTTGCGAGGCGAGGCCGCAGCGCTCCTGGAGCGGATCGATTTTCGCCGCGAGTTTCCCTATAGCATAAAGCGGTCCTTTTACTGGTCGTTCCTGGGCTCTCTCGTCGCGGCGGTCCTGTTTCATCTCTCGATGCCACTGATTGGATCAACGCGACGCCAGGCTCCGGCCTACGAGAAGATTAGTGAGCTCGCGGAAAAAATGGGGCAGAAACCGGCGTTGTCGGCATTGGCCCATGATCTGCAAACCCTCGCAATGAAACTCCAGCAACCGGCCGTATCGGGGCCGGAGAAGCAGGCGCTGATTCACGAAACCTTGGAACAGGTAAAGAAGCAACAAGAGAAAGAAAAAGAGAGAGAAAGCCGCGATCTTTTAGGGGAGACTTCGAGCACGCTTCAAGGGCTGGAACAGCCGTCCGGTCGTAGTGAACAAAAAGACTCAGAAAAAGGCGATGGAGGGGTGAAAAGCAATCTTTCCCAGGAAGGACAAGGAAAGGGGAAACAAGGTCAGGGGGGCGGCGATAGCGGAACCGAGTTGAACGCTGAACAAACCAGAGATAGCCCACAGGGACAAAGTGCTCGGGGCGATCCGAAACAGCAAGGCAAAGAAAAAAACCAACAGAGTCAGCCTGACGGAAAAAGCAATCAACCGGACTCCAGCAACAAGTCCGATAAAGATACAGGTAAGGAGCTGACAGGGAAGACGCAAGGTGGGTCGCAGGATAGACCAGGGAGGAGTCGGTCGGAGGAGATCCCTCAGGGGGTGCCACCGGCGGAGCGGTTTTATAAGCCGGGCGAGCAGGGTAAAGGGGGAGTCAAAGGGGCGGGTTATATAACCGTGCAATTGCCGGAAGAATTGGCCGCCGATTCGAAGGGCGAAGGGAGTATCAGCAAGCAGTCAAAAGAAAGCCAGGCCTATCCGAAATCACCGGCGAGCAATGTTCCGTTGCCTGCTCACGTGCCCGACGCCCCGACAGAAAAACAACAGTTGCCCTTGGAGTACCGCGGCATTATTCGTTGAACCAGAAAGGGAACCTGATGGAGCCAGAGAAATTTCAGCAAGTCTTCAAACGGTTGGAAGCTGAGGTACGAAAAGTTATCGTCGGCCACGACGAAGTCATCAGGCAAGTATTGATCGCTTTTTTCGCCAGCGGGCATGTCTTGCTGGAGGGGGTGCCGGGTTTGGGCAAAACATTGCTCGTGAAATCCTTGAGTCATGCCCTGGGAGTTTCATTCAAGCGTATTCAGTTTACGCCGGATCTAATGCCCTCCGATATCGTAGGCACAGAAGTCCTGACCGAAGCCAATGGCCGCCGCGAGTTTCAATTCAAAAAAGGACCGATATTTGCGCATGTGGTCCTCGCGGATGAGATCAACCGCGCGACGCCGAAGACCCAATCCGCAGTTTTGGAAGCGATGGAGGAAAAGCAAGTGACGGTCTTTGGCGAATCCCACATCTTGGCATCCCCGTTCATAGTGCTGGCCACCCAAAATCCGATCGAGCTCGAGGGAACTTATCCGCTCCCCGAGGCGCAGCTGGATCGATTTTTCTTCAAACTCATGGTGGCACCACCGTCACCGGTGGAGCTGAGGGAAATCCTTAAACGGACCACTGGCATGGAGATCGGCGATACGGGAAAAGTGCTCCCGGACGATGGCGGAAAGCTGATCAGCCAAATGCAACAACTTCTGCGCCAGGTGTTGATTGCTCCACCCATCGAGGATTATGTCGTGCGCGTTGTACATGCGACGCAGCCCAATTTGAGCAACGGTCACGGTTCCGGCTCTCCAGTCAAACAATATCTCCGCTTTGGTTCCAGCCCGCGCGGCGCCCAAGCCGTCATTCTGGGAGCCAAGGGCAACGCACTGGCCGACGGTAGAATCCATGTGAGCTACGAGGATGTCGCCAGGGTAATTTACCCCGCTCTGCGGCATCGCATTATCCTCAATTTTCAGGCGGAAGCGGAAAATGTCAATACCGATGAGATCCTCGCCGAGGTCGTGAAACAAGTTCCGCGGGCCTAGATGCGCGTGAAGGCGAAAGCTACTCGATTTTATTCTTAACTGGCGGGATCGATTTCAAATAGTCGGCGACGGCCAGAGCATCTTCCTTGGTCATGCTTTTGTACCCGTGCTCGATCACCTCGGCCATGAGACCTTGAACGTTGTCCATGTCCGGCTTGTTGCCGTTTATTAACAGCTCCACGATATCTTCCCGTTTCCAATCTCCGATACCTGTCTCTTTGTCCGGTGTGATGTTCGGCACCGCCTGACCTAAAGGGCCGATTTTTTTGTCGGCGCCGGCGAGATAAAGAGATCGCTTCGGCGCCCCAATAAAATTCCTTGGCGTGTGGCAGTCGACGCAAAGCGACACGTGCTCGACCAGATAACGCCCCCTTTCGATTCCACTCTTCGGTGCCTGCGCCGGCGAACTGGAGAACCGACCAAAGACTTTTAAATAAACGGGCGTCCCCAAGCTACGGGCGAAGGGCGCCCAACTTTTCAGGGGAGGCGTTGCTTTCTTCACGGGCTTCAAGGTCCTTAAGTAGGCGATGAGCGCTTTGAGGTCTTCTTGAGCCATCCCGGAATACCCTTCGTAGGGCATGACGGGTAAGATCCGGCTGCCGTCGGGCCGGATGCCTTTAACCATGGCGTCGTAAATTTGCTGATCGGTCCAATTACCAAGACCGGTTTCTTTGTCCTGTGTGATATTCGTGCTGTAGACTGTACCCAAAGGAATTGGAAAGGCGCGGCCGCCGGCGTGCGGAGTCTCTTTCGGGACACTGTGACAGGCGCAGCCGCCGGCGAGAGCAAAGATGTATTGGCCTTTGGCGACAAGCTCCTTCTCAGTTTGGGCCTGTGCCGTGGCGGATACCCCAGGGATCGAACCGACCAAAAGCAGCAATAAAAATATTCTTGTCATAAGATTCAGTTCTACCGCAGATCGTTATTGCGACCTTTCCGTTTTTATTTTCTTGTCCAGATATTTTAGTGCGCCGTAGAAAACTTGGTTCGTCGGTGCTTCCTTCCCGGTTCGGCGCAGCAATTCGACTACTATGCCATTGAACGCTTCATACTCAAGCGGTTTGCCCGCTTCGAGATCCTGAAGCATCGAAGGTTTGAAGTCTCCGAGGCTCTTGGAAAAATTAAGCGTTTCATCGAACAACGCGCGATCGAGATCAATGGCTTGCGCTTTGGCTGCGGCTCGGACCTCCGTCATGCAATCCAACGCTAGTTTTGTGAGCGAGTCGGATTCCACGATTTCTTTCACATTGGCATGGGTCAGGCAACTGATTGCGCAAAAGGGGGCATTCCACAACAGCTTGCGCCATTGAACGCTTCGAATTTCCGCATTCACCTCGCAGGAAATCTGCGCCGAAGAGAGAACCCGCTCAACAACTCGGGTTGTCTCATGGAGTTTGCCGTCCAACTCGCCGAACACGATTCTGCCTCCCGACGAATGTTTGAGCTTTCCCGGCTGCAGCAGTTGCGAGCCAAGGTAGACCACGCCCGCCAGGGTTTTCTCGTTACCCCATCGCTGTGCGATCTTGTCGGCGTTGTCGACGCCGTTTTGCAGCGATAAAATGATCGTCCGGTGGCCGATCAGCGGTGCCAGTTTTGCAGCCGCTTCTTCCGTGTCGTAGGACTTGACGCAGAAGAGCACAAGATCGACGACGCCGATCTGGGTAGGATCGTCGGTGAAGAGAGCGTCACGAATCTGCAGGTTGCCTTGAGGACTCTCGAGATTGAGTCCCTCCCGCCGCATCGCCGCCAAATGCAGGCCACGCGCGATAAACGCAACATCGTTAGAGGCAGCCGCCAGTCGTGCACCAAAGTAACCTCCCACCGCCCCGGCGCCCATTATGGCAATGCGCACTTCAGTTCTCCTCGATCAACGGAACTTTATGCTGCAGTTTTCAGGCTGTCAATTCCGTGCGGTCGATAACCCATGGGCGCCGCTGAGCAATTGGGTTCGGCCACCCGGAGTTTAAGCTTTCATCACGGATATGATATTAAACAACATTGCTATGGAGAAAATCGATCCGCAACCGGATCACTTGAAACTCAGTCGATTCAACCCGGGGCAGCAAGTCAGATTCCAAGGCAAGCCTTATACGATCGAACGCCGGACGACACTGGCTTCCGGCGAAGCCGCGGTTGTGCTGCAGGGTGAGAGGGAGCAATTCGTTATCGGCGCCGCAAAGTTTCTTGCCGGAATAAGTTAACAAATTGCACTCGCGTGCCACGACCTTCGAGAAGGAGAACATCATGGGGAAAATTCCTCTGACTTTGTCATGTTGGGAGTATGACCGTACCCGCGCACTCCAGGAGGGGAGGGTTCAGGTCGAAGGCGTGGAGTTGACTTATTTGCCGCTCCACGTCGAAGAGACGTTTTGGCGTATGCTTCGTTATCAGGAGTTCGACGCCGCCGAGTGCTCCATGAGCTCCTATCTGATGGCACGCGACCGAGGTCATCCGCGATTGATCGCCCTACCGGTTTTTCCCTCGAGATTCTTTCGGCACTCTTTTATTTTTGTGAACACGGACTCCGGCATTGAGGGGCCGAAGGACTTGATCGGACGGCGTGTGGGCGTGCCTGAGTACCAGATCACTGCCGCCGTATGGATCAGGGGTATTTTGCAGCATGATTACGGGGTCGCGCCGGAAAAAGTAAAATGGTTTACCGGAGGCGCTGAGGATGCGGGCCGTGAAGAAAAACTCAAGCCCGACTTGGGCAAAAACATCGATATTCGATGGATTGGCCCGGATCGAACGCTGTCAAGCATGCTCGAGCAAGGCGAGCTCGATGGCTTGATCTGCGCCCACATTCCTTCTCCATTTGTTCGGCGGTCTCCCAAGGTGAAGAGACTGTTCGCAAACTTCCGTGAGGTGGAAAAGGATTACTACCGGCGGACAAAGATATTTCCAATTATGCACGCGATTGTGCTGCGCGAGGAAGTGTACGAAAAGTTTCCTTGGGTGGCTCAAAGCCTGTGCAAGGCCTTCGCGGAATCGAAAAGGATTTGCGAAGAGTCGCTGTATAAGTATTCGGCGCTTAAATATATGCTTGCCTGGTCCTTTGCGGATGTCGAGGAAGAAAAGGAACTTTTTGGAGACGCCTTCTGGCCCTACGGATTGGAGGCCAATCGCCACGTTTTGGAAACGCTCATTCAATATTCGCATGAGCAAGGATTGATTAAGAAATTCCCGGAATTAAAATCTCTCTTCGCTCCCAACACGCTGGAAGATTTCAAGGTTTGACGCGATGATAAGCAGGCGGAGAATCTGTTCCTAGGTTTTTATGGCAGACGAAAAAACAGCGCCCTTTGAAGAAACCAAGTGGTGGATCGACCGCGGGCCGGTCAAAGAGCGCGAGAAGCCGGCCGCGCCGATCAAGGGCATCGTTGAAAAATGGGCCTACGAGCTGCTCAAGGGGTACAATCAAGACCAAGCGGCAAAAAATCTCGTTGATATCAATCCGAGAATGCTTAAGGAACTCTCCGTGGCCCCGGGGGAATGGGGATACTTTTCTCTCGAGGTTGGCTCTTATCCTCCTGAAAGGCTCGCCAAGATCAAGAACAGTCTTCTTTTGCCTCCCGGCGCCCGCGGGTTGATCGTCGATGCCGGCTACTCCGTTAGAGTGGTAATCACGGCCGAACCGCCAGGGGAACGTTACGTCGACATCAATTTTACCGATGCTCCGTCATTGGACTTTTGGGTGAACGGTCAATTGGTGGAGGAGAGAGTCTTTTCGAATATCGGCGAAGCGCTTAAACGGATCCGGCCCGATCTTCCCAGGTATCTGAGCCCGGTGAATTCGGATTAATGGCAGCCGCAAGTTTGCGGTGTGCAGCCACAACCCCCTCCGGCAACGGCTTTTTCCGACTGGGAACCCGGTGAGCTGAAAACCGAGAGTTGTTTTTCCACTGCGGAACTCTCGCATTTTGGGCAGCTGACTTTTTCTCCTGCGGAAAGAAGGATGGTCTCGAAACTATGTTGGCAACGGCGACAGCTGTATTCGAAAATCGGCATAGATCCTCACTGCGATCGAAATTTCAAACCCAAAATATCAGAGCACGATTGGCATCCCAAGCCTATGCACTGTTAGCTTTGGTCTTTTTTTGCTTTGCAACTTCACGAAGCGGATTATCTCGTGGAATGGACTCCAACGAAGTGACTTCCAACCCATAGCCACGAAGCCCCACGAGATGCTTGCGGTTGTTGGTCAGTAGCCGCATCTTGCCCACTCCCAGATCCCGCAATATTTGCGCCCCGATCCCGTACTCCTTGAAGTCGGCGCGGTAGACAAAGGAAAGATTCATATCCTTTTGTTGTTTACCTTCGACTCTGGGGTAGGCGACCATGGAGGGATGCGCGCCTTTGCGCTCGGGTTGGAGATAGAGAATTACCCCCTTGCCTTCGCGAGCGATAATTTCCATGGAGCGCTCGATGACGGCGCCCGTGTTGAGAAGCGCAAAACCGAATACGTCGCCGGGAACGTACTTGGTGTGCACCCGGACCAGGGTTTCCTCTCGGGGAGAGATATCGCCCTTGATCAATGCCAGGTGCTCGCTATGGTCTACATGGGTGTTGTAGACAATCGCTTGAAATTCTCCGCCCAAGCGGGTCGGCAGCGGCGCGGTCGCTGCCCGATAAACCAGCGAATCATAATTAAGCCGATGTTGGATGAGGTCCGCAACGGTGCATACTTTGAGCTTGTGTTTCTTGGCAAACTTCATGAGATCCGGCTGGCGCGCCATGGTGCCGTCGTCCTTCATGATTTCACAAATGACGCCTGCCGGTTTAAGACCGGCAAGACGGGCTAGATCCACGGAACCCTCGGTCTGTCCCGCTCGGACCAAAACGCCGCCGTTTCGAGCACGCAGGGGAAAGACGTGACCGGGGGTGACGAGATCCTGCGGCTTTGCATCGTCGGCAATGGCGTCGAGAATCGTTTTCGCGCGATCGGCCGCGGAAATACCGGTGGTAATTCCCGACGTCGCGTCAACGGATACTGTGAAAGCCGTGCCGAAGGGAGAGGTGTTCTCGGAAACCATCATTGCGATCTGCAGATGCTTCACCTGTTCTTCCGTTAGTGGAAGACAGATGAGCCCCCGCCCATAGGTGGCCATGAAATTGATGGCCTGGGGAGTGATCTTCTCCGCTGCCATACAGAGATCACCCTCGTTCTCGCGGTCTTTGTCATCCATCAGGATGACCATCCGGCCCCGTCGAATCTCTTCGATGGCCGCTTCAATAGTTGCCAATGGCATGGGTTTCTAATCTACCCATCTTGCCTTGGTGGGTCAACCGCTAGAGGCGCGGGCGTACGCGAGGCGGCTATATGCGGCTTCGCTGGCATTGCAAGTCGACTGCGGATGCGGTAGTTTCAGGATAACTGTAGAGGCGATGGGGTTCGCCGTGTAAACCATCCGCCCGGGCGGATTGATGACCCCTACTTCGTGAGAAGTAGGGGTTTTTTTATTGCCATGCGAGAGAATCTATGAATGGCCAGGGAAAAAGAGTGACGATTTTTATCGGTGAGACCGACCGGTGGTATCACAAGCCGCTGTACATGGCGATCCTAGAGTTTTTGCGCCGCGAAGGTTGCGCCGGTGCAACTGTAGAACGCGGCATCGCCGGCTTCGGCGCCGATAGTCGAATCAAGACGACTTCGCTCCTGGAGCTTTCCATGGACTTGCCCGTGGTTGTCACCTGGGTTGATCGTCCTGATCGCGTCGAACGGCTTCTCCCACAATTGGCGCAAATGGTGCCGGCGGGTCTGATCACGGTGGAAGACATTCAAATCTATCAATACTCTTCAACATTACGGGAAGGATTGCCTGACGTGAAGGTTGAAGAGATCATGACGCGCGAAGTCGCAACGGTGGGTCCGGAGGTGCCTTTGGCCGAAGTCGTTGAAAAGTTATTAGACAAACCTTACACGGCGCTTCCCGTAGTCAATACGGGAGGCCTCCTGGTCGGCATCATCAGCGACACCGATTTGCTCGAACGCGGCGACATGGAGGTTAGACTCAGCCTCAAGAGAGCCACGGACCCGGATTTGGCGCGGTCGCTTATCACCCGGTTGCGGCAAAACACGCGCATTGTAGCTGACGTGATGACCTCAGACCCGATTACTGTCTTCCCCGAAGCTTCGCTGAGCGAGGCCGCGCGCTTGATGGCCAAGAAGAATTTCAAGCGGCTGCCCGTGGTCGATGCCTCAAAGGCGGTTGGTGGGGATGCTTAGCCGGTTTGATATTCTGAGGGCTCTTGCAGCGGGCCATCTGCCTCAGTTGGCGTCTCGACGAGAGACGGGCCATCCTTACGCGAGCGTGCGAACGGTTGCCGACGTGATGGATCAGTCGGTCTCTATTGTATCGCCCGAAGCCGTGCTCACCGAGGTACTCACGCTTTTGACCAGTGACAGATCGCAACGGGTGGTGGTAGTCGATACGGATCGTCATGTCAGAGGGATTATTTCGGATACCGATCTGATGGCGCGGATGAGTCCGGAAACGCATCCGGGGATTCTGGAACAACTTGTCAGCAAACTGCCTCTGGGGTCTCGCAGCGTGGAAGCACGCAGCCATCTTCAAAAAGCCCGCGGAAAAACTGCCGCGGACTTGATGACGCAGCCGGTAACAACTCTTCGCGCGAATGAGTCAATCGGTACAGCGCTTGCGATGTCTGCCGAAAAACGCATCAAACGATTTCCGGTGGTCGATGATGCGGGAAAACTGGTGGGCATTGTAGGACGCGGCGAGTTACTGACCGCGCTGGTCGGTGACCTCCCGGCTAAAGCAGAGTGAGGACAAAGGGGAATCTTAGAGAGTGGAGTATCTAATGATCGGTATTGGAGGAATTCTGGGCGCCAACGCGCGCTTTTTAGTCGCCAATTGGGCGGCTCAACGTTTGGGAGCGGATTTTCCCTATGGCACGTTTATTATCAACATCAGCGGTAGCCTACTTTTGGGCTTCTTCATGGCGTTCCTTCAGGATCGAGCCTTTATCCACCCCAATTACCGATTGTTCTTCGCCACCGGGTTCTGCGGTGCGTACACAACGTTTTCGACTTTGACTTATGAGTCACTTCGGCTCTTGCAAGACGGCAGTTTCCTGCTCGGATTCGGCAACATCATTGGGAGTCTGTTAGTGGGGATGCTGGCAGTAGTTCTCGGCTTTGTAGTCGGAAAAATGATTTAAACAACCTTCAAGAATTTACGGCGAACACATGTATGACTGAACTTCGTGATCTTGCCTGATCGTCGAGCGGGAAATGATTACGCTCCCAAATTCAAATCCGCGCCGCGAACCTTGACAGAGACGTTGAAAAACATGATTTACGGGAACTGCCAAGTCGAGCGAGAGGTAAGCGATGAGAGATCCCAGAAAGCCCCGAGCCATGGTCACGCTGCTTTTCCTTATCGGAATCACCCTCACGCGCACCGAGGCGGCATTCGCGGAGAAGTTACGTGTCGCCTATACCGCTTTCGCGGGAACCTTCACGATCCTATGGGTAGGACACGAAGCGGGCTTGTACCAGCAAAACGGCGTAGAGCTGGAACTCCTCTTCATCGGTTCGAGTACGAGGGCGGTTCAGGCCTTGCTCGGCGGGGACATCGACGTTGTGTATTCTGCAGCGGGTGCCGTCGTGGATGCCAATCTCGCGGGGGCCGATCTGGTCATGATTGGTTGCCAATACGATCAGGGACAAACATCATTCTTCACCACTGCTTCCATCACCAGCATCAGCGGGCTTAAAGGAAAAGCAGTTGGGGTATCACGCTTCGGCTCGTTCTCGGACTTTGTCGCGCGCTACCTGTTGAGAAAAAACCGGCTCCAGCCCGTCAAAGATGTGGCTATTTTGCAAGTCGGCGGAACCCAGGAGATCATCGCCGCTATGCAAAAAAACCTGGTTCAGGGCGGTTCGATATCACTCCCGCTTTCCTTGAATGCCAAGCAACTAGGGTTTAGAGAGTTGATGACGACTGAAACTATCGGGCTGCCATTCGACTACGGCTGTTTCATCGTCAAGCGAGCTCAGCTCCGCGCCAAACGAGAAGAGCTAAAAAGGATGCTAAAGGCAACCATTGCTGCCTACGACCTGGCGATTCAGGAACCCCAGATCGCCAAAAGAGCAGTGGCCAAATACACGCGCACCACGGACCCGGAAATCTTGGACGCGACTTATAAGGAAAACGTGAAAGAGTATGCGCAACGCATCCCCTGGGTTTCGCTCAAGGGCCTGGTCTCGATCGTTGATTTTCGCGGAGAAGGAACCGCCGAGGTCAAAAAGCTTGCGTTAGAAAAGATGTACGACAACTCCCTGTTGCAGGAAATTCAGAAAGAAGTCTCGCCGATAAAATGAAGGATATCGACCATGAAGCTTGGAATCTTTGACCACATGCAGAAGAACGACAAACCGGAACGCTCCTATGCGGACATTTACGCAAGTCATCTGGAAACGCTGGAATTCGCCGATCAAGCCGGCCTGGACTTTTATTTTGTCGCGGAACATCACTTTGACCTGGGCTTCTCCGAGTGTCCGAGTCCCGGGACGTTTCTCGGCGCCGCTTCGCAGCGGACAAAGAAAATTCGCTTGGGCCCTCTCGTTTACGTCCTGCCATTGTGGAACCCCATCCGGGTCGCTGAAGAAGTGGCCCTGCTCGATAACCTGACTCAAGGGCGTTTGGAGTGCGGGTTCGGCGCCGGAGTAGGGCCTTTCACCTTCGCCGCCTATGTCGTGCCTTGGGACGAAAAACGAAAAATGGCCTGGGAGGCGTTGCGCATGATAAAGGGAATCTGGGCTAACGCATCCTACAGTTACGAAGGTGAATACTTTAAATGCAAAAATGTCGAATTGGGCATTCCGCTGGTACAGAAACCCCATCCCCCGCTCTGGATGCCGACACGAAGCCGGGAATCCCTCGAGGAGGCCGCGTCCTTAGGCGTAAGTACGATCCAGTGGGTGCCGCCAAGGATGAAAGTCATTCGAGCCGCGTTCGACCATTATCGGGATGCTTACAAAGGCGCCCAGCCGTCAGGCGGAAAACCCCATATCGGACTGATGCGAGAAGTCTATGTCGCGGAGAGCGACAAGCAAGCCCGCGATGAAGCTAAAGATCACTGGGTCCATTTTTGGCAGCGACGCGGTGGTGGCCGAGCCTACGGCGGGTACGGGCATGAGAATCTCACGACGATACTCGATGGCGAGCGCAAGAAAGAACTTCTGGATATCGACCATTCGATTACGGACGGCTCCTTTATCTGCGGCTCGGCTGAGACCGTGACCCGGCAGATCCGGAAGATCGCTTTGCAGGCCGGTGCCGATACGTTCTTGGGTGAATTTGCCTTTGGCGCGTTAGAACATTCGAAAGTGATGAACTCACTCCGCCTCTTTACGGATCAGGTCATGCCGGAACTAAAAAAGTTCGAAATCGACGCGTTGAATTACCCAAGAGCTGAACCGCAGGCAGAGGCTAACTAATTCACGGAGTGGCGCGCAGGCGGCTATTATTTATTTGGTTATTCCGGGTTTTCTGTGAAGAAGTATTCACCACAGAGCCGCCGAGTTCGCAGAGATCGGAAATTGTTTAATCAAGAACTCTTTACTCCGCGCCTTCGCGGTGCAATCTCCGAGTCTATTCACAGGAATGCCTGAAGTTCCATTTATTTAGAATAGGGCCTCATCGGAGCGATTTCGCGCGCTGTTGCATCTCCTGGGCCGTGATCTCTTGTCCGTACAAAGGCGCTCCTTGGGCAAAGTCTTTTGCCCGTTCGAGCGGGCCGATGATCACCGGATCGAATCCAGCATCTCGCACTAAGGTCGACGCGATCGCCAATGCATCCTTGTCATCACCTGCCATGGGAATGCCAATGCGGGCTTCCGGGCGATTGGAGGCGTTGGCAAGCCGCCGATAGTTGAGTGTGTTGAACGCGCGGACGATCCGCGCTCCTGCCAAGTACTTCGCTGACGTAGCGCCGATTCCATTCTCACGCGCTTCCTTTGCGATCTCGCCATCACGCGCTGGAACCGCGTTGCCGGCATCGATAACAATCTTGCCTTTGAACTCCTGCGCATAATCCTTGCCGATCTGCGGATAGGCTGCATAGGGCACGGCGAGGAAGATAACGTCGCCGAACGCCAGGGCTTCGCGCACCGTACCGGCACGCGCCAAGGGTCCCAGACTGTCGGCTAATTTTTTGAGTTCCTCTGGATGCCGGGAAGAGAACATCACCGGATGGCCGCTCTTGACCCACAGCGTTCCCAACGTGCCGCCTAAGTTGCCGGATCCGATGATCCCAATCCTTACTCCGGACGCGCCGGTCGCCGGCTGACCGAAGACTGCCCCGGTCGATGTTGCTAACACAAGAAGGAGGGCGATCATTCCAACGATATAGCGAGGAGTCCGCTTCGAAAAGTTTTGATTCGTCATGACCAAATTCCTTTCATTGGTTTCAATCTAGCATAGAGGAACCAAAGGAGGACAATCTCCGCCCTGACCTTAGAAGTGCCCGTCAGCGGTTCCACTCTCTCGCCCTTCGCCCATACGAACTCCGAGCCCAGTCAGCACATTTGTTTTCTGGTGAACCTCTCGTGGACGAAACAAAACCAAGCTCGATGCTTTGGGTGGAAACGCTGTCATCGATCAAATCATGGTGTCCTAATTTGTCCTGTCGCAGGCATCCTGGCACTGCCCTTGCTCCGCAAAAATCCGCGCGCACAAAGCTAGGCTTGAGTCCTCAGCGCAACCCTAAGGAGGTGATCTGCATGCTTTTTTTAGTCAGCTACAGGAAAAAACATGCCAGCTCCAAATCGAGAAAAAGTTTCTTTGCCGAACACAACCAGGAGCCTTCGCCCGAGCAGATTCAAGCACTGGTGAACACCGAAAGTCGCGGCAATTTTGCAGAAAAAACCATTACGATTCAGAAATGCCCAGGATTTGATACTGACGAACTGACCAAAGCAGGCATTACGGTGTTTCGCTTTGAACCTGAAGCACAGCTCGATGGCACAGGCACCGATCATGAAGCACCAACTTCTCGATTCGAAACACGATGATTCGCGCCTTCATCCGGGGTAACTCGTAGATCATCCTCGTCACGTCAGACCAAAACTCTAAGCGATTGCCGCGACGTCCCGGTAAATCCTATGACGCCACCAAACCACAGATCTTCGGCAAACAATATCCCGACTTGGCATGCCTAAAGATGGCCCTCGACGACAGCCGATATATCGATAATCTGTGAATCCAAGTCTCGATGAACACTTTGAACTTTGAACCTTGAACTTGAACGGCCCGAGGATCTGAACGCTTGAACTGCTTGAACGATTTGAACCCCCAAGCGGTGCCCGCACTCTCATTCAATCATCAGTTTAAACACCGCCCTAGCGTTGTCTTCGAAAATTTTCTTGCGATCCGACGCGCTCAGCCACTCGATGCTCTCGATCATCGGTTTTACGTTGTCCATGGAACGGCCGGTCGCCGGATCGACGGAAGACCCCACGCCGGGGCACTCGGTGCCGAATAGGCATCGGTCAATGCCGACGGTCTTGATCAGGAGACGCAACGCGTCTTCGGTATACAGCACGGTATCGTAGTAGAGCTTGCGCATGCCATCCGAAAATCGTCCGCCGGTTCCACGACGGAGTGACGGCGCTTCAAAACGGCCTAGCTGATAGGGAATCGCGCCGCCGCCGTGACTGATGACGATTTTAAGATTGGGAAAATCGTTGAACACGTTCGAGTTGACCAGGCCGAATACGGCGATGGATTCTTCATTGATGAAGTGTACGGAATACGGACTCCGTTCCGAGCGCGAGCCCGTGCCGTGAATATGCGCCGGTACGTCCAACTCGCAGAGCTTTTCATAGAGCGGATACCAGTAGCGGTCGCCGAGCGGCGGTGCTTCGGTGCCGCTGTTTTCGTAGGGATCCGGATTCAAAAGGCAACCGACAAAACCTAGCTGCTTCACGCAACGTTCGAGCTCGGGAATCGCATTCTGAATCGGATCGCCTGCCGTTTGCGGCAGGGCGCAGACGCCGATCCACTTGCCGGGGAAAAGTTTCATCTGGCGGTGGATGATGTTGTTGCATTCCTCGGTGAACCAGTGGACGAGCTTCGCCGGCTTTTCCGACTGCATTAATTGAAACGGCCGGGGGGAAATGAGCTGGACGTCCGTGCCGTGGTCGCGCATGTAATCCAGATGGCCCTTCGCCCAGTTTTCTTTGCGATTGGCCGCAGCACGGATGTCGTCATCCGATACGTTGACGCCCCCACGCCCGTGAGCGCCGCGGGCCGAGAGTAAGTTCGCCTTGTATGCCCATAATTCGGTTGGAGCCGAAACGTGACCGTGTATATCGATAATCATGGTTCGTTTTCCTCAAATTCAAAATTTCGCAAGTCTTGCGATTCTCACCGTCCTACGGTGGATACCTGCTTCTCTCGTACTCCTTCTCGAATTGTCAAATACGCATGAATGCAGTTTTCTGCTTAATCGGCAGTCTCGAATCAAAACGCTGGAGCGGAAACGGCCACTCCAGTTGAGAGCGCCAGACCATGAATTGCATAAAAGCGAATGTGGGTTTCGCTACTTTGTCAGACCCAGGGACTGTAAGAAGCCCGAGCTTTTTAGACTCTCCGCGAAGGAGTTGTCGATAAAATCCGAGGGGTGAGCATCTTTGGCGCGCGGAAACTCTTTTTCGTCAAGATAGATCAATTGCCCCTGAATTGGGTCGCTCTGAACGGCGAGGTTCGCGTCCCAATAGGGCGAGAATTGGTCATAGGTACCGTCGATCATCTTGGAGTCGTCCGTGTTGGTGTATTTAGCGATCGCCTTCCTGGCCACAGAAGGATTCTGTTTCGACAGGACCGTGGCTTCCGCGATGGCCTTGAGAAACGCATAAAGCGAGTTCGGGTTGGTTTTGATGACCCTTTCGGTAGTGCCGTAAGCGAGATGAAGGCCCGGTACGTTCACTTGGGCGATGTCCACCAAAAGATTGAGCCCGGCGTCGCGCGCCTTCAGTGTGTTCGGCGCAGACAGGGTCCCGGCGGAGGTCTTACCGCCCAGCACCGCACCCAGGACGGCGGGAATGGTTTGCACGTAGATGAAACTCACATCTTTATCCGAGATGACACCGGTTTTCTTGAGCGCCTCGCGTGTGGCGATTTCAGTCGAGGTCCGGGGAGTTGTCACGGCGACGGTCTTGCCCTTGAGGTCGGCAACTGTATTGGTACCCTTAGCTCCCCACAGTTGAAAGATAAATCGTTGCAAGGTGGCACCGATGTATTTGACCGGAACCCCTTTCAGCCGCGCATTGACAAACTCCGGACCCACCGAAATCACATCGACCTCGCCGGCGATCAGTGCTTGGGCTGCGACTTGTGAGTTGAGAAGCTTTAAGGTTACATCGAGACCGTGTTTTTTAAAAATACCGGCTTCCTGTGCGACCCACAACGGAGTGAATGCGCCGCTCGCCTGGGTATAGGAGATCGTAAAGTCGCTTTTTTCCGGTTTTCCGTCGACCTGCGCGGCGCCGGAGAGTGGAAAAGCAAAGAAGGTAAAAATAACAGCAAGCCAAATCCGACGTTGTCTTTGCCGGCTCCCTAGGCCTTGTTCTGTCCGAGCCATATTTTCTACCTCCTTTTGTCGCCTCGATATCAGATGATCAGAGGCGGCGTCAAACCGCGGGAGCGCGGGAAAAAATAAACCAAAAAGAAAGCAAAACTAGACGGTCAGCTTGATGATCCGGGAATCGAGATCAATTGAACGCACTAGAACGGCCTGAACTGTTGGAGCGGTCCTACATGCCCCGGATTTGATACCGACGAACTGCTAAACGCAGGCGTTATGGTGGTTCGCTTTGAACCTGAAGCGCAGCTCGATGGAACTGGCACCGCTTATGAGGCACCCACTTCTCGATTCAATAGTAGATGATTCGTGCCTTCATCCGGGATAACCGGAGATACGCCGCTACCTTAGATCACAACTCGAAGCGATCCCCGCGACGTCTCGGTAAATTCTATGACGGCGCCGAATAACAAAATCCCCGGCAAGCAATATCGCTACTCAGCGTGCCTACAGATGGCCGTGAGACGCGGACGCGAGAGCATCAGTGAGAAGTGAGAAAGCCGTTGGCGGGAAAATTGATTTTACGATTCATAGATTTCCGATTGTCGGACGAAGAGGCCGGAAGTCGGCTCGAAAATGTTTTGGTCATGTTTTTGTCGCCCCAAGCCCAATCCAAAATTGTTTAATGACCTTATCCCCTCTTACCAATACATTCGGCGGAATCGTCACTCCAATCTGTTTGACGGTTTTCAGTCTTATGAAGAATTGATGATTCTTAAACACCGCCTTCGGTCAAGAAAGTTTTGGCGTAACCACTTTGAGCCGAGGAAAATTTCCAAAAAAGTCCCGGGGATTGGTGGTGAGCAAACGGCCTGAATAGTGGGCCGCATTGGCTCCGATTAGAAAATCCGGAATCAAGACCTCGCGACGACCGCCGTGACGTCTGTAGTCGGCCTGGGCTCTGGCCGCGTCCCGAGCAATCGAGACGTTGTCGGCAACTAGCATGATGCCACTTGCCTGGAGTAACCGCTGTAGTTCCACTGCCGCGCGGGCCGCGTTGTCTTTGGCTTGTAGCTCAATCCCAGTCCATACCTCGGCGTAGCAGACCAGCGACATGAATACCTCGACTCTGCTCGATGCTAACCGATCGACGCAGGCAAGCACGTCGTCTTTGTGAATATCGCCTGACAGGTGAGAAATGATGACGCTTGAATCGCGGCTAATCTTAAACGCCACGGTCCTCGCCCCTGAGCCACTCGACGACCTCTCGAACGGTCATACCCTGGAACACAGGATGCGCGGCCCAAAGGCCCTGGCTTCTCCGCCAGCTTGCCACGACAGTACGACTAGCTTTAAGCGACTTCTTACGCCTGAAAACAATTTTATCCTTGTAACCAGCTTCGATGTAGTTTCCATTTGGTCGCTTGGCGGCTTTAGCCATGACTACGATTCCTTCTACTTCAATTTCGACTGACTGAAGTATCTGCGTCGCGTTACGTTCTGCCCGACAAACTCAAATATATCAGGCCCCAGACATTCCTTAAAAGTGCCGAATCGAGTGGACTTCGACCTCCCAACACTCCCCTTGTCACTCGAAAAAAGTATTCTACCGCATCATTCTCGTTGCCCATTGCCTTTGGGCTATTTAATCACCCGATTCGCCCGCGAGAGAAATTCCGGCGAGAGTGTCAGACCGATCTGTTTCGCCGCCTGAAGGTTAATGACGTATTCAAACTTGGTTGCCTGCTGCACCGGCAAATCAGCCGGTTTTGCACCTTTCAAAATCTTGTCCACGTAAACAGCCGCGCGCCGATAGAGATCATCGAAATCCACCCCGTAGGACATCAGCCCGCCCTCATCGACAAACTCCTTCTGGAAGTAAATGGCCGGCAAACGGTATTTGCCAGCAAGCTCGACGATCCGCTTTCGTTCGCCAAAAATGGTGCGACCGGCGGTCACCATAATCGCGTTGACCTGCTTTTGCTTTGCGGTTTGAAAGGCGCTCTCTAAGCCTTTAGCGTCGACCTGAGTCTCGATCTCCTCCAATTTTACCTTCAGTGCCAGAGCCGCAGGCCTGATCTCCTTCATTGAGAGGTCTCCTAACCCGCTTCTCGACGGCCGCAAAAATCCAACTCGGGCAAGCTTGGGGACTGCATCATTGAGGATCTCCAGCCTCTTGCTATTTAGCTCAGGCACTAAACTCGACAGCCCGGTAACATTGCCTCCCGGCCGCCCTAGACTGGCAACCAGACCCTGAGCTACGGGGTCTCCAGAGGTCGTCATCACGATGGGGATTGTTGTGGTGGCGCTCTTGGCCGCTAACGCCGGTGGCCCCCCCGAGACCACAATTAGATCAACCTTTAGCCGAACCAGGTCCGCCGCAAGCTCAGGTAGGTTCTCAGTTTTTCCTTCTGAAAACCGGTACTCGATGGCGATATTCTTTCCCTCGATCCATCCAAGCTTGCTGAGTTCCTGTCGCAACGTTTCCCAAACGACGGCACTACCGGAAGCAGTGGTCGGATCCAGGATGCCGATGCGAAAGACTTTTCCCGGCTGCTGCGCCTCGGCGGACGGGCAAAGCGCAAAGAGCATGGCGCATATCGTCAGGACCCTAATTTTTTCCTTCATCTGCTCCTCTCTGTCTCGATCCACTTGTCACTCGACCCTCGACACTCGCCCCTTCTCCCTTGATTCAGCGCGCACCTCATTTAGAGCGTTATGTCTCACGTGGATAGAGATAAAGAAAAATGTGATTTACACGGCGAAAGGCGACGGGTAGTCGTGACGTAGGAAGGCCGGAGTTCTCCCAAAAATGACCCGCAGCAGGTTTGAGCGGCGTGTTAGCTGCCCGAGGGAACTTTGGGGATTTTGCGCACCGTGCCAGACAGCAACGACCCATATGTTTTCCCCCTGCTGCCGATAGAAAAAACGGTAAGGCCAAACGATGACCTCTCGATGCGGTAACTCTGGAAACTCCGGCAAATGCCTTCCCGAGTTTGGAAAGCGTTCAAGCCGTCGATCCGAACTTGCCGCATTGTTATTCCTCTCAATCCGAAATTCGAAATTCGCAATCCGAAATTATTTAATAACCCTATCCGCCCTCGCCAGCACATTCGGCGGAATCGTCAAGCCGATCTGCTTTGCGGCTTTCAGATTGACGACGAGCTCGAACTTCGTTGGCTGTTCTACTGGCAGGTCAGCGGGCTTTCTGCCTTTCAGGATTTTATCCACATAGGTAGCGACGCGCCGGTCTAAGTCGTGCATAGTTCGTGCCGTAGCTCATAAGCCCCCCGTCTTGGACAAAATCTAAAGAGGGGTACACCGCCGGAAGTTGGTTCTTCACCGCGAGGTCTACAATCTGTGTTCGCTGAGAAGCCAAAGGTCCGGTCCACTCAGCAAAAGGACTGCTTCAGCACGCTCCTTTTTTATGGCTCGGAATGTGCTCTCGATTTCCTCGGGATTTTGTACGTCTAGGAATCGAAACTTCACTTTCAAACGCCTCGTGTGGCGAGTTCTATCTCTTTTACGCATTAGCACGTTGCTTGGGGACGGTCGAAGTCCCCAGGACGGCCACGCTGGATAGCGTAGGAACGATCTCCTTCAAAAGCTCCAGTTGTTTTCCGCTTAGCTCCGGGGCAAAGCGTGGACAATCCAGTAATGTTCCCGCCGGGTCGCGCAAGGCTGGCGATGAACCCGTTGGCAACAGGATCGTCATCATTGCGTCATGACAATGGGAATCGTCGAAGTTGCTTCTTTGGCGGCGCGCGTTGCTGGCTGACCAGCCGTGACGATGATGTCGACCTTGAGACGCACTAGGTCGGCCGCGAGCGCGGGGAGGCGATCGAGTCTTCCCTCTACAGATCGCCTTTCGATGACAATGTTTTTCCCCTCGACGTACCCAAGCTCGCGCAGACCTTGGCGGAATGCCTCGATGCGGGCCGTGTTAAGCGGACGGGGAGCCAGGAGCTTAGGCGTCCTAGCCGGGGAATTTCGTTGGCTGCTGCGCCTCGGCTATGACCACAACAGCAAGCAGTACCACTGCAACCAGGATTGATGACAGACCAGCTCTTCTTCATTGCACACCTCTTCGAGGTTATGTATCACGCGGACGGAAATAAAGAAAAGTGTGATTTACAAGGCGGAAGGCGACAGGAGTTCATCGAGTGGGAAGGCCAGAATCAGCCTGAGATTGAATTGTACGGCGCGTCAGTTGAACAAGAAGTGAACTGGTTAGGTCGGGGAATTCATTTCAGTCTTCCGAGTCCCGGCTTTTGTCAAGTTGTCAAACGTCTCCCTCACGACTGGCAAGACCCGGTAGAAGAGTTTCCATCTAAGGCTACTTCAGTACAAGACGTGACGACTTTACCCGGCATCATCTTTGCGCCAAAGGTGATCTACTATTTGTGACTAGAGGAGTGGGCTTTGATGGAATCTTTCAAGAAAAAATTGGCGGTCTCCGTAGTCATCGACTGTTCCTTGAGCAAATTGGGGCAGAGTTTGAGGGATCTGCGATTTGGAGTCCCCTATGAACCCAGAAGAAAGAAATCGTTGAGTTAAAGCAGGATGTCAGAAGAGATTGAGAGAGTAAAGTCCGCATCCAATACTAAGAATCTTGCTCAAGGAAAACAAAGAGCGCGGCCCTCTAATCGGCGGCGTAACATTCGTCTACATCCCCTGATGACCGCTCAAACTCACGATAGCGGCAATGAAACTAAGAATAGCCGGATTCAAAAATGAGCAAGCGACCAGAGTGGCCTCTTTTAAAGTAAGATGTTTACTCTGTGGCCACCTAACTTGTCCGGCCTGTCGAGAGGTGTCGTTTTCTATCCTGGCATGTTGTGAATGTCGAGCAGAGCCATCAAGCGCCTGCAGGCCCTTCAAGAGCGTCAAACAAAAACGTCGCACCAAATAGTACTCACGTCTTTCATCATTGCATTCAAATCACTGTGACCCGCAGTATTTGTGAGGAGAATTCAATTCACTCCGCCACCGCTGCTTGGTTTTTTCCATCACTTGATCACTTTATTCGCCCGCGCTAACACGTCAGGTGGAATTGTCAGACCGATCTGTTTCGCTGCCTTCAAGTTGATCACGAACTCAAACTTCGTTGCCTGCTGTACCGGCAGATCGGCGGGCTTGGCACCCTTCAAAATCTTGTCGACGTAACCGGCCGCCCGCCGATATTGGTCAATGGAGTCCTCCCCATAGGACATAAGGCCACCCTCATCCACGAACTCCTTCCGGCCGTAAATCGCCGGCAACCGGTGTTTTGTGGCAAGCTCGACGATTCGCTTCCTTTCGGCGAAAAAGACGCGAAGGGCGGTCGTCATAATCGCACCGACCTGTTTCTGCTTCGCGGTTTGAAAGGCGCTCTCCAAACCTTTGGCGTCGAGTTGAGTGTCGATCTCCTCCAATTTTAGCTTCAGCGCCAGAGCCGCAAGCCTGAGCTCTTTCAGTTGGAGGTCTTGCCCAACGTTAACTCCCGGCGGCCGCCGCAGCAGTCCAACTCGGGCGAGCTTGGGGATTATGTCCTTGAGTATCTCCAGCCTTTTGGTATTTAGCTCGGGCCCTAAAGTCGCGAGCCCGGTGACATTGCCTCCCGGCCGCCCCAAACTGGCAACCAGACCTAAAGCCACAGGGTCAAGAGCGGCTGCCATCACGATGGGGATGGTCGAGGTCGCTTTCTTGGCTTCCAATGCCGGCGGTACCCCTGAGGTCACAATTAGATCAACCTTTTGACGAACCAGGTCCGCCGCAAGCTCAGGTAGGTTCTCAGTTTTTCCTTCTGAAAACCGGTACTCGATGGCGATATTCTTTCCCTCGATCCATCCAAGCTTGCTGAGTTCCTGTCGCAACGTTTCCCAAACGACGGCACTACCGGAAGCAGTGGTCGGATCCAGGATGCCGATGCGAAAGACTTTTCCCGTCTGTTGCGCGTCAACTGAGCCGCAAAGCGCAAAGAGCATAGCGCAAAGAGTAAAGGCGGTGATTTTTCTGTTCATATTTTTCTCTGCTCTCGCCACTCGTCACTTAACACTCGCCCCTTCTCACTTGATTCAGCGCCCTCTTTAGAGCGTTATGTCTCACGTGGATAAGATAAAGAAAAATGTGATTTACACGGCGAAAGGCGACGGTAGTCGTGACGTAGGAAGGCCGGAGTTCTCCCAAAAATGACCCGCAGCAGGTTTGAGCGGCGTGTTAGCTGCCCGAGGGAACTTTGGGGATTTGCGCACCGTGCCAGACAGCAACGACCCATTGTTTTCCCCCTGCTGCCGATAGAAAAAACGGTAAGGCCAAACGATGACCTCTCGATGCGGTAACTCTGGAAACTCCGGCAAATGCCTTCCCGAGTTTGGAAAGCGTTCAAGCCGTCGATCCGAACTTGCCGCATTGTTATTCCTCTCAATCCGAAATTCGAAATTCGCAATCCGAAATTATTTAATAACCCTATCCGCTCTCGCCAGCACGTTCGGCGGAATGGTCAGGCCAATTTGCTTCGCGGCTTTCAGATTATGATGAACTCGAACTTGATCGGCTGCTCCACGGGAAGATCGGCAGGCTTAGCGCCTTTGAGAATCTTGTCCGCGTAAGTGGCGGCGCGACGAAACAAATCGGTAATACTGGCACCGTAAAACATCAGACCACCAACGTCCACATACTCCGGCTGCCCGTACATCGCCGGAAGGCGGTTTTTGACCGCGAGATCGGCGATCTGTGCCCGCTGGGAGGCAACGATCGGCATGGTCGGTACGAGAACTGCGTCAGCGCGCCTCTTGGTTGCCTCACGAATGCGGTTCAACATCCTTAGCACTGCGTGCGTCTAAAAATTGAATTTGTATTTTGAGCGCTTTCGCCGCGAGTTCCGTCTCTTTTCGCAATTGCATATAACTCGGCTCGTTGGGATTGCTTGGACGACCACGCGCCAAAGCTCGGGAACAGTCTCCTTCAGAAGCTCCAGTTGTTTGCCGCTCAGTTCCGGCGCCACAATGGACAGTCCCGTAATATTCCCGCCCGGCCGCGCCAGGCTCGCGACAATCCGTTGCCAACTGATCTATCCTGTGCCATTACAATGAATAGTCGCCGTCGCTTCCTTAGCGGGGCGGTGCCGCTGAACCGCCCGTGACGATGACGTCAACGTTGAGGCGCACCAGTTCGGCCGCGAGGGCGGAACGCGATCCAATTTTCCATCCGCATAGCGATATTCAATGATGATATTCTGCCTTCCACATAGCCGAGATCGCGAAGACCCTGTCGAATGCATCAAGACGAGCTGTATGTGAAGGGAGGTCACACCCAGGAAACCTATCCTGGATTTTCTCGCTGCTCGCCTCGCTATCACTCCAAAGCAAGCAACACCACTACAACCAATTGATGGCGCCGCAGTTCTTTTGAGCACCTCGTTTCGAGCGTTATGTATCACGCGGATAGAGATAAAGGAAAGTGTGATTTACACGGCGAAAGGCGATAGGGATTAGTTGAGTGGGAAGGCCAGAATCAGCCTGCCGCAGGCAAATCTCACAGGATTTGTTCGTTGGAGAATTCAGTTCAATCTCTTGCCCCTTCAACCCAGGACACCGTTGAGGTGTCAAGAGAATGTCGCCCAATGTCAAGACAACCTCTGTTCAAAGGATTATTCCTTTTTTATGATTATGACCCTTCAAGAGATAGAAGAACGGATGGATGAACTGAGCCGTAGGTTAGTCGAGACACACGACAAGAAAATCATAAAAGAGCTTTACGATTTGGCCCTTGAGCTTGAGAAGGTGGAGAAGTTAGAACCATCGGTTCGCTGATTTTCACGGCCTAGACGGAAGATGGACAACGAGTGAGGAATACAAACTCTCGCTTTGCGCAAGTTACGTTTGGAATGCCTACAGACAGAAAAATGGACGCTATGGAGCTTCGCAAGAATTTTCGTGAAAAAGTAAAAAGAACTCTTCCAAAAGAGCTGAGGGAACTAAGAAGTGGCATCAAGAACATCCGGAGCCTTGCGCCGAGACGGAAAAGAAATCGTCCACAGGCCCACGAGAGCAGGCTTTACTCAGAGTACGCTCTGCTTTACGACAAGACCTTCGGCAAGATCTTTTATGATCAGATAAGACAGGTGATCGAGTCGCTAAACATTCCACCCGGAGCGCAAGTGCTTGAACTCGGCGTAGGTACCGGCACTTCATTTCCGGCCTACCCGCGCCATTCCAAGGTTATTGGCATTGATTTGGCGGCGGATATGCTCGCCCAGGCACGTGCGAAAATCGCGACAAACAACTGGTCTCATTTACAAGTCATCGAAATGGATGCGCTCAATTTAACCTTTGCCGATAACAGCTTCGATTATGTCACAGCCTTTCATACGGTCACGGTAGTTCCGGATCCTATTCGCATGCTGGCTGAGGCCAAGCGCGTTTGCCGTCCAGGAGGCAAAATCGTGATCGTCAACCACTTTACAACGGACTTACCCATTTTTGGCCCGCTAACGGAGGCGCTCGATCCCGTTACACGCCACCTCGGCTGGCGCACTAAACTGAAATTGGAGCCTTTTCTGGAAGCGACAGAGTTTAACGTGGAAGACATCTACAAGCTTTCCAAGCTATCTCTCTACACGGTGGTCGTAGGGAAGAACGAGAAGAATCCGTAACTGGATAGACGAGCCGTCTAATCCTCCCGGACAACTTTCCGCGCCCTTCTTGTCTTCTCGCAACCCGACAAACTTCGAATGTCTCAGGTGACCGTCCGGCGTCCATTCGGTGAACTCGATCTGTGCCACTAGCTCCGGTTCTAGGACTGAATACGGACGACAACAAACGGGACTTAGTTTTGATAGATGGAGAATTCAGTTCAATCCTGGCATCGCTGCTTGGTTTTCTGCCATCATTGAATTACCTTGTCCGCCCTCGCCAGCACATTGGGCGGAATCGTCAGGCCGATCTGCTTCGCTGCCTTCAAGTTGATCACCAATTCGAACTTCGTCGGCTGCTCCACCGGGAGATCGGCTGGTTTTGCGCCTTTAAGGATTTTGTCCACGAAATATGCGACGCGCCGGTAGCTGTCCGCGAAGTCCGCGCCGTAGGACATGAGCCCGCCGGCATCTACAAATTCTCTCCTGACGTACATCGAAGGTAACCGGCTCTTTAACGCAAGGCCCGCGATCCGTTTTCGGTTAGCAAGCATTAGCGGGCCCCAGGACACGTAGAGTCCATCCGGGCGCTCCTTGTTTAGCGCAGCGAATACCTTCTCGAAACCGTCCGCACCTCGTACCTCCAAGGCTGAATAGTCAACCCCAGTGCGCGCGCCGCGGCTGGAAGTACCTCTTTCACCTCGTGTACAGTGGACGAAGTGGCCGGATCGTAGAGAACCGCGACACGGGCAAGTTTGGGAACCGCTTCTTTGAGCAGCTCCAGCCTCTTCCCACCTAGTTCTCCGGCAAGGAGTGTAATGCCGGTGACGTTGCCGCCGGGACGGGCAAGGCTTTCAACCAGGCCTGCCTCGACCGGATCGACCCCAGGCCCGTCATAACGATGGGAATCGTCTTGGTCGCATTCTTGGCCGCCCGGGTTGGCCTGTTCCCTCCTGCTACCACGATGATATCGACCTTGAGACGCACCAGCTCGGCCGCAAGCTCAGGGAACCGATCGCGCTTCCCCTCCGCATATCGGTACTCGATGGCAATGTTCTGTCCTTCTATGTAGCCACGCTCGCGTAGAGCCAGCCGAATTAGCTCGGAACGGGTGGACTCACGAGCTGGATCGCTCCTCGATAGATAGCCTATCCGAGGGACTTTCTTCGGCTGCTGCGCCGAGGCGGAATAGCTAAGCGCAAAGAGCAAAGCGCAAAGGGTAAGGACGCTGATTATTCTCTTCATTTTTCCCTGCTCTCTCTTACAACTCGACACTCGCCCCCTGGGAGATAAAGATTGGTCTGTTCATTTTCGTTGGATCAAGAGCGATGATTCTCTTTCACGTCGGACTATAGACCAGCGAGTGGTTCACCTGTCAAGCAGGATAAAATCCTTGAATTCGAAGGGAGAAATCTTTGCTTGGCTTAACAGTTGAGTCTTGCACACGAGCGTTGGGGTTGCTATGAATCAATGAATTAAATCGCCCGCCCACAGTTCTTTGAGAAAAAGCGTTGCCGGCATGATCTCTGTGCCATCGTCGGCCCGGCGCCGCATCTTCTCCGCACAGATTACGATCTTTCGCTTCAGTCGAACTTCCTCGCTTAGAGCGCTAAGTCCTTTGTAATCGCGAGGCAATACCCGCGCCTTTGATTTCACTTCAATTCCGATCTGGTCTCCCACCAGGAAGTCCACTTCGAACTGAGAGCGGCTGCGCCAATAGGTGAGCTCATGATCCAGCCTGTGGTAATCCAGATAGCTTCGAAGTTCCAAAAAAATGAGATGTTCCAAGGCGTGACCGTAGGCGTTGGAACCCTCTTCAATCCCGGGTATTCGCTTGAGCGTGTTGGCGACACCGACATCAAAAAGGTAGAACTTGGCGGTGGCCACCGGCTTACGCTTGGCAGTCTTTTGATAGGCCGGGAGCTGGTGTCCAACCAGCGTGTCCTCGAGAATCTGGTAGTGTTCTCGCACCGTTCTTGGCGGGAATCCAGCGTCGGCAGCTACTGAACTAAAATTAATCTGCTCACCACTCGTAAGTCCGGCGACCTCAAGAAAACGGGAAAAATTCTCAATGGAGCGGGTCAATCCCTCAGCGCGGATCTCTCCCTGTAGATACGTGCCCACGTAGGCTTTAAGGTCTTCCTTGTAGTGCTCGGAATCAATGATCGACGGGAGACTCCCGCGATTGAGACGATGGAGTAATCTTTGGCCATCCAGCTCCGCCGACACAAGCGGATGCAGGCGGCAGACCCAGGCACGTCCGCCGAGAAGATTGGCGGCTCCTCGCTTGAGTTTTCTAGCGCTGCTTCCGGTTAGAATGACTCGCAACTTCTTGTTCCGTTCGATCAATAGTTGAATCTCATCCAGAAGGGCAGGGAGTTTTGGATCTCGTCGACGATGACTAATGATTGCTGGGGGCTGAGGGTTTGCCGCAGATACTCTGGACGGGCGCTCAGCTCGCGAAATGTGTCGGCTTCGAGAAGATCGTAATAGGCGGCATCGGGAAAGCTCTGACGCACCAGAGTACTCTTACCGGTCTGGCGCGGGCCAAAGAGGAACAGAGACTTCTGCTTGACAGTTTCCCGGATATTGAAGATTCGTTTATACATTTCGGCAAGTATATTGCCGAATTGCATATAATTTGGCAAGTCTAGTGCTGATATGCACCAGATTTACAGTCGATTTACTTCATGTTTTTCTCTACTCTTTCCACTCGTCACTCACCCCTCTTCTCACTTGATCACTTTGTCCGCTCTGTACAGCATAGACTGTGGAATCGTCAGGCCGATCTGCTTCGCCGTCTTGAGATTAATCACCAGCTCGAACTTTGTCGGCTGCTCCACCGGCAGATCGGCAGGCTTGGCTCCCTTCAGGATTCTGTCCGCAAGCTCAGGGTACCGATCACGCTTCCCCTCCGCATATCGGTACTCGATGGCGATGTTCTGTCCTTCTATGTAACCAAGCTGGCGCAGAGCCAGCCGAATTGTCTCGGCACGGGTGGACTCAGTAGCTGGAACGCCGTTCGATAGATACCCTATCAGCGGGACTTTCTTCGGCTGCTGCGCCGACGCAGAATAGCAAAGCGCAAAGAGCATAGCGCAAAGGGTAAGGACCGTTATTTTTCTCTTCATGTATTTTTCTTTTGTCTCGATCCACGCGACACTCGACACTCGCCCCTTCTCACTTGATTCATTGAGCACCTCGTACTCTCACGCTTTCGAGAGAACACGTCAGCTTCAGCCAATACGTCGTCAAGATCATATCCTTCGCCAACGGCGATCTCTCTCTCACCCAGAGCTAGCAGTTTGAGGATCTTACGTTCTTGCTCGCCCTTTTGGTAAGCGTTTACACTCAGCAAGACCGCAGCAGGCCTTCACGCGTTGAGTCACGATTAAGGGAAGCTTGGATTTACGGCGCGATTGAGGGTTGCAAGATGCGTCTTGTTAAAGGCGCTGATTGGGATTTTGATTGGGTTCTTGGCCATCGTTTAGATCCAACGCTTTAACGAGACCCTTTAGTCGCCGGGTCCAAAACGCAATGCTTAGCTATCCCCTCAAGAATTTACCATCCACTCAAGTTTGCCTTTTATCCCTGATGCCATTATCTGTAACCTCCTGTCTCCGAAACCCTGTTAGACTTCGCACGTGGCTTTACACCGTGCTATTTGTAACGGTTGACATAAGACCACCTTATTTGATTGAATCACTCCGGTTATTTCGGAAGAGTGTAAGCGGAAATTTTTCGAGGGATGGTGCTAGTTTTCTGCTGCCGCACTATTCAATCAAAATCATATGTGACACGACATGCGCGCGCGACGTTGAAGCTTTCGTGAGTTTGTAACCCATTAACAGCGGAAACGGAGGATGCCATGAAAGAAGGACTGAGGTTCGTAGACAGTGACATGCACGTCCAGGAGCCGGGAGATATTTTTGAGAAGTACCTGGACCCGGCCTTCAAGTCCCGGGTCACGTCGGCAGTAGGCGCGGACGGGAAACTAAGCCGCCGGTCGTGGAACATCGATGGCTTGCCCGCCTCCATGGACGTGGAGCTGCAGCAACACCGCAAAAAGCCCGCATCATCGCGTGCCAGTGGCCCTATTATCGGGAGTGCCACGGGTCAGCTATCGGCCTCCCGCTCGGCTGCGACAGGGCGGTTGCGCTTCGCCATCGAGCGAGATTATGACGCCGAAGCCCAAATCATGGGGATGCAAATGGAAGGAATCGATATCGCGGTCCTGTTCCCTACCGGTGGTCTCAGCCTCCTTTCTCGGAACGGAATGGACCCACAACTCTCCCTGGCCCTGAGCCAGGCCTACAACAATTGGATCCACGAGTTCTGCCAGCACAGTCCCAACCAATTAAAATTCGCTGCCATGCTTCCACTACATGATGTCAACCTGGCCTGCCAGGAACTGGTGCGCTGTGTTCGTGAACTGGGCGCGGTGGCTTCGTTTATTCGCCCTAACCTGCTAAACGGCCACTACTGGCATTCGAACTACTGGGATCCCCTGTACAGCCTTCATGAGGAGCTCGACGTCGCCTGGTGCTTCCATGAGGGGACGGGCGCCTGGTACTCCCACATGAACGAGCTCTATGGGGAGAACCGGTTTTACCGGCACGTTGCCAGCCATTGGATCGAGATGCAGCAGGCCTTGATCGCGCAGATCATCTCCGGGGTTTTCGAGTTCCACCCCAAGCTCCGGGTGGGCTACCTGGAGGCGCAGAACTCGTGGGTGCCTGGGTTGCTCAGCCGCATCGAGTGGGACTATGCGAACTACCGGGATTCCCATGCGCCCTACTTGTCCTTGACACCCAAGGAGTACTTTCAACGCAACTGCTGGGCTGCAGTCGAGGGCAGCGAACCCGAGATCGCGTCCACGGCCAGCCTCATTGGCGCCGATCACATGTGTATTTCGACGGACTATCCCCACTTCGACTCCAACTTCCCCAACGTCTCAAGCAACCTGCTTCAGAACGTGCCGAGAGAGATAGCCGCGAAGATTTTTCTTGGAGGCGCTGGACTCTACTCCTTCAAGGAGGAGGATTTCAAAAAGGCGGCTGATGCCGAGTTTGGGCGGCAGGAGGTGCGGGCGGTCGGATAGTTGGTCATAAGACTCTGAGATTCAGCGCCACGAGTGTAATGTCGTAATACGCCTGTTACTACCCCTCACCCTAACCCTCTCCCACAAAAGGGAGAGGGAACCTTTCACTATAGCACTCGTACCTTGCGCTTTTGGCGCCCCTTCGACTTTGCTCAGGACGTGCTTAGCGGGAGAAATTCCTTGAAGTCATTTTAAACACGCTATGCGTTAAAATCTATCGGAGATTTCAATGGCTGATCATTACGATGTCATCGTCGCCGGTGGGGGTTCGTCGGGTTGCGTGATCGCAGCTCGGTTGTCGGAAGACCCCAAGCGCAAGGTCCTGCTGCTCGAAGCCGGACCTGATCCGCAGCCGATTCCGGAAACCGTGTTGGACGCGGAGAAGAGCAACCAGCTTCTGCTTCAAAGCCCGTACATCATGATGTATCCGACCAGACGCAATTTCGACGGCAGCGAATTTTATTCTCTGGCGGGCCGGATCAGCGGCGGCGGTTCATCGGTCAACATGATGGCAATCCCGCGGCCGATCAAGGCCGACCTCGACACCTGGGCGGCGGAGAGCAACCCAGAATGGACTTGGGACAGAGTTTTGCCGGTGCTGATCCGGATGGAGTCCGATCAAGATTTCCCCAACAGTCCGATCCACGGCAACTCCGGCCCCATTTACGTCAAACGTAAACATCTGTTCGACGCACCCATCAGCGCTCAAGAGCAAGCGATGTTGGAGGCATTGACGAAACTCGGTATTCCGCGCTTCGAAGATCAAAACATTCCCAACCCCTACGGTGTCGCCCCGCGCGCGAGCAATATCAAAAACGGCAGGCGCCAATCTGCCGCGCTAGTTTATCTCGAACCCGCGCGAGAGCGGACTAATCTGACGATTATCGACGAAGCTCAGGTGACGTCTGTGATTCTCAACGGCAACAAGGCTCGTGGATTGCGTTACCGCAAAGCCGGTCAAGAATGCACGGCCATGGCAGACAAGGTCGTGCTCAGCGCCGGGGTTTATCATTCACCGCAAATCCTCATGCTGTCGGGCATCGGCCCGCGCGCGGAACTCGCGCGCCATGGCATACCTGTCATCCATGCACTCGAAGGCATCGGCCAAAACTACCAGGACCATCCGATGGTCACGGTCACCGCAAAAGCGAAAAACAACGACGCCAAGTTTCAATTGCGCGGGCGCTCGACGTTGAAGATCTACTACAAAAGCGATCCGGCGCGCGACACTATCGACTTTCACATCATCCCGCGGGAGGTCACCCAGATTGCCGGCGTGGGCGACATGACCGGCTTCTCGTGCAATCTCTTGGAACAAACCAACCGCGGCCGCTTATCCCTTGCGAGCGCTGATCCGGTGGATTTGCCATTGATCGATCCGCAGGTGCTAGAGCACCCTAAAGATATCCGGCGCATGGTCGCCGCGATGAGGTTCGTCCAAAGGCTCATGGATACCGAGCCCCTGAGCCAATTCTGCGGCGAGTTAATATCCCCCGGTCCGGATGAAGACTGGGAAAAATTCGCGCGCTCAAGCTACTCGAGCTACTATCATGGCGTCGGCACTTGCAAAATGGGCCCCGCTTCCGATCCCAGATCGGTCGTCGATCAAAAACTCGCCGTACATGGAATGGAAAATCTCTGGGTCGCCGATGCCTCGATCATGCCGACGGTCGCCCATGCGAACACCAATTTGACCTGCATGATGATCGGCGAGCGCGCGGCGGATTTCATCAAGGCGCATAGTTAAAGACCAATGCCACGTCGACAGTTCGTGCTGAGAGCTCAGCGGATTGTGACAGTTAACCCTCATTGCGGCCGACCGGAACACAGCCGATAAACGGCATGACAAATTGAGAGATGCGAACGTAACTCTTGTCGGGTCCGATTTTCCTGATGGCGGCGACCCGAAAGCCGAAGCCCATCTCGTCGATTTCGAAAGTGGGAGAATGATCTTCGTGCCTCAGAAACTCCCTGCGCGCGTCGGGCTTGAATATTTTATGGAGGAAATTTAAGTGGGCGGAGTTTTGTCCCACTCAACTTGCCAGGTAGGTCTAGACTCACCCGCTCGCCCCGCTCCGCTCGCGACGAAGTGAAGGAGCAAGATGATACTCACACTAAAAAGGAATGCTCGCTTCACTGATGTTTCCTTCACTACCGTATTGAAATTAACAAGTGGGTCAAATTCCCTTTACAATAAAAGCCGAGGAGATAGCAAAGAGCTCTGGCGACGACTGCGAGAGTATCGAATCGACTGGAAAATAGATTTGAACTGCCGGCAGCCGTAGCGCTTTAATCGTCGTGGTTGGGATGCACGGCGGCTCGCTGGGATTTCTTCTCCGTGCGGTGGCGCTTATCGGCGAGCAGTTTGAGCTTGGCGCGCTGTGAGCGCTTTCTTTTCTGGCGGCGGATCCTGGCTATCTCTTGCTCTGCCGCCGTGCGGGCCCCGGTTAGCTTCGCCTCGACCTTATCCAACAGGATTCTGCGAGCCAAAAAGCGATTGAGAGCTTGAGAGCGCTCTCTTTGGCACTTCACTCGAATGCCCGTGGGCCGGTGGTGGAGCACTACACAGGTGGAGACTTTATTGACATTCTGACCGCCGGCTCCCGAAGAGCGAACAAACTGTTCCTCGATGTCCTGTTCCCGAACACCCAAAGCCTGCATGCGCTCTATGAGGGATTTCTCTTTTGCCGGTGAAACGATATTGAGGGCCATGTCTAAATTTAGCATACCAAGACCCGGGGAACGAGGGAGATGGCCCGATAGCTTTGAATTGAACGGATTCGAACGACTCGTCCGCCCTTTGGCGGAGACTGCTAGATTTCATCAAAGAGTTAGAGATCCCCTCTGCGCACTTCGATTTGACCATCGCGTACTCGAACCTCCAATACCGGCTGCGCGTGCACCGATGGACCATCGACAACGCTCCCATCTTCGAGCGAAAAACGCGACCCATGCCAGGGGCACCTAACCGTAGTATCTTCTAACTTTCCCTCCGAGAGAGGCCCGCCCAGGTGAGCACAGGTTTCGGCGATGGCATATATGCGCTGGCTCTTTCGCACGAGCAGGACGGGCATGCCATTGGCGTTTACGCGCCGCAATTGATTCTCATGCAGTTCAGCCTCGGCCAAGACCGGAACAAAATTCTCCGGCGGTGAGTAGTCGGCCGTATGATCGACGCCGAGTTTTTCCTTGTACACTAAATGTCCACCTAAATAGGCTGCGACGCTCGAAACGATTAAACCGAGCAAAGCAAATCTCCGGCCGGCGCTTCGGGAGTGAGCACGCCTAAGAAATAGTGATGTCATGTAGCAGGCTGTGGCGGTAGCATTGAGCAATCCGTGCGACAGACCGATGCGGCGAGTCTGGCCGCCGCCGATCCTGGACCAATCCGCCAATCCGGTGATCGCTGATCCCGCTGCTCCAACCAGACCTACCGCGATTGCGGCGTCCGCTCCTCGGCCGATGGCCCTGTTTCCGGTCCTTTCCTCGAGGACGTCGAGAACAGCCGCCGTAGTCCAGGAACCGAGCGGCACATCTGTCAATACTACGTGTAACGGATGTCCCAACCACGTTCCATGCAGAATATTTGCAACCTTGGGTCCGATGGGCCCGTCAGCGGCAAGTGCTGCCGCTACAGTGGGCTGCAAGCGATCTGCAATCGGCTCTAACCAGTTCTGCTTCTTGATCACCTCTACAGGTATGTTGGTTGCCATGATATTCCCTCCATCCGTTCGAACGAAGCTCCTACCCAATCATGGCACATGTATAGCTGCTGTCGACACGGTAAACTAAAATTCGATCGATAGCGCCAATCCATGCACGAACGTTTCCATGATGACAGATATGGAGAAAATGATAGGTTAGAGTAAAGTGGCAATTCCAACGTTGAGCCGAGAATCTTCGGTTTCTGGGATAGAGAAGACAAGCCTAGTTTGGGTAGAAGCTTGAAATGTTTAGTTGACCGGAAAAGCAAACGGCGGTGGCACAATGTAGGGAGGCTTCCCGTCGGGACAAACGTTCCTAACGCCATCGTCATGTTATTCACGCGGGCGGCCACTTATTACCCCTTACAAGCCCGCGATCCTATTAGAAACTTGCTGACGGCACTAATCCCTCGATCGGCTGCGGCCAGGCAGTCAGTTCAGAAAAACTTACTGGGACCCGAACAGGCCAAAAAAAAGGCATAGGACTTAATGACCACAAAGGTGGGTTTGATGGGCTTCGGCCGCATCGGTCGCAACTTGTTCTCGCATCCTGTACAAGCGGGACGACATCAAGTAAGTGGGGCTATTCCAACGGTTATCGAGCGCCTCGGACAGTTCGTCTGAAGCAGGCCATAGTTCATCAAGGTAGGGGGATGATCGGGCTTCCTAATCTTGCTTATCTTTCAGAATCACGCGCCTATGTCCTGGTCGCGGGATTCAGGTGCTCGTGTTTTGACTGCTCAACTCATAACTTCGGAATCCGCAGCGTCTTGCTGATCATGGCCGAGCCGCTGACGAGATAAAGTAAAGAGATTGGGTGCCAGCGGAGGGACGCGATTTCGAGCACGCCAAGCGGAAAGTTGTCAGCGACAAGATCCAGATGGAAGCAGAAGGCGAGCACGGCAACGAGTAGCAAACTCGAGGGAATCGGCGCTCCCTCAAAATATTTTACCTTATCACCGGCTGCGGCGATCTCGGCGGCGGTAATGTTATAACGCGCCAGGCGGCTGATCCCGCACGCCACAAAAATCAACAGGATAGCCACGTCGAGACCGCCGCGCATCCCCAACCCATAGGCGAGCACCGCGGGCGCTACGCCGAAGCTCACGATATCCGCGAGAGAGTCGAGCTCGCCGCCAAAGAGCGAATGTTCGTTCAGCCGCCGGGCGATTCGCCCATCGGCGATGTCCAACAATAGCGCAAGCGGCACCAAGCAGAGAGCCAGGTAGATCCGCCAGCGGTCGGGCGCTTCCACGTAGCTTATGACGGCGAAAATCGATCCGGTTCCCGCCGCGCCGTTAGCCAGAGTGAAAAAATCGGCGGCACGATAGGCGCGTAGCATGGAGAAGTGCGCGGGTTTCATTTGCCTGCTCGGACGGGCCAATCTTCCTTCTATCAACTTCAATAGCGAAAAGCACCGGTGTTAAGGTAGAGAGCAATCCACTTAAACACTTAGAAAATTGATCCGGGTCCAACTGCTCTGTCCGACGCCGGTTTGGTGAAAAATCTTACCACCCCTACAAGCCCGCGATCCTCTTAGAAACTTGCTGACGGCACTAATCCCTCGATCGGCTGCGGCCAGGCAGTCAGTTCGGAAAAATTTACCGGGACCCGAACAGGTCAAGAAAAAGCATAGGACTTAATGACTACAAAGGTGGGTTTGATGGGCTTTGGCCGGATCGGCCGCAACTTGTTCTGCATCCTGTATAAGCGGGACGACATCAAGTAAGTGGGGCTATTCCAACGGTTATCGAGCGCCTCGGACAGTTCGTCTGAAGCAGGCCATAGTTCATCAAGGCAGGGGGATGATCGGGCTTCCTAATCTTGCGTATCTTTCAGAATCACGCGCCTATGTCCTGGTCGCGGGATTCAGGTGATCGAGTTTTGACTGCTCAGCTCATAACTTCGGAATCCGCAGCGTCTTGCTGATCATGGCCGAGCCGCTCACGAGATAAAGTAAAGAGATTGGGTGCCAGCGGAGGGACGCGATTTCGAGCACGCCAAGCGGAAAGTTGTCAGCGACAAGATCCAGATGGAAGCAGAAGGCGAGCACGGCAACGAGTAGCAAACTCGAGGGAATCGGCGCTCCCTCAAAATATTTTACCTTATCACCGGCTGCGGCGATCTCGGCGGCGGTAATGTTATAACGCGCCAGGCGGCTGATCCCGCACGCCACAAAAATCAACAGGATAGCCACGTCGAGACCGCCGCGCATCCCCAACCCATAGGCGAGCACCGCGGGCGCTACGCCGAAGCTCACGATATCCGCGAGAGAGTCGAGCTCGCCGCCAAAGAGCGAATGTTCGTTCAGCCGCCGGGCGATTCGCCCATCGGCGATGTCCAACAATAGCGCAAGCGGCACCAAGCAGAGAGCCAGGTAGATCCGCCAGCGGTCGGGCGCTTCCACGTAGCTTATGACGGCGAAAATCGATCCGGTTCCCGCCGCGCCGTTAGCCAGAGTGAAAAAATCGGCGGCACGATAGGCGCGTAGCATGGAGAAGTGCGCGGGTTTCATCTGCCTGCTCGGACGGGCCAATCTTCGTTCTATCAACTTCAATAGCGAAAAGCACCGGTGTTAAGCTTCCTCATCTGTCAATGTTGCGCTCATGGTTGCGGGAAGTTGAATGGGGTCGTGCTTTCTAATCTTGCGTATCTTTCTCAATGCGCCTGTAAACAGTTGACGGGTTCAGACGCCGATGTCATCGCCGTTGGGTTGGGGCGGCAACCTGCCTTTAACTCCGCTCCGAGGGTCTTGTATTTTGCGGTCCATCGACAGCGCAATCTAAAGGCTTGGCTAGCTTTTCGTTATTCAGCGATTGTTTCCGCTAATTGACATTCAGGTTAAGAAAGTACTGCCTTCGTCCAGAACGACCGAGAGAGGTTGATGGTTTGACGTGACGGCGATCGTCTATAGCGGCCGGCTGCGATATTTTCGGCAAAGGTCCAGAAGGGTCTCCCGGTCCCGCTGGCAGAAAGCCATTGCCTGGTACGGCCTTCTGGCGATCGGCGGATTCTTCGGGCTCAACTGGATCTATCAGGTTATTCGGAAACCAGGTGAGCTCTTCGCCCCGATCAGCGCTTCCTTGATTTGCCTAAGGAGGTTCATAGTGAGAAGGTAAAGGAAGTTTCAAAAACGGTATCTTGGAGGTAAGATTACTCACGACCGAAGAAGCGAAGGCCAAAGTCAGAATCGATTGACGCGCGGGAGAGTTCTTGGCGGGAACAACTCACGAGGAGGAGAAGATGTACACTCGGATGCTGATACCGCTGGATGGTTCGAAAACGGCAGAAAATGTTTTGCCCTATGGGCGCATCTTGGCAAGGGTTTTTCAGATTCCTGTGGAGCTCATGGAAGTCCTCTATATTGCCGGGATGGCGAGCCATGTTGCTGCAGAGAAAGCTCGTCGCCTAGACACGGTCATCATTGAAGGCGAATGCAGCAGCGAGCAATACCTGAAAAAGATTGCAAGCAGTTTTTCTGATGTCAACGTCAGATGCACAGTTGAAAGGGGCAGGCCTGAAGACATGATCATCGAGAAAGCTGCAGCGGACAAGACCACACTCATCGCCATGGCCACGCACGGGCGATCGGGGATGAGCCGCTGGCTATTAGGGAGCATTGCGGAGAAAGTCTTGCGTGCTACAACCAACCCGTTGCTTTTAGTAAGAGCTAACGAAGAAGCGCCGACCGAAGGGGAAGCAGTTCTTAGATCTATCATTGTTCCACTCGACGGTTCCGAACTGGCGGAGTCCGTCCTGCCGACCGCAGTGAAATTCGCCCGATTGTTCAATATTGGAATGGTTTTATTCAGAGCGTATGATTTGCCTGCGTCGGCTTACTATGGAAGGGAGAATTACCTTCCTAACTACGAAGAACTTAAAAATCGTGTCAAAGAACAGGCCCAAGATTATCTCGACAAGAGGATTGAAGCGATCAAGGCCGAGGGAGTCCAGACAGTATCGTCGGTCGTAATCGAAGGCCTGGGTCCGAATGAAATTATAGATTATGCGCGTAAAAGCCCTAACCCGCTGATCACGATGTGCACGCATGGCAGGTCAGGGGTGAAGCGTTGGGGGCTCGGCAGCGTTACTGAGAAGGTGGTGCGCCATTCAGGCGATCCTGTACTCGTTATGCGCGGCAGCGCGACCGATTGATTTATCTGTGGCTCAGCATCTACAGGCCGATTAGTGTCTGAGATAACAATCATTACAATCCTTGTTTCTGAATTGACTTACAGCACTTTGTCGGATAGTTGTATTTAGGGAAGTTGATCCGGGTCCAGCCTGTCCGGCGCCGGTCTGACCTGAAAATCTTATCACCCTACAAGACCCGCGATCATCTAGAAACTTGCTGACGGCACTAATCCCTGATCGGCTACGATCAAGCAGGCAGTTCGGAAAACATACCGGGACCCGGACGGGCCAAGAAAAAGCAGAGGAGCTAATGACTACAAAGGTGGGTTTGATGGGCTTCGGCCGCATCGGCCGCAACTTGTTCCGCATCCTGTATAAGCGGGACGATATCCAAGTAACGGCGGTGAGCGACGTCGCTGATCACAAGAACCTGGAGTACTTGGTCAAGTACGACACGATCATGGGGCGCTTTCCCGACGTGGTATCGGTCAGCGAAGGCGCGCTGTACACGTATGGCCGGCAGGTGAAGATGCTCTCCGGCCGCGAACCCGGCGACGTCAAGTGGGGCGAGCTGGGTGTCGACGTGGTGGTCGAAGCGACGGCGCGTTACCGCAGCCGCTCCGAGCTGAAGAAGCACCTCGACGCCGGTGCCAAACGCGTCATCCTGTGCGTGCCGCCGGTCGATGAGCCTGATATCACCGTGGTGATGGGGGTCAACGACAAACAGCTCAAGGCTGAGCATCGCATCATCTCCAATGGCTCGATCACCGCCCACTGCGCCGCTCCAATCATCTCGATCATCGACAGCGCCTTCGGCATCGAGCGGATGTTTTTTACTACCGTGCACGCTTACACAAACGATCAGCGACTAGCGGACGTGCCGGCGGGTGATTTACGCCGCTCGCGCGCCGCCTCGGAGAACATCATTCCCACCGATACCAACGCGGCGCGGGTGCTCGAGCAAATGATGCCGCATCTCGAGGGCAAGATCACCGGCATGGCGCTGAACGTGCCGGTGCCGAATGGCTCGCTGGTCGACATGACCATGTTTACCAAAGAGGCCATTACCAAGACAGCGGTCAATGAAGTCGTGCGTACCGGCATCGCCGCCAAATTCGCGAAATACGTTGAGTACGCGCAGGACCCGATCGTTTCGAGCGATGTCAAGATGAGCCCGTACTCGAGCACCTATGACAGCCTGGCGACGACCATGCTCGGTGAGCATATGGTGAAGACCATCGCGTGGTACGACAACGGCTGGGGCTACGCCCACCGCGTCGTCGATCTGATCGAGCGTATGACGCAAATCGATGGAGGTCTCAAATGAACATTCGCGTTGCCATCAATGGCTTCGGGCGCATCGGCCGGAGCGTTTTCCGTATCCTGTGCGACCATCCGAGTATTGAAGTGGTCTGCATCAACGACATCTTCAAGAACGAAGCGCTGGCCTATCTGCTCAAGTACGACACCATCATGGGTACCCTTAAGCAGGACGTCACCCACGACGACCACGCGCTGTACGTCGGCGGCAAGAAAATCCTCATGACCAGCGTCAGAAATCCGGCCGAGGCCAAATGGAAGGAGCTGGGCATCGACGTGGTGATCGAGTCGACGGGAATCTTCACCGCGCGCGCCGATCTCGAGAAGCATCTGGCTGCGGGCGCCAAGCGCGTGCTCCTCACCGTGCCGCCCAAGGACAATGTCGATCAAATGGTCGTTATGGGCGTCAACGATGACCAGCTCAAGCCCGAGCACCGCCTGGTGTCCAACGCCTCGTGCACCACGAATTGCCTCGCGCCTTTGGCCAAGGTGCTCGACGATTCTTTCGGAATCAAGCACGGCATCATGACCACGGTGCACGCCTATACCAACGACCAGCGCCTGGCGGACGTGCCCCACGAAGACTTCCGGCGCAGCCGTGCCGCGGCGGAAAACATCATCCCGACCACCACCGGCGCCGCCCGAGCGGTGGGTGTCGTGCTGCCCAAGCTCATGGGCAAGCTCGATGGCATCGCGGCACGCGTGCCGGTGTCCGACGGCTCGGTGGTCGATCTCGTCGTGGAGCTCGAAAAGCATCCCGACAAAGAAGCCATCAACGAGGCGGTAAGACGCAACGCCGAGGGCCCGCTCAAGAACGTGCTGGAGTACTCCGAGGTGCCGCTGGTCTCGAGCGACATCATTGGCAACCCGCACTCGTCAATCTTCGATTCGCTGGTGACTCAGTCCAAGGGCGACGGCTACGCTCGCGTGGTCTCCTGGTACGACAACGAGTGGGGCTATTCCAACCGCTGCGTCAACGTTATCGAGCGCCTCGGACAGTTCGGCTGAAGCACCGGCTCAATCCATTATTCAAAGTTCCATGTTCAAGATTCAACGAATTCGGCCCTTGTTCCTTCGCGCAGGCCGACCGCTTGATTTCATTCTTCGTGTTCGTGAACGTCTATCAAACGGTCGGAGATCTCGCTGGCCTAGCCGGCCAAGGGTGCGGCCGTAACTTTGGACCACTTTTCTTAGTCAACGGAATTCAGAACACTCACCCTCTACATTCACGTATGAGGCCGTTCTGTGATACGGGTAAACGGTGGAGGACCGCCATGGCAAAAAAGGGAGAGGGATTGTTTTTAGTCTATACCGACCTCATTGATCCAAAGCATGAGGAAGAATTTAATGCCTGGTACAACACCGAGCATTTGCCAGAACTGCTGACTTTACCGGGTTTTCTCGACGCGGCGCGTTATGTGGCCACTCGGGGAGGTCCGAAATATATGGCCGTCTATGAACTCACGAGTGTTGAGGCCATTCGAAGCCCGGAATTCGGCAAACGCAAACGTACGCCCTGGGAAAACCGTATGTCGCCGCGAGTGACCGGCAAAAACGTGACGCGAATCGTCGGCCGGCAGATTTTTCCAAGCACCTTGGAAGATCCCGATCGCGGGATGGCGCCCGCCCTTCAGATCGGTCGCATGTCTTTGCCGGAGAGCGCGGATGCCGAATGGAACGAGTGGTACAATACCGAGTATATCCCCGGGTATCTTAAAGTCCCCGGCGTCATCTATGCGCGGCGCTACCGCGCAGTAGAAGATGATCGCAGCTTCGCAACCGTCTATGAACTGGTGAACGATAAGGTGTCCGAGAGCGCCGATTGGTCACATCAAAGGGAACATTCCTCTCCCCGCTCCGGACGCATGCGCGCACTTATGACCATGGCCGCCGGATCTCCGGGCGTGTATCGCCGTATCTTTCCATAGCGGAGTCGCTTGGAATCGCCACACCTATTCCACCCCGCGCCTCCGCGCTGATCGTCTTTTTTTTGTCGGGTGCAGCAGGACTTCCCACTGTCCCATCCCTTATTAGAGACAACTCGCGGGTGATTTGGGATCAGGGGCAAGACTTCGTTGACGTTCAGTCTTCTTTGATTGTGTTAAAGTAACCTCAAACGATGCGAAAGCCGGATTTACCTATCCTCGAAATAGAGCAGTCATTACTCAAAACCCTGGCCACGCAGAAGCGGTTGGTTCTAACTGCGCCCACCGGCTCGGGCAAATCAACCCAAGTGCCGCAGATGCTGCTCGACGGGGGTTTACTGCGCGATGGCCAGGTGACGGTCTTGCAGCCGCGCCGGTTGCCAACACGGATGCTCGCGGCGTGGGTCGCGCAAGCTCGACAGACAAAACTCGGCGGTGAAGTTGGCTACCAGATGCGGCTGGACAACGTCACCTCTCCCGCCACACGGATTTGTTACGTCACCGAAGGCGTGCTGCTGCGCCGGATGCTGGCTGATCCCGGCTTGAAGGGTGTCAGCGCCATACTGTTCGACGAATTTCACGAACGGCATCTCTACGGGGACATCACCTTGGCCCGCGCGCTCGAAATCCAGGAATCGACACGGCCCGATCTCATCATCGTCGTCATGTCGGCCACATTGGATGTTGCCACGGTGGAGAAGTATCTCCACCCTTGCGCAGTGTTATCGGCGGAAGGTCGCACTTACCCCGTCGCCGTCCAATATCTTTCCAACCCTGCCGGTGACGCGCCCGTCTGGGAACTTGCGGTCAGAGAACTCCACCGTTTGGTGAGCGAAGATCCCGAAGGCGACGCGCTCATTTTCATGCCCGGAGCATATGAGATCACTCGCACCGTGCAGGCGGCGCGCGACGCCCTCGGCCAACGGTTCGTCGTGTTTCCGTTGCACGGCGAATTGCCGCCGATGGATCAGGACGCAGCGGTGGCCCGCTATGACCGGCGCAAAATCGTTGTCGCCACCAACGTCGCGGAAACGTCGCTCACCATCGACGGTGTTCGCCTGGTAATCGACAGCGGTTTGGCGCGTATTCCCCGATATGATCCGTATCGCGGCATCAACACGCTGCTGGTCGAAAAGATCAGCCGCGCCGCAGCCGACCAGCGGGCAGGTCGCGCGGGACGGACGGCGCCCGGGCACTGCTTGCGTTTGTGGACGGCCCATGACCAGAGCGCGCGCCGCGCCCAGGAAATTTCCGAAGTGAAACGCCTCGATCTCTCGGAGGTAATCCTCACGCTCAAGGCGAGCGGCGTGAACGACGTAAAGACTTTTCGCTGGCTGGAGGTCCCCGACCTTCGCATGCTGGAACGCGCCGAGACGCTGCTCACCGACTTGGGAGCCATTGACGACACGACGGGTGCCATCACCGCACTCGGGCGACGCATGCTCGCATTTCCGACGCATCCACGCTACGCGCGTATGTTCCTGGCCGCCCACGACTATGGTTGTGTGCGACCCGTCGCGTTGATCGCCGCCCTGACACAAGGGCGGGGCTTGTTGACGCGCTCGCGAGAAAAACCAATTGACGAGCCGCGCGATGATCCGTTCGATAGAGAGATGGAATCGGATTTTTTTGTGCTGATGCAAGCCTGGCGCTACGCCGAGCGCAATGGCTACCACATCGACCGCTGCCGCCGGCTGGGTGTTCACGCGCAGGCGGCGCGTCAGGTCGGACCGTTGTTCGAGCAATTCTTGCGGATCGCCGCAGCCGAGGGCCTGGACGTCAGCGAGAAGCCTGTCGATAACGCTGCGGTGCAGCGTTGCGTGCTGGTTGGGTTTTCCGACCAACTCGCCAAGCGTCTGGACGCGGCCTCGCGGCGTTGCGAACTGGTCCACGGCCGGCGCGGTGTGTTGGCGCGCGAAAGCGTCGTGAAAGCGCCGCTCTTTGTCGTTTCCGAGGTGCGCGAGGTGGAAAGCGGCGGCAGGGACCGTGCCTTGAATGTCGTGCTGAATCTGGCAACGGCAATCAAAGAAGAGTGGTTGCGCGAACTTTTCCCCGCTGACTTCAAGGAAGTCCATACCGTGGTCTACGACCCGACATTGCGGCGCGTCATTGCCCGGAACGAGACGCGCTTTCGAGATCTGGTGCTGGAAGAGAGACTTTCCGACAGTCCGCCGGCTGAGGAAGCGGCCGGTATTCTAGCGCGCGAAGTTGCCGGCGGCCGCTGCGCCCTCGATAACTGGAACGAATCGGTTGAACAATGGATCCTGCGGATCAATCGGTTACGTGAATGGATGCCGGAACTCGGATTGCCCGCTATCGGAGCCGAGGAGCGGGATGCTATGCTCCGGCGCATTTGCCATGGTGCAATCAGTTACAACGAAATCAAAGGCCGGCCTGTTTTGCCCGTCGTGAAGTCGTGGCTCTCCCGGCAGCAACAGGCCTGCATAGAAGATCACGCGCCTGAGCGGATTGGGTTGCCCAACGGCCGCGCACTGAAGGTCGTCTACTCCGTCGATGGGGCACCGACGATTGCGGCGCGCATTCAGGATTTGTACGGCATCAAAGAAGGGCTCTGGATTGCCAAACGCCGCGTTGCCGTCCGCATTCAGGTGCTCGCGCCAAATAACCGTCCGGTGCAGATAACTGAGAACCTGGCGGTTTTCTGGCGTGAAACCTATCCGAAACTCAAACAGGAATTGCAGCGCAAGTATCCGAAGCATAACTGGCGCTGAACGGCTTTGGACGGTGAGTCGAGGCAACCTGCGCTGAGCCAAGTCGAGTGTCGAAGCATGCTAATTCGCCGAGCGCCAGCCGGGGAAGTAATTTTCCAGCTTGATGTCGTCGGAGCCCGGGACTTTGATCTCCTCTGGATAATTCGACTTCCGGGTGGCATCAATTCCCATCTTGGTGACCAGATGGGACCCCGCTGCGGGGTCATAGGACGCGGGATCGAGGGGAGAGCCTTTGGCGTGTGTGACCATGAATATGTCCGTGTCCGCCCGCACTCGAGTGGCGATCGCGTGGAGGACTTCCTCGTCGTTCAAAATGTTGACGTCCTGATCGACCACGACGACGTATTTAAGAAACGGATCGGCCGCGAATGCCGCCATCGCGGCATTCTTCGGCTCGCCCTCAATAATCTTTTCAATGGACACATAACAAATGAAACGGCACCTGCCCGAGGCCGGCACATGGACCGCCCGGACCTTGGGCGACGCCATCTTGACCGTCTTCATGATGGTCGTCGCGCGGACGATTCCCGAAAGAAGCAAGTTATCGGCGTGACCAACGAAGCTCGACTGGTACAGGGCGTCGCGACGCATCGTAATGGCCTTCACTTGAACCACTGGATTGTCGCGCTGCGGCCCGTAGGTTCCCGGATACTCGCCAAACGGCGCTTCCTTTTTGCGGAGCTGGGGAAGAATCTCGCATTCCAACACGATCTCGGCATAGGCCGGCACTTCCAAGTCCAATGTCCGGCAGCGCACCAGCTCCACGGGCTCTCCCATGATTCCGCCCGCCACGGAGAACTCGTCCGTCTCCAAAGAAGTGAAGGAAAGACAGCCGATATAGAAAGCGGGGTGATGGCCGATGGCCACCGCCATCGGCGTGGGTCGATTTTGTCGCTCATAAGTCTGCCAAATGTAGTGGCCGTGAGCTGTCTCTGAGAGCTGGATGCCGAAGGTATCTTTGGAGTGAATCATGAGGCGGTAAATACCGGCATTGCGGACGCCCGAGTCGGGGTCGCGCATGATGCCAAAGCCGGCGGTTATATATCGGCCGGCGTCTTTCTCGTGGTAGGTCAGAATGGGCAGTCGCGTTACATCGATATCTTTACCGGCAAGGACCACCTCCTGCACGGGAGCCTCTTTGACCATGACCGGCGGCTTGGGACAATCCTCGCGAGCGGCGTATTCACGGATAAATTCCGGCAAGGTGGCATTCTTGAGCCCGATGGCTCGGAACAGGCGCCGAGCATCGGCGTGGACATTGGTTACAACCGGCAAGGTGGACCCTTTGACTTTCTCGAAGATGACGACTGGAAATTGTCGCTCCTTTTCTAGCTTGGCGAGAACACCGGTCACCTCGAAGTGCGGATCAACTTCCCGTTTGACGCGGAGTATTTGGTCCGGCTCCTCCGCTTCCAGTTCTTTTAAAAAACCTCTTAGGTCTTTCGCCACGAGACACTTCCTTGATTAGAACCGTTCAAGCGGTTCAAGTCGTTCAAATCGTTCAAGCCGTAAGACAAATCCGAATGTGAAGCCGAAACAATTACGAATTCCACGTTCATTTGGAACATTCTCTCTTTTTCATCTTTGATCATTTGCAACCGTGTTAGATTTCGAGTGTCGAGTTTTCTGTCCGCGATTTTAACTTGGTGCCCTTTGCGTTCTTTGCGGCTAAAAAAATCGGAGTGGAAGTTTGTCACTTCAAAAAGCTCAAATCCAAAGCGCTATCAATACTAACTTTCTGCTGCTGCATGCCGTTGCTGGCAAACCACTGGGCTTGATCCGCCAAGTTCTCTCGGAGGACTCTACCGTTGGGATCTTGATAGGGCGGAATGGCTGCTTGAATAACTTTGGCCGGAACCTTTGTGTATTTTTCCAGAATGGCCGTGATCTCCGGATCTTTTGTCCCCTTTGTATGGAACAACTCGGCTGCCTTGATATAGGCGTTCATCCAGCGCTGCGCCACTGGCCTGCGCTCGTTAATGAATTTCCCGGAATAAATAATCACGCCGACCTGGACAGGCCCCAAGCCTTTTACCTGATCCGGTGTGCGAAACCGCACCGCCACACCGCGCTCGGTGAATCGAGCCACCCACGGCTCCACCGCATAGGCGGCATCGATAGCTTTGGTCTCGAAAGCGGTCACCTGATTGGGAGCGCCTAGAAAGCTTAGCTCAACGTCGTTGATCGTGAGCCCGACTTCTTCAGCCATCTTTCCCACCAGATAATGTTGAATGTTTCCCTTAGCCAGAATAGCGATCTTTTTTCCTTTGAGGTCCCTGAATGTTTTGACCTGTCCCGAATCGACCAGGTCTTTGCGCACTGCCAACAGTGAAAAGCCGTATCCTTCCCGCGTCTGGCCCTTGTCCGCTACGATACGAAACGGCGCTTGCTGAGCTACCGCATTAAAAAGCCCGGCGCTCGCCGACCCGACCGATACTTCAAGCTCTCCCGCAACCATAGCTGGAACCATCTTTGCCGCCGAGTCAAAATTCGATATTTCGGTGTTAACGCCCTGCTCCTTGAAAAATCCTTTTTCGATGGCGATGTAAATTGGCGCATTAGAGATCGCCGCCAGATCTCCCAACTTTACTGTTTCCGACTGCGCCCGGGCCATGGATGGCAACAGAACAAGGAGTGCCCCGGCTAAAGCCCAACCTAGTTTTTTGCCCGCTATTTTTCTGCTCGCCATAGTTTTCTCCTTTGAAAATACGTGCCGGATGATTTGCAGAGGCTACTTGGATTACGTCATACCCGCGAAAGCGGGTATCCAGGCTAACTCGGTGGGGAACAAACCTGGATTCCCGCGTGCACGGGAATGACGAGCCGAGGGGAGGACCGTGTGAAGGGGTCCCTCCATATTCATACTCTGTGGGCGAGCGTAAGCTCATGAACCACTCCCTAGAAAAATCATGCCGCGCCCGACTCGGGCTTCAAGCCGCATGTAACATTGTCATTCAATAAGTGTCAACGCAGCCGCTCGTTTTATCGCCTCACTCCTCACCGTTCACTCCTTACGGCTATTTGATTACTTTGTCCGCCCGATACCAGCAACGTCTGCGGGATTGTCATGCCGATCTGCTTAGCCGTTTTCAGATTGATCACCAGCTCAAACTTCGTCGGCTGTTCCACCGGCAGATCGGCGGGCTTGGCTCCCTTCAGGATTTTGTCCACGTAATATGCTACGCGCCGGTAGCCGTCCGCGAGGTCCGCGCCGTAGGACATGAGCCCACCAGCATCTACAGATGCTCTGCTGCTGTATATCGACGGTAGCCGGCTCTTTAACGCAAAGTCCTACAATCCGTTTTTGGTTAGCAGTCATTACCGCGCCCCGCGGGCACAAAGAGTCCATCCGGGCGCCGCTTGCTTAGCGCAGCAAATACCTTCTCGAAATCGTCCGCAGCTCGTATCTCCCAAGGCTGAATAGTCAACTCTAGCGCATGCGCCGCGGCTGGGAGAAGCTCTTTTACCTCGCGTACACTGCCCGGATTGGCCGGATCGTAGAGAACCGCGACACGGGAAAGTTTAGGAACGACTTCTTTGAGCAGCTCCAGCCGCTTTCCGCCTAGTTCCGTGTCAAGGGTTGTGAAGCCGGTGACGTTGCCGCCGGGACGAGCAAGGCTTTCAACGAAGCCTGCCTCAACAGGATCGGACCCAACGGCCCGCCATCACGATGGGAATCGTCTTGGTTGCATTCTTGGCCGCCTGGATCGTCGGGTCCCCTCCTACCACGATGATATCGACCTTTAGACGCACCAGCTCGGCCGCAAGCTCAGGGAGCCGATCGCGCTTTCCCTCCGCATATCGGTACTCGATGGCGATGTTCTGTCCTTCTATGTAGCCACGCTCGCGCAGAGCCAGCCGAATTGCCTCGGTACGGGCGGAGTCAGGTAGCTGCGTTCGACCTCGGATAGATACCCTATCCGCGGGACTTTCTTCGGCTGCTGCGCCTGGGCGGGGGAGCAAAGTGCAAAGAGCATGGCGGCAAGCGTAGGACCAATGAGTTTTTTTCTCATAACTTTTCTTCCGCGTTTCTTGCTGCTCGCTGCTTTGTTTTGACGGGTTAGTATTTGACGAAGTTGTTTTGGCTACGGCTCCGACGATAGTATCCTCTCCAGTTCTGCAATGAGTGGTGGAAGGTCTTGGGTGACGATTTCCCAGAGAATGTCGAAGTCCACGTTGTCGTAGCCGTGGATAAGTCGGTTGCGCAGGCCGACGATTTGCACCCACGGAATGCCAGAGTATTGTGCGCGCTCACTAACCGGGACACGGCTCGCTGCTTCGCCGACGATTTCCAGCAACCGCACCAACGAAAGGTTGAGCGGACGGTCAGTATCCAAATCTGCGCGAGTCTTGCCCTGCGCCATTTGCGCCGCCTCGCGCGCAGCATCGAGCATGTGACGTAACCGTACGTTAGTGTCATGGCTCGGCATACTGCACCTCCGCCTCTGCAAGCACCTTGTCGCGGAAGTAAGGACTTAGAAACTGCGGTGTGTTCAAGTCTACCTTTCGTCCCAGCAGTTCGGAAAGCTCCTGCTCCATCCCAAAAAATGCCAGCCCAGGTGTGTGACCCGGATCGAACTCCACCAGGACGTCCATGTCGCTGTCGGGGCGAAAGTCCTTGCGCAACGCCGAGCCAAACACCGCCAACTTGCGGATGTGATGACGACGGCAGAAGTCGGCAATCTTCTCCTTCGGGAGGTCGACTTTGATATGATTCGTCTTCATCGCTCGCTCACCTCGTCTTTACGAGAAAGCATACTCCCTTCTCGCGGTTTGGCTCAACAGCTTCCTTGATCGTAGCGTAGCGGCCAGGGTAACTGCTAAAGCTCAATCGAACCAAACCGAATTCGAAATGTTTTGTTCATGTATTTTTGCCTCAATCGCTTTATGTTTTCGGGTTCCCAGTTTCGATCTGAAGCTAAAACCAGAAACCTTTTAAGCCCGTTTCCACGGACACATCACGCGCTCGAGCCACTGTAGCAGCCAGGTGCCGAGGATCCCGAGAATGCCGAAGGCGATCGTACAACTGAACACCTGCTTCACCAAAAGCAACTGATAAGATTCCCAGAGCAAAAATCCGAGTCCCGCCTTAGTGGCTTCGATCTCGGTGATGAAAACCAGAATCAAAGCCGTACCGGCTCCCAGCCTGAGGCCGGTGAAGATATTGGGTAAGGCTCCCGGAATCACTACTTTGGCGAAGATCTGGCGTTGGTTCGCGCCCAGGTCGCGGGCGGCCTTGAGAAGGACCGGATCGATGGCTTTCACTCCGGTGACGGTGTTGATCAGAACGAGAAACAGGACGCCGATCATGATGGTCATGACCTTGGAGGTTTCGCCCAGGCCGAACCAGAGAATGAAAAGCGGAAACAGCGCCGACTTTGGGATCGGGTAGATGGCGGCAACAAGGGGGTCGACAGCATCTTCGACGGCACGAAACCATCCCACCAGAAGTCCTAAACCAATCCCCAGGAGTGAGCCGTAGATGAAGCCTTGAAGCACCCGCTGGAGACTCACAGCGACGGCCCAAGGCAAGCGGCCGTCGAGGGTCAGGTCGATCATGGTGCGAAGAACCGCGAGCGGCGCGGGGATAATCAGCTGATTGACATCGCCCAGCCGCACCGCGCCCTCCCAGAGCAAAAGGAAAACGATAGGAGAAATGATCCTGAGCGGCCGGTAACGTTTCCACATAAAAAACCCCCGCTTAAGAAACAGTTGGAGTGATGGAGTATTGGAGTGTTGGTTCTCACCCTTCACCCCAGTCTTGCCCGATTCCTCTAGTAAAATTTAATTGCAGGTTGCTCAAAAAGTCCTCAGAGGCGAGGCGCGCGAAGATCGATGAGCGGAGGCGTACTCTTTTTGTACGTTGACGCGAAATTCGGTCGAGCGCAACGAAGCATATGAGTCTTTTTCAGCGGCCTGTCTTACGTCAGTCCCTCCGCTTTTAACGACCGCTCCACCTCTTCCCGGATTTGCTCCGAAAGGTATTCAAGCAGTTCGGCTTCGGCGCGGCCCGTAATGCTGCGGGGCCTGGGCAGCCGCACCGGCACGATTTCTTTGATGCGGCCAGGCCGAGCGGTAAAGAGCACGACCCGATCACCGAGCAGGACCGCCTCGTCCAGGCCATGAGTCACATAGATGAAGGTCCGTTTGGTCTCTTGCCAGATGCGCACGAGCTCTGCTTGCAGCACCTTGCGGGTCTGGGCATCCAGTGAAGCGAGCGGTTCGTCAAAAAGCAAAATGGCGGGATCGTTGGCAAGCGCGCGCGCGAGCGCAACCCTCTGGCGCATGCCGCCTGACAGCTCGTGCGGGTAGCGATGCTCAAAGCCCCGCAGATGAACTAACTCGATCAGTTTCTGAGCATTGGCTTCGCGCTGGACTCTTGGCACGCTTCTCACTTCCGGACCAAAGACGATATTTTCCAGAACCGTGCGCCAGGGAAACAGAGCGAATTCCTGAAACACCATTCCGGTTTGCTTCTGACCGTCTACGGATCGGCTGACGTCGACCGTGCCGCTCCCGGGTTTCTCCAATCCCGCAATGATCTGGAGGAGGGTGGATTTGCCACAACCCGACGGTCCAACGAAAACCAAGAACTCGCCTTGCTCGACATCTAAACTGATGCCGCCGAGCGCCACCACCTGTTCTTTGGTCCGCTCGATGTGCCAGACCTTGCCGATATCCTTGATTCGCAGAATGATCGCCATTACGTTTTACTAATGTTCAAGGGTTCAAAAGTTCAATGTTCAAGGTGGGAGAGGACGTTGAACCTTTGAACTCTTGAACCCTGAACCCGCCAGTTCGTTACCCGTAGCCAGTTGCATCAGAACGATCGGAGCTGATTAACAATACATCAGCTTGTTTTCCGCAGGCGCTCCGCTGCCCACATGACGGCAGCAACAGATATTCTGATAACCGGTACAACGGCAAAGATTACCGCTCAAGTGCTCGCGTATTTCCGTCTTCGGAGGGAGAAGGATTTTCGTTGAGTAACTCATAGACGGTCATCAAGAAACCCGGAGTACAAAAGCCGCATTGAAAACCAAGCTTCTCCAAAAATCCCTGCTGAATCGGATGGAGTGGCTCGCCATCTTTCGCCAATCCCGCCAACCCCTCGACGGTCAAGACTCTCCCCCGTTTGCTTGCACGGCGAGGAGGAGACATGAGCGAACGGTCTCGCCATTAAAAAGAACGGTGCAGCTACCGCAGATTCCCTGCTCGCAGCCTAGATGAGTTCCGGTAAGCCCTAGATGGTCGCGCAGGAAGTCAGCCAAAGACAGACGCGGCTCCACAAGTCCTTCGCACTGTTTGCCGTTGACAGTCAGCTCAATAGGAAGCTTTGCGATCATCTAATATTCCGTTCCAATCGTTCAAGCCGTTCAAACAGTCTCAATTGGTTCGAAAACAATATCTGGACTCTTGAATTACGTGCGCCAGATGATCTCCAGGACCCGGCTGGGGCTGAGAGGAATTTCGTTCACTTGAACCTACGCACAGCGCATCCGCCAAGGCGTTGGCAATCGCCGCCGGAGGCGCAATCGCTCCTCCCTCGCCCAATCCTTTTATACCCAGGGGATTGAGCGGTGAAGGCGATTCGAGATGGACCGTTTTTATCTTGGGCACTTCCATAGAGCCGGGCAAAAGATAATCCATGAAGCTACCGCTCAGCAATTGGCCGTTGGGATCGTAGCAAATCTCTTCGTAAAGCGCGGCGCCAATCCCTTGAGCGACGCCGCCGTGGATTTGCCCTTCCACCAGCAGGGGATTGACGAGCTTCCCCGCATCGTGGGAGACGACATAATCGAGCAGTTTGATTTCCCCGGTGTCACTATCGACCTCGATGACCGCAACATGGGCGGCATTGGCCCAGGTCACCGTGGCGGGCACAAAATAAAAAGTTTCCTCGAGGCCCGGTTCCAACCCATCGGGAAGCTTAGACGCCCAGCCCGGCACCGCAGCGCGGGCCAGCTCGCTGAACGAGAGCGATCGTTGCGGCATTCCCCGGATAAAAACTTTTCCGTCGCCAAGCTCCAAATCATCGCGATTAGCTTCCAGCAAGTGCGCGGCGAGCTGCAGCACTTTTTCTTTCAAGCGCGCTGAAGCTTCGAACAGGGCGGAGCCGACGTTGACGGTGCTCCGGCTGCCAAACGTGCCGCAGCCGAACTGTATCGACGAGGTATCGCCTTCGACCAGGCGAACATCTTCCGGGCTCACTCCCCAAAGGTCGGCGGCGATCTGGGCGAAAATGGTTTCATGACCTTGACCGTGTCCGGTTGCGCCGGTCGCAACTACGATCCGGCCGGAAGGATCAATGCGCACCTTGGCACCCTCAAACGAACCCACGCCGGTCCCCTCCACGTAACACCCGATGCCGATACCGAGATATCGTCCGCGTTGCCGCAGCTCCTGTTGTTGTTTGCGCAGCTCTTCGTACCCTGCTGCTTTCAGCGCCCGAGCCAGTGTTTCCGGATAGTTGCCGCTGTCGTAGCAAATCGGTTCACCATCGCGATATAAAATTCCGGCATGATACGGCATCTCCTCGGGCTGGACGAAATTACGCCGGCGCACCTCCGCCGGATCCAAACTCAACTTCACTGCAATCAAATCCATGCAGCGCTCCATGACGAACACGGCTTCCGGACGCCCGGCACCTCGATAAGGCGCATTTGGCACCTTGTTGGTTGAGACACAGGTTCCGCCGACCGATAGATTGGGGACTTTGTATGGTCCCTGGAGATGAGCCGCCGTGTTGTATGCGTCCGTCAAACCCATTGGATTGTAAGCGCCGTTGTCCAGCAGGAACTGATCGCGCAGCCCCAAGATCCGGCCTGTTTCGTCAAACGCAAGCTCGACGTCGTGGACCTGGTCGCGCCCGTGAGCCGTGCTGATGAAATGTTCGCGGCGGTCTTCAATCCACTTGACCGGCCGGCCTAGCTGCAACGCCAGAAACGGGATGAGAATCTCCTCCGGATAGACGAAGACCTTAGGGCCGAATCCGCCGCCGATATCCGGCGCAATCACGCGGACCGTCTCTTCAGGAAGATTTAGCTGGCCAGCAATTTGACGACGAACCAGATGCGGCATCTGGGTCGACGACCAGACGGTGAGGATATTCGTTTTGGGTTCGACCCACGCCACGACCCCGCGGCCTTCCAGAGGCGCTGCGCAATAGCGATGGTGCCGAAAACGCTCGCGCAAAGTGTGGGACGCATCGCGCAACGACTGATCGACGTTTCCCTTGTTCACCTTGAAGCTGAATACGACGTTATCCTTGGACTCGTCATGGACCAGGGTCGCGCCGTCTTTTAGCGCTTCGCTAGGGTCGACGACTACGGGCAATGCTTCATACTCGACGACGATTTCGTCTACGGCGTCTTCCGCCCTATGGCGATCCTCGGCCACGACGATGGCCACGGGCTCGCCAACGTAGTGGACTTTTCGATGGGCCAGAGCGGCAGGTCGAGGTCCCTGCAGGATTGGCTTCACACCTTCGAGCCATGGGCGGGGATGGATCTCGAAGCTCTCCGGAAAAAGAGCGACTCGATCCTTGATGTCATCTCCGGTCCAAACGCCGGCAACACCGTCCAAGCGGAGCGCTTGCTCGACATCAATGCTGAGAATGCGTGCGTGCGCATGAATGCTGCGCGCCAGGGCAGCATGCAGCATATTCGGAAGACGAATATCGCTGACGTAGACGCCGCCTCCGGTGAGAAAGCGGCTCGTCTTGTGTGGTTTAATGCTGCGGCCGATGAATGGGGTTGAACTCTTCCGCCATTCGGAGTTGCCTATTCGCTAGCTCGCGTTCTATCGTCCACAGGCATCTCCGTTTCGCTGGAACCAAAGTCCGCCCATGTAGTCCCCCTTTTCCAACGGTGGACATATTCACGAAAGATAGGGCATCTAGAGATCTTAAAATTTCTGCAAGTCCGCCACTCGATAGTAACTCCAGCTTTCCGGTCCCCCTCTTTGAAAAAGAGGGGTAAGGGGAGATTTGCTTACATCGAAGGGCGACTAGCGTGTTACGACGCAGCTCTCTCGATCTGACGAGCAACCTCTCATGCCGCGCCTGAGGACCGTGTTCAGACGCCTATCGCGCCGTCAACGTTTGTCCGGCGCTAATCGGATGCTCCTGGGCTGTGGAGTTTTTTCCCTCTAGCGGTTCCGCTCCCACCCAACCATGTTCGGTGATATCGATCATCACGGCGTCGGGGCCCTTTATACTTCTCTTCGAAAAAGCCGGTTATCGCCTCCGCAGGGCGGCCGAAGCGATAGTCTGCGCCCGCCTCTTTCAGCTCTGCGGCGCGTCTCATCCGGATCCTCGACCCAAAACCCAAAGTGATGCAGGCCGAAAACCGGACCTAGACCGTCAAGTTCCGATCCGCCGCTTCTCTGGTTTTGAAACGGAGCACCGCCATGTTGATGGTGCCGTCGCTTAAATAAATGCCCTTGGCGATCGGAGAATCGGTTCGCCCCACCTCGACCATGTCAAAAACCTGCTTGTAAAACTCCGCGGTCTTCTCCGGATCCGGAGTATGCAGCGCTATATGTCTTAACTTAGGCATGAAATCTCCTTTCTTTCTGAAGACACTCTGACCCGCCCTTAACGACTCAGCCTACTGCGAATCGCCGATGAACGTCAATCAAGAAAAAAAGGCCCGTCCCCTTCACACTAGGACGGGCCTGTCGAGTTAAGATCCAACGAGTACTGATGTGGTTTCGGTCGCGGTCTATCTCCCGTAGATCGATTTGAGAAATTTTATTTGCTCCGGCGACATCGTTGCATCTTCCTCGTAGTAACCCGCCCAATATTTGACTCCGGGTTTGGGCACCCAATAGGAAGGGACGTGATCGGTGGGCACGTCCACCCTCCGACTTACATAACCCATGCCCTTGCTAAAAACCGTCTGGCCTTCTTTGCTGAGGAGCCAGTTGAGAAAAACCTTTCCGGCGTTGGGATGCGGGGCCCGGTTGATAAACATTAAGCTGCCGAAACCGGGAGTAAGGTAAGTGCCGTAGTCTTTAAAATAGGGTACCACACCGAACTTAAGCCCGCGGGCTTGTAGCTGATACATGACAGTACCTGGACCCAGGTTTAGCGGGTATTTGCCTTGAGCAACCCACTCGATTTGCGCGCGTTGGTCCCTGTCGACAACGGCCGCCTGGGCGCGGATCTTTCGATAGAAATCCATTGCCTTTTCGGGACCCAGTACGTGCCATGCCCAACGGAAGATCCCGTTTCCGGTTCCCGAAGGGATCGGATCCTGGACGGCAATCTTCCCTTTCCATTTTGGGTCCAAAAGTTTGTATAACTCGTCTACCTCTTCGGCTTTCACCTGCGCCGGATTAAAAATCAACGGCACATTGTTCTGCGTGGTAAAGACCAAATCGAGACGCGTCTCGCGATCGGAGAATTCGAGACGATTGTCGCGCCAGTTCTTTGTATCGAGCACTTCGGGCAATATGAGCGCCGGCTCGATGGGGTCGAGCGACTTCATCGGTTTGAAATAGGCGTTGGCGGTGCTGGTCCCGTTGATCACGATGTCAACGCTGTAAATACCGGCATCCCGTTCTGCCTTCACCCGGGTGGCCAACTCGCCACCTCGCGCTCCCGAAAACTCCAGGCTGATATCCGGGAAAGCCTTGGCGAAGCCCTGGGTAATCGCGTCTCGGATGCGATCACCCGGCGGTCCCAATACCACCACTTTCCCCTCCTTCTTCGCTTGGGCGAGCGCTGTGTCCCATTTCTGTTTCCACCCGGAATCGCTTTGGGCCCGGGCGAATTGAGCATTTGCCACGCATAGCGTGAGCAAAGCCACAAGAACAATTGCAGACTTCGCATGAACCACATCCACTCTTGTCTTCATGATTTCCTCCTTTACAGTGCAATGTCTCTCGGCGAACGTATTAAACCAGTTTAGTTGCGTCATGAATGCACCGATGACCTGCGAAAACCCAATAACCGTCCGATCAAGAGAAGCGCGAAGATGAGAAATACTAAAAACACCCCGAGCACCGCCGCCTTCTCCTTGTTGGCGTCGGCGATGTAGTCCAGCATCAAGAGCGAGAGCGTTCGGCTTTGATTCGTTGCCAGGAAAATCACCGTCGGAATATCCCTCGCCGCGGAGATAAACACGATAATTCCCACAGCCAGCATGGTCGGCTTCAGAAGCGGCAGCAGAATGCGGCGAAAACCGGCCAGCCACGTGGCGCCCGAAGCGCTGGAGGCTTCCTCCAGCTCGTTACTGATCTGCAGTACGCCCGCTTTGATGATCTGGGTTCCGAGAGGCATCTCTTTGATGATGATGGCCAAGACCAGGACGGATATGGTCCCGTAGATCATCTTGACATATTCACCCGAGCCCAAAACCGCCCATAAGAGCGCCAGGCTAATCAAGACGCCCGGCAAAGCCCACGGTAACCAGGAGAGAATGTCGATGATACCGCGGCCGGCGAGTCGGGTGCGCACGATGAGATAGCTGATTAACGCGTAAAGCAAGGTCCCCACAATTCCCGCTCCCAGTCCAAGAATCAGCGTATTTCTTAACGAGCGCAGAAACACGGCGTCACTAAATACCGAGGTCCAGTGACGGATCGTCCAAACATGTTCCATATCGAAATTGCCGAAGAATTCCATGAACGTACCCATAATGAGAGTTGCCAACGGCAGGACAATCATCACGAGGATAAAGAGCAAGCACAGCCCGCACGTCACCCAACGCCACCGGCCCAGCGGGAAGGTCCGCACCATGTAGCTGCGGCCGCTGACGGTCGTGAATTCTTTGCCGCGAAGAAAGATCCGGTGAATCCAGATCAGGAAGAAGACAAACAATAGGAAGATACTGCAGAGGGCGGTGGCGCGATCATAAAGCGGCGGCTCCCAGTGGATATAGTCCCAGATCTTCGTCGGCACGACGTAGATTCCCGCAGGGATACCGAGAACCATTTCGATCTCTAGAGATTCAAGGCTCCTGATGAAGCCCAGGGCCGTAGAGGCAAGAATAGCAGGCGCTAAAATTGGCACGGTGATGCGCATTAAGACTCCCATGTTGCTGCTGCCGGATGTGCGCGCGGCGTCCTCCAGCGCTGCGTCCATCGCCGTGAATGCGGGAGTCATCAAAAGGAATCTGACGGAGGTACTGAAAGCCAGATGGCACCAGATAATTCCCCAATACGAATAGACATCAAAGAGAGGCTGCGACAAACCGAAAGTGGACATCAAAAACTTATTGATGAGCCCGTAATACGGGTCCAAGAGTAAAATCCAACCCATGGTCATGGGGAGCAACGGCAGGAAAAATCCCAGCCAGAACGTCACTTCGATAAAGCCCTTTAGCGGCGTATCGGTGCGCGTCACGACCCAGGCGAAAAAAATCGCCACTGCGCTACTGATGATAACTCTGACAATGGCCAGGTAAAAAGTATTCCCAATGGCAACCGCTAGATTAACATCCGTAAAAGCGGCCAGCCAACCGTCGAGTGCCCACACCGTGGGCTGCCCCGGCCGGCTTATGACGAAGCTTTTAACGAGGAGCAGTCCCAGGGGATAGGCGAGAATGAGAAACAGTAGACCGACAAGCAACGCTAGAGGAATCCAGGTCCAAGAGATCCTAGGAAATTGAACCGCCCTGAAGACGGCTGGTCTCGTGAGTTCCATCTTTCCTTCCCTCAATTAGAAGTATTGCTTACCTGCCAAATAGCTCCTTCAGGATCTTGGTTTCCTCGGCGCTTCGGTGGACGTTTTCTTCGGTGTAGCTGAGCCAATAGCGGTCCCCGGGCTTGGGCTCGCCGCTGAAAAACCTAGCGTTCGGCGGCGGCACGATGTACGGAGGAAGATGATCGGTGGGAACATCCATCCTGCGGCTGACATGATCCATCGCTTTGCTCCAGGCTAATTGTCCCTGTTTGGTCAAGACCCAATTGAGAAAAACGGCGGCCGCGTTGGGATGGGGAGCCTTGTTGAGGAGCATCGCGCTGCCGAAGCTGGCAGTCACATAAGTGCCATCCTTGAACTCAGGAAGAACGCCGAGCTTCAACCCGCGCCCGAGCAGCTGCCCCAAGGTGCCGTCGCTCGGCGCAAGCAAAAAAGCGTATTTACCGTAAGCGACCCACTCGATTTGGCGCCGCTGGTCTCGATCGGCAAGCGCCGCATTAGCGCGGATCTTTCGGTAATAGTCTTGGGCTTTTTCTGGCCCCATAATGCGCCAGATCCAGCGGAAGGTAACGTTGCCTGAGCCCGAAGGCAAAGGATCGTTGAGAACAAATTTTCCTTTCCATTTGGGATCCAAGAGCTTGGCCAGCTCATCAATCTCTTCGGGCTTGGCGAGCTTGGGATTATAAACCAACGGGGTTTTAAGCATCGTCGCAAAGACCAGGTTGAAACGCGTGGTCTCATCGGAGAATTCCAGTTTGTTGCCGCGCCAGTTCTTTAAATCGGTCACCTCCGGCAGCATCAGTACCGGCGCGATGGGATCGAGCGCTTTCATGGGCTTCATTTGGTTCATCGCAGTCGTCGTGCCGCTTAGCATTACATCGACGCTGTAAACCCCGCCGTCTCTTTCGGCCTTGATCCGTGTCGCCTGTTCCCCACCGCGGGCACCCGAATACTCGATCGCGATGTTCGGAAAAGCCTTCTTGAATCCCTGGGTCATCGCTTCTCGAATGAGCTCGCCCGGCGGTCCCCAAACCACAACCCGACCTTCCTTTTTGGCTTCGACGAGCACTTGCTCCCATGTCTGCTTGCTCTGGGCATTACTCTGCGCGAAAGATGTTGGGGTGAGCGAAAGAATAAGAAAGGCTGTTACGGAGAAATACGGACCTAGAATGGAAAACCGGCGGTCTACCTTATTGTGGTGCGGTTTCATCGACTATCCTCCCGGTTGAAATCCTTTCCGTTTTGGTGTCGTGACCGGACTACGACCTAAGTCGCACTATGCGAACTACCCCTAATGGCTGGTTATGTCAAGTTCCCTTCGTTGTTGCACTTTGTTGTAGCCACAGTCTGTACCAGACCGGGTCGAGGATGATTTCGTTTTTTTTCACACGCGTGTTATTCTGTGGGAACGCGAATCGTGAAAGAACTAATCGAACACTACGCCGACCATCTTTGCAACGAGCGCAACGTGTCGCGGCACACGTTAAGAAATTATCGGAGCGATCTGGTCCAATTTTACAGCTTCCTGATGGAACGGAAGCTCTGTCTGGACGACGATGGGACCGTGGACGTACACAAGGTCGACATTTATGTCGCGCGGGCATACTTGGCCGCGCTAACGAAGAACCGAAAAAAGAGTTCCATGGGCCGGAAACTTGCCGCGCTGAAAGGGTTCTTTCGTTATTTGGTCGCCACGCGTCAGATCGAAAAAGATCCGCTGCGGCTGATTCATAGTCCCAAGCAGGAAAAGCCGTTGCCCAATTTTCTTTCGGTGGACGATGTCTTTCAGTTGTTGGGCGCGATCAAGGTGAATAGTTCTTTAGATGTTCGAGACCGCGCGATCTTGGAGGTTTTCTATTCCACAGGCGTTCGGGCGAGTGAATTGGTGGGTCTCAATTGGAGTGATGTTGATTTTCAACTAGGTATAATCCGCGTCGTCGGGAAAGGTTCCAAGGAACGGATTGTGCCCATCGGTGAGGTAGCGCTGCAGACGCTTCGCGACTATGGTCAAGAAGTGCGCACAAAATGGAATTTGCCTTGCACCGGGGAGAACCCTGTCTTTTTAAACCATCGGGGCGGCAGGATCACGACCCGGAGTGTGGCGCGCGTGGTCGAGAAACATCTACGGGAGGCGGGGATCGCCGTCAAAATGGGTCCCCATGGACTGCGTCACAGCTTTGCCACCCATCTACTGAACAGCGGCGCCGATTTGCGGGTCATTCAAGAATTGCTCGGGCACGCCAGCCTTTCGACCACCCAGCGCTACACGCACCTGAATTTGGATCAACTGACGGCGGTTTATGACAAGGCCCACCCGCGGGCATGAACAGGCTCAGAAAATCTATGACGATGTGAACGATTTGAACGTATAGAACGCTATCGACTTGATTCTCGCAACTTTTCGAGCGTCTCAAATCGTTGAAGACTTCAAACGTGATTAGCTCGGAGCTAACTGGCGTTATGATTCACGGTACAACTATATTAGCGATTCGCCATGGGGGAAAAGTGGTGGTCGTCGGGGACGGTCAGGTCAGTCTGGGTCAGACGGTTATGAAGCACAGCGCCCGCAAGGTGCGCAAGCTCCATCATGACCGTGTGATCGCCGGCTTTGCCGGAGCGACTGCGGATGCTTTCACCTTGTTCGAGAAATTCGAAGGCAAGCTGGAGCAATTTAACGGCAACTTGAAGCGAGCGGCGGTGGAGCTGGCCAAGGATTGGCGGACGGATCGAGTTTTGCGGCGGCTCGAGGCGCTGTTAGTCGTCGCTGATCTCAGCGACTTGCTGGTTATTTCCGGCAGCGGGGACGTCATCGAACCGGATGATGGCCTCATCGCCATTGGATCAGGTGGAAATTACGCTCTGGCGGCGGCGCGTGTTTTGGTCAAACATACGCAGCTGGATGCTCGAGTCATCGCTGAAGAGGCGATGCGAGTGGCGGCAGAAATCTGCGTCTACACTAACAATCAGCTTACCTTTGAAGAGTTGCCCTAGCGGGCTGTTCAAATCGTTCAAGCCGTTCAAATCGTTCAATGTGAGCGGCGGGCGAGCTGATCCGTCCGACGTTCTTCCAAAAAAGAGATTTGCATTTCCTGTTGAACTTGCTAGGAGTTATCCTATTCCCATGAATGAAGTTCAAAGTACGGCTTCGCCGGAAACCAGTTCTGCTGTTCCAACGCCGGTCATGACGCCCCGTGAGATTGTCTCGGAGTTGGATCGTTACATCGTCGGCCAGAAAGAGGCAAAGCGTGCCGTAGCCATTGCCCTGCGCAACCGCTGGCGGCGCCAGCTCGTGCCGGAAGATTTGCGCGAGGAGATCGCGCCAAAAAACATCATTATGATCGGGCCAACAGGGGTCGGGAAGACCGAGATTTCCCGCCGCCTGGCAAAACTTGCGCAGGCGCCGTTCATCAAAGTCGAAGCCTCAAAGTTTACCGAGGTCGGCTACGTCGGGCGCGATGTGGAGTCGATCATCCGCGATCTGACGGATCTCGCCGTTAATATGGTGAAAGAAGAAGAGAAGCAAAAAGTCGAAATCAAAGCCCGGGAGGTTGCCGAAGAGCGTATTTTGGATCTCTTGTTACCTGCGGGTGCCGCCGCGGCCGTGGATGATGGAGAGGCCATCGACAGCGCGCGTCTCCAGGGCACGCGGGACAAGCTCAAGAAAATGCTTCGGGACGGGAAGATGGATGAACGGTTTGTGGAAATCGAGATGACCCAGACGGCGATGCCGATGATCGAGGTGCTTACGCCTCAGGGGATGGAAGGGATGGAGTTCAATCTGAAGGAGATGTTTTCCAACCTTTTGCCGAAGAAAACCAAGAAGAAGACAGTGAAGATTCCCGAGGCGATGGATATCATCACGCAGGAGGAAGCCGCTAAGCTCATCGACATGGACAAAGTCATCGGTGAGGCGGTCCGCCGCGTCGAGCAGTCGGGAATCGTCTTCCTTGATGAGATTGACAAGATCGCCGGCCGGGAATCGACCCATGGGCCGGATGTATCGCGAGAAGGGGTGCAGCGAGATCTGTTGCCCATTGTCGAAGGCTCTACGGTGAACACCAAGTACGGCATGGTCAAGACCGATCATATACTTTTTATCGCGTCCGGGGCCTTTCACACCGCGAAGCCTTCGGATCTGATTCCAGAGTTTCAGGGCCGGTTTCCGATTCGTGTCGAGTTGAGTTCGTTGGGTACGGAGGACTTTGTCCGTATCTTGACGGAGCCCAAAAACGCGCTGATCAAGCAGTACGCAGCCTTGCTCGAAACTGAGAAAGTTCACGTGAAGTTTGGAGAAGACGCGATTTTGGAGATCGCCCGTATCGCCTCTGACGTTAATGAACGGACGGAGAACATCGGCGCCCGGCGACTGCACACGATCTTGGAACGCTTACTCGACGATGTCTCATTCTCCGCTCCGGAGATGCCGGGCAGGGACGTACCGATCGACGCCCAGTATGTCCGCGATCGGCTCAACCCCATCTTGGACAACGAGGACTTGTCACGCTATATCCTCTGATCTATTAATGGGTTTATTGGTATCTGGACAGCGGACATTGCTTCGACCTTGGACCGACTCCTGCCGAGCGCATAGGCCGGTGCCTTAAGAGGATTGCCCTTCTATGGAAAATTTCATCAGCAAGGCTGACGTCTTGATGGAGGCGCTTCCCTATTTTCGACGCTTCTACGGGAAAACTTTTGTCATCAAGTATGGCGGCCATGCCATGACCGATGAAGAGCTGAAGGAAAGCTTTGCCCAGGACATCGTGCTGCTCAAGTATGTCGGTATCAACCCGGTCGTGGTTCACGGTGGCGGTCCCCAGATCGACGAGGTGTTGGACAAGATGGGGATAACGAGCCGCTATGTGCGCGGGATGCGGGTGACAGACCAAGAGACGTTGGACATTGTGGAGATGGTTCTTGTGGGCAAGGTCAACAAGGAGATTGTTACCTTGATCAATCAGCACGGCGGCATGGCAGTGGGTTTGAGCGGCAAGGATGGCGGACTCATCCTCGCGCGCAAAATGAACGTTACTGTTTCCTCCAATGGCGAGCCGCCGGAGATCGTCGATATCGGCATGGTAGGCGAGATCGTGGGCATCAACCCGTTGGTGATCGACTCCCTGGACGAGAACAAGTTCATTCCCGTCATCGCCCCGGTGGGCTGTGGAGACAAGGGCGAGACCTATAACATCAATGCCGATTTGGTAGCGGGCGAAGTGGCCGAGGCGTTGCATGCCGAGAAGCTCATTCTCATGACCGACGTTGAAGCGGTCAAAGACAAGAAGGGCGAACTGCTCAGTACGCTCAGGGTAAATCAGGCGCGCAAAATGATCCAGGACGGCGTCGTCGCCTCGGGAATGATCCCTAAAGTGGAATGCTGCATTAACGCTCTGAAAGGCGGCGTGGAGAAAACGCACATTATCGACGGCAGGGTCAAGCACGCCGTTCTCCTGGAGATCTTCACGAAAGAGGGCGTCGGCACCGAGGTGGTGAGGAAATAGACATGAAGAACCGGGATGTCGCCAAGCTCACCGATCAATACGTCGCTCAGACGTATGCGCGCTATCCCATCGCCCTGGTTCGCGGCAAAGGCGCCCGGGTGTGGGACGCTGACGGCAAAGAGTATCTCGACTTCTTGGCCGGCATCGCCGTGAATAGCCTGGGCCACTGCCATCCGGCCGTCGTCCGCGCGATCCAGCAACAATCGCGCAAACTACTGCACGTCTCCAACCTCTATCATATTCTGCCGCAATCGGAGCTGGCGCGGGACCTTTGCCGCCATTCATTCGCTGACCGCGTTTTTTTTTGTAACAGCGGCGCGGAAGCCAACGAAGCCGCGATCAAATTGGCGCGGCGCTACGGCGCGGCGCATCTCGGCGGCAAATATGAGATTCTCTCCGCCCACAATTCCTTTCATGGACGCACACTCGCGACGTTAACGGCGACGGGCCAGGAAAAGGTGAGGGCGGGGTACGACCCCTTGCCGGAGGGCTTTCGCCAGGTTCCTTTTAATGACCTGCGGGCCGCTGAGGAGGCGATCGACACCCAAAAAACGGTGGGCATTCTCGTGGAACCCATCCAGGGCGAGGGTGGCATCAATGTGCCTGATCAAAATTATCTGCAGGGTCTCCGAGAGCTGTGCGACCGCCGTGGCCTGCTCCTGATATTTGACGAAGTACAAACGGGCATGGGGCGGACCGGGAAACTTTTCGGCTATGAACACTTCGGCGTGACGCCGGATATCATGACGCTGGCAAAGGCTTTAGGCGGCGGATTGCCGCTGGGCGCGATGCTGGCGCGAGAAGCAGTGGCGCAGAGTTTTGTCCCTGGAAGTCATGCTTCGACTTTTGGCGGCAACCCGCTGGCTTGCAGCGTCGGCTTGGCGGTGATGAAAACCTTGCTCAAAGGCGGCGTGCTTAAGAATTGTGCCAGGATGGAAAAAGTTTTTGTACGCGGCTTGGGCAGACTGAAAGATCGTTTTCCGTTCGTGAAGAACATTCGCGGCAAGGGACTTATGCTCGGCCTGGAGCTGGAAATCGAGGGGGCGAAGATTGTCGATGCCTGCATGGAAGAAGGACTGCTGATTAATTGTACGGCCTATAAAATTCTTCGTTTTGTTCCGCCGCTGACCATCACGCAAAAAGAGGTCGATCGCGGGCTTGCGATTTTAGACAAAGTGCTCGCACGCCTGTAACCACCGTTTGGCCTATGAACAAGCGCGACCTACTCAATTTCAGGGATCTCAGTCGTGAAGAGATGGTGAGGATTTTTGGGCTAGCGACGGGTCTCAAACGGAAACAAAGACAGGAGATTCCCCATCCGCTGTTGGCCCGTAAATGTCTGGCGATGATCTTCGAGAAACCGAGCTTGCGAACGCGCGTAACCTTCGAGGCGGGGATGGTGCAACTCGGCGGCCATGCGGTGTTCCTGGGCCCCAACGAAGTCCAACTCGGGGTGCGGGAGACTCCCGCTGATTGCGCCCGCAGTCTTAGCCGATGGGTGGACCTCATTACGGTGCGAACTTTTTCGCAAAGCACGCTGGAAGAAATGGCCGCCTATGCCTCGGTGCCGGTCATAAACGCGCTTACGGATCTGTCCCATCCTTGCCAGGTGCTTGCGGATTGTCTCACGCTCATAGAGCACAAAGGGGATTTAAAAGGGTTGAAAGTGGCTTTTGTCGGGGATGGCAATAATATGGTCCACTCCTGGATGGAGGCGGCGGAAAAGTTGCCGATTTCGTTCGCCGTGGCATGTCCTCAAGGTTACGAGCCCAACCGGGAAATCGAAGAGCAGGCGCGAAAAGACGGGGCGCGAATCACAGTGACGCACTCTGTCGAAGAAGCCGTCACAGGAGCCGATGCGGTTTACACGGATGTTTGGGCCAGCATGGGACAAGAGGAGGAAGCCGCGAAGCGACTCAAAGCCTTTCAGGAGTATCAAGTGAATGCGAGAGTCGTGGCGATGGCGAAGAAGGATGCAGTGGTGATGCACTGTCTCCCAGCCCATCGCGGTCAAGAGATTACTCATGAAGTGCTGGAAGGACCGCAATGCATCGCCTTCGATCAGGCCGAAAACCGGCTTCATGTGCAGAAGGCGATTATGGTTTGGCTGTTAAGAAGCTTTAAAGATCTAGACAATGACCCATGGATTAGCACGTAAAGGACTGCAAAGACCAAGATGAAAGTGAAAAAGGTTGTCTTGGCCTATTCAGGCGGACTGGACACTTCGGTTATTTTGCGTTGGCTCATGGAACAGTACGGCTGTGAGGTTATCGCGTTTTGCGCCGACCTCGGTCAAGGCGAGGATTTGCAGGCGATTCGCCGTAAAGCCATTAAAACCGGCGCGAGTAAAGCCATTGTTGGGGACCTGCGCGAAGTGTTTGTCAAGGACTACGTCTTCCCCATGCTGCGTGCCAATGCTGTGTACGAAGGATCCTATTTGCTGGGCACCTCAATCGCCCGGCCCTTGATAGCTAAAGCGCAGATCGATGTCGCCGCCAGGGAACGCGCCGACGCTGTGTCCCATGGCGCCACCGGCAAGGGCAACGATCAGGTGCGTTTTGAGCTGACGTATTACGCTCTGAAACCCAGCATCAAAGTCGTCGCGCCGTGGCGGTTGTGGAATTTGAACTCGCGCACGTCGTTGATCGCCTACGCGCGAAAACATGGGATCCCGGTGCCGGTGACGAAAACGCGGCCGTACAGCACCGATCGAAATATTTTTCATATTAGTTATGAAGGCGGCATCTTGGAAGATCCCTGGAAGGAGCCGCCGGCGGACATGTTCGTCTGGTGCCGGCCGTTGGAGAAGGCGCCGAACCGCCCGGAGTATGTGGAGATCGACTATAGGCGCGGGGATCCAATCGCCGTGAATGGCAGGCAGCTTTCGCCGGCAAAACTTTTGGCCAAGCTGAATGATACCGGCGCAAAACATGGCATCGGCCGCGTGGACCTGGTCGAGAATCGCTACGTGGGAATGAAGTCCCGGGGTGTTTATGAGACGCCCGGAGGAACGATCCTTCATGCGGCGCACCGCGCCTTGGAGTCGATCACCATGGACCGCGAAGTACTGCGGCTAAGGGATGCCCTGATCCCGCGCTATGCGGAGATGATTTATTATGGATATTGGTTTGCGCCCGAACGCGAGGTTGTGCAAAAAGCCATCGATGCCGCGCAGGCTAACGTGAGCGGCCGCGTTCGGCTCAAGCTTTATAAGGGCAACGTCATTGTCGCCGGACGTAAGTCCGATTCATCGCTCTATGATCCCAAGGTGGCGACATTCGAGGAAGACGATGTTTATAACCAGGGCGATGCCGATGGCTTTATTCGGCTGAACGCGTTGCGACTCAGGCTGCGACGATTGAAACGGGCTTAGGGTCCAATCTAAAATCACAAAAACAAAATCGAAAATCGAGAGAGAAGCAAGGGTGGCTAGAGTCAAAAAGCTCTGGGGCGGGCGGTTTGCCGCCGGGACGGTGGGTTCGGTGGAGGCCTTTACGGCTTCCGTCGATGTCGATTCCCGGCTTTACCGTCACGACATCGCGGGCAGCATCGCCCACGCCAAAATGCTGGCGCGACAACGGATCATCCCGGCGCAGGACGCGCGGAAAATTGTCCGCGGCTTGAAAACCATCGAGCAAGAAATCGAGAGCGGCAAGTTTGTTTTTTCTTCAGCCGACGAAGATATCCATATGAACATCGAGCGCCGATTAAGCGAGAAGATCGGGGCGGCCGGAAGGAAGCTCCACACAGCGCGCAGTCGCAACGATCAAGTCGCCCTGGATATGCGTCTTTTTCTGCGGGAAGAAGTTGCGCTCATCAACGAGGATCTGCAAGTGCTCCAGCAGGCGCTGACGGACGCAGCCAAGAAACATTTGGACGTGATCATGCCCGGCTATACGCACCTGCAGCGCGCCCAGCCGGTACGGTTTGCCCATCATGTGCTCGCTTACTACGAGATGTTCGACCGCGACCGGGAGCGGCTTTGGAGCTGTCTCGAGCGCATCAACGTGCTGCCCCTCGGCGCCGGCGCCTTGGCGGGCACGAGCTTTCCCATCGATCGGAAGTATGTCGCCAAGCTTCTCAACTTCCCACGGGTTTCGAAAAATAGTATCGACACGGTCAGCGATCGCGACTTCGTTCTGGAGTTTGTTTCGGTGGCGGCCGTTCTGTTCGTGCATTTGAGTCGCCTTGCGGAGGAGCTGGTCTTGTGGTCTAGTCAAGAATTTGCATTCGTTGAGTTACCGGATCGTTACTGCACCGGCAGCTCGATGATGCCGCAGAAGAAAAACCCTGACGTGCCCGAGTTGGTCCGCGGCAAAGCAGGGCGGGTCTTTGGTCACCTCCAGGCGCTGCTCACGATCATGAAGGGGTTGCCGTTGGCTTATAACCGGGATTTGCAGGAAGACAAAATACCGCTTTTCGACACCGTCGATACCGTCAAGACGAGCGTGCGAATCATGGCTGAGGTCGTGCACGGTATGAAGGTCCGCAAGGACCGAATGCTGACCGCGGCACAAGACGGATTCATGAATGCCACTGATCTGGCGGATTATCTCGTGGAGCGCGGGATTTCTTTTCGCGATGCCCACGGAATCTCGGGTAGAATCGTTCGGCACTGTGCCGCGAAGGGTTGCCGGATCGAAGACCTTTCATTGAAAGAACTGAAGGGCTTTTCCAAAAAAATCGACAAAGACGTCTATGACTTTCTGTCGACGGAGTCGGTCGTCAATCGCCGGCGCGCTTTCGGAGGCACGGCCCGGGACACTGTCATGCGACGGCTGAAAGAATTGAGGGCATAGATGAGGGCCCTCGTTGCTCTGATACCGATGCTTGTTCTCCTCTTCGCGGGTTGTGGAAAAAGAGGAGATCTGCGGGCGCCTGAGTTAGCCACGCCTCGGGTTATCGAAAATTTGACGGCCACGTCCGTCCCCAACGGCGTGTCTCTCACCTGGAGACGGCCGACGGAGTATGTAGACGGCAGCGCGCTAAAGGATCTGACGGGCTTTGTTATTTTTCGGAAGGACATTTCCCCGACGTGCGTCGACTGCCCGGCTCCCTATCGACCGTTGACGACGGTGGACGTCGAAGATCGAGAAAGATTTGTCCAACAAAAGCAATATCGGTATGTGGATGAAGAGGTCCAGGCCAAGATGACGTATCGTTATAGGGTGTCGTCCGAGTTAAAGGACGGTTCATTGAGCGAGCCATCGAATGAAGTCGAAATTATGCGAGGTCCGTGATGAATCATTTTGAATACCGCAACGGAGAAATGTTCGCCGAGGACGTGCCCGTGAAGCGCATTGCCAAAGAAGTCGGCACGCCGGCTTATGTTTACAGCCTCGCGACGTTGAAACGTCACTTCCGCGTTTTTGATCAAGCTTTCGCAAAGGTTCCGCACATCGTCTGTTTCTCTGTCAAGGCAAACTCCAACCTAGCGCTCTTGAGGACTTTCGCCAAAGAGGGGGGCGGGTTCGACATCGTTTCCGGCGGCGAGTTGTTTCGCGCGCTCAGAGCCGGGGCCGATCCGAAAAAGATTGTCTTCTCCGGCGTCGGTAAAAAGAAAGAAGAAATCGAATACGCTCTCAACTCCGGCATCCTGATGTTCAATGTTGAGTCCGAGCATGAGATGACGGTTTTAAACGAAATCGCCGGCGGGATCGGCAAAAGGGCGCCCATCAGCTTGCGGATTAATCCGGACGTCGATCCGCAAACCCATCCTTATATTTCCACCGGCATGAAAAAGGCCAAGTTCGGCGTCGATATCAAACGCTCCGTCGAGAGCTACAGAAAAGCCGCTTCGCTGCGGAACCTGGAAGTCGTGGGTGTGGATTGCCACATTGGTTCCCAGCTGACCTCCGTTTCCCCTTTCGTCGATGCTCTGGCGCGCGTGCGCGAATACTTGGATCGTGTTCTCGTGGGTTCCTTGCAAAAAGAAGGCGCCCGGATCCGCTATCTCGACCTGGGTGGAGGCTTGGGAATCAGTTATAAAGATGAAATGCCTCCGCATCCGGAGGAATATGCCAACGCGATCATACAGGGCCTGGAAGGGCTCGATGTGACTCTCATCCTCGAACCCGGTCGCGTCATCGTGGGTAACGCCGGCATTCTTGTCACCGAAGTCCAGTACCTCAAGGAGACCGACGAAAAGAAATTCGTCATCGTCGATGGCGGGATGAATGATCTTATTCGGCCTGCGCTCTACGGTTCGTATCAGGCGATTCAGCCGGTGGTGCAAAAAAACGGTGAAAGGATCGTGGCGGACATCGTCGGTCCGATTTGCGAGAGCGGGGACTTCTTCGCCAAAGACCGGGAGATTGCGCGACCCGGGCGCGGTGACCTCCTGGCGGTGATGAGCGCGGGCGCCTACGGTTTTACTATGGCGTCGAACTACAATTCCCATCCCAAGCCGCCGGAGATTTTGGTGGATGGGGATCAGTACTATGTGATTCGCGCGCGGGAGAACTTTGACGATTTGATCAGAGGCGAAGTCATCCCGGCGGCGCTGCAATGAACCAGAGGTAAAAGAAGTCGGAAGTCAGCGGTCAGCAGGGCAAAATCCCCCATGAGCCCCCTTTGCAAAGGCGCGGGCCGAAGGCCGGGGGATTTCGGAGCTCGAAAAAGTAAGCAAGATGGAAATTGCCTTTACTAAAATGCATGGTTGCGGCAACGACTTCGTTTTTCTGGATTGTCTCAAGAAGAACATCGACAACCTGGAGGCGATTGCAAAACAACTGTGCGACCGAAGATTCGGCATCGGCGCCGATCAGCTGCTTACGATTCATCCTTCGAAGGTCGCCGACTTCAAGATGGAAATCTACAACGCCGACGGCGGCCAGGTGGAGATGTGCGGCAACGGCATTCGCTGCTTTGCCAAATATGTTTACGATCATGGCCTTACGAAGAAGCGCGAGCTGGAAGTCGAGACCCTAGCAGGCATCATTCGCCCGAAGATCGTCGGTGAATTGGTCGAAGTGGACATGGGAGAGCCGATTCTGGAGGGGAGAAAGATCCCCGTAGATGCCGATGGGCAGATCATCAATCATCCGTTGACGGTGGATGGCGCGACTTATCAGATCACGTGCGTCTCCATGGGGAACCCCCATTGCGTGCTTTACCTGGATGACATTGATTCCCTGGACCTGGAAAAAATTGGCCCCCGTTTCGAGCATCATCCTTTTTTCCCTAAGCGGGTGAACACGGAGTTTATCAAAATATTGAGTCCTAACGAGGTAAGCATGCGGGTGTGGGAACGGGGCGCGGGAGAGACCTGGGCTTGCGGCACCGGCGCTTCCGCAGTTGGCGTTGCCGGAGTTCTCACCGGTCGGACGGAGCGGGAGGTGACGATCCACGTCAAGGGCGGAGATCTTTTCATCGAATGGCGGGACAATAACCGCGTCTATATGACGGGCGGAGCCGAAGAGGTTTTTCACGGCACCGTCAAGGTCCATTAGGAGAGAAGCCTATGTTTGCTGGTTCCATGGTCGCCTTGGTGACGCCTTTCAGAGACGGCAAAGTCGATTGGCAAAGCCTCGAAGGGCTGGTGGACTTTCACATCAAGAACGGCTCGAACGGTATCGTCCCGTGCGGGACCACCGGCGAGTCGGCGACGCTTGACCATAAGGAGCACCGTGAAGTCGTCGAAAGGGTCATTAAAGCAGTAAACAAGCGAGTTCCAGTCATCGCCGGGACGGGATCGAATTCGACTGCGGAAGCGGTTGAACTGACGAAGGGAGCGGAGAGGGCGGGCGCCGACGGCGCTTTGATGATTTCACCCTATTACAACCGGCCCACCCAGGAAGGCATTTATCAGCACTACAAGAAAGTCGCTGAGTCGGTGGGCATTCCAATTATCGTTTATAACATTCCCGGTCGTACGGGTTCGAAAATCGAGCCGGAAACGTTGGCGCGGCTGTCGGAGATCGAAAACGTTGCCGGAGTCAAAGAGGCCACCGGCTCCGTCGATCAGGCCATCGACGTGATTCGTCTTTGCGGTGAGAATCTGGCGGTCTATTCCGGCGAGGATTCTCTAACCTTCTCGCTCATGGCCCTGGGCGGCAAAGGTGTGATTTCTACCGTCGCCAATATCGCGCCCAAGGAAATGTCGCAGTTGACGGATGCCTGCTTGCAAGGGAATTGGGATAAGGGGCGTAAGCTGCAACTGAAACTGATTCCGTTGATTCGCAGTGTTTTTCTCGAAACCAATCCGATTCCGATCAAAACCGCGCTCTCGCTCATGGGCAAGTGCACGAGCGAGCTGCGTCTGCCTCTGACGCCCATGTCGGAAGGCAATCTGAAAAAACTACAACAACAGATGGCCGAATTCGGTTTGTTTTAGTTCCAATGGCGCTGGGCCTCATTGTCTGCGGCGTCGGCGGGCGCATGGGTGGGGCGGTCGTGCGTGCCGCAGCCCAGACTGCTGGCGTCCGGTTGATGGCTGCCGTCGATAAACCTGGGAGCACCAGGTTGGGAAAAGACGCGGGGGACGTCTCCGGCGCCGGACATCTGGGTGTCGAAGTCAAGGACAAGATCGAATCGCAGCTCGAGCCCAATACAGTCATCATCGACTTTACCAACCCCGAAGCTTCCCTAGGTTACCTGAGAGCTGCGGCAAAAAAGGCCATCCCCATCGTTATTGCAACTACCGGATTCAACTCGACGCGACTGGCCGAGATCAAACGACTCTCGCGGCGCACGCCTACTCTCCTTTCGGCCAACACCAGCTTGGGCGTGAACGTGCTCGTCTCTCTTCTTGGCAGGGCTGCCGAGATGCTCGGCGAGGATTACGACGTCGAGATTATTGAGGCCCACCATCGCTTCAAAAAAGATGCTCCCAGCGGGACGGCTTTGGCCTTGGGGAGGTCAGTAGCGAAAGCGCTGAATCGCGATTTGGACCAAATCGGCATCAACGGCCGAAAAGGTATCGTCGGCGAGCGGTCAAAGAAAGAGATTGCGCTGCTTTCCGTCCGCGCTGGTGACATCGTTGGCGAGCACACCGTCATCTTCGGCGGCATCGGTGAGCGACTCGAATTCATTCACCGCGCTCATAGCCGCGACACCTTCGCCCGCGGCGCTATTCGGGCCGCCCAGTGGCTCGCCAAGCAGAAGCCAGGGCTCTACGGCATGCCGGATGTCCTGGGCTTGACGTAGTTCATAGCTGGGTGCGAAAAAAATCGGCATTGCCGATCGATAAATCGCCTTTTTGACTCCTCCTCCGTCATTGATTACATTAAAATGCATTTGTGATGAGTGAAGGCGGTCTAAATGGTAGACATGGACAAGATCGTGTCGCTATCCAAGCGGCGCGGGTTTATTTTTCAGTCGAGTGAGATTTACGGTGGGCTGGGCTCCGCTTGGGACTACGGGCCTTTGGGTGTTGAGCTCAAGAACAACGTCAAGCGTCTGTGGTGGCGCGATAACGTTCATCTGAGAGACGACATGGTCGGGCTCGATGCCGCGATCACGATGCACCCCAGAGTGTGGGAGGCGAGCGGACACCTCGCCAGCTTCTCTGATCCTTTTACGGGCTGCCTTGATTGTGGTAGGCACTACCGCGCAGATCACGTCGAGGAGGCGAGGAAGAGCAGTAAGTGGTGGCAGAAGTTGACGGAAGTTCGAGACAAGGGAACATGGGCTGCCGTTATCAACTGGGTCAAGGGTGATGGCAAAAAACTCGCCCCGAACTTAGCCTCGGTCAAACAGGCGGAGGCATTTGCCGAAAGAGTCTCGCGCCGGGTACAACATGGGCCCAATCAAATCTCCAGAAAGAGAATTCCTGAACGAAATCGGCGGATCCGATTCCATCTGCCCGAGCTGCGGTGGAAAGCTTTCCGAGCCCAGACCCGCAGGCCTGATGCTCGAAACGTCTCTCGGTCCGGTGCAAGAAACGGCGATCAAGATTTATCTCAGGCCCGAGACGGCCCAGGGAATCTTTGTCAATTTCGACAATGTTCTTCAGGCTTCGCGGAAGAAGCTGCCTTTCGGAATCGCGCAGATCGGTAAGGCGTTTCGTAATGAGATCACGCCGGGCAATTTTACATTCCGCACGCGCGAGTTCGAGCAGATGGAGATCGAATTTTTCTGTATGCCGGGGACGGATGAAGAATGGCATCAAAAGTGGGTCGATGAGCGCTTTGAATGGTACCAGCGCTACGGCATAGGAACAGAAAACATTCGACAGCGTAAACATGAGCAAGATGAGCTGGCCCACTATGCCAAGGGATGCGTGGATATCGAGTATCTCTTCCCGATGGGCTGGAGCGAGCTCGAAGGCATCGCAAACCGCACCGACTATGATCTAAAACAACACTCCCAGTTCAGCGGCAAGGCCCTCGAGTATTTCGACGAAGAAAGCAAACAAAAGATCGTTCCCTATGTCATCGAACCTTCGGCCGGAGCGGATCGATCGACCCTCGCGTTTCTGGTCGACGCTTATCACGAGGAAGAGGTCAGAGGAGAAAAGCGTGTCGTTCTGAAATTTCATCCGGAGCTGGCGCCGATCAAGATCGCCGTGTTGCCACTGCTGAAGAAGAACGATCGAATCGTGGAGACAGCAAAGAAGCTCACCGCTGACCTGCGTCGGCACCGGTACACGGTCTATGACGACACGGCGTCCATCGGCCGTCTCTATCGGCGCCAAGACGAAGTGGGCACGCCGTTTTGCGTCACCGTGGACGTTCAAACAGTGGGCGACGAAAAAGCGCAGGCGGATGAAAAAGTCACGATTCGCGATCGCGATACGATGGAGCAAGTTCGGATCGCGATTTCAGGGCTTGAGCCCGTCATGGAAAAGCTGATGGCCGGAAAGTGGGCCGAGGTGGAACAAGAGCATGGCATCAAGAGAGAATAGCTCCAGCCCTCCAATTTGTCAGGCTTCCTCAAGTCACAGGCCCATTGCCTGCGACCGGGGAGGCTCGTTGCTCGGTCATCTTCGGTGAATAAAATCGGGCCGGTCCAACGGCTCCAGTAAGAGGAATTAAAGATTCTTCGGCATTACCACCGCGTCAAGTTTCTCATTGACCGCTACCGCCGTTTCCTCATCCTCGGCATTCTTTCGCTGATTGCTACGGACTTCGCGGGGATGGCGCTTCCCTGGCTGATCAAGGACGCCATCGATACGACGCTGTACAAGGCCGACGGTTCGGTTTCTTTACTGCGATACCCTTTGTTGATCCTGGGCGCGGCCATGCTGCAGGGTTTATTTCGTTACGGCTGGCGCATCAACGTTCATGGTTTCTCGCGGCGCTGTGAGGCGGATCTGCGGGATCGCGTTTTCTCTCACCTGCAGAAACTGCCGCTGGACTATTTCCAGCATACCAAGACCGGCGATCTGATGTCGCGGATGACCAATGACATTCAGGCGGTGCGCGAGCTCATGGGGTTTGGCTCTCTCGCCATCGTCGATGCCATGGTTGTCATTGTTTTTTGCCTCACTTTCATGATCAGCATCGATCCTTGGCTGACTCTGTGGTCGATGCTGGCGATGCCGCTGATCACGGTAGTGGTGCGCTTCTTCGGCCGGCATATCTTTCGTTGGTCCCGGGATACCCAGGACCAGATCAGTGTCATGAGCGCCTATGTGCAAGAGAATTTCGCGGGCGTTCGGGTGGTCCAGGCCTACGCCCAGGAGCAAAATCAAATAAGCGGTTTTAACGCCATCAGCGAGCGCTATCGATACAGTACTATGTGGCTTGCCACTCTCTGGGGAATTTTTTGGCCGCTCATGCAAGTGTTGGCGGGAATCGGGGCGACCTTGGTCCTCTGGTTGGGCGGTCGCCAGGTGTTGCAGGGAACCATGACACTCGGCGAGTTCGTCGCCTTCAACGGCTACCTCGCGATGATGACCTGGCCTCTCATGGCGGTGGGCTACGTTGTCAACCAGTACCAGAGGGGCACGGCCGCGCTCAGCAGGGTATTTGAAGTTTTGGATACACCCGTTTCGCCTCGTTACGAGATAGTTGAATTTGATGGTCGGCCGGCTTTGAACCGAGGCTCCGTCGAATTTCGTAATCTGACTTTCGCTTATGCCGCTGATCATCCCCCCGTGCTGCAAAACATCAATCTAGTGATCCCTCCCGGGGGAATCTGCGGTATTGTGGGAGAAACGGGTTCGGGCAAGAGCACTATGGTCAGTTTGTTGCTCAGGCTTTTCGAGCCGCCTGACGGAACGGTTTTTATCGATACGACTGACATTAAGCGGTTGCCCATTGCCGAAGTCGAGGCCGCCGTCGGCATTGTTTCGCAAGATATCTTCCTCTTTTCCGGGACGATCCGCGACAATATCCTCTTCGGCCTTGACAATGGCGATGCCCAGAAAGCCCAAGAAGCGGCGCGGGTCGCGCGATTGCTGCCGGCCATCGAGTCCTTCAGCAATCGATTCGATACGATCATCGGTGAGCGGGGAGTTCGTCTTTCCGGCGGCCAAAAACAGCGAACCGCTTTGGCCCGGGCAATTATTAAGAATCCCCCGATCCTGATCCTCGACGATGCTTTTTCCAGCGTCGATGTCGAGACTGAAGAGGAAATTCTCGGGGAGCTCAAACAGTTCATGAAGGGACGGACGACGTTGCTGATCTCCCATCGCATTTCCACCGTCCGCACTGCCGATATGATCGTTTATCTCCGAGGCGGCAGGATCATTGAGCTTGGCACGCATGATGAACTGCTTGCGCGGCGCGGCGCGTACTACGAGCTTTATCAACGGCAGCAATTGGCTCGACAAGTCCAGGCCTTGAAGCATCAGGAAGAGGATAGACCGTGACCACGGATCCTCACGGGGAAGAAGAGATCCTCGGCAAGGCATACGACGCACGTTTGATGGGGCGGATCCTCCGTTACTTGCGACCCTACTGGAAACTGCTCTCGCTCGCTTTTACCTTTCTTTTGCTCCACACCGGAACCCAGTTAGCGGGTCCTTATATCACCAAGGTCGCCATCGATCGGTACATCTTGAACCACGATATCCATGGACTGGACCTCATGGCTTTGGCCTATCTGGGCGCTGTTCTTTTGGGATTTGTGTTTCTCTTCATTCAGACCTACACCACTGAATACACCGGCCAACGGGCCATGCACGATCTAAGGATGGAGATATTTTCTCACTTGCAAACGCAAGACATGGCCTACTTCGACCGCAATCCCGTGGGGCGTCTCATGACTCGAACCGTCAACGACGTCGAAACCCTCAACGAACTTTTCAGCACCGGAGTGGTCGGACTGTTGGGCGATTTGTTTACTGTCGTCGGTATTGCCGCCGTCATGCTCTGGCTGGATTGGCAGCTCGCGCTCGTTTGTCTCACTGCATTTCCGGCGATCCTTTACCTCAGCCGATTTTATCGCCGCCGCGCGCGGGAAGTCTATCGGGAAAGCCGGCTGATTCTGGCGCGGCTCAATGCGGAGCTGCAAGAGAACATCGCCGGCATCGGAACGGTTCAGGCCTTCGGCCAGGAGGCGAAGATGTACAGCCGCTTCCAACAAATCAATTTCGGTTATCGTAATGTCTTGCTGCGAAGCGTGCAGTACAACGCGGTATTTTTTCCGATCATCGAGATCTTTAGCGCGCTGACCATTGGCCTGCTCCTTTGGTACGGCGGAGGATTGATTCTGCAGCAAGCGGTCCAGGCCGGGGTCATCGTTGCCTTCATCCAGTACATTCAGCGCATGTATCAGCCCATTCGCGATTTGGCGGAGAAGTACAACATCATGCAGGCCGCGATGGCTTCGTCGGAGCGGATCTTCGCGCTGCTCGACACCCCGGCGACGATCAAGAATCCTTTGCAACCCAAAGCGCCGCGACAGTTTCAAGGGGAAGTCGAATTCAAAGACGTATGGCTCGCTTATAATCCTGGAGAGCCGATCCTGAAGGGGATCTCTTTCCGGGTTCGGCCCGGAGAAAAGATCGCCTTGGTGGGCGCAACAGGGGGCGGTAAAACATCGATGATCTCGGCCCTATGCCGGTTCTATGATGTCACTGGTGGGGCGATCCTGGTAGACGATATCGACATTCGCGACTGGGAAAAGCAACGCTTGCGACGCCATATCGGCTTGGTGTTACAGGACGTTTTCCTTTTTTCCGGTGATATGGCCGCGAACATCACTCTGGGAGATGCGCGCATCAGTGAACAAAAAATGATCGAAGCGGCGCGCCGTGTTCACATCGCGCCGTTCATTGAGAACCTGCCCAATCGATATCATCAAGAAGTCCAAGAACGGGGCTCGACGCTCTCTCAAGGACAGCGCCAGTTGCTGTCTTTTGCGCGCGCGCTGGCGTTTGATCCAAAAATCCTCATTCTCGACGAGGCCACCAGTTCTGTCGATACCGCAACAGAGATGCTCATTCAGGACGCGCTGTATGAGCTTCTAAAGGATCGGACGGCGCTGATCATCGCGCATCGGCTGTCCACCATTAAAAACGCCGACAGAATTCTAGTGATTCACAAGGGTGAAATATGGGAACAGGGAACTCACCAGGAACTGCTTGCGCAGCGCGGGCTGTACTCACATCTTTATGATTTGCAGTATCGATTCCAGAATGGCGGGGAAACAGCAGGGAGCATGGAGCACGGAGCAAAGAGCACGGAACAAGGGGAAAACAGGAGAGATTTTTAGTTCGTGGCATGCTCGCAGTGCTTGCCAAGAACAAAAAATGTAGGGGCGACCGGCTGGTCGCCTCTATACCAAGATTCCTAGATGACTGCCAGCACGGAATCCCGGAAAGATCTTCGAAAGATCTTTCTGCCCCAGGTGCCGTGAAATCACCTCACCGCAAACGGTGCGGAAGTCGGTGGTCAAGTCAAGATCCCGGCCCTCATAGAGCACTTCAGGCGCCAGACCGGGCCAGCGGCCGTAGACCTTGCCGCCGCGCACCGGACCGCCGAGAGCAAACATGACATTCGCATGGCCATGATCTGTGCCGCGATTGCCATTCTCGCGCGCCGTGCGGCCGAATTCCGACAGGGTGATGAGCACCACGTCCTCGACACGGTCTCCCAGGTCTCGATGGAAAGTCGCCAAACTCTCGGCTAAATCTTTCAGGCGGTTGGCCATTTGCCCTTTAACACCTCCTTGATTCACGTGGGTATCCCATCCTTGGATTTCTGTGAAGGCGATCTCTAAGCCGACGTCGGCTTTGATGAGACGGGCAATCTGCGCGAGACTCGCGCCGAAGCGGCCGGTGGGATAGCGCTCCGCCGAGGGTGGAATCTTCGACTCGACTCGCCTGAGCTCAGCGATCGCTGCAAAAAGATTCTGACCGCCCAACCGAAACAGCGTGTCCGACGTGCGGGTATAGAGTTTTTGCAAAGTCGCCGACATCGCTTCATTGCGCAGGCGAAATTCATCAATGGAGGACAAGCTCACAGCCGGCGCGCCGCCGGCGAGCATGCGTGGCAGCCGTGCGGTCAAGGCTACGCCACGGAACGCCGATTCACCCTTTTTTTGCTCGTTCAAATAACGGTTGAGCCAACCGTCCGGTGTGCTTTTGATTCCCGGCGTGCCCATTTCCATGTAATCCTGGGCGTCGAAATGGGAACGTGTGTTGTCGGGTGATCCTGCAGCATGAACGATCGCTAACTGGCCTTTGTCGTAAATACTCTTGAGCGGCGCCAGCGCCGGATGGAGTCCATAGAAGCCGTCGAGATCAATGGCACGCTCTTCTCCTGCGGCAGGCTCGGCGATAGCGATACTCGGCCGTAAGGTGTAGTAGATGGGGTCTTTGAACGGGATGACCGCATTGAGTCCGTCCATGGCGCCGCGCTGGAAGACAACCACCAACACTTTGCCTTTGCCCGCTTGCTGGGCTTGTGCGGCGCGAACAAGAAAGGATGGGGGAAGCCCCAGGGCCAAAAAGCCTAAACCGGTTGATTTGAGAAAGCGGCGACGAGATGGGTTCATGCTTACCTCCTCTGGAATTCCGGCGCCGCCATGAGCAGCGCGATGGCTTGGCTCCCCTCGGTTTCGGCAAGAGCCGAACGGGTTGCGGTCGAAAGCGCGTCCGGGGCGATCAAATGCGCAAAAGAATCTTTGTCGCCGAGCGCCTCAAGTCTCACGCGCGATCCCGGAATCCGATTGGCGATCAAGTCGGTGGCAAAGTTCATTCTCGTGAGCAGCATGTCAGAGCTAGTCCACGAAGCGCCGACATCGGGGTAGCCGGTGGGCGGCTGGGCCAGAAAGAGCGGTTCTCCCATGCGGCCGAGGTAGCGCAGGAGCTGATGCGATAATTGCACTTCGGCTCCGGTGGTGCGTAGCGCGCTGGCGACAAATTCCAAGGGTTTCTTTACTTTCGCTTGATAGATTTCTGGCGAAAAAAATTCCGGTGAGTCGATGAGCGTTCTGAGGACCGTCGGAATATCGCCGGCGCTGTTGCTAAATACTTCGGCTGCTTTGTTCACAATCGACGCCGGCGGGTTGTCGGAGATGAACCGCCGCGCCAGTTTCGAAGAGATAAAACGAGCCGTGGAGGGATGGCGCGCCAGTAGGTCGATGACTCGCAAGCCATCCTCCATTCCTCCTCCCGGCGGGATGCGATTACCCAGAACGATTTTCTCGCCGCCGTCGTGGATCCGCGGCTCGAAGTGAAACGTCCCTTCGCTTCGCGGTTGCCGTATCGTCCATCCGGTAAAGCAGCGGGCGACTTCGCGCACATCTTTTTGCGTGTAACCGCCGTCCACCCCTAACGTATGGAGCTCCATCAACTCCCGCGCATAATTCTCATTGAGGCCGCGACGTGGATTGTTGGGCGCGAACCTGGCGACGACGGCGTTGGGGCTGGCGCTGAGCCAGTTATCCAGATAAAAAAGCATCGCCGGACTCTGGGCAGTGGCGAGCAAAAGGTCTTTAAAACGGCCGAGCGTGTGGGGTCGAATGGTGTCCCGGTCGTAAGCGGTCGTTAACCACCGATCGGCTCCCTTGGCCGAGAATACATTAAAATGGTTGCTCCAAAAATCCACCATAATTTCATAGAGCTGTCGCTGGCTATAGATCGACGCGTAGTAGCCGCGCCCTGTTGCAGCTCAAGAATCACGGTGCGCGGTCCTTGCATCTGCTGCTGGCCCATCATCTCTTGCTGGCCGGCCCGTTGCTGTTTTGGCAGCGGGTAAAGTTCGATGAGCTCGCGGCTGCTGAGCCGCATGGTTTTGAGACCGGCGAGTTTTTCCTCGACGAGGGTGTCGGAAATACTTTCAGGGTGGAGCTGCTCCTCCAGGTAGGCGTGGATTCCCAGCCGGTTGACTTTCTGCACTTCTTCTCGCGTCGGTCCAAAGCTGGTTCGGTTCAAGAAATGGATGACCTTTTGTTCCTCGGTTAACTGTGCACTCATATTCGAGTCCTCGTCTTTATTTGGCCGGTTGAGTCTTGTCCTTGAACTGTTGCCGCAAAGCTTTTCTTTCTTCCGGTGAGAGTCGCTCCAGCTTCTCGCGCAGGTGCTGCTTCTGCTCCGGTGAAAGCCGTTGGGCGCGCTCGCGGAACTTGTCGCGCAATTGCTGTTTTTCTTCGGGAGAGAGGTTTTGGAATTTTTCCTGAAACTCTTCCTTGAGCTCGCGCCGTTTCTCCGGAGGCAATTCGCGGTAGCGCTCAAAGCGCTCCTTCAGCGCCTGACGGCGCTCCGGCGGAAGCGCGCGCCATTGTTGCCAGCGCTGCTGCAACCGTTCCCGCTGATCGGGGGAAAGGCCCTGCCAACGCTCGTAATTCTTTTGCACTGTCGCCTTTTCGTCGGGCGAAAGACGGCGCCAGTTGTCATACCGCTTCTGCAAGTCGGCCTTTTGTTCCGGTGGCAAACCCTTCCAGCGCTGGTAGCGATCGCGCAGATCCTGTTTTTCCTCCGGGGTCATTCGCTGCCAGCGATCCAGCGCCCCCTGGTCATTTTGGGTTAGCCTTTCCCCTGGCTGCACCTGGCTCCATACCGCAGCCGGAAACAAAAACAAAGCGGCAAGCAGGACATGCGGAAAGACTTTTATCAGTTTGTTCACTTTGCCGCCTCCTTTCTTTTCGCCGGCAACGGTTTCGCGTCCGCGATTATCTGCACCAGGATCTCCTATCTGCTCCACCTGCGATAAGTCCTGCATCATTTCCACTTGCTTGATCATCTCCATCTCGCGCAAAAGATCCATCATGCGGAGCATTTCTTTGTCCGGTGGCTCAGTCTCTTTGGTAGCGGTAGACACAACCGGTGGCACTGCCAGGATCAGAAGGAATATTAGCCAAGTCACTTGTGTCATGAACTTTGACCTTGCTAGGTTGAGCGGTTGCTCGTGTTTCCCATATTTTCCAGAAAATCCATCGCATCGAGCACCTCCATGGTTTTGAAGAACTCCAGGTTCTCCACCGCCGGCAGAATCTCCATAAATGCTTCATCATCCTGCGGGACTTCCTTGGAGCTCCAAAATCCCTTGCCAAGAGTCAACGTCAGCGCCAATAGCGCCACGATCGCCGTAGCAGAAACGGGGATTGCCCAGGGTTGTAAAAATGACGCTAAGCTCTGCCACCACGACTTTCTCTCTTTGACCTCCGTTAGCTTGCGTCGCATCTCCCGGCTGTAATCGTCCCAGAAGGCCTGCGGTGGCTCGTCGGGCTTGACGGTCAACGGAAGAATTGACTCCAGCTCTTTCAGATAGAACCGACAGGGCTCGCAACCTCGCACATGCTCTTCTAACGCTGTGCGTCCATTGCCTAGTTCGCCGTAGTAGTAGAGCACCAGATCCTCTTCCCGATTCGTGCAAGCTACGGTATCTAATTTTTCATGTTGCGCCATACTGACCTCCTAAGCGAACTCCGCCAGGCTTTGGCGGAGCGCCGTCACCGCGCGATGGAGATGAACTTTGACTGTGCCCTCGGCGGTTTGCATCATTTCCGCGATCTCTTTGATCGAAAGCCCTTGGTTGTTTTTCAAAATGAATGCAGTTCTCTGTTTGGGCGGCAACCCCTCTAGCGCGACGCTGACTTTACGCGACAACTGTCCCGCCAGGACTTGCTGATCAGGCGAAGGCTGCTTTTGTGACAGATGGCTCGGCTCCACCTGGTTTTCGACCGCTTCGTTAAACTCCTCGGCGAAGGTGCGCTTTTTTCGCCGTTTGTAGTCCAGGCAGACGTTCACGAGAATCCGGTAGAACCATGTATAGAAACCCGACCGGCCGTCGAAATTACCCAGATGCGTGTAAGCTCGCAAAAATGCTTCTTGAGAGAGATCCTTTGCTTCCTCACGATCGCGGGCGAAATCGAACGCGATCCGGTACGCTTTCTGTTTGTGCCGCTCCACGAGTTCTTCGAAAGCCTTGTGGTCCCCGTTTCGAGCCAGGGCGACAAGATCTTCATCTCCGGGCTGCACAGTTGGACTCCGACTCATGAGACATAATTATACCACGTGCGAAAGCCGAGAGATGGCTGCCAAGACATGAGGAGGCGGCGGCCACTAAAGACAATGAAGCCAGAGCCTAATTGCTTGCTTTACGAGTCGCTGATATCGCGTCGCAGCTCGCGTCTGTCGCCATGGACGTTCCCGGTGATCTTTCTGAGCGTGCCTATCGCCTTTGATCTCTTTTCGATCGCCGCGGATTCCTGTTCGATCCTGGGCGATCTCGTGTCGCCCGCGCCGTTTTTCAAGTCCCCGCGGAATTCGTTTCAGTCTCCTTTAAGCTCTGTGAAATCGCCGCGCGACTCCCGGCGATCCCCCCGAATCGCTTTATTGTCCTGGTGCAATTCTTTGTGATCCTGCTGTAGCTCCTTTAAATCGCCCTTGATTTCCGCGGTCCGCGGCAAAGGCCGAGGTACTGAGAAACAGTAAAGATGATGCCATAAAGCCGGCTCCGAGTATCTTTGACAATCTGTCCATAATCTTGTCTATCCTCTATTTTTTGCCCATTTGGCCATTTTCCAGATTAGACGTGACCCCCCGCAGAAAGTTTACCTGTGCCGCTGCCTCGACTTTGCTTCCCTTTCATCCCGTCACGGCGAGGGCGCACGTTCCTAAAGAATGTAATCCGTGGTACGGCCTCCCATGGCACTCGGTTGCCGAAAATGGGACTTGGCTCCAGTCCAGGTATCTGCCGATAAAGCGGCTCATTTCACTACCGAGCATCTCTGTTTCTCAGATTTCATGGCGAGGGACCAGGACGATATTGAGCCCCCGCCAAAACGTGATTTTGAGCTGCCTTCGCAATAAACGCCGCCAGTGAATGCGTCGGCCGATCGTTTTGGTTTTTTCATTGACATCGAAGAACGCATTGTTTAGGTTCAAGGGCGTGTTTATTCTCTGCCTAAAGAAGTCGCACAAGGTCAGCCGTCTTTTAAGCGCGGCGATCTTGTTGTTCGTCTTCTTCCTGCCTCTTCATATTCATTTTCCCGCTAACCCAAAGGTGAGCGAGGACTGCGCTTGCTGCTGTTACGGCGGTCGCGTTCAGATGGACTTGGCTCCAGCAGCTGCTATTCTCGGTCCTTCCGCTGGGGTGTCGTTCTTAATCGTCCGCATAACGGAAGCTCCTGTTCAAGTTACCATCGAGTCTGAATTAGCCCGCGCACCTCCTATTCTCTAGCATCGTAACTACATCAAGGCCGTTACTTGTTCTCCCGAAGACAATTTAGGGAGAGGCTACAATTCAACGGCCAAGCCCCTGGCCTGTCAGCTCAGCCGGGGATCTACTTCGACATAGCTTTTGATGCTTGCACCGCGGCTGTTCGAGTCACGCTGATTCATATCAGCAGGATATCAATAAGCCGCAGGCAAAATTGTATACGGAGGTTTAATGGAACGACTATACATAATGGTTTTATTTCTTGTTTTGAGCCTGCTTCTTTCCAAGGCGGTTTGTTTTCCGGAGGAGTCCACTCCCGTGTCTCAGGCGGTTCGTTACAAATTAGCGAAAGCGGCTCGTACCTTTCTGGGGCTACCGTATCGCTGGGGAGGAATGTCGGAGCGTCGGGGCGCGGACTGCTCGGGTTTAGTCAAAATGATTTTCGCTAAACTGCACATCGAGCTGCCACGGACTTCGCGTGACCAAATTGAGGCCGGCGAGGAAGTTCCGATGGACAGTTTGGAAACTGGCGACTTGGTGTTTTTTTCATCTGAGGGTAACACACCTACTCATGTAGGTGTCTATATGGGCCATCATCAATTCTTACATGCCGAGAAAAAGGCCGGGCGGGTGATCATCACTGATCTCAACCAGCCGTGGTACGCCAAGAGGTTTTTGGGCGCGCGCCGTGTCGTAAATGTAGCGAAAGCCAACGGCAGTACGTAAAGAAAGAAAATAGGGTGTACGATGGCGATCCCCAAGGTTTTCTCCTATTCAAGACTTTGTTCAAAAAGGAGGCGTGCTATGAAAAGTTTTCGGTTTTTGCCGTTACTTGGTCTGTTACTGATTTTCGGATCGGCCGGTAACAGTGGCGTTGCTTCAGCGGCCGAGCCAACCGCTCCGCCGTCAAATCCCATCGTGTCGTCATCTTCGATTCCGCTGGCGGAAGCGCGCATCATCATTGAGGGCGCGGTTGCTCATGCCCGGAACTTGAAAATGCGCATGGCGGTCGCTGTGCTGGATGATGGGGGGCACGTGGTCTCGGTGGATCGGATGGACGGCACCTCGTTCAACTCGGAGCATCAGGCCAAGGGCAAAGCATTCACATCGATCATTTCCCGACAGCCAAGCGCGGCGGTAGCGGAACTCATGACGACCGCCCCCAACCGATTCTACGGCATCATGAATATGTGGCCGGGCCAAGTCTACATCGTTTCCGGCGGACTGCCTCTCATTGTTAACAACCGCCTGGTCGGCGCCGTCGGCGTGTCGGGCTTGCCGTCCGGCATTGACGAGAAGGCAGCGCAAGCGGGGATTGCCGCGTGGCAAAAGTATCGCGGAGGCCTGAGTCATTAGAGTTAACGCTAGCCGTTATCATGAAAAGACACTTGGTTGGGATTGCTGCCGTTTTACTTCTCCCCATCGCTTTGGCGCATGGAGCTGAGCCGAAGGATCCGCTCTTTGACGCGGTTTGAGCAAGCAATGTTCAGTATCTTGGAGAACGCCAATTATAGAGATGCTCTGGTCCAGCCTTTCCTTGGCAACTTGGCCAAAAGCGGCGCACTCCTGAGTGAATTCTATGCCGAGGCACATCCCTCGCTGCCGAACTATATAGCGCTGACCGCAGGAACCACGGCCGGTGTGACGTCTAACGGACCGGTGAGCCTAAACTTGCGCCATATCGGTGATCTCCTAGAAGCAAAGGGTAAGACATGGAAGGTTTACGCCGAAGCTTATCCCGGACTTTGTTTTCTCGGAGATCGATCGGGCGACTACGTACGCAAACATGTGCCATTTCTGAGCTTCAAGAACATACAGAAAGATCCATCTCGCTGCGCCAAGATTGTTGACGCATCCGCCCTCACTTCCGACGCGGCGAGCGGGAATCTACCGGATTATTCTTTGTATATCCCCGACCAGAGAAACGATGGGCACCACACCGGACCCGCCTTCGCTGATCGCTGGTTAGCGAAGGCCTTTGGCCCTCGGCTGAAGAATTCTGCCTTCATGAACGGGTTGTTGTTTGTCATCACGTTCGACGAGGCAGAAGACAATGATCCGAGCAACCGCGTCTTCACGGCTCTAATAGGGGATTCGGTCCTCTCCGGTAGCGTCTCCAAAACCGCCTACAACCACTACAGCCTTCTGCGCACGATTGAAGACGTTTTCAGCTTGGGAACTCTCGGACAAATGACGCATCGGCGTCTTCTATAGTTGGCGCGTGGAGGTAGAAGTTCCCGGGCAAATGGACAAAGAGAATACCAATATGAGCAAACAAAAAACGTTGATCGGTCGAATCGGACTTCTCAGCTTGTTGCTCGGAGCGTTGGGTGCACGCAAATAGTCGTCACTCGACTTCCCCAAAATGTTAGCCGGATCGTGGTTCTGCCGCCCTATCGGCTTGGCGCGGCCGAGACGCGCCCCACTGCAACAGAGAGCGAACTCCTGGGTCTACCGTCGAGAACGATCGAAGATCTGCTCGCCCAGCAGGCTCGTGCCCAGCTCGCGGCGAAGCGTTTCGACGTCGTTGAACCCAGCATTGTAAAGCTGTCAACCAAAGATCGTGTGCCGACTAGCCCGCAGATGGCGGCGCAAATTGTGGAACAGGCGCGGCTTGACGCGGCTGCCCTGTACATCGAAGTGCGGCGCTGGGAACCGACGCCGAGTGAGAGGGGAATGAAAGCCGACGGCGTGATCGTCGCTTTAGACGTGATCATGGTCGATCCCAAAACGAGCGCGATACTCTGGCAGGTCAACCGTCCCTCGCGGCCCGTTCCGCTTTACGGCATCGTGCTAACCGGCCAAGCGAACATCTTCGTAGCCGAGACGGTCATGAAAGAGGTATTTGCACAACTGGAGTCGAGAAAACCCGGAAGCTGAATGGCCGCCGGTTAATTGCAAACAATTCGCAATCCGACAAACCTGCTATCTGATGAGTGATGTGAAAATGATTGTCGACCGGCCGGGGTTAGGCCGAATCTCGGTGCTGCAGAATCTCTTATTTCCTTGACAACCCGCTACCGCTTGACTAGCCTTGGGACCGTGTCCTTTCGATTTTTCAAGGAGAAGGGTCCAACCACTCGCCGTGTCGTCGCGGCAATAGTCCTGTTCTTTGTTTTCTTTCTGCCTTTACACCTCCATTTTTTCAATTCGACCGCACGAGTCGGCAATGAATGTAGCTGCTATCATGGAACGCGAATCCACGCAGGATTAACTTCAGCGCTAGCTGAGCACAGTCCCTCTCTTCAGATTTTCTCCATTACGACTCATGAAGCTCAAGTTTTTGGTGCGCTTTCAATAAAGTCTCCCGCGGTTCGCGCGCCTCCATCTTCACTCCCTCTGTAATTCTTCCTTCACGCGTAAATTTATTAATTTTCCCTTCCCTGGTTGGGAGGGGTAGATACCTGTTTTTGTAGGGGGTGGATTTATGGATTTATGTCAAACTAGATTGCAAACCACATCCGCGTTATTTGTATTATGCTTGGTGATCTTGTTTCCGAGAGTGGGACTGTCACAGGAAGATGCGACTCAGGCACTTAAGAAACAACTGGGGGAAATGCAGAATCAATTGAAGAACGCTTTGGATCGAATTGACCAGTTGGAAAAGGAAAAATCTTCCAGCTCCGCTAGGCTGGGCCAGGTGGAAAAATCGGTCCAGGCGGTTCAGAGCGCGCCCAGCGCGCTCAATCCCTCCATGGGTCTTGTGCTCGATGCCAATGTCCAAAAGCGCGGCACAGCCGGAGGCCTTTTTGATTTTCGCAGTGCTGAGTTCGGCATTGCGGCTTCAATAGATCCGTTTGCGAGGATGTATAGTTTTATCAACGGTACAAAGGATGGCGTAGAGATAGATGAAGCCGCGGCGATCACCACTTCTCTCCCGTATAACCTGACGGCCAAAGGAGGTCGTTTCTTGGCCGATTTCGGGCGCTTTCCCAAGTACCATGAGCATGAGCTGCCTTTTGTTAACGAGCCGCTTTCTATCGAGCGGATGGTGGGAGGCGAAACGCAGGCGGACGGGGCGGAATTGTATTATCTTTTTCCGACGCCTTTTTTCATGAGAGCGACATTCGGCGCAATGAACAAGATGGGAGAGGGCAACGATCGAATCGACAATACAGTGCTGCGGTCCGGGAGTCAGTTTACTTATCTCGGAAGGCTCAATACTTATTTTGATCTCACGGATAATCATAGTATTGAATTAGGTACGAGCCTTGCCTACACGCCTTCGGTGCGACTCGCAGGTGATGCCTCTGGCGGCGCTCGGATGCTCAACGGTGTTGATCTGACTTATCGTTACCAACCGCTCGGCAGCTCGGTTTATCAGGGTTTGACGTGGGGGAGTGAATTCTATGCCAACAGCGAGCGCTTTCCCGTTTGACATCGAGGTTCCAAATGAGGATGACCCGAGTATTTTGGAAACGCGCACTGTGGGTAAGCGCCAACAATCCTATGGCGGCTACAGTTACGTCGATCTCAAGTTGAACAAGAATTGGGCCACTGGATTTCTCTTCGATTACGCTCCGGTGGTTGATAACTCAGGCCAGAGGACGCTCAGCTATTCGCCGTACTTGACCTGGAACGTCAGCGAATTTAACCGACTGCGTTTTCAATACAGCTATTTGAGCAATAATTTTAAAGCGGACAAAGCCGAGAAAGGCAATCAATTTTTTCTCCAATGGACGACTGTGATCGGCGCTCATACCCACGGGTTCCTCACCCGTTAGAGCTCTATAAGAAGGAGTACGTTTATGAAGATGAAACTGTTGAGAAGTAAAAACTGGAAGGTGTTTTTCATATCGCTCGCATTGGTTTGGCTGCAAACCGGTTTAGTCTTCGCGCAGCAAATCCGTGTCGTGGCGACGTTGCCAGATTTGGCTGATATTACCCGGCAGATCGGTAAAGAGTTGGTGACTGCAGATAGTCTAGCGACGGGAGTCGAGGATCCTCACGGTGTTCCCATGAAACCGAGCTTTGTACCCAGGCTAAACCGAGCAGACGTGCTGGTCTTGATTGGCTTGGATGACGAACATTCCTGGCTCCCAGCGCTTTTGGAGGTGGCAAATAATCCTAAAATTCTTCTAGGGCGGCCAGGCTATATAGATTGTTCCGTGGGAGTTCCGGTGCTCGAGGCTCCCACACTCGTGGACCGGTCGGAAGGCGACCTTCACCCGAAGGGAAATCCTCACTATCTCTTGGACCCTGTGAGAGCGAAAATCGTCGCGAAGAACATCGCCGACGGCCTCTCGCGTAATTATCCCCAGCATCAGCAAGCCTTTGATAAAAATCTAAAAGCCTATATGGCGGAGCTGGATAGCTGGATTGCGCGCTGGGAAAAAATGGCGGTTCCTCTACGGGGGGTCAAATATGTCGAGTATCATCCGGAATGGATTTATTTTGCTGATCGATTTGGCATGAAGCGGATAGGGAGCATTGAGTTAAAGCCTGGAATTGAGCCGACGCCAAATCATATAGTGCAGTTGGTACAAGCAGATCAAGCAAGATAAAGCCCAGTTGCTAATTTATGGTGCTCAGAATCCGCGGTTCCCCGAGCAAATTTCTGCCGAAACAGGCATCAAGGTTCTGCGTCTTTACAGCGGCGGAGGAAACCAGCCGGAAACCGATACCTATATTAAATGGATTGATTATACTGTACGTACCTTAGTTCAGTCGGTCAGTTAGAGGCATGAAGTTGGGACAAGATATCGACGGAATACAAAGTGCCGGAGGGAGAGTATCGAAAGATGAGCCTCTCCCTCTGGTTTCGCTTCAGGATGTCAGCTTGGGTTACGATTCGACGCCGGTTCTTCACGGCGTAAACGTGACGATTTCTCCAGGCGACCTTATTGGCGTGGCCGGTCCGAACGGTTCGGGCAAGACGACGCTTTTCCGCGCTATCCTCGGACTTCTGCCGATTCTCGGCGGCTCTATTTCTCGACACTGCGCATTATCGGAATTTGGCTATGTGCCTCAAAGCGCCGCGCTCGATCCTCACTTTCCCTTGAGCGTGAGAGAGATCGTGGAGATGGGAGCCTACGGCCGCGTGCGCTCGTATCAATTCCTTCCCTCTGAAGAAAAGGAAAGAACCAGCCAGGTTTTAGAGCAAGTCGGCATGCGCCACCTTGTGACGAAATCTTTTTTTGCGTGCTCCGGCGGGCAAAAGCAGCGGATTCTTATTGCTCGCGCCTTGATGGTCAAGCCGAAGATCATGATTCTAGACGAGCCGCTGTCCGGTGTGGATGAGGAATCTCGTAAGACCATCGCGGAACTTTTAATTCACCTGACCCGAGTTAATGGGTTGGCGTTATTCTTTTCCAGTCACGACCTTGAAATGGTGCAGCGAGTTGCCGACAAAATCGTTCGCGTGGACAAGGGAAAAATCTGGTTGCAAGAGAAGAAAGTGAGTGACCAGCCATGAGCACTTTGTTTGAAATTGTGAATCCTTCTTATCTGCTTTTTCCTGCGCTCGTAGGTACCATGATCATGGGGTTAGTGTGTCCGCTGATCGGTTCTTACCTGGTCCTTCGGCGCACGATATTCCTTGGACTGACGCTCCCGGAAATCGCCGCTGCCGGAGTCTCTTTTACTTTCTGGTTGCAGCAGGCTGGTCTCTTGCCACAGCTTAGAGAGAGTGAACGCGGCATTGCTATGGTCGGCTCGCTTGTGTTTACTTTTTTAGGAATGGGGTTACTCGGCTATCTGGAACAGCGCGGGAAAGGCTTCCCGGAAGGTCGCCTGGCCGCTGCCTATGCTTTCGCCGGAGCATTGACCATCCTCTTTTTAGTCTTCAATCCAGCCGGCCAGATCGAAGTTCTCAGTCTCTTGAAGGGTGAGGTCATCGCGCTGTCCAAAGGCGAACTGAGGCTACTGATCGGTGTCTTTGGGGTCGTATTTGTAGCGATGCTGATATTTCGCCGGGAATTTCTCTTGACCTCTTTCGATCGTGATTTGGCGTTTCTTTTGAAAGGGCGTCAAGTGATCTGGGATGTGTTGCTCTATCTTCTCGCCGGATTGATCATCGCTTTTGGAGTGATCATGGCGGGGCCTCAGTTGATTTTTGGGTTCTTGGTGCTGCCGGCGCTCGCGGCGCGGCCCTTGGTGAGCCGGATGAGCTCTTTTTTGATACTATCGTCCATACTGGGAGTGATTATGGCCTTTTTGGGTTTCTACAGCTCCGTGCGTTTGGACCTTCCTTTGGGGCCCACCGATGTGACCCTAGGCTGCTGTCTGATCTTTCTAGCCTACGGATTAAGCCGCGTCCCAACCAAAATAGGTGCGGCGCTGTTGATGCTGATTTTTGTTGGCGGAGCGGTTACCAGTTGCGCCACGAGAACGCCTTCTGCGCCGGTGCCGCAAGTGAAAGACATTAAGAAAGAGCAAGTTTGGTTGGCAAAAGTGAAGAACAGCACCGCCTTGCCTTTACTTTTACCGGCGACAAATCCGCTACGCTCCCTTGCAGAGATGGCAGGAAAGATTTCCTCCGACTACCGACAGAGCGTGATGGATTTGTTGCGTGAGGACTTGCGCAAGGGGTTGGAGCAAAACGGTTACCTAGTTACCCTTCCCGAAGAAATGGATCCGCGCTTTCCGGCTTTCCCCGCCGACATGAATGGGGCTGTTCGGATGGCTCGTGAGGGAAAACTTTCAGGCTTGGTCTTCGTCAGCGAGATCTGGCGTTGGGAAGGTGAGTCGCAAAAGTTCATGCGAGTCTTCGTTGATTTCAAGCTCATACGGATTGATGATGGGACTGTGCTGTGGGAGAGACGGATTCAACGCGCCGTTCCCACGCCCGCCGCGACCAATCTCGGACTGGCCTATACCGATTCGGTTAAAGAAGTCGTGCGCGATCTGTTCACTGGATGAAAAGGCGGAAGCTACGCCGGTCGCATGGTTTTATAGCCTGGTCAGCGTCGTCTTGGTGAGCCTTCTTTCACTGGTGGGTATCGCCTTCATCTCAATCAGAGAACAGACGCTGAAAAGGATAATTTTTGTTATGGTCAGCCTCGCCGTCGGCAGTTTATTCGGCGATGCATTCATCCATTTACTACCACAGGCGTTTGCAAAATTTGACGCAAATATCGAAGCCTCGCTTTATCTTTTGGCCGGCATATTCGCATTCTTTATTTTAGAGAAATTTCTGCTCTGGAGACATCAGCACACATTGGAGGCCAACAATCCCATTCGTCCGGTCGGCTATATGAATTTGCTCGCTGATGGCGTCCACAATTTTATCGACGGGATGATTATTGGAGCGTCGTATTTGGTAAGTCTTCCCGTTGGCATCGCGACTACCACTGCTGTTATCTTTCATGAAATCCCACACGAACTGGGTAACTTCTTCGTCTTACTGTACGCCGGTTTCTCAAAAGCAAGAGCCATCTTTTTTAATTTCATATCAGCTCTGTTTGCGATCTTGGGGACCATTGTCGCTCTCCTGGTGAGTTCCAGAGTAGAGCATTTTTCTTCGTTGATGCTCCCTTTAGCAGCCGGCGGCTTTATCTATATCGCGGGCTCTGATCTGGTGCCCGAACTTAACAAGGAATCGGATCTGTTAAAATCTATCATACAACTCATTGCGATAGCGGTGGGTGTTGGGTTGATGCTGTTAGTAGCCATGCTGGAGTCCGGATAAAGGAATGTAACGATGCGCGATCATCAGAAAAAAATCTTGCGACTTCATAGGATGTGGGCTGATACTGGCCGTTGTGCTAAGCCATACTACCGCGCCGGCTCAGCCCGCAACGGCATCGAATGTCACACGCGCGACACTGAAAAACGGCCTCCGCGTGGTGATCGTCCGCAACACACTGGCGCCCGTGGTCACGACGGAGATTAACTATTTGGTGGGTTCGAACGAAGCGCCGGAGGGTTTTCCAGGAATGGCGCATGCCCTGGAGCATATGATGTTTCGCGGCAGCCCGGGTCTTTCGTCGGCTCAGCTTTCCAACCTCATCGCCGCGATGGGCGGCAGGTTTAACGCCAACACTCAGCAGGCGGTCACGCAATACTACTTCACGGTCCCGGCAAGCGATCTTGAAATCGCGCTTAATATCGAGGCCATCCGCATGCGTGACGTGCTGAACACCGAAGACCTCTGGAAACAGGAACGAGGCGCTATCGAGCAGGAGGTCGCGCGGGATCTGTCCAATCCGCAATACATGTTTTACTCCCGGCTCCTCGGCGTTATCTTTGCCGGAACGCCCTACGCGCACGATGCCCTTGGCACGCGTCCCTCATTCCAAAAGACAACGGGGAAAATGCTAAAAAACTTTCACCAGAAATGGTACGCGCCCAACAATGCGATCCTGGTCATAGTCGGTGATGTGGATCCCACGGCCGCTTTGGCAACGATCAAGCGGTTGTTCGAACCGATTCCACGCCGCGTCGTGCCCCCACGTCCCAAGATCCAACTGCGGCCTCTGAAGAGCACAACCATTCAAATCGACTCGGATCTCCCGTACGGAATGGCTGCGTTGATTTATCGGTTACCGGGATACGACGACCCGGATTTTGCCGCCGGCGTAATTCTGGCCGACGCGCTGGACAGCCAGAGAGGAAACTTGTACGCCTTGGCTGCCGAGGGAAAGGCTCTCTCCGCCGGTTTCGACGCCGTCGCGCTTCCTAAAGCCGGCTTGGGTTATGCCAACGCGGTGTTCCCGCGGGGACAAGACAGCTCAGCATTGATCGCTGAGATGAAGCAAATAATTGACGAATACCTTAAGAGGGGTATTCCCGTCGATCTCATCGAAGCAGCCAAGCGTCACGAGATAGCCGATGCAGAATTTCGCAGAAATTCCATTTCAGGCCTCGCGCGAGAATGGTCGCAGGCGCTGGCGATTGAGGGACGCAGCTCGCCGGACGATGACATCGAGGCGATCAAGAAAGTTACGGTTGCGGACGTGAACCGGGTCGCGAAGAAATATATCACCAATGACACGGCGGTCGTGGCGGTATTGACGCCAGAAGAATCCGGTAATCCGGTTGCATCAGAGAATTCCCGTCCAGGTAATGAGTCTTTCGCACCGAAGGAAACGAAGTCGGTTCCGTTGCCGGCCTGGGCCAAGAGGAGATTAAACCCTCTCGATGTGCCGATGTCGAAGGTCAACCCTACGGTGACCGTGCTACCCAACGGGGTGCGCCTGATCGTCCAACCGGAAACCATCAGTGACACGGTCAGCATTTACGGCGCAATTAAGAACCGTCCCGAGCTGGAGGTGCCAGAAGGAAAAGAAGGAGTCGACCAAATCCTCGACGACCTCTTCTCCTACGGATCGACGAAGCTGGACCGTGTGGCCTTTCAGGAAGCGCTGGATGAGATCGCGGCCGAGGTCACGGCAGGAACACGCTTCTCGCTTCAGGTGCTGGCGGATCGCTTCGACCGGGGAACCGAACTGCTCGCGGACAATCTCTTGCATCCCGCATTGCCCGAAGCGGCGTTCAAGGCTGTAAAGCAGCGAACCCGTCAGGCGGTGGCCGGCCGTCTGCAAAGTCCTATTTACCTTTCCCAGCGCGCGCTGCTTCAAGCGATTTTTCCCGAGCACGATCCGACGTTGCGCCAAGCAACGCCGGAGACCGTGTCGTCCCTGGAGCTTGAAGACGTCCGTGCTTATTACGCAAAGGTCTTACGCCCGGATCTCACAACCATTGTCGTTATCGGCAAGGTGACACCCGAGCAGGCAAAGATCGTCGTGGAAAAATATTTTGGAGAATGGAAGGCAACTGGGCCGAAGCCCGAGACGGATCTTCCTCCGGTGCCGCGTAATCAGCCCAAGACGACTTTAGTCCCTGATCGTAGCCGGGTGCAGGATGACGTGACGCTTGGCCAGACCTTCGAGCTGACGCGCCAGGATGCGGATTATTATTCGCTTCAGCTTGGCATGAACGTTCTTTCCGGAGCGTTCTATGCGACTCGGCTGTATCGTGACCTGAGGGAAAACACCGGTTTGGTGTATTCGGTCGGCGCGGCACTTCAATCTGGAAAGAACCGTTCCGTCCTCACTGTGTCTTATGCCTGCGATCCGCCTAACACCTCCAAGGCGCAGGGTGCTTGTGGAGCGTAACCTGCGTGAGATGCAAACGAAACCGGTCACCTCTGAGGAGCTGGTGCAAGCCAAGACGTTACTGGTGCGCGGCATACCGCTCTCCGAATCAAGCACGCGCGGCATTGCGGGCGGATTGCTCGATCGTTCGTTGAGGGATCTGCCGCTCGATGAACCGATCCAGGCAGCGAAGCGCTATAAAGAACTGACGGCTGCCGAAGTACAAGCCGCATTTGCGCGCTGGATCAAAGTGGATGATTTTGCAGAGGTCGTCTTGGGTCCGGCACTGAAGTGATAGGCTGGATGATGCATCTTAAAACTCACGATATCATTTTTGACGATCGTTGAAGAATCGATCCGGGTCTGGTCACGATCTAGCGTCTTTGTTTTTTTGCCGCAAAAGCTTTGCTATAGTCCGTGCATGCCTTCGATCCTGATCAAAAACATCGGTACTTTGGTTACGGGAAAGTTAGAGAGCCCGCTGCGCAGCGCGGACTCCATTTTTATTGAAGGCGCCGTCGTCAAAGAAATCGGCAACGGTATCAGCCGCAAAGCCGATCATGTCATTGATGCCAACGGCATCACAGCGATTCCTGGATTGATCGATTCCCATTCACATCCATCCATCGGCGAATATACACCGGCACAAAACTCGCTCTCGTGGATCACCAACTACATGCATGGCGGGGTGACCGCTCTGATTTCCGCCGGCGAGCTGCATTTGCCCGGCCTGCCGTTGCCGCCGGATGCGCGAACGGCTCTTTCGGTGGCGATCGTTACGAAACGCTGCTACGACAACCAGCGGCCGTCGGGGGTGAAGGTTCATGCCGGTACGCTGCTTTTAGTTCCCGGACTCGACCGAAAAAGATTTCGATGAGATCGCGTCTCTTGGTATCAAATTGGTAAAGTTTATCTTCTACGACTACAGTCTGTTGCCGAACGGCGAAGCGGAGCGCTACGTAAGCTGGGCGCATGCGCGCGGCATCAAAGTGAAGATTCACTCCGGGGGCGTCTCACGATCGGGCGTTAGCCAAGTCGCCGGCTGGGAAATTGTAAACAAAATCAAACCGGACATCATCGGCCACATTACGGGCGGTCCGATCCCGATGCCGGAAGCAGAGATGATTCGCATCGCCAACGAGACAGAATATTTTGTCGAGATCTGTAGCTCGGGCAACTACCGCTTGGCTTTGAGTCTGATCCATGCGGTCAAGGCAAAGGGGGTCTATCACCGCGTTCTCATAGGCACAGACACCCCGGGCGGAACCGGTGTCATCCCACGCGGGATCCTGCGTGAGATCGCGTTCATTTCATCAGTCGGTGAGTTGTCGCCGGAAAAAACCATTTGCATGGCTACGGGAAACGTCGGACGCGCGCACGGGCTCGACATCGGCATACTCGAAGAAGGACGGCCCGCGGACATCGTATTGATGCATAAGATCACGGGGTCCGTTGCCCATGACGCGCTGGACTCGTTCTCCAAGGGCGATCTGCCGGGTATTTCTTATGTCATTATCGACGGAGAAATTCGCGTCGCCGGCCGGAGCCAACAAACGCCGCCGCCTGAACGAGTCGCCGGCGAAACCTGCTGTTGAAGGAGGAAGTCTAGTGAGCACTTTCCAGTTCGGCGTCGGCCTTTTTCCGACCGAACCGCTACAAAAGATAATTCATCTCGCCAGGCTTTCTGAGGAACTCGGCTTTAGCCACGTGTGGATTGGTGACTCTCACCTCATCTGGCGCGAGGCCTACGTCAATATGGCCGCCGTTGCCTTGAATACTTCCAAGGTCAAGATCGGCACCGGTGTCACCAATCCGCTCACGCGCCATCCGTCGGTTCTGGCCAGCGCCTATGCAACGTTGGAAGAATATTCTCCCGGCCGCATGATCGTCGGCATCGGCCTGGGCGACAGCTCCGTCGAGACCATGGGAATGAAACCGGCGAAGCTTTCCTATTTCGAAAAGACCATGCAGGAGATGCGCGATCTTTTCGCCGGCAAAGAAGTCCAGCTTGAGACGGGTAAGATTCACCTGCTGCATCCATGCAAAGGAAAAGTTCCCATTTACATCGCCGCTAGCGGGCCGAAGATGCTCGAACTTTCCGGACGCATCGCCGACGGAATTATCGTGCTCGTCGGCGTCGCCGACGAATACGTCGGTCACGCAAAAGACAAGATCGCCGCAGGAGCCAAAGCAGCGGGACGCAAACTTGAGGATATCAATCTTGTTCTATGGGTTCCCTGCGCCGTTTCAGACAAATCTCCGGCTAAAGATGCCGTGAAGGCGCATGTTGCCCGCGTCGTGGCGCATCCACTGCCGTACGTGCTTGATCCGAAAGAGCAGAAAGTTTTGGAAGAGATCCGAAAAACCTACGACTACTATCACCACATGGATCAACAGGCGAATCACGCGGAGGTCATTCCCGACTGGCTCGTAGATAAATTCGCCATCGCCGGTACGGTCGATCAATGCCGCGCACAGATCGAGCGTATCAAAAAAACTGGCATCCAGCAGATCGCGATTATTCCTTATAGTGCTCCGGGCGGGAGCAGAGAAGAAACGATCCGAGGGTTTGCCAACGCGATGAGTTGAAGTCCAACTCAGCGGTTAGACTTTCGATAACATGAATCATTCAGCGAAGGGGGAAGGTATGAAAATCGTCCATACGATGATCCGCGTCAATAACCTTGATGAGAGCTTAAAATTCTACTGTGACGGACTCGGGATGAAGCTCCTAAAGAAAAGAGACTATGAGTCCGGCCGTTTTACCAACGTCTTTGTCGGGTATGGGTCGGAGGAAACTGACGCGGTCATTGAACTGACCTACAACTGGGACACGCACGCATATGACATTGGTAACGGTTTTGGACACATCGCTCTTGGCGTGCCGGACGTTTATAAAGCCTGCGACGAATTTCGCGGCAAAGGGATTAAAATCGTGCGCGAGCCCGGCCCGATGAAGCATGGAAGCGGTAGCAACGCCATCGCCTTCCTCGAAGATCCCAATGGATACAAGATTGAATTGACGACCCGTGCGAAATAGGACGGAGCAACAGTTACAATAGCAGTGTTACTGCGAACGCCTCAGTCATAGCGATAACTGACGCTGGCGCTAGTCGTCCTTGGCGCGGCGATTGAACCTTCTCAAACGCGAAGTTGGCTTTGGGTATTGGCGACGCTGCGGGTAGAGGTTCGGAGGCCACAAGTCTTCGCCTGACAGGCTCGACGGTCAAGCTTAGTCCTTCAAGCGTGCGGGCTCCTAAGAGTGCGAGATCGCCGGGTTCGGCGAAAACAACCTCGTCGATCGTGAAATACTTGTCGAGGCGAATAATCGCAAAGCCGACGCTCCGCGTAACCTCTTGACCGTTGGCGAGGACGAATGTTACATCCTTTTTTTCGCGACGGATACCAATCCTTTCTAGCATCCGTTCCGGTGCCCAGGTGAATTCGCTCCCGGTATCCACCAAAAGCTTCTTTGGGCCGGAATTGAGAGAACAGTTAGGCAGCGATCTTGCGCAGTACTTCGGGATGCAACTCCGCTACCTTGATAAGCGTCTTCGCCGCTTGACTGGGTTTGCGGCGTCCTTGCTCCCATTGTTCCAGGGTGCGTTTTGAGACCCCGAGCAATGCGGCGAATTGCTCTTGGGTGAGACCTGCTTTCAAGCGAGCGCGTACAATGGGCGAGCGGGGCTCCACCACAGATCGTTTGCCGCCACCCGACTTTATTTCGCGGACCCCGTCCAGTACTTCTTGCCAAACATCGCGCCCGGCCTCAAATTTAGAAAGCGCTCGTCCCTTCAGTTTCTTACCCATGTTCAAATGTCTCCTTTAGTTGCTTAAGAATATGCGCCGGCACATTTTCCTGTTTCGCTTTAGCGTAGATAGTTAGCAGCCAAAACTCATTAGGTTGGTAGCGCACCATATAAATCACCCGCAAACCGCCGCGCTTACCCATACCTTTTCGTTTCCAGCGCAGTTTTCTTACTCCACCCGAGCCTGGGATTACATTCCCCGCTTCGGGTCGCTCCATCATAAACTGCTGCAATTCAGCGTAATCATCGTCATCGAGATATGCGTCGCGCACACGCTCGAAGATTGTTGATTCGATGAAGGTGAACACGAGCTATACTACGCCTCTGGCGTACCCGTGTCAACCAACGTGTTTCTTCGAAATATACCATGACTCATTTCGACAACGACAATCATTACTGCGGCGGCGCAGCCGCCGAAAACATCTAAAGACACTCAAGAAAGTGCCGACGATGTGGGTTAGTGGCTCACTTCTGTGCCTGTAGCAGTCCTTCCTTTTTTGCGATCTCCAGGGCGGTGTTTTTGTCGCGGTCCATCATGGTACGAAAATCAGACGGAGATACATACTGCACGACACCGCCGGTTTTTTCGATCCTGGCGCCGAATTCCTTGGACTTGATCACCTTCTCGGCCGCGGTGGTGAGCGTGTCGATGATCGGCTTGGGGGTGCCGGCGGTGACGAAGGTCCCGGCCCAGCTATCGAGATAGTCTCCTTTGATTCCCAGCGCCGCGGTCGTCGGAACCGAGGGGAGTCCCTTCATTTTGTTGTTGCCCAAGAGCACCAAAGTTCTGAGCTTGCCCGCGCTTTCCTGAGGGAGAGTCGCGATTGCGGTGCCGATGACAAAGTCTAGGTGGCCACCCAATAGCGCTGGAATGTACTCTCCGCCTCCTTTGTAGGGAACGTGTTTGATTTTGATGCCGGTGACCTGGGAGAGGATCAGGGAATTGAAGTGACCGCCGACCCCCGTGCCCGCCGTACCATAGGACAATTTGTTCGGATTCTTTTTTGCCGCGTCAATCAAGTCATTGAGATTCTTGTAAGGGGATTCTGCGCGAACCGTGAGTCCATCCGGCGCGGATGTGATGAACGCGATGGGATAGAAATCTTTGTTGGTGTCGTATTTCACGTCCCTGAGAGTGACGGGCGCCAAAACCATTCCGCCGAGGGTATTCACTAGAATACTGTATCCGTCTTTTGGCGAATTGAGCATAGTGGTGGCGGCAAGGCTGCCGGTGGCGCCACCCTTGTTGATGGGCGCAATCGGGGTATTTAACACTTTCGACATCTCTTCAGCGAATATCCGGCCGGTCACGTCGGCAAAACCTCCGGCAGGAAAAGCGACGACCATTTCGATGGGCCGCGAAGGATACTTTTCCTGTGACCAAGATAGAGTTGCCGCCGAAGAAAGAAAAATACCCGCCAGCAAAGCGAGTCCTGGCAAATTGCTCGATCGCATCACTTTTTTCTCCTCCTTTCGAATCAGAAACCGAAGATTCCTTTCGGAAGCCGAATCTTTAACCAGAGCTCAAAAATTATAAAGGTCCCCAGTGCGGCCGCGCTCGCGACGCCGAGCGATCGGGCCCAGTTGGTTCGTTCGATCCAGCCCAACAAAAAGCTCAGTAGGACAAATGTCGTCAAAACAAAACCAAGCCTCTCCAAAAAAAACGCATATAATACTAGCGACAAGAGAACCAGAGCAATCTTCACCCAGTTCATCTCCCTTGTCTCCTGGACCATCTCCTCGGTGTTGCGCAGAGACTCGGCAACAACGATGCAGGACAAGATCACTAGAATCAACCCGGACCAGAAGAAGATGAAACCGGAGCCGGGCTCCGTGACGCTTCCCAATCCGAGTCGGGTCGCTCCATAACATACCAGGATTCCCAGAGCAACCCAGAAAAGGGCGCCGGCGCTGATGATGGTGATTTTAGTCCTCTTCATTGAGTCCACGCCCCAATCTTAATTTGCTGAATAGGGGAGCTACGAGTACAACGATAGAAAACAGAATGAAGGCGGCGGATATAGGCCGCTGGAGGAAAATCAAGAAGCTTCCATCGGATAGAATAAGCGAGCGCCTCAAAGCCGTCTCAAGCAGCGGACCCAAAACGAAGGCCAGCACCAGTGGCGCACCTTCGAACTCGAATTTTTTCATGAGCAGACCAACGAAGCTGAAAATGACCGCGACATAAATATCCGTGGTGCTGTTATTGAGGCTATAGGCGCCGATCAAGCAAAAAAGGATAATGAAGGAGGCAAGATAAGAGTAAGGGATTTTCAAGACACTCACCCACATGGGAATCAGCGGCAGGTTGAGGATCAAGAGCATGATGTTGCCGATGTACATGCTCGCGATCACGCCCCAGAAAAGATCCGGAGAGTTTTTGATCAGCAAGGGCCCCGGAGTCAAGCCGTAGATCATGAGGGCTCCAGAAGAATCGCGGTCATGGCGTTCGAGGGAATGCCGAGGCTTAGCAGCGGGATAAAGGTCCCGCCAACCGCAGCGTTGTTACAGGCCTCCGGCGCAGCGACCCCTTCGATCTCCCCGTTGCCGAATCGTTCCGGATGGCGGGAGAGCTTCTTTTCGAGGGCGTAGCTCAAAAATTGCGGCACGATCGCCCCGACTCCCGGCAACAGTCCGAGAAAAAATCCCAACAGCGAGCCGCGCGCTATCGGCCCATGGATCGTCTCCAATCTTCACGGTCGGGGAAAAGCCCCTTGATTTTCCCGGCGAAGACTTTACCTTGGTCAGCACTCCGAGGTTTTCCAAAACTTCGGCGATGCCGAATAACCCCATGACTACGGGCGCGATGCCGATTCCGTTCGCGAGATCCACATGCCGAAAGTGAATCGGGGTGCCCGTGATCGGATCGAGACCGACGAACCTCAGAACGATGCCGGCAACCGCCATCATCAAAGCTTTGGCCATCCCTTTTCTGGCAAGATAGGCGACCACCCTTAACCCCATGACCATGAGAGCGAAGTCTCGGCCGCCCCGATTCGACAGCGAAGTCGGCGAGCGTGGGCGGAAAGTGAGGAGGCCGACGATGCTGACGTGCCGGCGATAAAAGAGCCGAAGGCGGAGATACCGAGAGCGAGGCCCGCCCGACCCTGACGAGCCATCTGATAGCCGTGTCAGCAGGACAGGAAGACGCTTCGCCGGGGATGTTAGCAAAATCCAATTCGTCGACATCCGTACATAGCGCCATGCAAATTCCGGAAAGCATGATGATGGCGGAGATCGGATTGAGCTTGAAGGTCGCCGGCAAGAGCAGCGCGATGGTTGCGGTCGGACCGATCCCGGGTAGCACACCGACCAAGGTCCCCATGGTGACACCGATAAAGCAGTAGAGAAGGTTTTGCGGCTGCAGCGCGATGTGAAAGCCGTAAGCAAGACTGGTTAGAGACTCGATCATAGTGTAAGCATTGGGTCGGATTAAAAAGAGCTTATCACAGCTACGGGCGGCCGGCGGCGGTTTTTTCCCGGCGAATTGGAAGAAATCAATTGCCCTGAGCCGTTTTTCCATGTAGTTTTTGGAAATGGCGCGAATCATTTCAGCACCGACGATCATTCCTGCAGCGGGGGAGCCGCCGAAGATTATCGAAGAATTTATCGGACGGGTGAATTCAGAGACGGCCGCGATCAGCATTGCGAAGATGACGAGCCCTTGTGGTTGGAATGAGCCGGGGCAGACGCCGGAGTTTGATGAGTATACGATCGTCCTGCGCGGTGAATTGCAGGTAGAGACCCGCGAGGGTGTTTATCCGGTTCGCGCGGGGCAGGGCATCATCGTGAGCGGGGGCGAGTGGGTGCGTTACAGTACGCCTGGGCCGGAGGGTGCGGAGTACATCGCCGTGTGTTTGCCTGCTTTCTCGCCGGCGACCGTGCACCGAGACGCGAAGTAATCGGGACAAGAAGTACTTCGTCTGGTTATCAGAAAAAACGGGCCACCGCGAATATGCCAATCATTGACAAAGCAAGCGCAAGTTTGAGCGCGACGCCCAGCACTAAGCCGATGGTCGCGCCGAACCCTGCACGTGCCGCATCTTCGAGATTGCGCCGCGCTGACAGCTCACCGATTACGGCGCCGATAAACGGGCCAAACAAAACTCCCGGGAAGCCAAGGAAGAGTCCCACGATGGTGCCGGCAAGAGCGCCGACAATTGCGCGCTTGGAGGCGCCGAAGCGCTTTGCTCCAAACATAGTTGCCCAGAAATCTACGCCATACGTCAGGAGGGCAAGGAAACCGAGGATCGTGAGCGTCCACTTGCCCACATAGACAAAATCTTCCATCCACGCCGCTACAAAAAGGCCGGCAAAGAGCAGAGGTGCACCCGGTATCGCCGGAAGAATGACGCCCGCTAAGCCGATGGCGACAAGGAGTATGGCCAGAAGCCAGTATAGAAGGTCCCGTTCCATCTAGTCGTTTGTGGATAGGGACTGACGGTTGAATTTACTAGCGTTGGCGGCCAAATTGCGGCGCCGTTTCATCTGCCGGCGATCGACAAGAAGGCTTGTCATCGTCGGCGAGCCGCTGGGCGATGATCTTGTAAACTTCCGCAGAGAACCCGAAACCGATATGAGTCGTGCGGACTTCGATGTGCTCCACGTCAGTACCGTTTTGATCGATACAAGCTTCCCATGCGACGACGGCATCCGCGCGCGAGTATATCGCCGTCACGGGTGTACGGAGCGAGATCTGATTGCGCAATTCGATTTCGGCCTCGATCGCCTCAATGTCGATACCACGGCGGTGAAACCGACGAGCGACAACAGTGTACTTGGGGCCGCCGACGACGGGTGTACCGAGAGTAATCACGCGATGGACCAGATCGGGCCGTTCGCGGGCCGCCTCTCTGGCCAGGTATCCTCCCAAGCTCCAGCCGATGAGTCGCACTTCCTGCTCCGTTCTACGAGCAAATGAAGTGATGTGTTTTAGAACGCGAGGCAGCAGATCCGGCACATCGCCAGAATTTCGTCCCAGGCCCCAGCCTCGGACCCGATAACCCAGCAGACGCAAATAGCTCTTGAGGATCGCGGTTGAGCCATCTCCCGCACCGTATCCAGGAAGCAGCAGAACAGGTTGACCCTGCCCCCGAGGTTGCCGAGCAAGGTCCCGAAAGCTCAACATGAGCCGGGGCAGCTCGAGGAGACCCCGCGTCTCGCGAATCAAACCCGACAGGGGCGGTGGCTCAAGGATTTTGATCATGATCTGACGCTGATCGCACGCTGTTGGAGTGTACTGCTTTGCAGGAAGCGAAACAATCAGAATCTCGTCTTGTTCGGATAGGGGCAAAGCGACATGATCGCACAGCTTGGACAGCGAGGGTTTTTGGCAAGGCAAACGCGCCGTCCGTGGTATTGCAGAAGATGGCAAAAGGGCACGCGCTGCTTTTCCGGCACAAGCGGTGTGACATCGAATTCGATCTTGTCTGGGTTGGTGTTCTTTGTGAATCCGAGTCGCTGCGAGAGGCGCATAACGTGGGTGTCGACGCCGATGGTTTGTCGCCCGAAAGCGTTGCCAAGCAAGATATTGGCTGTTTTTCTTCCTACGCCGGGAAGAGTAAGCAGGTCGTCCAGCTTGTCGGGGACTTTGCCATTGAAGCGTTTGACGATTTCGCTGCAGCAGTTATGAATCGATTTTGCTTTATTGCGATAAAAGTTAATTTTGTTGATCTGGCTTTCCAGCTTCGGTAGGGTCTCGCGGGCATAATCTTTTGCCGTTCGGTATTTCTTGAAAAGATCGGCCGTCATTCGATTGACGAGATCGTCCCGGGCCTGCGCTGCCAGTATCAAAGCGATGAGCAGTTCCAGGGGATTGGTAAAATCCAAGTCAAGCTTGGCGTCGGGATGGGCCTTTTCCAGCCGCGCGATAATCTTCTTGACCCGGCCTTTTTTCTGACTCGCGTTTGATTTTGTTTTCGTCTCGATTGCCATTTTGGTTTTGTCGGAAAATATGTTAGCAGAAGATCAGGTGTAAAGGGAGGAATTTTGAAATGGATCTAAGTGAATTGCAAAGAATGACGACGCCGAAATTGAGAGACTTGGCCAAGGAATTGACCGAGCTCCAGGGCGTGTTAGGCATGCACAAAGACGATCTCATCAAGGCCATCGCCAAATCCCAGGGAATTGCCTATGACGAGTCGGTCAAGGATGTGAATGCGATTCACGCGGTCAAACAGGATATTCGCGCTTTGCAGAAACAGAAGGCGGAACTTTTGACGTCGAACGGCGATCGCAAGAAGCTCAAGCGGATTAAGCGAAAGGTGAAACTGCTCAAACGATTGACTCGCCACCTGGCGCATGACGCCAAAACTGTCGCGGCGGCGAAGGCTGCTCAACCTGCTGCACCGACACCGCCGGTAGCCCCAGAGGCGCCGGCAGCCGCCGGATAGATTCCATGAAATCTCCGCGTGGGGTGCGCGGCCGGGGATCGGCCAGCAATCCGAAGAATCGCTTTGAGTCCATCGAGCGGATTCCGGAGCCACCCGACGGCAACGACGAGATCTCCGCCCCCCATACTCAGTTTTTTCCCGATACAGCCAAGTCGATCATTGCTTATAACGATAGTCCCGACGTTGGCTTTGACGCCAGCGTCAATGCTTATCGCGGGTGCGAGCATGGGTGCATCTACTGCTACGCCCGCCCGACCCACGAATATCTCGGCTTCTCTTCCGGTTTGGACTTCGAAAGCAAGATCATGGTGAAGGATGACGCGCCGGAGTTATTACGCGGGGAATTATCCAATCCTAAGTGGCGACCGCAGGTGCTGGCCATGAGTGGGGTCACAGACTGTTATCAGCCCGTGGAAAAAAAGCTCCAGTTGACGCGCCGATGCCTGGAAGTGTTGCTGGAGTTTCGCAATCCGGTGGTCATCGTCACCAAGAATTATCTGGTTACGCGAGACATCGATATCCTGCGTAAGCTAGCGCGCTATCAGTGTGTCGGCGTTACGATTTCGCTTACGACGTTGGATCCCAATTTGTGCTCCCTGATGGAGCCGCGCGCATCAAGTCCGGCACGCCGATTGGCAGCGATCAGAGCGCTCGCGGAAGCCGGAATTCCAGTGGGCTACTTGCAAGCGCCGATGATTCCCGGGCTTACCGACGCCGAAGCGCCGGCCATCGCTCGAGCCGCTGCGGAAGCCGGAGCGACGTTTGCCGGTTATGTCGCTTTGCGCTTACCGTTTGCCGTGAAGACATTGTTTGAAAACTGGTTGGAGCAACATTTTCCCGAACGTAAGGAAAAAGTGCTCAACCGGATTCGCTCGATGCGAGGTGGCAAGCTCAACGACCCTAACTTTAAGAGCCGGATGCGAGGCGAGGGAATATTCGCGCAACAAATGGGAGAGTTGTTTCAACTAGCTTGCAAAAAAGCGGGAATCAATAAGCGCTGGCCGGAGCTCGCGACGAAACATTTTTTACGCTCTGCAGGATCGCAGCTCGATCTCTTTGGCCCCTGAGAATGCCCGACATTCAAGCGATCGCCGCCTTGGCGACAGCCGCCAATAGTGCGGAGCGGTGCCTGCCGACGGAAGCGTTGAAAGAATGAGAACCACCGGGCCGGCCGGCGCCACGCCAGGTGATCTGCGAGGGTATGTCGCAAGTGTTGTTCCTCTGAATCAAACCTGTGGTGTTCGACACATGAATAGTGGTTCAACAGCCGAATCTCGATGAATCGCTCCAGGTGCACTGGCCGTTCTTGACGCGATTGTAATCATCTGCAGTGCCGCCCCAGTAGGCTCGGCTCTCCGCAGCTCTTCGTTCATATTCCTGCCGCGCGGCGCTGCCGTCGTCATAGGGCTTGTCAGGTCCTGAACCCCGGTAGCTACTATCACCTCCGATACTGGGAGAACCGCCGCTCGATCTTCCCCCTTGCGCCGCGCGCATCAGCGCGAGCAATCCCTTTGCAGCGTGTTGCCACTGCGTATTGTAGCGCGCGATGTAACCCGTTACGTCATAATCAATCATCTCTCCAGTTGCGCCATTGACTGTTTTGTCGCCGATCATCCAGGCAAGGATCGGTGGTGCGCCGGAGGGGTTCCAGATGTCGAGGCGAGCGCGATCTGCCGGACCTTTCATGCCGTTGTTGCGCGCAATGCGCAGGGCCGCGGGAAGGTCCACGAACACCGGCGGCAAGGGCAACCTGCCCCAGTTCACAATCTGGTTGAATTCAGACGTGCGCGGCCCATCTGAGGTTACCCTCACCAACATTCCATTGCCCGTTGAAGGCGAAAAGAAGGAGATATGTCGAATCGATCTTGAGGCTACACAGGACCACGCGCACAAAGCCGCTTGGCTCGGAATAGTGTTTTACGTGTTTCGTTCGGTGCAGAGGGCCACCGGCTTATGCGGTCACAGAGGGTCATGCGCAATCTAGCGCGGTAGCGCTTTATACAGACTCTCCAGCATTTTTAGGTTTGGTTCTGGGATGCCAAGATAGGGCAAAATGGGAAGCAGTGAACCGACTGTCTGCATCGTCAACTCCAAGAACGACCGGGCGTCAAACGGGACAACCCGCATCCTTCTAATATTTTCGTACACGGCGTTGAGGTTGCTCAACCCGGTCAGCTCGGCTTCTGCAGCCGCATCATGCTTTCCATGTGAACGTGGATTTAACCATTTTTGTTCAAAGGCGACAGCGCGCTCAATTGCCCTTCTATGATACCGTTCAACCGCGCGCTTCTTGGCGCGATGAAGCTGTTTCGTGAACATGAAGAGCGGTATCGTGAACAAAAGCGGGGCGCCAATTATGAATCCCACCAGGGGACCCCAGACTGAATAATCTGTGAGCGTAGCGCCCTCGAATGCCATCTTGTACGCGATGGTCGATGCCACATTGGTAACCCCGTAAGCGAGAATCACCAAGCCGAATCGTGTTTGCACATCGCTCAAAAACGCAATGCCGCCTGTGCGATCCGGGTGGGAAGCAACCAGCCTCAGGTGGAATCGGGATAATCGGAACAGGTACCAGGACCACAGAATGATTTTCCAAATCCACCTCAGCCACCAGTAGTTCAGCAGTGGAAGGGCGACAAGAAGCTCCCACCAGCCGGCGGCGCTGAGCACTTCATGTATCCCTCCCTCTGGTATATATGCATGCCATGTCCGTTTTTCATCATCGATCAAGGGCAAAATTGTCATGACGCTCAAAAAGTAAGCTATCGCTATGCACACGAGATCGGCGGTGATCGATTTTCTGAACCGTTCGATGGTGCTGTGAAATCTAGCCAACCGAGGGGCGTCGCGATGCCTGATTGCTCCCGTTGACACGAATTGGCTCGCCGCTTCCCGTGTATGCACCGAGACAATGCGTTCCGCTATGACGAAGAGCGGCAGCCCCAGCAGAAGTTGCATGTAGGCCGCAATGTCTTTGAAAAAATTCTCACCTCCAGGTCCTTTGCCTACGCCGCCTAGATAGGCGAGCAGGGCAAGCGGCACCCACGTGAGCCCGACGAGTATGAGACAACGCGCTGCTAAATCGCGGGCTCGCCGGCCTCCCACCCCTATGGACGAGAAGAAACGGTTGACCCAATCGCCATCGAACAGAGAAAACTGAATTCTCATCGGAATATCGGCGTAGTGAATGAGTTGGTGTTCGTTGCGGGGATTACGGGGTGGGTGGACATGTTTTAGCCGGAGCAAGATATTCTGATCACGGGTACTGTGTCAAACTTGCAATGGGCAGGCAGGCATCAATGGACAATTCCTTCCCGCTGACCATCTTGCCGCGGCCCAGATCTATGTATCGCTGGCTTTTTTTGTTTCAGCTTGTCCTCGTGTTGGCCTCACCGTCCGGCCTCAGCCAGACTGACAGTGAGCGCGCTGGGAAGTCGGCACGGTCCCTGATTGGTTCATGGAAATCAAGTGATCGGTCCGTAGTCAGCCTTAAAACTTTCAGGACCGACGGTACTTACGTTGAGCTGGTTACTTTCCTGGGAGCTCGCGCCACCGCCACCGGGATCTACCGATTGGAGGGGCAACGCCTTCGGTGGATCGCGCAGAAGCTGACGACGGATCGCCGGGGAGGCGACGTTCTTCCACCGACTGATCATGTGCGCCTCAACGAGGAGCAAATGGTTACCATTAAATGGAAGGGTGCGGATGAGTTTGTGACTTCGGGGGACCGGATCAGAGTATTTCAGCGAGTGCGGCCGTGAGAAACACTGATGCCCACTATGGCGACTATCGCATCAGGACAGGTTCCTTGCCAAAGCGAATGGCTTAGTCCTTAATACTCGCGCCAGGCGGCTTGAGTAGCTCAAATATCAGCCGAAAGGCCCCGATAGGAACGAGAACGACAATAATTATTGCCGCCCAGTCCAACGAGTCCGGCAGCAGTTGTGTAGCCGCCCAGAAGGCAGGCCAGATGAGGAGCGCTCCAGCCACGATTCCACTCCAGCGCGCGAGCCGCACCTTGCGCGAATAAGCGGCAAGCTCCTCGACGCTGACGGTTTTTGGATCGAATGGTTCGTTAGCCATACACACCTCCCGTGAGTTGAATGTTCCGGTCCTTGCACAAGCAGTTGTTTCCGTTGTTGTTCATTGCCTCAAAAGGAAATCACTCTTATTAGCGCATTGCGAAGCTGTCGGCTACCCCGCCTCGTGGAAGTTTACAGTCGACCCTATATGATCCCGGCTTCCAGGGACCGCGCGCACTCAAGGCGATCCACGACGTCTTCGGATATAATCTGGGGCCGGAAACCGCGTCCGGGATTCCGACCAGCAGTTCTTTTGGCTCCATGAGAAGCTTCCCCATCGAATCAACCAGACGGCACATGGTAGGAATCGTCCTTAAGCGTTGGCCCGGTGCATGGAATAGTGTAACGAGCGCGTGCACGTATAGCTTGGCTGATGCATTACCCGGAAACGACGGCGTCAGAAGATTATAGGTGCCGTAGGGATTAGGCGACGGATCATTGCTCGCGAAAAACTCGATACGCGGGTCGGTGTAGGAAATTGGGGAGAAAAAGACGCGCGCCGAGAGTGCGACAACGATCACTGCGATACCCAGGATAGCCAGCCGCATCCCGTGCCCTAGAGGCGGACGCGCAGTTGGAACTATGTCTGCGATGGGCGCTTGGGTCTGTTCCAGATTGCGGGGCGTGGCTAGCCAGATTCCTACACACCACGATAGAGTTATGAACACGGGGTGGAATAAGGCGTTGGCCCGCGACGTGTTAAAATACTGCATGGCTAGTGACGGGTACAGAAGCATCCCCAAGGCATGGAGGACCTCGAGGATGATGCCCGTCGCAAGGGCGGCGAGCATCAGGCGTGTAACCGGTTTGACAGACGCCGCGCGTGATAGGATCCAAACTCCCAACCGGCCGATGAAGCTCCATAGCACCGTCCGGAAGGCCCATTGGTTTACGGTCTGGTCGATCCATGCCCTTACATTAAAGTGATCGCTCCAGGCCACTCCGGGAATGAGGTTGCTGTTGGTTCGATTGACATGGAGCGCAACACCGATAAGGCTGAACCCGAGCACGCCCAGGACTGCGAACCAGTCGGCACGATTGGAGGCGCCAACGGTATCAATAGATAAGTCCCCCCATAACCCACGGCGGACACATAGAAGATAAAGTCCGTCAAGGGTGAATCAGGGAGCGCAAACTGCAACCGATACGATAGCCTCAACGGAAGGGAGGCAACGACCATCACTGCTCCGGCAATTGTCAGCCACCACCAGACACGATGAATGTCTTGGAAGCAATCGGCACCTTTAAAGATGAAAGCAGCCAGAATGCGCCACAGCCCGGCAATGGCGGCTATCGCAATCAGTAAGAGCGCAAACAGCCCGACGGGGAAAACCGACTTACCGAACGGGTCCACCCAAATTAGCGCTGTAACGAACGACAGCTCGGCCCGTCGCTGGTACCAATAACGCTGCCAGCTCAATTGCTGCGAGAATTCTGCTCAGAGTGTGGCTCATCCATTCTTATGGGCAATTGTCTCAGTTTACTCGAATTGATTAGACGCTCCGCGGCGATTTTTGTTCCTTCCCACCCAGGCGTGGCACCCTATTTTTTGCCGATCGCCTAGCGGGCTAGTCGGAGTAATACTCGATGGTGTAGCCGTTGGGGTCGGAGAAATAGATTGCGTGTTTGCCGCGTCTGCCTTCGACCTTGATTTCGTTTTCCTTGAGTTTTTTCTCTAGGCTTGTGAGTCGGGCCTTCGTTGTCTTGAAGCCGAAATGTTGAAGCGTATCATCGGGAGAGATGCGTTTCTTGGTCCCGACGAAATTAATCAGGTCCTGACTCCCTGGGGAGCGCAGAAAAACCATGTTGGGCGGCACGCGAAAGGCAACCTTCAGACCGAGAACCTCCGTGTAGAAGCGTTCGGTTTTTTTGAGATCGCGGGTCAGCAGCGCGATATGTAAAAGGCCGTGATTCGCCATGGTAGATCCTCCTGCAACTCCGTGAAAAACATCTAAGCTCTTTCTCCTATATCTTGTCGGGAGTGCCAGAGGCAACCGACTGGGTTGCTCCGGATTAATAACCGTGACCTCTCGACCGGCGGGGGCAAAACATGCACTATAAGTGATCATTCGGAATGCCATGAAAGAGAATCTCTCCTCGTCCGCCGTTCGCTTGCGCGCCGGTGCTGTTCGTGACGGCGTGGTCTCCATCACGATCGAGGGCCGGCTTGACTCGGACACCACGGGAAGGATTTGGCAGCGGGCAACGGAGGCGGTAGCCACCGCGAAAGCCCGAAGCGTGACCGTCGACGCCGCCGAAGTTGACTACTGCGACGGGTCAGGGATCGCGTTGTTCGTTCACCTACGTAACTTGCAGCACAAGGCCGGCGGCCAACTGGAGATTCACGGGCTGCGTCCGGAATTCGAGGGACTTTTGCAGGAATCGGACCTGGGCGATCTCGAACAGTTGGAAAGTCAACGGCGGCCGAAAACAAATCTCGCCGAGGATGTCGGCCGGGCGGTTGTCGGGTTTTGGGAGGATACCCGATCTCTGATCAGTTTTGTCGGCGAACTGGTTTCGGCCCTCGGCACAGCAGCGATGCATCCTAAGAGTGTCCGCTGGCGCGACGCGGTGCGGGTCGCCGAAACCGCCGGGGTGAACGCCCTTCCGATCATCGTGCTCGTCAGTTTTCTCATGGGTGTGATTATGGCATTTCAGGGAGCGATTTCGTTGCGTCGATTCGGAGCTGACGTCTTTGTAGCAAACCTCGTTGGCCTGGCGATGCTGCGCGAGCTGGGTCCGCTGATGACGGCGATCATTCTGGCGGGCCGCTCGGGATCGGCCTTTGCCGCCGAGCTTGGAACGATGAAAGTACGCGAAGAGATCGACGCGCTGAAAACCATGGGGCTGGATCCGGTCCGTTTTTTGGTGGTGACACGGGTCATCGCCGCTGTTGTGATGACACCGCTGCTGACGGTATTTGCCGACTTGCTGGGTCTCATCGGCGGTGCCGTGGTGATGCGCTCCTTCGGGATTCCTTTAATCACTTTCTATCACCAGGTCCAGTATCAGGTCACCTACGGCTCGTTTGTCGGCGGGTTGGTGAAGGCCTTTGTTTTCGGCATCCTGGTGGCCGCCATCGGCTGCCTTCGCGGGCTACAAACCACCACCGGGGCGAGCGCCGTGGGTGAATCGACGACCCGGGCCGTGGTGAGCGGTATTGTCCTCATCGTTATCACCGACGGAATTTTTTCAGTGGTTTTTTATTATCTCAACGTCTAAACGACCATGAGCGCGGAACGGCAGGCGATCATTCGGGTGGAAAATTTCACCGCGGCCTACAATGGTCAAGTGGTGCTCGAAGAGGTGAACTTCGAAGTCTTCACCGGCGAGATTTTTTTTATCCTGGGTAGCTCCGGTTCGGGCAAGAGCACATTGTTGAAGCATATGATCGGCCTGTACCAACCCGCTGCGGGCAGGATCATTATCGAAGGTCACGACATCGCCGCGGCGCAGGGCGAAGAGCGTCGCGAGATTCTCAGGACCTTCGGCGTCATGTATCAAAGCGGCGCCCTGTTTGGTTCCATGACTCTGCTCGAAAACATATCTCTGCCGTTGGAGGAATTCACGGATCTGCCGCCCGACGCGATCCGTTTGATCGCCCTGATTAAGCTCAAACAGGTCGGACTGGAAAGGTACGGCGATCTCATGCCGTCGGAGCTCAGCGGAGGCATGCAAAAGCGCGGCGCCATCGCGCGGGCCATGGCTCTCGATCCGCGGGTGCTTTTTCTCGACGAATTGTCGGCGGGATTGGATCCCGTGACTTCCGCCGAACTGGATGAACTGGTTTTGCGTCTCTCGCGCAGCTTGAAGATTACGTTTGTCGTTGTGACCCATGAGCTGCCGAGTATCTTTGCAATTGCGGATCGGATCATTATGTTAGATAAACAGGTAAAGGGCATCGTGGCTATTGGCGATCCTGAGGAACTGCGCGATCACAGTGAGAATCCGCGGGTGCGCCAGTTCTTCTCCCGCAAGCCCGCGCCGGATACTTGACGTAGCTTTACAGCTCGATGTTAGATTGTTTCTATCAGGTTGCCGAAAACTTGTTTGCAGGTTGCTCAAAAAAGATCTCTAGGCAGACAAGCGCGCGTAGTTCGCATATGGCTGATATGCTTATGGCATATAGTTGGAGCTTCCGAACCATATGCTATTAGCCCTACGCCATAAGCCAACTGAAGCGAAGCGATTGAGCGTAGCATATGAGTCATTTTCAGCAGCCAGCTAAGCTTCTGTTGCGATGAACAAACTGAGCTACTTCAAAATCGGTTTATTCGTGATCAGCGCCACGGTGCTCGCGGTCATCGGAATCGTCGTTCTGGGAGTCGGCAGTCTGTTTCAAAGAACCGCCCTCGTGGAGACTTACATCCAAGAGTCCGTGCAGGGGTTGGATGTCGGTTCTCCGATGAAATTCCGCGGCGTGCTAGTGGGGAAGGTGGAGGAGATTACACTCGCGAGCGCCGTATACGATACACGGCGGCGCTACGTTCTCGTGCGCGTCGGCATAACCTCGAACCTGTTTCAGTTTCCGTTGGCGGACCCCAACGATCCAATTTTTAGAAATGAGCTTGAACGAGGATTTCGGGTACGCTTGGCAGCTCAGGGATTGACGGGTGTCGCTTATCTTGAAGCGGACTATCTCGATCCGGAACGTAATCCGCCCCTGGAAATCGACTGGCAACCCAAATACCCGTACATACCTTCCGCGCGAAGCAGGATTGTCCAACTGAGCGACTCCGTAGAAAGTATTCTGCAAAACTTCGAACAGCTCGATATTCCTCAGCTTATGAGCAGCGTTGACAGATCCCTCGCGGCTATCACCAAGATGGCGGAAGGAACCAATGTGGAAAAAGTCGGCGCCCAAGCCTATGCGCTGCTGACTGAAGTCAGGGAGACAAATCGCCAGCTGAAAGATCTTGTCACCAGTCCGGAGCTCAAGTCCGTCGTCGCTGACGCGGCGGCAGCGGCGGGAGGCGCGCGGGAGATCATCGAGCGCGCGGAAAAGCCCTTGAATCAAATGCTGGCCGATCTCCCGCAAGTTTCGGAGAGTCTGGAGCGTTTGAGCAAACGGCTCGATTCGGTTTCGGCGGATCTGCCGGATACCAGCGCTCAACTGCGGCAGACCGTTCAACGGTTGAATCGCTTGATCTCCGGCCAGCAACAGGACATCGAAAAGACGGTGGACAACCTGCGCTCGATATCGGAGAATTTGAAAGAGCTTACGGACGATTCCAAGAAGTATCCGTCCCAATTGCTGTTTGGCGCACCGCCGCCAGCCTCGAAAGTCATCCAACGGTGAAAAACTGGTCTATCTTCTGTGCGCCGGCGCTGCTGGCTTTGTGCGTCGTCGCTTGCGTCAGTATTGAAAAAAGCTATCCGGACAAGCGCTATTTTGTGCTTGAAGCGGGCGGGAACCTAACTCCATCCAATCCCTCGGCCAACGAAACTTTGCAGGTCTCCAATATCCGCGTCTCGCCGAGGTACGCGGATAGGAGTTTCGTTTACCGCACGTCGGAGGCCGGCTACGAATCTGATTTCTATAACCAGTTTTTAGTGTCTCCTTCCTCGCTGATCACCGAGGAAGTCCGGAAAGATTTGATCGGGTCGCAGCTGTTCAACTATGTCATCAGCCCGTCGAACCAATCGCAGCCGACTTATGTTTTGGAAGGCACGGTGAATACGCTCTATGGCGATTTTCGCAATACCGACTCACCGCGAGCTGTTTTGGAGATGGAGTTTTTCTTGACCAGCGAAATTCCCACGAAGGCCGGCATCCTCTTGCAGAAAAGGTACGCGAAGTCTGTCCCCTTGACCGGTCGAACGCCGGAAGCCCTAGTCAAAGGCTGGAACCAAGCTCTCGAGGAGATCCTGACTTCCCTTACGGCGGATCTGAAAGCCGCTACGGTAAAAGGTTCCAGATAGCAGGTTTCAGATTGGCGTGCTTGGCCTTTCAGCTTAGAGTTCCAGACGTTCAAACTGTTCAATCACTTCGGGTTTGAACCCCCGCAGCTTTGCCTCAGGGGGGTTGCTTACCTAGACGTCATTCCGCCGGTCTGACGCGGCAGAGGTAGGAGCGGTGGGGCAGAGAGCCGCTGACGGGATCGCTGAGATCGGTGCCGATAAGGGTGGCAGGATTGGCGCCGTCGCTCCCGTACGGATTGTAACCCGGTAGTTCAAGTTCTTTGCAGTCCTGCCACCAACCATGCTGGCAGCAAACTACGCCGGGGACGATATTGGGAGTGACGCGAGCGCGGACTTTGATGGCGCCGCGGGGACTCTCAACGATCATCCATTGCTTGTTCGCGATGCCGAAACGGGTGGCGCTATCGGGGTGAATATCCGCCGTCGGTTCCGGGGTTGATTTCCGCAGGCTTGGCAGTGCGCGCTGCTGGCTATGCACGAAAGTCGTGAACTTCGCGTTGGTGAGCACGAGCGGATAGTCCGCCGCCACCTCCGGGCGGCTGACTGGGCTCAAAGCGGGTTCCACGTATTCGGGCATCGTCGGATATCCGTGGGCCGCGAACTTGTGGCAATAGAGCTCGACCTTCTTCGACGGCGTCGTGAATCCACGCAGGACGCCATTTTTGCTTTTCGTGGCGTGCTTCTCGTAGGTCGTGGCTGCGGGCAAAGATATTCCACCGGGTGAGTTCTTAACTTGTTCCAGGGTAAGTCCCGAAGGCACCAATTCGTAAGCATAGCCCGCTTCAATGTCGCCGTTCCAGAACTGCTCGCCGAAGCCGAGCCTTTTGGCCAATTCAAAAATGATCCAGGTGTCGGAGTGGCGCTCCGCGATAGGTTCCACAACTGCTGGTCGATACTGTGAGTGAGTCTTGCCGGCCGGTCTGTGTTCAAAGGCGGTTGTGAGATTGGCCATCTCAAGAAAACTCGTCGCCGGCAAGACGTAGTCGCACAGTTCCGCCGTGGGCGTCATGAAAAGATCAACGGCCACGCCGAGCTCCAAAGCGCCGAGCGCGGCGCGTGCTCGCCGTGAGTCGGCAGTGGACATCACGGTATTGGAGCCGAAGTTTAACAGCGCTTTTATCGGATAAGGGCGCTCTTCCAAGATTGCAGTGAAGATATCGTAGGCCGCGCAATTGCCTGGTTGTGCCGGTGGCCCAAGAGGTTTTCTCTCACGGCCGACACGCACCGCCGCCATTTCCTTTGGTAAGAATTCTTTTCCACTGACGTCGTTGACCGGAACTTTGGGAAACATCACATTGCCGCCCGGCCGATCGATGTCGCCCAGCAGCGCATAAAGCGATGCGATGGCTCGACTGGTTTGCGTGGCATTGGTGTGTTGGCCGATGCCGTTCCACATGTACATGCTCAAGGGACGGTTGTGCGCCAGCATCAGAGCGGTTTGCCAAACTTTGTCGGCCGGCACCCAGGTGATCTTTTCCGAGCGCTCGGGAGCGAAGGCGGAGGCGATTTCGCCGAGACGCTCGAAGACAGGTTTGCATGTTATCTCTTTACCATTCTTTCCCTGGAGCGTGCGCGCGCCGAAAAGCGCCGGCAGCACTTGGTCATGTTCGTAGACGCCGGTGTCAGGATCGTAGATCGCCGGTTGATCCTTCAATTCATCCCACACGACGTAACGGTTGGACGCTTCGTCCCCCGTCAGATCCGCTTCCGTGACAACCTGTCCTGTCGCGCCATTCAACAGAAAAGGCCCATTGGTCCACTGCCGCGCGAAGGAGGCGTCGTACCAGCTCTCTTCCATCAAACAATGAATCATCGCCAAGGCGAGGGCGCCGTCGGTGCCCGGCCGGACTTGGAGAAGCATGTCCGCCTGGCTGCCGATGCCGATACGCCGCGGATCCACGACGACGGTTTTCATGCCCCGCGCCCGAGCGGCGACGATGTCGTGGGCCAAGACGAGAGAAGTGGAGCTTGGATTGTGACCCCAGAGTAGGAACGTTTTACTGTGCGCGAGGTCCGGTGTCGGGAGATTCGTGCCGAAGGTGAAGCTGAAACCGGTGTCCCTATGCCAGTTACAAACGTGAGTCGTTGAAACCCAGTTGGGACTGCCGAAAAGGTAGAGAAAACGGCCGAGCCATCGTTCGACGTCATCCACTGACGTGCCGCTCTTGGTGCCTTTACCTAGAGCGACCGCCTTGGCGCCGTAACGGTCGCGGATCGAGCTCAAGCGCTGGGAAATGTCATTGAGCGCTTCGTCCCAACTCACTCTCTGCCAACCGGGATCCGGATCTCCTTTGGGCCGCGTGCGCTTGAGCGGATAATTGAGACGGTCTGTATTGTAGACTAGCTCGGGGGCGGCCTTGCCTTTAATGCATATAACGCCTCCGTTGGGGTGATCATGGTCAGGATCGAGTCGGATCACTCGGCCATCTTCCACTGTCGCGATGGTCGCACAGTGAGCCGTGCAGAGCGCGCAATAGCCGCGAACCAATTTCTTGGCCGGTGTTGATTCGTTGGTATCCAGCATGGTCAGTATTTTGTTACGGGCAGCCTCAGCGCTGCTTTTCGTTCCAAATGTTCAAGCCGTTCAAATCGTTCAAGAAGTCAGACTGGATCCGGTTCCAGCAGTTCGCGCAAAGACTTTGAATTTGCGCTGTTAGGTTACTAGACCTTTTTTGTTCAGTCTAACTCCGGCCGATTCGGTTTGCCGACGAAACCGGGACCGAAGCCCGCTTCGTGCGCGGCCCACGCTCCGGCCACGCGCCCGCTGAAGATGGACGGACCGAGCATGGTGCCTTCGAGCCCCGCCTTGCCGTTGATATGACCTCCCGCCATGCCCGCGACTTCCCCAGCGGCGTAAAGCCCAGGAATCGGCTCGAAATATTTGTTCAACACGCGACAGCGGAGATCGGTTTTGACACCGCCAAAGTTTTTCCGCGCCAGGGGAAATAATTGAATCGCATAGTAGGGCGGGGCGTCAAATTTTTTGGATAGCTTCAAAGATTTGCCGAATTCCGGCTCCCGGTCCAGGGCGTCATCGAAGGCTTTATTGTAGCGCTCTATCGTAGAAACAAACGACTCCACATCCACTTCGACTTTCCTGGCAAGCTCGGCCAGGGTGTTGGCTTTCTTGATGTACGGCGAAGTGTCGAGCAGCTCCTGTACTTTATCTCTGCTGGTTTTATCGCCGTCGCGATAGTAGGGATCGGCCACTTCCATCTTCGCCGTCATCGGCGTGTCGAGGATCGCCCAGGCGTGGGGCGGATTTTGCCGGAGCAGCGCGGGTGTGGCTGAGGCGCCGCCGGTGAGGGATTCGTTATGGAAACGTTTCCCTTGCTGATTGAACCAGATATAGCCGGGTGTGAGGCGAAAAACCAGACCGCGTCTGCCTTGGGGATCGCGGTAATCCGGTGTGGCATAGACATAGAACCAGATGTTATCCATGTGCGTAAAATAACCGCCCAATTCGCGGACCATCTTGTGTCCGGTGCCTTTGGCGCCGAACCCGGAACCTTCCATCACTTTAAACTTCTTGAACTCAGGCCGGTGCTCCAAGACCATGTCGAGGTTCGAGTTAAATCCTCCCGTAGCGACCACCACAGCCTTGCTGTGAATATCGATGGTCTCGTTCCTATGATTTGTTGCGGTTACACCACAAACCCGGCCGTTTTGTGTGAGGAGGTTGCCCGCCGAGGTGGACGTCATGATCTTGATATTGGGCAACGACTCGGTGGTCTTGATAAACGCGGTCATCAAGCCGAGTCCGTTATTGTCCGGCCGGTGCCAGCGGAACACTCTGTTGCCCTCCTGAAATTTCATATCGACCCACTTCGCGCCACAGTTTTCGGCCCAGTGATAAAGGTCATGGAGAGTATGTTCGAGATAGAATCGCGCCCACACTTCATCGGCAGCGCCTTGGCCCCACTTGACCCAATCTTCGAAAGCGAGATCAGGGGTATCTTCGATGCCTTGTGCTTTTTGCAGCGGCGTTCCGACAATGCAGCAGCCTCCGCCCGAAATAGCGGCCGTTCCGCCGCAAGAATCAGCTTGCTCTAAGACCACCGCTTTCCCCCCGGCCCGGGCGACCTCGATCGCTGCCGGGATTCCCGCGCCCCCGCCTCCGATAATCGCGACATCGACCTCTAGAGTAGAATTAGCCATGAACGTGCTCCTTGAAAGAATGTCAATGACCGACGGTTTAGCACCAATGTCGAAGCCTGGTCAACCAATTGGGATCGAGCTAATCCGCAAACCATTGACTTTTTCTTCTTGGTAAGATCACTGGAAAATCTCGAAGCTCAACAGTTTGCGCGGCGCTTTGTGATAGGCCTCCAGGCATGCGGCTTCCGACGGATAGCTTCCGGGCGGAATGACCCTTGCCCGCGCCGACACCGTCAGCGGCGCGATATCGAATGGATACGGTTCCATTCTCACCGAGCGGAGACCGGTGGGAATGATCCGCAGCTCCACTTCGGCTTGGCTACCATAGGATAAGCGAATGGGCGCCAGCACATCTTCCTTAAAATGATCATCGTCTGAATAACCGTCACAGCAAAAATAGAGCGACAGAAGATCGTAGATCTGCAGCACCCGATAATTGAACCACAACTCGTTTTCGAAGGCCGGGTTCTCTAGGCCAAGAGATTGTCTCTCTTCTTGCTGCTTGGTTTCCAATTGTTGCTTCACGGCTTTGACCTCCGGGCTTCTTTCGCGGAGTCTACCCTTGGGGCTCGACAAAGAGTCGTAACGGTTTTGCCACAGGCCGGTGCGGTGCATAGAAACCAAAAGGCCGGCGTAGCGGTCTTGTGAGCTTACCCAATCGACGTTACGCGCATAGGCCTGCAGTTCGGCTGGTTCGAAAGATGGGATCTCTTCCCGGAACGCGTAGGGACGCCCCTTTGCCACGTTCATCGGCGGATTCCCTTCCCATTCCCGGTAACCGCTGTCGTGATAAGTTGTGGCGAACACCATGGTCTCGTAAGGGCGGAGCCTGGCGAAATCCTTGTTGCCCCAGTGCGCGGCAAATTGTGCCGAAAGCTCGGCGTGATCTTCCTGGGTGCTGACGAACGATGAGCCGTCTTTTAGTTCTCGTATAACCATAGTGACCTCCTTACAACGTGTGCGCTTAATGTGCCGGTATTCTGTTTGTGCGTCTATCAAGCCGAGCGGGTGAGTGTCAACGGCAAACATCCTTTTCTTGGATCCGGAACTTCTCGCTGGACATGCCGTGCTGCGGCCGTGGAATTTGCAATTACAATTGCAGTAAGATTTGCTAACATCCAGCATCGAGCAATTCCAGGATTGGCTGTTTCAGCCCATTGGTTGCGAGCCCCATGGCGGATATCTTTCTCAGCTATGCCAACGAAGACCGGGAAACGGCGCGCGCCGTGGCGGGTCTTCTCGAATCCGCCGGCTGTACCGTCTGGTGGGACCGGCGCATTCCTGCCGGTCGTACCTGGCGCTCGATGATCGAAGAAGCGCTTCGCGACATGCGTTGCATGGTGGTCTTGTGGTCGACTCACTCGGTGGACAGCGATTGGGTCAAGGAAGAAGCGGAAGAGGCGCGGGCTATAGGAAAGCTGATTCCGGTACTGATCGAACCCGTCAAACCTCCGGTTGGATTTCGCAGTATTCAGGCGGCGGACTTGACGGATTGGGACGGTTCGACGGATTCGCTCGGAGCCCGGCAATTGATTGCGGACCTGCAGTCACTCATGAGTAAGCCGGCGCAGCAAAAGCTTTCTGACGTCGAGGAAGTCCCTCGAGAAAAGCAGCGGATTTCAGAGTCCAGTATAGAGGAAGCCCGCGCCGTCGATCGATCGGCAATGAGCGATGAAAGCTCCAGGCTTTCCACACCGCCGCCGCTCCGAATCGGTCCGACATCCATAGAGTCTGATCGCAAGCTGCCAGGATGGTGGAAAATGGCAGTCGCCGGAGCTTTCATCATCGTAGCAGTGCTCGGCTCCCTCCTTTGGTTTGGAGAAGGAGATAGGCAACCTTCGGGGCCGGAAGTTGCAACGGTAAAACCGCCACCCGTTTCCGCCCCAAGCCTCGTTAGTCTCGGCTTGAGCGGCGATCGGCAAGAGATCGGCCCCAACGAAACGTTAAATATCGCCCTCACGGGACACTACAGCGATGGAACGCAGAAGAACATCCATGAGGACGTCAGATGGCTCACCAGCGAACCGCGTGTGGCAACGATCGATGATCAAGGTCGAGTCACGGCCCGGCAGGCCGGAGAGACGAAAATCACCGCGCGATACGGCGATCTCGCAAGCCCGGCTTGGACTCTTGCCGTGCGAGAGGAGAAGCCCGTTTTGCCTGTCACTGTGCCGGAAGAGAAGCCAGCTGTAAAAACTCCAGTGGCAGCCCAATTGGTTGCTCTCACGGTTTCCGCGGCTAGGCGCGAGGTCAAAACCCAGGAGCGGCTTCCCCTTCGGGTGAAGGCAAGATACTCCGATGGCAACGAGAAGGGACTTGCCAGCGGCGTTGAATGGCGTAGCAGCGATACATCGATCGCCGCGGTTAACTCTCGCGGCGAATTGATGGCTTTACGACCGGGCAAGATCGCAGTGGTTGCCCGACTGGGGTGGAATCGAAAGCGTGGCGTTAGACATCGTAGTCCGAGAAGCGGTCGTGAAACCGCCACCGGAACCTCCACCCTACAGACCCGCCGTTGAGCCTCCCCAGGTAACGCCGGTCAAACCCCCCGTGCAAACTATTAGCATCGCGTCCTACATCAACCGGGCCAAGAGCCACCGGGTACAGGGAAACTATGCGGCTGCACTGGCAGAGCTGGAGAAGGCGCGCACCATCAGCCCCGGCAGCCAAGAGGTGCTGGACGAGATCGAAGCGACGCGAAGAGCCTGTAGCGCCGAAAAACGATTAGGTCGTGTGGATCTAACTTGCTAAGGCTCTCCGCATCGCGCTCTGCCGGCTAACGCCGCTGTTGCTGGCGTAACTCTTCGGCCTCGTCCCGCCGGACCAGGTCAATCTCTTCTTCGAGTCTCTGTCCCACCCACTCGCCCGTGCTCAAGATTTTCTCCCAGTCGGGCTGGGGCGCCGAGAGGAGCGAAAGCCCGGTCTGAATTTGCGAGCGAATCTCCTTGTTAGGATCCCAGAAGATCCCTTGCCGGGTGCTGTTTAAGTAATCCAGCTGATCGCGAATTCCGGCAAGAGCGGCGGCGAGTGCTTTAGCCCGTTCGCCGAGCTGGCTCTCATTGGTCTTTCCTCGTTTCAAGGCTTCAGCGCGAATTTTCTTGATCTCGTCGAGCAGAAAGTCATCGGCGCCGGCCTTTCTAAGTTGGCTCTCGGACTCGGTGGTGAGATCAAAAGCAACGCCGCGTTCCCGGACAAGAGCGGCGACCCGCTTGGGCTCGACCCGTTCGCGGAGCGCAAAGGAAATGTCCTGTAAGGTAAACGGATTGGTGGCTTTCTCCGTTGTTTGCAGGCGCAGGTTCGTCAATGCGAGGTAAAGCTTGGCCACTGAATCGCCGGGAATTTGGGACAGCGCTCTTTCCAATGACCCCTTGGCCTCGACGAGCTTACCGGACTGATATTGAGCGCGCCCCAGATAGGTCCAAATGCTTTCTCTAAACGAAGTAAAAGGCGCAACGTAATTGGGATCGCGTTTGGCAATTTGCTCGAAATAACCGAGCGCAACGGCGGAGTCTCCGCTCATGAGGGCCCGCCGGCCGGACAAGAACTCTCCACCCGATTCTAGAGTTGCGCAACCGGCGACGATGAATAGAAACCCTAGCCCGCGAATCAACCATGTCTTGATCATGGAAGCTTTTAATTAGAATAGACTCGATGAAAACTCAACCTGCATTAGCTTGTCGGGGGCTGCTCACTCTGTTAAGAAAATGATTATCGATCATCATGCGTTTTTCTCCGACTCCTTGGCTGGTCGCTGCGCTTGCCTTCGTTGTTCTTGGTTTTACCCGCGGTCTCCATTCTTCGTTTGGGGTTTTCTATGTGGCCCTGCTTGACACTTTCGGCTGGAGCCGCGGCGCAACCGCCGGAGTTTTTTCCATGGTACTGACCGTGGATGCGATCCTCTCGCCCGCTGTCGGCTATCTCCTGGATCGCTTCGGCACTAAAACAATCGTCTGTAGTGGCTGTCTCGTCTTGGCTTTGGGACTGCTGCTGAGCAGCATGATTGACAGTCTGTGGCAACTCTACATCTTCTTCGGTTTGATTTCCGCCGTTGGTATCACTTTCACCGGCATGGTGCCCCATGTGTTTTTGGTTTCGGAGTGGTTTGTCTCCAATCGTGCATCAGCCATCGGTTTCGTCTACGCGGGGACGGGCGTGGGCATCTTACTTCTTGCGCCGCTCAGTGAATGGTTGCTCTCGAGCTGGGGATGGCCGCGGGCCTTTCAAACGTTTTCCGGGATCGTGCTGATATTGCTGTTGCCGTTGGCATGGCTCTTTTACCAGCATGGGCCTTTCGGCGAAAGACTTCGATCGAGAAAAGAGTCGAAGCCCGAGGACCATCGCTGGACGGCCAAGCTAGCGCTCCGGAGTCTGCAGTTCTGGCTCCTGTTCTTTGCGCGTATCTGCGCGGCCTCCGGCACGACGGTGATTGTGACCCACCAAGTCGCCCATGTGGTCGATGTGGGTTACAGTAAACTATTAGCCGCAACGATCTTTGGCCTCGCCGGGATCACCAGCAGCTTTGGTCGCGTCGTATTCGGTTTCATCGCCGACCTCTTGACCAAGCAGGCGGCCTATACGTTAAACGTCTTGATGACCCTGGTGGGAGTGGGTGCCTTGATGATCCTCAGTGATCCGAGCCAAACCTGGTTGCTCTACGTTTACGTCATTTTTTTTGGCATTGGCTTCGGCTCTCGCGCAGTGATTTTCTCTGCGCTCACTGCCGACATCTTTTCCGGTAAAGGGTTTGGTTCAATTCTCGGCTACTCAACGGTCGCGGTTGGCTTAGGCGGAGCCCTAGGCTCCTGGTTGGGGGGCGCCTTGTATGATTGGACCGGCAGCTATCTGGTCTCGTTTGCACTCTCGGCGCTAGTTTTGGCCTGCTCTGATATCTGCATATGGCTGGCTTCCATGCCGTCGGTTGCCCATCGCGACGAGCGACTCTTTGGGTCGCGTGCCTAGCTTATGGTGTATGGCTGGTAGCGTTTCGCATGTTCCAACTATATGCCATAAGCGATCAGCCAACTGCGATTTCCGTGGTTTAACTTGAGGCGCTGAAGAGAAGTTGCTACGTTGAATTTCAGAATTTGTGTTATGGATGCTCGTTTGCGAGACGGCATACGTTTGTTTAATGAGGGGCGATTTTTTGACTCCCATGAGGTACTTGAACAATTCTATCAGGAGACCGAAGATGCCAATAAGCCCTTTATCGAGGGATTGATCGAGCTAGCGGTCGCTTTCCGACTCCTCACCGATTTCGGAGAGATCAAGGGGCCGGTGCGCATGATCTACCAGGCGCTGATCCGCTTCGAAAACTATCAATCGCCTCATCTCGACATCCGGGTAAAAGATCTCAGCGAATCCATGGAGACATGGGCCAAGGAGGCGGACGCAGCCGGTAAGCCGCTCTCGTCCATCCCCAAGATTTGGCTGCGAGGGTTTGGTATTTTTGCATGAACGATTTTGACCCTCGCGCCAAACTCGAATCCTTTGTCCAGGGTACTTGGACGGGAGTGAAACGTATCCAGGGAATCCAAGGGGGCGCGAAGGCGTATGTTCTCTCGCTGGTCGCCGAGAAAAGCCGCCGGCCGATTCTCATCGTCGCGCCCACAGCCAGCGATGCGGAGAATCTCTACGACGATCTGGGATTTTTCCTGGGCGAGGAACGCTCCCTGCCGCCGTTTCGCAAGCGACTCCATCTTTTTCCATCCTGGGAAGTCCTTCCTTTCGAGAAACTGTCGCCGCATCCGGACAATGTGGCGGCCCGTCTCGAAGGACTTTACAAGCTTGTGGAGGAACACGCACCCATCCTCATAGCGACTCCCCCCGCGTTGCTGCAGAAAGTCATTCCAAAGGAAAAGTTCAAGCAGTCCTATCTCTACCTCGTCGCCGGGCAAGAGCTGGCGCGCGAAAGTCTGCTGCAACATTTGGTGCAATGGGGTTTCCAAAATGTCCCGTTAGTAGAGGAGCGAGGCGACTTTAGCGTTCGCGGCGGTATTGTCGATATCTTCTCTCCCGGATACGCGCGACCGCTCCGGCTGGAGTTCGACGGCGACCGGTTGGAATCGATCCGGGAATTCAGCCCGGCCAATCAGCGTTCCGAACGGCTCCAGGAAGAAATGTTTCTGTTGCCGATGAAAGAGTTCTCGCTCAAGCGATCCGATTTAGAAAATATTGTACGCAAGCTCGACCAACGGGCTGGGGAGTTAGAGATCGATCGGCGGGAGAAACACAAGCTGGTTGATTCTTTGCGGGAAGGAATACCCTTTCCCGGGATCGAGTCTCTGGTTCCTTATTTCTATCCTGAGCTCGTCTCGATTTTCTCGTATCTTTCTCCGGAGACATTGATTTGGCTCGACGGTGGAGATCGCGTGGAAGCCGAAGCGGAAAAATTTGGCCAACTGGCATGGGAGCGCTATGAGAAGGCTGCGGAGGAACACCACCTGGTGCCGCCGGTGGAGACCCTTTATCTCAATGAACATGAATGGCTGGCCGCATTGCAGCCGTGGGCTCAGGTGCGGGGCGAGTCGCTCACGATTATGGCGACGTCAGAGAAAGCCCACGAATCCACGCTTACGATGGAGTCGTTTCTAACCAGCGACATCCGCCATGAGACCGCGCCCCGCGGCACAGACGCTTCGTTGGCGCCGCTGGTCGAACGGCTCAAGGGTTGGCGGAGCGAAAGGGTGTTCTTCGTCGCACCGACGAAGGGCGACGCCGTGCGGTTGCGGGAGCTTGTTAGCCAGTTACGATCTACAATTGCCTCTGGTCGAGGTAGCCTGCGCCCGCCTTACTCGCCCGGGGGGAATTCGCGCGCGCGATCGTGGGCGGCCACCTGAACCAGGGCTTTCGCCTGCCAGAAGCTCATCTGGTGGTGGTGACTTTCGATGAGATCTTCGGCACCCGAAAGCGACAACCGTCCGCCAGCACGAAGAGCCATCCGAGCCACTTTTTGACCAGTCTGAGTGAGCTCAAACAGGACGATTACGTAGTGCACTTGGATCATGGCATCGGCATCTATCGCGGCCTTAAATTTCTCAAGGTTGCCGGTGTTGAGGGGGAGTTTCTCCATCTGGAATATGAAGCGGGCGATCGCCTCTATTTGCCGGTGGATCGCATCAACATGGTGCAGAAGTACATCGGTGGCGACGGAGCGCAGCCTTCTCTGGATCGTTTAGGCGGTACCGCTTGGGAAAAAGTCAAGGCCAAGGCGAGGAAATCGGTTTTTGCCATGGCCGAAGAGCTGGTGCAGCTCTATGCGATTCGGGAAGCCCGCCAGGGAAATGCCTTCGCTCCGCCCGATACCTTGTACCGAGAATTCGAAGCGGCTTTCGAATACGAAGAAACTCCCGATCAGCAACGGGCCATCGATGAGACTCTGGCCGGCATGCAAAGCCGGAAATCGATGGATCGGCTGATCTGCGGCGATGTGGGTTACGGCAAGACCGAAGTGGCGATGCGAGCCGCTTTTCTCGCTGTCGAAGGCGGCAAGCAAGTCGCCGTGTTGGCGCCAACAACGATTCTGGCCCAACAACATCTGCAGACTTTTCGCCATCGGTTTCGCAATCACCCGGTAAGCATTGAAATGGTCAGCCGCTTCCTGACCGCGAAGGAGATCGCGCAAGTTCTCCAACAGACCGCCAGGGGCAAGGTCGACGTCTTGATCGGCACCCACCGGTTGCTCCAGAAGGATGTCGAGTTTAAAGATCTGGGCCTGGTGATCATAGACGAAGAGCATCGTTTCGGTGTCGTCCACAAGGAGCGGCTGAAAAAGATGCGCCAGCTCGTTGATGTGGTCAGTCTGACAGCGACGCCGATCCCGCGCACCTTGCATATGTCGCTGGTTGGCATTCGTGACTTGAGTATCATCGAAACGCCGCCGGCGGATCGGCTGGCGGTCCAAACCTACGTGACGCGATATGACGAACAGGTCATCCGCGATGCGATGCTTCGCGAGCTCCAGCGCGGGGGCCAGGTATTTTTTCTCCATAACCGGGTCGAGACCATCGATCGGTTGGCGCTCAAACTGGCGGATTTGCTGCCCGAGGCAAAGATGGCGGTGGCGCACGGCCAGATGCGGCCCAAGGAGTTAGAAAAAGTCATGCTCGATTTTTTGGAAAACAAAACCCAGGTGTTGGTTTGCTCGGCGATCATTGAATCCGGGCTGGATTTTCCCAACGCCAATACGATCATCATCAACCGAGCGGACCACTTCGGTCTCGCGCAGCTTTACCAGCTCCGGGGACGCGTCGGCCGCTCTCATCGCCATGCCTATGCCTATCTATTGATCCCCGGCGAACACGCGATCACGCCGGATGCCGAACGGAGGCTGCGGGCGTTGCAGGAACTTGATGGGCTCGGGGGCGGCTTCAAACTTGCGCTGCACGATCTCGAGATTCGTGGCGCGGGAAACCTTTTAGGCGAACAGCAGTCGGGTCAAATTACCGCCGTGGGGTTCGAGCTCTATACGGAAATGATGCAGAAAGCCGTAAACGAGCTGAAAGGCGAAGTCGTCGCGCCGGAAGTGGAGCCCGAGATCCGTCTGGAAATTCCGGCTTATTTTCCGGAAACCTATATTCCGGACGCCAATCAACGTTTGCTCTTTTACAAACGGCTCGCTAGCGTGGGCAGTACACTAGACCTCGCGGAACTCAAGGAGGAGATTCGCGATCGTTTCGGGCCCACCACGCCGGTGGTTGAAAATCTATTTAGAGTCATGGATCTCAGGCGTGTGCTTAAAGAGTTTCTGGTGCAACAGATCAGCGTATCCCAGGGTCAAGTCTTCCTGTTATTCCATCCGGAGTCGCCGGTGCAAGTTGAGAAACTGCTCGAGCTCATCAAAAAACAAAAGCATAAATTCCGCTTAGCGCCGGATGGTCGCCTCTCCTTCACGCCGCAACATCAGGAGTGGGAAGCGCTGGTGGGGGAAGTCGTGGAGTTGCTGCACAGGATTTGTGAAAGCCCGCCTCAGCAGAGTTTGCCTCTCGAGTCGGTGCATGGATGAAAGACCGTTGCCAGGACACTCCACCACCGCCACGACGATTTTAGAACTTTACCCATAGGGGGTCGTCGTTTGGTTTTGCAAATCAACTATGGTAGCTGTTACAATATTCTTGCTATACGGCGAGAATGCAGTTTATGCTGAGCCGAATATTCCAAAAAGGTTTCCTGTTATTGTCCTTGTTAATTCTCCTGCCGCAAACGGCCACGGCCAAGGTTATTGAACAACTCATCGTGGTGATCGACGGGGAGCCGTATACGCTCTCGAACCTGGGTGCCTATGCGAAAGCAAAGATGGACCGGGAATTTCCATCAGGGGATTTGAAGAAAATCAATGACGGCGATCGGGAGGTCTTGGAACAATTCATCACAGAGAAACTCTTGGAAACGGAAGCGCGGGAGTCAGGTATCAAAATCACAGACCAGGACGTCACTCAATACATCGATGAAATCAAGAAACGAAATCGGTTGACCGATGACGACCTCAAGACCGCGCTCGGCCGCGAGGGGCAGACGATCGAAAGCTATCGGGTGGCCGTTAAGAGTGAGCTGGAAAAAAGTGAGATCATCAATCGCCAGGTAAGGAGCAAGGTCAACATTACCAACGACGACGTCGAGCGTTATTACAAGCTCAATCCGAGCAAGTTTCGCTCTGAGGACCGGGTGCGCTTGCGTCATATTCTGCTCGCGCTCTCCAAGACGGCGCCCCCCGATGAGGTGCAAGCCGTCACCGAGAAGGCCATGGAATTATACAAACGGATCGTGGCCGGCGCGGATTTTGCGGAGTTGGCTCGGGAATACTCCGAGGGAGCGGGACAGGCCGAGGGCGGCGACATCGGTTGGGTCAACCGCGGAACTCTCATCGGCGGAATCGAGCAGGTCGCTTTCGAAAAGCTGTCCGTGGGCCAGGTCAGCACTCCTTTTCGAACGACCATGGGAGTTCACATCGTTAAGCTGGAGGCGCGGGAGGTCGGCGCTCCCTTGCCGCTGGCAACGGTGGCGCCCAGAATCAAACAAGAACTCCAGTCTAAGGCTCTTGAGGAAAGATTCGTGAAGTGGCTCAAAACCGATCTCAGAAGAAAACATCGGGTCGATGTAAAAATTGCCGGTGTGGTGTTCAAGCCCGAGGATTCCAAAGAGGGCATGGTCGATTCCCTGATGGCCAAATCCACACGGTCCAAGAAGCAGGAAGACCGGACTTTTTTAAGTTATCTGAATCCTTTGTCCTACATTGTCAAGACAACTCCCATAGAAGACGATGATCCGAAGAGTCCAATGGCCGGTAAGAGTATCGTCAATGTATTTGGCGTACCTCTTTTTGCCACGGATACTGTGGAGGACGTCCCCGATGTCCTTTCGACTCCTCCCGAAAAATCGAGCGGAGGGGAATCTTCGTCGGGTCAAGCCGGGGGATTTTTTGATGCATTGAATCCCTTCAAACGTTGAATCCCCGATGCTGTCTCACCGGGGACAATTACCCGATCTGTTTTTTTGATTTCTCGGCAATCCATGGCGCGCAAACCTATTGTCGCTGTGACTATGGGCGATCCGGCGGGCATTGGGCCTGAAGTGGTGCGCAAGGCGTTGGCCGATCCGCGCGTCAGGAGAGTTTGCAGTCCCCTTGTTCTGGGTGACTGGGAGGTTCTGGCGAGGGCTTTGAAAGGCAAAGCCGATTCTTCCAAACTCGTCTGTTGGCAACCGGGACAAGCGCTGCTGCCGCTGCTGGAAAGCCGCACCGCGGGCGTCGTTTGTTCGCTTTCTTCTCTGTCTGCGAGCGCATCACGCCCTGGTTGTCCGACCCGGGCGGGTGGGCATGCGGCCTATCGTTATATCGTCGTAGCCGCCAAGCTTGCCCTCTCTGGCGTCGTCGATGCCATGGCGACAGCCCCCATCAGCAAAAGCATTCTCCAAGACGCCGGGTATAACTACCCCGGTCATACGGAACTGCTGGCTGAACTGAGCCAAACGCCCGAGTGCCGCATGATGCTGATTGGAAAAAAGCTTCGCGTCGTTCTGGTTACCGGCCACATAGCCTTTACCAAAGTCACGCGGGGTCTCAGCTGTGCTGGAATTGGCACGACGTTAGACCTGGCGCACCGGAGCCTGCGGGACTTCTTCGGAATCCAGCATCCTCGGATTGCGGTGGCCGCGTTGAATCCCCATGGCGGCGAAGAAGGGATCTTTGGCGACGAGGAGGAAAAGACCATTGTCCCGGCGGTCCGAGCGGCGAAGCGTAAAGGGATCCAAGCCTTCGGTCCGTTTCCCGCGGACAGCCTCTTTTATCAAGCGGCCCGCGGCGATTACGACGCCGTCGTTTGCATGTATCACGATCAAGGTTTGATCCCTCTTAAACTACATCATTTCTTCGGCGGAGTGGCTCTGACCTTGGGCCCGCCTTTTATTCGAACGTCGGTAGACCATGGCACCGCTTACGACATCGCCGGCAAAGGGAAGGCGGATGCGTTGAGCATGAAAGAGGCGATCGTGTTGGCCGCGAGATTGGCACAGCAAGCTATGAAGCGGAGGAAGAAGTGAATCAGTCGATTTTTCGTGAATACGACATCCGGGGTCTGGCGGAACAGGATTTCGACAAAGAATTCGCGATGCTCTTAGGGAAGGTGCATGGCACCATCATTGCCGAAAAAGGCGGCCAGCGGGTGGCGGTGGGGCGCGATTGCCGCGCGACCTCCGATTCGTATGCGGAGGGGGTCATCGCCGGCCTGGCATCGACGGGCTTGCACGTTTACGATATCGGTACTTGTCCCACGCCGCTGCTTTATTTTTCTTTGTTTCATCTCGACGTCGATGGCGGGATACAAGTGACAGCAAGCCACAATCCGTCGGAGTACAACGGCTTCAAACTCTGCATTGCCAAGGACACTTTGTATGGCCAACAAATTCAGGATGTCCGAATCAAAATGGAACAAAGCCAGTTTCAGGAAAAGGCCGGCGGCAAAATTGAGCACTACGAAATCCGTTCCCCCTATCACAAGCATTTGTTGCGGGATGTGCCAAAATTAAAACGCCCATTGAAAGTTGTAGTCGATGCGGGGAGTGGAGTAGGGGGACCGGTGGCGCCGCCGCTCTTTCGTCAGCTCGGTTGCACGGTATGGGAGATCGCTTGCACACCCGACGGCAGATTTCCGATTCACCATCCCGATCCCACGGTCCCGGAGAATCTGGAGCTGCTGATCGACAAGGTAAAGCATGAGAAGGCGGATGTGGGCATCGCCTATGACGGCGACGCGGATCGGATCGGCGCGGTGGACGAGAAGGGGAACATTCTCTGGGGCGACGAGCTTTTGGTGTTGTTCTCGCGGGACGTTTTGCAGCGCAACCCAAAGGCCATCATCATCTCCGAAGTCAAATGCTCGCAGCGGCTCTATGATGACATCGCCAGCCACGGCGGAACACCCGTTATGTGGAAGGCGGGCCATTCCCTGTTGAAGGCGAAAATGAAGGAAACGCACGCTCTTTTGGCTGGAGAAATGAGCGGTCACATGTTTTTCAAAGAGCGCTACTTTGGCTATGACGATGCCATCTATGCTTCTCTCCGACTGCTGGAAATACTGGCTAACTCCGACCGGCCGTTGTCCGCTTTGCTGTCGGATTTGCCGAGGAGTGTATCGACGCCGGAAATCAGAGTCGATTGCCCGGATGACAAGAAATTTGTCATCGCAGAGAAAGCCAAAGAATATTTCCGCCAACATTACGATATCATCGACGTGGACGGCGTCCGCATCCAATTCCCCGAAGGTTGGGGGCTGATTCGGGCGTCCAATACCCAGCCCGCTCTCGTGCTTCGATTCGAGGCGCAATCCGCTGAAAAGCTCAAAGAGTATCGCGCCATCGTCGACGAAAAGCTTAAGGGCCTGGAGCGTCAGTAAGGACGGATGGCCGGTAAGATCGTCGTCAAAGGCGCGCGCGTCCACAACTTAAAAAACATCGATGTCGCAATCCCGCGCGATCAGCTGGTTGTCATCACCGGAGTTTCCGGATCCGGCAAGTCTTCGCTTGCCTTTGATACGCTTTACGCCGAAGGGCAGCGACGGTATTTGGAGTCGCTCGCCGCGGATGCGCGTCAGTTTCTGCAACAGATGGAAAAACCGGACGTGGATTCCATCGAAGGGCTTTCTCCGGCCATCGCCATCCAGCAAAAGGCCGGCCCGTCCCATCCTCGTTCCACGGTAGGAACCCTTACCGAGATCTACGATTATTTGCGGCTGCTTTTCGCCCGGATAGGCCAAGCGACCTGCATTCAATGCGGCCGCGAAATAACGGCGCAGACCATCGAGCAAATCAGTGATCAATTGTTGTCGCTGCCGGAGGAGACGCGCCTGGTTGTGCTGGCGCCCGTCGCGGCGGGCGGCGCAGGCGACCCTCGGCCGGTGTTGCAAGAGCTGGCGCGCGCCGGATTTGCCCGTGCCAAGATCAATGGCGAGGTCTATGAACTGTCGGAAGAGATCGATATCAAAACAGACCCTCCCCACGAAATCGACCTGATCGTCGATCGGCTGGTGCTGCGGCCGGGAATCGAACGGCGACTGGCCGATTCTCTCGAAGTAGCGTCCCGGATTGGTCGTCAGGTCATCAAAGCGGAACTTGTGCCGGGACACGCTGCGCCTTCCGAAGAATTGATTTTCATTCAGAAGTTCATGTGCATACAATGCGGGATTTTTCTGCCTGAAATTACGCCGCGGCTGTTTTCTTTCAACACTCCGCAGGGGGCCTGCCCCGCTTGCAAGGGCTTGGGGATCGAATCCCGGCCGCGCCGGTCCGGTAAGAACGAAGAGAGCGAACCGGATACCCTCCCCTGTAGGGAATGCCAGGGGAGGCGACTCAAGAAGGAAAGTTTGGCGGTGAAGCTAGGCGGCAGGAGTATCGCGGATCTGACGGCTGTCTCGTTGACGGCCGCCCGCGATTTTTTGCACGAGCTTGATTTGAGCAAGAAGCAAGCCGTCATAGGTCAGAAGGTGCTCCGGGAGATCACTGGCCGACTTCAGTTCCTCATTCAGCTTGGGCTGGAATATCTAACCCTTGATCGATCCGCAGTGACTCTCTCGGGGGGCGAAGCGCAGCGGGTGCGGCTCGCGACGCAGCTTGGATCGAGCTTGGCCGGGGTACTTTTCATTCTCGATGAGCCCAGTATCGGACTGCACCAGAAGGACAACGCAGAGCTGCTTAAGCTGCTCAAACAGCTGCGGGACGCTGGCAACTCCGTCGTCGTCGTCGAGCATGATCAGGAAACGATAGTGGCGGCGGATCACATCATCGATATCGGGCCCGGAGCCGGTGTGAAGGGTGGAGAAATCGTTGTGCAGGGCACACTGGCGGAAATCATGAACAGTCCCGGATCGCTAACCGGCCAGTACCTCTTAGGCAGGGTAAAAATGCCAATTCCCGCGCGACGTCGCAGGGGCACGGGTGAGTTTCTGGTCATTAAAGGAGCGAAAGAGAACAATCTGAAGGACATCACGGTGAAGATACCTGCGGGCTCAATGACCTGTGTCACCGGGGTATCCGGGTCAGGCAAGACGAGTCTGATCATGGATATTCTCTACAACGTCGTTGCCCGACGCTTGCACAAATCAAAAAAAAAGACGGGAGAATTTGACGAGCTGATTGGCGCTGATCTTTTTGATCGCGTCGTCGGTATCGACCAAGCGCCCATCGGCCGCACTCCGCGATCTAATCCGGCGACCTACACCGGTCTTTTCGATCACATGCGCAATCTTTTCGCGCAATTGCCGGAAGCGCGTGTCCGGGGTTACAAACCCGAGCGGTTTTCTTTTAATGCGCCGGGCGGGCGCTGTGAGGCCTGTGCCGGGGAAGGGGCCGTGCGAGTGGATATGTATTTTCTCCCGCCGGTGTACGTGGTCTGTGAAAATTGTCACGGCAGGCGGTACAATCGGGAGACCCTCGAGATCAAATACAAGGGGCTGAGCATTGCGGACATATTGGATCTCACTGTGCTGCAGGCCTCAGAGGTACTCAGCCCCATTCCCGCGCTGTCCGAGCGGTTGCGTGTTCTCCGCGAGGTCGGACTTGGTTATCTTAGGCTAGGTCAAGCTGCACAAACACTTTCCGGGGGCGAAGCACAACGGGTTAAGCTTGCGCGGGAGCTCGCGCGCAAGGCCACGGGTCGAACGCTGTATATCTTGGACGAGCCGACCACAGGCCTCCATTTCGATGATGTCAAACAACTTTTGGAGCTTCTCCAGCGTCTAACGGATGCCGGCAATACCGTAGTAATTATCGAACACAACCTCGACTTCATAAAGAGCGCCGATTACGTTATCGATCTCGGACCGGAAGGTGGCGAAAAGGGTGGAAAAATAGTGGCCAGCGGGACGCCTGAAGATATTGCCTCAATTTCAGGCTCTTTTACCGGTCAGTATTTAGCTAAACTGCTCCCGAGTGGCCCTGCCGCGTAAGCGTGGCGTTGGCTGAGCCCAAGCGTTGAAATCACTATACATTTCAGGTCCTTATAAATGGTAAATTGGTATTGACTCATGGGCTTCTATGGGATAATGTTAATTCAGACTAATTCGGTAGGATAAGAAACGTGCAGATTCCAATTTATATGGATAACCATGCGACGACTCGGGCGGACCCGCGAGTATTGGAAGCGATGCTTCCCTACTTTACGGAAAAATTCGGTAATGCGGCTAGCCGCAACCATGTCTTCGGGTGGGAGAGCGAAGCAGCTGTCGACCTGGCGCGAGAACAAATCGCAAGATTGATCCACGCGTCATCGCCTCGGGAGATTGTTTTCACCAGCGGCGCGACGGAGTCTGATAACTTGGCTATCAAAGGAGTCGCTGAGTCCTACCGCGACAAGGGCAACCACATTATAACTTGCGTGACTGAACACAAAGCGGTCTTAGACACTTGCAAGGCTTTGGAGAAACAAGGTTGTGGAGTGACTTATCTTCCGGTGGACCGGGATGGTTTGGTAAGCATGAACCGGCTTCGCGACGCGATTACGGAGCGGACGATTCTCATCTCCATCATGGCTGCCAATAATGAGATCGGTACGATCGAACCCATCAAAGAGATTGGGCAATTGGCTCATGAAAAAGGGATTCTATTTCATAGCGATGCGACACAAGCCGTGGGCAAAATCCCCGTGAATGTCGAAGCGATGGGCATTGACCTATTGTCGCTAACGGCCCACAAGATGTACGGCCCCAAAGGGATCGGCGCGCTTTACGTTCGCGCGGCGAAACCGCGAGTCAAGCTCAAGGCGATGATCGATGGTGGCGGTCACGAGCGAGGTATGAGATCGGGGACCTTGAATGTGCCAGGAATCGTGGGTTTAGGCAAAGCTTGTGAGATCGCCCAAAAAGAAATGGCAGGGGAGGCGGAAAGACTCACAAGTCTCAGAGAGCGATTGAGGAAAAAAATTCTCGACCAACTCGAGGCAGTCTACATCAACGGTCATCCAACGGAGCGGCTTCCGGGGAATATGAATATGAGCTTCGCTGATGTCGAGGGCGAGTCGCTTTTGATGGCCCTCAAAGAGATCGCGGTTTCAACTGGTTCGGCTTGCACCTCTGCAAGCCTGGAGCCTTCTCATGTGTTGCGGGCCATCGGCGTCGAGGAGGAGTTGGCTCACACCTCTATTCGTTTTGGTTTGGGTCGCTTCAACACCGAGGAAGAGGTCGATTATACGGTCCGCCGGGTGGTTGAAGAGGTCAGGCGATTGCGAGAGTTATCGCCGCTCTACAAGACCAGGAGAACTAAACTGCACGGGCGACAACAGACGGGAAGCAAATTACAGGAGAGAGTTTCTTAGTCGGAGGTATGAACGTATGGCCGGTGGGGTGAGCGTGACCGAACAGGCCGCAGCTAAAATCAAAGAGATGATTGCGGCAGAGAGTAGAGAAGGCCAAGGACTGCGCCTGAAAGTCGTTGGTGGCGGTTGCTCGGGGTTACAATACAAGCTTGATTTCGATTTGCCCAAGGCCAGCGACAAGGTCTTCGAGAAAGACGGGGCGAAAGTCTTGGTCGACATGAAAAGCTTGCTCTATCTCAGCGGCACTGAACTGGATTATAAAGAAGAGCTGATGCAGTCGGGATTTGTCTTCCAGAATCCGAATGTGAAGAAAGCCTGCGGCTGCGGCGCTTCCTTTACGGTTTAGGCGGCAAAAAGAGGGAATCTGGATATGAAAACGGCAACCAACACAGTCGAAGATCTAACAAGAAAAGAATACAAGTACGGTTTCGTCACGGACATCGAATCGGATTCGATCCCCGCCGGTTTGAACGAGGATGTCATCCGACTCATTTCGGCGAAGAAGCATGAACCGGAGTTCATGCTGGAATGGCGGCTGAAGGCGTACCGGTACTGGGCCAAGCTGGAAAAGTCGCAAGCGGAGCCGAAGTGGGCAAACATTCATTATCCGCCCATCGACTACCAAAAAATCATCTATTATGCGGCACCCAAGGCGAAGGATGATCGGCCCAAGAGTCTCGAAGAGGTGGATCCGGAGCTACTGAAAACCTATGAGAAGCTGGGTATTCCACTCCGTGAGCAGGAGTTGCTTGCCGGTGTTGCCGTCGATGCGGTGTTTGACAGCGTTTCCGTGGCAACGACATTCAAAGCGAAACTATCGGAGTTGGGAATTATCTTCGGCTCGTTCTCCGAAGCGGTGCAGAACCATCCCGATCTGGTGCAAGAGTACCTCGGCTCGGTTGTTCCCTACAGTGATAACTTCTTTGCCGCGCTCAATGCCGCGGTCTTCAGCGACGGCTCGTTTTGCTACATACCCAAGGGCGTTCGCTGTCCCATGGAGCTCTCGACCTATTTTCGCATCAACGCCGCGGAGACCGGTCAATTCGAGCGCACCCTGATCGTTGCGGACGAGGGCAGTTACGTGAGCTATCTCGAAGGCTGCACCGCGCCCATGCGCGATACCAACCAGCTGCATGCGGCGGTCGTGGAATTGGTGGCCCACGATAACGCCCAGATCAAGTATTCCACCGTGCAGAACTGGTACCCAGGGGATGCGGAAGGGAAGGGCGGTATCTATAATTTCGTTACCAAACGCGGCAAGTGTCTCGGCAAACGTTCGAAGATTTCCTGGACGCAAGTGGAGACGGGTTCGGCGATCACCTGGAAGTATCCGAGCTGCATTTTGCAGGGCGACGATTCCGTAGGCGAATTTTATTCCGTCGCTTTGACCAATAACTATCAGCAGGCGGATACCGGCACCAAGATGATCCATATCGGCAAGAACACCAAGAGCACCATTATCTCTAAAGGGATCTCCGCCGGGCACGGGCAGAATACCTATCGTGGCTTGGTAAAAATCATGAAGGGAGCCACCGGCGCGCGTAATTACTCGCAGTGTGACTCCTTGCTTCTGAGTGACAAATGCGGCGCGCATACCTTCCCGTATCTCGAGGTGTTGAACAATGTCTCCCAGGTGGAGCACGAAGCGTCAACGTCGAAGATCGGCGAGGATCAGCTTTTCTACTGCCGCCAGCGGGGTATTTCTTCGGAAGATGCGGTGAACATGATCGTCAACGGTTTTTGCAAGCAGGTATTTCGCGAGTTGCCGATGGAGTTCGCCGTGGAAGCCCAAAAGCTATTGGGCGTGAGCTTGGAAGGAAGTGTGGGCTAAGCGTTGAGGAGCGATTTTGGAATCACGGACTATGGGAACTGAAGTTTATTTCGATAACAACGCGACCACGCGGCCGTTGCCTGAGGTCGTCGCGGCGATGTCGCCGTTTCTCACGGAGCTTTACGGCAATCCGTCGAGCATTCATCGCTTCGGTAGTCAGGTGGCGGAGAAAATCAGCGAAGCGCGAGCGCGAACTGCGTCGTTGGTCGGAGCGGCCGATCCGATCGAGATTATTTTCACGAGTTGCGGCACCGAAGGGGATAACGCGGCCATCCGCGGAATGCTGGAAGCTCGGCCCGATAAGCGTCACATCGTGACCACCCAGGTGGAACATCCTGCGGTTTTGGGGCTATGCCAGCATCTCGAGAAGCGAGGATACCGCGTCACGTACCTCCACGTAAATCATGACGGCATGCTCGACCTGCAGGGGCTGCAGGATGCGCTGACCGACGACACCGCGTTGGTGTCGGTTATGGTTGCGAATAATGAAACGGGGGTGCTTTTCCCCATCGACAAGATCGGCGAAATTGTCAAGGCGAAAGGGATTCCGTTTCATGTGGACGCCGTCCAGGCGGCGGGGAAGATTCCTCTCAGAGTCAAAGACAGTCCGGTGGATTTGCTGACGATTTCGGGTCACAAGTTTCACGGGCCCAAGGGCGTTGGAGCTCTGTACGTTCGTCGCGGGGTTACGTTTCCGCCCTTCATTATCGGTGGGCACCAGGAGAAGAACCGGCGCGCCGGAACCGAAAATGTCGCGGGCATCGTGGGCATGGGGGAGGCGGCGGAATCGGCGCAGCGGAACCTGGTAAAGCAGTCTGAGCGGATTCGCGTTCTGCGTGATCAACTGGAGGAGGAATTGCTTCGCTCTTGTCCCGATTGCCTGGTGAATGGTCGAGCAAGCGAACGATTACCGAATACTTCAAACATCAGTTTTAGATATTTGGAAGGGGAATCGATCCTGGTTCTTTTGGATCAATTTGGGATTTGCGCCTCGACAGGGTCTGCTTGCACGGCGGGTTCTTCGGAACCCTCCCATGTGCTCAGGGCCATGGGAGTGGCTCCTGACTGGTTGCAGGGGGCGGTTCGGTTTAGCCTGAGCCGTTTTAATACGGCGGAAGAAGTTCGTTATGTGAACGAAAAGGTGCCTTTGATCGTCCAACGTTTACAGGGGCTTTCTGCATTGGGAAAGCTGGCGGGTCAGCGACCGTCTCAGCAGGCGAAGCCAAGGGCGGGTAACGGCATCGGGGTCAGGGGGTAAAGCTATGGGCCTTATGCAGATTCCTCGCCGGGTGGACTATGGTTTACGCGCCGTTATTTATCTTTCGGTGCAAGACCCGGAGCGGTGCTGCTCGATAACCGAGATTGCCAAACAGCAGGGGGTTCCGAAGAAGTTTTTGGAGAAAATTATTCAAGATCTGATACGCGGCGGCCTGATCAAATCCAAGCGGGGTGCGTGCGGCGGATATACTCTCGCTCGTTCTCCCGAAGAGATTTCGTTCTACGAGGTCATCGAGGCGCTCGAGGGACCCATTGCCGTCAATGCCTGCATGGACCAACACATGAGTTGTGAGCAACTGCCGCGTTGTTCGATGGTAAATGTCTGGAGTGAGGTTCAACGAAAAGTCACCGAAGTATTTACCAAGTACGACGATAGCGGACTTGAAGAAGAAGCCTTGCCGGGATTTGCTTGGTTCGGCTTCGCTCTCAAGCGCCGCGTGACAAGGTTCGAGGACGCTTTTATCGCAGTTTGAAGGAGGCTGCACCTAATAGGAAGGTGGTTTTTATGAGTTACGAAACCGGATTGAGCATGGAGGAAAGAGTCACCTCGTTGTTTCAACCTGACACCCTTCTGCCGGAGCAATATCTAGACACTTTCCGGAGAAAGTTGCATTTGGAGCCGGAAAAGAAGCTCATGCTGGCGGTGTTGGAGGATGCCATTGCGTGCTTTCAGAAGTACGTCTTTGCGCGCGAGGGTAAGGGCAAGATTCTTTTTCAAGAGGCCGAGGATTGGGTTCAGGATACGAACAGTGATTGGCTGTTTTCATTTGCCAATGTCTGCGAAACGTTAGGATTCAACCCCGACTATCTGCGGCAAGGTCTCACGCAGTGGAAAGCCGAGCGGCTAGAGAGCCGGGCAAGGGCGAAGGTTTATCAGCTGACGCCAAGGAATGATAAAAGAAAGAGAGGCGTTGCTGTAGCCAGAAGGGCCCGGCATCGCTTTCGCAGAGCTGCGAGTCGGTAATCTCCAACTGTAATCGCAATTGGTATAGGGGCGGTGGGCGTTTCCCCACCGCCTTTTTTATTTGCCGGCTTTTTACTTGCAAAGCTGACAAAACATATTCATAAATTTACTATGGCTCGGCGCGGAACAGGAACAGCGATAGGGAGTTTCTTTCACCGGGTGCGGTACCGGATTGGCGAGTATGCCTTGCGCGGTTTGATCGGAATCCTGCCCTGGGTTCCCTATCGATGGCTTGTGCGTTTCACCTCGTTCGGCGCCGGGATTACCTTCTGGCTGCTGTGGAAATATCGCAAACGGATGGAAGAGAATGTTGCCACGGCTTTGGGTGATGAAATCGTTAATCCCGCTGACAGAAAAGCCTTGGTCTGGAAGGCATGGAAAAACTTCGCCCGGGGGGTACTGGAGACCTGCGCGGTCATGCATTTGTCCAAGGAGACGATCGTATCGACCATAGCCATTGAAGGCGAGGAACACCTCAAACAGGCGCTCGCCAGGGGTAAAGGGGTTCTTGCCTTGAGTGCTCATCTCGGCGCCTTTACGATGATTGGCGCTCGGATGGGGGCGGCGGGCTATCCCTTTAGCGTCGTGGTTAAACAACCCAAGGACGAGCATTTTGCGCGATGCCTTGACGATTATCGTGCGCGCCTTGGAATCCGAACCATTTCAGCGAAGCCGCGTAAGGATGCCGTTCGGGGGATTTTGAAGTCCCTGCGGGAAAACCGAGTCGTCGTGATCGTTGCCGACGAATTCAAATCCGGCGATGTGACGGTGGATTTCATGGGGCAAACCGCTCCCGCGCCACGGGGTCCGGCGACCCTGGCGCTACGTACTGGCGCGGTGACGTTACCCATTTTTTCGACCTGGCGGCCCGATGGATCATTGGGTCTTTTGATCGAACCGGAGATTTCGCCCATACGGCTCGGCGATCTCGAGAAAAGCGTAGCGGCGACGACGGCGCTGTTCACGCGTCATTTGGAGAGTGCGATCCGGCGTTATCCGGAACAGTGGAACTGGTTGGGCTTCCCGCGCGGCGACCGAATCCCTCGATCAGAAGACCAAAAGGGAACGTTACGGACATCCGATACCGAGCTGGCGCCCGAGCGAATTGCGGATCGCTGATTTAATGAACAAAGATTTACCCGGCTGAGATTGGAGACCCTTGCTGGCTATAGCTTCGAATCGAAGCCCGGACTCAGAATGCCTCGTTTCTCCGTTTCTTCCAAATAGCGCATGAAGCGATACTTGTTTTCGATCTCGTCGAGCCGCAGGGGAGGAAGATTCCCAGGTTGCCCCGGATCCACCTTGGCCGCGAGCAGGGTTAGCTCATTGCGCTGCCAGGCTTGGGCAAACTCGCTGCGGAATTCCGCCGGTGTTTTCACCCAGGCCGCATGCTTGTAGCCGGCTCCTCTGGCAAGAGTCACGGCGTCGGCAATATGGGAAGCCGTCGGGGTGCCTCCCGAGGCTTCGTAGCATTCGTTATCGAAGAGCAGATGGATAAGATTCGGCGGGCTTTGCAGCGCGATGGTCGGGAGGCCGCACAGGTTCATAAGAAAAGCGCCGTCACCGTCAATGGCGATGACTTTGCGGCGAGGTAAAGCGAGGGCTAGCCCGGCGGCAATGGAGGAGACCAGACCCAGCGTCCTTGTTTTCAGGTTGCCGTCGCCGGGTCTAAGCGCCCACCATTCCCGAGCGCCCCATCCCGTGCAAACCGCCAAAGCATCCCCTGCGTCCCCGGCAATGGCTTTCAGAAAATCATAACGCTGCATCATTTCACCCCGAGAACGTTTTTGGTTAGCAGTACGGCCACAGGCTTTTTGGAGTCCTCCGCCAAAATCTGCGCGCCCCAAAGAGTTTCGTCGATTTCTTCGACCTTACGCAAGATCGTGTAACGAATCCCCAGGGCTTGCAGCGCCGGTTCTGTTACTGAGCCTAGAGTCGTGAAACCGCGGTCGCCGATGTCTCCGGCATAATAGATCAGAAGCAAGGTCGGGATCTGAAATTGGAGAGACGTGGTCGTCAGGGCATTGCAGCTGTTCAAAAAACCCGCATTCTGCATGACCAGAGCCGTTTTTTTCCCCGCGAGATAGGCGCCGGCGCAAATCCCGATGCCTTCCTCTTCGCGGCAGAGCGAGATATGTTTGAGTCCAGGGTCAATTGCGATGGTGCGAATGACTTCCACCATCTTTTCGTCCGGCAAAGTGGCGACAAAATCGATTCCTGCCTTCTTGAGTCCCGCGACGATCCTTACGGCCTGTTGTTTGGCGTCCATATTTTGGGTCCACTCATGAAGCGATTTTTCATTTGCACACGCGAAGTTTCTCCGCGAGCGATACTGCGAATCCATTGGTGTTGTCAAGGAAGATTAGAGCCATCTAGCGGATAACTGTTCCTCTTGACAGAAAACCGGCAAGTTTTATATTGAACCAGGTTCGAGATGATCATGGAGAGGGTCGTCAAAGTAAGTGAGCAGCATGTCTGGGTTGGGGTCGATGACCAGCAGGTTCACTTGGGTCTTACCAACTACATCCAGGGCGAGCTGGACAGAGTTATCTCGGTGGAGCTCCCGGAAGTGGGCGATAACATCGAAAAAGGCGAAACGTTTGCCGAAGTCGAATCGGTGTCGACCGTTCACGAATTGATCGCACCGGTATCGGGCAGGGTGTTGTCGGTGAATTCGAATTTGGAAGAACATCCCTCGATGATCAACGAAGATCCTTACAATGAAGGCTGGCTCGTCGAAGTTCGGTTGAATAATGAAGCGGAAATCGACGCCCTCATGGACATGGATGAGTACTACCATTTTGTCTTTGAACCCAAATCGTAAGTCATCGGTTCTGGCCGCTCTCCTTTCTTTTTTTCTTCCCACCTTCATTCAGGTCGATGCCGCTCAAGTAGAGCGCAACAAGGACCCATTGCTCCGCGCACGCCGCGCGATGATCGAGCGGGATCTGTTAGCCCGTGGAATTCGGGATAGGCGTGTCCTCGAGGTCATGGGCTCCATCGAGCGTGAACTATTCGTTCCTGAGAAACTACGCTCTTTGGCTTACGAGGATCGGCCTTTGTCGATCGGCGAAGGGCAAACCATCTCACAGCCTTATATGGTTGCATTCATGACGGAGCTATTGAGCCTGAAAGGCACGGAACGGGTGCTGGAAATTGGCACGGGATCGGGCTATCAAACCGCGGTGCTAGGGAAACTTGCTGCAGAAGTCTATTCCATCGAGATCATTCCCAAACTTGGGGAGCGGGCGAAAGCCGTTCTAGATCGGCTTGGCTTCGATAACGTTCACCTCAAAGCGGGCGATGGTTTTTTCGGTTGGGAGGAACAGGGCCCCTTCGACGGCATCTTAGTTACCGCCTCAGCGCCAAAGATTCCAGAACCCCTGTGGCGTCAGCTGCGCGAAGGCGGGCGGTTGATTATGCCGCTGGGGGCGGAGAAACGGGCGCAAAAGTTGATTCGGGTGACAAAATCCGACGGTCAACAAGTCGTCGAGGAACTTACCGGGGTTGTTTTTGTCCCGTTGACGGGCGCGATTCGGCAGGATCGACGCTGACGGCGCCTCCGCTATTTTTTTTGGCCTCCGAAGGGGGGAAGCGGTAGATAATTTCCCCGGGGCGCACCAAATTCAATTCTTCCCGGGCCATTTTTTCCAAATAGAAATTGTCATTGCGAAGCTTCGAGATGCGGTCGCGCAGGCCTTCGTTTTCCTTTTGCAGACGATAGTTTTCTTCGTCCAGCCTGGTTTTTTCTCCCCTTAGCCGCCAGAGATGGAGCACACCTCGATCTCCGACGGCGGTAAGGAGGCAAAGCGACAAGATGAAAAATCCCAAGACGTAGAGCGTCCAGCGTCGCGGCAATTGAAATGGCAACTTCATCTGGCTTAAAACCGATAGAAATATAACACATTTTATGCTTTTGTGCGGGTTACTAAGTTTTTTCGGAGGTCATCGATGAAAATACAAGGGGTTCACGCTCGGGAGGTTCTTGACTCCAGAGGACAGCCAACGGTGGAGGTCGAGGTGCATCTCAAAAATGGGATTGGGGGGCGAGCCACCGTGCCGTCAGGAGCTTCCACGGGCGAGCATGAAGCAGTGGAGCTCAGAGATGGCGGCAAGCGTTTCTTGGGAAAGGGCGTCGCCAAGGCGGTGGAGAACGTGAATCGGATCCTGGCGCCGCGTTTGCGCGGCAAGGAGGCGCGGGACCAGGCGGCCATCGACCGACTCATGATTGAGATGGATGGCACGGCGGGTAAAGCCAAACTCGGCGCCAATGCTATTTTGGGAATTTCCCTGGCAGTGGCCCAGGCCCAGGCCCGGGCCCAAGGCGTCTCGCTCTACCGTTACCTCGGCGGAACTGCAGCCAAAACTTTGCCGGTGCCCATGCTCAATGTTCTCAATGGCGGCCTCCATGCCGATAACAACGTCGATGTCCAAGAATTCATGATCGTTCCCTACGGCATGAAGAGTTTCAAGGAGGCCTTGCGGAGCGCGGCGGAGGTCTTTCAGACCTTGAAGAAAGTTTTGCACGATCGTTCCTACGGCACCGGGGTTGGCGATGAAGGCGGCTTTGCTCCGCGGGTGAAAAGCATTGCCGAAGCGATTGAGCTGTTGCTGGAGGCGATTACGAAAGCGGGGTACAAGGCGGGAGCTCAGGTTGCTTTGGCCTTGGACGTCGCGTCCAGTGAATTTTATGAAAAAGGCGAATATGTTTTCAAGAAATCCGATGGTCGCAAGAGAGGCAAAAACGATATGGTGCGTCTCTATGAAGATTGGGTAAGACAGTATCCGATCATCTCCATCGAAGATCCCTTTGCCGAAGATGACTGGGACGGCTGGCGGATGATGACCGCCGCTCTTGGCAAAAAGGTTCAGCTCGTGGGCGACGACATCTTCGTCACCAACAAGCTACGGCTCCAACGCGGCATCGAAGCCGATGTCGCCAATTCCATTCTGATCAAAGTCAACCAGATTGGTACCTTGACGGAAACGCTGGAAACCATGGAGCTGGCGAAGAAATGGCGCTACACGACCGTCATGTCGCACCGTTCCGGTGAAACCGAGGACGTCACGATTGCCGATCTCGCCGTGGCGACCGACGCCGGACAGATCAAGACCGGGGCTCCCTGCCGCGGCGAGCGGACGGCGAAATACAATCAGCTCCTCAGGATCGAAGAGGAACTGGGCAACAAGGCGGTCTACGCTGGGAAGAAAGCCTTTCGTGTCCGCCTCGGGAGCTAACTTGGTTCAGTCCCGTTCCGGCAAAGAAACCAGAAGCCGGCGCTGGAACAGAGAAACGCTTGCACAAAAGAGCGCCAGGGCCACTGCCATCGCCTCCCGTCTGGCCCGAACCTATCCAGAACTTAGAGTTCCGCTCCATAATCGAAATACCTTTGAGTTGCTCATCGCAGTCATCCTCTCGGCCCAGTGCACGGATGAGGCGGTCAACCGAGTCACTCCGGAACTTTTCCATCGCTATCCCGATCCCGACGCCCTTGCACAGGCTTCCAGGGCGGACATCGAGCAGGTCATTCGGAGTCTGGGTCTCTTCCGCGCCAAGGCCAAATCGTTAATAGAATGCGCGCGGCAGTTAGCGGAAGAATTCGGCGGCGAGGTGCCGGCAACGATGGAGGAATTAACCCGGCTTGCGGGCGTAGGAAGAAAAACCGCTAATGTGATCCTGGGCCATGCCTTCGATATACCTGGGATCATCGTTGACACTCACTGCAAACGGCTCTCCCGACGGCTTGGTCTCACGGCGGAACAAGATCCGACAAAGATCGAACGGGCTCTAAGCCGTCTCTTGCCACCTAAAGAATGGACCGGCTTGTCTCATCGCTTGATTATTCATGGCCGCCGTGTGTGCCACGCGCGTAAACCAGCCTGCGATAAATGCGTGCTCAACGACTTGTGCCCGTCGAATGAAGTCTAAACACCGTCAGCGCCGATGCCATGCGCCAAACATCACGTACCATTGACACGGATTAAGGTCATCGGGTAGTGTGCGCGCCAACTTGGACTCCAGCCAAGGAAGTGAGTGGGGCGCCTGATGAAGACCGGCCGCAAGCGGGATCCGAGAATGGCCGATGTGCCGACGATTCACGAACTGATGAACGAGTACAAGACACCGCCTGCGTTGCGCTCCTTGGTGACAGCCGTCCTGGCCTCAGGCGACTTGGGACGGCCCTTTATTACCCCACCCGGTCTTGCCGCGGACCGGCTCAAAACTCTGCGCGACGGATTCCAAAAGACGATGACGGATCCCGCTTTCTTGGCGGATGTGAAAACAAGAAAGCTCGAGGCCGATCCCGATTTTGGCGAACAACTGGAAGCAATTGCCAAGGAGGCGGTCAACCAACCCCGGGAGGTCGTTGATAGGATGAAAAAGCTCCTGGGAGAGTGATCGTCAGACCAAATCGGGCCGGGCCTTCACATCGTCCAACCCTTCACGATAGGGTTTGCCAGACCGTCGATTGCGACCTAAAATTGTTCCCAATCGATGGCGTTTACAGGCAAAGAAGGGAAAAATTCGGTGCCACGACCGCTTTGTCCCAGATGTTCCAGAGAATACGTTAAGCGGGTCAGCCGAGTCGGTCTCGGGGAGCGCTTATTAAGCCTCTTTTACGTATATCCCTTCAGGTGCCAACTGTGCGGCCACCGTTTTCAACTCCTTCAATGGGGTGTCAAATACAAAAGGATCGAGGAAGACCGGCGCCAGTACGAACGTATACCGGCGAGTTTTCCGATTACGTTCGACGCCCGTGGGCTCCAGGGCCGCGGATTGGCCGTGGATATTTCCATGGCGGGGTGCACGTTTCACACCGAAACCGAACTCGTGGAGGGAAACCTTTTGCAGATGAGACTGGATGTGCCGGAGGAGACCTCTCCCGTCAGAGTGGAAGCAGTCATCATTCGCACCCTACGGGCGGGTCGCGTGGGTGTGGAATTCCTGCAGTTTGAAAACGGTGAGAGGGAGCGGCTACAACGTTTCATTCGCGGGTTGATTCTCAACCGCTGGTCGTGAATCTTTCGTCAGCCACGAGTGTTTAACAAGGCTAGCGAGCCCGAGTTTGCGGCACGGGCCCGGTCATTGTGGTGTTAACGAAATAGCGCGACGGGCTTGGATTTCGCATTTACCTGTCCCAGATTTTCTCCCACCATGTCTTGCTGCCGGACCCATTGGGCATCGTGCTGCGGAGGTTCATTTGCGTGCGGATGTCGGCGAGGTCCCAACCGGTGAGGTCGGCGAGCTGTTGTGCTTCCTGTTCGTTGCGTCGTACCAATTGGCGCCGATACTCTTCGGTGGCCGGGCAATCTTCGTTGCCGGTCCAGGGATGGCGCAGCACGTAGCGGCCCTGGAAATTGTCGCGATCGGCGGTTTCTTGCAGCACAAGGTCTTCAGGGAAATGCTCGGCATCGTAACGAATATGCATGCGGGTGACGAAAACATCCCGCGCACCGGGAATAACCGGCCGAGGCATCGCCGCCGGCGTGGGTTCACTTGTCCAAGAGACGCCGAGGTTTCTTAGCTCTTCAAATGATAGGGGATCAGCGACGCAGGGATCGCACCAGTTCATATCCCACGCGTATTCAACAAAGACGGCGCGCATGTCCGCCCTTGTGACCGCGCGGTCGAACATCGCGCGATAGAAATCTTGGAAGCGGCCTTTGACATATAAGGGAAGATCCATGCCGGTGGGCAATCTCAAGGTGCCGTAGTTTGTCGGTTCGACGCGGCCATTTTTGGTCAATGTGTAGACGAAAAGTTCCTGATAGCCGTCGGCGTTCAAGGTGCCGAGCCTGAGGGGCAGCATAAACTTGGGCGATTCATACGCTACCTGAATGGGTCGCAGGTAGGTGTAGCCCAGTTTGGACTGCTCCCGGAGGTTCACTCGGGCGACGAAGAAGTGCATCTTTTGGTTGATATAGCTGCCAAGCACCTCTGAGGCGCCCTTCGGGAGCCGATAGCCATTTTGCTTGAGCCAAGCCTCCAACCCTTGGCCTTCTTTAGCCGATAGAATCACGATGTCGTATTCGCCCACCGTGTATTGGGCTTGAATCGTGACGCCGAGAGCATTGGCCGTAGCCCGTAAGGAGCTGAGGGAGGAAGGTGCCGCAAGTGTTCGATCCATCGCGCGCTCGCGGAAAGCTTGAAGCCGGCAAGGATTTCCGTCGTAGTACTCGACGAGCCGTGGGGACGTGTAGGCGTCGAGATGGTCGATGATTTTCTTATCGCCGATATGGATCTGACCTTTTTCGATCAATGTCGGAACGGGTATAACCACGGCAAATTCTTTCGGATCACCTTTAAAGTCGTTCACCATGGTGATCACCGTCTTGTCGTCCTGGCGGGCGAGGACGACTTGCGAAGCTTTGTTAAAGATCTTCGTGTCGGCCTTAGCGACGTAGAAGCCGCAAAAGCTCCGGGCCAGTTCCGGCCTAGCGCAAAGGATAAGCAGTGTGGCCAGGAATAAGATGGTTTGTTTCACGGATTTCTCCTTTCAACTGTTTGGCTGAAGAGTGAATGGTCCATTCGTACTTACTTCCAGGCAGCAGACGGTCGATGATCGGAGCGAGGATTGCACAGCCGGCCAAGGACCAAAGGAGCCCATTGGTGCGGTACAGCCCGAATTGGACATAGGCGGCGCCGGCCGCGACGATTATCGCGAACAGAATTCTCCCTATCCGTGAATCGGGCGTGGTTTTGGGGTCGGAGATCATGTAGAAGGCGAAAAGCAAAAGAGAGCCGCTCTGCAACTGTTTGAGAGGTATTGCCCACGGATCGCCGAGCCAGAACGCGCGGCCAAACAAGATACCGACGTAGGCTAGCAGGAAAGCGTAGGTCACATCGCTTCGCGCCGCACGGTAGATGACCATCCCGCCCGCGCAGGCGATGAAAAACGCGAAGTATAGCTTGCTTCCCCATTGTGCCGGCGAAACCCAGACCTGGCTGGTTAGAAGCATCATGGCAACGATTCCAAAGTTGGTTGGATTGAAAATATGCTTTCGGCGGTGCTTCAGAACAAATTTGCTAAGGATCGTGACTACGGCCGTCAGGAACGCTAGCAGCAGACTGTTGGTGCGAAGCAATAGACAAAGCGAAAGGCCCGAAATTAGCGGGCTGCGGGGATCGAAAGAAGGCAGGCGAAATATCCCGGTGCAGGCGTATTGAGTTAACAGGACCGTTCCTAGCGAGATGACGACCTGCGGCCATTCAACATCGAACCCGAGCCAGCCGACGCCGTAGATCAGCAGGGAAGATAGTGCCGCAATCTGGTAGTAGCGTGGGTCGCTTCGGACAAGGGTCGAAGACCAGTTCGGGTTTGGTTTTGTCTTCATCTGGGCGGATTAGACGATCGAGCCCGGAAAAGGTTCCATGGTGCATGTCTCGTCGGGTCGGGTTTGAGATCCTTCCAGAGGACAAGACTTTTTGATTCTGTTGAAAAACTCTCCGTTCATCCTTCGAGATCCTCAGAGCCTGCACTGAGTTCATCGAAGTGACGAACGGATCGGCGGTTAGAATCGTTGGTGATTTTCCGTTCATGCTGAGCCTAGTCGAAGCATTCCTAGGGTTTTTCAGAAGCATCATCTTTTGATGCCTTGACGAGACAGCTCAACCTTAAGTAGAGTAGCTTCAGTTGGGGTTCTCCAGCCTATTTCGGATTGTCGTCAGGATGTAACTGAAGAAAGGAGGCAGAATTATGTTTGTATGTTTATCGCCCGGAGGTCAGTCGGTCACGGTTGGCGAGGCGGCAAAGGACAAGCTGCTCGTCGGTACGGTGAACGGCATCTTTTCCTTCGTGAAAAACAACGGTGGGTGGAAACGGCAGGAAACCATGCTACCCGACCAGCATATCAGCGCGATCATCTTCGAGCCGACGAGCCGGATGCTCTTTGCCGGCAGTTATAACGGCAAAATCTTCGCCAGCGGCGACTCGGGTAAAAGCTGGGATGAAAGAGATCAAGGCATCGTCGACAAGGAAATCTATTCTCTCGCCAGCCAATTGGTCGGCGGTAAGCCGAGAGTTTATGCCGGGACGCAACCGGCGCACTTGTTTTACAGTGACGACCTTGGCAAGAGCTGGACGGAGCTTCCAGGCCTGCGTCAAGTGCCCGGCGTCGAGAAGTGGACCTTCCCCGGCCCGCCCCATCAGGCGCATGCGAAAAGCATAACCTTTCACCCGAATGACCCGAACATCATTCACGTCGCCGTCGAGGTCGGCGGTTTTCTGAGAAGCACGGATGGCGGCAAAACTTGGACGACGATCGACAGCATTAACCCCGATGCGCACCGGGTGCTGGTTCCTACCAATGATCCCGGAAAACTGTACGGCACCGCGCCGACGACTAATTGCGGGCCGGAAGTTCCGGCCGGTTTTTGCGTGAGCACGGATGGCGGCGCGAGTTGGAAGAGCATGACGCCGCGGGATTTTAGAATCGGCTATGTCGACCCGTTCTTCGTCCATCCCAAGGATGCTAATTTACTGTTCGTGGCCGGAGCCAAGACCGGCCCGGGGACCTGGAGGAACCTCCACACAGCAGACGCGCGCATCGCGCGCAGCCGTGATGGCGGCAAATCATGGGACCTCTTGAGCGGCGGTCTGCCCGACCATATCCGCGCCAATATCGAAGGCATGGCGATGGATGTGTGGAACGGCGGCTACGCGATTTTTGCCGGCACCACGGACGGAGATGTCTTCTACAGCGATGATGAAGGCGAACACTGGCAGACGATCGTCAAAGGGATCGGTCCGGTATCGAAGTCGCACCATTACGTGAATCTGTCGTTGGACGAGCAGGCTGCGCATCATTAGTTTTTACGAGTCGGCCAGAATTTTTTTAGGTGGTTTTAGGGGCGGGTCTCAAACCCCGCCCCTACAGTTTTCAGAATTGGGAATTTGCAGGCCTTCACACAATGATCGGCGGCAAACCTTCACCACCGAGACCGTATCGCTCAAAAACTCGATCATGAGAAACCAACCGTAGCTCTTCGACGCTGGCTTGGGCGACGAGCATCCGATCAAACGGGTCGCGGTGTATGGCCGGTAGACGGCCGGCCCTTATGGCATGCCGGAACCCGACCGGTAGAGAGCGGAAGCCGTTGCGTGCAATCGCATCTTCCAGGTCGTCCAGCTCGACCTCAATTCGGCCCAACGCAACTTTAATGGCGACTTCCCAGACGGACGCCGAACTCACCAGCACGTCGTTGTCGGGTTTAGCAATGATTTCCCGCGCGGGTTTCGGTAGTTTTCGGTCATCCGCCAACCACCAAAGAAGAACGTGAGTATCAAGGAGCAGCCGCACTGATCACGACTTCCCATCGAAGGAGTCTAGCAATTCCTTCGGAAGAGGCGCGTCGAAGCTCTTTTTGATGCGAATCTTGCCGCGCATGGTCCCAGGCCGGCGCACCGTGCCTTTCGGCGCGTAGGGTATCAAGCGGGCAACCGGCTTGCCCGCTTTTGCGATGATAATTTCTTCACCGCCGGCTGCCAGATCGACAAGCCGAGAGAATTGCGTTTTTGCCTGATGAATATTGACCGTAGACATGACTGGACTAAGGTTAGTCCACTTCCGCGCCCGTTGTCAAACAAGTGATTCCCCTGGCGCTCTTTGGCGATGTCGTGAAATTATTTTCAGGCTTCGTCGGCCTTTGTTTTGTTAGATCGGTGAATCATATCGCCTTGACGATAGCGAGTCCCATGGCGTAAAAGACAGCTCAGTCGTATTCCACCCTAACCACCCGGCGCAGAAGACACGGAGTAGATTCTGAAGGCTCGGTGTCTCCTGTGGTACTGACTTTAGTCACGACTCGTTCGGATACCGGGCAAGCGTCGTGCTGCGGCATGGCCAAGATGAGGGCCAGATGTGGATATAGAAGATATCAGGCAGAAGTTTGGTGAGGGAAGGTACTCGATTTCTTTTACTCACACTGAAAAATTACGATTGAGAAGGATAAAAGCCGCGGACATTGAGCGGGCGGTAAAATCGGGTAATATCATCGAAGACTATCCTAACGATCCCAGGGGGGCCAGTTGTTTAATCCTTGGCCGTATCGGCAACAGGCCTTTACATATTCTTGTTGCCCGATTGGAAGCGGAAGAGATTCTGGTTGTAACTGCATATGAGCCTGATCCGGAAGAGTGGCAGGACGATTGGCAAACAAGGAAGGCCAGGTGATTTCATGATTACGGAATGTTACTTCTGCAAGGGTAAAGTGGTCGAAGCCAAGACCGAGGTCGATTTTCGCTGGGGCAAAAAGCTCAAGGTTCTTAAAGACGTTCCCGCACGCGTTTGCCAACAATGTGGAGAGAAATATTTTCAAGCCACTATTTATAAAGCGATGGAGAAGCTCGTCATTGGTCGAGTAAAACCATCCTCCCGCATCAGTGTGGATGTAGTTCAATTTAAAGAAGCCGTGTGAGGTCGGTTAAACGCGGCAGAGTTCCGTTGAAAAATAGATCTGATCCTAAAGTCGAATTGGTTAACGCTAGATTGGTGTTGAAGCCGCTAACCTAGGCGTCTTTAGATTTGCATTCTCTCTCGAACCGCCGATAATCATACTTTCTCACAGATCTTTCAAACTTTGCCGCAAACACTCGGTCAAAGAACTGGCCTTGCTGCAATTGAGATTGCCATCGCCAATGGTGTTTCACCGATTCGATCCGTTTCTTCTTGGCAAAGCTAAGGCTCGGCTAGCCTCCAACGGTCCGAGTTCCTTCATTAGAATAACGACCGTTTTTAATTGGCTCTCCTCGTCTTTGAAGGCACGGACTTTCAGTCTAAATCCTACAGGATGGTAAATTCGACCGGGTTTAGTAACTTTCATTCGCTTCGGCGATATTGTTAAACCTTGGGTGTGATCGCTCTTGACGCTCGTGCCACACATGGAATAGCCTCAGCGACATCTTTGGAATTGGGGCTTCCGTGCTGGCTAACTGCCGCGCGCGGAAGTTGCCAAGAAAATCAAACGATAATGGCGTTGAATAAACTCTCTGTAAACTCGGTGTCTCCTCGGTGAATCCTCTTTGAAATCAAAGCAGAAAATGGCAACGACCACCAAAAGAGGCTCGAAAAAATCAACGACAAAGCAACCCCGTGCCCTGCCGAAAAAGTCTCAGTCTCAAGTATCCACAGGCAACTGAGGAGTTAAAGCGCGAGCGCGACGAAGCGCTGGAACAACTCGCTGCGGCTAGCGACATCCTGCGGATGATCGCGAGCTCGCCGACAGACTTCAATCGGTTCTCGACGCGATCGTCGAGAGCACCGCGCGTCTATGTAGCGCGGAGGATGCCTCAGTGCGCCTGGTCGACGGTAACATGCTCCGACTGATGGCCCATGTCGGTCCAATCCCGATTACGATTGTCGCGCTCCCGATCGCCGATGAACCACTGAACCGGCATGTTCTTACGTCCGGTGAGACCGTGCATATCCACGACATTCTGGCTGAAGAAGATCCGATGTTTGCGCCAACCCGCGCCCGGGTACAGCCAATCGGGCTCCGCACCCTTGTGTACACGCCTCTCCTCTGGAAGGGGCAAGCGATCGGGTTGATAGGGCTCCGGCGCCTCGAGGTTAAGCCGTTCACAGACGGCCAAATTCGACTTCTGAAGACCTTCGCCGACCAGGCTGTCATCGCCATTGAGAATGTTCGGCTGTTTCAGGAGCTCACTGAATCATTGGAACAACAAACGGCGACGAGCGAAATTCTCGGTGTTATTGCTAGTTCACCGACTGACATTCAGCAGGTGCTGGATACTGTGGCGGAAAATGCAGCTCGATTATGCGGTGCAAGCGACGCTCTTATCCGGCGCATTGACGGCGATGTCCTTCCCTTGGTCGCTCAGTACGGACATATCCCTGGCCTTACCGAGGCTGATAAAATGCCGCTCCAGCGTGGCTCGGTACTTGCTCGTTCCGTCATCGACAGGCAAACGATCCACATTCATGATCTCGCGGCAGAGTCGGAAGATGAATTCCCAGTCGGCATCGCTTTGGCACGCCGCTTTGGTTATCGTACCGTGCTTGCCACCCCGTTACTGCGCGAGGGAATTCCCCTCGGGGCGATTATTATTCGCCGATTAGAGGTTCGTCCCTTTTCTGACAAGCAAGTCGCTCTACTTCAGACCTTTGCTGATCAGGCGGTCATTGCCATCGAAAACGTGCGCTTGTTCAACGAACTACAAGTTCGCAACCGCGATCTCACCGAAGCGTTGGAGCAACAGACGGCGACCAGTGAAGTGCTCAAAGTCATCAGTCAATCGGCCTTTGACCTGCAGCCGGTCCTTGAAACACTGGTTGAGAACGCGGCGAGACTGTGCGCGGCGGAGCAGGCGTTCATTCTGCGGCTCGAAGACGGAGTATTGCGGCTAGCGGTCACCTACAACGTTTCTGCGGAACTGCGAGAATTTGTCGAGCGCAACCCGCTCACGCCCGGACGTTACAGCGTCACTGCGAGAGCTGCGCTTGAACGACAGACCATTCACATACCGGATATTTTGTCGGATCCGGAGTACACCTATCAGGCGTGGCAAGTGCAACCATACCGGGCAGCGCTGGGTGTGCCACTGCTTAGGGGACATGACCTGCTCGGCGTCATCACGCTCAGTCGAACGGAAGCACGGCCCTTTACCGACAAGCAGATCGATTTGGTAACTACCTTTGCCGATCAGGCCGTGATCGCGATGGAGAATACCCGACTGCTGAACGAACTACAGGTTCGCAACCGCGATCTTACCGAGGCGCTCGAACAGCAGACCGCGACGAGTGAGATACTTCGTGTCATCGCCAGCTCTCCGACGGATATTCAGCCGGTGTTGGCTGCTGTTGCTGAAAACGCTGCTCGAGTTGTGGCTCCGTCGATGCTCAAATCTGGCGCGTCGAAGGTGACATGGCGCGGAAAGTGGCGAACTACGGGGTCGTCTCACCGGTGCTCGCCGTCGGCGAGACACGGCCAATTCGGCGTGGTTCGTTGAGCGGCCGCGCCATACTCAACCAGCAGCCGGTCCACGTCCATGACATGTTGGCAGAGCGCGAAGCGGACTATGCGGATGTCTGGCATAGCTTAAAGAGTCTGGGTATTCGGACCGGGCTGGCGGTTCCCCTTATGCGTGAAGGTACTCCTATCGGGGCAATTACCATCCGTCGGAACGAGGTGCGGCCGTTCACAGACAAACAGATCAAACTCCTTGAAACCTTCGCTGACCAGGCCGTGATCGCCATAGAAAACGTGCGGTTGTTCAAAGAACTCCAGGAGCGCAACGCAGAATTGCGCGAGGCCCTGGAGCATCAGACGGCGACTGCCGAGGTGCTCGGCATCATCAGCCGCTCGCCGACGGACGTGCAGCCGGTGCTTAACGCCATCGTCGAGAGCGCCGCCCGGGTTTGTGGGATCGATGACGTGGTGCTGCGACTCCACGAGCGGAACACTATGATTGCGCGGGCTCATTTTGGTCCCATACCCGTTGCCCAAATCGAGATGAGTATTGATGAACCACGGTATCACTGGATGCGCGAGCATGGCTCGCTCCACATTCCCGATGTCCGCGCGCAGAATGATTTCCCAATGTTGGCACCCTTCAGCAACTACCGCACCTTATTAGTAGTGCCCCTTCGTCAGCAGGGGGAACTCATTGGAGGACTAGGCGCGCGTCGCATCGAGGTGCGCCCCTTCACCCCGGCGCAGATCAAATTACTCGAAACCTTCGCCGATCAAGCGGTGATTGCCATCGAGAACGTCCGCCTGTTTCAAGAGCTCAAGGAGGCGTTGGAACAGCAAACGGCGACGAGCGAAATCTTGGGCGTCATTGCCAGCTCGCCGACGGATATCCAGCCGGTGTTAAATGCGGTCGCAGAAAGTGCTGCGCGGTTGTGTGAGGCTGACGACGCTTTGATTAGTCGCATCGATGGTGATTCCTTGAAGAGGGTGGCTAATTATGGATCGCTGCCGGGGTCGCTGGGTGGGGGTCCCGCCTCAATTGACCGTGGCTCGATATCCGGTCGAGCCATCATTGACAGACAAACCATTCACATACATGACTTTGCAGCGGAACCAGAGGACGAGTTCCCAAATGCGTCGCTCGCTAAGACGATCGGCCTTCGGACCGTGCTTGCCACGCCTTTACTGCGTGAGAGTGTGCCGATCGGAACGATCATGATCCGTCGGATAGAGGTTCGCCCCTTCTCAGACAAGCAGATAAAGCTGCTTGAAACCTTTGCCGATCAAGCCGTCATCGCCATTGAGAACGTCCGGTTGTTTCAGGAACTCCAATCACGAAATCGTGACCTGAGCGAAGCGCTAGAGCAGCAGACCGCGACCAGCGAAGTGCTTGAAAGTCATCAGCCGCTCAACTTTCGACCTTGCAGCCGGTGCTGGAAACACTCATCGAGAATGCAACAAGATTGTGCGGTGCGAATTCCGGGTTTATTTTGCGAGTCGATGGGGAAGTGCTGCGGCGGGCTGTCGCTTACAATGTTCCGCCTGAATTCAAGGATTTCCTCGAGCAAAACCCGATTCGACCGGGGCGAGGAACCACCGTGGCGCGGGTCGCCCTTGAACACCGTGTCATTCATATTCACGACATCGTCGCGGATCCTGAGTATCAACTTGCGGAAGCTCACACTCTGGGAGGCACTCGGACGACTCTCGGAGTCCCGATGCTCAGAGAGGGCACCCTCATTGGCGTAATCTTGATTCGAAGGACTGTAGTTCGAGCCTTTCACAGAGAAGCAAATTGAGCTAGTTACGACGTTCGCCGATCAGGCCGTGATCGCGATCGAAAACGTGCGGCTTTTCCAAGAATTGCAAGTCCGCAACCGCGATCTTACGGAAGCTCTAGAGCAGCAGACAGCGACGAGCGAAGTGCTTAAGAGTCATTGCGAGTTCGCCGACTGATACTTCAACCGGTGCTCGATACGGTTCGTAGAAAATGCGGTGAGGCTCTGCCGGCGCGAAGCAAGGCTCATATTCGCCAGTTCGATGGGGAGTTTCTCCAAGTTGTTGCCTATTTCAGACGTCGGCGTCCAAAGGCGTGATCAGCTATGCAGTCGAAGCGTCAGTGCGGCCCGGGCGTGATACGTCGTCGGGTCAGGCGTTCCTGGAGCGCAAGCCGATCTATATTGCGGACATCGAACTGAGATTCCGGAGTCTAAGGCCGACTCCAGCACGTTCGGAGCGCGCACCCTGCTAGTCGTTCCGCTGCTTCGCGAGGCGAATCGCATCGGCCGATCTCGATCTGGTCCGATGCTAGTCAGGCCATTTACCGAGAGACAGATCGAGCTTGTCACAACCTTCGCCGACCAAGCCGTGATCGCTATCGAGAATGTGCGGCTGCTTCAAGGAACTCGAAGCGCGCAACGCTGAATTGCGAGAGGCCCTGGAGCATCAAACAGCCACATCCGAAGTGCTCGGCATCATCAGCCGGTCACCCACCGATGTCCAGCCGGTGCTCGATGCGATTGTTGAAAGCGCTGCCCGGGTTTGTGGGATTGATGACGTGGTGCTGCGACTCCGCGAGGGGAACGCAATGGTTGCGCGGGCTCATTTTGGCCCAATACCCGTTCTCCGCGTCGAGACCGATGTGGATGCACCATTGTACGGCTGGTTACGCGAGCACGGCACACTCCATATTCCTGACGCCCGCGAACGGAAAGACTTCCACTTCCCGACGGTTGATTCCCGCAGCGGCTGGCGCACCTTCTTGTCCGTCCCCCTTCGCCAGCAAGGGGAACTTATCGGATCGCTGTTTACGCGTCGCACTGAAGTGCGCCCCTTTACCCCGGTGCAGATCAAACTGCTCGAAACTTTCGCCGACCAAGCCGTCATCGCCATCGAAAACGTGCGATTGTTCCAAGAGCTGAAGGAACCAGTACCGAGAGCGTTGGAACAGCAAACGGCGACAAGCGAAATTCTTGGCGTGATCGCCAGTTCGCCAACTGATTTGCAGCCCGTCTTTCAGACGATCCTCGACAATGCAGTCCGCCTCTGCGAGGCGCAAAATGGTGCGATGTTTAGATTTGATGGCGAGACCCTTCGAGGCGTTGCATTATACAATGTGGCACCTGCGATGGAGGCGTATGCGCTGGGTACGCCTTTTCGTCCAGGGCGAGAGAGCGCGGTACGCCGGGTCGCATTGGAACGGCGGTTGGTCCATGTACCGGATGTTCTTGCCGATCCAGAACTGACCGCTTATCGCACCGGGCCTTATCGTGACCAGGGGATGCGGAGTGTCTTAGCCGTTCCCTTGCTAAAAGAGAATGATTTGATCGGCGCGATTGTAATCCATCGAAAAGAAGTCCGGCCGTTCACCGACAAACAGATCGCGCTTCTCAAAACCTTCGCCGACCAAGCGGTCATCGCCATCGAGAACGTCCGGCTGTTTAAGGATATCCAAGAGCGGAACGCTGAATTGCGGGAAGCCCTGGAGCATCAGACTGCAACGGCTGAGGTGCTCGGCATCATCAGCCGCTCGCCAACGGATGTGCAGCCGGTGCTGGATGCCATCGTCGAGAGCGCCGCGCGGGTTTGTGGGATTGATGACGTGGTGCTGCGACTCCGCGAGGGGAACGCCATGGTTCCGCGGGCTCATTTTGGTCCCATACCTATTGACCGCCCCGAGATCAGTATTGATGAGCCACAGTATGGCTGGATGCGCGAGCACGGCGCGCTCCACATTCCCGACGTCCGCGCGCAGAACGATTTCCCGATGTTGGGTTCCGCCGGCAACTTCCGCACCTTCTTGGCCGCTCCCCTTCGTCAGCAGGGGGAACTCATTGGAGTATTGACCGCGCGTCGCACCGAGGTGCGCCCCTTCACCCCGGCGCAGATCAAACTGCTCGAAACCTTCGCCGATCAAGCGGTGATCGCCATCGAGAACGTGCGGCTGTTCCGAGAACTCAAGGAGTCGTTGGAGCAGCAAACGGCTACGAGTGAAATCTTGGGTGTCATCGCCAGTTCGCCGACAGATATCCAGCCGGTGCTGAATGTAGTGGCCGAGAGTGCCGCACGTGTTTGCGGTGGGGACCTCGCAGTTATTTTCCGTGTAGATGGTAGCAACCTTCGGCGAGTGGCTAAATATGGGACGCTACCTACAGGACCAATCGGAGAAGCAGGACCTATGGACCGCGGCTCGGTGCCTGCCCGAGCAGTGCTTGATCGAGAGACAATCCATGTCCATGACTTGGAAGCGGCGTCGCAGGACGAATTCACGGTGAGCATGGATTATCAGAAACAATTCGGCCTGCAGACGAGACTGGCGACCCCATTGCTCCGTGAGGGGGTCGCCATCGGGGCCATTCTGATTCGTCGCGCGGAAGTCAACCCTTTCACCGACAAGCAGATCGCGCTACTCAAGACCTTCGCCGACCAGGCCGTGATCGCGATCGAAAACGTGCGGCTTTTCCAAGAATTGCAAGTCCGCAATCGCGATCTCACTGAAGCGTTGGAGCAGCAGACGGCTACGAGCGAAATCCTCCGCGTCATCGCCAGCTCGCCGACTGACATTCAGCCGGTGCTGGATGTGGTCGCCGAGAATGCGGCGCGGCTGTGCGATGCAACTGACGCGGTGATTTATCGCGTTGATGGTGACATGCTTCAGATCGTGGCTAATTACGGGCCTTGCCGGGTGGGACCTGCGGGAATTCTCCAATCGACCGTGGCTCTACCAACGGCGCGAGCCATAATTGACCGACGAACAATTCACATTCCGATGACTTGCGCGGCAGAGAGATGACTTTCCGGAGTCTGCAGCTTTGCCAGCACGTGGGCGTTCGGACGATCTTGCCACGCCATTGCTGCGCGAAGGAACTACCCATCGGGGCGATTCATATTCGCCGCATGGAGGTCCGTCCCTTCACCGACAAGCAGATCAAACTGCTCAGAAACCTTCGCCGACCAGGCGGTGATCGCAATCGAGAACGTGCGGCTGTTCCAGGAACTGGAGGCGCGGACCCGCGAGCTGGCACAGTCGGTCGGCGAGCTTAGAGCGTTAGGCGAGGTCGGTCAGGCGGTCAGCTCTACTCTCGATCTCCAGACCGTGCTCAGCACCATCGTTGGCCATGCGGTCCAGCTTTCAGGTACCAACAGTGGAGTTATCTACGAGTACGACGAAGGTGGGCAGGAATTTCGTCTCAGGGCTAGCCACCGTATGGAAGAAGAACTAGTCGAAGCCATTCGGGCAGCGCCGATACGACAGGGAGAGGGCGCGACCGGGCGGGCGACAATCACTCGGGCTCCAGTTCAAGTCGTTAATCTGCTAGAGGAGCAGGAACTCGGGGCTACGCGACTCCGGCCTATCGCGGCTCGGCTCGGATATCGATCTGTTCTGGCGGTTCCGCTTCTCCGAGAAGGGCGCATCATGGGGGCGTTGACGGTGTGGCGGAAGCAGGCCGGCAGCTTTTCGCCGGAAGTCGTCCACTTCTTCAGACCTTCGCGACTCAATCGGCCTTGGCGATACAAAATGCACGGCTCTTTCGAGAGATCGAGGAAAAGGGACATCAACTGGAGCTGGCGAGCAAGTACAAATCGCAGTTTTTGGCGAGTATGAGCCATGAGCTGCGCACGCCGATGAATGCCGTCCTGGGCTATACGCGGATGCTCCTGATGAACGTGTACGGCGAGCTGCCCGAGAAGGTTAGAGACGTCCACGGACGAATCGACAAAAGCGGCCGTCATCTGCTCGGCCTGATCAACGACGTGCTCGATTTCTCCAAGATCGAGGCCGGCCAACTAACTTTGGCGATCAACCCTTATTCGATTAAAGACGTGATTCAGGCCGTCGTCTCCGGCACGCAATCTCTGGCCGCGGAGAAGAATCTTCCGCTGAAGGTCACAGTTCCTGCCGACTTGCCTGCCGCGCTAGGGGACGAGCGGCGAATTGCGCAAGTGTTGTTGAATCTCGTTGGCAACGCGATCAAGTTCACGGACTCGGGGGAGGTTCGGATCGACGTGGCAGCGGAGAACGGGAATTTGCTGGTGTCGGTGTCGGATACCGGGCCAGGGATCCCGGAGACGGATCGCGAAAAAATCTTCGACGAGTTCCGACAGGCCGAGGGCTCCATCACGCAGAAGAAGGGGGGCACGGGGCTCGGGCTCGCCATCGCAAAAAGAATCGTCGAATTACACGGAGGAAAGATCTGGGTGGAAAGCGAAGTGGGGAAAGGGAGTAAGTTTACTTTCACGCTACCGTACGGAGAAGAGTTTTCTCGCGCAAAGGCGCAAAGTACGCCAAGTTAGGAAAATTAGTTAAGGAGATTTTCTTTGCGAGCTTGGCGTCTTGGCGGGATAAAAAAGAAAGAATCAATCTCGCGCAAAGGCGCAAGGGAAGAGGAGCAAACCAAGAGGCTAACCACAAAGAACGCATAGAACGCAAAAAAATTCTATGCGAACTTTGCGATCTTTGCGGTTAAAAGTCTTTAAAGTTGAGATTTGCTATGGCTGGAAAGCGGATATTGGTTATCGAGGACCACGAAGAAAATCGGCGCCTCTTGCGCGACCTTCTCACAAGCGTTGGTTATGAATTGATTGAGGCGGTCACGGGTGAGGAAGGGTTGACGTCGGCGGAGGCGCAGGTGCCGGATCTGATCCTTATGGATATCCAGCTTCCCGGCATTGACGGATACGAGGTGACGCGGCGGATCAAAGCCAATGCCGCGCTCCGCCATATCCCCATCATCGCAGTGACCTCCTATGCGCTCAGCGGCGATGACATTAAGGCGGCCGAGGCCGGCTGCGATGCCTATGTAACGAAGCCGTTTGATCCAGCCGAGCTGCTGGCCAAAATCCAGGAGTTCCTATGATTTTGGATTTTAGATTGCCGATTTTAGATTAAGGACGGAGAGGAATTTAACCGCAAAGAACCTAGCGCGGCAAAAGCCGCAACCAAAGTCGATTCGGAACCGGAGAATTAACCGCAAAGGGCGCAAAGAACACAAAAGAAGAACTGGGAATATCTCGCGCAAAGGCCGCAAAGAAAAACGTATTGTCATTTCGACCGAAGGGAGAAATCTTTCTCAGATCCCTCGTCTCCGCTCGGGATGACGGGCCTGGCCCGCCACTTGGCGTGCTTCGCGTCTTGGCACGAGCAAATCCCAGTTTTGGATAGCCACGGGGCACTGGAAAATTTGCGCAAGCTGCGAAAACGCTTAAACATAAAGTGCAAAGGACGCAAAAAAATAGAGGTGCTTTTCAAACCCGCCCTTCGTGGTCTTCCTGATCTTCGTGGTGAGAAGGTGTTTCGGCGAATGTTGAACGGTCGTCGGACAATTGCAAAGAAATGCAAAAGAATTTTTCCTATGCGAACTTTGCGTTCTTTGCGGTTAAGAAAGTCTCCTAGCCAGATGGGCGAAACTGCAAGAAGCACACATCGTGACTGAGAAAAATGCCAACATTCAATCCCGCTCCGTTCTTGTCGTCGACGACATCGAGATGAACCGGGATATGCTGTGCGCGCTTTTGGAGGCGGACGGGCATAAAACCGCCGTTGCGGAAAACGGGCGACTTGGGTTAGAGACGATCAAGGCAGATCCGTACGACCTTGTCCTGCTCGATGTCATGATGCCGGAGATGAACGGTTACCAGGTTCTGGAACAGATGAAGTCGGATCATGCACTACGCGACATTCCGGTCATTGTACTGTCCGCTCTAGACGAGATCGGCAGCGTGGTCCGTTGTATCGAGCTCGGGGCCGAGGATTATCTGCCCAAGCCATTCGACCCGGTCCTCTTGCGGGCGCGCATCGGCGCGTGCCTGGAGAAAAAGCGTTTGCGCGACCAGGAGGTTCGGCTCCGCAACGAGCTGGAGGAGTGGAACAAGCGTCTGGAAGAACGTGTAAAGGAGCAAGTGGCTCAGCTTGACAGACTCAGTCGGCTAAAACGTTTTTTCTCGCCTCAACTTGCAGAGCTGATCGTCTCCGGAGGCACCGAGGATCCGCTCAAGACCCACCGGCGAGAGATCACGGTGGTTTTTCTCGACCTGCGCGGCTTTACCGCCTTTGCCGAGACCTCCGAGCCCGAGGAAGTAATGGGAGTTCTCCGCGAGTACCATGCTGCAATGGGCAAGCTGATTCTGGAACACGAAGGGACTTTGGAACGATTCACTGGCGACGGCATGATGATTTTTTTTAATGATCCAGTGTCGGTTCCGAACCCGGCGGAGCGAGCGATCCGCATGGCGCTTGCGATGCGGGAGAGTGTGGTAGAGCTGACGGCAAATGGCGTAAGCTAGGCTACGAGCTCGATTTCGGTGTCGGTATCGCGCAGGGCTACGCGACCATCGGCGGAATCGGATTTGAAGGTCGGTGGGATTACGGTGCCATCGGCACCGTCACTAATCTGGCCTCACGCCTTTGCGGCGAGGCCAAACCAAGTCAGATCTTGGTTTCCCAACGGCTGCTGGGGACTGTGGAAGAGCTGGTGGAAGTGGAACCTGTAGGGGAACTAACGCTGAAAGGATTTCACCGGCCGGTCACCGCCCACAATATTCTCCGACTGAAAAGCTAAGACAAGTTCGTTCGAACATCTCTCTTTGGAGGCTGAGCGAGGGCGTCTTCCCGTTGGCTCAATGCGATACTTAGGCCTCTCCTCTTCACACTCGCTGCTTTTTGTAGCGGTTTATAGTTTTGGTTATTCCGGTTTTTCTGTGAAGAAGTGTTCACCGCAGAGGCACAGCGCGGCTGCGCCGCAACCCAAAGAAGCGGAATATTTTCCCGAAAACACGCAAAGGCTGCAAAGAAAGAGAAATAATAGTTATCAAAACTTGGCGTTCTTCGCGGCATGGCGGGAGAAATATCCGAATCCGAGATGTTTCATATATCGGCAAATTTACGCAAGCGGCGAAAACTTTCAAGCATAGACAGAGTTTGCGAGGAGAAAAATTTTTTTACCAAGAACTCGTTTACTCTGGGTCCTCCGCGCCTCAGCCTTAAAAACTGTCGCTGATCCATCCTTTGGCGGATCCGCGGCGCAATCTCCGAGTCCTGGTTCACAGGAAGGCCTGAAGACCTATAGTTTTTACTGTTTTACTGCAAGGGAATTAAGTAACGCAGCGCGTGTGCGGAACGAAGATTCGCTCGACAAAAGGCATGGCCTTCAAATCTTGGCGAGTTGGCGGGAAATAGATCCGAAGTCGGAGAAGAATCATCTCACGCAAAACATGGCAAGTTTCGGAAAGCCAAAATAAAGACGAGGTTGACTGGAGTCTTTGCGAGGTTGGCGCCGGGGTCCCCAGAGAAACAAGGAATTCGTTCAGGTAAAGAACGTAAACGCTGAACCAGGACTTCCTTTTATCATCAATATCGGAAGAGCCCCAACCGCTCGCAGAGATCGTGGGCTTTTAAAAACGCTCAGGTTGTCAGCCCGTGCTTTCAGTTCTAACGGCTTGAGCGATTGGACCCCCCTCGGGTGAATGCTTCTTCACAGTAAGCCCGAAAGAGCAAAAAGAAAATCCTGGTCCGTACGGCACGTGGCTTAAGTGACCGTAGTAAACTCGACGGCAACACCGGTCTTCTTAAACTCAATAAAGAAATATGGAGCATGACGCTGCATCAGCCTCTCCCAGCTTCCGGCTCCTTCTTTGTCATCTGCCAGGGAAGTAAAGTGGTGCGTGAGGCGCCTTTTGTGTTCGGGGCCAAAAGGCATAGTCACCCCGGAGGTGAAACAGATTCCGTTGAGGCGGATTACCCTGCTGGCCAAAAGGCATCCTTTTTCGGCTGTCGTTCCTAATCCAGTATCCATGAGAAAAAATTCTTCCGGCGAAAATAGATTCACTAGCCATACACCGCGACCGCGGGATACCTTCAAAACTTCGTACAAGGAAAAAACCGGCTGTATGTTTGCCTCTAGATACGCCTGCTGATCTAGAGATAGCTTTGAGGCCTCGTCTTGGTGATAGATTTCTATGTATCTCTGTTCCGGCCAGGGTATGTCGTGGATAGCGCGATCCATGATGAATGACGTTTCATCTTCCGTATCGCAGACGATCCTCCCCTTTTTATCCAACAGCCGCAAATCTCTTGCAGCCTGGAGGATCAATTCCCTCGGTAGCGACCTTGTGATCGCACCCATTAAGCGCATCCCAATTTGTCTAAGGTGCTTGTATCTCTTGAGGTCAGCGTCCAGAAGCTCCGTCGCTTGACCCAATACCCGACTCACCAGTCCGGGCTGCTGGTCTTCGTCTTCCTTTATATCCTCCCAGTCCTCTTCCGGCGCAATAAAGTTAAATCCGTCTTCCCCTAGTCTCTTGCGAAGCTTTTGCAGGACCGTTGCGGTATCATCATCGGGGCCGGCCACGTAAAACGGCTTTCCCTCCGGCCCGCCAAAGGTCAGGTTGCGGGTCCTGCCAATCTCTTCAGATCCAAGCACTTGGCGGGAAAGTTCAAAATCAGGATGAGGTTCAAATCCTAGACTTCTGGCGTAATCTACCGCGCCGTAGATGATCTCCTTGACATAGTTGATCCCGACTCTCGTGGGTTCCTCATTCTGGTAGTATCCAGGCAGAAGTTGAGCCTCAATCTGCCTTCTGCCGAGGCCCTCATTACAAAAGGCGTTTTTGACTCCCAGGCAGAAAATATCGACCAGGAACGCTGCTACCATGATTTTCCCGTTCTCTTGGCTCCGAGTAACCACGATGCGGGCCAATCCCTGCCCTTTCCAATCAGCATTGAGATAGCAGGCCTCCACCGGATAATCGTCGGCGTGCTGAATGCGGTGCACTTTGCCGGCATGGCTCCAGGGGGAATCGCCGGCTTGTTGGTCTCTTTCCTTGGGTAGGCAGCACTTTTTGTATTTCTTGCCGCTCCCGCAAGGGCAGGGATCGTTCCTCTGTGGTTTCATGAGCGTCTCTCCCCCGCTGCATCGCCTCGTAAGAAGGATTTGATCCTTCTGGCACATCTCGCACCGACCGGCGCGGCAGAACCTCCCAAACTTCAGCGGTGTTTTTTATTTTTTCGTCAAAATCCGGCCGTTATCTGTGAGAGTTTTATCCTCCGAGGCATTTAGTGTCAACTTTTTTTGACCGAAATTGGGACGTTGCGCGATTCGTGAGGTAGTCTTCCCGTCGAAAAATTCGGTAGACTCGCTAAAGCGAACCCATAGCGGTTGCGTTGCAACCCTTTCATAGCTTTCCTTGACGCCTGCAACCACCTGGCGTAAAAGTCAGTTCAGTCCCGTCTCGATCTGCTTTATGGCAACGACCACCAAAAAGGGCGCGAAGAAAACAAGGGCAAAGCCGCCCCGTGTCTCATCTGAAAAGTCTCAGCTCAAGCATCCACAGGCAGCTGAGGAGCTAAAGCGGGAGCGCGACGAGGCGCTGGAACAACTCGCTGCGGCTAGCGACATCCTGCATATGATTGCCAAAGCTCCGGCTAATCTGCAGGCCGTCATGGACACCATTGCCGAGAATGTGGCGCGGTTGTGCGATGCCAACGATGTGTTAGTGCGGCGCACCGATGGTAAGACCTACCAAACGGTTTCTCACTTTGGCTCTATCCCAACTTTGGCCGGAAGGGAAAATGTATCCATCGACTTCGGATCGGTGCCCGGCCGAGCCATTCTCGACCGGCGGACAATCCATGTCCCTGACGTTCAGGCAGCTATTAATGAGTTCCCCGGTGCCAAGATCTATGCAATTCCATCAGGCGTGAAGAGTGTGCTAGTTGTGCCGCTGCTGCGAAATGGAATTCCGCTTGGGATAATCCACCTTCGTCGCCTGGAGCTTCGTCCGTTCTCGGACCAGCAAATCCGTTTGCTTGAAACCTTTGCCGACCAGGCGGTCATCGCCATTGAGAATGTGCGGCTGTTTCAAGAACTCAATGAAGCGTTGGAGCAACAAACGGCAACGAGTGAAATTTTGGGCGTCATCGCCAGCTCGCCGACGGATATCCAGCCGGTGTTAAATGCAGTCGCAGAAAGTGCTGCGCGGCTGTGTGAGGCTGACGACGCTTTGATTAGTCGCATCGATGGTGATTCCTTGAAGAGGGTGGCTAATTATGGATCGCTGCCGGGGTCGCTGGGTGGAGGTCCCACCTCAATTGACCGTGGCTCGATATCCGGTCGAGCCATCATTGACAGACAAACCATTCACATACATGACTTTGCAGCGGAACCAGAGGACGAGTTCCCAAATGCGTCGCTCGCTAAGACGATCGGCCTTCGGACCGTGCTTGCCACGCCTTTACTGCGTGAGAGTGTGCCGATCGGAACGATCATGATCCGTCGGATAGAGGTTCGCCCCTTCTCAGACAAGCAGATAAAGCTGCTTGAAACCTTTGCCGATCAAGCGGTCATCGCGATCGAGAACGTGCGGCTCTTCAAAGAACTACAGGAACGGAACCGCGACCTGACTGAAGCGCTGGAGCAACAGACGGCGACCGGTGAGGTTTTGAGGGTTATCGCATCCTCACCGACTGAGCTCCAACCAGTACTCGATACCCTTGTTGCCAACGCTGTGAAGCTTTCTGGGGCCAAACAGGGCCATATCCGGCAACTCGATGGAGAGTTTTTGCGAGTCGTCGCTCATCACAATGAAAGTCCCGAACGGATCGCGGTCCTGCAGTCCAACCCCCTCCCAGTAAGTCCCAACATTCCAGGCGCTCGAGCTTTCCTCGACCGCAAACCTATCCACATCCTTGACGCCCGACTACACGCCGCCGATGCACAATTTATAGCGCGGCAGACTATTCCCACGTCATCCGACTCCGGGGTGCGAACGTTGTTGGCAGTGCCTTTATTGCGAGAAGGAGCAGGAATCGGAACAATCACAATTTGGCGCGACGTTGTCGAGCCTTTCACTGACCGACAAATCGAATTGGTTAAGACCTTCGCCGACCAGGCCGTGATCGCCATCGAGAATGTGCGGCTGTTCAAGGAACTCAGAAGCGCGGAACCGCGACCTCACCGAGGCGTTAGAGCAGCAGACTGCCACGAGCGAAGTGCTCAAGGTCATCAGCCGCTCGACGTTTGACCTTCATCCCGTTCTGGAAACACTGATCGAGAACGCCGCGACGCCTTTGGGTGCTAACCAGGGATATATCTATAGGTCGATGACGACGTGTTTCGCCTGGCGGTTGCTTACAACGTGACTCCCGAATTGAGATGAATTCTTCGAGCGAACTCCTATCTCCCCTAATGACCGCGGTACGGTTATGGGCCGTTCGCTCTTGAGCGACGGCCAGTTCATCTTCCCGGATGCCTAACTGATCCTGGATTTAATTTAGGGAAGTGGGAGCCCGAATTGGTTCGTTAGAACGCTTTTGGGAGTCCCGCTGCTCACGAGAGGGCCAACTCCGGAGGGATCATGATCCGAAGGAGTGTAGTCCGAGCCCTTTGCAGAAAAGCAGATCGCACTGGTCACACTTTCGCTGACCAGGCGGTGATCGCGATCGAGAACGTGCGGCTGTTTCAAGAACTGCAAGTCCGTAACGGCGATCTGACTGAGGCGTTGGAACAGCAGACAGCGACAAGTGATATCCTCGCGGTCATAAGCAGCGCGCCGACCGAATTGCAGCCCGTGTTCGATACCATCGCCGAACATTCGGTCAAACTCTGTGGGCTCTCTTCGGATCGGTATACCGATTCGACGGCGAGCTCATCCACATGGTAGCCGATAACAACTATCCACCAGCAGCCCTGGAGCTATCCCGGCAGCTTTTTCCAACTCGGCCGGGCCGACATCTGTTCGTGGCACGAGCAATCTTCGATCGCGCGGTCATCCACGTCCCGGACGTGGAGAATGATCCCGAGCATGCGGCCAGTGAGATCGCGAGCTTCCGAAGCGTGTTATCCGTGCCGATGCTCCGGGGGAGCTGATCCGATCGGCGCAATTACAGTTTGGCACGCCGCCATCGCCCCATTCTCGCAGAAGCAAGTGGCGCTGCTTCAGACCTTTGCCGATCAAGCGGTCATTGCGATCGAGAACGCCCGCTTATTTAGGAACTACCGAAATCCGCAACCGCGATCTCACCGAGGCCCTGGAGCAACAAACCGCGACGAGCGAGATTCTGCGCGTGATTGCCAGCTCGCCCACCGATCTTCAGCCCGTGCTCGATGCTGTGGCGGAAAGTGCCGCGCGCCTATGTGACGCCCAAGACGCACAGATCTATCGCGTCGACGGCGACATGATGCGCAAGGTTGCGCGCTACGGCACCGTGCCCGGATTGGCATTCCGCTCGGGAGTACGAGGCGGATCAGCGGCGGTTCCAACACCGGACGAGCGATTGTGCACCGCCAGACCGTGCACATCCACGACATGCTGGCGGAACGCGAAGAAGAATTTCCGGAAGTGTGGCATGCGGTGCAGCAGGAGCGCATTCGCACCGCGCTGGCCGTGCCCTTGTTACGCGAAGGCGCTGCCCGTCGGGGCTATTCTTCATCCGCCGAACCGAGGTCCATCCGTTTTCCGAAAGCAGATCGCGCTTCTGAAGACCTTCGCCGACCAGGCCGTGATCGCTATCGAGAACGTCCGGCTGTTCAAAGAACTCAGGAACGCAACGCGGAGTTGCGCGAGGCACTGGAGCATCAGACCGCAACCGCGAGGTCCTCGGCATCATCAGCCGCTCGCCCACGGACGTGCAGCCGGTGCTCGACGCCATCGTCGAGAGCGCCGCACGGGTTTGCGGGATTGATGACGTGGTGCTGCGACTCCACGAGGGGAACATGTTGGTTTCGCGGGCTCATTTTGGTCCTATACCCATTGGCCGCGTCGAGATCAGTATTGATGAGCCACAGTATCGCTGGATGCGCGAGCATGGCACGCTTCACATTCCAGACGCCCGCGCGCAGAACGATTTCCCAATGGTGGGTTCCACCGGCGGCTGGCGCACCTTATTGGTCGTTCCGCTTCGTCAGCAGCGGAGAATTCATTGGAGTATTGAACGCACGTCGCATCGAAGTACGCCCCTTCACACCGGCGCAGATCAAGCTGCTAGAAACCTTCGCCGATCAGGCGGTGATAGCCATCGAGAATGTACGATTGTTCAAGGAATTGGAGGATCGCAACCGCCAACTCACCGAAGCGTTGGAGCAACAAACTGCGACGAGTGAAATCCTGGGCGTGATCGCTAGCTCGCCGACCGACATCCAGCCGGTGCTGGATGCGGTGGCGGAAATGCGCAGCGCGATTATGCGAGGCATTGACGGTTCGATCTATCGTATTGATGGGGACATTCTTCGGCCGGTTGCGCATATGGGCCGATTCCACTCGGACCGGCTCATCGGCCTTAGCTCGCGGTTCTGCGGTAGGCCGAGCTGTCATGGATCGTCAAACGGTTCACATCCTTGACCTGCGGCAGAACTTCAGAAGCGAGTTTCCAGATGCCAGACCATTATCAGCAACAAATTGGCGACTCGGACGATGCCTAGCCACGCCTTCCTGCGCGAGGGGGTCCCGATCGGAGCGATTCTTGATTCGCCGCACGGAGGTCCGACCGTTCACCGAGAAGCAAATCGCGCTTCTCAAAACCTTTGCCGACCAAGCCGTGATCGCCATCGAGAATGTTCGCCTGTTCCAAGAGCTACAACAACGAACGAAGCGAGTTAGCGCGATCCGTCGGAGAACTGAAAGCGCTGGGGGAGGTCGGACAAGCGGTCAGCTCTACTCTCGATCTCCAGACCGTGCTTAGCACCATCGTTGGCCACGCGGTTCAACTCTCCGGAACCGATGGCGGCGTTATCTACGAGTACGATGAAACTGCGCAAGAGTTTCATCTCAGGGCCAGTTACCGCATGGAAGAGGAGATAGTTCAAGCGCTTTCAGGCGACCCCGGTCCGTCCGGGACAAGGGCGCGACCGGTCAAGCGGCGACACGTGCGCGCGCCAGTTCAGGTCGCGAACCTTCTAGAGGAACGGGAATTACGGGTACTACGCGATGCGGCCCATGCTTGTCGCGTCTCGGCTATCGGTCTGTCCTTGGCGGTGCCGCTACTCCGCGAGGAGCAAATCATGGGGGCCTTGACGGTCTGGCGAAGCGAAGCAGGCAGCTTTTCGCCGGAAGTCGTCAATCTTCTGCAGACCTTTGCGACTCAATCGGCATTGGCGATACAAAATGCGCGGCTATTCCGCGAGATCGAAGCAAAGGGTGTAGAGCTGGAGACGGCGAACCGTCATAAATCTGAATTTCTCGCCAACGTTTCGCATGAGCTGCGCACGCCGCTCAATGCGATCATCGGTTTCTCTGAAGTCTTGGGGGAGAGACTGTTCGGCGAGCTAAATGAAAAGCAAGCTGAGTACACCGAGGACATTCTTTCCTCCGGCCGCCACCTGCTTTCACTCATCAACGACATCTTGGATCTGTCCAAAATCGAGGCGGGACGCATGGAGTTGGAGGTAACGACGTTCTACATGCCGGACGCCATCGAGAACGCGCTGTTACTCATACGGGAGCGCGCCAGCCGTCATGGTATCAAGCTCGAACGTATCATCGACGACCGCCTTGGCGACTTCACCGGAGACGAGCGCAAGGTGAAGCAGGTGTTAGTCAACTTGCTGTCCAACGCGGTGAAATTTACGCCGGAGGGCGGGCGAATTAAGATCGAGGCGACACTGGGCGACAGTGCGGTGATTATTTCGGTCACCGACACGGGCATCGGCATCGCGCCGCAAGATCAGGAAGCGATCTTTGAGGAATTCCGCCAGGTAGGGACCAACTATGCACAGAAGCGCGAGGGAACTGGGCTCGGGTTGAGTCTAACCAGAAAATTCGTCGAATTGCACGAAGGCAAAATTTGGGTGCAGAGCGAGATGGGAAGGGGATCGACGTTCACGTTCACGCTTCCGATAAGATAAGAATTTCTCCCGCAAAGGCGCAAAGTGTTAGAAGAATTATTATTAGAATTATCAGCCATCTTTTCTTCTAAACTTGGCGTCTTTGCGCCTTTGCGGGAGGATCATCGAACTTTTATGCCTAACGAACTGGTACTGATCATCGAAGATAACGAGAAGAACCGGAAGCTGGTTCGAGACGTGCTTCAGGTCAAGGGCTATACGACCATAGAGGCTGAGACGGCCGAAGAAGGAATAAAGCTCGCGCTGGACAAATCGCCTGCTCTTATCCTCATGGACATCCAGCTCCCGGGGATAGACGGAATTACCGCGCTGAAGCAACTCCGGGCCAAGCCACAAACACAGAGCATACCTATCATCGCGATTACCGCGTCGGCCATGACCCACAATAGAAAAACGATGTTGGCTGAAGGGTTTGACGGCTACCAGACCAAGCCGATCAGCTTGAAGGACTTTCTCGGGGAAGTGGAAAGGGTCCTTCGAGAGACAAAAACGTAAGGCGTCAGGGGTAAGTCGTGAGGGCGTCCCTGCTTTTCTCGCCTGACCCTTCATCCCTTACTCCTCACCTGCGATTGAGACGTGAAATCACCGGCCAAAATTCTTGTTGTCGATGACACTCCCAGGAACGTAAAGCTCCTGGCCGATCTTTTGACCGTCAAAGGATACGCTGTCGTGACCGCGGTATCGGGGCAGGAAGCCCTAGACAAGATCGAGCGAGAGCAGCCCGATTTGGTGCTTCTTGATGTCGTGATGCCCGAGATGAGCGGCTATGAGGTGTGCCGTAAAATTCGCGAGATTCCGGAGACGAGGACTCTTCCCGTGGTGATGGTGACGGCGCTTGATCCCGCTGAAGAGCGAATCAAAGGGATCGAAGCTGGAGCTGATGACTTTCTTACGAAGCCGATCAATCAGGCTGAGCTTCTCGCGCGAACGAAGTCGCTTCTTAGAATCAAAGAACTTTATGACACCGTTCAAGTTCAAGCCGCCGAGCTTTCAGATTGGAACAAGACTCTGCAACAGCGAGTCGAAGATCAGGTGACTCAGCTTGAACAACTTGGGCGACTAAAACGTTTCTTTTCGCCTCAGCTTGCCGAGTTAATTGTGGCCGGAGGCGCCGATGACCCGCTGAAGACCCACCGGCGAGAGGTCACTGTGGTTTTTCTCGACCTGCGGGGCTTCACTGCTTTCGCCGAGACCGCTGAGCCGGAAGAAGTTATGGGTGTCCTGCGCGAGTACCATACCGAAATGGGGAAGCTGATCCTGGAGCACGAAGGGACTTTGGAACGATTCACTGGCGACGGCATGATGATTTTTTTTAATGATCCGGTGCCGGTTCCCAATCCGGCGGAACGGGCAATTGGGATGGCGCTGGCGATGCGGGAGCGAGTGAAAGAGATGATCGTAAAATGGCGTAAATTAGGTTATGACCTCGACTTGGGAGTCGGTATCGCGCAGGGCTACGCCACCATCGGCGGCATCGGATTTGAAGGCCGCTGGGATTACGGCGCCATCGGCACCGTCACCAATCTTGCGTCACGCCTCTGCGGTGAGGCCAAACCCAGTCAGATCCTGGTTTCCCAACGCCTGCTCGGGACTGTGGAAGATTTGGTGGAAGTGGAGCCCGCAGGCGAGCTAACACTGAAGGGCTTTCACCGCCCGATCACAGCGCACAATGTCCTGCGGCTGAAAGACTGACTAGTGTCGTGGAACTAAAGTTCGCAAAAGAAGTCAGGGTCTCCCGACCGTCATGCTCGCGAAAGTGGGCATCCAGAAGTCTTTGAAATTCTGGATTCCGGGTCGCGCTAGCTATCGCCAGCTTGCCCGGAATGACGCTCAACTTATTCAACGGATTTCGGAAAACACCACACTAGCGGCCCCAACACAAATACCGACTCGAGTTTCACCCCTCTTTAGTTTTCCCGCATCGAGGGGTTATAACAATTCTGTAAGATCTCGCGAAGCAAGGAGAGCAAGAATGAAACTTTTCGTATTCACGCTAATCGTCGCGTTGAGTTGGCAGCCAAGACTATGGGCTCAAGTAAAGCCGGCGACAGTCGCCGATCTGGCGGCCTACAACAAACCGGATCGCGAGCAGGTTCTTTACGAAGGGGCGAAAAAAGAGGGCAAGTTGATGTGGTACACGTCGCTTACCGGTGGACCGAATATTGAGGCGCCGAAGGTCTTCGAGGCAAAGTATCCAGGCGTCAAGATGGAAGTCTATCGCGGCGACAGCGATGCCCTGATCTCGAGGATACTTCAGGAGGCGCAAGCGAAGCGTTATCTGGTGGATACGATCGAGACCACGTTCCCAATCCTAAAAGTTATGCAGGATGAAAAAATCATTGGCCGCTACTTCTCACCCTATCTGGCCTCTTATCCCGACGAGGTTAAAGAAAAAGCCGAAAAGGGACTCGTCTACTGGGCGACCGACCGCGAGTCCTATATCGGAGTCGCATACAATACCAATGTGGTGCCAGCCGCCGCGGCGCCGAAACGATTCGAAGACCTCCTAAAGCCCGAGCTCAAAGGGAAGATCGGATTCGCCACCAGCGATACGGGGAACCGAGTGATCGGGGCTATGTTGGCCACCAAGGGCGGCGAGTTCGTCCAGAAGCTCAAATCGCAGGATATCACCCTTCATGGTGTTTCGGGCCGGGCGATACTGGACATGGTGATTTCCGGGGAACTGGGCGTATCGCCCACGGTATTTCTCAGCCACTCGCGGGTATCGATTTCAAAAGGCGCGCCGATCAAGTGGGTGCCCATGGACGTTGTTCCGACTAACGCGGGAGGAGTCGCCCTGCCGGCGCATGCGCCCCATCCGCACGCGGCTCTTTTGTTGGCCGACTTCCTGCTCAGCCCCGAGGGACAGAAGTTTCTCGGCAAATTCGGGCTCGACAGCGCTATGAACAAGCCTGATTTCAAGCGTTGGTACGCCGAGGCGGGCATGACCGTCGAGCAATACGAAAAAGAAACCGGCAAATGGGAGAAACTGCTGCGGGACATTGGGCGAAAGTAAATTCTCCCGCTTTTATGACGCAGGCGCGTTACGCTTCCACGGTCGTTCTCCTCCGGCCGGATGAGGATGGCAGCTTCGAACTCCTTCTGACTCGACGGCCGGCTGAGATGAAGTTTTTGGGCGGCTTCTACGTTTTTCCGGGTGGCGCTGTCCACAACGACGACTATTCGGCAAGGGTGCTGCAGCGTTGCCGGGGATTATCAGTAAGCGACGCGCAAAAGCTTCTCGGCCGCCGGCATGAGCCGGAGTTGGCGTTGGGTCATTGGATCGCCGGCATTCGAGAATTGTTTGAAGAAGTTGGAATTCTTCTTTGTGAGGCGAAATCGGGAGAGCCCATTGAACTGCGCGACGAGACGACAAAAGAAAGGTTCGAGTTCAAACGAAAGGCGATCGTCAGGGAAGAACTAGAGTTTCGGAGAGTTCCTCGAATCAGAAGAACTGTGGTGTAACCTGTCGCGCATGATTTATTTTTTCCATCGCGTGACGCCGGAATTCTATCCTATGCGATTCGATACCCGCTTTTACCTGGCTCTATTGCCCGCGCAGCAAACGGCGCTGTCGCGGTCCGAAGAGGTAACACATGCCGTGTGGCTCAAACCCGCCGAAGCGTTGGCGGAAGTTTATCACAACGACTTCCCCATCCTGCCTCCGACAACCACAGTTTTAGAAGATCTTGCGGGAATTGATGGCTGGGACGAGATGCGCGCTAAATATCGCCTTCGCTGAACGGGATCTCAGAGGCGAGTCGCGCGCCTCGAAGCGCATAGGGCTGATCGCTTATGGCATATGGTTCGAACATATGGAACCATGCGCTATACGCTATATGGATACGCCATTTAGCTTTGTAACAAAGAAAATTCATTCTCCGTTCCTTGACAGTGGATGTGCTTTCTATAATAGCAATTATTATTAATAAGTGGAGGACAGCATGATGGCAAAAAGTTTAGAGGGCTCCAAGAGCCATGGAAACCTGAAGAACGCCTTCGCGGCGGAGTCTCAGGCTAACCGGCGCTATCTCTATTTCGCAAGGGTAGCCGATATCGAAGGGTACCCGGACGTCGGAGGTTTGTTCCGTGACACCTCTGAGGCTGAGACGGGACATGCCTTCGGCCATCTGGATTTCTTGAAAGAAGTAGGCGATCCGGTCACCGACGTTCCCATCGGCAGCACAGAGAAGAATCTCAAGTCTGCCGTCGAGGGCGAGACGTACGAGTATACCGAGATGTATCCCGGATTCGCCAAGACAGCGCGCGAGGAAGGATATGCGGAATTGGCAGAGTGGTTCGAAACGCTAGCCAAAGCGGAAAAATCTCACGCCGGGCGATTCTCCAAAGGGTTGGAGAAGATTGCCGGTAGAGAGCCCGCGGACGCCGCAAGCTGACCCATCTAGGGTAGGTCAGGGATGGCAGTCTCCATCCCTGACCTTGGATCTCATCATGAGTCTTGATACGGAAAGCAGAGCGTTTTGGGATCCATCGGATGTCGAAGGCGAGCTCAGGCGCGTCTTCGACATCTGTAATGGTTGTCGTCGTTGCTATAATCTATGTCCCTCTTTCAACGACCTTTTTGAGCGGTTGGATCGAGGAGAGGTCGACGGCGAAGCGGAAAAGCTGAATTCCGCCGATCTCAAGAGCGTCACCGATCTTTGCTATCAGTGCAAGCTCTGCTTTAATCACTGCCCTTATACGCCGCCGCATCGCTGGGAGATCGACTTCCCGCGGCTCATGCTCCGGTCTCGGGCAATTCAAACGAAACGCGAGGGACAGTCGCTGCAGGATCGCTTCTTAGGACACGTGGATGCCATTGGCCGTCTGGGGAGCTTATTTGCGCCGCTGGTGAATTGGCTCAACCGCAATTCGCTCAATCGGTGGTTCATGGAAAAAATGATCGGCATTCATCGGAGACGCATATTGCCACAGTATGCTGCGGAAACTTTCCGCCAGTGGTTCGACAAACGTGCTTCGAATAGAGCACCCGCAGCCGGCAGCAAAGTCGTTCTGTTCTATACCTGCAGCGTCAATTTCAATGAGCCTCAAGTGGGAAAAGCTTGCATGCAAGTTTTGGAAAAGAATGGCGTCGAGGTTCAATGCCCCGAGCAACGCTGCTGCGGTATGCCGTTTCTCGACGGTGGGGATATCGAGTCGACTAAAAATAACGCCAAATTCAATATTGATTCCCTTCAAGCGTGGGTGGCGAAAGGCTATGACGTCGTTGTGCCGCAACCGACTTGCAGCTACGTGTTGAAGCAAGAATATCCATGGCTGCTAAAATCAGACGCTGCCAGGGAGGTGGCCGCTAAGACGTTTGATGTGTGTGAATATCTCATGTCTCTTCATCGCGGAGGCAAACTAGACACTCGTTTTGTCCGAAACGCAGGCAAAATCGCCTATCAAATGCCTTGCCACTTGAGAGCCCAGAATATCGGTTTCAAGTCTCGGGACTTGATGGAACTGATTCCCGGGACCACCGTACAGGTTTTTGAGAAATGTGCCGCCATCGATGGAACGTGGGGATTGAAGCAACAGTATTTCGACTTGTCATTAAAGGTGGCTGAGCCGCTCCTGCGCGACATTCGCGAGGCGAAGCCGGATCTCACCGTATCCGACTGCTCCTTGGCCGGTTTGCAAATTCAGCAAGGGATTCGAAAGAAACCGCTTCACCCCGTTCAGGTTCTGGAGCTGGCTTACGGTTTAGCGGAAGGCGGTAAATCATGAACAAGGTTGCGTTAGAAGATATCGTAGGCACCGCCGCTTATGAAAAGCTGCGCGAAAAGTCTCGCCAGCGCATTATCGAGCTCAAACGGGAGAGACGAGTATCCGTGGGAGACAAAGTGACCCTGGTCTTCGAGAACCGGGACACGGTGATCTTTCAAATCCAAGAGATGATGCGGGCGGAAAAAATTTCCGACCTGGATAAGATTCGGGAGGAAATTGAGGTCTATAATGAGCTCGTCCCGGCGCCCGGAGAGCTGAGTGCCACACTTTTTTTAGAGATCGAGGATCAGACCCATCTCCGGGAAGATTTGCTGAAATTCTTAGGCATCGACGAGTCGGTTTGCCTCAAGGTCGGAAGCCATTCCATGCATGCGCGCTTTGAAGAGGGCCACAGCAAGGAAGACAAGATCAGTGCGGTGCAGTACGTGAAATTCCCCTTTTCCGAGGCCGCGCTCCAGGCGTTTATCAAAGGTGAAAGGGCCGAGCTTGTGATCGATCATCCGAGTTACCAGGCAAGCGCAGTTATCGAACCTAATACGCGAAAATCTTTGGTAGAGGATCTTACGAGATAACCATGCCGAAGGTGGATAAGAAGCCAAGAAACACGAAGCAGTTGCAAGTTGTCTGGGAGGCGATTAAAGACGATGCGTCTCATCCAACTGCGGATCAGGTTTACGACAAAGTGCGGGAACGTTTGCCCAACGTGAGCCTCGGAACCGTGTATCGTAATTTGCAAAAATTGGTCGCTGACGAAAAACTCCAGGTGTTAATGTTGGGACGCACGCAACATTTCGATCCTCTCGTCCAGCGCCATCAGCATTTCATCTGCGAGCAGTGCGGGCGGGTCTACGATGTTTTGGTCGATACGAAAAATGAGATCAAGCCGACGAGACTTCCGCATCGAGGATTTAAGGTCACGTCCCACCAAACCGCTTTCTATGGCGCCTGCAGGCATTGCGCGCGCTAGACAGATACTGTTTACAGTTGTCAAAGGTTCGTGATATCGATTCGCATAGGGCTGATAGCTTAGGGCATATAGTTGGGACATAAGAAGCATACGCTATAAGCGATACGCCATAGGCCGACTAGTACGAGGCGATTGAGTGCAATCGAAGCCTCGGACTTTTTTATTCTTGCGTGCGTCAATAATTTTAAAACTGGAGGAACATTTATGGCGACAGTTACGTTTAAAGGTAGCCCGGTAACACTCTTGGGCAATGAAGTGAAGGTCGGACAGGCGGCGCCGGACTTCAAGGTTCAGAAAAGCGCGGATATGAGCGACTATACGTTGGCCAGCGCGGGCGGGAAGACCCGGATTATTGCCACGGTGCCTTCCCTCGACACCCCCGTGTGCGACCTGGAAACGAAGCGATTCAACGAGGAAGCCAGCAAGCTCTCCAACGTCGAGATTGTCTGCATCAGCATGGACTTGCCATTCGCGCAGAAACGCTGGTGCGGCGCTGCGAACGTCGATAAAGTGGTGACCGCGAGCGATCATCGCGACGCTTCTTTCGGTAAGAATTACGGGGTCTTGATCTCCGGCGGACCGCTTGATCGTGTTCTCGCCCGCGCGGTGTTTGTCATCGGACCGGATAATAAACTCAAACACGTGGAATACGTAGGCAGCATCGGTGATCACCCCAATTACGATGCCGCACTCGCCGCAGCGAAATAGCTTTAAGCAGTTTTGGCCGCAAAAAACGCAAAGGGCGTAGGGTCCTCAGAGAATACTTTCTTTGAGTTCTTTGTGGTTAACTATTCTCGGTTCAACGCTGATGATATCACGAGGCCCGGCTGGTTTTCCCCAGCCGGGCCTTTCTGTGCTTGACGCATCTTTCAGCGCTGGATTAGGTTAAGTTATTGTTATTTCGCAAGTTAAACAGGAGGAAAAGCCGATGAACAATCCTCGTTACGACTATCTTCCCATCACGAAACGCAAGAAAATTGTCTGGCCCAACGACGGGCGCATTGCGCTATGGGTGGCGCCCAATATCGAGTATTTTCATTTCGACATGCCGATCCGCGGATCGGGAAGCAATCACGCACCGGACGTACCGGGCTACACGTTACGCGACTATGGATCGCGGGTCGGCGTTTTTCGCATTATGGACGTGCTCGACAAATACAGCATTCGCGCCAGCGTGCTTCTTAATGCCGAGGTGTGCGAGCAACATCCGCCGATTATCGAAGAGGGCAACAAGCGGCAGTGGGAGTGGCTGGGCCACGGCATGACCAACAGCATTTCTATGCTCGATTATCCGGCGGAAGAAGAGCGAAAGGTGATTCGGAAAGTCAAAGAACTGATTACGTCGGCGACAGGCAAGGCGCCGAAGGGTTGGCTCGGCCCGGGCTTGGGCGAGACCTTCAACACGCCGGATCACCTCGCGGCCGAAGGCTTCGAGTATGTCTGCGATTGGGGTTGCGACGAACAGCCGGTGCCGATGCGGGTTAAAAACGGCCGCATGGTCGTTGTCCCCTACGAGTTGGGCGTCAACGATATCCGTGTCTTCATCCGCGAGAGCCACACACCGGAGCAGTACTACCGGATGGTTTGTGACCACTTTGACACACTCTATCGGGACAGCGCGACAGGCGGCAGGGTTCTTTGTCTTCCGCTTCATCCGTTTGTCATCGGCATGCCCTATCGGATCAAGTATCTGGAAAAGGCTTTGGATTACATCTGTTCCCACGATGGCGTATGGCGCACGACGGGTTGGGAAATTGCAGAGTGGTACTATAAACACTATTACGTGGATCCGGGAAAGTTTGAGGGATAAAGAGCAATTGGAGCAATGGAGTGGTGCAGCGAATTATTTTGGTCCGACCTCTGCCGTGAGGGTTACCGACGACCGTACCTCGATATTGCCGGCCTCCACCGGGGTGGGAGCTGCGGCCGCAGCCTCCATTTGCGTTACGCGCGGCTGGGGCATAATGATCGGTCGAACTCCGCGTTCACCTTCGGTGACGGAGAGGATCTTGATGATTTCGAGGCCGAGGGCATTGGCCATTTCCTCGACTTTTGCTTTGGCCTTGGTGGAGGCGAGACGCAAAGCTTGGAGTTGGGCGCTGTGTTCGTCCTTCAATGTAAAGACCAGGCGTTGAATCGTATTCGCTCCAGACTGCATCGCGACGTCGATGAGCTTGCCGACGTTTTCCAAAGCGCCGGTTTTAATGTGAAGCACATTGGTTGCCGTGTAACCGACGATCTCCGGTTTGCCGCCCTGAGGATAACGGTAATTGGGATTGAGTGAGTAATTGGCGGTTTTGATTTCGTCACCTTTGCCGAGAAGCTTTTTGACTTCGCTCATCACGCGGGCGAGTTTCTCGGCATTCTCTTTGGCTGCGTCGGGGGCGTTCCTTGCCTGGGTAACGACCCCGATATCGATCTGCGCCTGGTCCGGTTCCACGTTAATGACGGCTTCGCCATTGGCCGTAACTGACGGCAGGTTGGGTCGTCTTTCGGTTTGCTGGGCTGAAGCGACACTCGGCAAGATGACCAGCATGGCCAACAGCGCGACGGATTTTCTCATAGGACCTCCACTGCTAGACTCACTGCTACGTAAAAAGCTACAGCAAAAGGGTGACCGCTGCCAGTCTTGACGGATTTCTTTCGCGTCCATAATAGGACATTCAAAATTTTCCTTATGAGCCTGTTTGCTTTTATATTGCTGCTGGTAGTCGTAGCCGGTTGCTCGACGCCAAGAGGTGATTTCAGCTGGCGCGTGCGCGAGATGGCCGTGGCGCCGACTTCCACCGTCACGCTTTACGGTCCCGGCGAGACGGTTCTTCTAAAGATGAGAAGGCAGACGGTTCAGAGGTTGCTGCTGGCGCACTTTCGCATCGCCCGCAGTGCCGGCATCCAGGCCGAACTGTTTATTGTCGAAGGGGAAGATCCGAACGCTTTCGCGGGATTTATAAACGACCGCCCTATGATCGCCGTAAATATCGCGATGGTTAAACTCATCGGCGAGAACGTTGATGAGTTCGCTGCCCTGTTGGGCCACGAAGCCGCGCACTGGGCAAAGGGACACGTGGATGCGAGCAAGACACGCTCGAGCACGATTCAAGGAATCGGCACTATGGTGGGAGTCGGTCTTGGCGTGGCCGGTATTCCGGCTGCGGGTGTGATCACCGGACTGAGCGCCGATTTGATCGAAGCCTCCTATAGCCGGGACGACGAACGGGAAGCTGATGCGGCGAGCATCGAGTATATGCTGGCGAATGGATTTGATCCTCAGGGCGCGGTTCGGCTTCAGGAAAAGATGCTCCGGCTGCCTGGAGGATTGAAGGTACCTTTTTTGAGCAGTCATCCGGGCGGCGAGGAACGAATCGAAAATTTGAAAAAGCTGATCGAGGCCAAAAAATCCGACCTCGGTGCGAAGCAACAAAACCGCATAGATCCTAGCCGCTCGGCTCGATAATGCGAGCATGTCGTCTCCTTTGTACCTCGTCGATGCGTGCATTCCATTGCACACAGCCATCGATCCCTGCTAATGCATATCAGTGGCATCGACGGCGGAGGCGGCAGCTCGCACGGGCAACCGGAAAATCTTCTACGGCTGGTACATCGTCGGTGCCGGCTTTTTCGCCAATGTCGCGTCTGCGTTTGCGCTTGCCAGCACCCTTAGCATTTTCCTCAAGCCACTGACTGCAGATCTTGGTGTTTCTCGCGGCGTGTTTTCATTGGTTCGATCCGGTGAAGGCTTGATCGGGGCTGGCGTTGCGCCTCTGGTAGGGCAACTCGTCGACCGTTATGGCGGGCGTTGGTTGCTTGCGATCGGCGCGGTTATCGTAGGTGTCGGTTATCTGTTGCTTGGTCAGGTAGAAAGCTTTACGCAATTTGTTGTGGTGCGATTGACGTTTGTGACCCTGGGCGACGCAATGATGGGCTCCATGGTCGTCAATATCGTCATTGCCCAGTGGTTTTTGCGCCTACGTGGGCGTGCCCTCGCCTTCTCGAGCATGGGCATCGGTTTTGCCAAAGTGTGCATGCCGATCGTTGCGGCCTCGCTCATCGTCTGGCTGGGATGGCGTCAAACCTGGATGGTATTCGGTTTGGTGGCCGTGGTCCTTGGGGTCGGCCCTGTGCTGGCTATCATCAGGCGTTCGCCTGAAGAAATGGGTCTATTGCCTGACGGAGTCCGAGAATCGGTTGCTTCCGGCGAGAGTTCCGCAAAGCCGAAAAGACCCGCATCGGATCAGATCGCGGATCAGAATTTGCTTTGGACGCGCGGAGAAGCGATGCGGACGCCGACCTTCTGGTTACTGGTGGTGACGTTTGGTATCGCCAGTATGGGAGTCACGGGCCTCAATCTGCACGTCTACCCTTATGTTACCGACCTCGGTCATCCGCCGGTCATCGCCGCTACCGTTATGAGCGTCATTGCTTCCATGCAGCTCGCTTCGCCCCTTCCATGGGGGATTCTGGCCGAGCGCATGGATGTTCGCGTTGCGGCCATGCTCAGATTCGTTATCCAAGCGATCGGTTTGGGATTGGCCATTTCGACGAAAAATCTTTTCTGTCTCTATGCGGGATTCTTTCTCTATGGCATCGGTTTAGGGGGCAACATGGTTTTGCCAGAGATTCTCTGGGCGAATTACTTTGGTCGCCGCTCCCTGGGCAGAGTGCGAGGTTTGGGCATCCTTATCTCTCAGGGGTTGGCGGCCGCAGGGCCGCCTTTTTTTGGTTTCCTTTTCGATCTTACCCACGGTTACGGTCTTTCGTTTATCATTTTTGGTTGTGCCTTGATTACGTCGGCATTTCTAAGTCTCATGCTGCAGGCGCCACAAAAACCGTTGATGACAAATGAACTCAAGCCGAGCAAAACTGCGGCTTGACAAAGCGGGCCGCCAGTCTGATAGGTTCGAAACCAATCCACGGGGAAAGGATTGAAACATGATTATCGATATTCACAACCATATCGTCGCGGGCGAGCAACTCCAAACCTTCCAGGCGGGTTTGATCAATAGCGCGGGGTTCCATCGCCCCGGCGGCACTGTCGTGACGGAGGAAAATATTCAACGAGCGAAGTGGCGTGGCCACAAGCATTCGGAAGTCCTGGATCAAGTCGGGACGGACTTCGCATTTATCTCGCCGCGGCCCTATACCATGATGCACTCGGCGAAACCTGAGAAGATCGTGCACTGGTATTGTCAAGCGGTGAATGACGCGCTGGCGTTGCAGGTTAAAATGGAGCCGAAGAAGTTTCGCGCAATCGGCGGTTTGCCGCAAAACGCCGGGGTAGGCGTACACAATACCTTTGACGAGATCGATCGTTGCATCAACGATCTCGGATTTGTCGGCATCATGATCAACCCGGATCCGGGGGAAGGCGATGGGCAGACGCCGGCGATGGGCAATGAATACTGGTATCCGCTTTATGAGAAGATGGTGAAGATGGATATTCCGGCACTTATTCACGCGGCGAGCTGCAAGAATCCGCGGGAGTCTTTCCACGGTCACTTTATTACCGAGGAAAGCATCGCGATCTTGTCTCTGATCGATTCGAAAGTGTTTCAAGACTTTCCCAAGCTAAGACTCATCATCTCCCATGGCGGCGGCTCGGTGCCGTACCAGGTCGGCAGGTGGCGCTCGCAGTTGCGCGGCCCCAACGATACGGAGAACTTCGACCAGCAGTTGCAACAACTCTACTTCGATACGGCGCTTTACAATGTTGAGTCCTTGAAGCTGCTTTTCCGAATCGTTGGGCCGGCTCGCTGCTTGTTCGGCACAGAGCGTCCGGGGGCGGGTTCCAAGACCGATCCTCGCACCGGCAAGTGGTACGACGACGTGCGGCCGAATATCGAAAGCATTTCTTGGCTAACAGCGGACCAGAAGGAACAGATTTTTCACAAGAACGCCGAGCAGGTCTTCACGCGGTTCAAGCAGTAGAGTGAATGGAGTGATGGAGTAACACTCCAGCACGCCAATTCTCGATGGCTTCGCGAACCCCCGCGCTTGAACTTCGCAACGTCTCCTACGTTGGGAACGGTAAGCCCATTCTCCACTCCATTAACTGGACGGTGGAACCGGGCGATCATTGGGCGATTTTAGGACCCAATGGCTCCGGCAAGACTACGTTGTTGAGAATTGCCTGTGGCTATCTTTGGCCCAATGCGGGTGGGGAGGTCCTCCGAAAAGGGAGGGTACTGATCAATCTTCCCGAGTTAAGGAAAAGTATCGGGTGGGTAACGTCGATCTTACCGTCGCAAATTCCCGCCGGAGAAAAAGTCATTCGCACCGTCGTGTCCGGAAAATTCGCTCAGATTGGCTATTTGGAAAAATTCGGCGGCGAGGCGAGTCGAGGAGATTATTTTCTTGCAGAAAAATACTTGGCGCAGATGGGCTGCGGTGATCTCGGTAATGAAGAATTCGGTGTATTGTCCCAAGGAGAACAACAAAAAGTTCTGATTGCGCGAGCGCGGATGACCAAGCCGTATCTCATTGTCCTGGACGAGCCCTGCGCCGGAATGGATCCGGGCGCGCGGGAGAATTTTCTCGCAACATTACAGGCGGTGGGAAAGCAGAAAATAATACCATCGCTGATCTACGTAACCCACCACGTTGAGGAAATTCTGCCGTTGTTTGGCAAGACCTTGATCCTGAAAGACGGCAAGGTGCTTTACGCCGGCGCGACGCGCGCTGCGCTGAAACCAGATCTCTTGCGGGAACTGTACGGGGTGTCTCTGCAGATCATTAAGAAGAAGGGGCGCCGCTGGCCGGTCATCAAGTAGAGAGTTCAAAGCTCAAGGTTTAAGGGTCAAAGTTGGTCAAAGAATGCAGAGGCACCCGACTGCATTAGCGTTGAACCTTGAACCGCCACCCCATGACTTTATCGCAAGACCAATCTCCGTTGCCCCGCCGCAAACGTTGGCTGTCGTTGTCCGTCGCGTCCCTCGCGACTCTGCTGGTTACCGCCGATAGCGGACAGCTGAGCATCGCGCTTCCGGTGATCATCAGCGAATTCAACGCAGATTTGACATTAGCGAGTTGGATAGCCCTGGTTTATGCGCTGATCACGTCCTCTCTGTATTTACCCTGCGGAAGATTGTCGGATCTTGTCGGAATCGGCAAGGTATTCAGTGCCGGGTTTGTTCTCTATGCGGCCAGTGCTTTGGCTGCGGGATGGTCTCAGAGTGCCGAGCAATTGATCTTGTTTCGGGCGTTCCAGGCCGCCGGCAGCGCGCTTATCATGGCTAACAATTTCGCGCTGGTGACGGCTTTGTTTCCGCCGGAAGAACGGGGACGGGCCATGGGGATATCAGGCGGAACGGTGTCGGCCCTTGGCTATACGCTGGGCCCGGTGCTCGGCGGAATGCTTACCTACGCCTTCGGGTGGCGTTCAAATTTGTATCTATCTGCGGCGCTGGCATTCATGGGTTTGGTTGCCGCCCGCTATTTGTTGCCACCGGAAAGTTTCACAGGCTCATCGCGGAGAAAAGAGCCTTTCGATTTTCTTGGCACGATTACGTTCGCGCTCGGTATCTCTTTGCTTTTGCTCGCGCTGGCTACGGCTCAAAAAGGGACCTGGCGAAGCGCGCTAGTCGGCATGGAGTTTCTTGCAGGAATTATCGTGCTCGTTTTATTTGTTCGGTTGGAAGGGCGTGCGTGTTTTCCACTTCTCGATCTGACGCTCTTCCGGATCCCAGCGTTTACGTTGGGAAACACCGCCCGATGGATCAGCTTTGTCACCATGAGCATCCATGTGTTGCTGATGCCCTTCTTTCTTCAACTCGGGATGCGATTGGATCCACTGCATGCTGGTTTTCTCGTGGTGCCGACGCCTTTTGCGATGGCATTACTGGCTCCGCTTACCGGCTGGATGTCGGAAAGGTTCATACCCGAGCGTCTCTGTAGCCTGGGGTTGATAGTCAATGCTGTTGCTTTTCTTTTCTTAAGCCTGCTCTCGGTGGAAACGACCTCGTTTGCGGTCATTTTTTGGCTAAGTGTTCTGGGGTTTGGCATGGGTCTTTTTCAAACCCCGAACAACAACTTGTTGATGAGCTCAGTTCCACGCCACCGCTTGGGAGTCGGATCGTCTTTCTTGTCGATCATTCGCAGCCTCGGCAACGCGGTTGGAGCAGCCCTGGCGGCAACCGTCGTTAGCGCGCAACTGATAGCGGCAACAGGGCGCAGTTCGCTGGAAAATCTTGGGGGAGATCTGGCAACGAAAAATGGAGAATCGGTGCTTACCGCTTTCCTGCAGGGCTTTCATTACGCGTATCTGATAGCAGCGGTGCTTTGTTTCGTCGGCGCGGCGCTGAGCGCCATTCGCGTGTCTGAACCGCAGTAAGTTTGAGGTTAGTTCTGGCTGACACCAAGCCTGCCGATGAAGGGAAGTTTAAGAGCGGGCCGAGCAAAGTCGACGCCGAAGCTCAACCCCAGTAGATTTAGCTCAATGCCTTCCTCGCGCGCCAAGGTTAGACCGAGAACGCCGAGCATCGAAAATTGATATCCGGTCCCGCTGGGCGTGCGATCCACCAGCGAACCATTGATCGGGTAGTCTTTGCCGATGGCCGTAGTTGGAAGGTCCAGTCTCAACTCTGGAACCTGTCGTCCGACATAGGCGGTAAAGGTATTGCTATTGGGGCCGGGCCAAAGCGTGTATTGGCTCGGGTAGGGATAACTCGCAACCGCTTCGATGATCTTCGGAATGGCTTTCGCGGCGGCCTCGCCACGCAGTTCACAGATAAGCTCCGGTTCATTGCCGAACCACCTACCGTCCGGAATGCCAGGGGCGGAAACTACGGCGGGTAGACCGCGAAATGTGCGCCACCCGATCACCTGATGCAATGTATACTCGGTCGCATTCTCAGGTTTGGTGGCGATCCAGGTGTGCACGCCGAAAATGCCGCGCCAGTTTAGGGCGCGGGCGGCGTAGACCTGAACCACGGCTTCAGGGGTCGTTTCAGCGGGGGGTGCGATGCCCGCGCTGGAGCGGTCCGCTCGGCGGTAATCCCTTCCCAACTGTGCTTGGCCGGAAACGACCATGAACAAAGGTATCGCTACGAGAAAGAGTGGAAACAGCAGAAACATTCGAGTCAACTGGATTCTCCTACTTCACGGAGACTATAGCCCAGGGATAAGTCCAACTCCAGGTAGCCGAGTTGCGAAAGTCATTCACGGCATTCTTGATTGTTCCTTCGAATCAAGTGATGATGCCACTGTGCTAACGTCGGACAAGCCGTTTGTCAAGACACATAGAAAAGCATGCCCACTCTAAAAACCCCATGAAATATGCTTGGACTAGGCAGGAACGGAGAATCTAGTAAAGCATCCGGACTCACTGGAAGCTGAACCCCGGTTTTTGTAAAATGGCTCGAGAATTTCGCGTAGGACATGGTTTCGACGTTCATCGATTTCGTCGCGGGAGAAAGCTTATTCTCGGGGGCGTGGAGATTCCGTATCGGATGGGTCTTGCGGGTCACTCGGACGCGGACGTGCTGTGCCATGCCGTGATCAATGCTGTTCTCGGCGCGATGTCCGAGGGCGATATCGGAATGCATTTCCCGGATACAGATGCACGATACAAGGGAATCGCCAGCACAGAAATGCTGGATACAGTCTTGCGCATCATGCGGCGCAGGCGCTTTAAACTGGTCAATGTGGATGTTACTCTTGTAACACAGCAACCCAAACTGGCGCCTTATTATGCTGCCATGAAAAAAAATATAGCCGGCCGATTTGGAGTGGCGGAAAACAAGATCAGTATCAAGGCGACGACTACCGAGAAGCTTGGATGGTTGGGCCAAGGTAGAGGAATGGCCGCAACTGCGGTCGTTTTGTTGCGGACATAAAGGATTGCTACACCGTGAAAAGGTTGACAATAAATCGTTTCTATATTAGTCAATCATTCTAATCTGAAGTGACATCTGATCCTCCCAATGGCGCGTCGCAAGCGCGTGAACAAGAGATCGAGGGGTTAGCTCAAGAGATTGGCCGTCTCATCCAGGGCGCCGACCCTGAGCGGCGGGAAGATCTTAAAGAGTTGGCGTTTGCCCTCATCCGCGAGGAGTTGATCCACAAGGCCGAGGGTGAAGAGAGCGCGGGGGGATCGACTCCGGCCCCATTCAATCCCCTGGGAACAGGAGTTCTAATATTTGTTTTGGGAGCCGGTTTGTCATTTATCGTTGGCCCGGTAGGTTTAGTTTTGATGTTAGGTGGGGTCATCTTTGTAGTTTGGGGAGGCCTCATCAGCTGGTTAAAAAGGTAGATGGTTATGGCGGAACAAGAGAAACAAAAAAGCGGTATCTGGTCGCGAAGAGATTTTTTTACTCGGCTTGGCTGGGGTAGCTTCGGACTTTTCGGCGTAGGCATTTTACTCGGTTTTGTCCGTTCCGCGTTCCCGCGGGTGCTGTTTCAACCGTCGTCAACTTTTAAGGCCGGTAACGCTAGTGACTTTTCGGTCGGCGAGGTAAGCGACAAATTCATGGCCGAGCAACGGGTCTGGATTATACGCGAGAAGGAAGGCATCTACGCGATCTTCGCAAAGTGCACCCACTTGGGTTGTACTCCGCGGTGGCTCGCCGCCGAGGATAAGTTCAAGTGCCCTTGTCACGGCAGCGGGTATTATAGGAGCGGACTCAATTTCGAAGGTCCCGCACCCAGACCGATGGACCGATTCAAGGTTGACGTCAGCGAGAGCGGTCAATTGGTCGTGGACAAGAGCACGGTTTTCAAAATGCAACCGGGGGTCGAACCCGATGAACAATTTCCCCAGAGTATCCTGAAAGTTTGATGGGAAAGATCCTATGAGTTCAAAGAAGTGGGAAGACATTAAGCGGGATATTGTCGAGAGCCACGTTTGGAGGGCGATTTTCCGCCACGGCTACGAGGACACGCCGCGGAATCGCGTCATGATGGTTACGGCCAATGTTTTCCTGCACCTGCACCCCGCCAAGGTCAGGCGCCATGCCGTCCGAATGCGCTTTACCTGGTGTATGGGCGGGCTGACTTTCCTGATGTTCCTGGTTACCGTGGTCACCGGCATTTACTTGATGTTTTATTACCGGCCGGTCGCCGAGTACGCTTACGCCGACATGAAATATCTGGAGTTCGACATGCCCTTCGGGATGCTGATGCGCAACATGCATCGCTGGTCCGCTCACGCCATGATCGTTTTTGTGTGGCTGCATATGTTCCGCGTTTTCCTCACCGGCTCGTACAAACCGCCGAGGGAATTCAATTGGGTCGTCGGTGTTTTGCTTCTCGTGCTCACCCTGCTGCTGAGCTTCACGGGGTATCTCTTGCCGTGGGACCAACTCTCCATCTGGGCGGTCACGGTTGGCTCCAATATGGCTCGCGCGACTCCTTTGCTTGGAAACGAGGGACCCTTTGCGGAGTTCGTCGGCGCCAATCCCATCTACGATGCGAGGGCTTTCTTGTTCGGTGGCGGTGAGATCGGTCCGCATACATTACTGCGCTTTTATATCCTCCACTGTATTTTTATCCCCCTGGTCGCGAGCGTTCTCATGGCGGTGCACTTCTGGCGCATTCGCCGCGATGGCTTCTCGGGTCCGTCACTATAAAGAAAAGATTTCGAAGTTTTGAGAGGATTAAGAAGGGATCAAGATGGCTGAGGTCACTGAAGCGAAGAAAAGGGTTCTACCGGTCGACGATAAGATTTACACGTGGCCCAATCTCGTGCGCAACGAGTTTCTGTGCGCGATGTTCGTCATGATCGTCCTGATTCTCTGGGCCTTGTTGATCGACGCGCCTTTAGAAGCGCCGGCGAATCCCACGCGCACTCCCAATCCGTCGAAGGCCCCCTGGTACTTTCTTGGATTGCAGGAAATGCTGGTCTATTTTGATCCGTGGAACGCTGGCGTGGTGATGCCCAGCCTGATTATCGTCGGCCTCATGGTGATCCCTTTTATCGACATCAACCCTAAAGGAAACGGCTATTTCTGCTTCAAAGACAGGAAATACGAGATCTTGACTTTCTTTCTGGGCTTCCACGTGCTGTGGGTCAGTATGATCATCATCGGAACTTTTTTCCGCGGCCCTGGGTGGAACCTGTTTTGGCCGTGGCAACATTGGGACCCGCATAAAGTCGTGGCATTAACCAACGTCGATTTGCCCTACCTCGTCGGCTTCCGCAACTACGTATGGTCGGCGGTGTTTGGACTCATTTGTATCGGGGCGTATTTTGTCGTAGCGATTTGGCTCTTCTACGCATGGGTCATCCGCGTCAAGGGAAGGGAGTTCATGCAGCGTTGGGGTCCTGTGCGTTTTGCCATTACCGCTTTTCTTTTCGTCACGATGGCGTCTCTTCCCGTCAAGATATTCTTGCGCCTGGCCTTCAACGTGAAGTACATCATGGTCACACCGTGGCTGAACATCTGATGTTCTACCTCGCTAAGATTTTCCAAGCGATCGGTGTTGCTGACGTGGGTTACGCCCTTTATGCCGGCGTGGTGCAGCATGCGTCGATGGCAGAGGAGATCGTGTTGACTTTGATCGGTGTCGGGGTCTTTTCCCTGGGTCGAACGCTGGAAAACAAAACCTGAGAGGCGCGGATGGCGGTTAGAGGTGTAGACGAGCGCGAAGAAAAAAAGTCCTACGGCAGTGTCTTTGTCCTTGGCAGTGCCCTGCTGGTGGTTCTCACCTTCTGGTCGTTCTGGGATGACAACATCACCCGACGTCCATGGAAACGTTTCCAGACGCAGTTCTACCGGCTCGATTATCAAAAAGCTCAGGCAGCATACAATGCAGAGGACAAAAAGCTTCAGGCCGACCCGGCTTATCAAGATCTCAACAAGAAAATTGCGGCTACGGAGAATAGCCTGGCCACAGGGGAGCTAAGGAACAAGCTTGCGCCTCTAAGCCAGGAAGAGACAGGAGTCCAGGTTCGATTCACTGAGCTGGATCAGGAAATCAAATTTCTCAAGAGCGAGTTGGAAGAGGCCTGGTATGAGCACGATCATGCGGTCCAGACCGGAGGCAACCCGAAGGCGGCTTTGGCGCAAATCGACGAGCTCAACAAGGCGAAGGCGAAATTGGACCCTCAACTCGACACGGCACGGCAGAAGCGTGACCAGCTGAAAGAGGAAATCGAAAAAATCAACGGCAGCGTCAAACAGCTCGAGGAACAGCGTGCGAAAATGACGGCGGAACGAGACAAGTGGATCCGTGTCATGGACAACGCCAGGTCGAGCGTCAAAATCAACGAGTTCAAGGTTCTCTCCTTTTATAAGATCCCCAGCATCAAGCAAGTGTCCTTGCCCGAGTTCGAGCGCAACAATTTCGATGAGCCCGTCGCGCGTGTGGACCGCTGTCAGAGCTGTCACGTTGGCATCAACCGGCCGGGCTTTGAAAAAGAGCCGAACCCTTTTCGCACTCATCCGAACCGCGAGGTGTTGTTTGCGGATAACGCGCATCCGCCGGAGAAGTTTGGCTGTACTTCCTGTCACGAAGGCCAAGGACCCGCCATCAACAGCGTCAACCAGGCACATGGCGAGGTCCCTTATTGGGAGACGCCGCTTCTGCGCGGCGCCAAGGTCCAGAGCAGCTGCGTCTCTTGTCACTTGGACGTGCAGCCGCTTAAGGATGCTGCGCTTCTGGCCGATGGACAGCGGTTGTTCGAGCAGGTCGGCTGCACGGGTTGCCACTTGGCCAAGGGATACGAAGATATTCCCAAAATCGGCCCGAGCCTGAGGCGAATCAGCGCCAAAGTCGATCCAAGCTGGATGGTCCATTGGATCGAGAACCCGCATCGTTTTCGCCCGCGCACCCGCATGCCGAACTTTGCTTTCAGGGAGGATGAAGCGGTCGCGATTGCGTCTTATCTCTGGTCGGTTTCAAAGCAAGAGGGGGAGAAGTGGCTGCAGGATAATCCGATGCCTTCAGGCCTTCGAGAGGGCGACAAAACTCTCATTGATCAGGGTAAGCAGCTGACTGAAACCATCGGGTGCAAGGGCTGTCACGGATTCGCCAACGGTGAGTTTTCCACCGTGCTCGGTCAGGCGAAGGATGTCGTTCCTAATCTCCAAAACATTGCCGCAAAAGTCGGTCCCCAGTGGATTTACCACTGGATCAAGAACCCGCGCGGTTATTTCGCCGAAACCCGTATGCCGAGCCTACGGCTGGGCGATCAGGAAGCGTTGGCGATCACGGCTTATCTCTCGACCCTGGGAAGCAAATCGGATCCCATCGCGAATATTGACGGGCGGTTGCAGGACCAACAAAACATTGCTCGCGGCCAATCCCTGATTCGCAAGTATGGCTGCTTCGGTTGTCACGACATCCCGGGAATGGAAAAAGAATCCCGCATCGGCGTCGAGCTCACTACTTTTGGTAGCAAGACCGTTGAAGAGCTTTTCTTCGGGAACCACACGGATATCCCTGAAACTTGGGACGCCTGGACTTACAACAAACTTAAAACACCCCGAACTTACGCGACCGAACGTGTTGAGCAGTTGATGCCGCAGTTCGATTTGGCGGACTCTGACATCAGGGCCTTGCGCGTTGTTCTCGCCGGTTTCCGCGATCGAAAGATTCCCACTCGTTATCTGGCGGATCACAGCGCCAGGACCGTTCAGATTGTCGAGGGGCGCCGCCTGATGCACCAGTACAATTGCATTGGTTGTCATGAAATCGAAGGACGGGGTGGGTTCATTCGAAAATACTATCAGGAGACCCCGACGCTCGCGCCGCCCATTCTCAACGGCGAGGGAGAGAAGGTGCAGTCGCCATGGTTGTTCGCTTTTCTTAAAGGGCCTGTTCCGATTCGTCCATGGCTCAAGTTGAGGATGCCGACCTTCGGCGTTTCGGACCAGGAAGACCACACGTTGGTCGCTTTCTTCAATGGCCTTTCGAGAGTGGATAACCCCTTCACCTATTTTAACGAGGCCAATGTCCCACCAGAATTTCTTGACGCGGGGCGTAAACTGGTATCCAAAGATTATTTCAACTGTTTTAGCTGCCATCAGCAAGGTGAAAAGAAACCCGAGGGTCCGGAAGAGGGCTGGGCGCCCGATCTGACATTGGCACGGCAGCGGTTGCGTCCGGATTGGATCATCAAATGGCTGCACGATCCGCAAAAAGTTCAACCCGGAACGAAGATGCCATCGTTCTATCCCGGTGGGCCGGACGATATCCTCGGCGGCAAAGAGGATCTACAAATCGAAGCTCTGCGTGATTACATCATGAGCCTCGGCCACAGCGCCGCCACTGTCTCCGTTTCTCCCGCTCCTCGCGTTCCGGCGGTGAAAGCCAAAGTTGCGGGTCGATGAATGGCAAATGTTATTGAACGTCCAACAGTTAAACGTTATTGTAGTTTGAAGGAGGCATTATGAATAAACTGAGTTCAATGGTTTTGGCTGCCGTTTTGATCGCCCTGCCGGTCAGTGGCATGGCGGCTTATGAAGGCGGCGACGTGAAAGACGGTGGGACTATTTCCGGAACCGTCAAATTCAAGGGTACTGCGCCAGTGCCCAAAAAACTAGATGCGAGCAAAGACAAGGAAGTTTGCGGCAAAACGCCCCTAACCGATGAATCCCTTGTTGTATCGAACGGCAATCTTGTCAATGCCGTTGTTACAATCACCGACATTTCCAAAGGGAAAAAAATGGAAGTGGGAAAAGTTACCTTGGATCAGCAAGGCTGCCGTTACCATCCCCACGTTTTGGCTTTTCCCGCCGGTTCAACAGTCACGATCGTGAATCCGGACGGGATTCTGCACAATATCCACTCCTTTAGCAAGGTGAACACTGCTTTTAATATGGCTCAGCCGAAGTTCAAAAAAACCATGGATGTTAAGATCGATAAGCCCGAGACCATCGAAGTGAGATGCGATGTTCACGGCTGGATGGAAGGTTGGCTGGTTGCCACCGCCAATCCGTATTTTGCAGTGACGGATAATTCGGGAACCTTTAAATTGACCGATGTGCCGCCGGGAACCTATACGGTTGAAGTTTGGCAGCAGAAACTTGGCAAAACGACACAGAAGGTCACGGTAAAAGCGAAGGAAGACACAAAAGTGAACTTTGAAATGGCGGGTAAGTAAAACTCAGCGAAAAAAAATATCAGCTAGCACGGCACCTAAATGGGTGCCGTGCTTTTTTTTGGCATTGATCTCCAGCGAGGAACGGGCTAACCGTTGTGTAGCTCAGCGCGCTTCTTGAAGTAATTCCATGCCCGTTCCATATCCACCGGCGGGAGCGCTTCCACCTGACGCTTGGCCGATTCGTCAGACGTCAGCGGGATGGGTGTGCCTATTTGAAGAGCCCCGTAAAGAATCCGAGCGGCTTCCTCCAGATAAATTGCCATCATGACTGCTTCAGGAATGGTTCGCCCTACGGTTACCTGGCCATTTCCTCTTAGCAACACTGCGGGGCCGTCGCCGAGTGCTTGCACGACTTCCTCACCCAGTTTCTGGGTGGTGATGAGATCCGGCTGATAGAATACGGGGACGCCGCCGGCGAAAAAACTCCCATGGTTGTGCACCGGCTCGAGTTTCCTGTCCGTGACCGAAAACATATTGGCGACCCGCCCGTGAATCCGTGTGATCGCATTGATTCCGGGTTTAGCCTTCATTATGGCCGTATGGAGCCAAGTTTCGGAAGGAGCCGGGTGGCAGCCTTCGACCACTTCTCCGTTGAAATTCACGGTTAGAAGTTCGTTCTCCGTGACCAAAGCGAGGCCAATCCGGGGCGTTATCAGGAAGAGATCCGAATTAAGAATGCGCGCGCTGACATGGCCAAAACCTTGGACCAGTTTCTGGTGAGAGAGGACGCGACACGCGCTGATAATGTCTTTTTTAAGTTGGCGGGTTGATTTCATGGGACTCCTTTGAATTTTGTTCGATTTACGTTATATTAAGTCGTTGTGATTTGGCAAAGAGAGTGAACTATGAAGATCAAGGTGGAATCCATTCCTGACTCCAAGGGGCAAGAAACTCCATCCCGGTTTTTGTTAGGGACCCGAACGATTAATGTGGGCGCGGTGGTGGATCGCTGGTACGGTGAGCAGGCCTGCTACTATCGTATCTTAGGCGATGATGAGAATTCTTATATCCTCAAGGGGCCCCTCGAAGACAGCTCCTGGGAGCTCGTCTCTTTTACACATAAAGATTCACGCGGTACAGAGTTAGAGTACGAAGGCAAAAGGGAGCTTCAGTAGAATCCTCTTAGATTCATGCCATGGGTCCGGCTAGGCATTGGAGTCTCCAAGACCGGCCGGTTTCCAATCGAATTAAACTTCTATAATTGCACGCTGACTTGGGACCATCGACAACAGGAGTTCATTTTCCCCTCGCGTTATCAATTGGATAAGGGGTAGTGGTATGGCTGAAAAGAAGGTCGGAGCTGTAGATTACTGGCGATATTCTTCCGATATATTGGCGGTCTTTCGTCTCGTGCCGCAGGGAGGCAGCAAGTTTCCGAGTTACAAGGCCGGTCAGTATATGGCCCTGCAGCGCAATGACTGCAGGCTGACGAAGAAAGTTGTTGGAGACGGAGGCAAAGTAGAATACCTAGCCGTTCTCGATACGCAGGGAGCCCCCAAGCGCGGCGCGGTGACTCACTCCTATTCCATTGCCTCCGCACCGTTTGAGACGGAGGAAAAAGGCTACTTGGAGTTTTACGTTATTTTGGAGATCGATGAAAAGGGTGTGAAGGGAAGACTGACGGAGTCGATGTTCCGTATGAGCCCGGAAGCAGACAACAAGATGGTCTATTACGAAAAGATCGCGGGAGACTTTACGCTGGACAAACGGGCGGCCGGCTTGAAGAATGTGATTTTGATCGGGACGGGGACCGGCTTGGCGCCTTTTATCTCCATGGCGAAGCAGCTCGACTTTGAGGCGAAGTCAGGCAAAAGCAATTCCGTCAGGTACACGCTGCTCCATACCAACCGGACCTACGAAGAGCTGGATTACTACCAGGACTTGCTCGACCTCGAGGCGGCACAGCGTTTTGATTTTGTCTACGTTCCGTCGGTGAGCCGGCCTACCCAACGCGACTGGGACGACCCGAAACTCGGCAGGGGACGGGCGAATAACATGCTGCGCTATCTGCTGGAGATGCCTCTCAAAGAAGAACAGGACTTGCAGCAGATTGCAGCGAACGGCAGCGATGTGGCAAAGGCAAAAGCGGTTCTGGAGAAGACCGTCAAACCGGCATTACCGAAGCATCTGACTCGCGAAACTCTGCGTGACCGCATGGATCCCGCAACCAGTGTTGTTATTACATGCGGTAATCCCTGGTCGATGGAAGATATCAAATATGCCGCGGAAACCACCGGTATGCGATTCGAAAAAGAAGACTGGTAGATTCCGCGCGAGTAACGCGTTGTGCTAATCCGGATTATTCACAACGATCGTGGAGCGAACCCTCCGGAGCGAAGCCACTGGACCTTTACCTCGGAGGCGTCTGTAAACTGAATTTGTGGAGCGAACGCCTGAGAAAAATAATTCGGGCTATCCGTCCAGCGGTACCGCACGAGCCCGCCGACGCAAAAAATCGAGCAAGGGTTTCATGTTGGCTGGCATGCTCATATCGTCAAAGGTACGCCTTGGCGGTGGTTCCTTCACCTTCAACGGCAATTTCATAATTCTGCAAATCTCGCGCTCTGCGCTTCGGTGGAGAGTGAATATTTTCCAGATTTGCCTGTTTGATCGAGTCGCGCGAGCTCTTGTGCTTCGGGCGGTGACAGGGTGCTCGTATCGAGATCACAGCCCATGACGAGCCCCCCGAAACCACCGGTTTGGCGAAAACGAATTTTCATTTAAAATCCCACGCTCTTCCATGCCTTCACTACCGCCTTTTGCTCGCGACTATTGTTGCCATAAAGCGTCGCCGCACTCTCCGTCGTGGACCGGACCATATCGCTAAACTGACTCGTGGCTCGTCAGCTTGAGCATCGTCGCATACCAAATCTTGCCAGCTCTTTCCCATGCTTTGCCGCCAATTTCCAGAGCGGCGAGATAGAAGGCGTGGTTAGGAATACCAGAGTTGATATGGACACCCCCGTTATCGGCGGAACCGGTATACTTGTTTTTCAAATGTTTGGGTTGAGGGTCCGTCCCTAAAAGCGCGTCGTTCTCGTAAGCCTTCTCTGCCTTAAAGGTTCGTAACGACTTCGCGGTCGTACCCGGTCCCATGATTTCCGCCCCGATAAGCCAGTCGCCTTGCTTTACGGTTTGCCGCTTGCGCCACTGCTTGACGAGAGTGCCAAACACATCAGCGAAATGCTCATTAAGCGCGCCAGATTCACGGGAATAGATCAGGTTGCACGTGTTGGAAACGACACCATGAGTCAGTTCATGGCCAACCACGTCCACCGATTTCGTGAATCGGATAAAAATCTGTCCGTCGCCATCGCCGTAGCACATTTGCTCACCGTTCCAGAAAGCGTTGTTGTACCTTTCCCCAAAATGCACGCTTGAAATCAACGTCATCCCATTGTCGTCGAGCGAATTTCTGCCAGAACGCTTTTATAGAAATTATAAGTTGTTCCCGAGTAGTTATAGGCCTCGTTTTCAGCGATATCCTGGGTCTTTGGCTCACCTTCGGAGCGAATCAGTTGTCCAGGCAGGTCGTTGAATTCTCCGTTTTTCAAATCATAGACCAGACGATGACGCTTGGCAGCCGGAGATGGTATGGCGGCCAAGGCCGGCATCATCGCCATGGTTGCGCGGATCGCGCGCATAGCCGACGAATTTGCAATTGTGTCTATGGCAAGTTGACGAATCTTCGAATCGGTGGATCGCGCAAGACGATCCATAACGTAGGGAGGAATGATGCAGCAAATTCCTACTCCCACGTCCGTTAATTTTTGGTCTCAATAGTCATCTTTGGATTCCTCCTTTTCTCCTCAAACATGTAAATTTCTTGATATCGATCAGTTTGAAATATTTCGGATCAGCGTCGATGCTTGGTTAACAGGAATCAGCAATCTCAATGCCAACCGAGAATGTGCTTTATTTGGCGCAACTTTTGACTCGTTGTATCGTTAATCGCAAGCAGAAACGATATACTTTTGGATACGATCAGCGTATCCAAACGGTGATAGTTTGCGCATGCATAACTCACCTCGATCTAGTCTTAGTCTAACGGTAGAGGGGGTCAATAAAATCGCTGGCCAGTAACTGGCGAACGAATCTGTCGTCGAAAAATTTGCCGGGTTCTTGTTCCTTTGCCTTTGGACGTCTCTCGGTAAGCTCATCTAAAACCGACCTGACTGCGTCCGCAGTCGTCAGGGGCACCTTCATCATGTATTTGGTTATTTGGATGTCATAGGACTCCGAAAGCAGATCCATGTCGTTCGTTCGGAGATACTTCGACAAGACCTTTATGGTAAACTCCCGATCTTTTTTCATCAGAGCAATCGCTTCAATTTCCGCCGAAAGATACCCCTTAACCAGGTCCGGATCGTCACGGATGATGTCTCCCCGGGTAGAGACGCCCGTGGACGCATAAGGAATATTGAGGGTCGGTAAATGCAATAACACGCGGTTTCCGAGCTTCACGGCCCTGCTCGTGGCGGGGTATCCAAACACCGCGGCTTGGACTCGGCCGCCTTGGAGCGCGCCGACAATCCAATCGCCGGAACCGATTTCGACAATGGCAACGTCTTTCCCAGGCTCCAGGCCAAAATGTTTCATGGCTATGCGTGCTCCGGTGTGGAGTGACGTGCCGTAACGGCTAATCCCTATGTTCTTGCCGCGGAGTTGCGCCGGTTTCTCAATCTCTGGCCGCGCGATCAGATTTAACAACAAGGTTCCAACCGTGGTTGCGACAATCTTTACGTTGGCGCCGCCCACCGCGGCTCCCGCCGTCGTCCCCCCGGCGATCTGTACGAACGCCACTTCACCCGCAATCAGCGCGTTGATTCCTTGCACACCGCTGGGCATTGCGATCACCTCGACCTCTAAGCCGTACTTTCTGAAAATGCCCGCCTCGTGGGCGGCCCAGGGAGGGACCATGGAGCCGGAGATGGAAGTAATAGCTGCGCGAATCTTACGGAGCGGCAGTGGTTCTCCTGCACCTGCGGACATGTTGGCGCTGAGACAACCGAAAACACATAAGGCAAGAAGGAGGCAATTTTTTTTCATGGTCATTCCCTGATGCTAAGCGCTGAGGCACAGATAGCCGATCTCGGTCTGTAGGTCAATGAATTTAGGTTGTAAGAGTCGCAGAAAGGGAAGAACCGTCCGAGCGATGACGTCCCGCCTTAGGGACTTGACTGAAACCTCTTATCCGGGCAGGACTAAATGTAGCGGGTAGGAACAAAAATCGGGACGAAACTTTCTAACCCACGCCCACAGTCGGCCTACCCCATGATTCTCCCGCCGTTCACGTGAAGCGTTTGCCCGGTCATATGTCTGCTCGAGTCGCTGGCGAGGAAGGCCACGGCTTCGGCGACGTCTTCCGGTTCTCCGGCATGGCCGAGGGGGATTCGTTTCGCTGCGGCTTCCCACTCAGAATCGGAGTACGTCGCCCGGACGCGCCTGGTCGCAATCCGTCCCGGAGCCACGACATTGGCGCGCACGCCGAAGGGCGCTAGTTCAAGGGCCAACGTCATCGAAAATCCCACAATGCCTGCCTTGGCCGCGGCATAGGCCGAGCGGCCGGCATCTCCGCTGAAACCGATATCGGAAGAAATATTCACGATCGCGCCGCTTTTTTGACTTTTCATCAAACCGATAACTGCCCGGCAGCAGAGAAAGGTCGAGGTCAGATTAACGTCGATGACGGCTTGCCAACGGTCCAATGGAAACTCTTCAATTTTGTGTCGATGCAAGCTGCCGCCGGCAACGTTGACGAGGACATCGATGCGGCTGTGATCCGAGATGATTTTCTGAAAAGTTTTCTGCACATCGGCTTCCCGGGTCACATCTAGACGAATAAACATTGCCTGTTTGCCGCGTTTTCGGAGTTCGGCCGCAATCTGACTGCCGCCTTCCTCGTTGATGTCGAGAATCACTCCGGTGAAATCGTCCCGGGCTAGACGCTCCGCGACCGCCTGTCCAATCCCCGATGCAGCACCCGTAACCACGGCGACTTTGCTCATGTCAAAATCACTCCTTCTATTCGGCGCCCATAATTCATGTATTGGTCATTCCTCCGCCAAGACTGGAATAACACATTTACATTCCGCTTGACACTTCGCGTGAGTTTTTGTTATGCCGCACCGAGCACCGAAGTGACTGAATCTAATTCACACAAGGGAGGATACTCATGGCGGATCTCACTGAATCGCAGAAGCAAGCGTACTGGCGATACAACATAACTCTCACCACGATCTTGCTGATTATCTGGTTCGTAGTCGCCTATCTTGTGTCCGGTCTCTGGGCGGGATGGCTCAATCAGTTTTCGTTCCTTGGCTTCCCGCTTGGTTATTACATGGCGGCGCAGGGAGCGCTGGTGATCTTTGTCATCGAGATCGCGGTATACGCCTATCTCATGAACAAGCAAGACCTCAAATACGGCATCAGAGAGGAGGGATAACATGAGTTTACGGAAAATTTTTATCCTTTATACCCTCGGATTTCTGGGAGTCACAATTCTCATTGGTATCGCCGAGCAGCTATTTGGATTGCCGAATCGGTGGATCGGCTGGATTTTCATGGGATTGTCGCTCGGGATCTATATTGTCATCGGCATCATTACGCGCACCTCAAACCCCGACCAGTATTATGTGGCGGGTCGCGGCGTCCCCGCCGTGTTCAACGGCATGGCCACCGGCTCGGACTGGATGTCCGCCGCATCCTTCATCTCAATGGCCGGCGCGCTCTCCGCACTGGGGTTTTCGGGGCTCGCCTATGTGATGGGCTGGACGGGGGGCTACCTTCTACTGGCGGTATTTCTCGGCCCGTATCTGCGCCAGTTTGGCGCCTACACCATCCCGGACTTTCTCGGCGCTAGATACGGTGGTAACTTTGCGCGTGTGATCGGTGTCATCGCGGCGATCGCGTGTTCCTTCACCTACCTTATCGCTCAGGTAACGGGCGTTGGCCTGATCGTCTCGCGCTTCGTTGGCCTGCCCTTCAACGTGGGCGTCTTCGCGGGCTTGATCGGGGTACTCTTTTGCTCCGTTCTCGGCGGCATGAGATCCGTGACATGGACACAGGTGGCGCAATATATCATTCTGATAGTCTCGTACCTCGTGCCGGTGGTATATCTCTCAGGGATTATGTTTGGTCTTCCACTCCCCCAGTTGACCTACGGTAAACTCCTTCAGATCAACAATACCAAGGCGCTGGAAATTACGCGCGATCCTAGGGAAAAGGAGACTCGCGCTCTATGGAAAAAATCGGCCGATGAGGCGAATGCCAAAATCAAGGCCGGGGGCCTTGACGAGGACGCCATTGACAAGCTGAAAGCAGAGGCTAGCTTGGCTACGAAGCAAGCGACAGCACCCGCTACCAGTGACGATGCAAAAATCGGCCGATACCTGACGGTGCCCAGCGGCGTGGGCATGTGGAACTTTCTTGCCTTGACCTTTTGCTTGATGGTAGGCACTGCCGGGCTTCCCCACATTCTCACGCGCTACTACACGACGCCATCGGTGAGAGAAGCACGCCGATCGGTGGCGTGGTCGCTTTTCTTTATCTTCCTACTCTACTTCACGGCGCCGGCCTATGCGGCGTTCGCGCGCTTTGTGATCTACACGAAGCTGGTCGGCACTCACATTGCCGACCTGCCTCGCTGGGTCACGTTGTGGGCGCCCGCCGGCCTTTTCGAGGTGATAGACAAGAGTGGCAACGGCCTCGTCGAGTGGGCAGACTTCGTAGTCAAATCCACCGACTTTGTCGTCCTTGCCATGCCCGAAATCGCGGGCCTGCCTTTTGTGATTACCGGCCTTGTCATGGCGGGAGGTCTTGCAGCAGCTCTCTCCACCGCCGACGGCCTGTTGCTGACGATTGCCAATGCCTTCTCTCACGACCTGTACTACAACGTCCTCGACCCCAAAGCGTCATTAACCAAGCGGCTGACTATCACCAAGGTGCTGCTCGTGGTTACGGCCCTGTTCGCCGCGTGGGTCGCCACCTTCCGTGTCGCGATTATCGTCGAGCTGGTGGCCTGGGCTTTCAGTCTGGCCGGAGCTTCCTTCTTCCCCGCCTTGGTCATGGGCATTTGGTGGAAGCGGGCAAACAAAGCCGGGGCATGCCTGGGGATGATCGCCGGGCTTGCGGTAACCACATACTACATGATCGGCAGCCGATTCTTTGGTGTGTCGTGGTTCGGAACTCAGACGATCGCTTCGGCTGTTTTCGGGCTTCCCGTGGGGTTCATTACTATCTGGCTCGTCTCGCTGCTCACCGAGGCGCCGCCGAAACAGGTGCAGGACCTCGTGGCCAGCGTGCGCTATCCCAAGACCGGGCAGGCTATCGCGGGTGATCCGCTGGGGCGTAATATTCCAGTCGGTGCGCACTAGAATCTTGTCGAAATGCGAGGAGCGGGAGGGGTGACCTTCTCGCTTCTCGGCTATTGATATGAGCGAGTCGGCACTTCCGCTGCTCGTGTTGGTACGGTTTCTCTGCTTCGTGGCAGTCGTCTATCTGGGGCTACACATCATTTTTTCGCGCCTCATCTCCAGACCCGATAGCAAGGTACTTTGGTTCTTTTCGGTGGTTACCTTGCCGCTAACTTGGCCCGTGCGGACCTGGCTTGTGCCGAAGGCAACCGAGTCGCATCTACGGTTGACCGCGCTCCTCGTCTATGGCTTGCTCTGGACACTCATTCTGTTCTTGACGAGCATGGCCGCGCCTACACCGCGCTGAGCGCCTGCCCTACGGCCGTCCTGGAGGTCGAGGTGATGGGCAGCACGATCGGCTTGCGGCTTCCTGGGGTGCTATAAAATAACCTGTATGTCCTCGCCCGAATATGATCTAGCGCTTCCGGTAAAATATCTGATAAAGCGCTTGCCGGTCTTTATCGACGAAGCGGCTTCTGTCGCGCAAGCGGCGTTGGTCATGCAAGAGGCTGGCATTGGTTCCGTTTTGGTGGCAACGAATCCAACGGGCATCATTACCGACCGCGATTTGCGCGGGCGCGTGTTGGCGGCGGGCCTTGGGTCGGAAACGCCCGTGCGGCAAATAATGAGCCGCCCTTTAAAGACGCTGGATTCGGACGCGCCGGTGTTTGCTGCGCTACGACTCATGCTCGAAGAGCACATTCACCATTTGGCGCTTGTTGAGGAAGGAAAAATCGTTGGGATAATCAGCAGTACGGATTTGCTACGTCATGAGGCCACCGGCGCGTTTTATTTGCGCCGCACGTTAGATAGCGTCGAAGACCCGACGGCGCTCGCTCACTACTCGAGTGAGGTTGCTGGCACGGTACAGACACTCTTCCGCGGTGGTCTCGGTGCAGTCCAGATCGGCCAGATCGTTTCCAGCCTCAACGATGCCCTGATCAAACGGTTGGTGCATTTGGCCCAAAGAGAGTTTGGTCCAGCGCCTGCCAAATTCGCCTGGATTGTCTTTGGTTCCGAGGGGCGGTTAGAGCAAACGCTGCTCACCGACCAGGACAACGCGTTGATCTACGGCGAAGATTCTGAAGCGGCGCGTGTGTACTTCACCGCCTTGGCCGAGCGCGTCGTCAATGGACTGATTCAGGTGGGCTTTCCCCCATGCGCCGGTGGCTTTATGGCGACTCGCTGGTGCAAATCGCTCGAAGAATGGCGCCGTCTTTTTGCCGGCTGGGTGCGTACTCCGGAGCCACAGGCTTTGCTGGACGCCGCGATCTTCTTCGATTTTCGCGCAGTGGCCGGCGAACTTTCGCTGACTGCAGTGGAAGAGATTGTGGTGAGTGCGAAAACGGAAAAACTTTTTATCGCTCACATGACAAAAGACGCGCTGGTCTTCGGTCCGCCGCTGGGCTTTTTCAACCGTATACGCAGCGACAATGGAATGGTCGATATCAAGAAAGGGGGGATCATGCCCATCGTCGGCTTGGCACGCGCGGCTGCGCTGGCCAGCGGATCACGAGAGCGCTCGACTTTGGAAAGATTGGCTACGGCGGGCAAATCCGGAAATATTCTCAGCCAGAATGACGCTACGGAGCTCGCAGAGATCTTTCAGTTTTTGCTGCATCTTCGCTTGCGCCAGCAGTTGGCGGCGCTGCGCGCCAACCGTCCGCTCGATCACAATGTTCATCTAAACGCGCTTTCGGCTCTGGAGCGGCGTCACTTGAAAGATGGATTTGTGATGATTCGGCGCATTCAAGACGGCATTCGTGCGGACTTGCCTATTAGCCGTATGGGGTAGAAGAACCTGGTGCAAGCGCCGGGCATGCCGGGTCCTATCCTTGTGTTCACCGCCGCACCGGTACTAAACCAAACCAAAGAACAGCATCAGCGCGGTGACCATCATCATAACTATGCCCAGAGGTACACCGAGCTTGGCCCATTCCGTGGTTTTGATGTGGAGGGCATGCGCTGCGATGATGTTGGGAATATTGCCCGAGATTAACATGCCGCCGGAGATCAGCAAACCCAACAACGCGCTCTTGATCTGTGCCTCGTTCAGTGTCGGGCCGATCTCCGCCGCCGCCAACGTGGCGTTGTCGAGAACCGCCGAGACCATGTTCACCCAGAAAAGCGTTAGTGAGGATACTTTAATGAGATAGGCGTCGATGAAAGGCTTGAAACCGGCGCCGAGAAAGATCAGTGCCATGACAAAGACATAGACTTTAAACCCACGGATAAAAACCGCGCCTAATTTTTCTTCCTGGGGTTCGGCTGCCAGAGTCGCCTCGGTGTCAGCGGCTGATTGGTGAACGAGGAAAATCGCGCCGACACCCAAGACGACGACCGATGGGATCACGTAAAACCAAAGAAGCTTGGCCAAGTAAAAGAAATGGGCGTGATAAGGTTCGCCGCTCAGTTTAGAAGTGGCGATCGTGGAAAGGGGCTCTCCGAGGGGGGTCAGGGCGGCTCCCAAGCCGATGGCGAAACAGGCGATGATGGTCAAATTGACCTCGGCGTGCCGGTGCAGCGGCAGCACGGTGATGAATTCGACCAAGAGCAAAGCCGCGATGATCGCCGAGATCACGCTTGAGAGGAGGCCCAGGATTATGATTCCAAAACAAACGACTACAGGAAGGGGTGTAGTTATCAGCAGACGCCGCATTCCTCTGTCGATGGCGTGTCGCAGATAGTGAAAGACCACTCCAGCACCGACGACCGCGAGGGTGATGTTGATCGGGGCGACTATTGCTTCATGGAAGACCTCGGAACTCCAGGCGTTGGAGACCGTGGCACTCATGGCGCCCATCAAGAAAAGAAAAACTTCTAGATTGCTTTCGATCCACTTGTTCAAGAAGGGGCCGAGGAGTACGACTGTGAAGATAAGAGAGAGCCCGATTGTCAGAGTGTTATCCATAATCTAAGACAGCTTAATTTCTCCAAAGAAACCGTGCCGCGATAGGCAGGTGATCGGATGGCTGGTCGGAGGATGGCAAAATCGTTCGATCAGAGATCTGCAGGATGCTTTGTGGCTCAGCGCGAAACGCCGGCGAGTAAAAGAGATAGTCGATCATTTTTGCTTCGGTATTGACCTTGCACGTGTAGGCATGCTCAAGTCCGGCATGTGAATATCGAAAGCCGGCGTTTTCTAGAAGCGCAACGATGTCACTTTCCGGAGTTGCGTTGAGATCGCCACAAAGGAGCGTTCCATCACTCGATGCCGCCAAACTCCAAGATTCCTTGAGCAACTGCAGCGCTTGTCGCTGGCCCACCTTTGCGGTAGTTGGGGTGTCGGGGGGATCCCAGCTTAGATGCGTGTTGGCGACGGCAACCACACGTTTCCCTGCGCGCAGTAAAACCACAAGTGCGATGTGTCCGGAGTTGGCCTGTCCTTCCGCTCCATCGGCATACTCAATGACTCGTGTTGCAAGCAACTCAAAGGTATCCTCCCGGTAAAAAATCGCGCAGCCGTCCGGCTTGCTCCCCCGCTTGCGCGCGTGCTCGGCCGCATAGCCCAAGGACGTCAAGCGGTGCTTCAACGCGGCGAACGCGCCCAGTTCTACTTCCTGTAAACAAAGCACGTCGGTTCCGATACTTGCGACCTGGTGCACCACCGCCGGCATACGCCATAACGGATCCAGCACCATCTTTGGCGTGTGTCGGTAGAGCCCGTATTGGACGTACGCGTTTGCCAGAACATTATACGATCCAACGGAAAACGACAAAAAATGTCTCATTAGACCCCGTGGCTCAGGAGCCAAGACCTTATCGAACGTGCTTGCTTCATACAAAGGTTATCCTACTATATCCGTCAATCACGACAACGGGCCCGCGGGCATGGTTTTCGAGCGGGAGTGTAGGGCACTTGCCAATCAGCGAGGGCTTGAATAAAATTCGTTCGCTCTGATCGACACTCTGTTCAATTTCAGCGTATATTCCAAGTAAGGAGGATGCACCATGGCAGACAAGGCCATTGAAGTTCTTTTGGACGAGAAGAGAAACTTTCCGCCGCCAAAGGCGTTCAAGAAATCCGCCCACGCAAGAAGCGCGAGCATTTTTAATTCCGCCCGAAAGAATCCCCAAGCGTTCTGGGCCAAAGCCGCCAAGGAGCTGGATTGGTTCAAACCATGGAAAAAGGTGTTGGAATGGGATTCTCCTTGGGCCAAGTGGTTTATCGGCGGGAAGATCAACGCCTCTTACAACTGTCTCGATCGCCATGTCAAGACCGAGCGCAAAAACAAAGCGGCCATCATCTGGGAAGGGGAGCCCGGAGACGCGCGAGTGCTCACCTACCGCGATGTTTGGAGGGAGGTCAACAAGTTCGCCAATGTTTTGAAGGGGCTCGGCGTCAAGAAAGGCGACCGCGTGTGCATTTACATGGGCATGGTGCCGGAGTTGGTGATCGCGATGCACGGCTGTAACCGCATCGGCGCCCCGCACAGCGTTGTGTTCGGCGGTTTCAGCGCAGAGGCGCTGCGTGATCGGATTAACGACGCGCAAGCGAAGGTTTTGGTTACGGCGGACGGCGGCTATCGGCGCGGAGCGGTTGTACCGCTCAAGACGCAACGCCGACGAAGCGATGACCGATACGCCGTCGATCGAACATGCGGTGGTCTTAAAACGAGTGGGCGATGAGACCGGTACGCATATGAAATCGGGCAGGGACCATTGGTGGCATGAGTTGATGGCCGACGCGCCTCTGTGGTGCGAACCGGAGAAGATGGACAGCGAGGACATCCTTTTTCTCCTGTATACCAGTGGTACCACCGGAAAACCGAAGGGCATCGTCCATACCACCGGCGGTTATCTTACCGGTGTTCACCTGGCGAATAAATGGATTTTCGATATGAAGGAAGACGATATCTTCTGGTGTGCGGCGGATATCGGCTGGGTAACGGGGCATACCCATATCGTCTATGGGCCCATGACCAACGGCGTTACCCAGGTGATGTACGAAGGGACGCCCGACTGGCCGGACAAAGACCGTTTGTGGCGCATCGTCGAGAAATATGGCGTAACGATTTTCCATACCGCGCCGACGGCCATCCGGACTTTCATGCGCTGGGGAACGGAGTTCCCAGGAAAGCACGACCTCAAGAGCTTGAGACTTCTTGGCACTGTCGGCGAGCCGATCAATCCGGAAGCCTGGGTCTGGTATCATAAATATATCGGAGGGGGACGCTGTCCGGTGATGGACACCTGGTGGCAGACCGAGACCGGACATCCGCTGATCACGCCTTTGCCGGCTCTGACGAAGCTCAAACCGGGCTCCGCAACATTGCCGTTTCCGGGGATCGAAGCCGATATCGTGGACGAGCATGGAAAATCCGTTCCCAAAGGCGGCGGGGGCTATTTGGTTTTGACTAAGCCATGGCCTGCGATGATGCGGACGATATACGGCGACCCGGATCGTTTCGTGCAGACCTACTGGAGCCGATTCCCGGGCAAGTACTTTGCTGGCGACGGCGCGAAGCGAGACAAGGATGGTTACTTCTGGCTACTCGGACGCGTTGACGACGTCATGAACATTGCCGGGCACAGGATCAGCACGATGGAAGTCGAGAGCGCGCTGGTGGATCACCAGAAGGTAGCCGAATCGGCTGTTATCGGCAAAGCGCACGAAATCAAAGGTCAGGCGATTTGCGCTTTCGTCTCGCTTAAGGCGGGAGTAGATGGGGGTACCGAGCTGGTGGAGGAGCTGAAAGCACACGTGGCCAAGAAGATCGGGCCCATTGCTCGACCGGACGAGATTCTCTTTGCCGCGGAGCTTCCCAAAACCCGCAGCGGCAAGATCATGCGCCGCCTCCTCCGCGACATCGCCGACGGGCGCACGTTGGGCGATACGACGACTTTGGCTGATCCGGCGGTCGTGGCAAAGTTGAAGGAGCAATATGAAGAGTAATCCGACTATTCGGCCAAATCTTTTGGGGTCTTCATGATACAGCCAATGAATTCTGTTTTTCCACGGAGTGCCGTAGACAAATTCCCTCTCCCCTCGTGGGAGAAGGTTAGGGTGAGGGGGCAAAATCAAGCACCCTCACCTCAGTCCTCTCCCGTCAAGGGAGAGGAGGATCGAGCAGGCACCGTCAGTGGAACTCTCCGGCGCATCTTTTTGATTGCGTTTTTTCTGCTGGTGGCTTCTCATCACGCTCTTGCTCAAACGAAGGAAAAGGTCCGCGTTGCCCTGGGCTCGATCTCCGTCAATTCCAGCATCCTCCCGCTCGGCAACCAAGCGGGGCTCTTCGCAAAGCATGGGATCGATCTCGAAACCATCTATATGGGCGGCGGGATGAACTCGTTAGCCGCCGTCACCTCCAACTCCGTGCAATTTCTCGCCGCCGGCTCGACGGCTACGATTAGCGCCCGGCTGGGCGGAGTCGATATTACTATACTTGCAGTGCAGTCTAACAAGTTCGACTATGTTGTTTTTGCCGCACCGGAAATAAAATCGGTGCACGACCTGAAGGGAAAGGTCGTTACAGGAACACGGCCCGGCGCGTCCGCCGACAGCGCGTTGCGTCTCTACTTGCGACAGTCGGGTTTAGAACCGGGCAAAGATGTTGTCTTCATATCCGTCGCGGAAAGCCAACAGGGAAGATTGAACGCATTGCAACGCGGAGCGGTGTCCGCCACCGTGCTAACGCCGCCCTTTAGCGGAGTCGCAAAGCAGCTGGGCTTTCGCGAGCTTGCCGATTTGAGGAAGATCGACATCGAATATGCAGGTAATTCCATCGCCGGAATGACACCCTACATCAAAAGTCACCCGCAGCTGGTCGAAAATTTTCTCAAAGGTTACATCGAGTCTTTGCATTACTTCAAAACCCAAAAGGAAAAGTCACTGGCCGGCATCATGAAATTTTTGAAGATGACGGATCGCGCCCGCGCTGAAGAGGGCTATGACTATTACGTGGAGATGACACCGGCGATGCCCTACGCAAGTGCTAGTGGAGTAAAGAGCGTGTTGCAGTTTCTTGCTGCGGGCCAGCCCAAAGCAGCGACGGCGAGTCCGGAAGAATTCTACGACAATAGTTTTCTAAAAAAGATCGAGGATAGCGGCTTTACAAAGACGTTGGCTGGCAAGCGCTAGCCAAACGATCCTCCAGAGGTGGGTTCAGTCAATTTAAGCCCGATCAACCTCAGGTTCAAATAGACAACAAAAACTAGTGAAGGGGAAATCTATGAAAAAATTGTTCGTTCAAGTGCTGTTCGTAACTTTCATTGGGCTCGTCGCCCACGGTCCGCTTGCGGAAGCTCAAGATAAGCCGCTCAAGAAGATCAGCTGGGGTGTAACGTCGTTGTCCGCGTCCAATTGGATTCCCTGGCTCGCCAAAGAGGCGAAGATCTACGAGAAGAACGGACTCGATGTTCAGCTAATCTTAGTTAAAGGATCGGGCCAAACGTCGACAGCGATTCTTGGCGGCAGCCTCTTTGCCGCACCGGTGGCACTGCCCACCGTGATGCTCGCGGACCTAGGAGGCGCTGATCTGGTGAATATCGCTCACACTGTGCCTGGGGTTCAGAGCAAACTGCTGGTCAAGCAGGACATTAAAAGACCCGAAGATATCAAAGGGAAAAAAATCGCCACCTCGAGCTTGGGATCGCTAGGCGATTTTCTCTTCAAGTACATTATTCGAAAGCACGGCATGGATCCTAATCGGGATGTCATTTGGCTTTCGATCGGAACACCGCCGGAGCGGCTCCAGGCCCTCTCATCAGGTGCGGTCGATGCCGCAGACCTATCTTATCCGACTGACGCTCAGGCGCAGCGAATGGGATATCGAGTTCTCTTCGATGCTAGGAAAGAGGTCGTCTATCCTTCGATGTCGGTGGTTACACGGCGGAAGAACGTCCAGGACGATCGCGACACGGTGATGCGCATGCTCAAATCCCATGTCGAAGGCATCGCCTATTTCAAGACCCACAAAGAATTCAGCATGAAAGTTCTAAGCAAATATTTAAGAACCAACGATCAGGAACTCTTGGAGGGTTCGTACGAAATTTTTAGGCAGGATTTCATATCCGTTCCCTACCCGATTATGAAAGGGCTGGAGGCCACTTACGACTATGTAGCGACAACAAAACCGGAGATCCGCGGCCGCAAGCCCGAAGAGTTCATGGACCCGAGCTTCATCGCCGAGTTGGATAAAAGCGGGTTTATCAAAAAACTGTACGAGCAAAAATAGCGAAGGCTTGAGGGAAAAGTCGGGAGGCGGAACAAGAAAACCATGAAGGCACGGGTCGCGCGAAGTTTGTTGGTGTTAGTCATTTTCATTCTTGGTCTTAGCTTGAATAGCCTGGCCCAGGATCGACCTCTAAAAAAGCTCAACTGGGGCGTGACCACGTTGTCTGCCTCCATGTGGATTCCCTGGCTCGCGAAAGAGGCGAAGATCTACGAGAAAAACGGGCTCAGTGTCGAACCCATCTTGCTTCGAGGCTCGGGGCAAACCTCGCAGGCATTGCTTGGCGGCAGTCTGTTCGCCGCGCCGGTGGCACTTCCCCAGGTGATGTTAGCCAATCTCACCGGTGCGGACATGGTCAACGTTGCCCATACGATTGCGTCTCCTAGCAACAAGCTGCTGGTGAGACCGGAAATCCGCAAACCCGAAGATCTTCGGGGCAAGAGGCTCGCGACCTCAAGTCTAGGTTCTCTGGGTGATTTTCTCTTTAAATATATTATTCGAAAGTATGGTGTTGACCCAAACCGGGAAATAACCTGGCTCTCCATCGGGACCAATACCGAGCGGCTGCAAGCTCTGCTAACCGGCGCTATTGACGGAGCGGACGTGACATATCCCGCAGACGTGCAGGCGGAGCGGAAGGGCTACCGACTTTTAATCGACGCTAGGAAAGAGGTTGTTTATCCCACGACATCCATCGTCACGCGGCGAAAGACTATCCAGGAAGACCGCGACACGGTCATGCGGTTTGTGCGCTCGCATGTAGAAGGCATTGCCTTTTTCAAACAAAACAAAGAATTCAGCCTGAAGGTCCTGACCAAGTACGTAAAAACCACCGATCCGGAATTTTTGGAAGGCTCGTATGCTTTCTACAAGCAGGATTTCATCTCCGTACCTTATCCGATCATGAAGGGCTTAGAGGCCACCTACGACTACGTGGCGTTGACGAGGCCGGAAATCCGGAACCATAAGCCCGAAGAGTTCATGGATCCGAGCTTCATTGCCGAACTCGACAAGAGCGGTTTCATCAGGAAACTTTACGAACAGCGATAAGGTTTCAAAGTTGTCGGTGCCGCTGGCGAATGGCGGCATTAATCACGACCAGCATCACGGCGCCCAACGGGAATAGGGGCGCGAGGGGTGCGGAATACAATTGTAGAACGGCACCGATCAGCGCGCCAAGGCAATACAGAATAATCACGCCCGCCAGAAGACCCACACGCTGATCCCAAGGGATCCTTTCAAGGTCGCTGCGTTCGGCGGGTTTTGAGACGGGGAGTTGCGCGGCGATAAAACGGAGCCAGCCCAAGAGGTCCACCATCAGACTCGTTAATGTCCCGGTGATGTAGGTTGTGGCGATTCCCGGAACGCCGAGACGACGCACCGCCGCCGATTGAACGCCCATGGCGAAAGCCGACAGAGCAATCAGCAAAAAGATCATTCCCCCATGGATGCTGTCCAACAGTGTGAAGTTTGCGGCCAAAATGGCGAGTATAATAGTTTCACAAGCGAGAGCGGCGGTTACAGCGGCTGGCCATTCTTCCGGGTAAGACTCGCGCTCGACAATGATCGCGCCGACAAAAACACCAATAGCGAAGCCGATTAAAGCGAGGATATTTCGCAGAGCCGCCAGCAATTCTCCCTGGGCCAGAGCCAACCCGAGCAAGACTGTGTTCCCGGTCATCATTGCCGTAAAGACATGCCCTAATCCCAGATAGCTTATCGCGTCGACGCTGGCGGCTGCCAAGGTAAGCAGTAACAGCATCGATTCTCGTCCTAAAGTCGTGTAACGGAACCGGCTTGCTTTGGCCATTCATCATCCAATGTCTGTTGAGGATGCGTCGACTACTTTTTCTTGGGATCGATTAGTAGATCCTATCGTCTCATTACCTAGCGCGATTGGGCACTGATTCTACGGAACGCGTCTTTTCTTTGCCTCATCGATCATTCGCTGGGCATCGTCTAGCAGCAAATAGCGTTGATCCACCAGTATTCTTGCGGCATGGCTAATTTTCTTAACGTAGTCGCTATGGCTCTTGTATCGCTCCTTCAATGACAAACGCGGATCACGCCGTTTGCTTCGTTCGGCTTTCGTTTTTGCGAAAGGAATAAAGGAGCCGAGGAGGCCGCTCATCTCGTCTTCGGCTAGACGGCGCGGTTGAAGGTTCCAGCCTGTGTACGTGCCGATGGGAACTTGGACTGCAGGCAAACGAATCCCCGCGAGATCGTTGCCGTCGCGATCGACTTTGGGCACCAGAATCGTGTAGGCGCCGTTGCCGAGGTGCCTGGGCGGATGGACGTCCATCCGCCCGCGATGAATGCGCGGTCCATACTCCAAGAAAAGCTGTCGGTTATGTAGGCCTTGGTAACGCACGCCGGGGATTTTGGGAAAGCGTGTCGAGTTTCGATCAGGTCGCACCAGAGTTCCATCTGCCACTCTCGGGTACTGACTCGGCGGTGGCGAAACTCCCTGGGTGACCCACAGATCCAGCGCAACCATAAGCGCGCGTAACACGTCGCCTGCGGGTAACGGATTCACAAGTTGCTGAGTATCTTCTTTCACCGGCTCCGAGCCAAACGGGCTGTTGTGTTGCGCGCTGGCGATAACGTAGATGCGCACCTTCTCTGGGAGTGTAACATCGTCTCCTTTGCCGTCCGTGTGTGCGAGACAGCCACGCTTTTGCCAGTACTCCGTGGAAGTCTGCGTGTGAAAAACATAAGGGTCGGTGTTCGGCCGTTTCAGTATGCCATCTCGTCGACCGGTCTGTGCATCCTTTAGAATATTGTAGGCGTGGGGGAAGAGCTCAGGCTCAAGCTGGTTGGTGTGCTGCTGCGAAGATGTGACCGGACGGGCGAATTCGTAATTTAGAAATAACCGGCCGCCGCCGGCGACGTGGGGAGCGATGGCATCGAATACTTTGCGGTGGCTCTCGTCTTTATTGAAACCGTGATAGACAAAGTCCCGGAGAAATCGGCCGCTTTGTGAGCGGCCCCAGCCGTAGGCGTGTCGAATTTCGGTGGCGGGCCCCCCTCTTTGCCTCCCCCCGAGGCGGGGGGAGAACGAAAGAGTGGATCCCGCGAATCGGGACTGTGTAGGTTTGCGGCCTTGCTGGGCTATAGTCAAAGGATTCGGCGTGCCTGCAGCGTCCTTCGAAGCGTAGCGAAGAAAGGAAACCAGATCGCGCACGACGGCAAAGCCCAAGCCAAGGACCAAAGGCTTCTTTGCCGGATAGATGAACTCGTAGATTGCGCCTGGTGTGAAGCCTGAGCGAAGATAGAGTTCTTCGCTGCTCGCATTGAATGTTTCTCTGCCTGTGCGCGAATCCTTTAGGCACGAGGCGAATTCCCATTCGGAAGTTGGAATGGGAATTCGTTGTCCGTAAGATTTTTCCCGCACCGTGAGTAAAGCTTGGGTCTTGTCGCGCGACGCCGCTTCGTAACTCTTGACGCGCTCGTCGCCGCTGAGGGGCTGGGATTTGATTCCCTTTTTCTCGACGACGATCTCGGTGCGGACTTGGCGAACGATATCTTTGCCGTTATGGGTCGCGACGGGTACTTTCATCACCAGCCAATTCTCTTGTGGCATCAGATCGCCCTGCCAGCCGCACCAGACGACGGTGTAGCCCTGCCGCATGAGAAAGCCGTTGCCGGCATCTTCGAGGGTACTGGGATCGTTGGTCGCAGGCGCATCGTTGAGAAAACTAACGATGCGTTTGCTACCGCGGTTAGGCGCATCAAAGAAAATCTTGCCGTTGCCCCGGGCCATGTCCACGGGTTTCAGGATGCAGAAGTCGCTCCAGTACTCGACTCTGCCTCGCCTGTTTCGCGGTGCCTCATCCAGGTTGACGATGACTCTATCCAACCGATTTCTCGGATCGACCTCGCCGTAAACCTTACCGACGAGCTTTTCGTAAGCACCCGTGACGGGGAATTCGTAACCACCGGCGAACCGTTCTCTTCTTTGAATGACAAAGCGCGTGATCATAACGACAACTGGCATATAGCTGATAGCTCAGGGCATATAGGTGGAACCAAGGAACTATATACTATAAGCCATATGCTAAAAGCCTAACTAAGTGGCCAGCGTGCTCGGATGAAACGCCTCCTCGGGACGCGATCATAGGGGCCACAGGTCATGGTCAGTTTCAGTGCCATCTTATCGAACTTTGAATACGTCGGCGGAAAAGAATCTTATTCATAAATTGTCTCTCGCCATTTTGCACGTATCTGCTGGCCAAAACGGATCCGAAATCCTTCCGGATAGCCTCCATCTCACCTCTCCTTTGATCTCTTGATTTGCTGGAGCACCTTCTCAGCCGACATAGGCAACTCTTTGATGCGCACGCCGGCTACGCGGGCGACCGCATTGGCCAAGGCCGGAGCAATGCCGAATACCGCCATCTCGCCTACCCCTTTGGCGCCGTAAGGTTCAGCAGCATAGTTTCTTTCAACGACGATAGGTACGGCGTTTGGAATATCACGAACGGTGGCAATCTTGTAATCGGCGAAGTTGCCGTTAATGATTCTTCCGTCTTGAAAAAGCAATCCTTCCCATAGAGCGTAGCCCAAGCCCATCATAATTCCACCTTGAATCTGGCTCGTAAGCATCATGGGATTAATCGCCCGACCGACGTCGTGGGCCGAGGCGACTCTTATGAGTTTGACCACGCCCGTCTCGTCATCGACTTCGACTTCGACCGCCTGGGCACCAAAGGGCCACCCCGGCGCGCTGAAACCTTTGCCGTCCCCTGCGTGGTCGCCCGCCCAAAGTCCTTTGCTTTCTATTGATCCCAAGCCGACGATTTCAGTGAGTTGCGATTTCTCAATCACTTCGGCAAAGGTCATCGACTTGCGGTTTCTCGAAATCACCCTCTTGCCGGCAAGACGTAGGATCTTGGGCGATCGGTTCCAGAGCGCGGCCGCTGCTTTCAACAGCTGCCGCCGGGCATCAGTCGCAGCCAGCTTTACGGCAGCACCGACATAGGGCGTCACCCGGCTCGAATAGGTGCCGTGGTCAAAAGGAGTCATCTCGGTATCCGCGATGACGACGTTGATTTCGTTCAGAGGAACACCCAGTTCTTCTGCGGCGATCTGGCCTAGGCTCGTTCCGGTTCCACCGCCGACGTCGGTCGCGCCGATAAATAGGTACACTTTGTCGTCGGCGGCGATGCAAATGCGCGCACTGGAAGATGCCGCCGAGGTCGTCGGTGACTTGTGCAGGAGGGCGACACCGAAGCCATGGTTCGATGGGGCTCGCTTCTTCCAGCGCTTGAGCTCAGTGGAGACCTTGAGCAGGCAGTCCCGCAGCGCGATGTGCTTGGCGCGATCGCCGGCAGGAGTTTCGTCCCCCTGATCCAGGCAGTTTTTCAGACGTAGATCGACGGGATCGATGCCCAGCTTCTCGGAGATGATATCCATCTGCGATTCCACGGCCCATACCGCTTCGGGTATTCCGAGGCCTCGAAACGGACAGCCTCGCAGCGTGTTGGTGTAGACCAGTGTCGATGTGACCCGGATATGGGGAACCCTGTAAGGCCCAACGCCATCTTTCAACGCTCGGTTGCTGCCGGGCAGCCCCTCGGCGTAGGCGCCGGTGTCCCAGAAAAAGTCCATTGCGCGCGCGGTAATAGTGCCGTCCCGCTTGATTCCGGTTTTAACCCGGACCGTTGCTGCTACTGAACCGGCGGCGGCCGCAAATTCTTCAGCGCGACTATTAACGAGCCGAACCGGTCTCTTGGTTTTGAGTGCCAGCGCAACGGCACAAGGTTCAAGGCGCATCGAATTCTTGCCGCCGAAGCCGGCCCCGACTTTGGTGCCGATCACTCGTATCTGGCTTTCCGCCAAGTCAAACAAATGAGCCAAGCCAGAGCGGACGAGAAATACTTTTTGTGTGCTGGTCCAGACTGTGAGCCGGTTCCCGTCCCAATGAGCGACGACCGCATGCGGCTCTAGAGAACAATGCTGCACCTGTTGGGAGCGAAAGGTGTCGTCGAAGATTTCGTCGGCTTCAGCAAAGCCGAGATCAATGTCACCCTTGGAATAAACGGTTTGGTGCGCGATGTTGGTTCCGGTGACCGGGTACCAATCGCGGGCGAGAGCGGTATTCAGCCCGTAGGAAGCTAGATCCTCATGAACCAAAGGTGCGTTTTTCTGGAGCGCGTTATCGATGTCGAAGGTGCCGGGCAGATCCTCGTACTCGCAGTCGACAAGGCCGATGGCTTCCTCCGCGGTTTCTTCGTCGACGGCCGCCACCGCGGCGATGACATCGCCGACATAACGCACCTTTTCGCCGGCGAAAATCTCCTCGTCCTGAACCGTGAAACCGAATCGTTTGGGCGGCACATTCTCAGCCGTCAGGACTGCCGTGACTCCCGCCAGCGCGCGCGCACGGCCGGTATCGAGGCGCGTGATCTTCGCGTGGGGCACGGAACTGCGAAAGAGCTTGGCGTGGAGCATCGATGGCAAGACGACGTCCACCGTGTAGGCCGCGCGTCCCGTTACGGTGTCGGGGCCGTCCAATCGCGGATGCGGCTTTCCTATGACTTTGAAGCGTCTCACGATGATGGTTTTTTCGGCGGCGCGTAAAGCTGCAAGAGATTACCGTCGGGATCGAAAAAATAAAATCCTCTCCCGGTGGGACGATCGACGGTGGGGATGCGATGGGTCTTAACGCCCCAATCTTTCATCTTTTGTGCCGCCAACTCGAACTCTTCAGGGGACACAGTGAAAGCGTGGTGGGTGGCGCCGTCCTCTTTGAGAGCATCTTTCTCGATCGGCTCCGGCCGCTGGAATAGCACGACCATTCCGTCTCCCGATCGCAGGTCGGCCCGGTTTAGATGATCTCCCATGTCGTCCCGGTTGAGCTTCGCGATCTTCATTCCCAAAACCTCGGTGTAGAATTTTACGGAGCGCTCCACGTCGTTGACGGGGATGCCGATATGATAAATTCCTGTGGTGGTAATCATAGTTCCTCCCGACAAATGTTCTTAAACACGTGTACTGCGTCAATGCCGTTTACCACCTGAAGATTTAGCGAGTCAACCGCGGGGCTGGCCTATGGCCTATGGTTTATAGCGTATGGTCCGTATGTTCCAACTATATGCCATAGGCTATCAGCCATACGCGAAGTATGCCGCCTCGTCTCCGAGATCTTTTCTTTTTCTGGGCCTTGCTAGAAGCCGCCTTGACACTCTACGGGGTTTTCAACTACAGCTCTGCAAGAGAATGCGTTATCAGAGGACTCTATGAGAAATAGTTTCCGTGCTCTGGTTGTCCTTCTTGTCTTTGCTATGGTGCCGCTCAGTGTTCAGGTGGCCTCGGCGGCCGAGTCGCGGCGGCCTGCAGAGTGGGATAAGACTTTGGAAGCGGCGAAGAAAGAAGGCAAGATCGCCGTCGCCATTCCACCCGCCAACGAGCTCAGAAAAGAGATGGAGACGGTCTTGAAGCAGAAGTTTGGCCTGGAGGCCGAACTGGTGTCCGCACCGGGTCCGCGCAACGCGAGCCGGATCGCTGCGGAGCGCAACGCGGGAGTCAGTTACTTCGATGCCCTGATCGTCGGCACCGGGACGGCGGTGGGTCTTGCCCATGATGGCATGCTGGAGCCCATCGAGTCCTTTCTGATTCTTCCCGAGGTCAAGGATCCGAAAGAGTGGTGGGGCGGCCATATATGGGAGGATAACTTGAGCACCCATCGCTATCTCTATTCTTTTTTGGCGGATGTGAGCACCCACAGTATTTGGTACAACACGAGTTTGGCGAAGCCGGAAGAACTCCGTTCTTTCGACGACTACCTGTCGCTCAAATGGAAAGGCAAGATTGGATTCAGCGACCCGCGTGTGCCGAGCTCCGGGCAATCGGTCTGGTCCTTTATGTGGGAGATCAAAGGCGAGGAGTTTCTCAAAAAATTGGTCCAGCAGGATCTCTTCTTGACCCGGGATTTGCGGCAACTCGCCGACGCTCTGGCGAAGGGCAAGGTGGCTATAGCGTTCGGTATCGGCAGGAGCCAAGCGGAGCCGTTCGTGAAAGCGGGCCTGCCGATCAAGCCGGCGCCGGCGCCCAGAGAAGGCTTGCCGGCGAGCAACAGCTTCGGTGTTTTGGGTATCGTGAAGGATCCGCCGCATCCGAATGCCACGAAAATTTTCATCAACTGGTTCCTGAGCAGAGAAGGCCAAGATTGGTACGGTAAAGTGATGCAAAACGGCTCGCGGCGCCTCGACGTCGACACGAAGTGGTTAAAAGCTCTCGGTGTGGACGCGGCCAAAGATTCTATCACGGTTGAGGAATACCACCGTGTGCGTAACCACCTCGAAGACAAGTACACCAAAGTCAGAGTGCCGTCAGGTAAGTTTGCTGAAACGATCCTCAAGTGAGGATGTTGTGAGCGGCAGCCGTTGGCGACTAGGACAATTAACCTTGACAAGGCGCAGGCTGGAGGAATAGCTTTGCTTGAGCCCTTTGCCTCTGAAGGAGAGATGGAGAATGACGACCAAGAGTAAACGTTTATCAATTTGGGCTGCCGTCGTTTTCACAATTGGGGCGGCGGTCATTACCGGGCTACGGCCATCAGTGGCCGCGGCGGTGGAAGATGTCGCCATGATGAAATCGGCGGACCGGCAAAAAATCCTTATCGAGGGCGCGAAGAAGGAAGGGAAGCTGATGTGGTATACCACCTTGATCGTCGATCAGGTGGTGCGGCCGGTGAAAGAAGCTTTCGAGAAGGAGTATCCCTTCATCCAAATTGATTTCTATCGTGGCAACGCCGAGAACTTGGTGCGCAGAATGCTCGCCGAGTACCAGGCCAAACGATACGATGTCGATCTCATCGACGGTACGGTTTCGCCCGTCATGGTCAAGCGGGCGATCAACAAGCAATATCCCACTGGCTTCCTGCAGCGCTTTTATTCCCCGTATTTGGCCGAGTATCCGGCTGAGCTCAAGGATGCGCAGGGCTTCTGGGGATCGACGAACCTTTATTTCTTGACCCTCGGTTATAATACGAAGATGGTCAAGGTCAATGAGCTGCCGAAGACCTACGAGGATCTCCTGAATCCGCGCTGGAAAGGGCAGATGATGTGGTCGACCAGCCGCGGCTCCGGAGCGCCGATATTCATCGGCAACGTGCTCATGTCGATGGGACCAGAAGCCGGCAAGGCCTATCTGCAGAAATTAAAGGCTCAGAATATCGCCAAGAGCACCGCCAGCAACCGGCAAATTCTCGACCTGGTGATTGCCGGAGAATTTCCCATCGCGCTCCATATCTTCAACCATCATGCGTATATCAGCAAAACCGCGGGAGCGCCGGTGGATTGGTATCCCATAGAGCCGGTGACCGCCACGATCCAAACGATTGCGCTGGCAAAAAATACGCCCCACCCCCATGCCGCTATGCTGTTACTGGACTTTGTCTTGTCAGAAAAGGGCCAAAAGGTTTTTCAACAATCCAACTATTTGCCGGCGCATCCAAAGGTTCCCGCGAAACAGGCGGACCTAAAGCCAGGCGGGGGACGCTTCAACAAGGCACTGTATATCACCCCGGATGTTCAATTCGACAAAGGCAATGAATGGGTGGATTATTTTCAGAATCAATTCCTCAAATGATGGTGATTTGTAAAAGCCGATTGTCGGTCAGGTGCGCGGGTTTGCTGGTTGCGGCGACCCTAGCCGTTGCTTCTTCCATGCACCTATCCTGGAGTGCGACGGTCGAAGACGTCGCCATGATGAAATCACCGGATCGACAGAAGGTTCTGATCGAAGGCGCCAAAAAAGAAGGCAAGGTCATGTTCTACACCGGCCTGATTGTCGATCAGGTCGTGCGCCCGCTCAAAGAAGGCTTTCGAGAAAGAGTATCCCTTCATCCAGGTTGATTTCTTCCGCGGTAATTCGGAGAACATCGCACGTCGGGTTCTTACCGAGTATCAGGCTAAGAGATACGACGTCGATGTCGTCAGCGGCAGCGCTGCTACCAGCATGGTGCAGCGGGCCGGATTCATGCAGCGATTTTATTCACCCCATCTCGCCGAGTATCCGGCCGAGCTGAAAGATTCAAAAGGTTTCTGGGGTAGCACCAACGTTTATTTCATGACCCTGGGTTACAACACCCGTAGCGTCAAGACGAGCGAGCTGCCCAAAACCTATGAGGATCTGCTGAATCCGCGCTGGAAGGGACAGATGATGTGGTCCACCAGCCGCGGCTCCGGCGCCCCCCAGTTCATCGGCAACATTCTCCTCACGATGGGACAGGAGGCGGGTAAGGCCTACTTGCAAAAGCTCAAGGGTCAAAATATCGCTAAAAGCACCGCCAGTGCCCGACAGATTCTCGACCTGGTGATCGCCGGCGAATATCCGTTAGCGATACAGATCTTTAATCATCACGCCTATATCAGCAAAACAGCCGGAGCGCCGGTGGATTGGCAGCCGCTGGAACCGGTGACGGCGACCATAAACACGATCGGCTTGGCGAAGAATTCGCCTCGGCCACACGCGGCTATGTTGTTTCTCGACTTTCTGTTATCGAAAAAAGGACAAAAGATCGTTCAGGTATCGAACTATCTGCCTGCGCATCCCGAAATCCCCGCTCTACAGGCAGATCTCAAACCCGGCGGAGGCAGATTCAAAAAAGCCAATTACATCAGCCCGGATGTTCTCTACGACCAGGGCAATGACTGGGTCGATTATTTTCAAAACCAATTCCTGAAATAAAGAATTGCGACGCCGTGGCCAAACAGCAGTCATCGGAAACTTTTAAGCTGCCTCTCGGATCTGGCAAGGCGCGGCACGCCCGCGGCATATTGGGACTTGACCTCTTCTCCCGTCTCGAGGCGCAGACCTGGGTGCTGATTGCGGTCTCCGTCGTGACGGCGTATCTCGTCCTGCCGCCCCTCTATTCAGTGATCCAGACCAGTCTTTTTACCACCAAGCTCACCGGGGAACTGGATGAATTCACCCTGAGTTACTATCGGGACATGTTTCGTGAACTCCAGGTACTGGGGCCGTTTTTGAACACCGTCTATTTTTCCGTCGGTAGTGCATTGCTCGCCACGCTTTTGGGCGGCCTGGTTGCCTGGATCGTTACGCGCACGGACTCGCCGCTGCGCGGTTGGGGATATTTCACCGCTTTTGCCTCCTTCGGCACGCCGTTTATTCTGTACACCATCGGCTGGCTTCTTATTCTCGGCAAAGCCGGGCCGGTCAACAGCTGGCTGCGCGGATTTCTCGATCAAAGCGGGCCGGTGGTGAATGTCTATTCGATGTGGGGAATGGTGTTCGTTGAAGCGCTGCTGTGGTCGCCCTTTGTTTTCCTGTTGCTGGCGGCTTCGTTTCGTTCCATGGACCCGTCTCTGGAAGAAGCCTCCGCCGTCTGCGGCGCGCGCGCCTGGCAGACGCTCAGGCGCGTTTCGTTGCAACTCATGTTGCCGGCATTTTTCTCCGTCTTGCTGCTGATCTTCATTCGTGCCTTCGAGTCGTTTGAAATTCCGGCTCTGGTCGGACTGCCGGGGGATATTCGCGTTCTGACGACTTCGATTCTCCTCGACGCGCAACGGATGCCCCCCACCTACGGCAGGGCCGGGGCCTTTTCCGTGCTTTTGATGTTGGTCGTGGCGTGCACGCTTTATTTCTATTTCCGAATGACGCGGGAAGCCACACGATTCCATACCATCACCGGCAAGGGTTATCGGCCCGCCTTGATCCAACTCGGTGGTTGGCGCTATGTGACGGCTACGGGCTTGTTGCTCTATTCCTTCGTTCTTTTGGTACTGCCGTTTCTCATCGTGCTGTGGGCCTCGCTCCTCCCGTTCTACATTCAGCCCTCTTTGGAAGCGATATCCAAGTTCACTTTGAAGAATTACGTGACGGCGATCCATTTCCCGAAAATTACCGACTCCATCAAGAACAGCGTCTTGCTCGGTCTCGGCAGCGCCAGCGCGGTGATGGTGCTGACGACGTTGGCTTCGTGGATCCTGGTACGCACCAAATTGCGCGGCCGCTGGCTGCTCGATCTGCTGACAACCCTGCCGCTCCTGTTTCCCGGCATCGTGATGGGCTTGGCGATTATGCGGTTTTATCTGATCGTCCCGATCCCCATCTATGGCACGCTATGGATTCTCCTCGTGGCCTTCGTCACGCGCTATATTCCCTACGGCATTCGCTACACTCATTCCGGCCTGTTGCAACTCCATCGCGAATTGGAAGAAGCGGCTTATGCTTCCGGGGGGTCATGGTTGAATACGATGCGCCGTATCACGATGCCTTTGCTGACCCCGTCTTTTTTGGGCGGGTGGGTGTTTATCTTCCTGCTTTCTGCCAAGGAACTGTCCATGTCGATCCTGCTCGTAAGTCCGCAAACGCCGGTGGTTTCCGTCGCTATCTATGAGCTGTGGGAGAACGGTCAGGTGGGCGAGTTAGCCGCCTTTGGCGTGATCTGGACGATAATTCTGGTTTCTATCGCCGTCGCCTACTACCTTTTCGCCCGCCGCTACGGCATACAACAACATTGACGGATCGTTTAGACTCAGGATTTCGTGAGCCAGTAAGAATATGGATTCTCCAGCTGTGCCTCTCTGAATGACACAAGAGCGGGTTTCGCCGCTTGGCTTCTGATGCCGACGATTTTTTCCCATCCAGCCGTGCCGATTGCCCTCGCTTTCGGGTTGGGGAAGGAGATCGTTTCAAGACGACTCCTCTTAGCTGGCGTTGCAGCGTCGATCTTGCCGGATCTCGATGTGGTGAGCTTTACTTTTGGTATTCCTTACCAACACGAGTTCGGGCATCGTGGCTTCAGTCACTCATTGTGTTTCGCCGCTCTCATGGCTTTACTCGGCGCCTGCGCTCATCGGTGGTTACTTTGCAGTTTCGGTGTTGCTTTCTGGTTCCTATTTCTTGCTACAGCCTCTCACGGAATCCTCGACGCGTTCACAAACGGCGGGCTTGGCATCGCACTTTTCTGGCCGTGGTCGGATGAGCGGTATTTCGCCCGGTATCAGGTAATCCAAGTATCGCCGATCGAGATTTCACGCTTTTTATCGCCGTGGGGAGTTAAGGTGATTCTTTCCGAGTTACGTTGGGTGTGGCTGCCCTGCGTGTTGCTGGGGCTTGGGCTGGCCGTCGTTTTTAGAAGGTGGAGAAAATAGGTCTTACGGCTCAAACAAGTGTCCCAGAAATTTTCTTTGTGACAGGCAGCCGAAGCTGGTAGAGTTTAGATAGTCATTCTTGCCCGTCGGCCGTCGATTAAGTCCCTTACAAGCCCACGACCGCCATGAGCCCATCGAGTCGCGAGAAAAAAGGGTCCCTTGAGCAGTTCAAGACTAAAGTTATCGATCTGATTTGGGACACCGAAATTTCAGAGGTGACCCGCTTCAAAGGGCTAATTCACTCACTGCTCAAGATCGGTTTCATGGTCAGCAGGGACTTCATCGAGAATTTGGTGAACCTACAGGCCATGGCATTGGCATTCAAGACGCTATTATCCCTCGCCCCGCTATTGGCTGTCATTTTTTCCATCCTCAAAGCTTTTGGCGTTCACAACCGCATGGAGCCAGCCCTTGCCCAAGCGCTGGCGCCGTTAGGGGAGAAGGGTCAAGAGATCACTGCTTATCTCATTGGCTTCGTCGACAAGATGAACGCCGGGGCGCTTGGCAGTGTTGGCTTGGCAAGCTTATTCATTACGGTCCTTTCGCTGATGGGGACCATCGAGGATGCCTTCAATCGCATCTGGCACGTTAAGGCGGCGAGAAAGCTGACGCGCAAGTTCAGCGACTACTTGAGCGTGATTCTCGTCGGTCCAGTACTGGTGTTCGCGGCGCTAACGATCACCGCTACCTTACAAAGCAACACCTTTGTCCAAAAAATGATCTCCCTGGAGCCCTTCGGAACCGTGATCTTAGCGCTCCTCAAGTTCGTGCCCTATTTTACCCTCTGGGGCGCATTCACCTTCCTCTATGTCTTCATTCCAAACACCCGCGTGAAGCTTACATCCGCCGTGGTCGGCGGCCTGGTGGCGGCGCTGCTCTGGCAAACCGTGGGCTGGGGATTTACTGTTTTTGTTGCATCCTCAACTCGCTATTACGCAATTTACTCCAGCTTCGCGATCCTCCTTTTGTTTCTGCTTTGGCTGCACGTCGGTTGGGTGATCGTGCTGCTCGGGGCGCAAGTAACCTATGCGCATCAACACATTCGCTTCTATGAGAGAGAGAGGGAGCTTTTGGTCAACAGCCCGGCAGGGCGCGAAAAATTGGCGCTTCACATGATGTTCTTAATCGGGCGCAATTTCTTCCACGGCCTTGATCCGTTGAGCGTGTCGGCCCTGGCAGGCCAGCTCTATCTTCCGGCAGGGCTGGTGAGAGATTTCATGGAGACGTTTCGTCAAAGTCGCTTGGTGTTGCCCGTGGCTGATGAGGAAATTTTTGTTTTGGCCCGCGACCCGGAAAGGATTAGCATCAAAGATATCCTCGACTGCGTGAGGAATTCCGGCGCGAAGAAGCCGGCGTTCCGGACCGAAGACGAAGTGACCATCGAAGAACTGCTTCGGGAAGTCGACGACTCGGTTACGCAAACTCTAGAAGGAAAGAGCCTGCAAAGTTTCATTGTCGAACATACCCCGCCATCACCTTGATCACGTACAGCGATCGGCGCGCTAGCACGACTCATCGGGCCTTTGAGCAAGTTTCAAGTTATATGCGGGAGTGAACGGTAACGGTAAAGGGTGAAGTGGACTTCCTGCTCGAGCATCACTCACAGGGAAATATACGCGACTGAAACATGGTTTCAACACGAGGGGTTCTGACCTCGGGGTTTATTCGGGGTTTATACGGTAGCGGCCAAGAAGAGGATTTGTTAGCATAACAATTTTTGAAAGGACTAGACAAGTTTGGAACTCGCGATCGAGATCCTACCGCAAGTGCTCGTGGACGGTATTGTACTGGGGTTTATGTATGCGTTGATCGCCTTGGGCTACACCATGGTTTACGGGGTTTTAGAGTTTATCAATTTCGCCCACAGCGAGATCTTCGTTCTTGGCGCCTTTGTGGGCGTGGAGATTCTCCTGCTGCTCGAAAGCACCGGCCATTTGGCAACGCTTCCCACGGCTTTCGTCTTGCTGCTGGTGATTCTTAGCGGCATGCTAATTAGCGGTCTGGCGGCCATGGCGCTGGAGCGAGTGGCTTATCGTCCGCTCCAGGGGAGTCCGCGACTCGTTGCGTTGATATCCGCTATCGGCGCTTCGTTTTTTTTGCAGGACGCTTTGCGTTTTTTCGAAAGTCTTTGGCGGAATTCTTTTTACCTTACGTATCCCACACTGGACATCCTCGATAAGACCGTGCCGCTGGGGCTCAATGTGGTGGTGCCGGTGAAATCGCTGCTGGTGATTGTAACTGCGCTCCTGAGCTTAGTGGCGCTCCATCTTTTTGTTAATCGGACGAGACTCGGGACGGCGATTCGCGCTGTGGCCCAAGATCCGGATACGGCGTCCCTGATGGGTATCCCGGTGAACCGGGTGATCGCGTTGACCTTTTTTGTGGGTGGGGCGATGGGGGGTCTGGCCGGCGTGCTCTTTGGTTTGCATTACAGCTTGGTCAACCCCTACAGCGGATTTTTTCCAGGGCTCAAGGCCTTTACCGCTGCCGTGCTTGGCGGCATCGGAAATATCCCCGGCGCGATGTTAGGCGGAATGGTTCTCGGCATGTTGGAGGCGTTTGCGGCTTCCTATCTTTCGATCCTCACCGGCGGAGCGTTCGGCGCGGAATACAAGGATGTCTTTGCTTTCGCCGTCCTCATCTTGATTCTTATTTTTCGCCCGAAGGGGTTGTTGGGGGAGAAGGTGCGGGAGGAAGGAGCTTGAAGGTTGGCTTGGCCCATCTTGGAGTTGTTTTATATATTATCGCGAGCGCCGCTCTAGTCTTCGCCTTTCCTCAGTCCGTCCTGGCTTTTCTGTGCTTCGAAGCGTCCCTACTAGTCATTTATTATGCGCCGATCAATCAGACCACAAAGTATTCTTTGGGCACCCTGGTGTTGCTCGTGCTGTTGCCGTTGCTGGGATCCGTGAACGGCTACTTTCTGGAAATCGCCATTCAAGTCGGCATTTTTATCGTGCTAGCGCTGGGGCTCAATATAGTGGTTGGCTTCGTCGGGCTGCTCAACTTGGGTTTCGTCGCGTTTTACGCCATCGGCGCGTATCTCTGGGCGATTTTCGGCTCGCCCCAGGCGAATCATTTTCTACCCGGCAATTTGTTTCCGCTGGCGTCGGGTTGGTTTTTTCCGTTTCTCGTGCTGAGCGTCGGGGTGGGCGCTTTGACGGGGGCGTTACTGGGACTGCCGGTCCTGCGTCTGCGCGGCGACTATCTGGCGGTTGTGACCTTGGGGTTTGCCGAGGTTGTGCGCGCTCTGCTGAACAACTTCGACAAACCGATCAACATTACCAATGGTCCTAAGGGCATCACCCCCATTGGGAAGCCACCCCTTTTTTTTCAGCCACTTTTGGAATTTCTCGGTTTTAGAGTGAATCCGTCCGCTCTCTATCCCTTCTACTTTTATTTTCTTGTCTTGTTGATCGTGATTCTCACAGTTTTGGTCACGCGAAGACTCGAAGAGTCGCGCATTGGGCGTGCGTGGAAAGCCATTCGCGAGGACGAAATCGCCGCGGCTGCCATGGGAATTCCAGTGGTGCGAATGAAACTGCTTGGCCTTGCCGTGGGCGCCTCCTTCGCCTCAGCCGTCGGTGTTCTGTTCGCGGCCAAGCAAGTATTCATCAATCCGGAGAGTTTTACCTTCATGGAATCCATCGGAGTGCTCGCCATGGTAATCCTCGGCGGCCTGGGCTCGATTCCCGGCGCAATTCTCGGCGCCACCGGCGTGACGATTTTAAATCTTCAACTTCTCAAGGGGCTTTCCCTGTGGCTAAACTCCATCCGCCAGTCGGGGATCGTGTTGTCGATTCCGTATTGGGGGGATTTTAGTTTAAGTCAGATTCCCGCCCAGTTTGAGCCGGCGAAATATGAACGTATGGTTTTTGGTTTGATTTTGATTCTCATGATGATGTTTCGGCCGCAGGGAGTCTTGCCACCGCGACAGAAACGAGAACAGTGAGATGGCGTTGCTCGAACTGCGCGGCATCAGCAAGAGATTCGGCGGATTGCAGGCACTGAACCGAGTGGATCTCACCTTGGAAGACGGCATGATTGCAGCTCTGATCGGGCCCAACGGTGCGGGCAAGACGACGCTCTTTCACACCCTCACGGGAATCTATCGGCCGGATGAGGGAGAAATCCGGTTTATTGGCCGATCGCTGGTCGGGCTGAAGCCCGACAAAATTACGGATGCGGGTATCAGCCGAACGTTTCAGAATATCCGTCTCTTCGCGCGCATGACGGTTTTGGAGAATGTCTTAGTAGGCATGCATTGCCGAATCAGCACTAGCCTGTCGGGGATTCTGTTTCGGAGTCAAGGGGTCCAGTGCGCAGAAAGAGATGCCGCAACTAAGGCGATGGAGTTGGTCGAGCTCGCCGGACTCCAAGGCAAAGAAAATGAATGGGCACACCAACTCTCCTACGGCGAGCAGCGTCGACTCGAGATCGCCCGAGCACTCGCCGCCAATCCGAAAGTGCTCTTACTGGATGAACCGACAGCGGGAATGAACACGACCGAAGCGCAATCACTCATGATGCTGTTCAAAGATCTCATCGGACGCTACGTCCAGGCTCTCCTCCTCATTGAGCACAATATGCGCGTAGTCATGGGCATTTCGGACCGAGTTCACGTCCTCGATTACGGGGAAAAGATCGCCGAGGGTCACCCCGACGAGGTGCGCCGAGATCCGCGCGTCATTGAAGCTTACTTGGGGCGCGGGACATGGGTGGGAGATGCTCAAAGTTAAGGACGTGCACGTATACTATGGTGCCATCCACGCTTTGAAGGGAGTTTCGTTCTCTATCGAGAAGGGCGAATTGGTCACCTTGCTGGGGGGCAACGGGGCGGGCAAGACGACCACGTTAAAAACCCTTTCGGGCTTATTGCGGCCGCATAGCGGACGCATCGAATTGGAAGGCTTTTCTTTGAACGGAGCCGATCCCCATGTGATCGTGCAGCGGGGGGTCAGCCATGCGCCGGAGGGACGAAAAATCTTCCCTCGATTCACGGTATTGGAGAATCTTCACGTCGGCGGCTACACACGGCCAAAAATTCTCTGGCGCCCGGACATCGAGCGCGATTTTCGAACTTTTTCCAAGGCTTAAGGAACGGCAAAAGCAGGTTGCCGGAACCCTTTCCGGAGGCGAGCAGCAGATGCTCGCCATCGGCCGCGCCCTTATGGCGCGGCCGAAATTACTCCTGCTCGACGAGCCGTCCATGGGGCTGGCGCCCAAAATCGTGGAGCAAATCTTGGGAACGATTAGGTCCATTAACAAGTCCGGTGTCACGGTCCTGTTGGTCGAGCAAAATGCCGCAATGGCTTTGGCTATCTCACATCGGGGCTATGTATTGGAAACTGGCGAAGTGGTCCTCCAAGGAAGTGCCAGTGAGCTCTCAGGAAACGATTTTGTGCGGCAAGCCTATCTGGGGGGCTAGAAACGGTATCAAGATTTGGAGCCAGCCGCTTCCCTTGGACGCATGCGAAAGCTATTCTGAATGATATGCAATACCAAACGAGAACGATGATGTTCGGCGGTGGCATGCTGACTCCGGCAGTGAAAGTCCTGCTGATCGTCAATACGGCGGTCTTTTTCCTGCAGTTATTTCTTCCTTCGGAAATCCTGTTTTTGTTTGGCCTTGTCCCGGCCAGGATCTGGCAGGATTTTTATTTTTGGCAGGTGTTTACTTACCAGTTTCTTCACGGCGGGCTGCTTCATTTGCTCTTCAACATGCTGGCGGTTTGGATGTTCGGCTGTGATCTCGAGCGGCGCTGGGGAAGCAGTTTCTTCCTCAGGTACTATTTTGTCTCAGTGGTGGGCGGCGGCATCTTGAACGCGCTCCTGGTGCCGGGACAAATCGTGCCTAGCATCGGCGCGTCGGCCGGAGTCTACGGGATTCTTCTAGCGTACGGACTTATCTATCCCAATCGGATCGTTTATTTTTACTTTCTCTTTCCGATCAAGATGAAATACTTCGTCTGGATCATCGGCGGTATCGCGTTCTATTCTTCAATCACCCCGGGCCAGGGTGGTATTGCTCACCTCGCCCATCTGGGAGGGATGATTTTCGGTTACCTCTATCTCCGCGGGGTTAATCCTTGGGAGCGTCTCAAGTTGTATCTCGATCAGCGCCGCCTCGCGCGTCTCAGGCGCCGCTTCCAGGTCATCCAAGGGCGACGGGATGATGATTCCAAACCCACCTTGCATTGACCCAAATCGTGTCCGGATTTTTCCCGCGCCCGGTGTCTTGCCGTTTCTTCGCCAGCAATCATAAAATCGAGCGGCTTTGCGATTGCACCTGTCAGATGATGTGTTAGGAATAGCCACATTAATCTCTGCGGATAAAACATGGCGGATAAGAACTTCACTCCAGCTGAACTTTACGACGCGTGGCCCCTGCTTTCCATAGATGAAAGAGTGGAGGGTTTTGAATTTTTGCAGCGTGAGGAGGCCGACGATTTCTTTTTTCAGCTTAGCGCCAGAGACCGAGCCCAGCTAGTATTGGCGTTGCCGGCGGGGGAACGGCGGTTGTGGATGAGATTGTTGGCGCCGGACGATGCCGCCGACTTGATTCAAGAGGCGCCAGCCGAAGAACGAGAGAATTTGCTAGCTCTTCTGGATGATTCCATCCGGAGGGAAGTCAGGGGGCTTCTCGACTATGCGGAGGATGAAGCCGGGGGGTTAATGAATACCCGCTACTCCCGGCTTCGCGCGGATATGACGGTGGACGAGGCGATCGCCTACCTTCGGAGGGATGCGCGTCAGCGGGAGAAAACGGTTTACTATGTCTACGTGGTGGACTCAGAAGAGCACCTGCTAGGAGTGGTTTCTTTCCGTGACCTGATCGTCGCTGCCGGCGATAAGCACGTCAGTGAGGTCATGCGCACAGAGATTATTTCCGCGCCCGATGATTTAGACCAGGAAGCGCTAAGCCAACTTTTCATGCGCCATCATCTGCTGATGATGCCGATCGTAGATGCGGAAGGACGAATCAAGGGTGTCGTCAACGTGGATGATATCGTCCACGTAGTTCAAGAGGAGGCCACGGAAGACATCCAAAAGATCGGCGGTGTTGCGACGCTAGAAGGGCCTTACTTACAGATTCCTCTGCTGCTGATGATTCGAAAACGGGCGGGTTGGCTGGCTGCCCTGTTTTTGGGCGAGATGCTCACCGCTACCGCCATGGGTCAGTTCCAGGCTGAGATCGCTCGGGCGGTTGTTCTGGCATTGTTTGTGCCGTTGATTATCAGCAGCGGCGGCAATTCGGGATCTCAGGCAACGACCTTGGTGATCCGTGCCATGGCGTTGGGAGAACTGAGGATTAGAGATTGGTGGAGAGTGATCCGGCGTGAGCTGGTTACGGGCTTGGGCTTGGGGTTGATTTTGGCGTCCATTGGTTTAGTGCGCATTCTCGCGTGGCAGGGCTTGTTCAATGCCTATGGCGAACATTACTTCCTGGTCGCTTTGACCGTAGCGCTGAGCCTTATCGGGGTTGTGTTGTGGGGCTCCATTGCCGGTTCGCTTTTGCCGTTCATCCTTCGCGGCCTCGGCTTCGATCCGGCCAGTGCCTCTGCCCCTTTCGTGGCGACGCTTGTGGATGTCACCGGCTTGATTATCTATTTCACGATCGCCGATGTCGTTTTGCGCGGTACGTTGTTGTGACGTTTCAGTCAGTCCGCGGACGTTGGGTCTTACGACTTCTCCCTTGATCGGCTTTTCGATATACTCTGAGTTCGCCGCCGGATGGGTTCGATGAAAAACCCTTTGCAGCAAAAGATAATGGAGCGACTCGCCCAGATCGTCGCGCCGGAGCATATCACCACCGATGAAAACCATCTTGACGAGTTGTCATGGGACGCTTTGAGCGAGGGGAGACTTCATCCTGCGAAGCGGCCTGAAGTGACGCTCCCCCTCTGTAGCGTCCTGCCTTCTTCAACCGATGAGGTCAGACAGATTGTCCTTTTAGCCAACGAAGAAAAAGTGCCGATTGTCCCCTATGGTGGTGGATCGGGGCTCATGGGCGGGGCGTTGTCGATCCAGGCGGGGATCGTCGTCGATTTGCGTCGAATGAACCAAATACTAGAGGTCGATGCACAGGCCCGGTCGGCTCGCGTGCATCCGGGCACGGTATTGGAAGAGTTGGAAAAGAGGCTCAGCCGAGAGGGTTTTATACTCGGCCATGACCCGTGGACGTTGCCGGTTGCTACGGTTGGCGGCGCGATTTCGACCAATAGCGTGGGGTACCGCGGCGGGCTGTATGGCTCCATGGGAGATCAGGTTCTGGGGTTGGAAACGGTGCTGCCTAATGGCGAAGTGCTTCGCACGCGCGCGGTTCCCAAGTCGTCCACCGGTATCGATTTAAAGTCTCTTTTCATCGGCGGCGAGGGCTGTTTTGGAATCATCACGGAGGCAACCATTCGGATCTTTCCAGCACCGGAGAAGCGCGTACTTCATGGATTTTGCTTCGAGTCCTTTGAGGTTGGCTACAACGGGATTCAAGAGATGTTTCGCCAGCGCTTGCGACCTGCGCTCCTCGATTTTGGCGACACGGACGATAAATTTCCCGGGGGCGCGGTGCTTTATCTAGCGTTTGAAGGAATCCGTGAAGTCGTAGAGGCGGAAGAAAAACGTGCGCGCGCCGTTTGTGAGCGGTTTGGCGGGAGAAGATTGCCGAAGAGAGAGGCGGAGAGATTCTGGGACGATCGACACGAAATCGCCAGGCGATTCATGCGGAACCGGCGGCAACGAAGGGAGCGCGGCAGGGATGGCGTCTATCGCGATTGGATTCATGTTGCGCTGCCCGCCTCGAAGGTGTTGTCATTCAGAGCGGCAGCGGTGGAGATCGTCAAAAAACGTGGTGTTCGCATCCACGAAAGCGGACTCTGGATTCAACCGGAACTTTTTTCCATGCCTTTGGCTATCCAGGATGACGGCAAGAACAAGGCGCAACTCGCGTTGGAAGAGACCGTCGATGAACTGCTGCATTTGGTCCACGAAATGGGCGGCTCTATGGAATACACCCACGGCGTCGGCGTAAAACTAGCGCCGCTCATGGCCGAAGAGCACGGTTACGGCGTGGAGATTATGCGCCGGATCAAGAAAACGCTGGATCCCAATGGCATCATGAATCCCGGAAAAATGGCCTTATAGCCGGGTTATTTATTGGCAAGTAACCAGCGACGAGACCTCCGGATCGAAGGTGGCGGTTTTTAAGTTCAAGGTTCAAGGTTCAATGTTCAAGGTCTGAAACGAATCGAAACGTTGAACCTGGAACATTGGACCTTGAACGGAAACTTGGGGGCGCGAGCGGTCTTGCGTAGCCGGGGGTCGAAAGATACGATTTTTCCGATGCTGGGGAGAAATGTCGCAGCCGCCGTTGCCGCTTTATTGTGGGTCGCGGGTTGCGTTACGGCGCCCTACACGGGCAGGGGTCAGCTCATGCTCGTCTCCGAATCGAGCGAGATGGAGTCAGGGGAAGAGGCTTACCGACACATTATGCGGGATAGCGTATTGGCGGATAACCCAGACGCCTTGCGGATCGTTCGCAAGGTGGGAGAAAGAATTGCGCGGGCGGCGAATAAGCCGGAATACAGATGGGAATTCCGGGTCATTAATGACCCGGAGGATATCAACGCCTTTTGTGTTCCTGGAGGGAAGGTCGCGGTCTACACAGGTATTTTTCCGATTGCCCAAGACGAGGCGGGGTTGGCGGTTATCCTAGGCCATGAGGTCGCGCACGCGTTGCTCCGCCATTCTGGAGAGCGGATGACTCAGGCCCAGATATTGGGAACCGGATTGGCTCTGGCGGGTGCCGGCGGCGTAAATCCGCAAATCCTTCAGGCTCTCGGTTTGGGTGCTTCCGTTGGTGTGGTACTTCCTTTTAGCCGGTCCCAGGAATCGGAGGCGGATCATGTTGGGCTTATCCTGATGGCGAAAGCCGGGTACGATCCAAGGGTTTCTTTGGAAGTGTGGAATCGCATGGAGCGCAAGGAAAAAGGTGCGACCCCGGATTTTCTCTCTACGCATCCAGGCTCAGAAACGCGAATTCAACAGCTCAAGGCGTGGATGCCGGAAGCGTTGCAATACTATCAGCCCGCAGAACGCGTCGTGGAGATGCTTCCTTCGCCACAGGCGCTCGACTCTCCTGCGGCTAGAAGTGAAAGAGAGTTGTTGAAGCGAATCCAGGCCATCAATCAGTTCGTGGAACAGCAGAATGGTGAACGGGCGGTCGCTGAAGCGCTGTCGTATGAGCTCAGACTGAGTCTTCCCGTTGTGGTTAACGAACGACAACAGCTCAAGGTCGGTTATGGTCAATACGCGGCGTTGAGGGGTCTTTCGTATTTGGGGCGGGGGTCCGTGAGAAATATCGTGAGCGAGTATCAACGGGGAGACTCCTGGACGACCATCGCTCGAAATAATGCCAGTGGCCTCAATGAATTGACGGCCTGGATCACCAACTTGATCCGCAGCACCAATAGCGTGGCGCGCCAGTTGAGAACTCAACCGTATCGGTCGAGCCCGAGAATGCCATAGGCATCAGCGCGTTTCATGCTGCAGCCGGTCCGGTGGCGCTAGCGAAACATCGCCAGCGCCAAAGGGATTCAGGAAGAGTGTTATGGGGTCTCATACCACTTTACAAGTGTGTAGAATCGAGATAGGTATTATTTAAGGAGATTTAAGAGGGAGTGGAAGTAGCAAGACCCACGCTTTATTTATTGGCAAAGGTTCGATTGAAGACATGCACCCCCAGGGGTGCATTTCTTTTTTGGGCAGATGGGAGAAGTGAAATTGCTTGAACAGATAGAGATATTGGCTACATTGCAGAACGTTGATCGTGAGATAAAAGAGAAAAATAACACTAAACAGCAGTTACTCGGGGCGCTCCTGGTCAAGGACAAAGAAATCCAGTCTAAGAAGCAGGAAATCGCGTTGCTTGCGGCTGGTTGTGCGGAAAAAGAAAAGGAGCGTCAAGGAAAAGAACGATTACTACAAGACGAAGGCAAGAAGGCCATGGATAAACGGATGCGAATGAATCGCATCAAGAACACAAAAGAGCTGCAAGCATTACAACGGGAGATTGATCAAATTAAACAAAGTAACGGCGACCTTGAGGAGGACCTGATCCGGGTTCTCGAAGAGATCGACCGTATCAAGGCCGAGCTCAAGGCCAAAGAGGAAGAGGCGGCTTTCATGGAGGAGGAGTGGCAACAGAGGCAGGAGGAGATGCAATCGAAAATCTCCGACATTGATCAACTCGTATCGGAGGCCTATACGCTTAGAAAAACGATTGCTTCGCAGATTGCGGGAGAGCTGATTTCACGCTACGAGCTCATTTTTGCACGGCGGGGCGGAAGCGCGGTTGTGGAAGTTACCGGTGGAATTTGCCAAGGCTGCTATATGAACATACCGCCGCAGCTATGGAATGAAATTATCAAGAGCGAAAAAGTCAATCTTTGCCCTAGTTGTCAGCGTATTCTCTATTACAAACCGTCGGTCCCACAGGAAAAAGAAGCCTAAAGCCGTCGAAAATCCTGCTTCACCATTCGTAACCCGGCGATCATCCAAAGCGTCTGCTAAGCTGGGATCCATTCAGCTATATCGCCGCATTCGCATTTCTTGAACGATCGGAGAAGGGCGCTTCATTTAACTATGTCGGGACCAGACAATGCATGGCTTCTCATGGTTGATGGCGCTGCCCGAGGCAATCCCGGACCTGCAGGATGTGGAGCCGTGATTCTCGACGGGCACGGCAAAGTGGTGAAGGAGCTAAGCGCTTACTTGGGATATACCACGAACAATGTCGCAGAATATGAAGGGTTACTCATGGGGCTCGAAGCGCTCCTTCAGCTCGGCAAAAAAAGTGTCCGGATCCAGAGTGATTCACAACTACTGGTGCGCCAGCTTAACGGTGAATACCGTGTGAAGGACGAAAAGCTGAAGAGGCTTTTTCAAAAAGCCGTCACATTATTGCGTCAGTTTGAGGCCTATCGTATTCTTCATGTGCCTCGGGAATTGAACCGGTTAGCGGATCGATTGGCTAACCAAGGGATCGACGACGCAATCAGAAAATCCTCACTGGGCTAAAGTGGATCAAGCGATCGCCCTCCGCCCTGGGCAGAGGGAGGAAAGTCCGGACTCCGCAGGACAAGGTGGCCGCTAACGACGGCCCCGAGTGATCGGGGGAAAGTACCACAGAAAACACACCGCCCGTCATTTTTGATGGGTAAGGTTGAAAAGGCGAGGTAAGAGCTCACCGGTCCATCAGTGATGATGGACGCTTGGCAAACCCCACCCGGAGCAAGACCAAATAGGAGGGTTGGGTGGTCCGCCCATAACCCTCGGGTAAGGTCGCTCGACCCCATGAGTAATCATGGGGCAAGATGAATGATCGCTAGGGTTCCTATTAGGAACCGCGAACAGAATCCGGCTTACGATCCACTTTAGCCCACAATCGTTATCTACTCGCTTCTGTCTCGATCTGCTATTCGGCTTGACGCCTGCCAGACGAAGAGTCTTGTCGTCCAGTTTGTACGTATTCTTGTCATTCTTTGACTTTTTTTGTGATCCGAAGAGATATCAAACTGATCATTCGATATCTAGTAGATCACCAGGGGAGACTGTCAACATATTGACTGAATTCAGCGCGGCCGATAGGCGCAAAAATCCGCGAAAAAGTTGAAATTTTTATTGACAGATAGTGCTCATAAAGTTATAAGTGGCGCCTATGTGGGATAATGTGGGATGATATCCCATTTGAGTCCTATTTAGCCTAGGGGATGTATGTTTCGCGGCAGTTTTGAACATACGCTCGACGGCAAGGGCCGCTTGAGCATTCCTGTTAAGTTCCGGGAGGTCCTTCTCGGGAAAAATGATGAACGCATCGTCATTACGAATTTCGTCGTCGATGGAATGAAATGTCTCGACATTTATCCTCTCGATGAATGGTCAAGGTTGGAAGAAGAGATTCGAAAGAAGCCAAAGTTCGATCGCAAAATGTTGATGTTTCAAAACTATTACTTCGGCGGCGCGTCTGAATGCGTCGTCGATAAGCAGGGCCGCATTTTGATTCCGCCGCTATTGAGGAAATACGCCGAACTGAAGCGCGATGTGGTGCTGGTCTCAGCTTTGGAAAAGTTTCGCGTCTGGGATCTCGATGCATGGAAAAAAATATTCTCGGATGCCGAAGAGAAGTTGATGCAAGACCCTGATTTTCTCGGCGACTTGGGATTGTAAGAACGTCGAGAAAGATGGAAGTAGCTTGAAAGGAGAATGAGGAATGCTGCTGCCGCGAAAACCCATCCAGGACATTTCGGTGCTTGATGTGGCTGGCGATATCGATTTTCGGGAAATGATCCGGATCAAAGACATGATCGGTGGACTGATTGAAAAGGACCGCACGAAAGTCGTCCTGAATCTTCGGGCCGTGGATCATATCAATTATTTGAGTATCGGAGTTCTCCTTGAACGGCTCAAGCTGCTTAGAAATTTAAACGGTGATCTCAAGCTGGCGGGGATGAGCCCGTTTCTGCGGGATATTTTTAAGGTCGTCGGGATGGATCGTTTCTTCGAGGAATACACCTCGTTGGAAGATGCCATTGAGAGTTTTGACGACGACTGGGAGGGGGACGGCACCAGTCACTAAATGGCGTTTACGCATGTTTCTGTAATGGCTCGGGAAGTGATTGACTTCCTCAGACCCGAACCGCGGAAACGATACCTGGATGGCACCCTGGGAGGAGGAGGGCACACAGAGCAAATTCTGATTCACAGCGGTCCCGATGGGCAAGTCCTGGGCCTGGATCTGGATGACGAGGCTTTGGCGGCGGCGAGCCAACGACTGACCCGATTCGGAGATCGCCTCGTGGCGCGGCAGGGGAATTTCGGGACGGCTGGGGCGGTCCTGTCTGAGATCGGTTGGCAGCGGGTGGATGGTATTGTTTTGGATTTGGGTGTCTCGTCGCACCAGTTTGAATCTCCAGAGCGGGGTTTCAGCTTTCGGGGCAGAGCGAGACTCGATATGCGAATGGATCGCCGCCAATCGCTGGATGCGTATCAGATCGTCAATACGTTCCCGGTATCGGAGCTGGAACGCATCCTGCGCAACTACGGTGAAGAGCCGCGGGCTCGTCGTATTGCGCTAGCCATCGTCTCTGAACGGAAGATGAAGTCCATTAAAACGACGGAGGAGCTTGCTGAAATCGTCGCACGAGTTAAGGGCAAGGGCGGACGAGATCACCATCCGGCGACTCAAACCTTCCAAGCTCTGAGGATCGTGGTCAATCAAGAGCTCGAGAATTTGGATCGCTTTTTGGGTAACGGTTATGAATTGCTTCAGCCGAAGGGTCGTATGGTCGTCATTTCGTTTCATTCATTGGAAGATCGGTTGGTCAAGACGGCATTTCGCAGGTGGAACCGTGAATGTCTCTGTCCTCCGAGGACACCAACTTGCCAATGTGGTTGGAGCCGAAAAGTGAAGTTGCTTACGGCCAAACCGCTCTCCCCTTCACCGAGCGAGATTGAAGCCAACCCCCGCGCGCGCTCGGCCAAATTGCGCGCGGTGGAACGGATTTGAGGGAATAACCCAGTGGCAACCGCGGTAAGACAGAACGCCAAAGCCTTACGATCTCAAAAAAAGGAGCGGGTCCACAGCGTCGATCGCGGTCAGCGCCCGCGGCACGTGCTGTTGGTCACCTGTTTGGTTCTTGGTTTGGTTGGCGTCGCATTGCTACACGTCTGGTTGAGATTGCAGGTGGTCCATATGGGCTATGTCCTGGCGACCACGAGCAAGCTCCAAAATCAGCTCGAACAAGAAAATCGAGAATTGAAAGTTGAATTAGCCACATTGACCTCACCCGACCGTTTGGAGGCGATGTCTCGCAGGCGTTTGGGGCTTAGGCCTCCGGAGAAGGGTCAGGTGATTGTTTTACCATGAGACGCTCTTATCGGGGAAATCGTTTGCGTTTGGGTGTAGCCAAAGTATTTTTCGTGTTTCTGTTTGTCGTAGCCGCCGGACGGGCTTTTCAGCTTCAAGTTCTGCAGGGAGAAAGGCTCAAACGACTCGGTGAAAGGCAGCACCTCAAGGAGTGGATCGTGCTTCCGAAAAGAGGCGCGGTCATGGATCGCACGGGCGAGCCGCTGGCGTTGAGCCTGGAAGCGCAGTCGGTTTATGCCCGTCCGCATCGCATTCATGATCCGGTAAGCGTGAGCCGAGCACTCGCTAAGGTTCTCAATCTCGACCTTGTCGAAGTGAAGCAGAAGATTACCTCGGACAAGCCTTTTGTTTGGATCAAGCGGCAGATCGGTCCTCAAGAAGCTGAGCAGATACAGGCCTTGAGCGCGGACGGCATCGGCATGTTTTACGAGCCCAACCGCTACTACCCACAGGGTCAGTTGGCAGGGCAAGTCATTGGATTTGTCGGTCGCGATTCGGAAGGATTGGAAGGGTTGGAGTTACACTACAATGACTACATCCGGGGAGAAACCGGCTCGTCGGTGATCGAACGCGACGCTTTGGGCCGCAGGGTTTTGGTCCAAGGCGTCGAGGGTCTGCAGATTCCGCCGGGGGGCGACATTCACCTAACTCTCGACACGTCGATTCAGCATCTTGCGGAAAAGGAATTGGAGGCAACGATCAGCAAGTATCGCGCAAAGGCGGGAATTGCGATCGTCGTTGAGCCGTTCACCGGGGAAGTGCTCGCCCTGGCGAATTATCCGTCGTTCAACCCGAACAATTTTTCCAAACAGTCGGCGCAGCAAAAGCGCAATCGCGCCGTTGCCGACAGCTTTGAGCCTGGCTCAACGTTTAAAACGATCCTTGCGGCGGCGGCCTTAGAAGAAGGAGTGGTGGGCAAAGACGATCTTTTCTACTGCGAAATGGGAAAATACGCTTACGCCGGAAAATTCATTCATGACACCCACCCCTACGGTTGGTTGCCGTTCTCCAAAATCCTTCAGGTATCGAGCAACATTGGATTCACCAAGGTGGCAGAGAAGCTAAAACGGGAACGGTACTTTAAGTACATCGAAAAATTTGGCTTCGGTCAGATTACCGGCATCGATGTGCCGGGCGAAGTTCCCGGGCTGCTTCGAAAACCAGAATCCTGGTCGGCAATCGATCTCGCTACCCACGCCTTCGGCCAGGGCATTTCGGCAACGCCGATGCAGATGGTGATGGCCTACGCCGCTATCGCAAACGGCGGCTTCCTCATGCGTCCCTACTTGGTACGGCGCGTCGTGGGCCCCAAGGGCGAGGTGCTCCTCGAAAACCAGCCCCACGTAGTCCGGCGTGTGGTCTCGGAGAAGACATCGAGATTGTTGGCGTCCATGCTGAAAGAAGTGACCAATGAGGGCGGCACCGGGACGATGGCGAAGGTGGAAGGGTTTGAGGTGGCGGGAAAGACAGGCACGGCACAGAAGGCGGATCTCGCCCACGGCGGCTACGCGGCGACGAAACGAGTTGGGTCGTTTGTCGGATTTGTTCCTGCGGATGCCCCCAAATTGGTGGCTTTGGTCCTCGTCGATGAGCCTGAGGTCAACGCCTACGGAGGCGTCGTTGCCGCTCCGGTTTTCCGCAACATCGCACAAGGGGCGCTCCGTCACCTGATGGTGGCTCCGCAAAAGCCAGACTTGGTTCCGGCGGCCACCATTGGCCAAGCCGAACTTCCCGTCCGGCGAGCCCCAAAGAAGGAAACTGCCGCCGATGGCAGCGTCGCGGCGGTGCCGGACTTCGTTGGCCTCAGCCTTCGGGAGGCGGTGGAGAAAGCGCGAGCGATGAGAGTCAAGGTAAAAATGCGCGGGAACGGCTATGTGGTGCGGCAATCTCCGGTGCCCGGAGGTCGTTGGGACGAGGAAAATATTTTGGTTTTGAACCTTCAAGGTTAAGGAAATGCGTTTGCGGGAGTTGTTGGCGTTAAAGGAGGTAGAAGAAGCAGAGGGGGATCTCGAGCAAGAAGTGACAGGGCTAACCTACGACTCTCGCCAAGTGAAAGCGGGAGAAATCTTTTTTGCCATTTCCGGAGAGAAAGTGGATGGTCACGAGTTCATTCCTCAAGCACTTCAGAATGGCGCCGCCGGGGTGGTCGTAGCTCGGAAGGGGACTTGGGCGCATGGAACAACCTGGATACGGACAAAAGATGTTCGGCGTACCATGGGATTGTGGGGAGGATATTTCTACGGCCTGCCGAGTCGGCGGATGAAGCTTGTGGGTGTCACCGGAACGAATGGAAAGACCACGGTGACCTATCTGGTCGAATCGATACTCTCGGCCGCAGGTCTGGAGCCGGGTGTGATCGGTACCATCAACTATCGCTATAGGGGACGCCAGGTTCCTTCCCATCACTCGACGCCGGAATCGCTCGAATTGCAATCGCTTTTGGCGGAGATGGAAACAGCCGGCGTTCAATCAGTAGCGATGGAAGTTTCCTCCCATGCTTTGGTTCAAGAGCGGGTGCGAGGAATCGACTTTGACGTTGCTTTATTCACGAATCTTTCGCGCGACCATCTTGATTACCACGCCGACATGGATGACTATTTTTTGGCTAAGAGCAGGCTCTTTACGGATTATCTGAAAGTGAGCGTGAAGCCAAAGAAGGCTGCCGTAATTTACGGGGGAGACGCCAGGGGAAGGGAGCTGCTGCGCCAGGTTCGTGAGGCGGGCTTGGAGGCGTGGAGCTACGGCGAGGATCGCGAATGGGACATTCACCCGGTAAAAGTTGAGAGTGATGTGGGCGGGATTAGAGGACAATTGGAGTTCAAAGGTCACTACCTCGATTTTTCCTCGCCGCTCATCGGTGCTGCCAATTTGCAAAATATCATGGGCGCCGTCGGAGTCGGGGGTTGCCTGGAATTGCCGGCCGCGGTGATTGCCAAGGGTATTGGACAGCTCACCTCTGTGCCGGGCAGATTGGAGAAGGTCGAAAACAATCGGGGAGTTTCGGTTTTGGTGGATTATGCCCATACCCCTGACGCTCTGGAAAAAGTACTCGGTGCGGTTCGGCCGTTGACTCAACAAAGAGTCTTGACGGTTTTCGGTTGCGGCGGAGACCGGGATCGGGGAAAGCGGCCGTTGATGGGCGAGATCGCTGCACGATTGAGTGATCTCGTGATTTTAACCTCGGATAATCCGCGTAGCGAGGACCCGCTCAGGATTCTGGCCGAAATCGAGGACGGCATACAGAAGGCCGGTTTGAAGAGATCCGGAGAGGGTAGCCCGCAAACGGAACGCGGCTATTGGGTTGAAAAGGATCGGCGCGCTGCCATTCGGATTGCGTTGGGTGCGGCTCGACGGGGTGATGTGGTGTTGATTGCGGGTAAGGGGCACGAGGACTATCAGATCCTCGGAGCAAAGAAAATTCATTTCGATGATCGAGAAGTTGCGCGGGAGGAGCTGAGTCGAATCGGCAGCAGCGCATAGTGGTTGGGGAATGGGGTGGCGCTGTAAAGAAATTCTGTTGGCGACCGGGGGGAGGCTCCTCCGTGGCGGAAAAAGCGATCGCTTCGGTGAAGTGGTGACAGACTCGAGCAAAGTAAAACGGGGATCGGTTTTTGTTGCCCTAAAGGGTGAGCGGTTGGACGGACATCGATTCGTGCGCGAAGCCGTAGGGCGCGGCGCGAGTTGCGTTGTTGTTCATCGCGATCTTCGTACGCCGGCGTACGGCGCTGCCGCGGTCGTCAAAGTGAGCGACACGTTGCGTGCGCTCGGCGATCTGGCTCATTGCCGCCGCGAGTTAGTCGGCCCGAAAGTGCTGGCGATCACTGGATCCAATGGCAAGACCACCACCAAAGAGATGCTTGCGGCGATTCTCGAAGAAGCTTACGTGGATAGAAAGCCGCTTCGCGGACGGATTCTGAAAACCGAGGGTAATTTCAACAACCTTGTCGGCTTGCCCTTGACTCTCCTCCGTTTGCACAAAAGGAACAAGGTGGCGGTGGTCGAGCTTGGAACCAATCGTCCGGGGGAGATCCAACGTCTGGCCGAGATTGCCGCCCCAGACATGGGAATGATCACCGCCGTGGCTGCGGCTCATCTCGAAGGGCTCAACAGCCTGGCGGGAGTCGCCCGTGAAAAGGGCGCGCTATTCGGTGGGCTTCGACCCGGCGGCAAGATCGTGGTCAACCTGGACGACCCATGGGTGCGCCGCCTCGGCGAAAGATTCGAAGGCCAAAAGATTACTTATGGTCAGGGCGGTCGGGTGCGTGCCGAATCGTGGCGATCCCTCGGTGCTAGAGGGACCATGCTTTATCTCCGGGTGGGTCGACGGCGATCCCGCGTCCGGCTCAATTTTTTGGGTGAACACAACGTTGTGAACGCCACTGGCGCGGCGGCGATGGCTTGCGGTTTGGGCGTCAGTTTGAGGGCTATTCGTAGGGGCCTCGAAAAGGCCAAACCCTTTCGTATGCGCATGCAGATCGAGAAGTGGAGGAAAGTCGGAATCATCAACGATGCCTACAATGCCAATCCCGCCTCCATGCAAGCGGCGGTCAAGACGCTAGCCGGGATCGAATGCAGCGGTGACAAGGCTGCTGTACTTGGCGATATGTTTGAATTGGGCCGGCAAAGCCGCCGGCAGCATCTGCAATTGGGCAAAGAGGTGGCGCGCGCCGGTATCGATCGTCTGTATCTATTGGGTACGCAAGCCAAGCACGTTAGGCAGGGCGCGATCCTGGGCGGCATGCCGGAGGATCGAATCGCTATCGGCAAAGATCATGGCGACGTCGCGAGGCTGCTCAAAAGTCATGTGGGGAAAGGGGATTGGCTACTTTTCAAAGGCTCGCGCGGCATGAAGATGGAAAGGATCCTCGATAAATTGAAAAGCGGCGAGGCCTAGGAGAAACCGACTTGTTGTACCATCTGCTGTACCAACTCCACACGGTTTATTCCGGTTTCAACGTGTTTCGCTACATTACGTTTCGCGCCGCCATGGCGGCGCTGATGGCGCTGGCGGTTTCGTTTATTCTGGGTCCTGGGCTGATCCGCTCTCTGACGGAGAAGCAGATCAGCCAGCAGATTCGCGACGACGGCCCCGCATCCCATTCGACCAAGGCCGGCACGCCGACGATGGGAGGGACCCTCATTATTCTCGCGTTGTTTCTCTCCACGGTTATGCTAGCGGATATTGCGAATCTGTACATTCTCATCGGACTTTTCGGGACCGTAGGGTTTGGGGCAGTGGGGTTTGCCGATGACTATTTGAAACTCACCCATAAGAACAGCAAGGGACTGCCGGCGCGGTGGAAGCTCGTGGGCCAGTTTGCCGTGGCCTTCTGCGTCGCGCTAGCGCTTTACTATGTTCCGAAATTCAGCACTGAAATTGGAATTCCCTTCGTTAAGAACGTTCGCCCTAATCTCGGTCCTCTATATATTCCCTTCGCAATGTTGGTCATCGTCGGTGCGTCCAACGCCGTCAACCTGACCGACGGACTCGATGGGTTGGCCATCGGGCCGGTCATGATCGCCGCGGGTACTTATGCCGTCATCGCTTACCTGACCGGCAATTTAAAATACGCGGACTATCTTCAGATCCCTTATGTCGCTGGAACCGGAGAGCTGATGGTATTCTGCGTGGCCATTGTCGCAGCGGGTCTAGGTTTTCTCTGGTACAACGCTTACCCGGCGCAGATGTTTATGGGCGATGTCGGATCTCTGGCTCTGGGCGCGGCGTTGGGCATCGTTGCCGTCATGACCAAGAATGAGATTCTCCTGATCATCGTGGGCGGCGTCTTTGTCATGGAGGCTTTGTCTGTCATCTTCCAGGTTGCGTCCTATAAGCTTCGACGCAAGAGAGTCTTTTTGATGGCGCCGATTCACCATCACTATGAGCTCAAGGGTTGGCCGGAGCCGCAAATTATCGTGAGGTTTTGGATTATTTCTTTTATCTGCGCCGTGGTGGGATTGAGCACGCTGAAGCTTAGATGAAACCGGCGATGGACCATGGAGCTCAGGGACAAAAAAGTGCTGGTCGTGGGCCTGGCCCGCACGGGCATTGAATGTGCGCGTTTCCTCGTGAATCAAGGGGCTAAAGTGTCGGTTAGCGATCTTCGATCGGAAACGGATCTCAAACAGGAGATCGAAGCCCTCAAGGGATTGTCGGTCGATTATCTTTTAGGGGGTGAAGAGCGTCGCTGGTTAGAAGAGGTGGATTTAGTGGTGCCGAGCCCGGGAGTGCCGGCGGACAATCCGTTGCTTCAGGAGGCATGCAGTCGTGGCATTGAGATCCTCAGCGAGGTCGAGATGGCCTACCGGTTTTACCAGTTCCCGATTGTCGCCATCACGGGCACCAATGGCAAGAGCACGACGACGACTCTGGTGGGCCTTATGCTCAAAGCCAACGGCACCCGGGTTTTCATCGGCGGCAACATCGGCGCGCCCCTGATCGGATTTGTCGGGGGTGATTGGGAATGGGGCGTTGTCGAAATCAGCAGCTTTCAACTGGAATGGATTGAAGACTTTCGTTCCCGGGTGGCGGTCTTGCTGAATTTGAGTGAAGACCATCTCGACCGCTATCCGGACTTTGCGGCTTATTGCGGTGCAAAGGAAAGGATCTTCGAAAAACAGACGGCAAAGGATGTCGCGATTCTCAATCGCGACGATTCACTTGTGTGGGCGATGCGGCAGGGCAAGGCAGCGAAAATTATCTCCTTCGGCCTCTCCGAGGTCGAAGAGGGCGTTTTTGCAAAGCCGGACGAAATCGTTTGGCGCGGTGCTTCCGGCGAAGAACGATTCCCGCTGCGCCGTGTGAAAATTCAAGGCGTGCACAATATAGAAAACATGATGGCGGCCATTGCCGTGGCCAAGACCATCGGCATACCGGCGCAAACCATCCAGCAAACTTTGGAAGAATTTCCGGGTCTCGAGCATCGTCTCGAATTTGTCAGAGAGAAGGACGGCGTAAGTTACTACAACGACTCCAAGGGGACCAATGTTGGCGCGGTTGTCAAATCACTGGCGAGTTTTTCTGTTCCGGTCATCCTTCTCGCGGGAGGGGTCGACAAAGGCGGCGACTATGAGGTGCTGCGAGAAGGCGTCGGAGAAAGAGTCAAGCGGCTGGTGCTTTTCGGCGCCGCCAAGGAGCTGATTGCCAAGGCCCTGGGAGCGCTAACGGAAACGGCCATCGTCGACGACATGGAAGCAGCGGTGCGCGACGCTCATCTCCACGCCCGGCCGGGCGACGTTGTATTGCTGTCGCCCGCCTGCTCGAGTTTCGACATGTTTCGCAATTACGCCGAGCGGGGGAGAGTTTTTAAAAGTTTGGTTCAGGCCCTATGAGAGACGGTTTTGCAGTGGATAAATGGCTTCTGCTGGCGGTCGCCGCATTGTTGGCGCTGGGAGTGACGATGGTGCTGAGTACGAGCTACCTCTACTCCCAAGAGCGCTTCACCGACGGCACCTACTTCTTCCGTAAGCAGCTGATAGCCATCAGTGCGGGTTTGGTGGCTCTAGTGGTTTGTTCCCTGTTGCCTTCCCCACTCTACCGCCGGCTCAGTTATCCGCTCCTCGGCATGACTTTCCTTGTGCTGGTTTTGGTCTTGATTCCGGGCATCGGTGTGGCGCGCGGTGGCGCGCGGCGGTGGTTAATGATGCCGGGCTTTGCGTTCCAGCCCGCAGAGCTGGCGAAGCTGGCGATTGTCTTGTACCTCGCTCAATCGATGGCCCGGAAAGCAGATAAGATAAAGACTTTTTCCCTGGGTGTTCTGCCCCACCTCATCGTCGGAGCATTTTTTTTGGCAGCGCTGCTCCTGGAACCAGACTTCGGCACGGCGCTGATTTTGGCAACGTTGCTCTTTTTGATGCTTTTTGTCGGCGGGGTACGTCTTTCCCATTTGTTGGCTACCGGACTTATGGCGTTGCCCCTGTTGGTCTATGTGATGGTGACCGCAGAGTATCGCTTTCGCCGGCTTTTGACGTTCATGGATCCGTGGCGTGAGGCCTCCAGCAACGGTTTCCAAGTGGTTCAATCACTCATCGCCTTCGGCTCCGGGCAGTTGTGGGGACGCGGTCTGGGCGAAAGCCGACAGAAGCTTTTTTATCTTCCCGAGGCCCATACCGATTTTGTCTTTTCGGTGATCGGTGAAGAGTTGGGGTTGTTGGGTGCGTTGGTTGTTCTGGTTTTATTCGGGGTCATTATCGCGCGCGGGCTGCGGCTTACTTCCAGGATCGAAGAGCCGTTTGAGCAGTACCTGGCTTTTGGGCTGACGGTTCTCCTCGGGCTCCAGGCATTGATCCACATCGGTGTGGTTATGGGTCTGATGCCCACTAAAGGATTGGTGCTGCCTTTCATCAGCTACGGCGGATCAGCCATGGTTCTTAATTTAATGGAGGCAGGAATACTGCTGGGACTCTCCCGTAGGAGATTGTAGAAATGCGCGTGATCTTCGCCGGCGGGGGAACCGGTGGCCATCTGTTCCCAGGGCTGGCGGTGGCGCGCGAGCTTCAACAGCGTGATGCAATGACGGAAATATTGTTTATAGGAACGGGCAAGGCATCGAAGCCAGAGTTCTTCCACGGGAAGGATTCCGGCTTGAAACGATTCCCGTAAGAGGACTGAAGGGGAGGGGGGCTCGCGGTTTGTTGGATGCGGCCTGGGGTATTCCCGCTGGCCTCCTGCGTTCACTCACCGTTATTCGAAACTTTCGGCCGGACGTTATTATCGGTCTCGGCGGTTATGCGTCGGGCCCTGTTTTACTTGCAGGAAAGTTGCGCGGTCTTCCTTGCGCGATAATGGAGCAGAATCTCCGACCTGGTTTTACCAATAAGCTTCTCGCCCGGTTTGTCGATCGGGTTTTCATCTCCTACCGGGAAAGCAGAGCCTATTTTTCCGGCAGACAGGTTTTAGAGACGGGTAATCCGGTTCGCTGGCGCAAGCTTTCAGCAGTGAAGCCGAGCGAAAAATTCGTGCTTTTGATCTTTGGCGGCAGCGCCGGCGCTCACCGCATCAATCTCGCTGTTGTGGATGCGCTGCATAGGCTGACGGATCTCGCCAGCGGATTGCAGGTTATTCACCAGACCGGGCAGGCGGACTTTGCCGCAATCAAAGCGGCCTATGATTCTCTGCCTTTCGAAGCGGAGGTGCTTCCGTTCATAGAGAAAATGGACGCGGCCTACGCCAGCGCCGACTTAGTCCTTTGCCGGGCCGGTGCCACGACTGTGGCCGAGCTGACCGCCTTCGGCAAAGCGGCGATCCTGGTGCCCTACCCTTACGCGATTTACGACCATCAACGCTGGAATGGACAAGCGCTTCAAGATCAGGGGGCGGCGGAGATGATTCTCGATCAAGAACTGAGCGGAGATCTCCTGGCTGGACGGATCCAAGCGCTTGCATCCGATCGACAAAGGATCGAACGCATGGCCGCCGCGGCCCGTAGGATGGGGCGACCGGAAGCCGCGGCTCGAATCGTCGATGAGTGCTACGCTCTGGTACGCGGGTAAATGTGCGAACAGTGACAGGAATTCTATGCTGCAGAAAAAGCACCGACTCCACTTCGTTGGCATCGGTGGCATCGGCATGAGCGGGATCGCGGAAGTATTGCTGAACTTAGGCTATGCAGTGACCGGCTCGGATCTCCACAAGACCGAAGTGACGGAGCGGCTCCGAAAGTTAGGGGCGCAGGTGTTTCTAGGTCATCAAGAAGAAAATCTGGCGGCTGATCCTTCGGTGGTGGTGATCTCCACGGCGGTCAAATACTCCAACCCGGAAGTTCTGGAGGCGCGACGACGGCACATTCCGGTCATCCCGCGCGCCGAGATGTTGGCCGAGCTGATGCGCATGAAGTACGGGGTGGCTGTGGCCGGCAGCCACGGCAAAACGACCACGACCTCGATGATTGCCGCAGCGCTAAGCGCCGGTGGATTGGATCCGACAATCGTCATTGGTGGACGTGTCCGCATGCTTGGCACGAATGCCAAGATGGGGCAGGGCGAGATTCTCGTCGCGGAGGCCGATGAGAGCGATGGCAGCTTTCTGCTGCTTTCTCCGACCATCGCTGTGGTGACCAACATCGATCGAGAACATATGGATTTCCATCAAACGATGGAGCGCTTGAACGAGAGTTTTTTGGATTTCATCAACAAGGTCCCGTTCTACGGTCTTGCGGTTCTTTGTCTGGATAATGCCAACGTGCGGGCATTGCTGCCCAAAGTGCGCAAACGCTTCACCACCTACGGGTTGTCTCCCGAGGCCGATTTTTCCGCCCAGGAACTCAATACCAAAGCTGACGGTGTCGAGTTGTCGGTACTCCATCACTCCCAGTCGTTGGGAAGACTGCGTCTCCAGCTGCTGGGCCGCCATAGCGCGACCAACGCGCTGGCGGCGGTTGCGGTCGCCCATGAGTTGGAAATTCCTTTTTCCCAAACAGCCGAAGCCCTGGAAGCGTTCAGCGGTATTCACCGCCGCTTTGAAATCAAAGGCGAGCCGAAAGGGATTACGATGATCGATGATTACGGTCATCATCCCGAGGAGATTCGCGCCACGATTGGCGCGATTCGTGATAGTTGGACGCGACCCCTGATCGTCATCTTCCAGCCCCATCGTTACAGCCGCACTCGAGATCTTTTTGATGATTTTTTGACCGCTTTCGAGGGCGCCGACCGGCTCATCCTGACGGAGGTTTACCCGGCGGGGGAAGATGCAATACCCGGCGCAACCGGAGAGGCGCTCTATCAAGCGATCAAGAGAAAGGGCCATTTGGACATCGAGTTTGTTGCGGACAAAAGCAAAATCGTGGAGCGGCTTACGGAAACCCTCCAGCCAGGGGATGTGGCGCTGACCCTGGGCGCGGGAGACATCTATAAAATCGGCGAAGCGCTAGTGGGGGCGCTCAAACGAGTCGACCCACGGAGTGATGGCACGATGAAGTGATGGAGCCCAGCGCTCCCATATTCCAATGCGATCATGGTTCGCGATGACGACAGGAGAGTGACGAAACGCCGCTGGCTCAGGAACTGCGGCTCGTTGCCGGCGTCAGGATTAAAGTCTCGGAGCCGCTGGCGCGCTACACGTCCATGAAGGTCGGCGGCCCGGCAGATTTTTTCATCGAGGTAGACACCGGCGCCGCGTTGACGCGAGTCCTGATGACTCTCTCTCGATACAAAGCAAATTTTTGTCTCCTGGGTAACGGCAGCAACGTTTTGATCAGCGACCGTGGTCTACGCAGCGCTGTGATTCATCTAGCGGGAGAGTTCAAGCAGGTTGAGTGGCGAGAAGAAGGCGAAATCGTCCGGGTTAAGGTTGGCGCGGCCTTTGCGGTTACCCAACTGGTAAGAGAAGCGGCCCGGAAGGGATACTCCGGAATGGAGTTCGCCGAAGGGATTCCAGGGACGATGGGCGGTGCTCTCTTTATGAACGCAGGAGCCTACGGCTCAGAGTTGGAGAAAGTCATCGATCAGGTCGATGGCTTTACGCGAGAGGGTGAGCCGATGCGTTTGTCCAGGAACGACATGACCTTTACTTATCGTGATTCACATTTGCCGGCGGGAATGGTGGTGACCGAGGTGCGGCTTCGACTGCGCCAAGAAGATTCCGCGAAAGTCACTTCTAGAGTTCGTGAACTGGTGACAAAGCGCAAAGCCAGCCAGCCCTCGGGCTACCCCAACTCCGGCTCCATGTTTCGCAATCCACCGGGATATTTTGCCGGAAGGCTGATCGAAGCCGCGGGCCTAAAAGGCAAAAGAATCGGCCAAGCCCAGATCTCGCAGCGGCACGGAAATTTCATTGTTAACCTTGGCGGCGCCAAGGCGGAAGACGTCCGCCGGCTGATGGAATTGGCGCGTGCCGAGGTCAGAGCGCAGTTCGGCGTCGAACTGGAGCCCGAGGTTCGACTGCTCGGGGATTGGGAGACTGTTGAGGCAAGAGCAAAACGATGCAACTGACAATCTATCGCAGAGACAATCGCAAACGAAACGGACGCCGATGGCGTCAGTGGATTATGGTGGGCAGTATTGTTGCGACTCTCATCGTTCTCAGCGTCGCGCTTTACGAGTGGCGCAGGCAGTTGATGACCTCAGTCGCTTGGACGCGTCAGTTTATCTTGGAGAGCCCGTATTTTTCTGTGAGAGAGATTCAAGTGCGTGGGGGAGAAAAGCTCGGGGGTAATGAGATCGTTACCATGGCGGGGTTGAAGCACGGCATGAATATCTGGCGCATTGAGCCGGCGACGATTGAAAAGAAAGTCGCCAAACATCCATGGGTGCGCCGAGTCCTCGTGCGCCGCGAATTTCCTCGTCGGGTTGTCATCGAAATCGAAGAGCGAACACCCAGGGCAATCGTGGCGATGGGGAAACTCTATTACGTGGATTCCGACGGAGTTGTTTTTAAGGAGGTCGGAGCGGGAGAAAGCGTCCAATTTCCCTTACTGACGGGTCTGCGTGCGGATGAGCTTGGGAGTCGTGATCCGGCAGTCCGCAGGAAAATCCAGGATGCCGTTCGGCTCAGCGATTTGATGGCCAAAGATTCTCATACGATTTCCGAGGTCCATTTTGAAGCTGCCGACCGCGTGATTCTCTACACGACGGCCTACCCCCTGGCGCTGCACATGGGTTGGGATGACTGGGAAGCCAAGGTGCGACGTGTGGACCGCGTTCTAAAGCTTTGGAAGGGACATGAGGAGCGTTTGGTGACTTTGGATGCAAGTTTTGGTGATCAAGTAGTGGCCCGCGTGAGACGGATGCGGCCGTAACGGGAGCGTGTATTGCGCGTAGGTGATAACGCAAGGTCATGGCGAAGAAGCACAGCATCGTAGTCGGTTTGGACATCGGTACCTCGAAGGTTTGCGCCGTCGTCGGCGAAATGACCGATCGGGGCGCGGAAATTATCGGAATTGGGTCCCACCCGTCGCAAGGGTTGCGCAAAGGCGTCGTCGTCAATATCGAAAGCACGGTCAACTCCATTAAAAAGGCAGTGGAAGAAGCGGAGCTGATGGCCGGGTGCGAGATTCATACGGTTTTCACCGGCCTTTCGGGAAATCACATCAAGGGCTTTAACAGTCACGGTATTGTCGCGGTCAAGAACAAGGAAGTGTGTCAGCGAGATCTGGATCGAGTCATCGATGCGGCGAAGGCCGTGGCGATTCCGACGGATCGGGAAGTTCTCCAGATTCTGCCGCAAGACTACATCATCGACGATCAAGATGGCATCAAAGAGCCTTTGGGGATGTCAGGAGTGCGCTTGGAGGCGCGGGTCCATATCGTTACCAGCGCTGTTACGTCGGCGCAAAACATCGTCAAATGCTGTACCCGCGCCGGTCTCAACATCGGGGATATCGTATTGATGCCCATGGCGGTGGCGGAAGCGGTGCTCAGCGGAGAAGAGCGCGAGTTGGGGGTGGCACTGATAGATATCGGTAGCGGAACGACGGACATCGCGGTGTTTCACGATGGCACGGTGAGACACAGCGCGGTGTTGAGCGTCGGCGGCAATCATCTTACGAACGATATCGCCGCGGGTCTACGAACCCCTACCGCCGATGCGGAGCGGATCAAGCAACGCTACGGCTTGGCCAAAGCCTCCACGGTTTGTGGCGACCAGAGGGTTGAAGTTTCCAGCGTGGCGGGGAAGACCGCCGGCACCGTTTCGCGTCAAATCCTCTGCGAGATTATCGAGCCCCGTATGGAAGAGATTTTTCAACTGGTGCAGAAAGAGATCGCAAAGTCGGGGTACGAGGGTTCCTTGGCATCCGGAGTCGTTATGACCGGTGGTTCGATGCTCCTTCCAGGGGCTGTCGAGACCGCGGAACAGGTGTTCGGAATGCCGGCACGGCTGGGTACTCCCACCCACGTTGTCGGCCTGGTCGACGTCGTCTCCAGTCCCATTTATGCCGCGGGCGTCGGGTTGGTCCTCTGCGGTATGAAGCGCCAGGAGCGCGCTTCCGTGCGTTACCGTGACGACGGGATTCTGTCCAAAGTGAAGCATCGGATGTCGGATTGGTTGAGCGAGTTTTTTTAATCGGAGTCAAAATTATTCACCCATTATAAGGAGGAAAACTTATGTTTGAGATCGTCGAGCAGGAAAATCTTAAAGCTCGCATCAAGGTTATCGGAATCGGCGGCGGCGGCGGGAATGCGGTTAATACCATGATCGGGAGCAAATTTACCGGCGTTGATTTTATGGTGGCGAATACGGACGCCCAGTCCCTGGAAGCGAGCCGCGCACCCGTCAAAATTCAGCTGGGTGAGACCGTGACCAAGGGGCTCGGTGCCGGCGCCAATCCAGAAATCGGGCGGCGGGCGGCGCAGGAGAACGAAGAGATCATCAGGGATTACCTGGCCGGTTCCGATATGATTTTCATCACCGCCGGTATGGGTGGTGGAACCGGTACGGGGGGCGCACCCGTTGTGGCTCGCTTGGCTCGGGAGGCGGGCGCGCTAACGGTGGGAGTGGTAACGAAGCCATTCATTTTCGAGGGCAAGAAGCGAATGCGCCAAGCCGAAGAGGGAATTGAGAATTTAAAGGAGAATGTCGATACGCTCATCGTTATCCCGAACCAGCGCTTGCTCAGCATCGCTGCCAAGACGACCACCATGCTTGAGGCGTTTCACAGGGCGGATGATGTGTTGCTTCAAGCCGTTCGCGGCATCTCGGATCTCATTATCACTCCGGGTTTGATTAACCTCGACTTCGCCGATATCCGGACCGTGATGGCGGAGATGGGCCTGGCATTGATGGGAGCCGCCTCGGCGGTAGGAGAGAATCGCGCCATCGAGGCGGCTCAGAAAGCCATTTCCAGCCCGTTACTCGAAGATATTTCTATTCAAGGCGCGCGGGGGGTGCTCATCAATATCACCGGCGGGCCGGACCTTTGTCTGCACGAGGTCAACGAAGCGGCATCGATGATCCAAGAAGAAGCGCATGAAGATGCGAACATTATTTTCGGCTCGGTTATCGATGAGACCATGACCGACGAGATTCGTATTACCGTCATCGCCACGGGATTCGGAGAGGATAGAGAGGAACGGAAACCCGTGCCCGTGAATGTCTCAAGCATTACGAGCGCACCTCAGAAAAACAAGAAAGTGGTGCACTTGGGTACCATCGTGGATGATTTAGACACGCCCACTTGGCAACGTAAGAAACAGGGCAGCGAGGAAACGGAGACGCTGACCTTGAATAAGACCACGTTTGAGTTCGGGCGTGACAAAGAAGAGGACGAATACGATATTCCCACTTTTTTGCGAAAACAGATGGACTGAGGTTGGTGGCTCCTGAGTCGCCCGATTGAATCGATTGGGATGGGGTCTAGCCGCCGGTTTCCCAGCGGGTGTTGAGCCCTTTTCTATGATCCTGGACGGGGAGTCGCATCAGTGAGAAGTTCTTAGTTCCTTTTCCCTGCGAAACCTCTCTAGAGCAAGCTGGATCAAGCGATCGATCAGTTTGCCGTAAGGGATCCCGCTGGCTTCCCACAGCTTTGGGTACATGCTGATGTTGGTAAAACCGGGAATGGTGTTAATCTCGTTGACGAAAATCTCCCGGTTGTCACGCAGAAAAAAATCGACTCGGGCCATCCCCTCACAAGCTAGGGTCTTGAAAGTCCTAAGCGCCAGTGTCTGGATCTCTTTTACGATATTTTTGGGAAGTGCGGCAGGAATCGCCAATTGTGCTCCCTTTTTGTCGAGATACTTGGCGTCGTAGGAATAGAAATCGTGTCGCGTAATAATTTCTCCGGGCAGTGAGGCGAGAGGATTTTCGTTCCCGAGAACCGAGCATTCAATTTCCCGGCCATGAATGTTCTCTTCGATCAAAATCTTGTTATCGTAACGAAAAGCTTCTCTGATAGCGCCGCCGAATTGTTTGTTCGAGCGAACCTTGCTGATCCCGACGGAGGACCCGAGATTGGCCGGCTTGACAAAGAAGGGCAACCTCAACGCTCGTCTTACGGCCGCAAAATTGATCTTGTTCGATCCGCTCCTCTCAAAGACCAGGAACTTGGCAATCGGGATCTTGGCGTCCCTGAGCAACCGTTTCATCACGTCTTTGTCCATGCCCACCGCCGAGCCGAGAACTCCGGCGCCGACGAAAGGAAGGTTGGCGAGTTTCAACAATCCCTGAACCGTGCCGTCCTCGCCAAAGGGACCATGGAGCACCGGAAACACGACGTCCACTTTTCCTAAGGCCCGTCCTGGAGAAGTGCGAATCATCGGAGTGGCCGTGGTTCCCGGGAGCACGGCCGCTGGATGGCGGTTTTGCCGGAATACCACCTGAGATTGGTTCTTGCGATGCAGCAGGTACTCTCCTTCGTCGAAGAACCATCGGCCTTCCTTGTCGATACCAATGGACACGACCTCGTATTTGTCTGTGTCCATCGCTTCGACGATATTCCGTGCCGATACGAGGGAAATCTCGTGCTCCGCAGATTTCCCACCGAACAGAATCGCGACGCGCAGTTTCTTTTTCATAGATGGATAGGCTAAAAAAGCCAGCGGGCCCGACCGGACCTGCTGGCAAATTTTTTCAATGACAGTGAGATTGAGCCTAGGACTTTTTGACCAAGGCTTGAGGAGCTTGCTGTTCGATGACCTTGACCACCTTACCCGGATAGCTGCGTTTTTCGAATTGCAGAACGAAGTATTTTGCTTTCACCGGATCGCCTTTATTGTCGAAGGCAATAGAACCGGTAGCACCTTTGAAGTTCTTTAATTTCCTGACCGCCGAAGAGACTTCGGCGCGGCTAGGCTTCTTTCCTCCGTTTGACTCGATCGCTTGTTCCATGGCTTTAATTCCAACCAAAGCTGCGTCGTAACCATACATGGCGAAAGACTCGACCTCTTTGCCGAAGTGCTGTTTAAATTTCTTGGCGAAGGCAGCGCTCTCCGGATAGGCATCCGGCGGGCCGGCCACGGTGGTATAGTAGCTGCCGACAACCTGGGCGCCGGCGATCTTGACCATCTCCGACGAGTCAAGACCATCTGGCCCCATGAAAACCGCATTCACTCCCTTCTCGCGCATCTGTTTGAGCAGCAGTCCGCCCTGATGATAGATGCCGCCGAAATAGACGAGGTCTGGATTCTTCGCCTTCATGGGAATGATCATCGGAGCGAAATTAGCGCGTTCTTCAGTGCCGTCATAACCCAAGACTTTCAAACCTAGCTTGTTGGCCTCGTTGCGAAAGTTATCGGCGACTCCCTGGCCGTAGAGGGTTTTGTCGTGGATGATATAGACGGATTTAAGCTTGAGATCCTGCGCCGCGAATCTGGCGCCCACGGGGCCCTGAACATCGTCTCGCCCACAGACGCGATTGACGTTAGGGTACCCTCGATCGGTGATTTCCGTCGCTGTATTGGCGGGCGAGATCATGGCTAGCATCGCATCCTTATAAACCTCCGAAGAGGGGAGCGCCACCCCCGAATTGAAATGGCCCACTAAAACCAGAACGTCTGGATCGGCGACGATGTTTCTCGCATTGGCGACGCCGACCTCGGGTTTCGCTTGATCGTCATAGGGCACGAACACCAGATCAAAGCCTAGAGCCTTAAACGACTTGGTGGCTTCCTCAACCGCTAACTGAGCCCCGAGTTTCACGTGCTCGCCCAAAGCAGCTTGCTCTCCGGAAAGCGGCGCTTGAACGGCAATCTTGATGGTTCCTTTTTGCGCCCAGGCTGTGGCCGGCAGCAAGATTGAAAAGATGAACAAACCGGACAGAAAAATGCGTCTAAGCACGATAGGGGCTCCTCTCCTCTTGTCGAGACGACCATGGTAACAAATCCCTGTAAGCCGCGCCACCGGTTTTGACTAGAGCCGACCTGATAAAGTGACTTCGACCGGGACTGCGGATCCTCTTCGTTCCGCGCGAAACCGCGGGCGATGCCCGTCTTATTGACAGCCCGTCCAACGCGGGGCAAACTTTGTGGCATGGTGCTTAGCATTGGCGTGGATATGGTGGAAGTCGAACGCATTCAAAAAGCTTTGGAAGACTCGCGGATCGGCAAACGCTTTCGTGATAGAGTTTTTACGGCCTATGAAATTCAATACTGCGAAAAAAAACGACCGCGGACGTTATGAGAGCTATGCCGGGCGATTCGCCGCTAAAGAAGCCGTGATGAAGGCGCTGGGAAGGGGTTGGGGTTCAAAAGTATCTTGGCTCGACATCGAAGTTGCACGGGCGCGTAGCGGCAAGCCGGAGATTGTCTTGCACGATAAGACCGCGCGGCTCGCCGCAGAACAAGGCATGCGGCGTTGGTCTCTTTCAATCACGCACACGGCACAGCACGGACTCGCCTTTGTCGTTGCTGAGGGCGAGTAGATCTGTTTAATTATACTTCGGTTTTCTTGCCGGCAACAAAAACAATGTTCCTAAAGCCCAGATGCCAAGAAACAAGCCCGCGACTGTCCAAGGAAGTTTTTGCCGCCCGCTCTGTCCTGCGATTACGCGACAGAGGATGGCATCCAGGATGTGGACGAGAGCGGCCGTGCGAACCAAGGTCACAGGGTCCATCTCGGATTTTATAAAAAGAAGTCCGGAAAGATAGCCGAACAGATGATAGAAATCCACCACGGGGCCTTGACGCTTGCTTTTCGCTCCTAATATACTCGGTCTCCTTTCAAATGGGAACATTGCGGTGGCTGTAAAAACGATCGAATGGAAGAATGACCGGGTCATTATGCTCGATCAGCGGTTGTTGCCTCACAAAGAGGTCTACCGAATCTGCCACAACTATCAAGAAGTGGCTGAGGCCATTCGCGCGATGGTGATTCGTGGCGCCCCTGCCATCGGCGTGGCGGCGGCCATGGGCGTAGCCCTCGGCGCGGCAGAAATTCGGCAGAAGAATTTTGACCGCGAGTTCGAACGTATTTTACTGACGCTTTCAAAAACCCGCCCCACCGCGATAAACTTGTTCTGGGCCTTGGAACGCATGCGCAAAGTTTACGCCGACAACCGGAGCCGGGGCGTGGAAAAGGTCAAGCGCCTGCTTAAAGGCGAAGCACAAAAGATTTACAAAGAGGATATCATCGCCAACAAACAGTTAGGCAAATTCGGCGCGAGTCTTTTGGGTAATGCCCGACAGGTCATGACACACTGCAATGCCGGTGCGTTGGCGACGGCGGGGTATGGAACAGCCCTCGGCGTTATTCGCGCCTTGAAGGAGTCTGGAAAACAGGTCGAAGTCTGGGTCAACGAGACACGCCCTTTTCTTCAAGGCGCCCGCTTGACCGCCTGGGAGCTCAAGAAGGAAAAAATCCCTGCCACGTTAGTGACGGACAATATGGCAGGTTATTTGATGCAAAAGGGCAAGGTCGATGCCGTGGTGGTCGGTTGCGACCGGGTCGCCGCCAATGGCGACGTGGCCAACAAGATCGGAACCTATGGCATCGCCGTGCTGGCGAAAAGGCACGGGATTCCATTTTATGTGGCGGGGCCGACTTCGTCCATCGACCTTGACTGTGCGTCCGGGAAAGATATCCCCATCGAGCAAAGGGACCCAAAAGAGGTATCTCATATGTTCGGGCGGGCGCTTGCGCCCAAAGGCACTAGAGTATTCAATCCGGCATTTGATGTTACCTCACAAGATTTGGTATCGGCAATTATCACTGAAAAAGGAGTAATCCGTCCTCCTTATCAAAAGAACATTCGCAGCCATGTCAGTCATTGAAAAAAAAGAAGAACTGGAAGGTTTTTTCCACGATGCGGGGAAAGCTCGCGACCGTTGGCGCGTCGGAACCGAGTACGAAAAGGTCGGCATCGACAGGAATACGGGCAAAGCCATTCCCTATTCCGGGCCACGGGGCGTCGAATTTATTCTGCGGGGGCTGAGCGAACGTTTCGGATGGGAGCCGGAAGAACAAGACGGTCACGTCATCGCACTGGCTCGCGCCAACGCGCAAATTACCCTGGAGCCCGGGGGGCAGATTGAACTCAGCGGCGAGCCCTGCGATAGCATCCACTGCACTTATGAAGAATTCACCCAGCATATTCGCGAGCTGTTGGAGGTTGCGGAACCGCTGGATGTGGTTTTTCTGGGCTTGGGTATGCAGCCGGTGAGCCGGTTGGAAGAGATCGAATGGGTGCCCAAGAAACGCTATCGCATCATGGGGCCGTATATGCCCAAGGTGGGGACTCTCGGCCAGCGCATGATGAAACAAACCGCTACGGTGCAGGCCAATATCGATTACAGCGACGAAAAAGACGCCATGGTCAAGTTTCGCACTGGCATGGGACTGTCCCCGGTTCTCATTGCAATGTTTGCCAACTCGCCGATCTGCGATGGGCAGCTCAATGGCTATCGCAGTTTCCGCGAGCATATTTGGACGGATACGGACAAGAACCGATCCGGTTTGCTCAAGTTCGCCTTTTTGCCTGACGTTTCCTTCAATCACTACGTCCAATACGCTTTGGACGTGCCCATGTATTTCATTATCCGGAATCACGACTATGTCGACATGACCGGCATGACTTTCCGGCAATTCTTAGAGCGAGGCTATAATAGCGAGCGTGCGACCATCGAAGATTGGAACGATCATCTGACGACTCTTTTCCCCGAGACCCGGATCAAACGATATATCGAAGTTCGTTCGGCGGATAGCCAACCACCAGAACTGATGCCGGCTTTGCCCGCGATAATCAAGGGAGCTTTTTACGACTCGGATTGTTTGCAAGCCGCTTGGGACTTAGTCAAGGGATGGAGCTGGGATGAGAGAATGCAAGTGTATCTTGATTCTCATCGAGATGCGCTGGCGGCGCGTATCCGCCGTTATTCTCTCCTTGACTTGGCGAAGGAACTGTTGCAGATCGCCTGGGAGGGATTGCGACGCCAAAGGGCGCTCAATAGCCAGGGTGACGATGAAACGATCTATTTGAATTCCCTGAAAACGCTGCTCTTTCAAGGCAAGTGTCCCGCGGACGTGCTGTTGGAGAAATGGGGAGGGGAATTGCAACAGGACATCAAAAAGTTGATCGCCTACAGCGCTTACAAGTTGCCCTGAATTTCGTCGACGATCCGTCGATGGTTCCATCGGACCAGCCGTTTCTCCAATTGGCCGGCCGTGACACCTGTAAATCTTTTCAAATAGCCCCGCTTTAGCTTTGCTATTCTGTTGTAGCTGTTTTCCACCCGCGACCGGACCGTCTCATCTTTTTCGACCTCCGTACACAGAAAGTCGAAAGCACGGATGGCTCTGGGCAGCTCGTGACAGAAGAGCATCACATCGATACCCGCGCGGACGCACAGTGCAACAGCGTCTTCTTCCTCGTAGCGGTCACTGATGGCTTTCATTTTCATGTCGTCGCTGAAGACGACACCGTGGTAATTCAACTCCTCTCTTAACAATCCCGTAACGATATTGCGCGACAAGGTCCCGGGAAGTCTAAGGTCAAGGGCGCGATAAAGGACGTGGGCGGTCATCAAGGATTCGATGCCGTTCCGACAGGCATTGACGAACGGCGGAAGTTCGACCTTTTGCAGTTCCTCCAGGGGCCGATCGACCACCGGTAAATCGAGGTGAGAGTCTTTGTCCGTGTCGCCGTGACCGGGAAAATGCTTGCCGCAGGGAATAATCCCGCCGTCGCGCAAGCCGTGGATCCATTGCTCCCCGAGGGCAATCACTTTTTGCGGGTCGGAAGCGAACGATCGGTCGCCGATTACGGGATTTGTCGGATTGGAGTTGACGTCGAGCACCGGCGCGAAATCGAGATTGATTCCCACCGCGGTGAGCTCTTCCGCGGTGGCCCGGGCGACCCTGTACGCGAGCTTGGGGTCGCTGGTTTCACCGAGGCGCGCTGCAGGAGGAAAGTGGGTAAACGGTTTGGGAAGCCGATGAACTCTTCCCCCTTCCTGATCGATGGCGATGAACGGCGGCGAGCTTTTGCCGGTGTCCCAAAGAGCGCGCGTCAAAGAAAGAATATGGGCGGGATCACAACAATTATGGCCAAAGAGAATAAAGCCACCGAAGGAAAAATGTTCCATCGCCCTCCGTTCTTCGCCGCTGAGTTTCTGAGCGGCGACGCCGACCACGAACATCTGGGCGATTTTTTCTCTTAGCGTTGGTATCATCAGGGTTTATAATACAGCCTGGACAATTTTAGGTCCATTATGTAAATTTGCCGCGTCAGATGACGAAGAGCAAATATATAGTCGTCGAAGGGCCCATCGGGGTGGGCAAAACCAGTTTGGCTAGACTCCTGGCCAACGAATTCCAGGCCCGGACCGTCTTTGAAAAAGTGGAGGAAAATCCATTTCTTCCAAAGTTTTACCAGGCTCGAGAGAGTTACGCCTTTCAAAATCAGACCTTCTTTTTACTCAATCGCTATCAGCAGCAAACGGAGCTCAGCCAGCAGGACCTGTTTAATCAAAATACCGTTGCGGACTACCTTTTCGCCAAGGACAAGATCTTCGCGACCTTGACCTTGAGCAACGAGGAGCTGAACCTTTACCAGCAGATCTATGCGCTTCTGAATACGAGGGTGCCGAAGCCGGACCTGGTGGTCTATCTCCAGGCTCGACCCGAGGTGCTTTACAAAAGGGTCAAAAAAAGGGATAAAAAATACGAACGTGGCGTAACCTTCGAATACCTCTCAGAGGTGGCGCGGGCGTACAACCAGTTTTTCTTCCATTACGATGAGACGCCCCTACTGGTGGTGAATACCTCTGACATTGATTTCGTTGCGAGCAGCAAAGATCTGGCTGACTTGATCAAGGAAATTAATAACATGGGTTTGGGGACGCAACATTATATACCGCTTGGATCCAGATAATCTGGACTGAGACGGATGCCAATAGGCGATTAGCTTGAGTGGTTTCAAGTTGTTCACCACTCGCTATTGTTGGCCTTCCGGATCGGTCCGGAAGGCTTTTCTGTTTTGCGGAGGATGAATCCATGGAAGAGAAGGTCACCGTACCGGATATCGCTAAAAAAAAGCACCAGGGCGAAAAGATCGCTTGCCTCACCGCTTACGATTATTCCTTTGCGCGGATACTGGACCAGGCTGGTGTCGATATCCTGTTGGTCGGCGATTCGGTGGGCTGTGTTTTTCAAGGGCAGGCAAACACCCTTCCGGTTACCTTGGACGAGATGGTCTACCACACGCGCGCCGTAGTGCGGGGACGAAAGCGGGCGCTGGTGGTCGGGGACATGCCGTTTCTCTCCTACCAGATAAGCCGGGAACAGGCGATTCACAATGCCGGGCGGCTGCTCCAAGAGGGCGGCGCCGAGGGGGTGAAACTCGAAGGCGGTTTGGCGATCCAAGCTACCATCGAGGCCATCGTCAAGATCGGCATCCCGGTCATGGGTCACGTCGGGCTCACACCACAGTCGGTGCACCGGTTTGGCGGCTATAAGGTCCAAGGGAAGAGCAGGGAGCAAAGGGAAGCGGTCATGGGCGATGCTTTGGCGGTGGAGGATGCCGGTGCGTTTGCCGTTGTGTTGGAGGGTATTCCTCTGGACTTGGCCAAGGAGATCTCTGAGCGGCTGGCGATTCCCACCATCGGCATTGGCGCAGGACCGCATTGTGACGGTCAGGTGCTTGTGATCCATGACATGCTAGGGCTGTTTGATGATTTTACGCCAAAGTTCGTGAAGCGGTATGCCGATATGAAAGAGGTAGTGACCGCGGCGGTTAAAAGTTTCATTGCTGATGTTCGCGAGCGGAAATTTCCCGGCGAGGAGCATTCGTTCAAGTAAAGATGGGTGAATGGAGTGATGGAGTAGGGGAGTGATGGGGATGTGCGTCGATCCTCCATTACACCAACACTCCAGTACTCCAACATTCCAATTCAGCTGTCCTGCCTATGCAGATCATTGAAAGCGTTCGGCAGATGAGCCGTTGGACTGAGGCGGAGCGGCGCGACGGGCGGCGCATCGCCTTCGTTCCTACCATGGGATTTCTTCATGACGCGCATCTGAGTCTCGTGCGCGATGGGAAGAAGCGCGGCGATCGAGTGGTTGTTTCCATTTTCGTGAACCCGGCGCAGTTCAGTCCCAATGAAGACTTTGCCGCCTATCCACGCGACTTTGAGCGCGATCGAAGGCTGCTGGAAAGCGAGCACGTCGACGTGCTGTTTCATCCTTCGGTACGAGAGATCTATGCGGAGGGCTACCAGACTCATGTGGATGTGGAGAACCTGAGCGCGCTTCTGTGCGGCGCCCATCGACCCGGCCACTTTCGGGGCGTCGCCACGGTCGTTACGAAGCTCTTCAATATCGTCCGGCCCCACGTGGCGATCTTTGGCGAAAAAGACTACCAGCAGCTGCAGTTGGTGCGACGGCTCGTGCGGGATCTGAATTTCGATATCGAGATCATCGGGTATCCTATCGTTCGCGAGCCGGATGGTTTGGCCATGAGCTCGCGCAACATCTATCTAAGCCCCCGCGAACGGCAAGCCGCATTGTGCCTGTCCCGGTCTCTCAGTCGAGCGTCCTGTATGGTGAAGGGAGGGGAGACCAGGAGGGGAGTCATTACCGAAGCCGCCCGCGCAGGCATCGAAGAAGAGCCGCTGGCGAGAGTGGAATATGTTACCCTTTGTGATTCTGCTACACTCGAACCGGTAGAAGAGATTCGGGGATCCGCTTTGCTGGCGTTGGCCGTGCGGATCGGTAAGACCCGGCTCATCGACAACCGGATCCTCAAACCATAGAGTAGACGGAGACGTGGCGGACGATACGCAGAAGAGAATGAAGGTCAACGTGCGGGAAATTTTACAAAGGTACTTTCTGGCCGGTCTGTTGGTTTTCCTGCCGGTGGTGATTACCCTATGGTTTCTGGGTTGGGTGATCGGGCTCATGGACGGGTTGTTGAACGTGCTGCCGTCTCGACTCCACCCTAACTCCTATTTGCCGTTCGCGATTCCAGGCTTAGGCGCGGTTTTTACCATCGGATTGATTCTTTTTCTAGGCGTTCTTACCCGGGGTGTCGCCACCCGCCGGTTTCTCTCCGCCTGGGACAGAATTTTCGTTCAGATCCCGATTTTCCGGGGTATCTATACAGCCGTGCAGAAACTGGTTCAGACTTTCTTGGGACAATCGGGGGCCAACAGACAGGTGGTGATGATTGAATATCCACGCAAGGGAGTTTATACAGTCGGGTTTGCAATGGGACGGGCATGGCACGAGTTGGAAAAAACCAATGAGGCTCCGCTCGTTAATGTCTTTATTCCTACGACGCCCAATCCAACGTCGGGATTCTTTCTTCTGGTACCGGCGAACGACGTGGCACCCCTGAGCATAACCATGGAAGAGGCGCTGAAGCTCATCGCTTCCGGAGGGCTGATTACACCCGACGATAAAAACAGGAACAATGGCTAAGGAGAAGCCTGCCGGAGAGAAGATCGTCTGCGTTAACCGGCAGGCGCGGCACAACTACTTCATCGACGAGACCTACGAAGCCGGCTTGGTTCTCGTAGGGAGTGAGGTTAAATCCCTCCGCGACGGCAAGGCCAATCTCAAAGACAGTTATGCGCGCATTCAGAAGGGCGAAGCCTTTCTGGTCAACGCCCACGTGAGTCCCTATCCGGGGGCCAATCAGTTTAACCACGAGCCCACCCGCGCACGAAAGCTCCTTCTTCATGCGCGGGAAATCGAGCGGCTTGCCGGCAAGACCAAACAGCGCGGGCTGACCCTCATTCCGTTGAAACTGTACTTCAAGAACGGCAGGGCAAAGGTTGAACTGGGGCTGGCACGGGGCAAGAAGCTTTATGACAAGCGCGAAACGCTCAGGAAAAAAATGGCCGAGCGCGAAGTCGAGCGGTCGCTCAAATCTAGGAATTAGCTTGGCGTCTCGCGAGACAATCCTTCACTCAGCGGGCAAGCAGCACAAAAGGCAATTTCCCTAAGTCGAATGAGCGATAAAAGTTTAACCCGCAGACACACTTGCGTGAGTCCTTAAACGACTGCCTCTACCCCTTAGCATATTTTGAGATGAACAGCACCGATCTAACTATGTTAATCGTCGCCATTGTTGTGATCGGCTTGTTTTGGCTGTACGTGTGGTTGAACAGACGATAACTTGAACCTTCCAAAAGACGTTGAGGATTTTGAAATACATCACTATCCCGATCACAACGGGAATCAACAGGAGTACCTTAGAGGATTTTCAAATCGGTATTTCGCCGATGTTCATTGCTCTCTAGGACTGGATTTCGGGACATTCCTTTTTTTTCTGGACCCATCTCCCGCCGTCTTTGTTCAAATGGAGAATGTCTATCGGACCGCCGGATTGATGGGCGGGGTCGGCCTTTATGCTCGCATCAACGAGTTCCGTTATTAATTCAACTGGCGGGCGTGTTTTTAAGACATCGGGTGATACTTCCTTCACTACGTCAGCATAACCAATTCCAAGGATCGTGGCTTCACCGCCTAGACAGCCTGGCGGGCAGTCATGCCGTTCAATGCCGACTGTCACAGGATCGGTAGAACTTTGAATGGTAAAGATTCTTTCGAAATATCGGGTGATGCCATTCTCAAACGCAAAAAGGTACACGTAAACATGTCCGTTTAGAAAGTATTTTTTGTACACCATCGGGCTATCTTTCAGAGCGGAGCGTAACGTTCTCTCTAGGGCGTCTGTATAAAGCGTCTCGAATCTCTCAACTGTCTCAGATAGGCTCGCTGCGGAGGATTGCGCTTGGATCAACGATGATCGAATGCTTAGGCCGGTGGGTTGGTGCCCATACAGTCCAGCACCCGCAAAGAATATCTCACCCACTTGTCCGATCTTACATTTCGCTTCATAGTAAAAGCGTCCGTCTGGACGAACCTCCGTGACTCTGCTGTCGGCACCTAAGTAAATATCAGTGGGTGTTCTTACAGCTACAATCGTTGTGGCATTAAGCAATGCCGGAACGGCAAGGAGTTGAACAAGTAAGAACACACGGATAAGCACTGGACGCGGACTCCCTTCGTACTGGGTCGGGGGGTCGAGGATGATTGATGAAACAACAAGAACAAATCGAAGCTACATGAACAAAAACAAAAGGCAAGAACGCCTTCCAGAATCTTCCCCTAGCTCCATGCCTCCACTGCTGTCTCACAGACAAGTTGCGACACTTCCAGGCGCTTTTGTGACGCGCCTCATTTCTTTCACTGCCTTCTGGGCAGTGTGGGACAAACTGGATCATCAATGACACGCAACAGTCGCCGTCGACTGAAAGCTGGCGCAACTCAATGCTAGCCTATGGGAGGCGTTGCATGCTCTGAATGCGATTGTTCACCCAATGCTTTCCCAATGCTACGCCGTGTTCCTCGGATTCTATCTCAGTTTTGAAACAAAATTCATCATGCAGGTCAAATTTTCCTCCGTACCAGGTAATAGTCACATGGGATCGCCAAGTTCTGTTTTCTTTGGTGTTGGCGACGGTTATTACATAGTCCTTATACGAGACTTGTTTCATTTTAAACCGCAAGTGCTTCACGTCATCGACCATCGCAGCGAATCAACAAAAAGACCCTTTATCCCGCAGTTATAGCTGCCGCGGTGCTAGTGACGTCAATCCCCATTCGGGGGAATTTCGGCTTACCCAAATGAGGCATTGCAGCGCCTGTGGCTTAAGATGGGATGAATTTTTGGATTGTCTCCATCAGTACCTCTAAGTTAATCGGTTTCTGAAGGTACGCTACAATCCCTGCCTTTAGCGCTTGCTCCTTCCATCCGCCTAAAGGCAAAGCAGAGAAAGCAATAATTGGAATTTGGGCCGTGCTTGGATTGTTTCTTATCGCCTTCGTTGCATCTATACCGTTGATGCCAGGCAGGACTATATCCATGAGAATAACATCGGGTCTCCAAGAAATGGCTTTCTCCACCGCCTCTTCTCCGGTGGCGGCCACCAAGATCTCGTATCCACCGGACCGCTCCAGTAAGAGAACTAAAAAAGACCTCACGTTATCATTATCATCGACTACTAAAATTTTCCTCGCAGACATGTCCTCTCCGCGCCTGAATTTTGGCGCGACAAAAAAGGCCCAGATGGTTACACGGCAAGGCGCACGCCGATGCCTGCTTTCCCTTAGAACTTAACCAACGGGGAAGCAAGACCTGTCGGTATGGCAAAGAGCTGTATTGTTCATCTTTCCACGAACACCCAGTTTGAGGTGTTCTTTGTCATGCAGACGGAAATAAAGAGTGATTCACGGCGAAACGCGAGGGGGGTAATCGTCGAGTAGAGCACACGGGGCACCATTCGACTCGATGTTTGTCTTAGACGAAATGTTGTGGCCTGCCATGAGCGAGCGGTGGTTTACCGCGAGTCGAATGGGGCGCTGTAGCCATTCCTGAAGTGATCAGATACAGATAGTGACAAACGCTCTAGACAGCACTCTGGCTCGGTCAGTCAATGGCTCAGATCGCGCTGCAGCAGATTGGAGAGCTTGGTCACGTCCTCCGCGAGCGTGTCTCGCAGCATCTGCTTGACGTCGGGAGCCAGCGGGCTGGGCGCGTGTTAATCGTGTTCCACCGCGCCAACTGTTCCAGCCAAGACTTTCGCCCGGTGGCTTTCTTCTGGTTCATCCTCCAGATCAGGTGTAACGTATCGACGACATGCGCGTTACTCGCCAGAGGGGCGTAGAGCAACCGCTGTAGCCAACGATAGCGGTAGATGCGGCTCCGGAGTTTCCGCTGGAATCTCGTCCTGCCGTCGTACTCAACCTCTATAAACTTCGGCACGTGTTTGTACACTAAGTGTTCGCAATATCCTGGCTCAGCCCGTCTGACAGCCGAATACCGCCTGCCAATGCAAGCCGATGGCGCCGCTCGCTCGAATTCAGAGCGAGCGGCGCCCTAAGGAACCTTTCGCGCGCCTCCCGACCGCTCTCCAGCCGAGCCGCCCGGTAAAACATTGGGTTTTTCATCAACCAGAAAAGGAAATGAATATTTTTTCTTTGACTAACCTCATCGTGTAGTACTATAAGGGGACACCATCGTACTATAATGGACAAAGGAATCATTCCTTTGGCGAGTGTTGATTTAGCTTCGATTCGCTAAAGCTAAAGATAGTGATAATTGGTCACCCCGACTACTACCAGCTAATGGACTCTCATCACACAAACGGTAAAGGAACAATGGAAGCTGATCCGGTACAGAGCCACGAACTCGCTCATCAATGCCGAGCTTGATTGGGTTGTATGGGGTCCCGACATTTCGGATTAACGAATACCGGCTATCGGTTTCCATCATAACCCTGATCAGAAACGCTTGTTAAATCAATAGGTTGTTCGTAAAGCCTAAGTTTTCGGTGAGGGCTAATGTTCCGCGCTTTAAGGTCGAACCGATGAAGGAGGTAGCATTGCGCACAAGTGGTGAACACGGAACTGAATTGGAACCCACCCCCACTGAGAACACCGTAGCTTTTCGGGCCGCTGATTTTTCCACGCTATGCGAGGCCCTGGATTACTCAGCCCTGGGACAGACCGGATGCAATTTCTATGGGAGTCGGGGCGATTTGTGCGCCGTCCTGTCATATGCGGATCTTCGAGAGCAGGCAGTATCCTTGGCACGAAAGCTTTTGAGCTTAAGACTCGACCGGGGCGCTCGAGTAGCAATCGTTGCAGAGACGGATCCAGATTTCCACCGCATGTTTTTCGCTTGCCAGTATGCCGGTCTCGTGCCGGTGCCGTTTTCGGCGTCGGCCTTCATGAGTGCCCGACAGGCTTATGTCGCGCAACTCAAGGCGCTTTTGCGCGTTTGCCGAGCGTCCGTGGCGATGGCGCCGTCTGAGTTCTATCCCTTTATGGCCGAGGCTGCCAAGGAGTTGAATATTCCCCATGTCGGGACGCTGGAAGCCTTCGAGCGACTGCCTGACTCCCAAGAGAGTCTGCGTCCGTCGGAGCCGCATGAGGTCGCCTATCTTCAATACACTTCCGGAAGCACGCTATTTCCCCGGGGAGTAATGATTACCCAAAAGGCTGTCCTCGCCAATCTGAATGAAATCACAATTCATGGTCTCAAACTCCGCCCCGGCGACCGCGCCCTCTCCTGGCTGCCTTTTTATCACGATATGGGGCTTGTGGGATTCGTGCTCGGGCCGATGGTGTCGCAGGTCTCCGTGGATTATCTAAAAACCTGGATGTTTGCCATGCGACCACTGTTGTGGTTGTCCTTGATGACACGCACCAAAGCCACCATTTCCTTTAGCCCGTCTTTCGGTTATCAATTGTGCGTGAAGCGTCTCAGGCGGGATGTCGTCAGCACTTTCGATCTCGGCGCGTGGCGGGTCGCCGGAGTAGGGGCCGAAACGATCCAGTCAGGCGCCTTGGCGGAGTTTGCCGAAGTTCTGGAGCCAAGCGGGTTTAAACCAAGTGCATTTACGGCCTGCTACGGAATGGCAGAGGCCTCCCTCGCCGTAAGTTTCGCACCCCTCCAGCAAGGCATTACCGTTGATCGAGTTAACCCGGCTGTGTTATCCGAGCGTGGAATAGCTTTGGCCCTGAATGGGCGTGACCCAGGCTTAGAAGGGGAAATATCGAATACCAGGCCGTTTGTAATTTGCGGCGTCCCTCTGCCGGGAATTCAAGTCGAAATTCGTGACGAGCAAGGCACAGTTCTGCCGGATCGCCACGCCGGCGTAATTTTTTTGCGAGGCGCCAATATTATGTCCGGGTACTTCGACAATGCCGAGAAAACTCGTGAGGTCTTGTCCTCGGACGGATGGTTTGACACCCAAGACATTGGCTATCTCGCCGAAGGTCGGGTTGTGATCATTGGCCGCAAGAAAGATGTCATCATTATCAATGGCCGAAAAATCTGGGCTCAAGATTTGGAGCATGTCGCTGAGGAATTGCCCGAGGTAAGAACGGGCGAGGCGTGCGCCTTTTCAGTTCTAAACCCTAATGGGATTGAAATGGCGGCCATGGTCGTGCAGTGGCGTGAGGGGAGTTCTACCAGGCAAGGAGAATTTGTCCATCGCTTGCAGGGGCTGATCCACGAGCGCTTCGGGCTGGACTGTTTCATTGAGATCGTTCCTCCGCACACCCTGCCGCGTACGTCCTCCGGAAAGCTCTCCCGTTCAAGGGCACGGGAAGAATTTCTGAGCTGGCATGGTCCGGCTATTCTGCAACGGAAATGGGTCAAGCGAAGCGCGTCCACCGAGGCTCGGCCGGAAAAATCAAATCCATGCGCGGCGTCATCGCGTTGACGGGGGCGACGGGATTCATCGGGAGCGCGATAGCTCGAAAACTCGTAAAAGAAGGGTGGTGCGTACGCGCGCTCATTCGCGCGCCGTTGCGGCGGGCGCGCCTAGAGGGAATCTCGATTCAGTGGGTTCACGGCACCCTCGAAGATATTGAGCGCCTCGACAGCCTGGTGGGCGATGCGGATGCCGTGGTCCACTGCGCAGGGGCGGTGCGCGGCATCACCGACGCCGATTTTTACCCTGTGAATGTTGAGGCGGTGTTACGGCTGGCGCAAATTGCCGCGATCAGGAGCCCCGCTCCCCGGTTCCTTTTAATTTCATCTTTGGCGGCTCGCGAACCAAATTTGTCGGCCTATGCGGCCAGCAAGCGGATGGGGGAGATCGCTCTATCCCAAATGGCTGGCGGCTTTGCGTGGACCGTGCTTCGTCCGCCAGCTGTCTATGGCCCTGGGGACCGCGCGATGCTTCCCTTGTTCCGGCTTATGGGGCGCGGGATCGCCCCGTTGCTGGGCCGAAATGACGCCAGGTTCTCTCTGCTCTATGTCGAAGACCTGGCGGAGGCGGTGATAAAATGGCTGGTCAGCGAGAACCGAGAGAGCCGCGTGTTCGAGTTGGATGATGGACACCCAGGGGGATATAGTTGGTGCGAGGTCGCGGAAACGTTGGAGCGGCTTCGCGGAAAACCGGCGTTTCGTTTCCACGTGTCCGAGCTGCCCATGAATGTCGCCGCGAAACTTAATCAAATCGCCGCATCGGTAATAGGATATGCACCCATGTTTACCCCAGGGAAAGTGCGGGAGATCAGGCATCCCGACTGGGTGTGTGATAACTCCATGTTTTGCCAGGCGGCCAATTGGACGCCCACGGTGTGTCTAGAAGAAGGCCTGCGGGCGACTCTTGGCCTCATGGCAAGTGTAACTGGCCGGCAAGCTTTACAAGACGGCCGCATCCGTGATAGAAAGTGATGCGGTGGTGGCGCCGAGGAAAGTACGGCAGGTCAAGTACCCGCGGATGAACGGATCACCTTCACGGCCTCCCGCACGATGAGCCACTACGAGTCGATACTTTCCCAACTCTACGAGATTTTAGGGCCGTATACGCCGGACGGGCACAGCCTTTCCGAAGACACGGAATTCACATCCGATCTAGGCCTCGATTCGATGAAGGTCATGCAGCTCCTGCTCGAGACCGAAGAACGGTTCGACGTTTCCATTCCCTTGAACATCATCCCGGACGTGCGGACCGTCGGGCATTTCGCCCGCTGCGTCCAGCAGCTCGTTGACCGAGGGTAATGGCCCTCCTTGACAAATTCCGGCAACTTGCCGACGCCCATGAGGCGCTGGCGCGATTGGGCGAGGACCCTTTTCGCGCGACGATTGAACGGATCCTGTCGCCAACGGAGGCCATTGTGAACGGCCGTCCAATGATCCTCGCGGGAACGAACAACTATCTTGGTCTCACCTTAGATACTCAGTGTATAGAAGCGGCGGTCCGAGCCGTGCGAGAAGAAGGAACGGGAACTACCGGATCCAGAATGGCTAACGGCAGCTATAGCGGGCACGTTGCGTTAGAGAAGGATCTGGCGGACTTTTATGGGCGCCGGTGGTGTGTCGTGTTCTCAACCGGGTACATTGCCAATCTGGGCCTTATTTCGGCGCTCACCGGGCCGGGAGATGTGATCCTTATCGATGCCGATTGCCATGCAAGCATTTATGACGGCTGCCGGATGAGCGGGGCAGAAGTCATTCGGTTCCGCCACAACGATGTCGGTGATCTCGACAAGCGTCTGGGACGTTTTGGGGAGCGTCGTGCCAACGCGCTGATCGTCGTGGAAGGCATCTATAGCACGCTGGGAGATCGAGCGCCGCTGGCGGAAGTCGCGGCGGTAAAACAGGAGCATGGCGCTTGTTTGCTTGTAGACGAAGCCCATTCGCTTGGAGTGCTGGGGGAGCGGGGCCGCGGACTTTCGGAGGAGAGCGACGTTGAAAGCAGCGTCGATTTTATCGTCGGCACGTTCAGCAAAAGCCTGGGAGCCACTGGCGGATTTTGTGTCTCGGATCATCACGAGGCGGAGCTTATCCGATATGGGAGCCGCCCGTATATTTTCACCGCATCTCCCTGCCCGGCGGTGGTCGCGTCGACCAGAGCCGCTTTAAACAGGCTCCGAATCGAGCCTGAACTCCGTGTCCTGTTGTGGAACAATGCGCGGCGATTGTATCAGTCATTGCAGGAGATGGGATTCAGACTGGGTCCCGAGGTTAGTCCGATTGTCGCGGTCCGGTTCGAGCAACGCGAAGAAGCGATCGGCTTATGGAACGCCCTCCTGGATCAAGGAGTATATGTCAACATGATTTTGCCGCCGGCGGCCCCCGACGGCGGCAGCCTGCTTCGGTGTAGCGCGACTGCGGCGCACACGCCGGACCAGATCGATCGAATCTGCAAAGCGTTTGCTACCGCTAGGGCATTAACTTGAGGTGACTACCCAGCCGCGATGGCCATGATGACTTACCGGACATCAGGGTTCCGAATCTGCGATGTTCTCTTCGGACGACATAGGCCAGAATATTAAAGAAGCATGCGGTTTTTGATTACAATTGCCCGGATGTATCCCGGACGGAGCGCGCTCACGCTGGTCTCGCTGTTATTTGCCAGCGTCGCAGAGGGGCTCAGCCTGCTCTTGCTGCTTCCATCGCTCAACCTGCTGACTAGCGACGCCGCTGCTCAAGGCCCCGGCAATGGGTTATCGGGGCTGGGACACATGCCGACGGAAGCGCTCTCGGCAATTGGCGTAACGCCGACAGTCGGCGCTTTGCTGGTCGTCATCCTCGTCTGTCTTGCGCTCAAGGCGGTATTTTTGCTCCTGGCGAACGCCCAGGTCGGCTACACCGTTGCCCATGTCACGACCGACTTGCAACTCTCCCTACTTCGCTCCCTCCTGGCTGCCCGGTGGGAGTTCTACGTGCGCCAACCTGTGGGCAGCCTGACCAATGCCATCGGAACCGAAGCGCTCCGGGCGTCACAGGCGTATGTTCAAGGCGCCAGGACTCTGGCAGTTCTCATTCAAACTATTGTCTTCGCGGGCGCGGCCTTTTTTGTTACGTGGCAGGGCGCCCTGCTATCCCTCGCGGGAGGAGGGATGGTCCTCTGGGGGCTGCGCCGGCTCGTCCGTATGACGCATCATGCCGGCATGCGCCAGACTCAACTGCTCAAGTCTCTCTTGACCCGTTTGGCCGACAGCCTTCAATCGGTCAAACCTCTGAAAGCGATGGCCCGTGAAGAACTGGTCGGCTCTCTTCTTGGATCAGAAAATAAGCACTTGAATCGCGCGCTGCGTCAGGATGTGATCAGCACGGAGGCTCTGAGCGCGGCTCAGGATCTCGCGATGGGCCTGATCATCACCTCCGGTTTGTACGTGGCCCTGATTCAGTGGAAGCTGCCGTTCAACGCCGTGCTCGTCATGATTCTGGTACTTACGCGCTCGCTTGCATCTCTGGGAAAGATCCAGCGGCAGTATCAAAAGATGAAGTCCTATGAGAGCGCCTTCTGGTCATTGCAGGCCATCATTGAAGACGCCAGCCGCGCCCGCGAAACGAATCCTGAAGGCACCTCTCCCCGCCTTGAGAACTCGGTTCGCCTGAACAATGTCAGTTTCGGTTATGGAAAAACATCTGTGCTTCGGAATGCGTCGCTGACCGTCCCGGCGGGTTCATTCACTGCCATCATGGGCCCGTCGGGAGCAGGGAAAACCACGATCGCCGATCTGATTATCGGCCTGCTTCGTCCACAGCAAGGCGAAATTCTGATTGACAATGTGCCATTGGAGCAGGTTAACCTCAGGCAGTGGCGCCGGATGATCGGCTACGTGCCGCAGGAGTCTTTCCTGCTGCACGAAACGGTCCTGTGGAACGTGACGCTTGGCGATCCGGAGGTGAACGAGGCCGACGTCGAGGCTGCGCTACGCGCCGCCGGGGCATGGGAATTCGTGGCCGAACTGCCGCAACAGATACACAGCTCGGTCGCGGAGCGCGGTATGGCGCTCTCAGGCGGCCAGCGACAGCGTATCGCTATCGCGAGGGCCTTGGCGCGCCGCCCCAAGCTGCTGATCCTCGATGAGGTCACAAGCTCGCTCGATCCGCAGACCGAGGCGGCAATTTGCCGAACGCTGCAAGGGCTTCGAGGTGGGCTGACCATCTTGGCCATCTCGCACCAGCCCGCCGTGGTCGAATCCGCCGATAGAATTTACCGGATACAGAGCGGCGAGGTTATTTTAGTCCGCGCTGGCCGTGAGTTGGATCTCGTCTCCGGCCAGTTACAGGATGAGCCCAAGTTTGCCTGGC
>CAVTUQ010000001.1:0-138065 GCA_963737905.1 uncultured delta proteobacterium | reverse complement strand
TTCAAGGACACTGAGTTTCTGGGCGGGTTTGTCGAAGTAGGTACGCGCCGCCATCTCGATGCCGAAGGCATTGTACAAAAACGGCATAGTGTTGAGATAGGTTTCCAATATTTCCTTTTTCGTATAGGCATACTCGATTTTAATCGCCGTGATCGTCTCCTTGATTTTCCGTGTGACCGTCCGTTGGCGGCCAATTTGCTCCGGGTAGAGGTTGCGCGCGAGTTGCTGGGTAAGAGTGGAACCGCCCTCCGGATCTGCGATGAAGACACGCAGCATGCCCGCCGCGGTGCGCCGCAGGTCAATGCCGTAGTGCTGGTAGAAACGGTGATCTTCGGTGGCAATCAGCGCGGCGATCACATGCGGGGAGACTTGATTTAACCGGACCCACTGGCGATTCATCGGCTTGAACGTCGCCAGGCGTTTGCCATCGGAGGAAATGAGCACCGCCGGTCGGTCGATCTTGGCTTTCCGTAGATCGGAAATACTCGGCGTGAACGGGATTAAAATGAGGGCGTACGCGCATAACAGAGCCAGTCCAAGCGCGACAAGAGAAGCCAGGGCCTTCCCGGCATAAAAAATCCTCGCCCGCCTACTCAAGGTGGGATCGATCACCGCCGTGAAGCAGGCCAGGAGCCGCTGGTAAAGACGCGTGACCGGTGACCTTATGTTGTCAGCCACTACTATTCCCTAGGTTTTTTGGCATCGCGTCGCAGTTCACGCAGTGTAATCTGCTTAGACGAGTGGGCTGTGAAGTAAGTTAATGACCCTAGCGATCATTCTACGTGATGGGAAAGAGAACTAAAGAGGTGGAGCTCTTCCGGTCGCCAGCTCGCCCAATATCCCGGGCGCCCAGTTCATCCGCGTGGGCTGGCCAACAGCGGCACTAGGATGGCCGCTTGCTATCTCGCTTCAGGCAGCATGGAAAAGTCGAGAAACTTCTGTGGATCGAGGTCGGCGGGCAAAGGTCGCTCCTGCCGCAGTAAGTCTAAGTAGCCGCGGGCGACCTTCGCCGGTAGTCGGCCGTCTTTGTTGAACATACTGAGCAAGGTCTCGTAGGCACCGTTGGCTTCGACTGGCGTGATTTTGAACTTGTCGGCGATCATCTTCGCTGTGTCTGGCCGATTGGCGCGAATCCAAGCGATGGCTTCGAATAGCGCGCCGATGGTTTTTTGCACTCTGTCACGATGGTTCGTCACTTCAGCGCGGGAAGCGATCAGACCGGACGTCGGTATGTCGAGCAAGTCGCCGATCAACATGAATTTTTTGAAACCTTTGGTCACTGCCTTGTCGTCGTAAGGCGGCGTCAGCACGGCGCCGGCAATCTGCCCGCTGGCGAGCGCCGCAAAGCTCCCCGAAGTGCCGCCGGTCAAAATAAAGCTAACCTCTTTTTCGTTGATCTCAAATTTCTTGAACCACGCCGCCATCAATTGATGACCCGTGGTGCGAATGCCCGACACCGCGACCTTCTTGCCAAGCAGATCCTGCGGCTTGTTGATGTCTTTGCTGGTCACGAGCATCCACGGCGTGATGTTGTAAAAATTGAGCACCACCACCAGCGGCAGCCCGACGACCGCCGCCGAAATTCCGGTCGATAGAGAAGGGAAAAAATTGATATTGCCGTTGATCAGCGCCTGCGGTTGGATGCTCGTGTTCATTTGTATGTATTCTGCTTCGAGACCGGCTTTCTTGAGAAAGCCTTTCTCTTGGGCTACGTAAAAAGGCGTGTAGGTGAGGGCCACAGAGGGGAGACCGATGCGGATTTTTTGCGTGACCTCAGCGCCGTTGATCAGGTTCGGAAAGAACAAAGTCAAAGCCAACAAAACTCGTGTCCATGATTTTTGGTTCCCTATCATTAAAATCCTCATCTGGCTGCCGGGGGGTAAAGATGTCTTGATATTTGCAGCAGAGACAATCTTAGCCCAAGTTCCACAATAGCGCTGCTCAGAAAAAATTTTCGCCTGCTGTAGCACCGGCACGTTAGCAGTAACTTGTTGTAAAATCGATTGCTGCTGCTACGCGGCCCGGTCTTTTCAGTCATCAAGAGAGTAAAAAGCGCATGTAGTGGCGACCAAGTATCTTGTCAGCTATCGGCGCGTCGTGAGAATGTGCGGCTGTGTACTTGCGACACACTCGACGACGCAAAGACGGCAAGACGCATGTTTACTGGCAGTTGGTGCGCTCGGTTAGGCGCGGTCGCAAAGTCGTGCAACAAACCGTGGCGCAACTGGGAGAGCTTGATGCTGAAGGTCGGGCACGGGCTGAAGCGCTGGCGCGAAGTATCGTAGGGCGTACATCGGAGTCTTGTCAGGGGCAACTGTTTGATCGTGGTGAGCCAACAGGGTCGGTGGCGGTCAAGCTGGATGGAGTGCGGCTAGAGCACTCGCGCAGTTTTGGTGCGGTATGGCTGGGGTGGATTTTGTGGCGTGCATTAAAGCTCGATGAGCAGTGCGAAGCGCTGTTGGCATCCAAGCGCGAGACGGTGGGGTGGGCGGAGGTGATTGCCATTTTGGTGATTGGGCGGCTGTGCGAGCCTTCAAGCGAGTTGCACGTGGCCGAGCAGTGGTATCGCAGCACGGCGCTAGAAGATCTGCTTGGGGTAGCCGTTGAGGACATCTACGACGAGCGTTTGTATCGAGCGCTGGATCGGCTGTTGCCGCACAAGGAGGCCCTTGAAAAACATCTGGTCAAGCGCTTGGGGGAGCTTTTTGATCTGGACTACGATCTATTGCTTTACGATATCACCAGCACGTACTTCGAAGGGGTAGCCGATCCCGCCATTGCCAAGCGCGGCTACAGTCGCGACCATCGGCCCGATTGCGTACAGGTCAATATCGCGCTGGTGGTGAGCCGGGAGGGTATGCCGCTGGGCTACGAGATTTTCGCCGGCAACACCACCGATGTCACCACAGTCCAACAGATTGTTGAGAAGATGGAGGATCGGTTTGGGAAAGCGAACCGGGTATGGGTCATGGACCGAGGCATGGTGAGTGCTGAGAACATCAGCTGGCTTAACGCAACGGGGCGCCGCTATGTGATTGGGACGGCGCGTGCGGAGCTTGGCCGTTTTGCCAAACAGATGGCCGAGAAAACCGATTGGCATCAGATCCGCGAAGATATCGAAGTCAAAATATGTCGTGGACCGGATGGACGCGAGACCTTCCTTTTGTGTCGTTCGGCCAGTCGCAGCGAAAAAGAGAAAGCGATGCATGAACGGTTCTCCAAGCAGATCGAAGAAGGCTTACAATCGCTTGGCCGACGCATCGGGAAAAGCAAAAAGGCCTTGGACCGCGGACAGCTCGAACGCCAGATCGGGCGGCTGTTGGGGCAAAACTCCCGGGCTGCGGCGCGCTACTCGATTTCACTTTTAGAAGATAAGACCACGCCCGCGGGAGTTAAGCTCAAGTGGAACACACGCCCGGAGTGGGACGATTGGGCCAGGCTCACTGAAGGCACCTATATCCTGCGCAGCAACATCCACGACTGGACCGACGAACAACTCTGGAAGACCTACATTCAGCTCAGCGAAGCCGAGGCCGCCTTTCGGATTCAGAAATCCGATCTGTGCATCCGGCCGATCTGGCATCATAAACAGGACCGTATCAAGGCACACATTCTGATCTGCTTTCTCGCTTACGTGCTGTGGAAGACGCTCCAGCAATGGCAGTCGCGTGCAGGGCTAGGGCATTCGCCACGAACTATTCTTACCGAGTTTTCGCGCATTCAATCGGCCGATATCGTGTTGCCGCTGGCGGACGGCTCGGCGCGTGAGATAAAGCTTCGCTGTGTGGTCCGACCTGACCGCGAACAGGAGTTGCTCCTACAACGCCTCGGACTGACTCTCCCCGAGCGACTCCGTCCACCTACAGGAGCCCCAAATGTAGTGGCGACCTGAAGAGCTAACTAGTTGAAATTCCGAAATCTCGACCTTCTTATTGTGGAAGTAAGGTTAGCGAAGAGCGGTGTTGGCGGTCAAACATTTTAGACCGACTTCTTTTCTTGACAGCTTCCTTTCTGTGCAATAAACGATGGTTTGAAGGTGATTGAATTGTCGGACCTTGAAAATCAGAACCGTTGCCATTCACGATGAGCTGCGGAAGGAGGAGCAATGCTTCGCATAGACGTCGATGCGCATGTAGACGAATCGGAAGCGACCTGGGAATACCTCGATAATGGGGCGAGCCGCTTCAAGCCGGTCACGCTTGATCCGGGCGGGGCGACGGCGCCGGGCGATGCCCGCCCGCACCGCCTCTGGGTCATCGACGGCACGATCAGGCTCAGGCGCTGGCGCGATGACAAGCGAACGGGAACGGTTCAGGCGACCCGGGAACTCTTCGACGTGGACGCCCGCGTACGCCACATAGACGAGTTGCGCGTCGATGTGCAAGTGCTTTACCCGACTTTATTTCTTCACGCTCTCACCGATCGGCCGGAGATCGAACTGGCGCTCTGCAAGTCCTACAATCGCTGGATCGCCAAAGCCACGGAGAAGAGCCGCGGGCGGCTGCGCTGGGTTGCCATGGCACCACTGCTCTCCATCGACCGAGCCGTCGAGGAGGTGCGCTGGGCGAAGGATCACGGCGCCTGCGGCGTGTTCAAGAAGGGGATCGAATGCGGTGACCGCGCGGCCAGCGACCCCTACTTTTTCCCGGTGTACGATGAGGCGAGCCGCCTCGACCTTCCCATCTGCATCCACAATGCGACGGGCAAGGTCGAGTCTGCGATCGCTCAAGGATCCGGCCTGGATGGAGGCATGAACGCCATCTCGGCGTTCAGCGCGCTCGCCGAGCATAGTGTCCCGGACATGTTTCCGAAACTCAGAGTGGGATTCATCGAAACCGGCGCTTCCTGGATACCGTATCTCTATGCCGATCTGGTGGCAAAGAAACTTCGCCGGACGTTTCTTCCCATCGACTTCAAGGAAGACCTGTTCCGCCGCAACCGCTTCTATGTGGCATGCCAAACCAACGACGATCTTCCTTATATTCTAAAATACGGGACTGAAGACAGCTTGATGATCGGCACCGACTATAGCCATGCGGACCAGTCCGCGGAGATCCAGGCCCTCGACGTTATCGAGCAACGCGCCGAAAAAGGAGAAATCCCCGCCTCCGTTGCGCGCAAGATTCTCGATGACAATCCGCGCAGGTTCTACGGGCTCTAGGCGCGATCTTCCGGAACGTCCGGTGCGTAACCGTTCGGGCAATTTTTCAAGTCGAACGAATAACGGCCTTTTGGATTGCCCTCAACCACGGGCCGTCAATCGGCGAAGACTGTAAAGAATGTTATGCCAGGCCCCGGTGCCCGGGTCTATGTTGGTTAGCGAAAGCTGATCATCGACAGATTGGTGAATTGAAACAACTTGTTCGCCTGCGACGGCAAAACGGTAAATTGATGAATGGCGTATTCCTGCTCGTAGCGCGTACTGGCGTTCACGCCGTCCATGGGGATCACGATGTTATAGCGATACATTCGCGCCCCAGTCGTGGCGGTATAAAGCACGGCATTATTGGTCGCCGATCCGGTTATGATCAAGGTTTTAGCTCCCTTGTCCTTGAGAAAAGCCTGGAGCTCGCCGCCGAAGAATTTGTCGAACGCGTCGGGATAAATAACAGTCTCGCTCTCTTTTCGTCTGAGCGGCGCCGCCAGCTCGCCGATCGGCTTTCCCTTAGCCGCGGCCGACACGGTGTAGATGATCGGTACGGCAGCGGCCCTCGCCTTGTCCAGGAAATCTCCCAACGGCGCGGTGATTTTGGAGCAGACTTGCTTGGGATCATCGCAACGGGCATTGAGATCGAGCACCAATATAGCGGTGCTTTTGCTCTCGAGGGTGAGCGGCTTCGGCTCGGGCCGGTTCGGACCTTCTTGCGCCCAAGCTGCCGCAGCCGAAAGCGTGACCCAAAGAAAAAGCAGAGCGGATCGGATCGCCATTTTAATATTCTCCTTCCAGTGCTCTCCAGTTATTTCCGCTGTCGACCGTCGTCGATCAGAGAAGATTGTAAGAACTGTTACGCCGGATCCCAATCCTAACATCGAAGAAATGGTCATGCTTTGCAATCAACCGAGAGCTATTTTCGATACAACTGTTCGATCAGTCCGCTCTTTTCAATCTCTCTAAAAAAACTCGCATCGACGAAGTCCGCCGGGGCGAAGTTCTTGACCTTCGGATCGGTCTCGCGCTCGAGCACCGCCTGGAGCGCCTTGTCGTTAGGCGCCGGCAATCGTTCTAACAGGTCGACTTGATCGTCGTAAAGGTACGCGGTTTCCTCCGCGCTCAAGCCGCCGAAATATTTCTGCAGCAGAGTAATTGAACCCGTGCGATTGGTCTTAAGAAAATGGATTGCCTCGACGAATGAGCGGGCCAGCCTCTCGACGATGGCTCGCTTACGCTGGATATAGCCGCGAGTCGTGGCGAAGGTGCCCGAAGGCGAAAGGATCTTCAGCTCGACAGCGCTGGTGAGAAGCCTGCCGCCCGATTGCTCTACCGTGAGCGCGGCGAGGCCGGCCAGCGCCCCGACGTCAATTTTGCCCGCGACCATCGCGGCGGCGACCTGCGGGTGGCCGCCAAGCTGCAAAATCGTGACGTCTTTGTCGGGCTTCAGGCCGGCCATCGCCAGCGCATTGCGCGTGAAGGTGTCGGCTTCCGAGCCGTACTGTGAGACGCCGATAATCGCGCCTTTCAAATCTTCCACACGGCGGGCCTTCGAATTGCGGCTAACCATGAGCTTCTGGCTTGAGAGATTGGCCGCTGCGCCGAGGATCGCGACGTCGGCGCCGCGCACGCGGGCGCGGGTCAACGCGGTGACGCCGGCGAAAACCACGTCCACGTCGCCGGCAATGAGTGACTGGACCAATCGAGGGCTGCCGGTGATGAGAAGAATTTCCGCGGCCAAGTCATGCTTCGCGAGCATCCCGCCCTCCTTGGCAACCCACGGCAGCGACAGCGAAAGGCTCGGGCTAACGTAGGCGACACGCAGCTTGTCGGCGGCGAAGGAACTGTCATCGGCGATCAAGACGCCGGCAGTAAAGAGAAAGAGAGCAGAGGCTCGAAGGAATTGCGGCACCGTCGCCCAGAGAGTGGATCGAGGAACCATAGTTTGCCCTCCCTTGCTTTCGGACGATCTCTGTAACTTATAGCCGACGCCAATCTGAGGGTGCAAGCTATAAAGTGAGAGCCGTGAGGCTGCGTGATCTTGAGGCTAGAGGGGCCGGTGAGCGCTCGTTCCAGCCTCTCAATTCAGTTTGACAGGTAGAAAACAAAATGTAATGAGTCTGCCAGGACAAAGCTATCATCACAGGAGGACCGATTGATGGAAAACGAAACAGCGTCGACGACAAAGAGCGATCCGATTATTATCGAGCAGGCGGGAATGCGCATGACCGTGGCGCACCGACAAGGCCTCGGCGGCAGCGATGAAGGGCTGACTTTCGACATCACAACGACTGGCCCAGAGGAGGGAAAAAGAATTCTGCGCTTCGATTGTTTTTACAAAAACCCTCATTATCACGTCGGCGCCTTCCGGCGGCGAAAGCGCGGCTTACAAGATGAAGGACGAAGGCATAGAAGACTCCGTCCGCTGGACTCTGGAGCAACTCAAGACCCGGTTTCCCGCAATGGTCAAACAAGCCGGATACGAGGAAATCGCCGAGAGGATCGATCAGCAAGCGATTGCCGATCACCTCACCCGGTTAGAGCCGGAAATACTCGCTAAATACTAATCGGCATATCTTCCCTCAGACGCGACAGAATGGCGACCCGTTGTCGCAGTAATTCCAGCTAATCAACAACGTCGCGTTAGCACGGAATGTTATCAACCGAGGTAATGCACATACCGAGGTGGCCCATTTTCGTCAGGGACGGCGCCGGCCGGAACTCTTGTCTTTGAGAAACTTTTGAGCGCCCGATGACCAGGACACAGCGCTTCACACTCGCGGCCACGAGCATCGGCCTCTTCATGATCTATCTGGACGCGCTGATCGTGAACGTCGCATTGCCCGCCATCCAGTCGGACTTCAAGGTGGGCGAGTCGGGCCTGCAGTGGGTGGTCACGGCGTACAGCCTCGGGATGACAATCGCCATCATGTCGGCCGGGACACTGGCGGACATCTACGGCCGCCGCAAGCTCTACCTTGCAGGGATCGCTCTCTTCACGGCGGCCTCCGCTGCCTGCGGCATGGCGTCCTCGCTCGAAGCGCTCAACCTCGCGCGCGCGGTCCAGGGGGTCGCAGCGGCGACGGTCAACGTGACCTCGCTCGCGCTCGTCAGCGCCGCGTTTCCCGATCCGAAGTCGAAGAGCTGGGCGATCGGCATCTGGACCGCGATCGCGAGCACGGCCATCGCGATCGGGCCGACGCTCGGCGGCTTCATGGTGCAGTGGACCGGCTGGCGCTCGATCTTCATGGTCAATGTTCCCGTCGGGCTCGTCGGGCTGGCCTTGACGCGGCGCTTCGTCGCGGAGTCGCGGGACGGGCGCCCGCGCACGTTCGACATCCCAGGGCAACTCCTGTTCATAGCGGCGGTCGGGGCTTTCGCGTTTGCCGTGATTGAAGGCCCGCGGGCGGGCTGGCTCTCGGGGCAGATCCTCACCTTGTTCGTGGTCGCGGCGGCAGCGCTGGCGGCATTCATCTTCTGCGAACGTAGGGGCGCGGACCCGATGATGGACCTGAAGCTCTTCCGCGACCGCACGTACTCGCTCGCGATCATCACGATCTTCGCCGCAATGTTCTCCGTATACGGGATGTTGCTCGTGATCACGCAGTACATGCAGAACGTGCGCGGTTTCTCGCCGACGGACGCCGGGTTGCTCCTCTTGCCGTACAGCATGAGCTTGATGATCGTGTCGTTGAAAGTAGGGAAACTCGTGGGAGTGGTCGGCTCGCGGCGGCTGATTCTCCTGGGCCTCACGTCGCAGATCGTCGCGTTCGCCGTCCTGATCGCGGGGCTGCAGGGGAGCACGGTCGTCGTCAGTGCCGGGCTCGTCTTCGTCGGCGTGGGGGCCGGGTTGTGCCTGACGCCCATCACCTCGCTCGCAATGACGGCGGTCCCGCCCGAGCGCGCGGGAATGGCATCGGGCATCATGAGCGCACAGCGCGCGCTTGGTTCCACCGTCGGGTTCGCGGTGCTCGGTTCGATCCTCGCGGCAACACTGACGGCAACCCTCAGCGCCCACCTCGCCAGCGCGCTTCCGGATCCGATCGAGAGAACGGAAGTCGCCGCGACGATTATCGGGGACGCGAACCCCCGCGCTTACGCCGGCGAGATCGGGCCCGGCCGGCCAATTCAACATCTCGATGCCGCTACGCAGAAGGCGATCCTCGCTGCTGCCGACACCGACTTCGTCGAGGGCATCCGCTTCAGCCTGGCAACGGCCATGGTGTTTCTCACCCTCGTCCTCGCCGCCGGCTTCGCCTGGTTCCCCCGCGGCAAGGGCGTCATCGCCGACGCCGAGACTGAGGCGCAAGCACTCGAGTCAGAGGAGACCGCCCGCGAAGGCCCTCTTTCGTAGCTAATTGTCAGCGAAACCAACTCTATCGACAGAAATGATCCAGCAAGTCGATCAGCGCTCCGATTTGCTTTGCATCTGGACTCGCTTGCCTGACTTATCAAGCGCATCACGGTGGGACTGCTAAATCAACTTAGTACCGGCTGAGCGATAAACTGCCTCTATATAAATCAACAATTGTTGAGGCATGAGCTATAAAGGATAGTTTTATGAATCAGAAAATGGCACTATATGAGTCATAAAGAGTTGGCGTTATAGCTCATGGACAGTGAAAAAAGGTGGAACTGGCATCAGGATGACTGGCCGCAATTCCGCTTCGACAAGGCGGTCCTCCAATACAAGGAAGCAAAGTTCCTGTTTGGCAGCGGGCTTCTGTTGGGCGCCTTCCGCCATATGGGTGAGGACGACAAGAGCGATCTTACCGTGAATTTGATCAGTGACGAGGCGGTTAAGACGTCGGAGATCGAGGGCGAGTTTCTCAATCGCGGCAGCGTCCAATCCTCCATCAGGCGAAATTTCGGGCTCGATACCGACCGCCGCAGAATTCCCTCCGCCGAACAGGGCATTGCCGACATGATGACGGATCTCTACCGCGGCTTCGCCGAACCTCTCACCCATGAAAGCCTGTTCCGGTGGCACCGCATGCTCACATCTGCAAGGAAGGATTTGAAAGCCATCGGCGCCTACAGAACGCACGAGGATCCGATGCAAATTGTCTCCGGCCCGATCAACAAACGGAAGGTTCATTTTGAGGCGCCGCCTTCGGCCGCGGTACAAAAAGAAATGGAGGCCTTCATCACCTGGTTCAACAGCCCTGGAACAATACCGGCCCTGACGCGTGCCGGTATTGTCCATCTTTACTTCGTTACCATTCACCCGTTTGAAGACGGTAATGGCCGGATCGCACGTGCCCTTTCGGAAAAAGCGCTCTCCCAGGCACTCGGCCAGTCGACGCTCATTGCGCTCTCGCAGACCATCCAGCGAAACAGGAAGGCTTATTACGAGGCGCTTCAGCGCAGCAGCTTCAACAATGAAATCACGGAATGGCTCGTCTATTTTGCGGACACCATTCTGGAAGCGCAGAATACAACGCAGCGCATGATCGACTTCTTGATCCAGAAAACGAAACTCTATGACCGGTACAAAGGTCAGCTCAACGAGCGTCAGGAGAAAACCATCGCGCGGATCTTCCGCGAAGGGTTGGAGGGCTTCAAAGGTGGATTAAGTGCGGAGAATTACATTTCCATCACCGGTGCGTCACGAGCGACGACCACGCGCGACCTGCAGGATCTCGTCGATAAGGGCGTGCTGAGGCGCACCGGCACCCTCAAAAGCACGCGCTATCACTTAAATATCGACGAAGCGAAAAAAAAGACCGCGAAGGCCCTCTTTAATGACCGCACGAACCGGATCGGAGACTGATCACAGTTAGCGATTGGGCGGAACGTACACGCTGCCGGATCACGAAGACACTTACGCGGTTGATTTTAGCGGCGAAAATGATGCGCTAAAGGCCAGAAAGCACTGTCTCTTGGTCGAAAAATTCGGAAGTAGTCACACATAGGGTCCGACCTGGTGTCCGGCTCCGATCTTGGTTCCCTCAAGAGGTGAATTTGAATGATCTTTGTAGATCAAGCAGAAGAAGAGATTGCCAAAAACTTGACTGAAGTTTCTTTCGCAAAATATCAGACCTCGATCACTGCGGAATTAGATTACCAAGTCGCAAAGGCCGTCTTTAACGACTATGTGACCAACCCGTCAGAGCTTCCACCAGAAGAGGCGTCTATCATGCTGAACAGAGCGCGTCTTTTCTTGGAAACATACATGTCAAAAATGGTGTCCGGCTATTCACCTCTACGGTGGCTCTGGATGATGCGCAGACTGCCGCATCACGTATTCTCGAGCCCATTGCCCACCACCTTTGGTTACGATCAAGCACTAGCAGAGTCGTTAACCGGGAGAAGCGAAAAGTTCGAATCCCGGATTGAAATCAGGAAGAACGGAACTATCTCCTATTCAACTTTCGGAGCGACGATCAGGCGACTAGCGGAGTGTTGTGCTGCGGCCCGGTATCTATCGAGCGTACATGCTGGTTTGAGGTGGGCCGGGAAAGGTTCAAAATTTGTCGTAAAACAGAATGCTAGTCTTGTCCGTGTTCGAGACGAGCAGTTAGAAGAAGCCGTAAAACTATATGACCAACGCGGGGTTTCAGGAATGCCATTTCAACGTTCCGGCACGATTCTCGCGTCGCCATCCGAGTTAAGACACGCAACATCGATTCTTTACCTGCATCGCATGGAACCTAAGTTACTCCCGGTTCCGGTGGAGTACATACCGGAAACACTTCCTGGTACAAAAACCGGCGATGAAATATCAGTGCTATGTCGGAGTCATCCCCGATCGGTTTCACTAGAGCCATTTACTCGGCTTTCAAAAATGCCTGATCAACTTACGCTCTGGCCTAGGGAGGCGATGATATTGATTCTACTGCTGTGGGGTGCATGGGCTATGATCTCTAGACATAGGGCAGGGTTTCTATCAGTTCTGACTCGCGGGTACTTGTTGCTCGACGAGGAACTGCTTGAATATTTTTATCGACCCATACTGGCTGAGTATGACGCGCACTTTGGCAAACTATTCCATGTCAATGAACCGCCTCCATCAACCGGCGCTTTCCTGTCAGAAGTTACTAACATTACTGGTTCTATTTGGCCGCTCCGGACCGCTCCAATAGTAAGGCGTGAAGGGCCAATTACTTGTGTTGACCTCTTGGCTGCCGGTGAATGTTTAAACGCTGTATTAGAAGCGCCGATTGCAGATGGTGTTATTCCAAACGTGCGGGCGCAGCACTTTGAACTTTTGACCCAAGAGCTAATTAGTTCTCGCTGAAAAAGTACGGTTAAAAGATTTGGATATTAGCCGTGTTTACGAGTCTCGAAAGTTGTCATCGGCATTGAGTTGGGTTTTCATCACATGTTAGGTTTGTTGCCACAGATTGAAAGCAAAGATCGCAAAGCCGGTCCATACGGCGGTAGCCGGCGAGCCCTTGGCCAGCACTCGGCCCAGAGAGAACCGGCGCTTGAGCAGACTAATGCCCGCTTCGATGCCGCAGCGAAACCGTTGCAGCTTTTTGAACCATTTGGCGTGTTGATGTCTTTTCTCAGCTCTACTCAACCGACCAATCTTCGGAATGCCAACCCTACGGACTCCCAGCCGACTAAGCTTTTTCACATTGTCGGCGCTGTAATAACCGCGGTCGGTGGCCAATTCTCGGGGCGCTTGTTTGAGAATTTTTTTGGCCTGGCGGACCAAAGAAATAAGCTTGGTCTTGTCGCTAGGATTGCCCCTCTCAATCTCGTAGTGAACGATCACTCCCGAGTCGTCCTGGAGCAACTGCAGGGTGCGACCAAACTCCACCGGCTTGTCGAGTTTGCCCTTGACGATGGCCCGGGCCTCAGGATCAAAGAACGAAACGATGCGCTCGGGGATCGTACGCTTTCCCGCCAGTTTGTCCTGGGTTTGCCCAACCAGCTTTTCGGTCAGCTCGATCGTTTCGCTAAACTTCTGCTTGAGTTGGGTTGGCGCCGTTGTCGACAGATGCTCGAAAGCTTGACGGCTCTGGGCCAGCGTGTCGGTGGCCAGTTGGGCTACTTTCTTGAGAATCTTTTTGCCTTGGGCTTTGCGCTGTTTAGGCTTGGCCTTGGAACTGGCTCCCCAGCGGGCCAAGGCTTTCTTGGTGGCTCTCACATGACTGACAATCTTCTGACCCAACGAACTCGCCGTGCGGGTAAGGGTGCGCACTGCTTGATGGAGGATGCTGATGTCGGTGGGGTAAGCGATATGGGCTTCCAGAGTCGTCGAGTCGATGCGAATCCGGCGCGGTTTGATCGCTCGGTGCTTGACCAAATGGCCGACCAACTGCTTGTTCAGATTGACAATCCGCTCCTCGCCAAATCTCTGGTTGAGCTTGATCAACGTGGTGGCGTCGGGAACCGTATCCATCAAAGACAGATGGCAGAAATAGCGCCAAGGCAATCTCTCTTTAACCTCCGTCTCCACTTCTTCGTAGCTCAGTCCCCAGCGAAACTTGAGATACATCATCCGCAGGTAAATCCCCGCTGGGGTGCCGGGCCGGCCCAGGCTATCATCGAAGAGTGCTTCGAAGGGCTTGAGCACCTCGCCCTGGCTCAGAAGCTCATCCACTTTCTTGAGCTCCTCATCCAACCGGTACAAACTGGGATCGATGAAGCCATCGCCAAAACTCATCTGCTCAGATATTGCTTTGCGCATGACTTCTTTTACATCAATCCAATATTTACACCCAACAACTTTCTGACTTTTTCAGTGAAAACTAATTAATCGCAGCTGCTGGAAACCGACTCCTGAAATTCTAAATCTTCGAGGACGCCCGCTACGTTTCGACGGCGCGTCGATCACGGACATAGACGCCATCGGAGAACGTAATGACGAACTACTCGCCGTATCCTGCAAAGCCGTGATTTACTCGGGAGAATATGATTCTGGAGACTATCGAACTGTTCGCAATGTAACATCTGCTATGATGAATGCCGTGAAGCAATGGCAGGAGAAAATGTCGCTTCTCTATTGCAAACGATGCGGAGATAACTTTGATTTTTCGAAATTCTCAAAAATAATTCCTGTTGTTTGTACGCCTGCCAAAGTGTACGTACCTATAGGGCCGGCGACCGCAAATGTTGCGGAAGGTCTTCGGGCCGCGAGTTCTGTTGGGGAATTGGCGGAATGGATAGAGATAGATCAATAAGTCAATAACTGATTCTGCTGAAAAACCCCATTGAAATTTAGATATAGTTATCGGTGAGCAAAATTCCTAACCAGCACAAGGCAAGAAATTAAACGCTCAGGGCCAGCTTGAAGCATTTTGTCGTTGATAAGTATTACGACTGTCTTTAATCTGCGTGTATGAGCGTAGGACGTTTCGATTCACAGAGAAGCTTTTATCACACGAGTTATCTGTTTGGCGGCGCTGACCGATACCGGTTGTTCCGAGAAAAGATCCTACCTAAGCTGTTAAGGCTTCGAGTTAAGTTAGAGGCGCTTTACTGCGAGAGCAACGGTCGTCCGGCGATTGATCCGGTGCTTTTGAGCGGGGTCACGTTATTGCAGTTCATGGAGAAAGTGACGGACCGCCGGGCGGCGGAGCAAGTGGTCTATCATCTGGGCTGGAAGTACGCCTTGGATTTGGAGCTGGACTATGAAGGATTTCATTCGACGGTGTTGGTTTATTTTCGTGACCGGCTGGAGGAGAAAAAGGCCGAGCGGGTGATATTTGACGGGATCATAGATCTTTTGATCGAGTTGGGATTGATCAAGCGAGCGGGCAAACAGCGCATCGATAGCACGCATATCTTAGGCTACGTCAAAGAGATGAGCCGGTTGGAATGCGCGGTGGAGACGGTGCGCCTGGGGTTGGAGGGGTTAGCCGGAGTCCTTGTTGCCGGCAAGCGGCCAGAGTTCTGGGAGAGGCTATGGGCGCTGTACGTGCAGAGCGAAGTGGGTTGGCGGCTCAGTAAAGCCGAACGGGACAGCCGTTACCGTCAATGCGGCCAAGACCTGAAAGATCTTCTTGAGTGGATCGATAACCATGATCCGAAGCTTGGTGAGATTGAATCGATACAACTGATGCGCCGGGTTTTTGAAGAACAGTTCGAGGTGGTGCAGGGAGCGGTGCAATCCCGTCGCACGCGGCCTTCTCGCGCGGTACAGAATCCGCACGATCCCGATGCTCACTATGCGGATAAGGGGACTAAACAGTGGATCGGCTACAAGGTCCACGTGATGGAGAGCGTTGATCCGAAAGAGCCAGCGAAGATCAAAGCGGAGCCTGGCGAACATTTTATTACCGAGATTCTAACGACCGAGGCGGCCCAAGACGAAATGGCAGGCTTGGCCAAAGCGCTCAAACGACAACAGGAACACCACGAGCTAAAACCCGAGGCGGTGTATGCTGACGGCGGCTATGTGACCGAGGGCACCTTGTCGCAAGCTGAAAGCGAAGCGATGGAGCTACTCGGGCCAACCCGTCCCGATCCCCACAAGGGGCCGTATAATGCCGACGGGTTTGTTGTGGACGTAGAGAACCAGCGAGCGGTTTGTCCGCAGGGAAAGACCAGCACTCAATGCAGCCGTATCAAGGATAGCTACATGGGAACTGTATACTACCGTCTGGAGTGGGGTAGCCAATGCGACGGCTGTCCTGTGCAAAAACAATGTACGCGTGCCAAGAGTGGACGCAGAATGCTGGTCGTTGGATTACGCCACGATCTGGTGCAGAAGCGCCGGGAGCAAATGAGAGTGGATAACTTTTCTGAATCGATGCATCCACGCAACGGCATCGAGGGAACCCACAGCGAGTTGGTGCGCGGGCACGGGTTGCGGCGGACCAAGTATCGCGGGTTCAACCGGGTCGCGTTGTCGCATTACTTCATGGGTGCGGCCTGCAATGTGAAACGATACTTAAAACGGTTGGCTTTCCAGATCGAAATAGCGGCTCTGAGCCCCGCGTGAGGCTTGAGGGCCGGGTTTTTTATAACTACGACACGCTGCAATAAAAATCGGTGCAGGCCTATCCCTTTCTGTTGTCACTCAGAACATTACAACCGGGTTCTTCAGCAGAATCATAACTCATGCCTGACCCTCAAATCTGGCTCCTGTCGAATATAAAAGCGGCAACCATCCTAGCCTGACGTATGCCCCTCCGGGGCGACTATTAGTACAGCAGAAAAGGGGATTTCCATGCGATACGATGAGCAGGCTATCAAAGACATCACCGACAAGTACTCGAAGCTGGATGGAATCCATAATCAGCTAAAGGTTCGTCTCCTTGCGGTCGAAGTGCGACTTCAGGGAACAAGAGCAAAAGAATACCTGTTGCACGGTGTAGCAAGGCGACTCGGAATACTAACTCGATGCGTTCATAATATCTTTACGATTTTTCCCGTCGAACGAACCCAGCAGCTAGAATCGGATGCCTTGACTGACGTGGAAATAAATCTTCACGCTTTCTTCGTTAACATTTCAGGGCTGTTTGACAATCTGGCGTGGGTAGTGGCTTTTGAAAACAGCCTGCTTGGCACGCCAGAAAGAGGAAAACTGGGACGATTCGATATCGGAATCTTCAGCAATAAAATGCAAGCGCATTTCCCCGACAAGTTGCGGACGTATCTAAATTCGGAGCCGATAAGGAATTGGTATTCAGAATATTCGAAGAACTACCGAGATGCCCTAGCGCATCGAATTCCGATGTATATTCCGCCGTCTGTGCTCAATGACGAAGAAAAAACACGCTATTTCACTATAGAAGATCAGATTCGAAAATTGGATTTTGATCTTCCTGGAAGTGATTCCCTTTACGACCAGCTGCGCGAAGAACAAAATATGATAGGCACACCAAGCCTTGTGTTTATCCATTCGTACGAAGAAAGTCGTCCTGCCATTATCCACCAGCAAGTCATAATTGACTACGTCACTGTCGAAGAAGCGCTCAACGTTTTTTGTGACAGCGTATGGCCAAACTTGCCTTGACGGCGTTATGCCGCTGGCATTTAGGTGCGGCGTCACGCGAAGCCATCCCAAATCATACTGTATGTTGAAGGAGCAAAAGGGTCAAATCTTTTGTTGGCAAATTCGTCGGACGCTTCCCACACGATCTCGAAACTTTGCCTCCGCCTGCAGCCTTGGGGATACAGTGATGTTCAGGCTTGATTCGGGATTCTAGTTTCTTTCCTTGTCCATCCAGGCTTCGCCTAATGATAGTTGTCTGCGCAGACTCCGCCTCCTAAAGTACAGATTCAGGCTCGACCCCATTATTCATTATCTCCGCGCACTCGGGAAACGATCGATCATTGTTTCAAAGGCGTATCGGCTGAAGCCCGCAACAGAGTGCTGTGGAAACCGCGGCGGAGCTTTATCGGTTGTAGGGCGGGGAAGCGATCTACGCTAAGATTTCGCCTTAGCAGTCAGAGAGGTTGATGGATTGTAATGATTGTTATGGCTGATCATCCCGATAGGCTGCCTTCCTATTGTGGCACGTCTATCGGCCATCTTTTTATTGCCCAAGCCGCCAGTGTGTTCTGTCGCTTCGTGATTTCCTCAGGAGTCCAATCGGTGATCGTGGATAATACCTGCTCTGAAATCCATGGCGAATGGGCGTACACCATTGCGTCCGGAGGAGTCGTTCTGTCTCCACGCTTCGCAGGAAAATCTTTGGCGCTGTATGAAGAATTCCAATGCGGCATCGCAAGGTTAAGGTTTCCCAAGAGGTGTCGGCACCGACGCCACTCTTCCTCGGAAAAGAATTTGCCCCAATAATCGTTCCAGTATGTGCTTTGCGGAATCGACTCGCCTTGAGGTAGTATATGTTCGATGCTCTGCTCTGGTTCTTGGCGCCTAAAGAGATCCCAGTCGAGCAAAAACTGCCCCCTTGCCTTCCTTTGCAAATCCCGCTCGTGTTCAAAAAGGAAATAACGTATCCCGGACCAGTGGTAGAAATCGTCCTTTTGGTCCTCAAGTGCATCCCGAAACTTCGAATCATCACAATACTCTGAGATCAGCCCCCGCAATCTTTTAATTGCATCGATCGCTAAAAGCTTCCCGTGGCCGATTTCGCACGCAATATCAAATGCTCTTCTGCGACCAACATCTGCCCTACGCCCGATGACTAAAAGACGAAAGCTAAATACTTCTGCAAGTCGAAAGATTTCCTGCAGTTCCTCGTCTGTGTTGGCGTATCGATAGTACGACGCCATCATCACGGGGATGAGGTTCGCCTCCCGACCGATCCGCTGAGTCGAGTGAACTAATTCCACGAGTGCATCGCGCTGCTTTGCCTGGCGTTGAAAGCTTGTCTCCGCGTGGGGATTTATCAAGTCTCTATAGAGCGGGCTGTAACTTCTCAGACTCGTTAGGTATGACTCTAGCCATTTGCATACATCAGCGGATTCTAGGCATTCCTTCACGGTTTTACGTATAGCGTCATGAATATCGTATGTACGTGTTACGTCGCCTTTGTCCATCCAGGTTTCGCGATCGAAAACTATCCAATGGAACCTAAGAAATTGGTCTTCTTCACCCTTAGCACTGTACAGGTTTCTCCACACATCTCGCCAAGTATCTGTTATAGCCGTGCTCAAATGTTTGAGCTGATTTTCGCTTGTTTTATACTTGTAGGCGAGGAAGAAGAGCAGATTCTTAGTTTTCTCCAATTGGGTTAGTTCCAGTCCACGGGCATTCATTGACTCGAACATGAAACAAGCCTCGGCTTGTCCACTCGGTTGATAGAGCAGAAATTTCAGCGATGACGTAAGTATCGTGGTCAATGTATCCAGATATTCACCAAATTGTGGGTCGTGCTCCTTCTGCTTCTGCCGCAAGAAGTCTAAAAATTCCCGTTTCGCGTTGAGTAGATTTTCCTCAGCAAAGGATTGAGGCACGCGTGTTGTGCTAGCTTCCAAAATCGTGTCGATAAAGAATCGGTTTGTATCGTTGTTTAATTCCAAAAGGTACGGTCCATCGGGCGTTATTTTAACGTACCGTTCCTCGAGTGTTTGTGCCGCTCGCATGTGCCTGGTATCACCCAATTCGCGATATTGGTCGATAATTTGTCGGATTAGAATAACGAATGTAGTTAACCGCTGTTGGCCGTCGACGATTTCTAGTCGCTTTACTACACCACCGGGCACAGTAAGGTTTTGTTTAGTATCTTCTAAAACAACCGTGCCCGTAAAATGTTCGTAGTGCGAATGCGTGTTCAATACTTGAATCTCCGCAAGGTCGTCGAGCAAGTCTTGCCGCTCCGTCGCCGTCCACGCGTAACCACGCTGGTAGTCCGGAACTCTAAATATTCGCTCGTTCACAAGACCGTTTAGAGATGTAAGGTTCTCCATGTCTTTTCCACCTCTTGCCTATTATAGCCGATAAATGTGAATCGCTCCTATCACTGAGAAGAATCGTTATCGGAGTAAAATTGTAGTGGAAGTTTCGACCTCGGTGATCGAATACTGTGGACTGACGACGGCGAACGGGTCCTTGGTCAGATAGGCAAGTACAACGTGTTCGTAAAGTTCCATGGTCTTTCTTACATCGCAGTTTAGCGCGACGCAATGAACGAATATCATTAAGGCCAAATCGTCAACCAACCATGATTTTCCTTCCGTACGAGTAGCTTGTCAAGATTTTAGCAGTCAAGAAAAGGTTTGCGTCCCCTTTATTTCCCCCCTTTAGAGGATCAATCGTGAGGGCTTGATTCAGGATTCTAATTTCTTTCTTTGTCCATTCGGCCTCGACCCCGTTATTTCCCCTTCTGTCTGCTATGAGGATTTCAAATCCTCATGTCGTCCCTTTCGATCGTGGTGCGACAGGTTTACTCTCGCTATCAATCCATCACTCCAATGCTCCGGTCCTGATTATGCTGAAGAACCCTCCGTTCATTCTAGAGAGGGTCAGTTCAAGATGCGATTCCCACGGTTTCTCGACTCCACGTTTTCTTCACTTCGGTAGTAAGCCAAAAGGGGTCAAGTATGGAGTTCATTAATACTGGCAACGGCGCCGCTTGCCGAATTACTGGCTCAATATTCGCTTGAGCGCGGCGGCCACGTCGGGCGGCTGATGACGACTTCTTTCGCGAGTGCCTGAAGCTCTTCACCGCCGACAAACTCCACCTCCCACTTGCGCTTCTTGAGCTCTTCCTGGAACTCTGGATCCTTGAACATTTTGGCGAAGCCGTCGCGCAGGATCTGCGTCCGGTCCGCCGGTGTGCCGGGAGTCGAGACGATGGGCCGGGAGCCGAATCCCCAGATGCCAAGATAGGTGGTTACCAGACGCCGTTTGGAGTCGGACACTTTGTATTGGTCCATCAACTCGAAGACCGTCGGTACGTCGGGCAGCTTTGGATGGCGCTTAGGTTCCGTCTGCAGCCACACTCTGACGAAATTTTTCTTGACCCAGGTGGGAAACGGCTCGCGCTGGAAAAATGATTCGATGATAAAGGCGCGGCAGTGAACCTCGCCGCGTTCCATGGCGAGATCTTGATCGGCGCCGCCGGGGTAGCCACTGATGACGCGGAATTTAAAGCCCAGCGCTTCTTCGAGCAGCTTGGGCAGGTCGTATCCCGTGCTGCCGACGCCCGTGGCCGAGCACTTCGGTGGATCGTTGGTCTGGCGCAAATCTTCGAAAGTCTTGTACGGTGCGTCGGTGCGCATGTACAGAAGATGGCCGCCGCGGTCCGGAGTCATGATCCAAGAAAACTTCGGCCAGTCAAACTGCACTTCTTTCCGCCCCGTCAATTGGGCCATGAACAGCGCACCGCCTATGGAACCGAGAGTGAGACCATCGGGCTTGGTCAAATTGAAAACGTAATTGGCCGCGATCATCGAGCCGGCGCCGGGCATGTTTTGCACGACGAACTCGGGGTTGCCTGGAATATGCTTGCCGAGAAAGCGGATGTAAGTGCGCGCCCACAGGTCGTGGCTATCGCCAGGCTGATAGCCGACCACGATACGAATAGTCTTTCCCTGGTAAAAGGGGGTCTGGGCGGAAGCCCGTTCAAGACTCACGAGATTCAAAAGTCCAACGAGAGAGAGAATCAGAAGGCCGAAAACATTGAACGGTTGAACGTTTGAACCTTTGAACCTGTGGATTGGCATGCGGGTCATGATGAATTCCTCTCGCGGTTCATTTCGACAACAGATGGATAGAATTTTTAATCAACTTTTCTGAGCGGAGGTATATCGCCGCACGGAGTCTATGTGACTATCGCTTCGAAACTGGTCGATCCTCTATAGATCAGCGTTTCGTCCCCACGTACGTTTGGGCAGCGTGCGTAAGTCCATTGGTTTGCGGCCTTCCACCAAGAGTAAGGAAGATGACCGTCTTTCAGCGTGAATTGCACGTAGTAGCGACCAGTTTCATTGCTCGGCGGGTTAAACGAGGCCCTCCCTCCCGGTGCCAGATCGCCCTTCCCTCCGAATAAGGTGTACTCTCGGTCTCCGTCGTAGGAGTTGTAGCACCACCAGGTCACAGCCATATCTGATTCGTTAACGATCTGCATTTCTTACCTCCCACGTCTGGTTGAAAGAAGCGGAGCGCTGCCTTGTACCGAGCATCAGCCTGGTTGGTAGCCGTCAGACAATGCCTCCCCTGTCATAGGAAACCCCGCCGGGTTTACTACCTGGTATCTGGACGATCCTCTCAAGGTTACCGTTTGGTCCCGACCTAGCTTCGGGCTGTGTTTCAAAGTGGAAGCGTTTCCGGGCCTCCACCATGAGTAGGTCAGACTGCCGCCTTTGTTCGTGAACACCACGTAGTACAAACCCGTGGCGTTGCTCGGCGGGTTAAATGAGGCCCTCCCTCCCTGTGCCAGATCGCCCCTCCCCCCTGGCGAGGTGTGCTCTCGGCCCCCAGTCGTCAGAGTTGTAGCACCACCAGGTCACATCCCGATCTGATTCGTTAACGATCTGCATTTCTTACCTCCCACGTTAGGTTGAGCACCAAATTTGTAATGATAGGAATTGCTTTGTGGATCTCGACACGAATAACTGAAACCGGCTCCATCAGCTGCTTGCGAGCCAGTCTGTCAACAGCGCGATAGCGAGTCGGACACAGAAAAGCAGCCTCCATTCGTCACTTTGGCCAGAGACTATCCAACAAGGTGATCTTATGTCCCTCGACGGAAACGCAAGGAAAGCAACTGCGGGCGGTGCCCGCAACACTGTTGTGATCGCTACGGCGCTGCGGCGGGTATTCATTGGTTCTCCTTTCGCTTGTTTTGATCCGCCATCCCGACTTATCTGTTTGCGTATTTCGATGAAACGTACCTGGCTCAAGGTGATGATTGTCATAGCTTCGGATGTTCTACAATCGGAGTTTCCCTGATTTTCTCATCGAATTTCCCGACCAGATCAGGACATCCCGAATTCCCAAGACAGCCTCCGCCTGAAACGCAATCGAATGGAAAGAGCAGAGGATTCTCAATTCTCTGTGCCGCTTTAACGACACGATAAAAACAAATATTTTTCTCTGCTTTGCAGTTGCTTTGAATGTCGGCAGGACAGAAAAAATTGATCACTCGACCAGAACACACATTCCCTTCGCCGCTGTGAGCATGCGCTACGAATCAATGTACTGATTGGAACACATAGTGGCATATAGTCTGGCAACGTTGTGGCAAAGCTGGGCTCGGTTCGCCATTTTCCGCAGAGAATAAACCCTGATCGGGTTTGGACCTCGGATGAAGTCCGCAATTCTTACTAAACTCAGCTGCGCTTGACGGGCTCGGCGTTCTGGCGATATATCTCCACTCAAAAAGGTGGTTTAATAATTCCTATCCAGAAAACGGGAGCATCCTCATGGGTTCATTTACCCTCGCCCTCGTCACTTTTCTCGCGTTTGCGACATATGCCGGATCAGCGACTGCACAAAGCGCTGTGCCCGCGCCACCTGGAAACGGAGCCGCCAAGCCAATGATCACACTGCAGATGCCGCCGATCCCTGACCCTGTCCCGGTGACGCTGAAGCCTGAGAGCACGGCGCTGCTGGTATTTGACGTTGTCGAACCGATCTGCGCGTCCAGGCCCAATTGCCTCAAAACCATGGTGCCCGCAATCAGTGGGTTGTTGGCGCGCGCGCGCAAAGCTGGCATCACTGTGGGATACGGGACGCGAGAGCCGACGATGTCGAAATGGATGCCGGAAGTCGCACCCGCGAAGGGCGACGTGACCTTTGTGTCCTATGGGCAGGACCGGTTTTTCAATACCGACCTGGACAAAATTCTTAAGGCAAAAGGCGTTACGACGCTCATTCTCACCGGCTGGAAGATCAGCGGGTCGGTACTCTACACGTCGGTCGGAGCAACGTTGCGCGGCTACACGGTCGTGATCCCGTTAGATGCGAGCCTGGGGCCCAACGATTATGAGGAAGTCATCGGTCTTTACCAGATATTGAATCAAAATAGCGCGAATCCGACGAACCAACCCCTCAAGGAGAAAACATCGACCTTGAGTCGGACCGATCTGATCACGTTCCAATAAGGGCGGGAAGCGGGCCGCACACGTGCTGCGGTGAAACCAGCTTTCGACAGCATTTTCTTGTCTGAACCGACATCCAACTCTACACTTGACCCCTAAAGCCCATAAAGTCTGCGTGGAGAGTCAACGGGGTCAAGTATGGAGTTGATTAATACTGGCAACGATCTTCTCGATGCGATCTCTGAGCTTTTTTTCCTTGACCATCCTGGCTTCTATCCCGCGGTAACTCCAGCTCACTGTAGAGTTACTGCCAACCCCGAAGTCTTTCGCCATCTCAGGCAACGTCCGGTCGCAATACCGCTTCACCAGATACATCGCCACTTTTGCGCGCCTCGTTCTCTTGCCCCCGCTTCCCCCCAAAGATGGCTTCCCGGCTCACTCGGTACTGCCGCACCACTTCGCTGACAACCCGCTCGGGTCCCGCCTGTACCGCTCGCCGTTCATAACGCGCATGGTCCCGAGCCACCGCCGCCACCTCTGGCCGTCCTAGCCGCTCAATGAACTTTTCGCTGCCGCGGATCGGAATCTGTCGCTGCGCCACGTAGTAACGCTCCACAAGAATCGAAAGGGGTCAAATCTTTTGTTGGCAAATTCGTCGAATGCTGCCCGCGCGATCTCGAAACTTTGCTTCCCCGTGTATCCTTAAGATGATTCTGTGATATGCCCAATCTACCGAGCAAACGAAGCTCGGGGTCAGTCGTGAGGGTAGGCTGGATTCTGGTCTCTTTCCTAGTCCATTCACGCTTCGCTTAACGATAGTTGTCTGCGCAGACTCCGCTCAATCCTTTCGGTGAGTCTTAGTGAAATGGATTGACTCTGATGTGGTGCAAGAAATAGACTGTTACAGAGATAGGCCGCCATCCTGAGCGGTCTTTAGCGGTCATCGCGCCATGAGCACAGAATTCAAGTTCTTAGACGGCAGTTGCACATGCCGCTTCGTGCGCTATCGGATGACGACGAAGCCGCTATTCGTTCACTGCTGTCACTGCCGCTGGTGCCAGCGCGAAACCGGTGCCTCGTTTGCCCTGAACGCGCTCATCGAAGCCGACCGTGTCCAGTTACTCGAGGGAGAGGTTGAAGTCATCACCACACCATCGAACAGTGGCAAAGGTCAGAAGATCTCCCGCTGCCCCAGATGTCGCGTTGCGGTTTGGAGCAACTACGCTGGCGCAGGCGATGCTATCCGATTCATCCGTGTCGGCTCCCTGGATGAACCGGACCGCCTTCCACCCGACATTCACATCTACACCGAGTCAAAGCAGCCTTGGGTCGTCATTCCGCATGACATGCCTGCTGTGGCCCAGTACTACAAGTCATCCGAGCTGTGGCCCAGGGAAAGTCTCGAACGCCGAGCAATGCTGCAGGCGAAATCCCAGAAACAATAGCCCAAATACACGGTCAAACACGTCCCCTAACGCCTCACTTCCGAGGTAATACACCTGACGAACCTTAACAACTTGAGACGATCAGGAAGGCTCCCGATCGATCACCTGGGCTGGGGATTTTTCGGCCCCACCCGTTCGTTAACAGCAGGATTGGTGAACCATACATTTTGTTGACACCGCCTGAAGTTGGTTAATATAACTGGCTCAGGTAAAGTCCGATCATCTACTACGGGAAAAAATCCAGAAAAGCACTCTTGGCGAGCGCTCCGTTCCCTGACCCAGGAGGTCCCATGCGCGGGAAGACATTCAATCGACGGCAGTTCTTGCGTCAAAGCGCCACGATAGGCTTAGGAAGTCTCATTGGGCCTTCCGTGACTCGGATGGGTTGGGCAGCCTCGAATGATCGGGTGGTGATCTATCAAGGAGTCAGCCTCGATTCGTTGCATCCCTACGGGTATAGCGGCGGCGGCATCACCGGCATTTGGCGCCATCTCATAGAGCCCCTCATCCAGATGGACTACGGACGGAACGAATACATCGGTGTGCTGGCCGAGTCCTGGGAATTTCAGGGAAGGAAGTGGGTTTTTCACTTGAGAAAAGGTATCCGCTTTCATAACGGCTCACCGTTTACGTCGAAGGATGTGGCCTTTTCCATCGACCGATTGAAAAACGACAAACGAAGCATGCAGGGATCGTACGTCGACAACGTCGAGGTCGAAACCCCGGACGATCATACGGTCGTGCTCACGACAAAGAATCCCAATGCCCTTCTTCTGGCCCGACTCGACACCCGTTTCATCATCAGCAAGGACGCCGGCGACCCACTCGACAACCAGACCATCGGCACCGGTCCCTATAAGTTCGTCAGCTGGCAACGGGGCGGTAATTTGGTGCTAGCCCGCAATGACGATTATTGGGGAACCAAAGCGGAGATCAAGGAAGTGATTCTTAAAGGAGTGAAGGAGGAAGCGGCCCGCGTCGCGGGGTTGCTGGCAGGTCAAGCGGACGTTATCAGCAACCTTCCGATTGAAGACATCGAGCGCGTCAGAAAGCATCCGCGTAACCGGGTGGAAAAGGTGGTGGGATTTCGGATGTATTTCTTGGGGATGAACGTTACCTTTAAACCCTTCGACAACAAGCTCGTGCGCCAGGCGATCAATTACGCGCTGGATCCCTACGTACTGCTCAAGCACATCTATGACGGCAACGGCGCCGTCGTCGACGGTCCATTGGGCACCAACTGGGTGGGCTATGACCCCAACATCAAGCGTTATCCCTACGATCTTAAAAAGTCTCGGGAGCTGCTCGGCAAAGCGGGTTATCCAAATGGTTTTGAGACCAAGCTCTATTTTTCTCCTGATCGGCATCTCAAAGGAAGAGAGGCTTGCGAAGTGATTGCCAATCAACTGGCGAAGGTCGGTATCAAAGTCGAGCCTGTCGGGCAGGAATACGCGGTCTATTGGGGAAAAGAAGGCGTCAATGGAGGCAAGCTACCGTTTTACTACGCCGGCAGTAACGGCAGCGACGCCGATACCTATTTCGATCAATACTTCCGCACCGGCTCATCGAAGCGGATCCTTTACAGCAATACGGAATTCGACAAACTCATCGAAGAAGAGCAAAAAATCGGTGATCACAAAAAACGCGTTGCCATACTGCACCAGGCGGGACGCATCCTCATGGAGGACGTTCCCTTCGCGCCGCTTTATACCTTGGCAGAGCTTTACGGGTTGGCCAGAAATGTTATCTGGAAAGGCACTCCTGACAATAAAATTCTCGCGGCAGAAATGAAAATTAAATCCTGACCGCGGCAGGATTAAGCTAAGAGAAAGACCGTGAATCTTCACAGGCGGGAGGATCATCATGAAGATTGTCTTGATGGTCAGTCTCATCGTGGCTTCGATCGCTGTCCGACCTGTGCAAGCCGCCGAGTCGGAAACTCCTTTGCCGCAAACACAGCGAGTCACCCTGAAGTGGCTCGGCACCGCCGGGTGGGAAATTCAGTTCGCTCAGACCAAGATCTTGATCGATCCCTTTTTGACGCGTAAGCAGGCGGTTGCGGGAGAAGAATGGAAAACTGACGAAGAGGCTGTCCTGAACGTTATCGGCGGTGCCGACTATATATTCGCGGGCCACAGCCACGCCGACCATATCGCTGACATCCCATTCATCGCCAGGCGCTTCGGGGCCAAGGTCATCGGCTCCAGAACCACGATCAATCTCTCTTTGAGCGCGGGCGTAGACAAAGCCCAATTGACGGCGATCAGCGGCGGTGAGAAATTGGATTTCAAAGACTTCTCGGTGCAGGTTATCGAAAGCCAGCACGGCGTACTGAAGCGGGGCGGTGAAAGACGGCAACCCAAGGCAACGGAAATCACCAGCCCGCTGTCAGGCCCGATTCTCGGAAAACACTTCGTCGAGGGTGGAAGTTACCTCTATTATTTTACGTTCGGCAAACTCCGTCTGCTGGACCAAAGCACCGGCAACTTCATCGCAGAGAATCTCCACGGATTACAGCCCGATGTCGCGATACTCGCCGAGAACAGCAATCACGATTGGACCGAGGCCATCAAGATTCTTCGACCCAAGACCGTCATCGTCCATCACTACGACGATTGGCGCGTGCCGCTTTCCAGTGGAATGACAGCAGCAGTTAGAAGAAGAGCGCAGCGCTTGGAGCGGGAGGTCAAATCCGTAGATCGCAACATCAGGGTAATCATCCCGGAGTTTTTGCAGACGATCACGTTGGAGTGAGAACATAATGAGGGATCGGCAAATGCAAAACAGCTTTCTTAAGTCTTCTATCGTCTCTAGGAGGTAGTTTGATGAAAGCACAGGAATGGCGGCAGGCGCTCGGTGATTGTGTGCGGGATTTCTTCCGCACGCCGGAGATGGAGCATTTTTACTCGGTCAAACTGACTCGGGCGCGCGCGCAAATCTATCTTTTGCAGCTGGGCCTTTATGCTCGCCAGCGGCGCAACAATTGGCCGCAGGTGGCGGCCAATTGTCCGGAGTTCGACGTGAAGCAACGCATCATGTCGCACGAGTATGAGGAGCTCGTTGAAGACGAGCATTCAAAGACCGGCCATATGGATCTCATTGCTCGTCAAGGAAAAGAAGTTGGGTTGAGCGTCGATGATGTCATGAACGCCGAGCCGTTGCCCACGACCAAGGCGGCAACCTACGCGTGGTTCTGGATCGCGCGCCACGCGTCCGTGGCAGGAAGCCATCGCGGCGTCGACCATCGCGGAGTGGACCAATGACGACCGGCTGTTGGGCGATATGGGCGGAGGAAATTGCAGCCGGCTCTACAAGATTTGGTCGCAGGATCTAAATTTCAGCGCCGCGCAGATGCCGAACTTTACGGTCCATAGCAAGGCCGACGTGAAACATTCCGAGATGTTCATCGATGTTCTGGAAAAATATGCGGTGCCGGGACGGGAGCAGGATGTTCTCGCAACCGCGAAGGAATCGATGGACATCCATCGCGCCTATTTCGGCGGCATGGCGCAAGCGATGGAGAAAGCATCGTAGCCGTTCCGTTCAGCAGAAAAAATAGTTCACGCATCCGTCAGAACTCAGGGTTTGTAAAGTTACCCGCCTTTTCTCTTTTCCAGGCGAACCGTCAAGTTTCCTTGTCGGATGTAGATCTGCCGTGAATGCTTTTGCTGCGTTGCCTGCTCGATCAACATCAACAGGGGACTTTTGCCGCTCGCGTATTCCCTGGGTGGGCCCGCGGCTTTCATCGCGGCGACATATTCTTCGCCGGCGAAATAGCGCAGAATCGCATCATCATCGGACACCCCGGCTCCGCCGAACTTCTCTCTAAACTCTTTGAGCGTCATCTCCGGCGCCTTGAGCTTGCTCAGCTCTTTAGCTCTGGGACGATGGAGAAGCTTATCTCTTAAATTCGGCTCGATGGACTCCGCTTCCTCCTCGCCCCATAAACCGAGGGCGTACAAAAGAACTTCGTCGGTGACTTCCTTGTAGCGCTCGCCCACCATGACATTCACGGCGGCTTGAACGCCGAAGAACTGCGAATAGGGTGTCACCATAATGGGGTAGCCAAATTCGGTGCGGACACGTGTGACTTCTTCGAGAACCTCGGGAAGTTTTTCCAATTTGCCCAGGTTTGAGAGCTGAAACCGGAAATTGGAAATCATGCCGCCGGGAACCTGATGCATCGGATGCAAGGCATCGTATTCCAGAGGCTTGCCAATAGGCAACGTTTCTTGCTTTGCGATGGCGGTAAAGTGATCGCGCACGGGCTTGATCGCTTCTTCATCGATGACTGGATCATAGCCCAGAGCACGGGCGTTCATGGCGACGTTGAATACCGAAGGGTTCGAGGAGCCATCGGCCAACGGCGGGATGGCCGTATTGATCGAGGTGATTCCGAGCTTGATGGCTTCCAGGCAACACAGAGCGCCCAGGCCCGTGTTGCAATGGGTGTGAAACTCCACAGGGGTTTCGTTGGCTTCGCGCAAAAGAATCGGTACCAGCCGCCGGGTCGCGTCGGGAGTGAGGAGTCCGCCGGGATCTTTAAAGCACAAACGGTAGGGTTTCATTTTTGCGGCTTCGCGGAACCGATAGGCAAAATAGTCATCGCTGTGCTTGGGCGAAATAGAATAAATAATGTTGAGAATGGTCTTCAGCCCCACACGGTTAGCCGTTCGGATGGCTTCGGCCCAGTATTTCGGCGTATTTGAAGGATCCGAAGTGCGGAGCTCGGTGATTCCGTTAGCCGCCAATCGTTCTAACCATAGATCGGTAATCGCCGGGGGAGTTATTTGGAAAGCCAGCATCGAGCGGCTGCGAATCGATCTAAGCGGCGTATGCTTGACACGTCTGGCAACCAATCGCGCGCGCTCCCAGAGATCGTCTTTTAAGTCCCGCACGCATTTTTTGAAGAATGCGGAAGACAAGAGCTCCATGCCCTCGAAGCCGGCGCGATCGATATTTTCGACGATAGGCAGCATCATACCGGTGGTCATATTGGATGCCCAAAGGCTTAGCTGGCCGTCGCGCAAGGTGGTATCGACAAAGTGGATTTCTTTCATCTCTTGTTGCAAATCCCCTTAGCTATCCGAGCGGCGTTCTTCATTTTACCGGCAACGGCCACACCCGTGGTCATCTGTAGTACAGGAGTTAGCGGTCAGTCTCAAGTTGAGTGTTGATGTTGCCTGGCGCAAAGTATCTGGGTGGATTGACTCGGGGCCCTCTTATCTGCAAAACAAGGACTAGCTGATGAAAGAATATTGCCTTGTGCGCCGGGATCCTCATCCTTGCCGAGGCCGGTCGCATCAGACGGGGGCAGATATGAAGATTGCACCTTTGCTTCGCTCGATAATTTTGCTCCTAATTCTAGGACTCACAGCGGGAAGTGTGCCGGCGCAAGAGACGATGCGTGTTGCGATCCCGTTATTTCCGACGGCGGCCTTCCCCGTGCTCGTGGGTAATGACAGGGGGTTTTTTCAGAAGGAGGGCTTGATCGTCGAGCCGGTCAGGATCAACAGCGCGCCCACGACTTACCAGGCCCTGATTTCCGGGGATGTTCATGCGGCCGTGGGCGCGCCCACGGGACTGCTACCCAGCCATGCACAAGGCGCGGACGTTGTCGCCCTTGGCAGCTGGGACAACCTCGTGCCCTATGTCTGGGTGACGCGGGAAAAAATCACCGATATCCGCGAGCTACGGGGAAAAAAGGTCGGGGTCAACCGCGCAGGAAGCAAGCCTTGGCTGATCATTCATGTTCTGTTGCAGGACGCCGGACTCGACCCGGTCAAGGACCTTACGTTGCTGCAGATGGGTGGCGGCTCCCAGGAGAGGGTGTCGGCCTTGATGCGAGGTGGGATCGATGCCACTCTCGCCGACGCGCTACTCGAACCCATCATGGTGAAAAGGGGATTTTTTGTATTGCGCGGGAAACCTACTCCGTTCATGAATGCGCCGATCGCCGCCAAACGTTCCTATCTCGCCGGCCAAAGATCAACCGTGAAGAAATTTGTCAAAGCCTTTTCCGACGCGACGCGCTATCTCGTCGACAATAGGGAAGGCACCATAGGTCCGTTGACTAAATTGTTGAATAGCCATGACGCTGACGTAGTGGATTTCGCCTACCAGTACCTGCACTCCAACTCGGATGCCACACTTTACCCACCCGATGAGGCGGTTAAGAATCTGATCCGGATGTCGGCCTACGTGGACAAAAAACTCGGATCGATCAGTGCCAATAGGGTTGTGGACTTGTCGATTCTTGATGAGCTCGGCACCAAACGAAACCAGCGCGCACAGAGATAGCCACGCAGTAAAGAGATCGAAATTTCAAAGGGAGCCAAACGACAAATAGGGTCCTGCCGGATTTATATAAAAACGCTCGATTTATAAATAGGGCGGGTGTTTTTGGTTTAGGCCCTTCCGTGTTGCAATGGGGGAAGTCGCGTGCTACACGTAAACGCGTGGAAAAGCAAAACATCACCCTCTCCATTCCTAAAGATATCCTTCGTGAGGCCAAGCACTTCGCGGTTGATCGAGGAATCTCCTTGTCAGGCTTTCTCGTGGAGGCTCTGGAAGAACGAGTCAAGCGTCTTTCAGAAATGCGCCTGGCTGCTGAGAGGCAGCGCACCCTGATGCGCCGCGGGTTAAGACTTGGCACGAAAGGCAGGGTTCGTTGGACGCGCGAGGATCTCCATGTCCGCTGAGTTCGTGGATACTAACATTCTCGTCTACGCGTACGATCAGACCGCGGGACGCAAGTTTGAGCGCTCGCGAGAGCTTATGGAAAGACTCTGGGACACGGGAGAAGGCGTGGTCAGCACTCAGGTACTTCAAGAGTTTTACGTGACCGTAACAGCGAAGATCCCCAATCCTCTTAAACCCCGTGAAGCCCGCCAGATCATTTCAGACCTAGGTACCTGGACAGTTGCGGTTTTAGAAACTCGGGACATTCTCGCAGGGAGTGAAATGGCTGAACGTCACCGCCTGAGTTTCTGGGACGGACTTATTCTGGCTGCCGCCCATAAAGAAGAGGCTGCAACCCTTTGGTCCGAGGATCTCAGCCATGGGCAAAAGTACGGCGAAATCACAGTTCGTAACCCGCTGTTAAGCTAGCGACAGTCGTCCGGAAGGGTGGCCGTTCGGTTCGGCTCACACCGGATCTAGACTAAAGGCGCGGGGATCTATACAACCCCCGGGCTTTTGCTTATCTAGCCGCATAGCATACGCGCGCTTCTAGCATATATACAGGTCTCAAGTCGCTGATAAATGAAATATTTCTGTTGATTGACATTCAAGGAGCGCAACCATGGATGAAAAAAATCTGACTGGGAAGATTGCAGCTGAGCGTATCCGCAAGATGGAAACGCCGCGGCCGCCGGACGGGATCATCGAGGGGTTTCGGGCGCTGGGAGATGCCACCGGGATTGTTTCGGACGTAATGGACGAGCTTGGGATTACCGGCGTGGTCGGAGCATCGGTGCTGAAGCCGACCCTGGCGGGCTCACGCATCGTGGGACCGGCGCTGACGGTGCGCAACATCATGCAGCGCGAGCACGTCTACGAGACCGCGCGCCGGCACGTGAACAAGATGGCCGAGTTTGAGGCCCACAATCTGGCTCGCCCGGGCGACGTGGTCGTGATCGACGGGGTGCCGGGCATTTCAAACATGGGCGGCATATCCGCGCAAACCGGCAAGCGCCAGGGCGAGGCAGGAGCGATCGTCTTAGGCGGCGTTCGAGACGTCGCGCATTCACGCCGCGTGGGGTACCCCGTATGGGCCACGGAAGTAACGCCGGTCACCGGCAAATGGCGTATCGAAACGATTGAGATCAACGGTGAGATCGAGGTTGCCGGCATTCGTGTGGCCCCGGGCGATATCGTGTTCGCCGACGATACCGGCGTCTGTTTTATTCCGCGAGCACGGGCCGCGGAAGTGCTCGAGCTGGCACGGCAGAAATCCGCTGCCGAAGAGGCGAAGTGCAAGGCGATTGACGCAGGGGTCCCGGTCGCTGATCTGCCGCTATAATTGATCTTTCGAGTTTCATGTTGTAACCACCCTTTCGATGTTGTAATGCTGTGCCTGGTTGACCCGATCGGGCGGGCTTTGCCCGAAAGGGGAAAGCGTATTGACTCATCTATAAAGGAGGGCAGGTACATGGCAAGGATCGGACACATCGCTATTCTCGCCGCGGATCCGGCGAAGCTCGCGGAGTTTTACAAAACAGCCTTCGGCCTCAAAGAGGTCGCGCGCAGCGGCGAAAACGGCGAAGCCATTTATGTTTCAGATGGTCACATCAATTTAGCTTTGCTGCCGGCGAGAAGCCGCCGCGAGGGAATTTATCACTTTGGAATGCAGGTGGAAGACGTTAAGGACGCCGCTAAGACGGCGCTCGCCGCCGGCGCCACCGGCGGTAAAGCGGAGCTTCCCAGAGATGGTCGCTTCGCCGAGACCTTCGTGCTCGACCCCGTTGGGACCAGAGTCGACCTATCAGCGGGCTGGAAAACCTAGGAGGACAACAACCGCAAAGGACCTAGCGCCGCAGAGCCGGAACCAAGACTCGGAATATCTCGCGTAAAGACGCAAAGCGTTGTCATTTCGACCGAAGGGAGAAATCTTTCCCAGATCCCTCGCCTCCACTCGGGATGACGGACCTTGGCCGTCACTTGGCGTCCCTTCGATTTCGCTCAAGACAGGCTTGGCTCGAGCAAATCCCCGTTTGGATAGCCACGTGTCACCGGAAAATTTGCGCAGGCTGCGAAACCTTTTAAGTTCTTGGGGTCAAGAATGCTTTATTGACTTCGAATCGGCTGGCGAGAAGCACTCTACGGCACGCATTTGGGGGTTGCTGTGAGCACAGGCGCGACCAAACAACTTGCCCGCTACGCCGTCAATCTTCGTTATCGCGATATCCCGCCGGAGGTGATTTCCCGAGCGAAGGACTGTCTCCTGGATATAATCACAGTGGCTCTTTACGGTTCCACCAAGCCTTGGAGCCAGACGGTAGTTCAGTTTGTCAAAGACCAGGGTCTCTCGGGTCGTTCCACTGTATTGGGAGAGAGCCGGCGCGCGCCGGCGCATCTGGCGGCATTGGCCAATGGAACAATGGCGCATGCCTTTGAGTTGGACAACGTCCGTCAACCCGGCGCCGGCGTACACCCCGGCGCAACTGCGTTTCTCCCAGCCCTCGCGACGGCAGAAATGCAAAAGGCGAACGGGAAAGCTTTCCTGACCGCCTTCGTGGCGGCCTGCGAAGTTATGGGTCGCATCGGCGTCGCTGCGGGAAATTCTCTCGAAAAACGCGGCTTCCATGCTCCCGGATTGACTGGAACTTTTGGCGCTGCGGTGGCGGCCGGACGTCTCCTGGGTCTCGACGAAAATAAAATGATTCATGCGCTGGGAATCGCCGGCTCTTACTGCGGCGGGCTGATGGAATTTTCCCGCTGTCAGGAAGGCGCGATGATCAAGCGTCTTCACTTGGGAAAAGCCGCGGAAGGAGGCGTGACCGCCGCCTCCTTGGCACAGCGCGGGTTTGCCGGGCCGGATAGCGTTCTCGAGGGTGAGCTAGGATTTTGCCGAGCCTTTTCCGACTCTCCGAACCTCTCCCGGCTGACGTACCGCCTGGGACGCGACTTCGAGTCTCTCAATATCTGCATCAAACGGTACGCCTGTCACATCAATGCTCATGCGCCCATCGAAGGGCTGGAAAAGCTCTCGCAGCAAAATGGCTTTGAGCCGCAGGACGTCCGGGAGATTACCGTTGGTGGAATCGAAAAACTGGTCACTCATCACGCCATTTACCAGCCGAAAGATTTGATGGCGGCGCAATACAGCATCCCGTTCTGCGTCGCGCTGAGTCTCTACCATGATCCGAAGGATCCGCAGTCTTTTACTGAAAGACGGATTTCGGATGAGAAAATTCTGGCGACGATGCGCAAAGTTCGTCTGCGCGTCGATCACGAGATCGAAGAGAAGGGATGGGACCGCGCGGCCCGGGTGACGCTCTCACTCAAGGATGGAAGTCGTCCCTCGGTGTTGGTAGTTCACTTCAAGGGTACGCCGCATAACCCGATGAGCCCATCGGAGCTGGAAGAAAAGGCAAAAAATCTGACCCGCATCATACTTAGCGAGAAAAAACTGGAACGGTTGATCGACGGCGTCCGAAACGTCGAAAAGCTCGATGACATCACGAAGCTCACTCGACCCTTAAGAATTGCGTCATGAAGTTAAAGCAATTGGCAAAGCGACCATCGAACGATACGTAACCCATAAAGGAGGGAGAAATGGCCAACTATAAAGTGATCGACGCGGACGGGCACGTGCGCGAGTCCATCGCCGGCATGCGGGAGTTCCTAGAGCCGCGCTGGCAACGGCGAAACCTGTTCCCCAATGACGCGTGGGACCGTGATTTACGCGGCAAGCTGGGCGCGAAGCCAGAGGGGCCCGAGGATCAGATAGCGGCCATGGACGAGGATGGGATCGATGTGATGGTGCTCTACCCGACGGCGGGACTGCATGTCGGCAACCTGCACGAGCGTGATTTTGCGACCGCTGTAACCCGGGCCTACAACGACTGGATGTACCACTTCTGCAAGAAGGACCCCGCGCGCCTCAAATATGTCGCGCTTTTGGCACCGCAGGATCCCAAGGCCGCGGCCGACGAACTCAAGCGTGCCGTGACTGAGCGGGCGGCGGTGGCCGGAGTCCTGCCGACCTACATGCCGCAAATGCCCGACTTCGGTGACGTTCTGTACGATCCGATTTACTCCGTCGCTGAAAGCCTCGGAGTGGGGATTGGCTTTCACACGGGCACTTCTGCCGATTCATTGGGCGGCCAGCGCTTTCGGAAATTTCTCTCGGCACACACCATCGACCATCCGGCCGAACAGATGATGGCGATGATCGCGACGATCGTAGGCGGGGTGTTCGAGCGGTTCCCGCGGCTTAGCATCGCGTATCTTGAATCGGGAATCGGCTGGGTGCCGTACATGATGGACCGCCTCGATGAAGAGGTGGAGAAGCGCGGCGCGGACGAAGCTTCCTATCTCACCAAGCCGCCGAGCGAATACGTGACCGGCGGGCGCATTTATTTCGGTGTCGAGTGCGAAGAAAAAACTATCCCCGACTCCCTTCGTTGGGGCTTGGAAGATACGCTGCTTTACTCATCCGATTATCCTCACTGGGACGGCGACTGGCCGCACACCGTCAAGGCCGTCCGGGAGAGAACGGATCTCTCGGACAGCACCAAGCAGAAGATGCTGCATGACAACGTGGCGCGTTTTTACAGGCTGGCGCCTGCCGTATAAGCTAGGCCGCAACCAAGGAAACTGGATATCACCACGGAGCACACGAAGAGCACGAAGGAAGAAAACATTTTTTGATTCGATGCCATCTCGGTTATCCGATCTTCGTGTCTTTCGCGATCTTCGTGGTGAGAAAGTCTTTCGTCGGTTGGTGTATCCCTGACAATCGACCACCTGAAAAATCCGCGCAAGCTGCGAAAGCTTTTAAACATAGCAGTATAAAGGTCCCCAAAAAAATGCATAGCGGCCGGCTGTCGTCTTCGCTCAAAAAAGAAGTTTTAAATAAGATTTAGAATCATTTTCCGGCGTCCGATCCCGCGGTCATACAGCAACGGGTCGCAGCAATCATCAATGACCGAGTTCACTAATCTTCGGAAGCGGCTGCCCCCAATCCTGAAGGGGCTCGCGGTCGGTGTCCCGGCGGGCTTTCTGTTCGCTCGCCTCCACACTCCGATTCCCTGGATGATCGGGCCGATGATCGCGATCGCGACCTTCAATCTGATGGGCGTGCGAATGTACTCGGTCCCTTATGGCCGCCAAATGGGTCAGGTGATTATTGGTTCGGCGGTGTCGCTCTATTTCACTCCGACCGTCGTTGCGGAGTTGGCCGTCAACTTACCTGCGATCGCGGCGGCGACCGTTTCGGTTTTCTTGGTGGGCGGTCTCGGCGCGTTGACTTTGAGCCGGGCCTCCGGGGTTGATGGAAAATCTACGTTCTTCGCCTCGATTCCGGGCGGTGCCATGGCGATGGCCGTGCTGGCCGAGCGCTACGGGGCCCAAGTCGCTCCTGTTGCAGTGGCTCATAGCTTGCGCGTCTCCATCGTCGTCATCCTGATCCCGTTGGCGCTGACCTATGGCGGCATCCCGCTCGTAGGATCTGCCTACCGGCCGGATGTACCGCTCGATTACTCGATACTAGCGCCGTGGCTGGCCTTCGGCTTTGTGTTGGGCGAGGTTTCAGAGCGGCTCCGGTTACAGAATGGCTATCTGCTAGCGCCGATTTTCTTCGGCGCGGCGCTCACTGTGAATGGCATCCACCTTTCCGCCGTGCCGCACTGGATGACGGATTTCGCCCAACTCATGTTCGGCCTGGTGTTAGGGGCGCGTTACGAGCGCGCCTTCTTTGCCCGCTACAGACTGTTCATACCTTTCGCGTTGTTGAACTCGCTCTTTATCGTGATCGCCTCGGTGGCGGCCGCTGCGGTCCTTGCCTGGGGTTTCGACCTGCCTATCGCTACCATGATCCTCGCCACCTCGCCCGGTGGCTTGGCAGAGATGACGATCACCGCGCAAGCTCTCCAGATCAGCGTGCCATTGGTGGTCGCCTTCCACTTGTTTCGAGTGGTGGTGGTCAACATGGGCACCCAGTACATCTACGCCGGTGCTGCAAGGTGGTTGGGAGGGGAAACAGAGCCTTAGCGGGTGGAGGTTCTAGTTCAAGGTCCAAAACGAGTTGGTCGCCTTGACACCAGGTTGGAGGCTTGATTAAGTGACGCTCCGATTGGGCCTGAGCGCTGGCTGGGTCTCAGTGGATTGTTTCATTCATGCTACCAGCGGATTGATGAGGGAGGTCTCATGAAAAGAATCCTTTTTTGCGTATCTTTCTTATTCGGGTTTGCCCTGCTCTCCAGCGTTGCGCCTGCGGCGTCGGATGAGTCTTTTAAAGGCAAGGCCATCAGGCTCGTGGTGGGGAACTCGGTAGGAGGGGCCCAAGACGACTGGGCGCGCTTTGTGGCACAGTATCTGGGCAAACACATTCCAGGAAATCCCGATATCGTGGTGCAAAACATGCCGGGTGCCGGGACCGTGATTGCGGCGAACTATGTTTATAACGTCGCCAAGCCCGACGGGTTGACCCTCGGGCTCATCAACCCTGCCATCTACATCGATCAGCTTCTAGGATCGAAGGAAGTGAAGTTCGACTGGCCGAAATTTTCCTGGATCGGCTCCCCGGAACGGATCGATCAGGTTTTATTTATTCGCTCGGACGTCCCGTATAAGACTTTGGACGAGTTACGCACCGCTACGGACCCGCCAAGGTGTGCGTCGTTGGCGCGCGCTGGGCTGGGCTATTTCTTACCGAAGCTGCTTGAGGAGGGGTTGGGAGTCAAGCTTCACATGGTGGTCGGTTACGGCGGCGGCGGCGAAATGAACCTCGCCATCGAGAAAGGGGAAGTGCAATGCCGCGCTGGAACCGTTTCCGCTTATGTGGGTCGTGAACCCACACGGACGTGGATCAAGAACGGATTTGTTCGTGCCCTGGCCCAAAGCGGAGCCAAGCGTTATCCAAAGTTGCCGGACGTTCCAACCATCTATGAGCTGATGGAAAAATATAAGTCGCCCGATGCAACGAAGCGGTTGGCTAAAGTACTGCTCTCCTCCGGCGATCTCGGCCGTCCATTTATGGGTCCACCAGGAATGCCGGCTGAGCGGATCAAGATTTTCCGCGAGGCCTTTACGAAAACGATGAGCGACCCGGCGCTGCTCGCCGACGCCCAGAAAAGGAAATGGGATTTGGATCTCCTGAGCGGTGAGGAGCTAGAGGCCGTATCGAAAGATATTATGGTTCAACCCCCGGAGGTTATCGAACGGATGAAGAAGCTGTTGGAAAAGTAGTTTTTCTCCACCGCCTCCGACCTTCTCGGCTATACTGATTGCATGATTCCGTGAGGGAAAAACCGGACGATAACGAACCAGAAGTTTCTTTTCTGAGTTCGTACGCGGAAATAAGTGATCATATCGTCATGATCAAGAGAATTAAAATCTTGCCGGTCATTGTCATCGCGGCAGCGGCGATCATCAGTTTCCGATCTGTCTCCGCGCAAGAATTCTACAAAGGCGAAATTATTACTTTCATCGTCGGACCGACCACGGCTAAGACTTTCACGGGTTTGTACGAGCTGAATCCTTCGCTCATCGCTAAGTTGGAGGATATTCTCGTACCGAAGCGCTAGAGATCACCGGGAATCAGAATTGGTATGAGGTCTTGGGGACGAAAACGATCCCTGTTCAAGAGTTCAAAGTTCAATGTTCAACGTTTCTGTTCCATACCTTGATCTTTGAATCTTGAATGTTGAACAGAGGGTAAGGAGAGACTTCAACAATTTGCCCAAGGCACAAAATAGCCAAGAAAGAAAACGAGCAAATGAGATGAAAAGAATCGTAGTCACGGGTGGCAGCGGTAAACTGGGCCAGTTTGTTATTCGCGAGCTGATCGCGCACCGCTACGAAGTTCTTAGCCTCGACCGAGTTCCGCCCCGAGAGAAGTTGTGTCAGAGCTGGCTTGCCGATTTGCGTCACGCCGGAGATCTCTTCGAGGCGCTCAAAAGCGCTTACGGGATCGTCCATCTCGGCGCCTATCAAGCGCCCAATCTCGCGCCGGACGCGGAGACATTCGGAAACAACGTGACATCGACCTACAATGTTCTCCGTGCCGCGGCGGATCTCGGAGTAAAAAAAGTCGTCATCGCTTCGAGCACCGCCGCATTTGGTTTCATCTATGCAAAAAAACTCTGGCCACCCGATTATTTGCCGCTCGATGAAGGTCATCCTTCGAAGCCGCAAGACTCCTACGGCCTTTCCAAAGTGATCGGCGAGCAAATCGCCGAATCTTTAGTGACCCTGCATAAGGACATGACCGTCTGCAGCCTGCGCTTTCCGGGAGTAAACTTTGATCTGTCCTACGAGAGTTTTAGGGAGCGCTGGCGAAACCCGGCAACGCGGGCGAGCGGCTTCTGGACTTACATCGATGCGCGGGATGCGGCGATGACGTGCCGGTTGGCGTTGCAAGCCAATTTTCGCGGGCACGAAGTTTTTATCGCGTCGGCGCCGAACAACTGCATGACACAACCGACTTTGGAACTGATCAGGAAGTTTTTGCCGAAGGGCGCAAAAATAAAAAAAGTATCCGGGACACACTGGAGTTGCGTGGATTCGGCGAAGGCGCGCCGGATGCTTGGTTTCAAGCCGAATCACGTCTGGCAGGATCATCTAAAAGAAGCCTAAACCAGAATCTAGTGAACTGTAACAGCTACATAGCGTTCGCCGTTCATGGTTCGAGAACCTCACCACGAACGGCTCGTGCCTTGACCGTTCACCCTGAGCCTGTCGAAGGGTTCTTCGAACTTAGACGCGAATCAAGTGTTACAGTTCACTAGGAACCTAAATCATCCGCGATCAGCAGCGAGCCTGTGACACCGCCTTTCTTCTACGGCTGGATTATTGTCGCGATTTCGATGGTCGCAGGCTTTTTTTCCGCGGGCGTCAGTAATGTCACCATGGCCGTAGTATTGAAGCCGATCAGCGATGATCTTGGCTGGAGCCGCGCGCTCACCGCAGCGGCGATTACGGCGGGGGCGATTTCAGGCGGGGCCCTTTCACCGTTTTTCGGACCGATCGCCGACCGGCTCGGGCCCCGGTTGCTGCTGCCGGCGGGCGGCGCGTTGGTGGGCTCGCTTGCTATCGGTGTTGGTTTGAGCACGGAGCCATGGCAGTTTTACGCGACTTTCGTTCCGGCCCGCGCGCTCACGGAATTTCTCTTGTGCGGCATCGTTCCGTTCACGGCCGTGGCGAATTGGTTCTCCATCAAACGGCCGAGAGCGATGGGCTTGGTCGCCATGTCGGTCCCGCTCGGGGCGTCGGCTCTCTCTCTGGTCTATCAATTTTTTGTCGACCATTACGGCTGGCGCGGCGCATTTTTGGCGCTTGGAATTTCGCTTTGGGTTTTGGTGGTGTTACCCGGGGCGATTTTCCTGCGCCGGCAACCGGAAGATCTCGGTCTCGCTCCCGATGGGCTTTCGGCCGTGCCTACCTGCGGCGGCCCGCCCTCGCCCCGGCGGGAGCCACAAAAAGGCGTGGCGGAACCGGGTTGGACGCGCGCGGATGCGATGCGGACGAGCACGCTTTGGTTGCTGGTGGCGAGCACCTTTCTCGCTTCCCTCGGCACGGGCGGCATCGCCTTTCACACGGTCGCCTATTTTACCGATAACCAGATTAGGCCGGGACTAGCTGCAGGAGCGCTGAGCGTTATGGCTCTATCGGGCGCCATGGGCAACGGACTATGGGGCGCTTTAGGTGAACGAATGCACCCGCGTCGGCTCAGCGTCGCGGCCATGCTGATCGCGGCGGTCGCCGTCGCTTTGTTAACGCAAGTGAGAGGCCTCGTTGCCGCATACCTCTTTGCGTTGCTTTTTGGCCTCGGTGCCAGGGGCGCCGCGGTGCTGACGCAGATTCTCTTGGCGCGTTATTTTGGCCGCCGTTCCTATGGCGCTATCAGCAGCGTTCTCGATCCATTCCACAAAGGCGGCTTGGGTCTCGGTCCGCTATTTGCCGGCATGGCCTTCGACTTCACCGGTAACTATCAAACCATTTTTGCGATTTTCTTTGGAAACTATTTGATTTCAGCCCTGCTACTATCTTTGGCTCGCCGTCCGCTGGCAAAGGGAATGATCGGCAATGCCAACTCGCCGGTGCCGTCGCCTGAGAGTCATGAGCCGAAAAGCATTGTCTGAGATCGACCGCTGTGTTAAGCGTTCCAAGGTTTGATCTACCGGGAGACAACAACGCCCGAGGCAATCGATGAGTCGATTTTCAAGCCTCTTCGAAATTTTGGCCGTCGTCCTCGCTGCGGGACTAAGCTCGGGAGCGACCACCGATCAAAGCCGGTGGGACTCTTCCGAAATCATCGATCATCAGACGCATACTTATTGTCCCAACAGGGGGATGGTGAAACAGTTTAAGCACTGATTTGCGCGATGAACCCAATCGGTTTCCTAGCCTGGAATACTCATGGATTCAAGAAAGACACGAAATACTGAAGACCGAGGAGCGAGCCTCGAAGCGAGCGGGCACACGAGGGTAAAGCTGCAATGACTATTAGGAGGCTTGGCTATGAGCTTGCGTTTGTTCCTCGGCCCTGCGATCCGCCACCCAGTTTGCGGCCCTCCCAAGGTACAGGCCCATTGCCCGCGACCGGAGAGGCTCGCTCCTCGGTCACCCCTGTGTGAATAATCCAAGCTAAAGGCTCTAACAGTAATGCCATGCTAATTGACCTTGATTACCCCGAACCGGTTCCGATCGAGTTAGAAGCAGAGAAGACACTGCTGGTGATCATCGACATGGAGAATGAGAACGCGCATCCGAACGGAGCGCTTTACATTGGGGAACCGGTGCGGCGGATCATCCCAAAGATTCGGGAGCTTCGGGAAAGAGTGCGGCATGCTGGCGGGCGGGTCATCCACACGCAATCTGTGCGATCGCCGGATGCGCTCGAGTTCACGGTTTTCAAAAACACGGTTCGTAAGCTGGAAGGGAGTTGGGGAGCGGAGCTGATCGACGAACTGAAACCCGCCGATGACGAGCCTCTGATCGTGAAGCGGACCCATGATTGCTTCTATCAGACCGAAATGGATGCTCTTCTGGTGCGCTTCGGGATCCGTCCAGGTGAAGGTCGCATCATTGTCACCGGCATCTCGACTCGCAACTGCGTCCAGAGCGTCGTGATGGCTTTAAGCGTACGCGATTACCACGTCTACGTGCCGATGGATTGCACGGCGCAGAAAGATGAAAAGGAGGTCCTTCAGACCTTTTCTCTATTTACGAGCTTTGGCTACCGACATAACGTGACCATGACACGATCTGATCTGATCACGCTCCGGACGCGCTAGGCTTTACCGTAAATTTCTCTCTAAAGATCACCAAGACTTTTCGCCTTCACTGAACCAATCATTTGACTGTCCGTTTGTAATCCTATAGGGCGGTGGTTCTCAGTTCTCACCAGTCCGCGCTATGCGGCATCTAAGGCGGATAACCTTAGCCAGAATCCTCGTGGCCGTCGATATCTGCTCGTCACCGCCCTTATCGGCTATCAAGCCGTCTAGAATCTGCTGCCTGACATTCTTCTCGTGCTCGGTGGGAATTCCTTCCTCGCGCCGCTTCTGAATAGCCGCCAGCCCGTGCTTGAAGGCGTTCATGTTGCCTGGAGGTCCGCTCTTTCCTTTCAATCCAGCCATTTCGTTTCTTCCCACGTAGCAGGATTCATTTTCCCATAGCTGTTTACTTATGGCAAAGTAGTGGCAAAGTGAAAACATTCGATTGTGTTTTCTTGCGGTTAGACGCGCTACGAGGATTAGTAGTCCTCGTGTCGGTGGGGTTCGATTTGCTAGCCGTATTCGATGTGCTCTGCTGTTTATAGGCTCCAGTTTTAGATCATGTTAAGGGGGGTTGTAGAATATTGCGTAGGGGGAAGAAGGCGATCCTCGTTGTGATTTCGCCGCTCACTCACAAACCTATACTGACTGGCTCCGTGGGGGTATCCCGTCAATGTTTAAGGCTCGAAAGGACAGCCTGGAACCCAAGAAGTACAGTCACACTGCTCACTACAACGAAGCGCCATTCGCTTCGAAGATGCTTCTCAGCCTTTATTATTTTGGTCTTTAAGTTCTTCTTCAGTTCCTCGATTTTCTCCGCCGCCGCTCGCGTATGGCCCCTTTTCTCTGCGGAACCGACAGCTTGGCCTTCTTCAGCCAACGCGAAAAATACCTGAGCAAAGCGATGTGCGATCTCTATTTCTCTGGCCTGCGACTCCATTGTTCTATCGATTGAGAAAAATAGAATCGCAATAAGAGCAAAGAAGGTACCGGATACCGGTAGAAGGTCGGAGTCGAATGGAAAGAGCGTTGCTGAAGCGTGATAAGCAACTAAAAACAAAACACCAATCAGGCCAATCCCATAAAAACAAAGCCGGTTTGAGAAATGCATGAACTTGATTAATCCGCCGTCGTGTTTTGCGTTCATCTCGTTAGCTTGAAATTGTACCATATTGCGCTCGCTAGTGGCTATCGTCCATAGCGGGAAAACGTCGCGGATGAGAACTGCTAGAATTGAGCCCCCCGTTTCACCAACCTGAGTCCAGGGGCACCCGACCCACGTCACCGACGGGCCAAGCGGCGCGGTTTACGTGCGCGCGGGACTCAAAATCGGAAAGCAAGCTTTTTGGGTTTCAGCAGCACGGCTATTCTTGGGTGCGCGGTGTCCAAAAATTCAGAAAGCATGCTTTAGAGTCCCTGCATTTACGGCTATTACTACGCCTGCACGGGATCTCGGCTTTTTTATCTCGGATTTTGTCCTCAGCGGCTCAGCTCGGAACGTTGCATCCGCAACCGCTCCTCGCCTCCCCGTTTTGGCAGAAGTCTCGCGCTACCTTTCACTTGGCACGGCAAGGCAGCCTTTCCTTGACGCCACCGAGTGCCTTGGCGTAAAAGACAGTTCAGCCGCCGGGCGAGCTGTTACCACAAGTAAACCGATCAGGCCACGTCTTTAGTTTCGCCTGCGACGGTCTCCAGTTGGTTTTTTATGGCAACCACGACCAAAAAAGGCTCTGATAACAAAAAGGCAAAACCGCGCCGTCCCATGGTGAACACGCTTGTGGCTGAACAAGCGCAGACGATTGCGGAGTTACGCCAGCAACTCGCCGAATCTTTGCAGCGGGAGGAAGCAAAGGACAAAAAGTTGCAGGAACGTGATCGTCAGCTCGCGGAAGCATTGGAACAGCAGACCTCCACCAGCGAGATTCTGGGGATTATCGCTAACTCCGCCACAGACCTGCAATCAGTGCTTGACGCTGTCGCTGAAAATGCCGCGCGTTTGATCGATGCACAGGATGCTATCATTCATCGGCTCGATGGCGACGTTCTTCGCGATGCGGCTCATTTCGGCGCGATTCCCAGAACTGCGGATGCAACCCCGTTGAATCGTGCCTCCGTCGCTGGGCGAGCCGTGGTCGACGGACAGCTCGTCCATGTCCACGACATGCAAGCAGAATCAGAGGTGGAGTTTCCACTCGCCAAGTCGCGAGCTGTCCGCGACGGAACCCGGTCTGTGCTCGGCGCGCCACTGCTCCGGGAGGGTCTTCCGATTGGAGCGATTCTCATTCGACGCACGGAAGTTCAACCTTTTACGGACAAACAGATAGCTCTCCTCAAAACCTTCGCCGATCAGGCCGTGATTGCCATCGAGAACGTGCGGCTTTTCAGAGAGTTGCAGGAACGCAACCGCGACCTAACCGAGGCATTGGAACAGCAGACCGCAACCGGCGAAGTTCTTCGGGTTATCGCATCCTCGCCCACTGTACTCCAGCCTGTGCTGGACACGGTGATTGCAAATGCCGTCAGGCTCATCGGGGCCGAGCACGGTCACATTCGCCAATATGACGGCGAGTTTCTCCAACTGGTTGCTTACTACAACGTCAGCGCTGAAGGGGCGGCAGCCTTCCAGGAGACACCAGTGCGACCAGGTCGAGAGACAGGACCGGGTCGTGCGTTCCTGGAGCGCAAACCGATCCATATCCCGGATGTTGAACAAGATCCGACCTTCGAACTGCCGCCGGTCCGATTACGCACTTTCCTTGCTGTACCCATGCTCCGCGAGGGGATTCCAATTGGGACGATTTCGATCTGGCGCGAAACGGTCGCGCCATTTACCGAACGACAGATCGAGCTGGTCACGACCTTTGCCGACCAGGCCGTCATCGCCATCGAGAACGTGCGGCTGTTCCAGGAACTCAAAGAATCGTTGGAGCAGCAGACGGCGACGAGCGAGATCCTGGGCGTCATCGCCAGCTCGCCGACGGATATTCAGCCGGTGCTCGACGTCGTCGCCGAAAACGCAACGCGGGTTTGCGGTGCTAACGATGCCATTATCCTTCGAGTTGAAGGTAATAACCTTCGGCGGGTCGCCCATTATGGGCCGCTACCTGGGATTGAAGAATCAATGCCTATTAGCCGTGGCTGGGTGAGTGGTCGGGCCATGGTCGATCGGCAGACGATCCACGTTCATGATGTCGCAGCACAGCTTGAAAGCGAGTTTCCAGATTCCAAGACTTTAAGCCAGATTAATCCCACTCGCACAATGCTCGCAACTCCGTTAATCCGCGAAGGCGTTCCCATTGGTGTCATTGGGATTCGCCGTTTGGAGGTGAAGCCATTCACCGACAAGCAAATCGCACTGCTCAAAACCTTCGCCGATCAAGCTGTCATCGCTATCGAGAACGTGCGATTGTTTAAGGAGATCCAGGAGCGGAATGTAGAATTACGAGAGGCCCTGGAGCATCAGACGGCAACCTCCGAGGTGCTCGGCATCATCAGCCGCTCGCCCACGGACGTGCAACCGGTGCTCAATGCAATCGTCGAGAGCGCTGCCCGGGTTTGTGGGATCGATGATATGCTGTTGCGACTGTGCGAGGGCGACATTACGGTTCCACGAGCTCACTTTGGTCCCATTCCGATTAATGTACGCGAAATCAATATTGATGAACCGCGGTATCGTTGGATACGTGAGCACGGTACGCTCCATATTCCTGACGTTCGCGAGCAGAACGATTTCCCGATGTTGGCTTCCGCTGGCGGCTGGCGCAGTTACTTAACCGCTCCACTTCTTCACCACGGGGAACTCATTGGCGAACTGGTCGCACGTCGCATACAGGTGCACCCGTTCACGCCGGCGCAAATCAAGCTGCTCGAAACCTTTGCAGACCAGGCCGTCATCGCCCTGGAAAACGTCCGGCTGTTCCAAGAACTCAAAGAATCGTTGGAGCAGCAGACTGCGACGAGCGAAATCTTGGGTGTTATCGCTAGTTCGCCGACGGACATTCAGCCGGTGCTGGATGTGGTTGCGGAGAATGCGGCCCGCCTTTGCGAGGCATTAAACGCTCTAATCTATCGCGTCGATGGCGAGAGCCTCAAACTGGTGGCAAAGCATGGTCCTGTACCTGCGCCGGCAGAAGTTCTACCTATTAGTCGCGGTTTGCCCACCGGCCGAGCCGTAGTCGACCGGCAAACTATTCACGTTCATGACTTGGCGGCAGAGAGAACCGAGTTCCCAGAGTCTCAGTCTCTAGCTTTCCAACAGCTTACGGGTACACGGACTATTCTTGCCACGCCATTGCTGCGGGAAGGCCTACCTATCGGGGTTATTACGATTCGCCGCCAAGAGACCCGTCCCTTCACCGACACACAGGTAAACCTCCTAAAAACTTTTGCCGACCAAGCAGTGATCGCTATTGAGAATGTGCGGCTGTTTAAGGAATTGCAGGATCGGAACGCAGAATTACGGGAGGCGCTGGAGCATCAGACCGCAACCGCCGAGGTGCTCAGCATCATCAGCCGCTCGCCCACCGATGTGGAGCCGGTTCTCGACGCTATCGTCGAGAGTGCCGCGCGGGTTTGTGGGATAGATGATCTTATATTGCGATTTCATGAGGGAAACAATATGGTTGCGCGGGCTCATTTTGGTCCCATACCAGTTGCCCGCCGAGAGATCAGTATTGATGAGGGAGGAAGGCCTTGGACTCTCCATCTTGGTACGGTCCACATTCCCGATGTACTGAACCAAGCCCAAATGGATTTTCAAATAACTCCGCTCGGCAACTTTCGTACCTTCTTGGCGGTTCCGCTTCGTCAGCAGCGGGAAGTCATCGGCAGGCTCATCGCACGTCGCATCGAGGTGCGCCCCTTCACCCCAGCGCAGATCAAGCTCCTAGAGACTTTCGCCGACCAAGCGGTGATCGCCATCGAAAACGTCCGGCTTTTCAACGAACTCAAGGAGTCGTTGGATCAGCAGACTGCGACAAGTGAAATCTTGGGTGTCATTGCTAGTTCACCTACGGACATCCAGCCGGTGCTCGATGCCGTTGCAGAAAGTGCCGCGCGACTATGTGACGCCACTGACGCGCAAATCAGTCGTGTCGAGGGCGATTTTGTTCGCCAATGGGCATCCTACGGTACACAGCCAGCACCCGGTCAGGAAGAGAAACGTCCCATTACTCGTGGCTTAGTCGGTACTCGGGCTATCGTTGATCGGCAGACGGTTCATATTCACGATCTCGCTACAGAGAGCGATAAGGACTTTCCGGAAAGCAAAATCTTACAACAACGTTTCGGGACTCGGACAATTCTTGCGACGCCTTTGCTTCGCGAGGGTGTTTCCATAGGAGTGATCAACGTCCGACGAACCGAAGTTCGTCCCTTTACTGATAAGCAGGTTAAGCTGCTTGAAACCTTTGCGTCGCAGGCGGTCATTGCCATCGAAAACGTCCGCCTCTTCCGGGAATTGGGCGAGCGCAATGCAGAATTGCGCGAGGCGCTAGAGCATCAGACGGCAACGGCCGAGGTGCTCAGCATCATCAGCCGCTCGCCGACGGACGTGCAGCCCGTTCTGGACGCCATCGTCGAGAGCGCGGCGCGGGTCTGTGGGATTGATGATGTGATACTGCGACTCCCCGAGGGGAACGTTATAGTTCCCCGGGCTCACTTTGGCCCGATACCAATTAACCGCGTCGAGATCAATATTGATGAACCATTTTTTCGGTGGATGCGTGAGCACGGCACGCTCCACATTCCGGACGTGCGAGCGCAGACCGATTTCCCATTGGTGGGCCATTCTGGTATCTGGCGCACCGGCTTGTACGTTCCCCTTCGACAACAGGGGGAACTCATTGGATACCTGACAGCACGTCGCATTGAGGTGCGCCCCTTCACCCCGGCGCAGATCAAGCTCCTCGAAACCTTCGCTGACCAGGCCGTCATCGCCATCGAGAACGTTCGGCTGTTCAAAGAATTAGATGAGCGAACCAACGAACTGACACGCTCGGTAGGCGAACTCAAAGCCCTCGGCGAAGTCAGCCAGGTAGTCAGCTCCACTCTCGACCTCGAAGCCGTACTGACGAGAATCGTCTCCCATGCGGTCCAGTTAAGCGGCACGGACGGCGGAGCGATTTACGAATATGACGAAGAATCCGAAGAGTTCTTGCTCAGGGCTACTGATCACATGGAGGAAGAACTCATCAACGCGCTTCGCGCCAATCCGCCGCACTTGGGAGACGGGTTGGTGGGTCGGGCAGCGTCAACGCGTGAACCCATACAAATCCCCAATATCCTCGAAGAGCACACGTATGCGCTGCGAATGCGTCAGTTGCTGGAGCGCTTCGGCTTTCGCGCCAGTCTGGCTGTCCCGTTGTTACGCGAAGACCGCATCATTGGCGGCTTGGTGGTCAGGCGAAAATCCACCGGCGAGTTTCGCCCCGAAGTCATCGAGCTTTTGAAAACCTTCGCCACCCAGTCCGTATTGGCGATCCAAAACGCCCGACTGTTCCGCGAGATCGAAGACAAGAGCCGTCAGATCGAGGCCGCCAATCGGCACAAGTCGGAGTTTCTCGCCAACATGTCCCATGAGCTACGCACGCCGCTCAATGCCATCATCGGTTTCTCGGAAGTCTTGGAGGAAAGACTGTTCGGCGAGCTGAACGAGAAACAAGCCGAGTACACCGACGACATCCTCTCTTCCGGCCGCCATCTTTTGTCCCTCATCAATGAGATTCTCGATCTCTCCAAGGTGGAGGCTGGCCGCATGGAGCTAGAGGTTGCTACGTTTGATCTGCCCTTGGCAATCGACAACGCGCGTACCTTTGTGCGCGAGCGGGCCACCAAGCACGGGATCAACCTCGACGTTACTGTTGACGAGCATCTTGGCGATTTCATAGGTGATGAGCGCAAGATCAAACAGATCCTGCTTAATCTGCTCTCCAATGCCGTGAAGTTCACACCGGAGGGAGGACGGATTGGAATTAACGCCAGGCAGGCTGATGGTTCGGTAGAGATATCGGTCAGTGACACCGGCATCGGGATCGCCCCGGAGGATCAGCCAAAGATATTCGAGGAATTCCGCCAAGTGGGAGCGGACTATGCACATAAGGTCGAGGGGACCGGACTTGGGTTAACCTTAGCCAAGAAGTTTGTCGAACTGCATGGGGGAAAGATCTGGGTAGAAAGTGAGATAGGCAAAGGGTCTACCTTCAGCTTTAGCTTACCTGAGAGATCATCGCCAAGCTGATTTTAATCGTGGGGGATAACGACAAGAACCATAAATTTGAGCGTAGCGACTGTCGTCTCGCAAGCGTATATCGCGACGCAGGGCCATTATTGGGGACATCTGATATTCACTCAGCAGACATTTACGATTCGATGTCCGCTCGCCGGGTGTGACCCAGCCTCCGCTTCTGGTGTTCAGCGTCTTACTTAATCACCTTATCTGCCCGTGCCAGCAGATTCGGTGGAATCGTCAGACCGATCTGCTTCGCGGTCTTGAGATTTATCACCAGCTCGTACTTCATGGGCCGCTCTACGGGCAGATCGGCGGGCTTGGTGCCTTTCAGAATCTTGTCCACGTAAACGGCAACGCGTCGATACATAAAGATATAGTCTGGTCCATAGGACATTAGCCCACCGGCTTCGACGAACTCCCTATCGGCGTACATGGTTGGAAGGCGGTTCTTTATCGCAAGCTCTGCGATCCGTGCGTAATGAATAGCAGTAAAGGGGTTCCTATTTATGAGGACTGCTTGAGCACGCCCTTTGCTCGCGGCTAGAAGTGCGGGTTCAATTTCCTTGGGACTCTGTACCTCTAAGTATTGAAGCTTTACCCCTAACTCCCCGGCGTCGCGTTCCATCTCTTTTAACTGTTTGTGGTTGCCCGAGGGTAGGTCCGAAGAAAGCCACACGGGAGAACTTGGGAACGGTCTCCTTCAGAAGCTCCAGTCGCTTGCCGCTTAGTAGCTCCAGCGGAAACACCGGACAATCCCGTTATGTTGCCTCCGGGTCGCGCCAGGCTGGCGACTAGCCCTGATCCTACAGGGTCGCTAACATGTGTTATGACAATAGGGATTGTTTTGGTAGCATTCTTGGCCCCTAATGTCAGGATAGATGTCGCGTGGAGCAAGAGCGGAAAAGTGGGGCGAGAGAGAAGAAGAAGCAAGTGAGTCAACAAAGGAGCGAGGAGTTTAGAAGAGCGGCAGTGGAAAAGTTTCAGAATCGAGGATCGCGGTCGGTGGAAGAGGTGGGGCGAGTGCTGGGAGTATCGAGCTGGTCGCTTTATCAATGGAGCAAGCGCTATGGTAAGACGGAGGTGATGAAAGCCCATCGCAGACCGGGAGATCGAAGCGTGCAAGAGAAACTGAGAGCAGTGATCGAGTTCGAAGGACTGGAGGTAGAAGAGCAGGGTGAGTACTTGCGGCGGGAAGGGCTCCATAGCGAACATATCGCGGGATGGAAGAAGAGTATGGAGGTGGGGCTGGAATCGGGGGGCGGTGGATTAACGGCGGCCAATGGCAGCGAATGGGCGGCGGACAAGAAAAAGATCAAGGAGTTGGAGAGAGATCTTTCTCGCAAGGAGAAGGCGTTGGCGGAGACGACGGCGTTGTTGGTGTTGAAAAAAAAAGCAGACTTGATCTGGGGCAGCGGAGAGGAGCAGTGAGCGTGGGAGATCGCGGTCGCTGTATAGAGCTGGTCCAGCAAGCCAGGGCCAGTGGCGCGGGGCGGGTGGCTAGTTGCGAAGTGCTGGAGGTGAGTCTACGGACGGTGGAGCGGTGGGAGAAAGATCCCGACCGGGGCGATCAGCGACGGGGGCCGAAGAGCGTGTGTGGGCATGGGTTCAGCGAGAAAGAGAAACAAGCCATTGTGGAAGTGTCCAATAGCCGAGCGTATCGCGATCTGTCGCCGTGGCAGATGGTGGCGCGGTTAGCCGACGCTGGGCAGTATCTGGGATCGGAGAGCAGTTTTTACCGGGTGTTAAAACAAAACCAGTTGCTGTCGCACCGTCAAAACAGTAAGCCGCGCGTTTGGCGCCGGCCCAAGGATTTGCTAGCGCGCCATCCCAACGAGGTGTGGAGCTGGGACATCACGTATCTGAACAGCCCGGTGCGCGGGGCCTATTATTATTTGTACTTGGTCGAAGACATTTTCAGCCGGATGATCGTTGGGTGGACCGTTGAAGAAATGGAGAGCGCCGAGCATGGAGCACGGTTGATCGATCGGCTCTGCCAAGAGCAAGGGATTGCCAGAGGGCAGCTGACGTTACATTCGGACAATGGCGCCCCGATGAAAGGGGCCACCTTGTTGGCGACTCTGGAGCGGCTGGGAGTGGCGGCGTCTTTTAGTCGTCCCGCGGTGAGCGATGACAACCCATATTCTGAATCGCTGTTCAAAACCCTGAAGTACCGTCCCTCCTATCCCGACAGCGCCTTTAGCGGGATCGATCAAGCCCGACAGTGGGTGGGTGGTTTTGTGCAGTGGTACAACACTGAGCATCTTCATAGCGCGATTCGTTTTGTCACGCCCAGCTCTCGACACCTGGGATTGGACAAAGCGATTCTAGCCAAGCGTGTGGCGGTGTATGAAAAGGCCAAGCAGTTAAACCCGCTGCGCTGGTCGGGGCAGACGCGCAACTGGGTGCCGATCACCGAAGTGTGTCTCAATCCTAAAAAGCACAACAGCGAAACCGACGAGGAACTATCCCTCGATCCTGCCTCGCCAACAATCTCGGTCATGAGTGAGGCCCTCAAGCAATTTTCCGATATCGACTGGGTCGGCCCCAAAAACGGCTTCCATAAATGCCCTACAACGAACGCTGGCGATGTAGGTGAGGGTGTACCTAGGGTCAAAAATCAGCCGAGCGATGATACGCTAACCATCGCTCTTGGACTCCGGGCTTCGTTTCACAGTGAACAGTCATTGTCCAACGTCAGAGAATCTCAATTGAACAATCAATGCGACATCTATCTTGAAATTTTCCGCTTGGCATGCGAAACTGCTGGGCCTAGTGCCCAGATCACGTCTACATTGAGACGCACTAACTCTTCCGCAAGGTTGGGTAACCGGTCAACTTTTCCTTCGGCGTAGCGGTACTCGATGACGATATTCTTGCCTTCTACGTAACCAAGATCGCGCATTGCCTGCTGAAATGTCTCTGCCGAGAGATTCGGCGGCGAATCGGCTCGCAGCACGCCTATCTTGTGAACGTTCGCTGGCTGCTGCGCCTGAGCGGATACGCTAAGCGCAAGGAGCATCACGCTTAGAGCAAAGCTACCGAGCTTCCGCTTATTCATTTCTCCCTCGCGCCTCATGGCTTTCACCTCATGGCTGTGCTTGTTTTGTGCCTGAATCTGGGCAGAACATACACCTTCCATTGCCGAAGAAAAAGCCAAGCGGGCCTCGAAATGGTTGGGCATTCTTATTAATGTTCTGTTCTGGTCCGCGCTGGACTTGACTCTTAATCGGCGGGTCCGGAATTCGAGTCTCGGCGGCCATCAAGACTTATTTAATGGCTGGATTGAGACGACTTTGGGCCGAACGAGGTTCACTGACTTTGCCACAACTTTGCCAGAACTATATGCCATCTATGTGTTCGAATCGGTAAAATCGACCGGCTGAGACCGCCGTTAAACGCTTGAATAGATACCAATAGCGACCGATAGTGACACATAGTCCCGGTACGGTATGAGGACTGAAAATCCTCGTGTCGGCAGTTCGATTCTGTCCCCGGCCACATTCCCCTCTCTTAGAATTCCACCAGGTTGCAGGCGCTGCGGTAAGTGGGATCCCGTCCCAACGCTTCTCGATTGTTTTTACAAACGTCTCATAAAGCAAGCCGCTGCTATTAGAGTGCGGTCTTCCTAGTTGGCAGCGCTTTGAGATAGGCGTTGTCGCCGGCAAAGCGTTACATTCGACCTATTCTCCTTGTCGAACATCGCTCGGAGTGATGACGATCTTCTCAGGCTTCGCTCTTTTACGAGTCGCTATTGTGCAGCCCAGAGTCGCGCGCGCAAACTCCAGCAACTTTGTCGCGGCGAACGACCGCGCCTCAGCCGGGTCGAGAATAAATGCCATTCTAAGAAGCCGGTCCGACTGCGGGCCAATCTTTTCCTTGTTGTTTTCCCATCGCGAAATAGTGACAGGGTTCACTGCCAGACACTCGGCTGTTTCTTTGGCGCTCTTCCCCATGGCTTTTCTCAGAAACCGAAACTCTGGGCCCGTTAGGGCACCTTTCTTCTTGAGCAGGTATTCCGCTATCCACTGGTGAATCTGCTTGATATTTCGTATTTCCGGCAAGACCTCGCCGCAGTGTTTACATTCGTGAACAGTGATATCCTTCAGCACCACGTTCTTGAGCCCGGACTCCACGTACTCATAGTCGCGGACCTTAAACTTCATCTCCTTTCCGCAGTTAGGGCACTTCATGATCGCTCCTCTTATCCAGCACCTAAAAGCCTGTCACCAAGACGATTCCGGTGTCATCGTCGGTGGGCACTATCCTTATGGTTAGCTCGTTTCCATCGAGATCGTGGCCTCTTACGTCATAGTTCCATGTATGAGCGATATCGTTCCAACAGCCTTGATTCGCCTCCGTTCCTCGAGCGCTGCTACAGTGTCCTGCATGTCGAAATTGCGTTCGCGCATCCGTCGACGGAAATGATTGCTCGGCAGCACCGCACCCCGGTCAAGGGCATGGCTGATGACCTTGGAAATATCCCCATCACTGAGTGGTTTGGCTCTGTCGGCCACGTGTCGTTGAACTTAACAAAATGTTAAGTCACTGTCAAACGTGAGATACTATGAGAACGCGGTGCTCGGCGTCGATCCAGTCTGTCGCATCAGGTGGGGAGCCGTCGGGATTTTATCTTGCGTTGCGTTCATTGCTTCTGGACAATCCTGGGTGGGATTCTCGATGGTTTCATCGTCCTGAAGCAGGTCCTCTAGAGTCTTGACCTGAGGAATTCTATCCAGGCCAAATTTCTGGAGGTTGCCGGTAAGGCTGTTAACCAGGCCGCGCTTGTAGCCGTCCAATTGATGAAGACCACGCGGGTTTTGCCGGACCTTTTGGTTGCTCTGGATGATCTGGTCGATGGGACCGTTAAAGACCATAAGTCAGGAGGCGTCACTGGCGATAACCTCGGCAAGATTCCTGGTAGCGGTCGATATCTGCTCATCCCCGCCCTTGTCGGCTATCAGTTCATCGAAAATTTGCTGCCTGACGCTTTCCTCGTGCTCGGTGGGAATGCCCTCCTCCCGCCGTTTCTGAATCGCCGCCAGCCCATGCTTGAAGGCGTTCATATTGCCTGGAGGTCCGCTTTTGCCTTTCAATCCTGCTATTTCGTTTCTTCCCAAGTGGCAAGATTCATTTTCCCATAGCTGTTTGCCTATGACAAAGTAGTGGCAAAGTAGAAAAATTCTGTTGTGTCCTCTTCGGGTTAGACGTGACACGAGGATTAGCAATTCTCGTATCGTCTCTTTCGCTTAATGCAGATACCGCCCGCAAAGGATCTGCAATCCTCGTGTGCGTCTCTGCAATAAAGTCGACGCTGTTTTCAATGCCGGCCACCTTGCCGCTCGTTGCCATTAGACTGGCAAGCCGCAGGGTCTCCAGCCCGAAACCGCAGCCGACATCAAGAATGCTGCATCCGCGTGCAATCCCACCGCGCAGGCGGGCGATCACTTTTAGCTCCTGCAACTGTTCGATACCGTCGAAGGCTTCAAGCGCGTGAACGTAGCTCGCCACATTGGTCGCCTGGTCCATCGCGGTGAACTGCTGCAGAGAAATATCGTCCATGAGGTTGTTCCAGACAAGCTAGCGAGGAATAGAGTCGAATAACCTTCAACTCCGCAATTCTAGGTCAAGCCGATGGCACCAGCCATGAAATAGGTGCATGAAAAGCCAAACCGATTTAAGAAAAAAATAAAGTCAGAAAAATTCTGCATAGAAACATCAAAAATTCTAAGTTTTCTTAACAATGAATTTACTTGACGCAAATCATTAGCGTGTTAAGACCATAGGAGGACCGGCGCGAAAGTTTGGTCAAAGGAGTGGCACCGGGCACAACATATTTAACAATACCGAGAAGGAGACGCCATAATGAAGCACGCAACCGATTGTTGGTTCACGAGAGTTGAGTACCTCGTATTAACCCTCTTCCTGAGTGTTGGTCTATCTCTCATTGCCGGCACCTTGATGGCTCAGGAGGCCAAGGTAACGTCTCTCATGTCGAAAGATCTGAAGGACTTCCCTGGCAAGGAACTTCTGATGATCGCGGTGGAGCATGTGCCCGGCGGGTCGAACCCTGCCCACCGACACAATGCACATGCGATGCTTTACGTACTGGAGGGCTCCGTTGTGATGCAAGTGAAGGGTGGAAAAGAAGTTACGCTGACGCCAGGACAGACCTTCTATGAAGGCCCCGACGATGTTCATACCGTTGACCGGAACGCAAGCAAAACCCAGCCAGCAAAATTCGTTGTGTTCATGATCAAGGACAAGGGCGCTCCGGCGCTCGTGCCAGTGAAGTGACTGGGGCAGCATTTTGCCGCTTGCTCCGAATTATCGTCGACGGAGCACTGGAAAGACAGAGGAGAAACGAGCTGTTCATGGTTCATAAACATTGGCAACGTTCTTACACGGATACGCGCTAAACGTAATACGAATCTGAAGTGCACTTGAACACTCGCCCGAATTGCGGGCGACTACAGAAAGGAGATCACATATGAAAATCGTCGTCATCGGCGGCACCGGCCTAATCGGCTCGAAGACCATCCCCATTCTGCGCCAGGGCGGCCATGAGGCCCTCGCCGCCTCGCCCAATACCGGCGTCAACACCATCACGGGTGAGGGGCTGGCGAAAGCGCTTGCCGGCGCTCAGGTTGTCGTCGACCTGGCGAACGCGCCTTCGTGGGAGGACAAGGCGGTGTTGGAATTCTTCGAGACCTCCGGCCGCAACCTTCTCGCGGCGGAGGCTACAGCCGACGTTCGGCACCATGTCGCGCTTTCCATCGTCGGAACCGACCGGTCGCCCGACAATGGGTATTTCCGCGCCAAGGTCGCCCAAGAGAAACTGATCGAGAAGTCCGGCATCCCCTATACCATCGTCCGCTCGACGCAGTTCATGGAATTCCTCGCCGGCATAGCCACTTCAGGTACGAGTGGAAACATAGTCAAGCTTTCGGCGGGCCTGTTCCAGCCTATCGCAGCGGACGACGTTGCTGCCACCGTTGCCGAGGTGGCGCTCGCGGCGCCGCGCAACGGCATCGTCGAGGTCGCCGGCCCGGAACGAGCACCGTTCAACGAAATCGTCGCCCGCTATCTGAAGGCGGTCGGCGACCCGCGTGAGGTCGTGAGTGACCCCGAGGCCCGATACTACGGCAGCCGGGTCGAGGAGCGCTCGCTCGTGCCTTTGGGGGAAGCGCGCCTAGGCCGCATCGGTCTCGACGAATGGCTCCGCCGCTCCCCGGCAAGAACGGCAAGGTGACCCCATTTGACTTGTTCTCAAAGGGATATATGCTTTTCAGTGCTTGTCATGACCAATAACCGATAAGGGACAGATGGCGTGAACACAAATTCCAAGAAGTGCCTATGTGCTACGATATTTGGAATCGCCCTAATCATGGGTGAGATACTATCCGCGGGTGCCGAACCCAAGGCTCTATACACCATGGATTTCGGCCAGAAAGAGAATATCGATGCATCCACATGGCTTAAGAAGCAGGGATTCGATGAGTTTCTCGATGCAAAGAGATTGCATTTGAAGTTTGAGAATGAGGGGCTGCGCATCAGCACGAACGAAGATTTGACAGCCATGTTCGGATTAAAGTTTGGCAAGCCAAATTACGTTGGCGACGTAAATCATATTGCTATTGAATGGGGTGTAAACCGCTTTCCCATCGGTGCAGACTGGGCACAAGGAAAAAAACGGGTGCCGATTGGCGTCATTTTCAGTTTTGGCGACAAGAAGTTGAGTAGCGGCTTGCCTTTGGGCATCAAGGACGCTCCGTACTTCCTTAGTGCGTTCATCGGCGAGAAAGAACAGGTAAATAGAATGTACCTCGGTACGTTATACCAGGAAGGGGGGCGCTACTTTTGTGTATCCAATGGCGCGCCTATGGGGCAAACGATTGTCACCAGATTTGAAGTCAACAATCGATTTAAAGACGTTTTCAAACAGGAAAAGACGCCGCCCATCACAGGCTTTGCGTTTGAAATGAACACCGACGACACAAAAGGTGGCGCCGACGCCTTTATTAAAAAGATTGTTTTTTATTCTGAACATTGAAATTTGGATTCTTTATGTGAGCTGACCCTGTCGCGTGGTATCGGGCTGGCAAAAAAACCGCTCTAGACACAGTGCCTTGTCCTGCAGGTGGACAAACTGTGCCGCGACATGCCCAACAGGGCGGTGGCCGAACTGGATTGCCTGCACGACAGGACGGTCAATCCGCTTTTTGCATCATAGGAGCACACAAGTGAGGCGATTAGAGCGAAATGTCGCCATACACTGGCGACTCCACCACCATTATTTACCCGCTAGAAAGTGTAAGCTCGGCAAGTATACCACGATGATCGGAAATATCGGTTCCGACAACTTCATAGGAAGAAAACTCAAGACCGGGTGATATCAGGACCCAGTCCAGGCGTTTGCCAAGCAGGGGAAAAGTGATCAGGCTGCTGTTTTCCGGCTGGTACGCCTTCAGCCCAAGTTTCTCAACCAGGTACTGTGGTGCCGAGTCCTGCCATCCTGAGTTCATGTCGCCCATGATGATAATTAGGTGATTGTTTCTGGCACGTAAAACTGCAATCAGTTCGTCTGCCTGTTTTTTCCTGACCCAACCACTCATGAAATCCAGATGAACAGAAACTACATCAATGTCGACACTGTCCCTTCCCGGCCAACTAATGGTCGATACCACAAAACCCGTGGGTACCAGTGTAAGTAAGGGGTTAAATGTAACCGCCTGCGGATTCGACATCTCCTGTCGTGACATCAGTGCTGTACCATAGGAAAGTCCTATCGCATCAACGTGTGACGCCTGAATCGAACGGGCAAACATGCTGTGACTTGCAAGATATTCAACGTGGTTGAAATTGCCACTCCAGAACGAAGGCCCATCGATCTCCTGAAAAGCAGCGATATCCGGTGCTGCCTGGTTCAGTAGTTTGTCTATATTATCTAGGTTTTTCACAATCTCGGCTGAATGCAGCAGCAATTGATGAAAACTGGTCCCTCGCCCGTGGGCTAAGTTCAGCGTCATGACCCTGAGACCGTGTTCATTGGAATGCTGGTCAGCATGATACGGAATGCTTGAATTCTGATAGTAGTGCACGGGTGGTGTTGAATGAAGCTGCGTCGTTGCACAAGAAGGTAACAGCAAGATAAGCAGAAGTAGCCCTCCAGTGCCGTAGATGCTTATGTTGAAAACACGCCTCATCTAATGAGACTCACCAGCAACACTGGTACGGTACACCAGGCTTCGGCTCGCACACAGTTCAATAAAGTCTTCAGGTGCTTTTATCTTGTCCCTGAAATTCGCATATTTTTTCTGCATGGTGTTCGGATGGTCTATCATGGATTAATGCATCTGGCCAGCTTCCAATAGAAAAACGGCCAGAGTCGCAGACTAACATCGATCGTTACAACCCCTTGTCGATACCATCGCTGATAGTAGACTTGAATAGCGTTCTGATACCAATGTGTTCACTATACGAGACACGGAAACTCGGCTCTGTCACGTACGTATCTCTCACACCGTTCAACCCGGATTCCGCAGTTGCGATCGACAAGAAGCGCGAGGCGCAACCCTTCCGCAGCGAAGTCGATGGGTTTCTGCCTCTGAGCAGACATCTATCAGCGGTGCTTCGAGGGGATGTCGAGCCTCATAGCAACGACGTGCGAAAGCGCAAAATGACTTTGAAACTTCACAGTCGGACGCCTTCGCTGCTCCAGGATTCCACCTCGCTTCCGGCAACTGCGGAATCCGGGTTCAACAGTAGCTGCACGGTGGCTTGATTTCGAGAACGACAACGGCCGATGGTTCAAAACCCGGCGCCCGCGCGAAGGGAGTGCAGGATAATACAGGCAGCCGCGCCGGCAATCACATCATCCAGCATGATGCCGAGGCCGCCTTGCACGTGCTTGTCGATCCAGCAAATCGGCCATGGTTTCCAGATGTCGAGCAGGCGAAACAGCGCAAAGCCGGCCAGGACCGTGCCCCAGCTAACGGGCACGAGGAACATCGTGATCCAGTAACCGACGAACTCGTCCCACACGATGCCGCCATGGTCGTGCACACCGAGGTCATGCGTGACGCTTTGACAAAGCCAGACACCAAAGGCAAAGGCGCAAAACACGCAGATTGCATAGAGCCAGTGCGGCTGCTGGCTCAGGGGAAGATAGAAGGCGATTGCAACGAGGGTGCCGAACGTGCCCGGCGCAAACCTGGCCAGTCCGCTACCGAGACCGAACGCGAGAAAATGGCGCCAGCTGCAGAATACCCCCGCGTTGACGGCCGGTGACACTTCTTTTCCTGTCAATTTTGATCACCCGCGGGCTAACCTAGCATAGGGGAGGTAACGCGCCGGCACGGTGGTCATCAACGACTGCAAAATCTCGAGAAATTCATGAAGCTCATCGTCCGCCAATTCTCCCATGACCGCGATTTGGAAGTAGTTCGGCGCCAGCGGCGGCTTGCAGGCATAGATGAGGTAGCCACGATTTTTGACGGCCGCGTAAAGCGCGTCGAAGCCGAGTGTTTCCGGAACGCCGACCGTCAGAATCGAGGCGGCTTCACTCCCCGTTGGCAACGGCAACAGAGGTAACCCCAGCCGTACCATTCCCGCCGCCAGTATTTCGCGGCGTCGCCAGTAGACGCGTCGTCGTTCATCGATGCCCCGATCGAGAAGTTCTTCAAGCGCGCGGTCGAGCGCAAGGAACAAGGGTACAGAGGCTGTGAAGGGCGTCTGGCGGTTGAATTCCATCTGGTCATGGAAACGATGCAGGTCCACCGAATAACTGCGCGGGCGTATTAGCCTGGACATTTCAAGCAGGTCGCGTCGCACGCAGACAAGGCTGAGCCCCGGCGCCGCATGCAGGCATTTTCCGGAGGTCGTGATGCACGCGTCGATCCCATCGCGCGTTACATCCAGGTCCTCGACGCCTGCGCTCGACGTGGCGTCGACGATCAGTTTCAGGCCGTGCTGCCGCGCCAGGGCACCGACGGCCGCCACCGGGTTGAGCAGGCCCGCTGACGTCTCATGGTGGGTCATCGCCACGGCAGTGAACCCGCACCGGCGCTCTTCCGCAATGACCGCCTTGATGCGATCCAGATCGAAAGGCTTACCGAACCCGAAATCGATCGCTGTGTGGGGGATCTGGTAAACATTCAGGATCTCCGCGATACGGGCTCCGAATGACCCGTTGACGGGGACAAGCACCCTGGCATCCGGTGGCACGAGCGAGGCACACACCGCTTCAATTGCAGCCGTCGCGGGTCCGCCGATGAAAAGGATGCTGTGCTCATCTCCAGAGCGGAAGACGTGGCGGCTATTGCACCGCACCCGCGTAACCAGCTGCGAGAAGCGCGTATCGCGGTGTCCTATCTCGCAGTCGGCAAGTGCTGCCTTGACGCCAGGGGATAGCATGACAGGACCTGGGCAGAGCAAAATTTCGGCGCCGCGCCGTGTAGTATTTGTGGATATCGGTTTCACACCATCTTCCCCCCCAAAGTTATTGTATAGCGCAAGCCCGTCAGGCAACTGATGGCCAGACCCACGCCCAGGCCCACAAGTCCTATCCAGTGCACCGGTGCCACGACCCGCGCGGGCATATCGGGCAGGATAATGATCGCCACCGTCAGAATGGCCCAGTAAATCACCGCGGTCGCTATCTTGCCCAGCGCGATCGACGGGATTTCGATGCCCACCGCTGCGCCGTACCGCCTCACGGTGCCAACCCAGAACTCCCTTAACAGGAAGATCACCAGATAGGCGAACGGGATACCGCCCGTGACGACGAGCATGGCGAGCAGGATCGCCGTTGTGAAACTGTCAGCGACCTGGTCCAGCATGGCTCCGAGGGCCGTCTCTTGCTTAAGCCGACGCGCTAGGTAGCCATCGAGGTGGTCGGTCAGGCCGGCGACGGTGCCGATCGCCACTGCCACCCAACCGTGCCCTCCCAAGTAGAGAATGACCGCTAAGGTTACCCCGACGATCCGGGCGAAGGACAGCAGGTTAGGGATCGTGGCGAGACCCGCTTCCTTGATCAGGGTTGCTATTGATTGTACATTACGCATTGTTGGCACTATCTGTGCGTCTTATCAAGCCGTGGAGAAACATCCCTGTACTAGCTCGCGCCCAGAAACGAATCTCACGACCTACGGATTTGGAGTTATTTTGTTGCGAAAACACTTTGGAAAATCAACGCGTTTCTGTACCATGTTTCCATGATGTTTCCAAGAAATTGTTCACGAGAACGAAGCAGATATACCTGTGAGCAAACGAATCTACGAATTGACTATCTTTGTTGCCCCGCCAAAAGTCTGAGAATCCCTTTCGTAGGACTGTCACCATTCCGCATGACCGACTCTCCAACTTCAAAAAGCCACGCCAAAGCACTGACTGATATCGCGTCAAAACGGATGCGAGATGATCAACTCGCTACTATCGGCCCGCGAGTTTTTTGAAAAATCCGCTCTCTTCAAGCTTCTTCACCAAACGCGGATCGATGAAATCTTCAGGCTTTGCCGTAGCTGCTTTAGTAGTTGAATAGTTGGCTTGCTATTGCTAGGGGATTAGAAAAGCGCGCCTAAGTGATAGGCTAACTAATTAACTTAACTCCATACTTGACCCCATTGATGACCATTCATCCGCGGTAGCCATTTTTGTAAAGTGGAAGTTCCTTTGAGCGGGAGTGTCATTCTGCATGGGAAAGAATCGGCTTGAAGCGTTCAGTGATGGCGTGATCGCCATCATCATCACCATCATGGTGTTGGAGATGAAGGTGCCCCACGGCGAGGGCATCGAGACGTTGGTGCCATTGATCCCCGTATTCCTGAGCTACGTTCTGAGCTTCGTCTACCTGGGTATCTATTGGAATAACCACCACCACATGCTGTATGCGTGTCAACAAGTCACGGGGCCGATGCTATGGGCGAATCTGCATCTCTTGTTCTGGCTATCCCTCATACCCTTCGCGACAGGCTGGATGGGTGAGAACCACTTCGCGGCTGCACCATCAGCGCTCTACGGTGTTGTGCTTCTGATGGCCGCGGTCGCATACTTGATATTGCAACAACTGATCATTGCGTCGCAGGGTCCCGACTCAATTCTCAAAAAGGCTATCGCCGGCGATTGGAAGGGCAAGCTGTCGCTGGTGCTTTACGCCGCGGCCATTCCTTTGGCCTTCTGGCGGCAATGGATCTCCTTGGGCCTGTATGTATTCGGTGCGCTGCTGTGGCTCATACCGGATCGACGGATCGAGAACGTACTCAGAAGCGCAGACACATCAAGGCGCTACAGCTGACCGGGCCACAGCGCGTTTCAAATGAGTGCGTCAAGACCGTCTTTCCTTGACGCCACCAACCACCTGAAGTAAGAATCAACTCCAGTCGCCGGGGGATCTACCTGTTGCGACGGGGTAACCCGCTCCTGTCATAAGTATAATTTCCCCGACCAACCAACCTGGCTTCGGTCTTTTTGCATTTATGGTAACGCCGACCAAAAAAGGCCCTAAGAATACCAAGGCAAAACCACATCGTGCGGTGGTGAAAACGACTCTGGCTAAACGAGGGCAGACGATTGCGGAGCTACGCCAGCAACTCACCGAATCTTTGCAGCGGGAGAACACAGCTCTTAAAAAATTGCAGGAGCGTGACCAGCAGCTCGCCGACGCATTGGAGCACCAGGCGGCGACTGCCACAGAGCTGCGCGAGGCCCTGGAGCACCAGACGGCGACCGCCGAGGTGCTCGGCATCATCAGCCGCTCGCCCACGGACGTGCAGCCGGTGCTCGACGCGATCGTCGAAAGCGCGGCCCGTGTTTGTGGAATTGATGATGTGGTGCTGCGACTCCGCGAGGGGAACTCTAATGGTTGCACGAGCTCATTTTGGTCCCATGGCTATGCGCCTAGCGGAGATCAGTATTGACGCGCCAGAGTTTCGTTGGGTGCACGAGCATGGCACCCTTCATGTTCCTGACGCCCGAGCCGCGCAGAACGATTTTCCAATGCTGGGTGCCGTCAGGTACCGGTTTCGCACTTCCTTGGTCACTCCTCTTCGTCTGCAAGAGCAATTCATTGGATCGCTGAGTGCGCGTCGAACCGAGGTGCGCCCCTTCACACCGGCGCAGATCAAGCTTCTTGAAACTTTCGCCGACCAGGCGGTGATCGCGCTTGAAAATGTTCGGTTATTCCAAGAACTCAAAGACTCGCTGGAGCAACAAACGGCGACGAGCGAAATCTTGGGCGTAATCGCCAGCTCCCCAACGGATATACAGCCCGTCCTAGACACAATCGCAGAATATGCCGCCCGCCTTTGCGGCGCTGACGATGCGGTGATCCGGCGCGTCGAAGGGCCTTTTTTAGAGACCGTGGCACATTTTGGTTCCATTCGTCTGATAAACGAGGTTGGAACGCAGGCTCCCATTGAGCACGGCGGATTTGCCGGACGAGCGGTAAAAGAGGGTCGTACATTTCATGTTCACGACCTCATGGAAGCCGAAGTGGATTTCCCCGGTGCTAAGGAGCGAGGGATAGCCCTTGGGGTTCGCACTGCGCTGGCGGTTCCTTTGGTGCATGACGGCAAACCGCTCGGACTCATCCACATTCGCCGGCTCAAAGTCCAGCCCTTTACCGAACAGCAGATCAGATTGGTCGAGAGTTTTGCCGCCCAAGCGGTCATCGCGATTGAGAATGTTCGGTTATTCCAAGAACTCAAGGAGGCATTGGAACAGCAGACAGCGACGAGTGAAATCTTGGGAGTGATCGCCAGTTCGCCAACCGACGTGCAACCGGTGTTGGATACGGTGGCGGAGCATGCCGCGAAGCTCTGCGACGCGAGCGATGCCCTGATCTTCCGGGTCAACGGGGATTCTCATGAAAGAGTCGCGAGTTATGGCTCAATGCCCGTCCGCGAACAAACTTCCGACTCGCTTAGGCGTGGAGGGCCGGTGGGTCGAGCTATTCTCGACCGGGAAACTATCCATGTACATGACCTCGCAGCGGCCGAATCCAATTTTCCCGACGCTCAGACCCGCGGAGTCGCCATGGGAGTTCGCACAGCGCTGGTGGCGCCATTGCTACGCGAAGGCGTGTCGATCGGCGCGCTCTATATCCGCCGCAAAGAAGTCCGGCCGTTCAGCGAGCGGCAAATAAAATTGCTTGAGACCTTCGCTTCTCAAGCAGTGATCGCCATCGAGAACGTGCGGTTGTTCAAAGAGATTCAGGAACGCAATGCTGAATTGCGTGAAGCGCTGGAGCATCAGACAGCGACATCCGAGGTGCTGGGCATCATCAGCCGTTCGCCGACGGATGTGCAGCCCGTCCTTGACGCCATCGTCGAGAGCGCGGCAAAGGTTTGTGGGATTGATGACGTGGTGCTGCGGCTGCGCGAGCGGAACGTTTTGGTTTCGCGGGCTCATTTTGGTCCCATACCCGTTAGTCGCGGCGAGATCAGTATTGAAGAGCCGCAGTACCGCTGGATGCGCGAGCATGGCACACTCCATATTCCGGATGTCCGTGCTCAGAATGATTTTCCATTGTTGGGTTCCGTTGTCGGTCGGCGAACTCTCTTAATCGTTCCCTTTCGTCAGCAAGGGGAACTCATTGGAACGATGAACGCACGCCGCATCGAGGCGCGCGCCTTTACTCCGGCGCAGATCAAGCTCCTTGAGACCTTTGCCGACGAGGCCGTGATCGCCATCGAGAACGTGCGGTTGTTTCAAGAACTCAAGGAGTCGTTGGAGCAGCAAACTGCCACAAGCGAGATTCTTGGCGTGATCGCTAGCTCCCCGACCGACATCCAGCCCGTGTTGGATGTGGTTGCAGAAAATGCCGCGCGGCTGTGTGAGGCGAATGACGCTCTGATCCTTCGCGTCGATGGCGATAACCTTCGGACCGCTGCGAAGTTTGGACCGATTGCAGCAGCAGATTCCAGAAAAACCAGTCGCGGTTTTCCAGGGGGCCGGGCTGTCATTGACCAGAAGACTGTTCATGTTCATGACATGGCTGCGGTGATCGAAACTGAGTTTCCGGACGCTCGCAACCTTTTTCAAATTTCGGGAGGTAGATCTGTTCTTGCCACGCCACTGCTGCGAGAGGGTATAGCGATCGGGTCTATTGTCATCCGTCGAACGGAAGTGCGCCCATTTTCAGATAAGCAGATAGCCTTGCTAAAGACCTTCGCAGACCAGGCCGTGATCGCCATCGAGAACGTGCGGCTGTTTAGGGAATTGCAGGTAAGAAACCGTGACCTGACCGAGGCTCTGGACCAGCAGACCGCGACCAGCGAAGTTCTGAAGGTAATTAGCCGCTCCGCGTTCGACCTGCAGCCGGTACTCACGACGCTCGTCGAAAATGCCGCCAGGCTCTGTCGTGCCGACACAGGGTTTATCTTGAGATTTGACGGCGAGGTCCATAGGTGGGCGGCGGACTTCGGAGTTCCCGCTGAGTTCGGAGAGTTCGTTCAACAGAACCCCATCCCGCGTGGGCGAGCTTCGCTCGTGGGCCGGGTCGAGATCGAGCGCCGACCAGTTCATATCCTCGACGCGCTAGCTGACCCGGACTATCAGTTGCGTGATCATCAGAGAATCGGCGGCTTCCGCACAATGCTCGGCGTGCCTATGCTAAGAGAAGATATCCTCGCCGGGGTGTTTTTTCTCAGCAGGCGCGAGGTTGAGGCGTTTACTGAAAAACAAATCGAGCTTGTTAGTACCTTCGCCGACCAAGCCGTCATCGCGATCGAGAACGTCCGGCTATTACAGGAATTACAGGATCGCAACCGCCAGCTCACCGAGTCGCTGGAGCAGCAGACCGCCACAAGTGAAATCTTAGGTGTCATCGCCAGTTCGCCGACGGATATTCAACCGGTACTGGACGTGGTCGCGGAGAATGCCGCCCGGCTGTGTGATGCAGCCGATGCCAACATTTATCGTGTTGACGGCAGCGGCTATCGGCTTGTGGCCTCGCACGGAACCATGGCTATTGCCCAACGCGACGTAACTAGACCTCTCATCCGGGGTCTACCTCCAGGCAGGGCTATGATGGACCGGGAGGTTGTACACGTTGTTGATATTTTGACTCCAGAGGCTCAGGCTGAATTTCCCGAAGGCTGGGCTTTCTCCCAACCTCTGGGTATTCGTACCGTCCTGGCTGTACCTTTGCTTCGGGAGGGGGCCGCAATCGGAGCTATCCTGATTCGCCGAACCGAAGTTCGCCCCTTTTCGGACAAACAAATTAAGCTTCTCGAAACCTTCGCCGACCAAGCGGTGATCGCCATCGAGAACGTGCGCTTGTTCAAGGAACTCGGCGAGCGCAATGCGGAACTACGCGAGGCGCTGGAGCATCAGACGGCGACTGCCGAGGTGCTCGGTATCATCAGCCGGTCGCCCACGGACGTGCAGCCGGTGCTCGATGCCATTGTCGAGAGCGCGGCGCGGGTTTGTGGGATTGATGATGTGTCGCTGCGGCTCCAGGAGGGGAACAGGATGATTTCGCGGGCTCACATTGGTCCCATCCCCGTTCCCACTGTCGAGGTCAGTAGCGATGCACCACGGTTTCGCTGGATGCGCGAGCACGGCGCGCTCCACATTCCCGATGTCCTCGCACAGAATGAATTCCCGTTGGTGAGTTCCGAGGTAGGATGGCGGACCCACTTGTCTATTCCCCTTCGCCAACAGGGGGAACTCATTGGAACCCTCGGTGCGCGTCGAGTTGACGTTCGCCCCTTCACCCCGGCGCAGATCAAGCTTCTCGAAACCTTCGCCGATCAGGCGGTGATAGCGATCGAGAACGTCCGGTTGTTCCAAGAACTCAAGGAATCGCTGGAGCAGCAAACGGCAACGAGTGAAATCCTGGGCGTCATCGCTAGTTCACCCACGGATATTCAGCCAGTGCTCGATGCTATCGCGGAGAGCGCCGCGCGACTATGCGACGCGCCGAGCGCGATCGTTTACCGCGTAGACGGCACGATCATGCGGCGCGCTGCGGTATGTGGGCCATCCATCCCCGACGGTGTATTTTTAGGGGAAGAATTGCCTGTAGAACGGAATAGAATCGCCGGGCGGGCGATCCTCGATAGACGGACGATTCACGTTGAAGATATGGCCGTCGCGGCGGGAACCGAGTATCCATCCAGTATTCAGGCGCAAACGGGTACCAGAACCGCATTGGTGACGCCTTTAATGCGGGAAGGAGCTGCAATTGGCGCGATTTTGATCCGCCGTGCCGAGGTCCGTCCATTCGCCGACAAGCAAATTAACCTTCTGAAGATCTTCGCCGACCAGGCCGTGATTGCTATTGAGAACGTGCGGCTGTTCCAGGAATTGCAGGCGCGAACCCGCGAATTGGTGCGGTCTGTAGAAGAACTCAAAGCGTTAGGAGAAGTCGGCCAGGCGGTTAGCTCGACTTTGGACTTGGAAACTGTCTTGACCCGCATTGCCTCGCACGCGGTCCAGCTGAGCGGTGCCGACGGTGGAGCGATTTATGAATACGATGAGGCCACGCAGGAGTTTCAACTGAGAGGCAGTCATCAGATCGAAAAGGAGTTGGTAGACGCGCTTCGAGCGAGCCCGATCCAACTGGGCGGGGGCGCGGTTGGCCAATCGGCAGTCAGTCGCGAGCCAGTCCAAGTCACCGATGTCCTTGATGAGCGGCAGTATGCAACCGCACGGTTCCGCCCCATGCTTGGTCGGCTGGGTTATCGTTCGCTTCTTGCGGTGCCGCTGCTGCGCGAGGATCGGATCATGGGAGGGCTGACCATCTATCGCCGCAGGACGGGAAGTTTCTCACCGGAAGTGATCAATCTGCTTCAGACCTTTGCGACCCAGTCCGTGTTGGCGATCCAGAACGCGCGGCTGTTTCGTGAGATCGAGGATAAGAGTAAACAGATTGAGGCTGCCAACCGGCATAAATCGGAATTCCTCGCCAACATGTCCCACGAGCTACGCACCCCGCTCAATGCCATCATCGGCTTCTCTGAAGTCCTGGGAGAGAGGTTGTTCGGCGAGCTGAACGAGAAACAAGCGGAGTACACCGACGATATTCTTTCCTCTGGCCGCCATCTCTTATCCCTCATCAATGAGATTCTCGATCTTTCCAAGGTGGAGGCTGGCCGAATGGAGCTGGAGCTGGCTGAGTTTGATCTCCCCTTGGCAATCGACAATGCGCGTACCTTTGTACGCGAGCGGGCTACAAAGCACGGCATCAATCTCGACGTTACAGTTGACGAGCGTCTTGGAGACTTCGTGGGTGACGAGAGGAAGATCAAACAGGTTCTTCTTAACTTACTGTCGAATGCGGTGAAGTTCACCCCGGAGGGAGGACGGATTGGAATTAACGCCAGGCAGGCGGATGGTTCGGTAGAGATTTCGGTCAGTGACACCGGCATCGGGATCGCCCCCGAGGATCAGCCGAAGATATTCGAGGAATTTCGCCAGGTGGGCTCCGACTATGCACATAAGGTCGAGGGGACCGGACTTGGATTAACGCTGGCCAAGAAGTTTGTCGAACTGCACGGGGGTAAGATCTGGGTAGAGAGTGAAGTGGGCAAGGGCTCTACCTTCAGTTTTACCTTACCTGAGAGATCATCGCTTCCAATCTGACATAACGCCACCTTGTCGGATACTGTCTGCCCCAAAGATGAGGATACGGGCCAGTCCGCTTTTAAAGTTAGCCGTTTGAAGGTTGGCGTCCTAAGCGCGTGGCGCGCAGCGGCAGGCATCGTTCTCGCTGCTCCACCTGAACGAGACTTTGTGTTGCTGTGTGGCTGCCGTCATGGCAGCATTCATGGGTGGACAAACAGTGGATTCTGACTCGGAGGGCACTATGCGACTCAATGCGTTTTTTCCGACCCGAGATATCGGTACCGATCCCGCAAAGATCCGCGACTGGGCGCAGGCAGCGGAAGGTTTGGGCTATGCGTACATAGAAGTTCCGGACCACGTCTTCGGCGCGACGGCACGCGATGGATGGACGCCACGCTACAATGAGAAAGACCCCTTCCACGAAACATTCGTAACGCTCGGTTTCCTCGCAGCGGTCACTACGAGGATTCGCCTGTCGAGCGGCGTGCTAATCGCGCCGCAGCGCCAGACCGGCGTCATTGCCAAACAGGCGGCCGAAGCCGATCTGCTGAGCGGTGGGCGCTTGAGGCTCGGCATCGGGGTGGGATGGAACCACGTCGAATACGAGTCGCTCGGTATGGACTGGAAGACGCGGGGGGCGCGGCAAGCCGAGCAGGTCGAGGTCCTACGCCGCCTGTGGTCGGAAGACCTTGTGAGCTTCAGCGGTCGATTCCACAACTTGAATGAGGTTAGTATTGTGCCGCCACCGGTGCAGCGGCCAATCCCGATCTGGTTTGGCGGGGTGTCAGACGCTGCGGTGACACGAGCCGCCCGGCTCGGAGACGGCTGGATGCCGATCATCGAACCTGATGCGCAGGCTGAGGAAAAACTCGGGGCACTGCGTGAACAGCTCAGGTCGTTCGGGCGCGACCCAGCAAAGTTTGGCATCGAGGGTTGGTTGCGCATGCACGATGCTGAGCCGCAACACTGGGCAACTGGAGCAGACGGCTGGCGGCGTCTCGGCGCCGACATAGTGATGCTCTATCCTATGTATCGCATCCCCAGGTTCGATGATCAGATCGAAACCTTGCGTCGGTTTAAGGAGGTGGCGAGCGAATAGCCTCGGTAACACCCAAGCATCACCCTCGACGTTAATGGATGCCACCCTCTGGTCTCATTCGAGGCACATCTTTCCTAGCGCGCCTCGGACCAAGAGTATTTTCCCTCGTTGTTTTTCCGTTGGACCTCTTAACTGGCAATAAAGTGTTTGTCTCGCCATCGTATATCGCGAGCAGGGGTCAATGGGAACTTCTGTTCAGTCAGCGGTGCATTCTCAATTCGATGTCCGGTCGTCCTCCGTGGGCCAGCCTCCGTTGCCCTCATGCATGTCTCTCGACTCATCTGATCACCTTATCGGCTCTCGCCAGCACATTCGGCGGAATCGTCAGACCGATTTGCTTTGCGGCTTTCAGATTGATGATGAACTCGAACTTCTTCGGCTGTTCCACCGGGAGATCGGCGGGTTTGGCGCCCTTGAGGATCTTGTCAACATAGGTAGCCGCGCGGCGATATAAGTCAGGAGCGTTCGGCCCGTACGACATAAGCCCACCTGCTTCGACTTGCGAAGCATCCGCGAACATCGTTGGCAATCGGCTCTTTGTCGCAAACTCTACGATGCGGGTCCGCTGACTATTGACGAGGCCACTCGGCAGAACTTGGAGAGCGCGAGCTTGTCCCGCAATGGCTGCTTTGAATGCACTCTCGAAATTGCTGGGGTTCCGCACCTGAAGCGATTGAACCGCCAACCCCAATGTCGGAGCGGCGATTTCTATCTCTTTAAAGCCCTGGTCGGAACTTTGGTCCGCTGGATTCCAGAACACGCTGACGCGGGTGAGCCTGGGCAAGGTCTCCTTTAACAGTTCCAGCCGTTTGCCCGCTAACTCTGCGGTAATACCGGTTAGCCCTGTGATGTTTCCCCCTGGCCGCGCTAGGCTGGCAACAAGCCCAGCGGCAACCGGATCGCTACCGCCTGTCATAATGACGGGAATAGTCTTGGTCGTTTCCTTCGCCACACGAGCCAAACCAGTACCGCCCCCTACGACGATGAGGTCCGCCTTGAGACCGCGGACCAACTCAGCAGCTAGCTTGGGATACTCAGTGGACCTTGCCTCCCGCATATCGCGGTATTCCACGATGACATTCTGACCCTCCACGTAGCCAAGCTGGCGCAGACCCTGGCGGAATGCTTCGGTGCGCTCCGGGTCAGCGGATGAGGAGGGCGATAATAGAAAGCCTACCCGAGGGATTTTTTTCGGCTGCTGCGCCTCGGCTGGGAAGCCAAGAGCAATGAGCATGGCGTATAGAGCAAAGCTACCGAGTTTCCGCTTATTCATTTCTCCTCACACGTCACGCACGGCTGTGCTTGTTTTGTGCCTGAACCTGGGCGGAACATAGACCTTCCATTGTCGGAAAAAAAGGAAAGCGGACTTCGAATAGTTGGCCCTGCTTGTCAATATTTCGTGGTGGTCCGTTCTGGACTTGACTCTTAATCAGCGGGTCCGGAGTACGAGTCTCGGCGGCCCACTCGGCTGGGGTTGAGACAACTTGGGGCGAACGGGTTTGATTGACTTTGCCACAACTTTGCCAGAACTATATGCCACTATGTGTTCGAATCGGTAAAATGAAAGTCAGCGCACCGCCGCTAAACGCTAGAATAGATACCGATAGTGACCGATGGTGACACATAGTCTCGGTACAGTAAGAGGACTGAAAATCCTCGTGTTGCAGTTCGATTCTGTCCCGGCCACATTCCTCTCTCTTTAGGAATGTTGTAAGCTCTGTGCTCTCGGCTGATTTCCATTTTCGTCATCTACTGTGCCCGTTGTCTGAGCCTGGTCGAACTCATGTAGCCGCGAATAAAATGCTCATCGTCAGGTGACCAACCGTGGTCATGGCGGCAGGCTCGGAACCCGGCCCTTCCAAATTCCGTACAGCGGTCCGGCGGAAGTTTGCGCGTGTCAATGCCGCGACTGGCTCCGCCCGCCGTGTCAGGATGTACGCCCGTTAGCCGCATCCTTTCGATCCGAAAAGGCTTCCGAGAAGGATGTACTTTGGTCCAGTCTTATTGCCACTACATTGCGGAACTCATGAAATAGGAATGATCAATAAGAGCCACAGTCTGGAAAAACGCGTATAGCAGCGCAATATATCCACCGAGAAGTCCAGCAATGATTGCGGAGACGATCATCTTGTGGACCATAAGTCACCTCCATTGCCTGTAGGACCTGACCTCCCTTGCGTGGTAGATGTGTACTGCGAACTACACAAGGCAATCCCGATGCCAAACGTGATTGATGGTACGGATCGACTAATTCGCAGAAAATTAAGGCTCCTTTTCGTAAAGTTAACTTATTTTTGGAAGCCAACGTCTACTTGGGGATATGATGGTGTAAACAAAGTTATCCGCCGCTGACTACCGAAAGATTGAGATCATGCGGCGAGACACTCAGAGAGAAGTTGAAATATCTATCTGGACTGAATAGTGGTCCCACCATCAAAACTCAGGAGGACAGATGGGCCTGGGATTGGGACCGCTGCCGGTGCTAAAGACATTCGGACAAAGAGCCGTTCTACGGCGTGGCGGGAATTCGGAAAGAACGGGTGATTGTCCTCTGGGCCGGGCGTCGGCACTGGGTAATTGGTGGTTTCCGGTTCCGACGGTCCGGCTTCCCAGATCAAGAGAGCTACAACAATCCAATAGCACAGTCAGGACTTCAGCCCGGCTTGGTTCATCGTTTCTGGACAATCCTATGTGGGATTCTCGCCGGTTTCATCGTCCTCGCTGAAGATTTCTTCCAGCGTCTCGACCTTGGCCACCCTGTCCATGCCAAACCGCTGGAGGTTCGCCGACAGGGAGCCCACCAACGGGCGCTTGTACCCGTCCAGCTGTGCCAGCGCCTTGGGATTCTCTCTCGCCTTCGCGTTGTTTCGGATGACGGCCTCGATGGCGCGGTTGAAGCTGACCAACAGAGAAACATCGCTGGCGATTATCTCGGCCAACACCCGCATGCTGGTGCTTATCTGTACCTCTCCGCCTTTATCCTGAATCAGCCCAGCCAGGATTTCCGTCCGAATGCCGTCCTCGTGTGCGGTGATCAAGCCTGACTCGCGTCGTTTCTCAATTGCAGATAGCCCGTGCTTGAAGTTGTTCTGATTTCCCGGTGGTCCCGATCTACCTTTAATGCCCGCCATAATGAGCGCCTGTTTTTTCCTAGGATTGGAATCCCACGACGTTCTTAGGTCAGATGATAGCAGAGACAGTGACGTAATTGCATCATAGCGGATTCGTGTCTGAATCGCGGCATGATTCGACCTTTTTTACTCCGCTCTCTTTCAAAGCAACTACAAAGTCAAAAAAAACATTTGTGTTTTCTTGTCCTTAGAGCGGAACAGAGAATTGAAAGTCCTCTGCTCTTGTCATTCGATTGCGAGTGGTTCCGTCCTCGCTCTGTCGCTTTGAGGTGGGGGGTAATAGTCCAGAGGAGTCGAATCCGTCTGACCAGTGATTATCAGACACCGCGTAAGTTCGGGTCCGGCAATCCGAATGAAGCGTAGAGCGCCCTCGCCCAACCCTCTCGCCATTCTTGAATGCTTCTGGCGAGTGCCCGTGGATTACTCTGACATAACCCCAGCCGGTCGGCGGCAAGAAGCAAGTTGTCCGTCATTTGTCCTGGTTCCATCCCAAGTTGGAGCACGATGTTAATCGTCTCTGCCCCGGAGTCCTTCGTCCGAACATTGCTCCACTGTTCGGGCCATTCGTAGACATGCTTGAAATAATTGCTTACCGCGTCGACGATGACGATCTTGCTGAGGTTTGTGTTGTCCTCTGTCGCGGCATGTGCGATCAGCTTGCTCGCTTTCTTCTTGGGAATCACGTTCCGCGCCTCCGGGTGCCTTCTCAACTCGGTTAATATGGAAACCGTTTGCGTGATGGCAGCCTGCCCAAGCACGAATATTGCACCAACGAGAAGCCCCATCACTTCGTGGCAGTGTTCTTGCTCAACCGACCAGTACTTCCTCGCCACGCTGCCTTCCCAGGGTCCTATGCGCTCCCACTTCCCCCTCTCGGCCTCATCAACGGCTTCGAAGAGAGTGTCTGCAACGCTCTCGACGGGAAACATCGTAAACGGGTCTTCAAGCTGATCGAGGAGCCAACCGGCGTTTTGAACTGTTGTCATCTTGCTTCCAATATACCTAGTCAGTATATCGCCGATAGACCCACAAAGCACAGCCGCCACGAACACGAAAGGTCAGCAAACCTTTCCTTCGTGTGTTCGCGGCTCTCTCTCTGACAGTAATTACTTTCCCAGCTATGTGTTCTGAACGAATGCGCCGCACAGAGAATTCAAAGTCCTCTGCTCTTGTCATTCGATTGCGTGCGCGATCAGGCGACCCGAGCGGGTGCCTTGCGCCCCGGCTCAAGCGGCGGGTTAGACGTGCATTAGATTAGCAGGACCGGAACATTCCGGACTACCTTCTGTTCCTGTTGTTAGCCAGCCCCCTCAGTTCTAGGAAAACCAAGCGCACGCATAATGAATGGATATTTTGCGTCGGTATAAGCTTCCCTGTCGAATTCAAACCTGCAAGCCAACTCTTGCTTTAGGGCGGCGTATTCTTCTGCCACTTTAGAGTTCGTTCGGAGAAGGTCTCGAAACGCCAAGCGCTCGTACCACAGTGGGCTCTCGAACGGAACGAGGTGCAAATGATGGGTTCGCATGATGAATGACGGCTTGCAGAACCAGTGCATGACGTCCGTTTTGTATTCAGCGTACTGATATCCCGCCTGGGATAGGATGTTCTTGGCCGGTTCAGATTCCGAGAGAGACGTCACACCGGCCATGATATCTATGACAGGTTTTGCGCAAAGACCAACTACGGCGGTGCTCCCAACATGTTCGATTGGACCATTTCGCCAAGGTGTGAGAAGTTTCTCAAGGAAGACTTTTTCGCTCTCGAACTTGTTGATCCATGTCGGATCGTAGGGTACGACGCGGACTGGTGCTTCATTCATAATTGATAACCAAGAAGTCTGGCTAACGTAACGCTCAGCCGGCGCGCTTTTCAGCGATCGGTCTGCAGCGGCTTGTTCGGCCTGCCTTACCCCGTGGCATAGGTTGGAGTTGACTCACCGGGACTTTTTCATCCTCCAACATGACGCCCTTGATCATGCGCGGGTCAATACGAAGTCGTAGTCCATGGTGTGGAACGGGCGATCCATCTGGCGGCCGTCAGGCGCCTTACCGGGCTGATGCCGCGGGAAGTCTGCGATCAGCCCGTCCCGTACCGAAAAGGCAGCGTCCCGGTCGAGGTACTCACTGCCACGCACGCAGATTTGCGTCACCAGGGTGTCGTGGCCCATCGGCCTCGATCATGAAGTGAACGTGCGCCGGCCGCCAGCCCCCGTTCGAGGTATACTTGACCAGGTCGCCCATCCCCCCGTCATTCGGGACTGGATAGCCGATGGGGACGACCGTCCAGAACGAATAGCGACCGTCCGGCTCGCTCTTCAATTGCCCCCGCGTCCGCATTCCGTCCTTGGCCAGGTCACCCTGCACGTCGTACAGTCCCCGCCCGTCCGATTGCCAGACGTTGATGGTCGCGTTTGGAACAGGCCGACGATCGATCGCGAGAATACGCCCCGAGACGTAGAGAGGCTCGCCCGCGACGTCTTCGGCGATGTCGGCGCCGTTCGCGAAAGAGGGTGCGTTCGGAAGGAAGAACGGTCCGAGCACGCCCGGCAGCGTCGCGCCTTCCGGCTTCGGTTGCGATATCTGGATCACCAGGGTTTCGAGCCCGAGCATCTCGGCGAGCGCGAGGAATTCCTGCCTGCCGCCCTTGCAGTAACCGCCCAGCTGGACCAGATAGTTCATCGCGAAGAGGTACTCGTCGCCGGTCAGCCGCACGTCGCGCGCAAAGCCATGCAGATGCTTGATCAGGCTCAAGATGATCTCGCGCAGGCGGGGGCCCGTCGTAGCTTGGTAGCGGGTTAGCGCTTCCTTCGTGATCGCCTCTTCGGCAGCGGCATTTTTCCCTTCCGTAGTCATGAACGTGTCCTCCGATTGTTGGTGACGGTTTTCAGGGCCGCTTCCACCTCACTCGACTCCTCGCCGTAAAAGTGGTTCTCAACGGCCGCCTAGTTCGGCATCTGGTTGTCTCCATACTTGCTTTCCGTGGCAGGTTTTCGGGCGAACGTATAGCGTTTTATCCCTAAAGCCTGGAAGCAATCAAGCCTCGGAGAGATGGGCTAAGGTTCAACGGGGGGATAAAACGGGTTGGACTAAACCGCGTAGCCGCCGTGCAGTTTCGACTATGGGGATTGTATTATGCGCAAGATGGCCGGGGACGGCAGTTGGGATAAAGATAGAATGCCAGTGAGATACGGGTAGAGAGCGGTGGCGTCAATTTTCGCTGGTGAGGACGCTGCGGTGCGGGTTGGGAGTTGTTTTTTCGCACAGGCAGACGCACCCGCGCCCCGGCGGATTGAGAGTCGTAAAGTTAGGTGAACTCTTTGTCATGAGGAATCCGTCGCGACACCTTCGGCAGCTCACCAATGACGATCAGGGTTCCCTTCAGGCAACGAGGGCAGCGAGAAAGATCGATGCCGGAAAGTTCCAGCAAAAGATCGTGGGCTGATTTTTTAGGAAGCTCGGGCAGGGCAGCACTAGCCCCAAGAGCTTTCGGCATTGAGGGAGCGCATGCTTCTTGGCTCGGTTGGCTAAGAAGCCGAAGTGACGGATGCGCATGAAGCCATCAGGCAAGACGTGAAGCAGGAAGCGACGGATCATTCTGGGCCTCAAGAGAGACCGTCTTTTTTTTATCCCCATCTTTGCGATCTCGATAACTCAAGGTGACCTGACCGTTTTGGACCGAAAGGATGCGCTCGTTGGACAACGCCACGCGGTGGGTATAGCGGCCGAGGTAATCAAGCACGGTTTGTGGAGAGCCGAACGGCTTTTTGGCGTAGACCACCCAGCTCTTTTGGCGTGCGGCTTTAGTCTCGTTGGTAGCCGCCGGGATTTTTCCTTTTTCACAGGCCTGTTGTAACAAAGCCAGAAACTTCCCCGAAACACCTGGGACAGAGCGGTGATGGGAAACAGAGTTTGGCCGTGCTCCAATCCAACGGCTGTGATCCAAAGACAGGCGCCGCGGGAACCAGGCAGTGCAGATGAAAATGATCTTTGAGAGTTTGATCCCAGGTATGAAGCACGGCGATGATTCCGAGAGTTCCCTTAAGACGTGTCTGGCCAAACTCTAGTAACGTTTCACTGACGGCTTTAAACAGAAGACTCAAGCCAATCTTTTTATGGCGAGGATCAGCCGGTTAAATTCATGCGGCAAGGCAAACACTAGATGGAAGTATCCCACCGGCAAAAGCTCAGCGGTTTGTTTTTCCAACCACTTGGCTTTGGCCAGCGACTGGCATTTAGGACAGTGGCGGTTACGGCAGGAATTATAACTCGGTGCTCAAAGCCGCACCTGTCGCACTGCTTGAGATGCCCTCCCAATTCCGCCGTGCGACAGGTCTCAACGGCCCGCATGACCTTTTGCTGAGCGGCCGATAATCGATGCGTCTTGCGTAGCTCTGCCCGTATTGGCGAAAAATATCGGCTAGCTCGGGGGCCCTTGGTCTGTCCTGCCGCTCGCCCATGCGCGCGCGACAGCACTGCGACTCTGCCTTCTTAGTCCGTAGCCGCAGTAAATCTAAAGGATTGGCCATGACTGTGATCCGATGCTGGCGAATCTGCAAATAACGCTCTGTGCTGAGCAAAGAGGTATACCCAATAGCGTCTGAATGGTTCTCAGATCCACCCCGGCTTCCAAAAGATGAGTAGCAAAACAGTGCCTGAGCGTATGAATCCCGTGCCCTTTTTCAATGCCAGCCCGAAGCTTCGCCCGATTGTAGGTTTTCTGGGCGTAGTCGATCGAGATCGGTGTGCCCTTTCGATTGGGAAACAAATAAGTCGGCGAGCGATGCTCCTTCCAATAGAAGCGCAGTTCACAGAGCAGCCGCTGGGATAAAGTCGTGTAGCGGTCCTTGCGCCCCTTGCCCTGTTCCACCCGCACCATCATCCGGTGGCTGTCGATGGCGCTGACTTTGAGCCTGACCAGCTCGCTTACCCTTAGCCCTGTGGCGTAGGCGGTCATCAACAGACAACGGTCGCGTTGCGTTGTGGCAGCCAACAGCAATCGCTCGACTTCCTTCTGGCTTAACACCTCGGGTAATTGCCAGCTCCGTTTTCTCGGCGGAATGAATAACTGCTTTTCGTTCCACCCCAGACACTGTTGGTAAAAGAACTTCATCCCCGAGATCGCCACGTTGCGCGAGCTTGGCGATAAACCCCGTTCTCTGAGATGCAACAGATAAGCCCGGATCTGTTCCTGACTGAGTTGATCCGGTGACTGACGGTAATACTTGGCCAGCCCCACCATTGCCGAAACGTAGGAGTGCTCAGTTCTCGGCGAGAAGTTGCGTAGCCTTATCTCCTCGATCATCTTCTCTCGTAGTGCTCCCATAAAAAATCCTCCTTGGATTTAAATCTGGGAGCTACGCTAAATCAGATGATCATAATGAGCCAGGAAGTAAATGGAAAACAAAAGGTGAGTGAAAACAACCGGCCCTACGCAACCACAGCCACCGCGAAGCGGTTTAGTTCAACCAGTAATATACAGATCGGCTTTTGTGGATATTAATATCGGCAAAGGCCGCCTGCAAGGCGAGGGCCGATCTCGGCTGTGCTTGTTTTGTCCAATGGAAGGTGCATGTCCTGCCTGCCGGAAGAAAAAGCGAGCGGACTTCAAAATAGGCTGCTTTGAATGTGCTTTGAAAGAACTATATGTCACTATGCGTTCGAATCGGTAAAATCACGCTCCGAAAACCGCCGTTAAACGCTTGAATAGATACCAATAGCGACCGATAGCGTCACATAGTCCCGCTACGGCACGAGGACTGAAAATCCTCGTGCCGGCGGTTCGATTCTGTCCCTGGCCACACCCAAAACCCTCAACATTTACGGGCAATCTCAGCTACGGCCCTTTCTCACTAAGAAAACACTCATGTCCATGGCGGGGAATTTCCGGAAGCGAAATCACTGCTTGTAAACGCGATCGATGAAGCCTTCCTTCTCTAGCTCCAAGACGATACTGTCGTCGACCACGTCATTGACCCTGAGGGTCGCGCCGGGTTTGCGCGCCAGCGCCTCCTTGATCTGAATTTCCATTCCTTCCTTGGTCGCAAACGGTACCCGCTCAAACAGTTTGGTGTTGGCCTGATAGCCCGCTTCGAGGTAGCCCTCGTTGTTTTGGCGCGAGTATTTGGCAAAGATCCTTTTGCTTTCCTCCTTGTGGGTTTTGAAAAAGTGCGTCCCATCGATGAGCGCCATCATGATCCTCTTGACCGTTATACGGTTGCTCGCCAGATAGCTCTTTGTGGTGGTCACGCAGACGTAGGGAAACGGAAAGCGTTTCGGCAAGTCTCCCATGCTGACCAGAATGCGGTGGGGCATGCCTTGGGTGAGCTCGACCGTCCCGGGAGGCGAGGTGAAGCCGGCGATTCTGCCGGTGCGGAAAGCGGCTGCCCTTTCCGGAGAGCCGCCGACCTGGAGAATCGCCACATCTTTGTCCGCCTCTAACCCCAGAGCCTTGAGAAACACTCGGGCCGCAACATCAGAGGAACTCCCCACTCGGCTAATGCCGATGCTTTTGCCCTTCAAATTTTGAGGCGATTTGATCGATTCGTTGACGATCAGGTCGTAGGGAAGCGTGTTGATGAAGGAGCCGACGCAGACCAGATCGGCCCCGCCAACCGCGGCATTCGCGAGGGCGCCGCCCGAGATATTGCCAACTTTGACGTACCCTGCAACGACAGCGGCCACGTTCGTTGTCGAGCTGGAGATGAAGATTAGGTCCGTGTCTAAACCGTACTTTTGATATAACTTCTTGTCTTCGGCGATGTACCAGTTGGCGTTGGGCGCGTCGATGGAGCTGTACGAGATCTTGAGCCTTTCCTGTGCATATCCCTGACCCCAGAAGAGAGCCGATGCCAGAAACGCGCAACTGATCAAGATCTGCCGTCGCATGAGCATCGCCGGATGCTGGACCTAAGCAAGGCTATAAATAAGTTTACATACCCCTCACCCCAGCCCTCTCCCGCAAGGGGAGAGGGAACTAAAGAAGTCTCCCCTCCCTCAAAGGGAGGGGATTAAGGTGAGGGTGTAGAGTCACTCTGAAATTACGACCTGGTTGCCTTCGGGATCGCTGATGCGAATCTGGCTCGGGCGCGCCATCGACGGAGGAGATCTGGACGCCACCATCGGTAAGCCGTTGCCGGACGGCCGGCAGATTATCCACCTGGATGCCGAAGTACTGGATGCCGCCGCGGTCGAGAGTCTGTTTTCGGGTGAGCATCAGCTTCACGGTTCCGTCGCTCAGCAGAATCGAGCCGTCGGGCTTTCGCTCCGCCACCTCCAGATCGAATTGCGATTTATAAAACTCACAGGCCTTGTCGGGATCCGTAACCTGCACCGCGGCAAGCCGGACACCTGGCAGCCGTTTCTCTTCGCGAGCGAGAAAGCCCCGGGATGAGATGTCCACGTTGTTGCCCCACGGATCGATAAACCGGACCTCCGCCGGCCGGGCCGCTTCCGGACCTGAAACGCCGCCGGAAACCTGGGGGCTGTCTCCCCGCTTGAGAGTCGGCGGTAACTTTGCGACGGCTTCATCCAGCCTATCCACCATGAAGCCGTAGTGGGCGATCCCCTGGATCTGGTTGGCTTCACTGCCGTCCACTCTGTGGGTGCCGATGACTTCGGCTTTCGCTACGTGCTGCTGGAGGAAAGCTAAATTGAAGAGGCCATCGATCACCATCCGCGACCCGCTCGGGAAAACCTTAACCTCTTCGAGGTCGAAAAATTTCTGGTAAAAATCGCTAAGCTTTTTAGGCTCCTTGGAAATAAAGGCGATGTGTCTCAATTTGCCCATGATGACTCCCTCCTATTAGTTAGCTGTATAGTGCGTCGCGCACTCTCCTGTCAAGGTGAGCGATTTTCTGAAGCCGGCTTGCGTTGCGTTGGTTGCTTGCGTGTTGCATAGTGGCCGAATCTCAGGTGATTATTCATCTCCGTCGAGGAGAGGCCGTCACAGCGTACTCCGGCACGGCGAATATCAATTACTAAACGGCTAGGTGTGGTGGACGCTGACATTTAAGGGATCGACAATGGAGGGTATTCCCGCCTGGTTCCGAATGATTGCCTCTACTACATGGACTATAGGGGGACCGTGGGTAGTATAAAACATGCATGGAGACTTTTTGAGCGAGCCGTGTTGGGTTTGCTGATTTTTTTATGTTTCGGCGGCGCTGGCTATCCGGCGGAATTGAAAAAACTCACCCTCGGCTATTCTACGGTGGGGCCGGCCGGAACCGGATTGTGGATGGCGAAAGAGATCGGGGCTTTCGAGAAGTATGGCATCGCTGCCGACCTTATTTATATTTCTGCGGGGCCGGTGGTGGTCCAGGCGCTGATCGGAGGGGACCTGCAGGCCGGGTTGGCAGCGACCAACGCGGTGATTGCCGCGGTGTTAGGTGGTGCCCCTCTGGTTTCCGTGATGAGCCTCGTGAACCGTCCCTATTACCGCCTGTGGGTGCATCCGGAGATCACCCGGCTCGAGGACTTGCGGGGGAAAACCCTGGGCGTTTCGCGCTTTGGATCCGTCACGGATAATCTGACCAGAATCCTGTTGCGGAAGTATAAACTCGATGGAGCGGTCAATGTGCGACAGATGGGTGGAACGCCGGAAATGGCGGCCGCTTTCCAACACCGGCAAATCGCCGGCGCAGTCATCTCAGCGTTGCGGGTCGATGCCCCGAAGCGGATGCTCGTCGACCTGGGTGAATTGGGGATCCAGTACTCCAATGTCGTGATCGCGGTGTCGCGCGATTTTTACCGGCGATCTCCAGAGATCGTGGAAGCGATCGTGCGGGCCTATACCGAGGGTGTGGCGGCGACCCACTTTCAGAAGGAAAAGGCGCTGAAGGTAATCGGGAAATATACTGCGGCTCAAAGACTCGAAGTTGATCGAGGAACTTTATGATGATGCGGTCAAATTTGTGGAGCGAGTGCCGCGGGTAGAGCCCGAAGCGATCGCGCCCATCGTGGAATTTATGGGGAAGAAGCCGATCCCCATCGAAACTATCGCCGACAATGCAATCGTCGACCGCCTGGTAGCCGAAGGTTTTATCGAGAAGCTTTACAAGAAACGCTAAATGCTCTCTCGGGACCTTTCATCTTTCCACTTCATCCTTGGCCTAAAGGCCGTAAAGCCGTGATGGGTTGTGATCGAGGATATGGGTTACGGCTGAGGCGCTCAAGTCTTTTCGCTCCTGCAGATGACGCGCGGCGAAACGTTCCCGATCGCCGTGGGGCATATCGGTTCCCATCACCACCTGGGTTTCTCCCACGAGATCCATGACCTGCGGCAAAATGGAATCCTCCAGCTCCGCGCTAAAGAAGAGATTGCCGCGCTTGATGTAGTCCATGACCGGCAACCTTTGGATCGGTTTGGTTTGAGGCAGGAAGTTGGCCAATTTTTTGCCCTGATTTTGAAAGCGGTGGTTCAAGCGGTCGATCATGTAAGGCACCCACATGGAGCCCGCTTCGAGAAAAACCGCCCTAAGCTTTGGAAAGCGATCTAAAATGCCGCCGCTGATGAGCGCGGCGAATCCCATGAGCACGGGAAAATGAAACGCGACGACGCCGGACGGATAAATATGTGTATAGAGGTTATTGATTGACGGACAGGCCCACCCCACGTGGACGGCGAGCGGAAGGCTCGCATCACAGATCGCTTCATAAAACGGGAAAAGCAGCGGGTCATCTAGTTGGCGATCTCCCGCCGTGCCCAGTACCATAACCGCCGATGCGCCGAGCCGCTTGACATCGCGCACTTCTTGAGCGGCCGACTTGACGTCGTCTAAATTAACCACGGCGGCCCATTTGAGCCGATCGTGCCCCGAAAGCCAATCACCCAACCAGCGATTATAAGAGGAACAGAGCGCGGTCACGAAGGCGGGGTTGGAGCTCAGCGGATAGGCCAGAAAGAGCGTCGGATAAATCACCTGGGCTGCAATCTCTTCTTCATCCATGATCTGGAGCCGCGCGCCGAGGTCGGTTAGCTCCATGCAGCCGACACTTTCAGGTTTCCCCGCGCTGTGAATCGCAGGAGTTCCGTTGTAGCTGGTGGGTGTCCCTAAATTATTACAGCCGCGGCCCACGCGGCGCGGAAATAACTGTTCGTCGATATCCCAGTAGACCAGGCCATCCATGCCCACGACCCTGGGACGTTGGGAACGAAAATTGGGATCCAGATATTTGTCGTCAAAAGTTGCGAGGCTTTCCTCGACGTGACCGTCGGCATCGACATAGCTCATAAATGTTTACCTCCATTTCCTTATACAATCCGCCGCGCGGCAGGTCAATTTTAGCTGTTCGGGGTTTTTTCTTCGAAGCTTGGAGAGTCCGGACTAGACTCATCGTCTGGAGGGTCCATCGAGTTTGTATTGGATAGCGGCCTCGTCATATATTTCCCCGCATGTCACAGGAAAAAACAACTTTTGGCCTCACATTATCCAATCGGGCTGTGGTTACCCAGGGCACGCAACCGAAAGATCTCATCGATATGGCCGTGAGAGCCGAGGCTTCAGGGAGGATCGAGGCCATCTGGGTAGGCGATAGCATTCTCAGCAAGCCTCGCTTGGAGTGCATACCGCTCTTAGGCGCCATCGCTGGACACACATCGCGGCTCCGTCTCGGCGTCGCCTGCATGGCAACCATCGCGCAGCGCAATCCCGTGCTGCTTGCCTTGCAGTGGGCCAGTCTCGATGTACTATCCGGCGGACGCACGTGGCTAGCTGCCTGCATGGGATACCCGGCGAGCCAACATCCAACGGCCGCCAAGGAACTCGAGGTCATGGGCATCGCGAGCAAAGAGCGACCGGGGAGACTCGAAGAGATGATTCAGGCCCTGCGCGTTCTTTGGTCGGATGAACACGCCGCTTTTCACGGGAAGTACTATGCCTTTCACGACGTCAATCTGCTCCCCAAGCCCGCTCAACAGCCGTGCCCGATCTATATCGCGGGTACCCCGCGCGCAAGTAGCATCGGTGAGGGTGGAGTTGAGCGCTCGTTACGGCGCATTGCCCGTTACGCGGACGGTTGGATGACGAACCAAATTGAGCTCAAGTTGCTCCAACATTACTTGAAGCGCTTGCGAGAAATGTTGGTCGAAGAAGGTCGAGATCCCGACGCGTTCAAAACCGTTTTGTACTACGGCATCAGCGTAAATCGAGATCGAGAGCAAGCCTTCCGGGAGGCCAAGGTGTTTCTTGACGCCTATTACCTCAAGGACTTTTCACGCGAAGGAGTGGAAATCTGGACTGCCTGCGGGCCCGTCGGGCATTGTGTACGCTCTCTTCAAAATTTCATAGACGCGGGAGTCGATCACATCACGGTTCGGCCCATCGGCCAAAACCTCGACGAGCAATTCCGGATCTATTTGGAAGACATCCTTCCCGCACTGGGATCTGTATCCTAATAGCGCGGATTGAGGTTGTCATCCCGAGCGAATGCGAGGGATCTAAATTTCTCGCTATGCTCGAAATGACATGGGAATAATCAACGCGCTGGTTCGCTTATTGTGACATAGCTTACTGAGACGGAGGTCAAAGAAGATTAAGCGCAATCCTAAACGTTTTCGCGCGCCTCGTATCGTTTGGCCGTCGCCTTCTCTCCATTGGCTTCCTGCCAGGTCTGCTGAGCGATTTTTAACGCTCTGGGTTCCGGAAGATTTTTGAGCTCGAAGAAGTCAATCGCATTGAGGCCAAGAACGCTTTCCTTCTGATCGAAATTCAAGTCGCGTGCTTCCACGATGTCTTTGACCGAGTCCGGGAAGTGGCAATCCCAGTGACAATAGTCGGAAGCGTAACACACAGTCCCCGCACCCGCGGCCTCTAAGACCCGATCGAGTCCGGTCTCTTCGGATTCACAGGTAAGGATGAGCTGCTCGCTCTTGATGATCTCGCTCGGCCGGCGTTTGAGATCCGGCATCTGGGGAGCGAGTTTTTCGAGATGCTCGTCAAAACGCTCCATCCAGAACGGCAGCCAACCGGCCGCCCCTTCCATGAAACCGACTCTGAGCTTCGGGAAGCGGTCGAAGACGCCCTCGCCGATCATATGCATCATGGCGATCATCAGCTCGAAGGGGAAAGCGGTCATGTGGACATAGGGGTATTTGAAAAAGCGCGGGCTCCCCGCCGCCATCACACCCGAGACTCCGGGGATTCCTTCATGGCCGGTTTGCGGATGGACGCTCAAGGTCATGCCGATTTTTTCCGCGGCTTCGTAGATGGGAAAGAACATCGGGTCGCCCATGTTGCGGCCGTACACGTTGGTGGGCAGCATGGCCGAGATCGCTCCGGCCTTGGCAAGAAAGTCGATCTCCTTGACCGCAAGTTCAGGCACCTGGCAGGGGATCAATCCGACAGCGCGCAGCCGTTTAGAATCCGCCGAGCAATATTCCAGCAACCACTCGTTCACGACCCGACATAACGCCGCGGCAAACTCGCCGTTCATGAGTCCGTTCACGGTGAGAGCGATGGGCGTGCCGAACAGGATCGCGACATCGATGCCTTCCAGGTCCATGTCCTTGAGACGTTCGACAGGATCGGTCATCCCCGGCCGCGATTTGCGCGCCTTCTCGGTGAATGGACCCGTCACGCCCGGGGCGGGCCCTTGCGAGGGCGACCACACCCGGCCTTCGATCAAGTTACGCGTGTAGCCCAGGTTGTCTTTAACTTTGACGGGGGCCTGCGAGCGCCACTTTTCGGGCAAGCGGCTTGCGAAATCGATATTACCCTCGGATACATGCCCATCGGCGTCGACGACAAGCACCTTGTCAAAGTTATCCATGGAATCTACCTCTCTTTTTGATCCGGACGGATCGTCGTTTTTTCCCTCACGTTTCACGCCTCACTCCTCACGCCCTTTTATCTCCCGCCATCCACTTGCTTCACCAAGCGATCATCGAAGAACTGCGACGGCTTGGCCTTTTTTGCTTCCGGGATGGTCTCCGACAAGAAGTCCAAAATCCCCTGCACCCCCGGCTCCGATACCATCAACTCTCGCCTGAAGCCGGCGCGGCGATAGAACTCGTAGGATTTGTCGAGGGCCTCGGGATCGGTTTCTTTGTTGTATTTGGAGATGACCTTGACGGCGAAACTCTTGTCGCTGTAGTAGCGATCGATGCCCACGCGAAGAGCGCGCAATAAATGCACCAGGCGGTCTCTTAACTCGTCGAAGCGGCTCCGTCGAATAACAATCCCGACGTTTTGGTAGGGCACGTCCAAGAGACTGGTTAAAGAGCGATAGCCCATCTTTTCCAGTTGAAAACTCGCCGGCGGACTCGCGATTCCGCCCATCACTTGGCCCGCATAAAGCGCCGCTAATACTTGCGCGCTGCTGCCGATGGGAAAAAGCTGGACGTCTTTGGGCGAGAGCCCCATCTTTTTCAGCGAGACCAGGGTACCGTAAGCGATCGGTGTGGCCGGCCGGTCGGTGCCGATCACTTTGCCTTTTAGCGCTTCAGCGCTAGTGATTTCCGGTCTGCTATAAAAATTCCAGATCATAGTGTTGAGCAAACCGGCGACGAAAACGACATCGTGTCCGCGCAGCGAAGCGGTGAGCACCGGCGCTGCGGATATTTGAATGGCATCCAGTTCGCCGGCGATGAGCGCCGGAATGGCCAGACTCGCATTCACGGTCAGCACTTCGACATCAACGCCCTCTTTCGCTATCGCGCCGGTTTCTTTCGCCATCCATAGTGACGCCATCGTCGCCGAATTGCTCATATAGGCAACCCGCAGCGGTCGAGGAGCAGCCCCTACCACGTAGGCCGGCGAAACGCCACTGAAAATGAAGCAGAGGAAAAACAAAAACGTATTTTTCATCTTTGGTCCTTTATCCACTTACTGAACTACGAACACGATCCACGAGCACGGCGCCGCCGAGTCGCAACCAAAGCGGCAAAACCTCGTTCACCACAGAGACCCAGCGCGGCAGAGCCGCAACCGAAACGCGGAATATCTCCCGCAAAGACGCCAAGGCCGCAAAGATCGGAGAATAACGATGAAGAATTTCTTTCAGATAATTCATCTCTCCCCTCCGAACTTGGCGTACTTTGCGCCTTGGCGCGAGTCAAATTCCTCTGTTCGAGTATTTCAATGCAGCGAAACATTCGCGCAGGCCGCGAAAATTCTCAAGGATAGTAGTACGGAGTTCACAGAGGTCGGAGTCTTTCTTGATCAAGAACTCTTTACTCTGCGCCCTCAGCGCCTCCGCGGTGACTTATCTTCTGAATCGAACCACACCTAACCAAGATGCCTGTTTCACACCCCTCCCGGCTCAAACTCGCCTTGGGGCGGTGTCCGCTGCGAGTATACCCAAACCGGCATCTGGCTGCTCATGCCCTCGGCCGACACTGTTGCTTCGTACGTCTTGCGGATGTGCGGATCCTCGTCGACGTAGGAGATGGCGTTGCCGCCTTCTCGCGTATCAATGGCGCCTATGTCGGCAGCGTCTCCGCCGGGTGACCCGCCGCGACGAAAGCCCGGTCCGTAGGGGCCGTCGAAAACCAGCAGCCGGAGTCCATCGGGATGAGTGCCGAAGTGTTGGTGGAACCAATCGCCCCTCATCGGCGCGGCGCTGATCATCCCCACCGGCTCGTAAGTCTGCTTTTTCACCTGCTCGCCGAGACTTGCCTCCCATGGCTGCATGCCGAGGCGATCGGGCCAAGTGAAGCTGTAGCCTTTGCCCTTGATGCAGACGAGGATCGCGCCGGAGGAATGTTTGTGCGCCTTTGAGTACTGACCGGTCTTGTACTGCGCGATCTTCATGTAAAAATTGGCGCCGGCCATGTGCGGCTCGATGCGCCGGTAATCAAACGCCCGGCGGTTGTCCGGGGGCAGCTCGCAGGTGAGAATGTCGGGGATGATGTTGGTACGGCGCATGGCGAGACCGCGCACCGGATCGGCGTAGATATCTTCCACCGGTTTGAAGTAAGTGTCCGAAGCGTCGAAGCGAGCGAGAAAGTTGTAGGGACAATTTAAAACGAATTGGGGGTCACGGATGAGGTTGACGATATTGGGCGCGGTGGTGGCCGCCAGTAGCAGCGCGGGAGAAGACGTGGCGTTAACCACCTGGTGCCAGGCGTTGAGCGGAATCGCAAAGAGCGAACCACGACTCCATTCAAAAGTCACTTTCTTGGGATTGCTTTCTTGCCACACTTCGGTGGTGCCACGCCCTTCCACGACATAGTAGATTTCCTCATAGAGATGCCGCTCCGGGTTGAGCGTTCCGGCCCCGGGCACTTCAACGACGTACATCCCCCATAGACCTTCCGTGCCCAGGAGTTGAATGGCGGTGCCGCGACCACCCAATCGTTTCCACGGCTTGAGCGGCAGGTCCTGGACCTTGTGCACGCCGATGTCTCGGTGTATCGGGATGTCCTGAGCTTCGATGAAGAGATCGTAGGGGGACTTAGGATTTTTCCACTTGCCGAAGCCGGCTTTCTCGCCTGCCTTCGGCGCGCGCCAATCGAATAACTCTGCACCCGGCTCGACGCCCATATGACTATCCTCCTGGGAGTAGCATTTTGGCTAACTGCAACTCGGCATAAGACTTGACTACTTGATTTCTTTCCTGATCGTCAAGTGGCAAATGATCGCGGTTTTTCGCATATCCGTCGTTTCGCTGTATTTCAGCAGCCTGCGCGGTAAACTTGACAGAGAAAAGGGATTCGTTTGTTTTGCTCGGCCCATTCCCTGTGTTGACTTTCCCTGAAAGATTGCTAGCTTGAAAGGCGGTCGGGAAGAATTAACATGACGCGGCTCTTTAAGGCACTGGCGATACTTGGGATGTTGCTCTGCTTTACTCTCGGGGCGTTCGCCTTGAGTTTTGCCGCCCATGATTCCCCGTCCACCTGGAAGCGCCTTAGGGTGGAACTACACCGGGTTCCCGCTAACGGCGTCGTGCAGCTGACCCAGTACGTGTTTCGATTCGGTCTCAGATCTGAGACCGGCGAGGTGCCGTACTCCACGCGACCGGACTTGGAAGAAGTTCGTTTGGGTTGGACCGATTTTGAGGAGCCAATCCACGCGCCGCTTGCGACTCGTATCCACACGCCGAAAGTTTCGCTGCAGATTCTCCAGCTCGTTCTGTTGCTTTGATTTCCGCATCCCAGTTGTCCCCCATAGGCCGGGTGAATAGACACGCTTTCAATCTCGTCTTCTACCCGGTATCTGGGGAGCCTGCGTTGCATTGCCCGCGAACCGTAGATTGTTGAACCTACGGGCCTGGCTCTCGCGTATCGCCTACACCCACGGAACAATGCAGCCAATGTTGTTCCCAAACCGTGCGGAGAAATTCCAATGAAGTCTCAAAAACGTTTCAAGCCACAAATGTCTTACGATAATCGTCGTTCCAAGCTCTGGGTCAAGGGGGTCAATCAGTCAAGTTCTCCCTGGGAAGAAAAAGCCCTGTCAGTTTTTCAGCCCGATATTCTGGTCACGGTACAGTATCTCTCCACCTACCGCCGCCGATTTTATTTACAGCCCGAACAGTTGCTTATGCTGGCCGTGCTGGAAGACGCGGTGGTCTGTTTCCAGGACAATGTAACAGCCGTCACGCCACGAAAGCAGTCGCTGTTTCGCGAGGCCGAACAGTGGATTCTCGATGATGACAAATCCTACCTGTTCTCCTTTGACAATATCTGCGAGGGTGTTGCTCTCGATCCGAACTATGTGCGACGGGGGTTGATCCGGTGGAAGGAGATGGTGCTGAGAGAGCTGGATCGGAAGCAAGCGCGCCAGCAGTTGGCGAGCTAGTGAACGTCCGATTTTCTTCGGCACGTAATTCCTGCTAGATTGAGGCGCTTCGATTAATCGTTTGGGAGAAATCGGCTGAATGAAAATAGGCTTGATTGGCCATCGTGGCGCGGGGAAAACGACCGTCTTCAACATGCTGACGGGTCTCCAGGCCCAGGTCGGCGGGGGCAAGGAAGAGGTTCATCTTGGGGTTATCAAGGTGCCCGATACGCGCGTTGACAAACTGTCGCAGGTTTTCAAGCCGAAAAAGACCACTTACGCCGAGATTCGCTTTACCGATTTTCCGGCTAGCGAAAGTGACGACGATCTCAAGGGGAACAATAATCTGATAACTCAGATGCGCGAGGTGGATGCCATGGCTCTGGTCCTGCGCGACTTCGAGCCCGATGCTGAACCGCTCCGACAGCTCAACGACTTGCTGACCGAGATGATCCTCGCGGACCTGACGGTCGTGGAGAATCGTCGAACGCGTTTGAAAAAAGAGAAGGCACGGCCGCAGGAAGAAGCCCTGCTGGAGCGTTGCGCGACAACTTTGGAAAATGAGGAGAGTCTGAGAAAGATTGAGTTTAGCGCCGATGAAGAGAATCTTCTTTCAGGCTTCGGCTTTCTCAGCCGCAAGCCGGCTTTGGTCCTCTTTAATCAGGCGGACGATAAAGCCGGCCAGCCCCTGTCGGCGGCTTACCAGGATGAATTAAAGCGGCGCGGATTGGAGGGTTTGGTTTTGGCGGGAAAGGTTGAGATGGAAGTCGCGCAGCTGGATGAAAGTGATCGCGAGGCGTTCCTGAAGGAGATCGGCATCCAAGAGCCGGCCCGGGAAAGGTTTATCCGGGCGTCTTATCGGTTGTTGGATCTGATCAGTTTTCTGACGACCGGCGAAGACGAGGTCCGCGCTTGGACGATCACCCATGGAACGATTGCGCGTAGAGCTGCGGGAAAGATTCATAGCGATATCGAGCGTGGCTTTATTCGCGCCGAGGTGATCGCCTACGAGGACTTTGTCGCTTTGGGCAGCGAGGCGAAGTGTAAAGAGGCCGGAAAGCTCAGACTTGAGGGCAAAGATTACATCGTCCAGGACGGCGACATCATTCATTTTCGCTTTGCTATCTAACCCATCCTTACGCAAGAGCTGAACTTTACGGGCCACCTGAGTCCGAACGCCCTAGCGGTGCGGCGTTGAGCAGCGGAGCAAAATGAACTAGGATTCGGCGCTGCTACCGACCTTGGCAGGATCGTACGGAGGCTTATGACGAGTCGTTCGCCGCGGAGCCAGCAACAACGTCCAGCACTGACGCAGGGTGGTGTGGTACCCGTCTCCATGAGTCTATCGATAGCGCTCCTCTTTGTCCTCGTTTTGATCACTCCAGCTCGCGCTAATCCCTATTTACCCAAGCCAGGAGAAAAGCCGGTCACGCTCAGAATTGCCACCTGCGCGATCTCTGGAGGATTCGCGCACCTGTACGCGGCATTGAACTATGGGATCTTCGACAAATACGGAATCAAGATGGAACATATATACATCCGCGGCAGCAACGCCTCCCTCGCCGCGCTTGCCGCCGATGAGATTCAACTTCTCTATTGCGCTGCCGAAGCCACGATCCCCGGGCTTGCCACCGGAGTCGACGCCAAGTTGGTGGCGGCACCCCTCGTGAAACTTCCTTATGTGCTGGTCACCCGCAAGGACATCAAACGTCCCGAAGATCTCAAAGGCAAAGCCCTGGGTGTGACTCGTCCGGGTGATTTGAGCGCGCGGTTGTCCCGCGCCGTGCTTAAGAAATTCAACATGGCGGATGAGGTTGCGATCCGACCCATCGGAGGCAGTCAGTCGGAGCGCTATCAGGCGATGGCAACAAATTTGGTTCAGGGGGTCGTTGTCACGCCACCCCTCGATGTTCGAGCGAAAAATGATGGGTTCAACGTGCTTTATCGTCTAGTGGATCTCGACCTCCCGTTTATCTATAGCTCTTTGCATGCGAATTCGAAAATCCTCCGGGATAAGCCGGAGGTCGTCCAAAGAGTCGTCGCCGCATTCGCAGAGTCGATTTTTTTTATGGAGAAAAATCCCGGCAAAGCGAAGGTCGCTATTTCCAAGGCGATGCGGGTCAAAGATGAGGAAGCCCTGCGGGTTGCATACGAGGTCTACGCGAAACAGATCACGGATCGTAGAATGATCGTCCCCGCCGCAGCGGTGGCCGATTCAATGGAGCTTGTCCGCGCGTCGGGAATCCCTATTGGAAAGCGCCCCGAAGAAATCTACGATAATACTTTCGTCAACAATTTGGAAAAAAGCGGTTTTCTCAAAGAGCTTTGGGGCATGGAATTACCACGGGCAGGTCGTTGACGTTTGCTTGACCTCTACCTGGGCATCCAAGCACGCTGTGACGGTTGCCGTTTCATCTGATGATGTCGCATGCCGTTTAAGTCCGAAATCACCGTCTAGCGCTTGTGAACGCTTGTCTTAAGTAGCTTCTTTTGTTAGTCCTGCCCCTGTTCGAGTTGAAAATTTGAAAGGCTGGGCAATGAAAACCCTCATCCAAGGCGGTTATGTCGTCGGCTTCGACGGCAAGGAACACGAAATTATCAGAGACGGCGTGGTCGTATTCGAAGGTAATCGGATCGAGTACGTCGGGAAACAATATGCCCAACCTGTGGATAAGAAGATCGACGCCAAAGGCTGTCTCGTCTCTCCCGGCTTCATCGACACCCATTTTCATTCGGGTATCAATGCCAGCGACTATATTCTCAATGATTCGACGAAGACCGATTTTTTTGCCTCCAACTATTTGGCCCACGGGGGCCCGACGCGCGAAGGGGCCCATGCGGCTCACCTCAAAGACGTTGACGTCGGCCAGAGATTTTCATTGATTCACGTGCTCAAGGGCGGAGCGACAACGACTTTTGATATCGGCGGCCCTGGCGCAGAGCCGGAGCGCTACGTCGATATGGTGGATCAAGTCGGTATCCGCTGCGCTGCCGGACCGAGCTATAAGAACGTGAGCTTCTTCCACGATCGCGAAGGCCGCCTGGAATACGACTGGGATGACGAGCGGGGAAGTAAGGGGCTGAAAGCCGCCGTTGACTTCGCCAAAAAGTTCAACCGCGCCTGCAACGGCCGGATGATCACTCTGTTGTTTCCCGGACATGTGGATTCCTGCACACCGCAGCTTCTCAAAGATACGAAGCAGGCCGCAAAGGAAGCAGGAGTGCGCATCCAGATTCACGCCACGATCAACTTGTTCGAATTCCATACCGTGATGCAGCGGGAGCGCTGCACACCCATCGAGCTGCTGGACAAGATCGGCTTTCTCGATCCGGAGGTTTCACTCTCCCACTGTATTTTCATCAGCGGCCACAGCTGGCTCGCCTATCCCTACGGCGACGATCTGAAAATCATCGCAGACTCCGGCGCCCCCGTGGCCTATAGCCCGCTCAAGTATTTGAAGCTCGGCATCGTGATGGAATCCTTCGATAAATATCTCAAAGCCGGCATCACCATGGGCATCGGCACGGACACGTTTCCCAAAGATATTATTTCCGACATGCGCTACGCCGCGCTGGCCTCACGGGTGGCTGAAAGAAGTTTCATGGCCGGCCATCCCCGGGATGTGTTTAACGCGGCGACCCTGGGCGGCGCAAAGATGCTCGGGCGGGACGACTTGGGAAAACTGGAAAAAGGTGCCAAGGCCGACATTACCGTCATAAATCTCCGGGACATCGCCTTCGGCGCTGTGCGGGATCCGATTCGATCCTTGATGGAAACCGCCGTGAGCCGCAATGTGCGCACCGTCATCGTCGACGGCGAAACGTTGGTCGACGACGGCAAGTATCTGCGCCTGAACGAAGAGGAACTGCTGGAGAAAGTTCAGGCGAAAGGCGAACAAGTGTGGGACAGCGTGCCCAAATGGCATTGGACGGGAAAGAGCATAAACGAAGTCGTGCCGCCAGCCTTTAAGATGCGGTAGTGGGAGACCAACGGTCAAACTAACATGAGATCGATTAAACGCCGTCGCGCAAAGGTAACCTAAACCCTTGGCCAGAATAAATTCAGGAACTCGACGACTCCGGACTCCGGTACGCGGTAATGGATAAGAATATTTTCTGAGCGATAGAGATAGCTTGGCGATGAGGGGTCATAAAAGCTCGGCATACGTCGAGGCAAGTTGGGATTTTGCGCGATGGCAGCCAACGCTTGTTCAAGAGTTTCTAGATCGCGAGTGCTCACGGACTTTTCGAAGACGGAAAGCTCGTCGAGAAATTGGCGTGTGAAAAGATAGTCAGCCACGCAAGAGGCCCTTTTTACGAGCAGCGGTTAGAATTCTGTCAACGGTCGGTGCTCCAGAGAGCTTGAGCGTTCTTCCCTGCTTCACTTCGTCCAAAGACGTCCGCATGGCGTTAAGCGCTTCCGGGTCTTGCCAGAGCCGAGCCACCGCCTTTAACGTTTGCAGTTGCTCGAAGTTGACGATGACGGCTTTGGGTACCCCGCGTTTCGTAATGATGACTTGGTCGCCATCCTCAACTTCGTCAACCAAATTCAAGAACTTCTGTCTCGCCTCACTGGTCGTCAGATACCTATCCATAATCCCTCCTTGCTTACAGAAAAGTGTACAAAGATCTGTCACTCCTTGCAAGGCCAAAAACCGGAGGCACAAGGTCACTAAGTGCCGCCGGGTAGGCACCCTTAGCCGTGAGGCCGATGAGCGATAAGGGGAACGGTCCGTGTCTTGAACGTTCCGGAGTCGGTGTATATTCTTTAAACTGTGAACGATCAGATAACAGAGCGGCAAGGGATGGATCTCTTACAGAGCCAATACCAGGCGCTTCTGGAGATTTCGGAGGCGATCGCTTCGCACCGGGATCTCGACCAGCTTTTTCATGATCTTGCCCCCCGGTTGCATCGTGTCCTGGAATTCGATTTCGCCAACCTGATTCTCTACGAGCCCGTACGTCGAGCGATGAAGTCCCATGTCCTGGAGACCCCCGATCCCAATTACACCTGCCCTCCTGGGGAATGTCCGATGGAGACTCCGGGGGAATGGGTGCGGGATACGCAAACACCTTGGGTGGCCTCCGATCTTGGGAGCGACACGCGATTCCCGGATTTGGCCCGGTGGCTTGGCGACCGCGGAGTGCGATCGATCTGTGTTGTTCCCGCCACCACCGCGTTGAGGAAACTGGGTGCGCTGGCCTTTGGCAGCAGAGTGGTAGCCGCTTATTCCGATATCGATGTGGTTTTTTTACAGCAGGTGGCTCGGCAAGTAGCGGTGGCGGTGGACAACGCGCTCAACTTCGAACAGGCGCAGTCGGTTCAGCAACAACTGAAGGAAGAACGCGATCGTTTGAGCCTGCTGCTCGAGGTGAATAATGCGGTCGTTTCCGTGCTTGATTTGCACGAATTGCTAAACGCCGTCTCCGCGTCGCTGCGGCGCTTGGTGCCCCATGAATACGCAAGCATCTCTCTTTACGATGCCGAAACCCAAAGCTTGCAGATTCACGCTCTGGATTTTCCGGTCAGTAAGGGAATGCTTCAGGAAGGTCTCTCGATACCGGTAGCGGGATCACCCACGGGCCGGGCCATCACCACGCGCCAACCGGTTTTCATAACGCGGGGCGACATCGAGCAATTCGGCTCCGACATCGCGCGGCGCATACTGGCCGAAGGACTCAAGTCCGCTTATTGTCTCCCCTTGATTTCTCACGGTCGACCCCTCGGCACGCTGGTGGTAGGGAGCCTGCGCGAAGAAAACTTTCCGCTGAAGGATGCGGAACTCCTGCAGCATGTTGCCAATCAAATCGCCATCGGCGTGGAAAACGCGCTTTCTTATCGGCAGGTCGTGGACCGGGCGAATAAACTCAGCGAGGAGAAACTCTACCTGCAAGATGAGATTCGCACCGAATACAACTTCGAAGAGATCATCGGTGAAAGCGCTGCCCTGAAAAAAGTTCTGGAACAGATACAGACGGTGGCGCCGACGGATTCGACGATTCTCATTCTCGGTGAAACCGGCACCGGTAAGGAATTGATCGCGCGCGCCATCCACCATCTCAGCGCGCGTCGCGAGCGGACGCTCGTGAAAGTGAACTGTGCCGCGATTCCGACCGGGCTCCTCGAAAGCGAACTGTTCGGGCACGAGAGGGGCGCTTTTACCGGCGCCGTTGCGCAACGAGTCGGCCGGTTCGAACTGGCGCACCGAGGCACGCTCTTTCTGGACGAGGTAGGCGACATTCCTCAAGATCTCCAGCCGAAGCTGCTGCGCGTTCTTCAGGAACAAGAGTTCGAGCGTCTCGGCAGCGCGCGCACGATCCGTGTGGATGTTCGCCTGGTGGCCGCCACCAATGTGGACCTGGCCCAAAAGGTGGCGGAAAATCAGTTTCGCAGCGATCTCTTTTACCGGCTCAACGTTTTCCCCGTGATGATCCCTCCGCTGCGCGATCGGCACGAAGACATCCCGCTGCTCGCGCGCTATTTCGCGCAAAAGCACGCGCGGCGGATGAAAAAGCCCATCGATTCGATCGACGCTAAAGCCATGACGGCTTTGAGGGAATACCACTGGCCTGGCAACGTGCGGGAGCTCGAGAACTTCATCGAACGCGGCGTTATCCTTTCCCGCGGCGCGGAGCTGCAAATTCCGCTCGCCGAATTGAAGCAAAGAACCAAACTCGCGCCTCTCGCTCATCCAGACGGTTTTGCGACTCTGGAAAACGCGGAACGGGAGCACATCGTACGCGCGCTCGGCGAAACCAATTGGGTCATCGGCGGCCCCACGGGTGCGGCCGCCAGGCTCGGCATGAAACGGACAACCCTTCAGTCGCGGATGATAAAACTCGGCATTACGCGTTCGCACTAAAGCCAAACTCTATATCCAGTAGTTGTCGTTCAAAGTTCAAGATTCAAAGAACCGACAACATTTCAGTTTCGATAAGACCTCTGTCGCTTCATAGCACTCGCCTCGCCGCCGATATGCAGTCCCTCATTGATTTTGGCGTCGATTGCGACAAAATTAATCATGCTTGGAGCGCGATCGGATTGGTGGAAAATGCGAAATCGATCCTCTCCTTGATTCGTGGCCTCTACGCTAACCCTAAATGAGAGGACGACAGATTTTATGGATCGCAACCCACAGGCCGGCTCGGAGACTGCGGCTGAACACGCGCGCAACACTGTAGACGCCGTCTACCGTTCCGACTCGCGCCACGTCCTCGCTACGTTAATCCGCCTCCTCGGCGACTTCGATATCGCCGAGGAGGCGCTGCACGACGCTTTCAGAGCGGCTTTGGAGCAATGGCCGCGCGATGGCGTGCCCGCCAATCCGCGCGCCTGGCTCGTATCGACCGGCCGGTTCAAGGCCATTGACGCAATTCGCCGGCATAGCCGATTCGAGCCGTTGCCGGACGATTTCGACAAGCGACTCATGGCTGAGACTGACGATCCCGAGGCATGGAACGACGAAAGCATCAAAGACGACCGGCTGCGTCTGATCTTCACCTGCTGCCATCCAGCCCTCTCGCCGGACGCCCAGGTGGCGATGACCTTGCGCGAAGTCTGCGGTCTCACAACCGAGGAGGTCGCGCGGGCCTTTCTCTCATCGCCGCCCACAGTGGCGCAGCGCATCGTGCGCGCCAAGGCCAAGATTCGCAACGCGCGGATTCCCTATGAAGTACCCTCGGCGGCCGATCTGCCGGACCGGCTCGAAGCGGTGCTTCGGGTCGTCTACCTCGTGTTCAACGAGGGGTACTACGCGTCTTCCGGCGCGGCACTCACGCGGCACGATCTTTCAAACGAAGCGATCAGCCTCGGCCGGCTGCTTGTGGAGTTGCTACCGGAGGCGGAAGCGCTGGGACTGCTCGCGCTGATGCTGCTCCATGACTCGCGCCGCCCCGCTCGAACTTCGCCGTCGGGCGACCTCGTGCTCTTGGAAGATCAAGATCGCTCGCTCTGGAACCGCGATTACATCATAGAGGGTTCGGTGCTGGTAGAACGGGCGCTGGCCGCACGTCAGGTCGGTCCCTACACCGTCCAAGCGGCGATCGCAGCCGTGCATGCTAACGCGGCCGAGGCCGCCGTCACGGACTGGGCCCAGATCGTCGCGCTGTACGATCTGCTGACACGGGCAGAGCCGTCGCCCGTGGTCGAGCTGAACCGGGCGGTGGCGGTGGCAATGCGCGACGGTCCGTCTGCGGGGCTTGCGCTGATCGACGCCATCCTGGGACGGGGCGATCTTTCGCACTATCACCTCGCCCATGCGGCGCGGGCTGACCTTTGCCGGCGGCTGGGGCGAAAAGCAGACGCCCGAGCCTCCTACGAACGGGCCCTGAGCCTGACGGAGCAGGAGCCGGAACGGCGGTTTCTGGAGCGGCGGCTGGCCGAACTGCCGGACTGAGACCGCGAACGCAGTTTTTTAAAGTCCCGTTGTCGATTTTGGGTTCCGCCGAACGACTATGGGTATAAGCACCCAAACGACCATGGAACGAAATCATGAAGTATTATGCCTTGGATACATGGAGGAGAAGAAGTGGGAGGCGATGTCCGAAAACGAGCGCGACGGCATGATAAAGGAGTTTTTTGCCTTCGATGACGTTCTTCGTAAGATCGGTCACATGATTGGCGGGGAAGCCTTGCAAAGCGTTCGGAACGCCGCCACTTTGCGATGGCAGGGCGGCAAGGTCTCCGTTACTGACGGGCCGTTTGCCGAAACAAAGGAACAGCTGGGCGGAATTTTGTTTCTGGAAGCGAATGACCTGAACCACGCGATCCAGTTGATGTCGAAGCATCCAGGTGTGCGTCTGGGAGGATGCTTCGAGATTCGTCCGATCGAAGACATCGGGCTCCCCGACAGGTTGAGCGAGCATTACACACAGCCTCCATCCAAGAAAAAGTCATCATCACGGGATGCCGGTGACCTTGGTGGGCCGTCGCTGTGATGCCGGACGAATAATCGACGGCGAGAAACAGTAAACACGCAAATTACAGCAAATAAATAATTCATAAGGAGATATGACGATGCGATTCATGATCTTGATTAAGGCCACCAAAGACTCGGAAGCGGGAGTGATGCCGAGCGAACAGCTGCTGACGGAGATGGGCAAGTTCAACGAAGAGCTGGTGCAGGCGGGCGTGATGCTCGCGGGTGAGGGGCTCCATCCGACCTCCAAGGGCGCGCGCGTCCGGTTCTCTGGAGGCAAGCGGACCGTGATCGACGGCCCCTTCGCCGAGACGAAGGAGCTAATCGCCGGTTTTTGGATTTGGCAGTGCAAATCGAAGGAGGAAGCGATCGGGTGGGTCAAGCGCTGTCCCAATCCCCATAACGAGGAGACTGAGGTCGAAATACGGCAGATATTTGAGGCTGAGGATTTCGGTACCGAGTTCACCCCCGAGTTGAGGGAACAGGAGGCGCGCCTGCGCGCGCAATCCGAACAGCTGGCAAAGGCAGGTAAACGATAAAACCGCAATCGCAATATCAACCCAAACCCACAGGAGGAAATGCCATGCAAGTCGAAGTCTATTTGTTTTTCGACGGCCGCTGCGAGGAAGCAATCGAATTCTATAAGAAAGTTCTCGGCGCCGAGGTGACGATGCTCATGCGCTTCAAGGACAGTCCTGAACCCCAAGCATCTGAAATGGTTCCGCCGGGTTCCGAGAACAAGATCATGCACACGAGCTTTCGCATCGGCGAGACGACGGTGATGGCCTCCGACGGTCGGTGCACGGGGCAGATGAGTTTTCAGGGCTTTTCTCTATCGCTGACGGTGGCAAGTGAGGCCGACGCCGACCGGAAATTTGCCGCGCTGGCCGACGGCGGCCAGGTGCAGATGCCTCTCACCAAGACGTTCTGGTCGCCGCGCTTCGGCATGGTCGCCGACCGCTTCGGTGTCGGGTGGATGGTCAGCGTGGCGCCTTAACTTTTCGCTTGCCTAGAACATGAAATGGAGATCTTCGTCATGCCGGCACGGATTGCCGGCATCTAGGTTCGCAGGATGCGTCCGGAGACATCCATGTCCACCTGGATCCCAGCACTCATGCTGGAATGACACAATCGCGGAGTTGTACTAAAACTGATCGAGGCCCTCCGCGCCTCGTATTTTCCACGAAGGGAGGCCGATTTTGAGAACGAAAATAAAACCGATTCCTAAGGGATACCACGCCGTAACGCCTTACCTGAGCGTGAAGGGAGCGGCCGGCGCCATCGCATTCTACAAGAAGGCCTTCGGAGCCAAGGAAGTCATGCGCATGCCGGGGCCAGGGAGAACCATCGGCCACGCCGAAATCCAAGTCGGCGACTCCCGTATCATGCTGGCCGACGAATTTCCGGAAATGAACTTTCGCAGTCCCGGCTCGGTTGGGGGCACTCCGGTGAACATTCATCTCTACGTGACGGATGTGGACAAGGTTGTGAAAAAGGCGGTCGCGGCCGGTGCAAAATCATTGCGACCGGTGGCAGACCAGTTCTACGGCGACCGCAGCGGCTCTCTGGAAGACCCCTTCGGCCATGTCTGGCATATCGCGACCCACATCAAGGACATCCCAGTGAAGGAGTTGAAAAAGCGCGCCGCCGCCATGGCGGCGGCCGCCGAGAAGGGGTGACATCGGACCATCCCTCGATATGGTTTCCGCATTGCCGGTCGTGAGCCGGCGGAGGATTACGAAATCGCGGAGTAAGCATGAAATACATGTTATTGATTTACTTGGACGAGCAGTCGTTGAGCGAGACCGAGCGGCAGGAGTGTTACGTCGAATCAACCGAGCTCGCGCAACAAATTCATTCGAGCGGGCAGTATCTGGCCGCCAACCCGCTGCACCCAACATCAATGGCGACCAGCGTCCGGGTGCGCAACGGCAAACGCCTCGTGACCGATGGTCCATTCGCGGAGACGCGGGAGCAGCTGGGCGGCTACTTCCTCATCGAGGCCAACAATCTCGACGAGGCGATCGGTATCGCCGCGCGGATTCCCATGGCGCGCAAAGGGACGGTCGAGGTCCGACCGGTGATCGATATCCCGGGCCTGCCGACCGCCTAGTAATGGCGGGCTGCTGGAGTAACTGCGCCGGGCAGGGCCGTTGTCGATTATGGGCTCTTTCGAACGACTATCCGATGTCGATGGAGGTATCCTCATGAAATACATGTTGCTGGTTCACCACGACGAAGAGGCCTTCGCCAAGTTCAGCGAGACCCAGCGGCAGCAGATGCTTGAAGAGTCCGTGCAGCTCACGCACCAGCTCCACGCCAACGGGAAATATCTGAGCGCTTCGCCGCTGCATCAGGCGTCGACAGCGGCCATCGTTCGGGTCCGCGACGGCAAAAGTTTCGTGACCGACGGTCCGTTTATAGAAACGCGCGAGCAGATCGCCGGCTACTTCCTGATCCATGCCAAGGATCTCGACGAGGCGATCGGTGTCGCTGCTCGAGTTCCAGGGGCGCGGATCGGAACCGTCGAGGTGAGGCCCGTCAAGGAGATCGCGGGCCTGCCCGGTGATTAGATGCGGGTTTTTAGGGGGTTTGTACGAGAACAACAATGCTAGGAGGGAGTAAGTTATGAGCGGAGTACGAGTACTGGTTGGCACACGCAAGGGCGCGTTCGTTCTGTCATCGGACGCAAAGCGCGAGAAATGGGACATCAGCGGTCCCCACTTCGCGGGCTGGGAAATTTATCATCTCAAGGGATCTCCCGTTGATCCGAATCGGCTGTATGCGTCGCAATCGAGCGGCTGGTTTGGGCAGATCATTCAACGCTCAGACGACGGCGGCAAGACATGGCACCAGCCCGGAACGCCTCCCGGCGAACCGACCACCACCCCGGAGGGCATGCCCAAGGGCGAGAGCAACAAGTTTGTTTACGACACGTCTCCTGAAACCGGCAAGCCTCTCACCACGCACCAATGGTACGACGGCACGCCGCACCCCTGGGAGTTCAAACGCGTCTGGCATGTCGAGCCGTCGCTGACCGATGCCGATACAGTCTACGCCGGGGTCGAAGATGCGGCCTTGTTCCGATCGACCGACGGCGGGCAGACGTGGCGGGAGCTACCCGGTCTGCGCGGCCACGGCTCAGGACCCTACTGGCAGCCGGGCGCCGGTGGGATGTGCCTGCACACGATCCTTCTGGATCCGAATAATCCGAACCGCATCTTCATCGCGATCTCGTCAGCGGGCGCATTCCGCACCGACGATGCGGGCAAAACATGGCAGCCGATCAACCGCGGTCTGCACTCACTCTATATCCCCAACCCGACTGCGGAGGTCGGTCACTGCGTTCACCGCATCGCGATGAACCGGTCGCGTCCGGGCGTGCTGTTCATGCAGAAGCACTGGGACGTCATGCGGAGCGACGACGCCGGCGAGTCTTGGCACGAGATCAGCGGCAACCTGCCCACCGACTTCGGCTTCGCGATCGACGTCCACGCGCATGAGCCGAATACCGTCTACGTGGTGCCGATCAAAAGCGACTCGGAGCATTTTCCGCCGGACGGAAAGCTGCGCGTGTACCGCAGCCGCACCGGCGGCAACGAGTGGGAAGCGCTCACCAAGGGGCTGCCGCAAAGCGACTGTTATGTCAACGTGCTGCGCGACGCGATGGCGGTCGATTCGCTCGACAAGTGCGGCGTGTACTTCGGCACCACCGGCGGGCAGGTGTACGCATCGGCCAATGGCGGGGACAGTTGGGCGCCTGTCGTCCGAGATCTTCCGGCCGTGGTGTCCGTCGAGGTCCAGACGCTGCCATGATGATCCGAGTCACGCTCCCGGCACATCTGCGCAAGCTCGCGCAAGTCGAAGGCGAAGTGAAGCTCGACGTCGAGGGACAAGTCACGCAGCGCGCGGTTATCGACGCGATCGAGGCTCGCTATCCGATGTTGCAAGGGACGATTCGCGACCACGTCACGCAGAGGCGGCGAGCGTTCGTGCGTTTCTTCGCCTGCGGGGAAGATCTCTCTCACGAGCCGCCGGATGCGCCGCTGCCCGAGCGGGTCGCGACGGGCGCGGAGCCGTTTATGATCGTGGGCGCCATCGCCGGCGGCTAAAAGGATCTTGTTTCGATACGTTCTTGAAAACTAACTGAACCCATAATCAATAGAGGATTTATGCGATACGTAGATGGATATGTAGTACCCGTCCCGAAGAAAAACGTGGCAGCCTACCGGCGGATGGCGCAAAAGGCGGGCAAGGTCTGGCGGGACCACGGCGCGCTCGAGTATATGGAGTGCGTCGCCGACGACGTGAAGCCGGGCAAACATACGTCTTTTCCGCAGAGCGTCAAGCTCAAGCCCGGAGAGACGGTGGTGTTCGCCTACATCGTGTACAAGTCGCGCGCGGATCGCGACCGGATCAACGCCAAGGTCATGAAGGACCCGCGCCTGGCCAACATGATGGACCCCAAGGCCTTGCCCTTCGACGGCAAACGCATGTTCTGGGGCGGATTCAAGGTTCTAGTCGAGGGCTGAGCGTATAGCGATTTCACGATGCTTAAAATTATCCTGATCTCTCTCGCAGTGATCGTTATCGTATTTGTCGTCATTGTGGCTCTGCAGCCATCCGAGTTTCGCGTGGCGCGGAGCGCCACCATGTCTGCTCCACCGGCTGCGGTATTTGCGCAGGTGAATGATTTCCACAAGTGGGAGGCGTGGAACCCGTGGGGGAAGATCGATCCGGCGATGAAGCAAAGCTACGAGGGCGCGCCCGCCGGCAACGGCGCCATTTACACCTGGGCTGGTAACAAAGATGCCGGCGAAGGCCGCATGACAATCACGGAGAGCCGTCCGAGCGACTTAATTAGAGTTAAACTCGAGTTCTTCAAGCCCTTCGCAGCCACCAACACCGCGGAGTTCAGCTTCAAGCCCGAGGGAAATCAAACCGTGGTCACATGGGCCATGTTCGGCGAAAACAATTTCATGGCCAAAGCGATCCACCTTTTTATGAATATGGATAAAATGATCGGCGGCCAGTTCGAGACGGGTCTGGCGAGCATGAAGTCCATTGTGGAAGAGCCGCCGAAACCATAGCGCGCTATCTGTGTCACTGCGGTCAACTTTTCTTCAAAGGGGACTCATCATGAATATTGCACTTTGGATTGTTCAAGCGCTGCTCGCGGCCGTCTTTTTGTTTGCTGGTGGCATGAAGTTCGTCATGTCCATCGAGGAGATGACGAAGCAGGTGCCGATGCCGGGCTGGTTCCTGCGCTTCATCGGCGTGTGCGAAGTCCTTGGCGCGCTGGGTTTGATCCTGCCCTGGCTCCTGCACATTCGTCCGGGCCTGACACCCTTGGCCGCCGCCGGGCTGGTAATCATCATGATCGGCGCGACGCTACTGACGCTGATGACCGGCGATATCACGATGGCGCTGGCCCCGCTGGCGGTTGGAATCCTCGCGGCATTCGTGGCTTACGGCCGTTGGCGGCTGAGGCCGGGGTGAGACTGGATCGGCGCCGACGAAGCATGGATTCTGCGAGTCATCCGCTGGCCGGACGTATGCTTTTTGCGCCAAAGAAGTCGATCCGACTTAATACAAAGGAGTAAATCTATATGCAAAAAATCACCCCATGCTTGTGGTTCGATAGTAACGCGGAAGAGGCGGCGAAATTTTATACCTCCATTTTTAAGAATTCGAAGATCGGGAAGATATCGCGGTACGGAAAAGAGGGCTATGAAATCCACGGAAAACCGGAGGGAACCGTGCTAACCGTGGAATTTGAACTCAACGGGCAGACGTTTACAGCGCTCAACGGCGGTCCGGCGTTTAAATTCAATGAGGCTATATCATTCCAAGTCCATTGCGAGAATCAAAACGAAGTGGACTACTATTGGGAGAAACTTTCCCAAGGCGGGGATGAGAAGGCCCAACAATGCGGCTGGCTGAAAGACCGATACGGCGTGTCCTGGCAGATTGTACCCATTGTTTTAAGTGAGATGTTGCAAGACAAGAATGCTGAAAAATCGGAAAGGGTTATGAAGGCATTGCTTCAAATGAAAAAGCTTGACATCAAGAGCTTAGAGCAAGCATACGAGAGGCAATAAAAATATTACGAAATAAGTTTTAAAATCGCGCCTCACCTTGAACATTGCGCGTCACATCACAGGAGGGCGGTTTAGGTTCAGCGTGCCGGCGATTAAAAAACTCAAGGAGAGCGAAGGTGAAGTACAAAGGTAGCTGCCACTGCGGCAAGGTCGCGTTCGAGGTCGAAGGTGAGCTCAATGGCGCGATGGCCTGCAATTGTTCGATGTGTTCCCGCAAGGGGTCTCTTCTGTGGTTCGCCCCGCGAGACCAGTTGCAGCGTGCTCACACCCGAAGCGGATATCGGGACGTACACATTCAACAAGCACGTCATCAAGCACCGCTTTTGCCAGACATGCGGCATTCACCCGTACGGAGAAGGCACCGATCCAAAGGGTAATCGAATCGCCGCCATCAACATTCGCTGTCTGGAAGGAATTGACCTGGAAAGCGTTCCGGTCCAGCACTTCGACGGACGGGCGTTGTAGCGGGTCTGAGAGGTGAAGCGGCATGTGTAGAAACATCAGAACGCTATTCAACTTCGAGCCGCCGGTTACCGAGGTAGAGATCCAGGCGGCCTCGCTGCAGTTCGTGAGAAAAATCAGCGGCTTCAACCTGCCGTCGAAGGCGAACGAGGCCGCATTCTTTGCGGCCGTTGATGAGGTCGCCAGGATCTCGGGTCGGCTTCTGTCCTCGCTCCAATCAACGGCGGCGCCGAAGAATCGGCAAGAAGAGCTTGCCAAAGCTAGAGCCCGCGCTGCTGAGAGATTCGGCAGGTGAACTAGGGATGCCGATGCCGCAAGCTGCTTCGTCTGGTGACGAGAGCATGATCGTTCATCTCATAGACGGCACGTACGAGCTGTTCCGCCACTTCTATGGTCTTCGCCGCTTCACCAAGGGCGAGGACCGACCCTTCGGCGCCGTGATAGGCGTGCTCAATACTGTGCTCCAGATGATCGAGACGGGAGCCACTCACGTCGGTGTCGCGACCGATCACGTCATCGAATCCTTTCGGAACCGTCTCTGGTCCGGCTACAAGACAGGGGACGGCATCGAGCCCGCACTGCTCGCGCAATTCCACCCGCTCGAGGATGCGCTTGCTGCTATGGGTGTGGCTGTATGGCCCATGACGGAGTTGGAGGCTGACGACGCGCTTGCCTCCGCGGCGGAGATCGCCTCTGTAAATGAGGGCGTGGAGCAAGTCTGCATCTGGACGCCCGACAAGGATTTGGCTCAGTGCGTCCGCGGCAACCGGGTAGTGCAGGTTGACCGCAGAAGTCAGAAGATCCGCGATGCCGAGGGAGTTCGCGAAAAGTTCGGAGTGGAGCCGGGCTTGATTCCCGACTTTCTCGCCCTCGTCGGCGACGCCGCGGATGGATACCCGGGCATTGCCGGAATCGGACCGGTCTCGGCGGCGCGGCTTCTAAACCGACACGGTATTGTAGAGAACTTCCCAGCGGACGTGCTGGGGGACAGCCGCGACCTGGCGCTACTGTTCAAGGATCTGGCGACTCTCAGGACTGACGCGCGCCTGTTTCGCGATGTGGACGAGCTCCGGTGGCGCGGCCCCACCAAGGCATTCGCCGCGTGTGCAGAGCATCTCGGAGACGCTCGTCTACTGGAGCGTTCCCTCAAGGCGCCGGTTGCATAGAGCGACCTTGAGCAAAGGAGACGCTATGACGACTACACGTAACAGAGAAACCGTGCTCACCACGAACCGCACGAAGGACACGAAGGATTCGGAAATTATCACATTTCAATTTTCTTACTTCGTGCTCTTCGCGACTTTCGTGGTGAAGTGTTTGTTGCGATTTTGGTTGCGGTTCCGGCCGCGTTAGGTAACTGCGATTAACCGGGGCTTGATGACAGCCAGCCTTCACCCGGCGGCTAGGCATTCTCGAACGTTAACGTGAGAAGTTATACTATTTTATCAGGAGGAGATTTTATGTATCGCAAGGTTTTTCTCGCTGGCGCAACGGGAGCGATCGGCAAGAGGCTCATGCCGCTATTGCTCGACGGCGGATATGAAGTTTTCGGCACGACGCGTTCAGAGACGAAAGCCGCCGAGCTTCAGGCCGCGGGCGCCACGCCCATCGTGGTCGACGTGTTTGATGCGCCGGCGCTGTCGCGAGCGATTGCGCGGATTCGTCCGGAAATCGTCATACACCAACTTACGGATCTTCCTGCCAATCTTGAACCGAGCCGCATGGCAGAGGGCATTACCCGCACTACGCGTATTCGCGCTGAAGGAACACGGAACCTCGTGACGGCGGCCCTGGAGTCGGGTGTCCACCGTCTCATAGCGCAGAGCCTAGCTTGTTGGGTCTACGCGCCCGGGGCACAACCCTATTCTGAAAACGATCCGTTGGACCTCAGCGCCGAGGGAACAGGGGCCATCGTTGTCGAAGGCGTTGTGACGCTTGAGCGATTGACGACGGCGTCGCCTCCCCTTGAAGGCGTCGTCCTGCGTTACGGTCAAATATACGGTCCGGGAACCGGATTTGGCGAGGCGATCGGATCGGCTCCCCTGCATGTCGATGCGGCGGCCCACGCGGCGCTGCTCGCCATCGAAAGAGCCAAGCCGGGGATTTTCAATATCGCCGAGGACACCGGCTATGTCTCGATCGCAAAAGCACGCCGCGAGCTTGGCTGGGATCCTGGCTTTCGCTTGAAAAACCGGGAGTCGACCGGCGCGCGCGGGCACGCGTGAATTTTGAAAAGACGTGGTACAGTCACGGCCAGAAGCAACGGCACCAAACAGAGGAGGTAATTTATGGCGATTATTCTCGATCACACCATCGTGCCGGCGAAAGACAAGGTCGCCTCAGCCGAGTTCTTTGCCGAGATCTTCGGATTGAAGGTCAAGCCGGGGCAAGGCCACTTCACGCAAGTGCAAGTCAATGAGAGCCTGACCTTTGACTTCGCCGATGAGCCCGAAGCATGGGGCGGGCCGGGTTTCGACCCCAGGGCCGGCAAGAGCCATCACTACGCCTTCCATATCAGCGAAGCGGAGTTCGAGGCGATCTTTGGCCGGGTGAAGGCCAAGGGACTCGCCTACGGCAGCGGGCCTTACAACCACACCGACGGCCAGATCTACACCCGCCGGGGCGGGCGTGGTTTCTATTTCGAGGACCCTAACGGCCACCTGCTGGAAGTCATGACTGTGCCCGAGACCGGGAGCTGAAAGGTAACGGCACACGAACAGAGGTTAATTTAGATCGCGAGGGCCGCCAGTCGGAGATTTCGCAGCGCAGCCGCGATCTTGCCGCACCATGCTGGCAACTGCCTGCCGATGTATAGAAAGCTCAAAATATCCTAAAGGCCCAGAGCGGGAATCGCGACCAGTCACCAGTGAAAAAGTGATCTGATCCACTTTTTCTTTCCCAGGATTTTTCACATTTGACCGCCTGCGGAGTTTTAGTAGGGTGTATGGCGACGAGGCTGCAAGCTCTGCCTGCCATCCTAGAAATAATGCAGCGCCACGAACTGGGGATTCGAGAATCGATGCTGAAACCGCAACGCACAGTAAAGAAAGCTCGTTCAGTGATCGGACGCGCAGACCGGACCGAGATCGATCTTGCCTTTAGACCGCCTTACGATTGGCAGACGATCCATCGGTTTTACATGTCTCATCCGATTCCGGGAGTCGAACGGGTCACGGAAGATTCCTTTGAACGCGTTTTTCGCGTCGGGAAAACAATCGGATTTTTCCAAGTTCAACCAATGGTCGACCAACCTCGGCTTAAACTCAGGATCGTGGCTCCTGACCCCAAGATTTTTGTCGAGGTCGTTCGCCGCGTGAGAAGGATGTTTGATTTAGATGCCGATCCTCTCTTGATTACGAATTGCTTTGCTCGGGTTCCGGTTCTCGCAAAACTCTGTGATCGCTTTCCGGGTTTGAGGCTGCCGCGGGGATGGGATCTCTTTGAGACGGCGATCTGTTCGATCTTGGGGCAACTCGTTTCGGCTGAACAACGAACCAATCTTGTCGGTCAGATCGTGCGCGGCTATGGCGATGAGATCAGTCATCCCGTATCGGGAGAAACCACCTGCTTGTTTCCCGGCCCTGAAGTCCTGGCGAAATCCGATCTAAGCGAGGTCGGGACGACCGTCGCTCGCAAAGAAGCGATTCGAGATTTCAGCCGCCGAGTCCTCGCTGGAGCGATTTCCCTTTCGGAGGCCCAGGACCCCGCGGCGTTTCGGAAAGCACTTCTAGAGACGAAGGGCCTCGGCCCATGGTCGGCCGAATACATAAGCCTGAGAGCCATCGATGACAACGACGCGTTTCCCAAGACGGATCTAATTCTCAAGCGGGCCCTTGAGCTTCATCCTGATCTTGATTTGGAAATTATCAGACCATGGAGATCGTATGCGGCGATTTACCTCTGGAAGGAATTCGCGCAAACGCTCTCCAGAAAAAAGAGGGCTTTAGGCATTCCTGTGAAGCAGGACTCGGAGATTGCACCGCGGAGACACGGACGACGCGGAGTAAAGAGTTCTGGATAAAAAAATTCCGCCTCTCTGGGAACTCGGCGCCTCTGTGGTGAATACTTCTTCACAGAAAACCCGGAATAACAAAAAAAAGGAGGAACGAACATGACTCTCTTCTACAAGGAGATGAAATCGCCTGTCGGCAAACTCAAATTGGTCGCAAGCTCTAAAGCTCTGGTCGCCGTTCTCTGGGAGCGGGAACGTCCGAATCGCGTCAAGCTCGATACGATGAATCTCGATCCCCAGCACCCGATCCTGCTCGAGACCGAGCGGCAGCTCTCGGAGTATTTCGCAGGCAAACGAATCCAGTTTGATCTCGCTCTTCAGCCGGAGGGGACCGAATTCCAGAAAAAGGTCTGGCATGCGTTGAGAGAAATACCATTCGGAAAGACCAGGAGTTATCTGGATTTGGCAAGGGCTGTCGGCGCGCCCTACGCCGCCAGAGCGGTCGGAGCCGCCAACGGCAAGAATCCGCTTTCTATTGTCGTGCCATGTCATCGTGTCGTCGGCGCGGACGGAGCGCTTACCGGGTTTGCCGGCGGCCTCGAGACGAAGGCGGCGCTTTTAGATCTCGAAGCGAGATCGGTGAAAAGCCAAGAGGCAATTTAACCCGGATTCTGCAGTTGCCGGAAGCGAGGTGGAATCCTGGAGCAGCCAAGGCGTCCGACTGTGAAGTTTCAAAGTCATTTGCCGCAACTGATACTCAAAAGATCTCGCGCAAAGACGCCAAGGCCGCAAAGGTCGGAGAATAACGGTGAACAATCTTTCCAAGATAATTCATCTCTTCCCTCCGAACTTGGCGTGCTTTGCGCCTTGGCGCGAGTCAATTTCCCTGATCGAGAATTTCGACTTTATGTTGAACAATAGGTGCCTTCATTTTAAGAGGCACTACATTAGAGACTGAGACACGTTTGAGAATCGAGAATCTCATGTCCAAAAACTCAAAGCGCGCGGAACTTAGTCGGGCTTGATAGCGATGGCGGGGCAATAGGGTCTTGCAAGCTGCATCTCGAAGATCTCGCGATTTCCATCTGGGAGTCTATTGGACGCATGAGGCCCGTGCTACGAGCCTAGTGCGCGCTTCAGATCTTCGAGAAGGTCCTTTATGTGCTCAATTCCCACGGACAAGCGGATCAGTCCATCATCGAGTCCCGCCTTCTTGCGCTCTGCTTTGGGGATCGAGGCGTGGGTCATGATCGCAGGCAACTCGACGAGTGACTCGACACCCCCGAGACTCTCCGCGATCTTGAAGATGCCCAAGCGCGCCAAAACGCGGCGCGCCTCCGCCAGGCCTCCTTTCACTTCAAAGGAAACGATCCCGCTGAAGCCATCCATCTGAGACGCGGCGATATCATGGCCGGGGTGGCTGGGCAGCCCGGGATAGTAGACCCGGCGCACGCGTGGATGGTCCTGCAAAAACTGCGCGATCTCGATCGCGTTTTTTTCGTGCTCTCGCATGCGCAGCGCCAGCGTCTTCAGCCCTCGAAGCGTGAGAAAGCAATCGAAGGGTGAAGGCGTCGCGCCCGCCGCATTTTGCAGAAACTTGAGCCGCTTATAGAGCGAGGGTTCATTAAGGCAGATGGCTCCCCCGACCACGTCCGCATGTCCCGCCAGGTATTTTGTCGTGGAGTGAAGTGACGAGATCGGCGCCGAGCCCAAGGGGCCGCTGGAAGAAGGGGGACGCGAAGGTGTTGTCGACAAGACAGAGAGCTCCGTGTTGATGGGCGATTTTTGCCGCCGCGCGGATGTCGGTAATCCGGAGCAGCGGGATTGGTCGGCGACTCGATCCAGACAAGCCGGGTCTGCCGGGTCATCGCGCGCTCGATTTCTCTCGTGCTGGAGGTTTCAACGAAAGAAAATGTGAGCCCGAAGTTTCGCAACACGGACCTGAACAGCCGGTAGGTGCCGCCATAGACGTCGCGCGAGGAGACCACGTGATCGCCCTGCTTGAACAGCAGCATCGCCGTGGTCGCCGCGCCCATGCCGGATGAGAAGGCGAGGCAGTATTCGGCCTCCTCCAGGCTTGCGAGCGCCGTCTGGAGCGCCGTGCGTGTCGGATTGTCGGTCCGCGAGTAGTCGTACCCTTTATGGACGCCGGGCGCGCTCTGCGCGAAAGTGCTGGTCTGAAAGATCGGAACAGTGACCGCCCCGGTCGCGGATTCGGGTTCCTGTCCGACGTGGATGGCACGCGTGGCAAATTGCGTGAGATGCCCGCCGCCCTTCTTTCCTGCCATCAGGGCTGCCCGCCTAAGTGACCGACGACATCGAATCGCGTCACAATTCCCTGATACTTCTCCGCGTCTCGGACCAGAACAGCCGCTGACGACTTGAGGAGCTTCAAGACCTCATAGAGGTCTTCATCCGCTCCGACTGTGGGAAACGGTGGGTCAAGCAAAGCGCCCACGGTAAGCTCCATTACCTCGGGAGTCTCCATGGACCTTTGGAAGAGCGCGCTCTCGCACAGTGACCCGACGAGATTCCCCTTATCGAATACGGGGAGTTGCGAGACGCCGAAGCGATTCATGGTCGCGATCGCATCGCGCACGGTGGACGTCATCTCGACCGATAGAAGCTCGGGGAGCTTGCGCCGTTTCGATTCGAGAATGTCGCCCACCCGCGCGCTTCTGCCCAGGAACTGGTTTTGTCTCATCCATTCATCGGAGTACATCTTCGAGAGATAAATTTCTCCCGCATCGGGCAGTAAGACGACGACAATGTCGTCCTTGCCGAGCTGGTGCTCGCGGGCGTACACAAGGGCGCCTTCGACCGCTGTACCGGAAGATCCGCCACAGAACAGGCCCTCCTCCCGGGTAAGCCGCCTGCCCATCAGAAACGAGTCGCGGTCGGAAACCGTTACGACCTCGTCGATGTATTGGAAGAGCAGGTTCTTCGGCACAAAGTCCTCGCCGATCCCTTCGACCTTGTAGGGGTGTGAGTCGCTCCATGACCACGGCTCATGCTTGAAAGCCTTTGCCAGGATCGACCCCTCAGGATCGACTCCAACAACCGTGCACTGCGGATTTCTTTCCTTTAGGTATTTGGCGGTTCCCGAGATTGTCCCCGCGGTTCCAATGCCAGCGACAAAGTGGGTGATCTTGCCGTCCGTCTGATGCCAGATCTCGGGACCCGTGGAGGCGTAATGGGCCTCCCGGTTGGCGAGGTTATCGTACTGCATGGGCATATAAGCGCCCGGGATCTCATCGGCAAGACGTCGGGCAACCGAATAGTAGGACTGCGGGGATTCCGGCGGCACCGCCGTGGGGGTCACGACCACCTCCGCACCAAAAGCTCGCAGGCGGCGAATTTTTTCGATGCTCATTTTGTCCGGGATCGTAAAGATACACTTGTAACCCTTGACCGCGGCGACAATTGCCAGCGCCACTCCCATGTTTCCCGAAGTGGGCTCGACGATCGTCCCTCCCGGCTTGAGCAATCCTCTGCGCTCCGCGTCCTCGACCACCGCAAGGCCGATCCTGTCTTTGACGCTGCGTCCCGGATTGGAGGCTTCCAATTTCGCACAGACCGTCGCAGAAATTCCTTCGGTAACGCGGTTCAGGCGGACGAGCGGAGTGTTACCGACGGCTTCAAGCACGTTAGCGGAGATCTTCGGCATTCGATTCGCTCCCTAATATATGAATTGGGAATTTCTCTACGTGTGATAAGCCCGGGCGCCAACCCTTCCAACCACCTGGCATCATTATACTACACGGCTTTCCCAATTTCCCTCACAGAATCCGGATTTTTCAGGATCGAGCGGTGGTCTCAAAGATTGTTTTGAATATTCAGCACGATCCCAGATGCCCCATACACTTTTGCCAAACCCATTGGCCACCTGCTATGAACTCCCTAAAAGTTATTGCCAACCGCTCGGTGTTTGCTAGTCTAGAATTAGAAAGGATGCTTGTTGAAGACTAGAATCGCCTGCGCCGCGTGTATCGTCGCGAGTGTGTTTTTTTTCGCCACCGCGAATGCGCAGGAGCGCGCCGGCCGAAGTGGATCGCGTAGTCATGTAACGGTTCCGGCCTCCGAGGTCGTGAACGGCGACTACTTCGCCTTTGGTGGGACTGTGGAGATCTCCGGAACCATAAACGGTGATCTCTATGCGTCTGGCGGCCAGGTCGTTATCGACGGCACGGTGAACGGAGACCTTCTCGTAGCCGGCGGCAGAGTCAGTCTCTCGGGAACCGTTTCCCAGGATGTGCGGGCTGCGGGCGGCCAGGTAACGATCAGCGGCGGCGTCGGGAGAAATTTGACAGTTGCCGGCGGCCAGGTGGAGCTTGCCCCCTCGGCTGTCGTGCGCGGCGGGCTCGTCGCCGCGGGAGGCAATATCGATTTATCCGCCCCGCTAACCGGCTCCGTGAAGGCGGCGGCGGGAACTCTGATTGTAGCGAATCGGGTCGGAGGCAATGTAGACGCCGCGGTGGGGACGCTTCGTATCGCCTCCCGGGCCGATATTCAGGGGGACGTGAACTACTGGAGTCGCCGGGAAGCCTCGGTCAGCGAAGGAGCGCGTATCCGCGGGAAAATCGTCAGAAACGTCCCGCCTGAAAGGCCGCGGCTTTTTCCGGCGGCGTTCTTCGCGTGGCTTGGGTTTGTGTCGATCAATTTTATCTCTACGTTGATCCTGGGCCTGCTCTCGGTGCGTTTTCTGCCAAGATTTCACCAATCCGTGGTCACGACGCTTAAAGAGAGGCCATGGGCATCATTGGGAATCGGATTTGTCACGGCAGTCGTGCTGCCGGTCGTGTGCAGCCTTCTGTTTGCGACCGTTGTGGCCATCCCCCTTGGACTGATCCTCGTGACGGCGTTTTTCATCGTGCTCTATTGGGCGCGAATCTACGCGATCGGCCGAATCGGTGAATTCATTCTCGCTCGTTTGCGGCCGGCCTCGAGCCGCGCCTCCGCTTTCGTTTTGGGGCTGTTCGTCTACTACCTTCTCGCCATTATTCCTTTCATCGGATGGCTCGTGGTCCCTCTGGTTATGCTCTTCGGTTTAGGAGCCGAATTAATCGCCAGGAAGCAGTTTTACACAACTGCCAGAACCCAGGGTCTAATCTAGCCGCTCTCATTGCTTGAAGTTAATAATTTAGGTCAAGCCGATCTCGGCCATCTCCGTTATCCGATCCTCGTGTCCTCGTGATCTTCTTTAAAAATACGCGGGGTGAAGTGAAGGGCCTGGGTCAGTTTTAGTACGACTCCTCGATTCCGTCATTCCAGCATGGAGTGCTGGAATCCAGGCCGACATGGATGTTTCCGGATGCATCCTTGCGCACATGGATGCCGGCCATCCGTGCCGGCATGACGAAGATCTGCATTTCATGTCTGTGGGCGTGTGTAAGATCGTGAATCCTTTCGTGGTGACGAAATCAACGCGACGGTGCCAGATTCTCCACACGAAAGCCTGAACGAGCCAGAAATAATTGTTTCGTTTTTCTTTTCAGTGCAAAGGTGCGGTAAAATCTGACACTTCCTTGAGAATCAACTCGCTACTCATATTGACTTGCATCGGGGCCAGCGTCTGGGCTTGGCAACAGCCTCCGATATTTGCGGAACACAATCTTGTGGTCAGCTTTGCTAATCTCGGGAAGGGAAGAGTATGGACGCTTGTGGCGGCCCTGTTTGTCCACGCAAACGTCTTGCACCTTGTCGGCAATATGCTCTTTCTATTCGTCTTCGGAAGCACTTTGGAGAAAACCGTTGGTCCGGGTAAGCACTTGATCGTCTTCTTCACGGGCGGAATACTAAGCTTCATTCTTAGCCTTCCTTTTATGCCCCATGGGACTGGAATGCTGGGCGCCTCGGCCGCGATTTTCACGCTGGCGGCATGCGTGATGCTCGTGAGCCCGCTCAAGTTCTCCTGGCTTTTCCTCGCGCCCCAGGGATTGGTGGCCATTATTTATTTCGTCTACAACGTCGCCGTGGTTGCCGCAAAAAGCCGGATACCGGGTTACGATCCCCACGTCGCCTACGTCGCTCACATCATTGGCTTTGTCATTGGGATCCCTTTCGGCATTGCCTTCAGTGACCGGTGGAAAAGGAATTTCCTGATTACCCTTCGTTCTCTTCGGGATCTATCTGGCCATCCTAAGCGGCGCATGGAGAACTCTTTTTCGCTAGCCAGACTCGTCATTCCCGAGGCGGCCGATCAGAAACGCAGCAAACTAAGACCAGAGGATGTCGTCGGCGAACGCGTGGTCGGAAATTTCGAAAGAGAGAAGATTTCGAATAATAGAATGTACGTATAAAATCGATCAGCGGCGGCTTCCCCGTAAACCAAGGAAACGTGACCTGGTCGATTTCACCAGCCAGCGCCAGTATGTAATCTTCAGTGGCACTGCCAAATCGGCTTTGATACAATGTCTTCATTATGAGTAAAGCTACGGAAACAGCTACAAAGATGATTGAGTCTCTTCCAGAATCGGTTCAAGATCGAGTTGTCGAGGAGCTTCGAATTTTGGTTGAAGACGTTCGAGAGGAGGCGAAATGGGATGCTTTGATAGAAAGCAAAAAAGGCGGGCTGGTTGCGGCTGCTCGTAAGGCGCGAAAAGAAATAGCAGCGGGCAAGGCAACGGACATGGATTTCGATAAGCTGTGAAATCCAAGACGCTGCCGAGCTTTTGGGACGCCTACCAAACCCTTCCCGACGAGGCTAAGAAGGCCGCAAGAAAATCCTACCAACTCTGGTGCGACTCGCCGTTCCACCCATCGTTACATTTCAAATGTGTTGAACAAGAAGAACGTATCTGGTCCATCCGTCTCACGCGAAACTAACGGGCCTTGGGTATTTTAGAAGGTGACACAGTCACGTGGTTCTGGGCAGGCAGCCACGAGGACTACGAACGGCAATTCTGACAAGCCACGGGCCGCAATTGCGACTAAACAGATAACGCAGTCGGGGCGATTAATCGAAAGACTGTCTAGTTGTGCAGGTACGAAGCCCAATATTTTGATAGGCCTGTTCCGATTCAGCGCAAAATTGAATTTCAAATGTCAAAAGTAAAAGTAAAGATCTGACCCTGAATCATCTCACGCGTTTTATTCTCTTACTTTTTGAGTCTATAGGTCTAGCGATCAGGAATCTACAATTTGACTTTCCTATGAGCCGGTTGATTTTCTCACTTTCGCTCAGGTAGCTCAATTGCTGAGTGCAATGAGCAGATTCCATTGCCTAGACCGCTCGGATTGTGATAAAAAATGTGCAGAGAATTTACTTGGACGGTTTTTGCAGTTTCAATTCCGTATCTTAATCTTCTAGTTATTAACGCTCCTTACTTCGCGGCCTAGCAACTCGGCGAGTGTGAGCAAAAACCGTTCAATTGTGATATCAAGGCGAAGGAAGAAGAGGAGGTGTTATGGCAACAAAATCCCCGGAGCGGCAGGGGGGCACAAAGCTCCCGAAGAAGGAGATGGCTATCAAGAAGAAGCTTTTACTGGTTTCTGCTGTGAAGCAATCGCAGCGCCGGTCTCTGAACGCCGAAGATATCCGGGTCCTCAACGTCGACTTTCGGGTTCCGACCTCAGGTCTCCTGAACGTCAGTCAGATCGTTGTCGGCAATCACGACTACCAAGATGGAGTCAGTATACTCGATAAAGACCCGGATGACGAAATTCACCGCATTGACACCGATCCGACGGATGGGCTGTAAGACTGGATGATCAAGTGCGCTGATTTCGACTTCAAATACCTGATCGACCCCGTCGCCGCGGAGACGTTTGGGCGGGTCTATTGGGAGAAGCAACCGCTAATCATTCGGAGGACCGACCCTGATTACTACAGAGGGCTGCTCTCCCTCGAGAGCGTGGACTCCATCTTGTCCGCCTCGAGCCTACGGCCGCCACAGATCCGCGTGCTCAATGAGGGTAAAGAGACTCCCCTCAAACAGCTGAGAGCAAACCGTTTAGGAAGCCCAGCGGTACAGTTAGAATCATTGTACGAAGAGTACCGCAAGGGTTCGACGATTGTTCTCCAATTTCTTCACGAGCGCTGGAAGCCGTTGACGGAACTATGCCGATCTCTCGCTGCTGAACTTTCGGCGTATTTTCAGATCAACGCTTACCTTACTCCGGCAAATGAGAAAGGTCTCAATACTCACTACGACGCGCATGACGTCTTTGTGCTCCAGGCTGAAGGATCCAAGCACTGGCGGCTATACCGCGGTCCGATCCAATTACCCCTTCCGGGTCAGACCTACAATCCGCAAATGGAACCCGGGGAGCTCGTAGAAGAACTCGACCTCCGTCCCGGAGATCTCATCTATATCCCGCGGGGATTTATGCATGACGCCGTGGCAGTCGACTCGGCGTCCCTCCATCTGACCGTAGGGGTAATTCCCGTCACTTGGGCGGCGGTTGTGCTGCAAGCTGCTGAGTCGGTGATCGAAGAGGATGCGCGTTTTCGAGAGTCGCTGCCGCTGGGGTTTGCCGCTAATGCGGAACTGAAGGTGCTAGCCAAGAATCGACTCGCTGAGCTGCTGGCACTCTTACATAAACGGATCGAGCCCGTCTCTTTCATTGAAACCGCGGCGGAGAAGGCCCTTCTTGGCAGGCAGCCATTGCTAGACGGTCACTTGCTGGATCTGGAGGCCGCGAAGCGACTGAACGTTGAAACTAAAGTCTGGAGGAGGCTGAAATTGCAGTGGCGCTTGACGATGGCGGAGAATGACGTCGTGCTGCATTTTCACGGTAAGATGGTTCAGGTTCCAGCCCAAGCCGAGTCGACACTGCGGTTTATCACCGAGGCAGAGCAGTTCTCAGCCGCCGATCTTCCCGGCGACCTCGACGACGCCGGCAAGCTTGTGCTGCTCCAACGCCTTATCCGAGAAGGCTTCCTAACACTGTGTCAGCCAACTGCCGAAAAGCCCTACGTCGTCTAGCCCTTCTAAGCGTTCCTCTCCGCGTCTTCAGTGTCCCGCGGAGGTCGTGATTGGGGTCTGATTGGGGTCGCGTCTTTAAAAGATCTGACCCTCAATCATCTGCGAGAGGTTTACGAAGAATAGGCTGACCGACTGCGCGAAGCTAGACGGCGTAAGTAGAGTCGCTTAGGCAAACAAAGTCGAGTGCTAGCAGGGCGACCCGCGCGATTTGGATGTCAGTGTCGTGTCCCTCGGTGTCTGACTTGCCTAAGTTGCGTAACTTCAGAACATAACCCGCCGCTTCGCGTAAGCATGCGCCCGGACGGACCTTAGCAATGCGCACTTCAAGCGTGTCAGACTTGCCCAACTTTGATTCAGATCGCGAAGAGCGTGCCTTGGCAGTAAAGCTACGCTGCTCTGGCTTAGTCGATCAGGTTGAGATGCCAGGCAGCTTTTGATTTCTTAGTTCGGCAGCAGTTTCTTGAACATCTCATTGCGCGTGCTCGGAAAGTTATTTTTCAAGCAACGTCTTTAACTTCCCTACGTCCTTCTCTACCGACTTGGCATCTTTCGCAAACTCTTGATCTGACACGTCCGGCCGGCGGTAGAGCGTGAAAACCAATTCACTGTCGATGACTCCGCGCGATGCGCAGCTGATCGATCGCAGCTTACCGTTTTAATACCTTGAGAGAAAATGGCCTATGGCGGCGGATCAGATCGAAATCGTCGCGATTGAAAGTATACAGGTCCGCGCCGATGCGGCGGGCACAAAGTGCCAATAGGATATCGTTTAAAATCTGTTGCAGCTTCGACTTAAGACCGGGCTCTCTCCGCGTGACGCGCGCGACAATTTTGCCGGCTTCTTTCCAGTCCTGAAAATTTGGAGCGATTACGCGATTAGCGCGTTCGAGTGATCCGACGTATCTTTCGACCAGACGGACACCCTGCCTATCCAATGCGCCGGCGTAAAGTTCCTCTACCACAACGCCAGCAAGAAAGGTTTGAAACACTAAAGGTAGGAATCTGGTTTCGAAGAAAGCTGCGCCATCTTCCGATCGCATGGCAAAGAGATAGACATTGGTGTCTAACAGAATCGGCACGATGGTCAGTCGTAGACGTCAACGAACCGGCCGCGGCCTTTGCGGATCAAATCCTTTAAGTTGGCGTGAATCTCTCGATTGATAAAACTTTCGTGCAGCGCCTTGGTCACCGCGTCTTCGTTTGTAGACGCTTTCAGAGTTTTACGCGCTCTGCGAAGAAGCTTTTCGCTCAGTCGAACCGTGGTTCGCTTATCGGCCGCCATAACAGGTCCTCCACGTCCCAGGATAACACTGGCTCAGCCAGGCTACAACTTACAATAATGAACCGATCGAGTGTGTCAGGCTCGAACAGACGGAAAACATTTCCTGAGGGAGGGAATCCGGCACGCTGGTGCACCCAGACAGCGGACGTGAATCTGGATTTTACGAAAGTGAATCTCATGGTCGGGTCTTGAATCTTGCATATCGGATAAGCGGCTCACTGCGCTGGGCACTAGAAAAATCTCCCACAACAACGAAACTGGCTTTTGGTCCATCGGCATTCGTGTCAGACTTGCCCAACTTGCCTAACTTTTGATTCAGATCGCGAGAGCGTGCCTCGGCAGTAAAGTTACGCAAGTCTGACTTTGTCGATCTGTTATTGCGGAAATGGATATGGGTGCATCGTGTACAATAATCTCCCGCAACAACGAAATGGCTTTTGCATCATCTTTGAGGTAGTAGAGGATTGCGTTCGTGTCGAGCGTGTAGGCCAAGAGAACTAATCGCCGGAAGGAGACTTCCTTGACCATTCACCGCGCATTTTTCTGAGTTCCCGAATGGGATCGGAACTATGCCGCTTCCATGCGCCACGAGCTTTCTCCCAAACCGCCAATCGCTCTTTAGGGCTTATTAACGGATAGATTTTAGTAGCACGTTGACCCTGCGCGCGCTTTGCCATGCGGAGATAATATATCAGCCACCTGTGAAATAAAAGGCACGCGGGAAAGAGCAGGGGGGGCCCGCCTAGGACCTCTTCTCGCCGATTCGATACACTACCATTGATACTCGGCAATTTATTTTTCAAGTAACGTCTTTAACTTCACTAAGTCCTTCTCTACCGCCTTGACATCTTCCGCAAACTCTTGATCTGACGCGTCCGGCCGGCGGTAGAGTGTAAAAACCACTTCACTGCCGTCGTTGTTTGGGAAGACACGCATAGGGTTATAGACTTTGACCCCGGATGGTAGAGTGACATCGTGATCTAAAACCCCGAACTGATTTTTTTCGGCGAATTTAACTTTCACTCTTCCCATCGGGGATTTGGCTATCCACTCCTCGTTAACCTTTTTTATCGAGCCACTGAGTCCTGCGGCCCATTTGGGCAGGTTCTCAGGATTTGACGCAAACTCATAAACCTGAAGCTGGAAAAACGTACTGGGAGTCTTGTCTCGGATTGCACTGAGTTCGACTAGCCCCGCTTTAGCCGACTTGCAACTCACGGCCGGCCGTGTAGAATTCTCTTTATGTCCAACGAAAGCTTGCTTTCCCGAATCACTGTGGATCCGGAAATATGTCACGGCAAGCCTTGCATACGAGGGCTGCGCTATCCGGTAGAGACTATTCTCGAATATCTTGCCGGCGGTGACACGATCGAGGATCTGCTGAAGGAGTTTCCGGACCTGGAGCGCGAAGATATTCTCGCTTGTCATGAGTTTGCGCGACGGATGCTAGCAGCTAAAACCATCCACTTGCCGCTTACATGAAGTTTCTCGTGGACGCGCATTTGCCGCCAAGCCTTTGCGCGGTGCTAGCGCGACACGGCCACGACGCAAAACACACGCTGGACACACGCTGGTAGAAATAGATCGGGCTGCAGTTACGCCGGTTGTATGAATCGTTTATTCGACGCTAGTCGAACCTCCTTTCGTCAAAACTGGCGGAACAATCCATAGCTCGTCCAAGAACAAGAATGCGGGGTAACTAGCCTGATGACACAATGATTCCCTTTTCCTGGAGTAACTCTAACTTCGCTAAGTCCTTCTCTACCGCCTTGGCATCTACCGCAAACTCTTGATCTGACACGTCCGGCCGACGTAAAAACCAATTCACTGCCGTCGTTATTTGGGAAGACGCGCATCGGATTAAGACCTTGACCCGGACGGCAAGAGTGACATCGTGATCTTCGCGTGCCGCCTTGTCACTTTGCCGATGGGCCTAGCACCAGCGGCGAAAAAGTTCTAACATTGAGATGTAAAAACTACCGGCAACTGCCACCGTCCGATCTCGGGCGTAGCAGCCCGTGTTATTAGGCAAGTCGCCCCGCGCAGATTTCAGTAAACAATCAGATTGCGTCGGCGGTCGTTACTGATCGCGAAGGCGCCGCAACGCTTTCCCGGTGGAGCATCGGATCATATGCAAGAACTTAAACCGAGGCCGTCGACAGGAGTCCTTTACCTGCGCTTTCATTTCGCTCTGGCGGTGCTGGTCGCGTTGGGTCTTTTGACGCGCTCCATCGAGGCAGCGGATTATAACTATCCCTATCGCGACCCCTACCTGGCGACCGCAACGAGCGCTATTTTGGGCAACGATGAAGCCACCGCGCGCGTCGAGTCAAATGTCTTGCGTCTGCCGGGGCTTCCCGGCAGAAATAAACTGCCTAACCTCGAAGGACGTGGCGACCTAAGTCTTGCCTTCTATCGCCAGAACCAGGCGGCGGCGCCGTTGCTCTTCATTCTCGCCGGCGTGGGATCCAACCCCTACTTCGGGGTCGGCCCGTATTTAGCGAGCTTGTTCTATCGAGCGGGCTCCCATGTGGTCATCTTGCCGTCTCCGCTGAACTGGAATTTTGCGTTGTCGGCCAGCCGTAGCGGCGCGCCGGGTTACGCTCCAGCAGACGCGCGAGATTTATATGACGTCATGCAAAAAACCCTGACGACCTTGAGAGATCGTTATGACGTCAAGCCTACGGCGATCCGTTTCTTGGGAGTCAGTTTGGGCGCCCTTGAAGGCGCCTATCTAAGCGTGATCGACGCCGACGAGGGAAAGATCGGCATCGCCAATTATCTTCTCATCAACCCGCCTCTCGATCTCCATTACGCCCTCAAAAAGATCGATGAATGGAGCAGGTTGGCACAAAAATTCGGACCGGAGAAATCTCGCGGCCTTGTTTCCAAAGCGCTTGCCATCGTCGATTCTTTTTCCGATGAAACGCCGGACGATCCCGCGGTCATCGACCGAATGGCAAAGAAGCTCGCCGGCTTTACGACCGAAGAGCTCCAATACCTCCTCGCCGAGAGTTTGCAAAGCCAGCTTTACGAGCTCATCTATGTAACCCAAGTCATTCAAGATCAAAATGTTCTGCCGGCGCCAAAAGACGACATGAGGAAACGTCTGCAGGAAGCCAAAAGTTTCACGCTTGTCGATTATTACTGGAAGATCGCTGTGCCCTTATGGCAAAAGCAGTTAGGAGATTCCCAGGCGGACCCGGAAAGCCTTCTCCAACGAAGCTCTCTCGCACCCATCGTGGATCGGCTGCGTAGCAATCCCAAAGTGCACATTATGGACAATCTCGATGATCTCTTCGCCGAGAGAAAATCCATCGAAGCGCTCAAAGAGGCGTTGGGCGACCAAGTGACGCTTTATCCATACGGCGGCCATCTCGGCAATATCTGGTATCCGGAAAATAAAAAAGCCGTTCTAAGATTCTTTCCACCCTTTCCTGAATGAACCTCTCATTGCGTATGCTCGGAAACTTATTCTTCAAGTAAGGTCTTTAACTTCGCTAAGTCCTTCTCTACTGACTTGGCATCTTCCGCAAACTCTTGATCTGACATGTCAGGCCGGCCCGGTAGAGCGTAAAAACCAATTCACTGCCGTCGTTGTTTGGGAAGACATTCGCCAAGAAAAAAGCTTTCTGACTGCTTTAACGGTAAAGTCCATCGATATAGCCGGAACGATCGAGCTCTTCGAGAAAGCGCGTCTTGTCATATGAGCTTTTTTCTTTTGGTGATCAACAGTATTAATTCTTGTCCCCATGCTTGGGGAGACCTAGCGAGGGGATGCCGTTAGCAAGCGGGTTAGCACCGACACGTCGGGAACCTCTTCGAGCCTGAGGGCGAGCGCCACCGCATCGTCGATCTGGCCGGCGCTGAGCGGTTTGGCCGCATAGCTCGCCATGCCGCGAAAGGCCGCTACCAGTTCATCGGACGTTACGGGATTATTTGGATTCCCCTTGGGATAGACGACCCGCTGGGAGAAGACCTTGCCGTCACGGGTCACAATCTCTACCACCTGCGGCTTGACGTCCATGGGGCCTTGGTCGAGCTCGGGATTGAGAATCGGTTTCACCCGGGCGGCTAACGCGAGTAACTCATTGCTCCTCAGCTTCGCGTCGGTAAAATCTTCCAGCGAAAGCCCGCCGCTCAAAAGCGTGGCCGCAACGGTGTAAGGAATGCTGAACTGCGCATCCACCACGCCTTCGGGGCGGTGCTTCTTTTTCTTCTCATCCTCGGTCCAGCCGCCCACCGAGCGCATATCGCGCTCGCCGATCTGAACCCTCACTTCGTCAATGTCGCTCGCTTTGATCGAGTGCTTGCGCAAAAGATCCAGACAGCCGGTCACCGCGCAATGGGTGTAACGACACGACGGAAAGGGTTTCGGCCCGACCACGACGATCTCAAACCGGCTGCCGAGTTGATCCAAGAGCGTGTCGTAGTCGCCCTCCTGCTGGTAGAAGGTTTGAAAAAAACCCGCCGCGCCTTGAAAGACTTCGCCGGTGGCGGGAAAGTCCGCTGCCGCAAGCAGCGCGGCCATCACGCCGCTTTGCGCCGCGAAACCGACACCCAATCTCTTGGTCAACGATGGCGCTGCCGTACTGTTCCCCGCGACTGTCGAGCGGCAAAAGGCGATGCCGAGCGCATTATGCAGGCCGGTTTCGTCCAGGCCGAGAATTTTCCCGCAAGCGGCGGCGGCGGCGAATGGCCCGAGCGCGATAGCGCGCGCGTGAACCGGCTTGGGATTGGTTGCGAGCCCAAGGCGGATGCCCAAATCGGCGCCGAGACAAACCGCGGCGATCAAGTCTTTGCCGGACACATGGCCCACTCTTTCCGCTGTAGCCAGAGCCGCCGGTACGACCGTGATGCTCGATTTATAGGCGATGCGGTCGTCATTGATATCGAGCTCGCGGCTGTGGCCCATGGTCGCGTTGACCAAAGCGGCGAAGGCCGCAGGAAGCTTGTCTCCGCGGACGAGCACCGTACTCTCCTGACTGGAACCGCTCAACGCCCGAGCACCCGCCAACGCCTGCTCGATTCCCGGCGCGCTGGAGCCGGCGAGAATGGTGCCGAGTGTATAAAGGATATGATCCTTCGTCGCGCGCAGCGCGTCGTCGTTGAGCGCCTCGTAATCCGTGCGCGCCAGATAGCTGGCGATCTGTTTGGTTAGCGTCCCGCTGCCGATCATCAAAACCTCGTAAGTGTTCAAGGCGTTCAAATCGTTCAAGCCGTTCAAAACGTTAAACTCCGGTTCCGAGTTCCTCGCCCGTTTGCGGGTTGGGGTGAGGGCCACGGCTTGAACTATTTGAACGACTTGAACGGTTTGAACAAGTTGGTTAGTGCGTCGTCACGCAACCTTTCAGTCCCTCGTTGTATCCCCGGTCCCACGCGGCTTCGTAGTCCGGCAACTCATTCAGCAGTAAGATATCGTCGTAGGTCCCATGGCCGGAACCGATGCGCCGCTCGGGGTGAACGCATTCGCGCCGCGGCATCGGCAGGCCGTACTTCTTCCAACTGTCGTAATAGTTGCCCATCAACTGGAGATAATATTCCAACGGGATCGCCGGCTGTGGGTGCTGAGAGACCAGATTAGAGCCGGGCTCGCGGCGCCACTGGTTGAAACGCGGGATGATTCCGTTGCGCATCATGAAGTCCACGCCGTCCGAGGTCGACTTGACCGCCTCACCGACGGTCTCAAAACCATAAGGTTTGGCCAGCTCGACTCCGCCGACGAAGTTCGGCCGGACGTTGCCTTCGCCGAAAACATCCACCTCGTCGATCATGCTTCGGACCCAACCGTCCCACCCCACGCGCCGGTTCTTCCCCGGGTTGATCCATTCGAAAAGCCGCTTGTCCCACACCTCCATATTCGAGTGATGACAATCCACGCCCGCGGCCCGGTAGCGCTTCATGGTTTCTTTGTCCTGGCCATTGGTTTGGAGATTCACGAAGCGCCGCCGCCCGCCCCACTTGAGCGCCGACGCGTATTCCGAATAGAAAGCCAGCTCATCCTTGCCGTGCAGCGTCTTTAAAATCGTCCCGCCGGTAATCAGAAAATCGATGGGCGGAGCGAAGCCGACTTCTTCCGTGGCGTCCTCCTCGATGGAGCGGGCGACCTCGACCATGTACTCGACCGGCTTCACCGGCGCATTGAAGGTGAAGTCCTTCGATTCCTTCATCTGCCGCGCATTGATATTGATGTCGCAGAAGCGGCACTCCTCGTCGGGCCCCCAATACTGGCAATTGCGAAACACGGTGACGAAATAGCCGAACGCGATGATCTCATGGTAAGCGGTGCCGTCTTCGAATTTACGCGTATAGTATTTCAGCGGCTTGGGAAAATAGACTTCGCAAATCTCTTTGCCGTCGAGCAAGAGCCTGGCTTGACCATCCACCGCGTCGATGACGTAAGGAGAGCTCGAGTCGAGGGTTGTCTGAATGCTGACAGGCCTGAGCCCGTACATGCCGCGGCGAATCGTGAACCACTCGGGAATTTTACGATGCTCTTTCCGCTTCATATCTTTCATCGGCATCAAATCGTAGGAAAAGAGCCGATAGGACTTCACCAGCGACTGGGAGGCCAATTCGAGGGCCGCGTCGGTGAACCAGTGGCCGACCCGAAGCAAGTCGTGCTTCAAAATAATTTCGCGCGGCAGATCGTCATAGCTCGAGAAGTAGTTTTCGAGCTCGCCCAAGGTTCGGCTGTTTGTCGCCTCTGAAATTGCTTCCATGTCTAATGGCTCTCTTTCTTTAAGATTTGTCGCTTTACGCTTCTTTGCAAACTAACTAATGGAATGTTAGATGGCTGTCAATGATCGTTTGCGTAGAAAACAGCATGAACTCGAATTGCCCGTCGGAATAAGCTTAGGCCGATTGCTGAGAGAACTGCGGAATGCTTCGACAGGCTCATACTTCGGCAAGCTCAGTAGAACGGAAACCGCTCAATCGTTTAAGGGTTTCTCACCCGTTCGCCCTGAGGCTCTCGAAGGGTGAACGGTTTTCCAGCAACCTGTTGGGGCAAAATTAGAGGCAACAAATTTCTCTTTTGATCTTGCAGGAGGTATGGCGATGCCAACAATTGACGCCGATGCCCACGTGATGGAAGGCCCTCAGACTTGGGAGTATTGCGATCCCTCGGAGCGCAAGTTCATGCCTGTGCTTTTAAATCCAGGCCCCGAGGCGGATCGGCAGTTTTGGCTGGTCGACGGCAAGATCCGCGGCCACGTGCGTCACGTGATCAAGCCCAAAGACTTTCACGCGCTCGCCCAGGCCAGCGGCCGCGACATGGTCGTGCCGCCGGAAGCCCAGCATCTCGAAAACGTCCCGGCGCGCATTCGCCACATGGACGAGATGGGCATCGATATTCAGGTGATGTATCCGACGATATTTATCCAGCAGGTCACCGACAAGCCCGAGTTCGAAGTGCCGATCTGCAAAGCCTACAACCGGTGGATGGCCGATGTCTGGAAACAGGGCAAGGGCCGGTTGCGCTGGGTCTGCGTGCTGCCGCTATTGAGCCTGCAAGACGCCGTCGACATGCTGCCTTGGTGCAAAGAGAACGGCGCGGTGGCAGTGTTGATGCGTCCGTTCGAAGGCGATCGCCTGATCCAAGATCCATATTTCTATCCACTTTACGAAGCGATGACCAAGCTCGATCTACCGGTGGGCATGCATATCGGCAACGCCAACCCCGATATTATCGACGTGATGCGCCAGCGCGTCGGTTACGGCGCGGGGTTCTGGAGTATGTCGGCAAACACGGCCGGCGCTTGCCACGCGGTGATTACCAGCAAGCTGCCCGAAATATTCCCCGGGCTGCGCTTCGGCTTCATCGAAGCGTCGGCTCAGTGGATTCCCTGGGTCTTCAAAGACATCAAGCGACGTGCCGAAGGGCGCAAGCTGCCGGACAATTTTTTCGAGACCTACCGTCTTTATGTTTCCTGCTACAGCAGCACCGACGATATCGAATACATCGCCCAGTATTCCACCGAAAATGTGCTAATGACCGGCACGGACTACGGCCATGTCGACATGTCCGTCGAGATCGATGCGCTGCGCACGCTCGAAAAGAACGGCAAAGTCAGGCCGGAGCTGGCGCGCAAAATCTTGTACGACAACCCGGCGCGGTTTTATGGGATACAGTAACTCAAGTTCCAATCGTTCCAGACGTTCAAATCGTTCAAGCCGTCGGAACCGGAGATCGTCGAAGATGCGGTTGCCATTGATTCGTTAGACTTTAGTATTCCCCATTCCTATATTCGAGGTACTGTGATGAAGCTCTACTACAATCCGAAAAGTCGCGCGGCGATCGCGAAATGGATGCTCGACGAGTGTGGCGCGGACTATGAGATCGTTTCCATCGACTTTACAAAGCGCGAGCACAAGACGCCGGAATTTCTCAAGATCAATCCGGCCGGCAAACTCCCCGCCCTTGTGGACGGCGACGCTAAGATCTTCGAGGGCGCGGCGATTTGTCTCTATCTCGCCGACAAGTTTACGGCGGCCAATCTCGCTCCCAAGATCGGCGCGCCGGAACGCGGCCGCTATCTCTCGTTGATGGTTTACTCGACCTCCCAACTCGAACCCGCCATGGGCGACGCGCTATTGGGTGTGACGCATCTGGCTCAGCGTGGATGGACGGATTTCGAGGCAGCCAAAGACGTGGTCGAAGGCGAGCTGGGCAATGGACCCTATCTGTTCGGTGACTGGTTCACCGCCGCCGATGTGATGATCGGCTCCATGTTCATTTGGAAGCGGCTGTGGGGCGGCCCGCCGGACCGGCCGAAGCTGGAGGCCTATGTGGATCGTCTTTTGGCGCGCCCGGCGGCACCGAAGATGGGCGGATGATCATAGGTCCTCGTTCGTTGGCTTTTTGTGTCGCTCGACGGCAACAGTGTGCTCGGTGCGCAGACGCGCGAGGCTGCATGCGGTGCCGCTAGAGTTATCCGATGGCGCCCATCATTTCCATCTCGAACCTGCACAAGACCTACGCTTCGGGCTACCAGGCGCTGAAGAGAATCGATCTCGAGATTCGCAAGGGTGAAATCTTCGCCCTGTTGGGTCCCAACGGCGCCGGTAAGACGACCTTGATCAGCATCGTCTGCGGCATCGTCACCCCGAGCGAGGGGGCCGTGGTCGTCGACGGCCACGACATCGTGCGCGATTACCGCGTGGCGCGTTCGAAGATCGGTCTGGTGCCCCAGGAGCTAACCACCGACGCGTTCGAGTCGGTGTGGGCGACGGTAAGTTTTAGCCGGGGTCTGTTCGGGCGCGCGCCGAACCCGGCTTACATCGAGAAAGTGCTGCGCGACCTGTCTTTGTGGGAGAAGCGCAAAGACAGAATCATGACGCTATCGGGCGGCATGAAGCGGCGCGTGCTGATTGCCAAGGCGCTGGCGCATGAGCCGGAGATTCTCTTTCTCGATGAGCCGACGGCAGGCGTCGACGTTGAATTGCGCCGCGACATGTGGGCGCTGGTGCGGCGCCTGCGCGAAGGCGGCGTGACGATCATCCTGACCACCCACTACATCGACGAGGCCGAGGAGATGGCGGACCGGATCGGCGTGATCAACAAGGGCGAACTGATCGTGGTCGAGGAGAAAACCGAGCTGATGAAAAAGCTCGGCAAGAAACAGTTGACGCTTAATCTTCTCGAGCCTCTGGCCTCCATCCCTCTGGAGCTGAGCGACTGGCGCCTGGTGTTGAAGGCCGGCGGCTGCGAGCTGGAATACACCTTCGACGGCCACGAGGAGCGCAAGGGCATCCCGACCTTGCTCAAGCGGTTGAGCGATCTCGGCATCGGATTCAAGGATTTGAATACTCGCCAGAGCTCTCTCGAGGACATCTTCGTCAGTCTGGTGAGCGACCGAAAATGAGCACGGCAACGAACCCATCGGCATTTAACCGCCACGGCGTCTGGGCTATCTACAAGTTCGAGCTGGCGCGGGCGGTGCGTACGGTGTGGCAGAGCTTGGTGGCGCCCGTGATCAGCACGTCGCTCTATTTCGTGGTCTTCGGCGCCGCCATCGGGTCGCGCATGACCGAGGTGAACGGTGTCGCCTATGGCGCCTTCATCGTGCCGGGATTGATCATGCTGTCGCTCTTCACCGAGAGCATCTCCAACGCTTCGTTCGGCATCTATTTCCCGAAGTTTACCGGCACGATCTACGAGCTTTTGTCCGCGCCGATCTCCTATCTGGAAATCGTTATCGCTTACGTTGGGGCCGCGGCCACCAAATCCATCGTTCTGGGCCTGGTCATCCTGGCCACGGCCTCCCTGTTCGTGCCGATCAAGATCCTGCACCCGCTGTGGATGATCGCCTTCCTGTTACTGACGGCGACGACCTTCAGTCTGTTCGGCTTCATCATCGGTCTCTGGGCGAAAGGGTTCGAGCAGCTGCAGTTCATCCCGATGCTGGTCATAGCGCCGCTGACCTTTCTGGGCGGCGCATTCTATTCCATCGACATGTTGCCGCCGACCTGGCGGACGGTCACCTTGTTCAATCCTGTGGTCTATCTGATCAGCGGTTTTCGCTGGAGCTTCTACGAGACCTCGGACGTGAGCGTGGGGGTGAGCCTGGCGATGACCCTGGGGTTTTTTGTGATCTGCCTGGTGGTGGTAGGATGGATTTTTAGGACGGGGTATCGGCTGAAAAGCTGAGCCTGTTGGTAGCAGGAGTAAAATGTTCAAAGTTCCGTGTTCAATGTTCAATTTAAAGCCGCAAACCCGCGCTTGGATCTTTAACCCATCGGATAATGCGTTCGGCGATTTATGGAAAGATTGTTTGGACAATCGTGACGACGCGAATGCTTGCCTTAACAGCGGCTGTATGCCGAGTACGAAACCATTTCGGAATCCGAAGACAAAGAGACGACTGTCTGATGGCGTGATAAGTAGTTACAGCTCGGGCCTGATCATTTTGCGCGGCGGTTTTGCTAACAGGATCAAGAGCGAAGACGTGAATAGGGCGCAAGAAAAGATCGTAAACGACAGGTTGTAGCTGCCCATGCGATCGTGAAGAAAACCGAAAAACGGCGCGCCGCTGGCGGCGAATAGATTGGAAAAGAAAAGCGACAGTCCGCGCACCGTTCCCAGAGAGACGCGGCCGAAGAAATTGGCCCAGATCACCTCGCGAAGCACGAAGCTCCCGGCCAGACCGGTGCCATACAGAAAAAAGCCCGCATAAACGAGAAAGATGTCGGCGCTCGTTATAGCGACCACCAGCCCCACTCCCTGGATCATAAACTGGACACAAGACACCTTCCTGATATCGAATCGGTCGGCGAGCACGCCCCAGACGAGCGTTGAGCCGAGTTGTGTGAGCGCGATCGTGCCCATGAAGGACGCGGCTATCAGCGGCGAATAGCCGATGTCGGTGACATAAGAAAAAATGTGCAGGTTGAGACCCGCAATGCCGATGCTGGCGATGCCGAAGGTGACTACCAGGAGCCAGAAGGTCGGCAGTCGTATGACGTCGGAGCGGCTCCATGATTTCTCAGCCGCCAGGGTTCGTCGTTGCTCGGGAGATGGCATCTCGCTAGTAGCTGGCAGTTTGTCGGAGCTTTGGAGAGGCGGTTCGCCATCGGGGTAAAGTCCGATATCCTCTGGTCTTCTGCGCATGAAGATGAGCGCCGGCACGACGACTAGAAGCGGCGCGACGATGCCGAAAATAGCCCACGTGCTGCGCCAGCCGACAAGCACAAACAAGTATGCCGCACATAGAGGAATACTGAGTTTGGCGATGCCCGTTCCCAAATTGGCGATGCCCATGGCGCGTCCGCGCTTGCGCACGAACCATTGAGCGATGGTGACGTTCATTACCAGGGAGCCCAGCAGGGCTTCGCCCGCGATCACTAACGAGCAGCGGACCAAAACGAACTGCCAGAAGCTTTGCACCAGGCCTGAAAGCAGCAATCCGGTGCCTTCCATGAGGACCCCGAGAACGAGGACACCGCGCCCGCCGTGGCGGTCGATCCACGGACCGAGGATCGGCACGATCAGCGCGGCGACGCCAATCTCGAACGTGCGAATCAGTGAAAAGGCACCGCGTGAAACACCGAGTTCCTCGGTTATCGGTTTTAGAAAAATGCTTAACGTGCTGGAAAAAGCGAATGTCCCGGCGATATTGACGAGGATACCGACACCGACGATGTACCAGCCGTAGAAAAATAAAGATGATCGCGCGCCGTCTCCCGCGTAACTTCCGTCCATATTAAGAAAATATGAAAGATGATCGCAATGAGCGTTGGTCAGGTGGCTTGGTTACGATGTAAGCGTGCCTTTTTGCAGCAGGACCCGGTTCGCGAGTCGCGGCGTCAGTTCAATGATTCGGTCGATGATCATGCGAATATGCGCGCCCACCGCGATGGGGTTGGTCTTATGATCCCTGACGGCTTCGTCGACATCGGGAATGCGGCTCGCCGGGAATGCCACATGCCTCTGTGAATAACGGTACGTCCCGACGATTGAAGCGCTCTGTCAAGACCGAGCGATGCTCCGTGCTCATCGCGATCACCGGGCCTCGGTTCCTGGAGTATCTGTAACTGTCAAAGTCCGCCGGCAATGACGGCTGACGTCGAGTCCTCGGGCGAGAAGATAGTCTTTGACATAGGGACTCACCACGTGCGGAAAATCCTCGGTGCCGGCTGAAGCCACCAGGATGTCACACTGCGCGCCCAAGACATGACGCAGCGCGACCTCTGCCGTAAGACTGCGAAAAATGTTGCCGGTGCAGACGAACAGGACGCGACGCATGTGGGACCAACGAACTAAATAACGGAAGCTTTGTCGCCGCAACGAAAACTATGACATTGTGAAATTTACCCTTCAATCAACGACTCGTCCGTCAGTTTCGAATGTGGCTCGTTCCGATATTCCCATCAGTATATTACCAATATCCAATACGCGAAACCGCCAAATGCGAGTAGTTAACGCCATCATTTCGGCGCGCGCCGAAAAGTCGGCACGTGATCTTAGTCACCTTTGTATAGAAATCCGATCAAAAATTGACTAAATGCTTCTAGGAAAAGCATTTAGGGATATTTTTCGATCGTCGGCGGTTTTGGCATTACCCTTGTTACTCATTTAGAGGAGAAAGCATAACCAAGTCTTCATAAAGGTGTGCGAAAGAAAAGTCTAAAGAAGGAGGATTCATGTCTCTTGCACTTGAAGGAAAAACCGCACTGGTAACCGGCGGCTCGCGCGGTATCGGCAGAGCGATCGGCGAAAGACTTGCTGCCGACGGAGCGACCGTCGTCATCAACTACGCGCGCAACGAACAACTGGCGCATGAGGTCGTCAAAGCGATCTCGGCGAAGGGCGGCAAGGGCATGGGGATTCAGGCCGACGTTTCGAAACCCGCGGAGGTACGGCGGTTGTTCGGTGAAGCTGAGAAGGCGATAGGACCCCTCGACATTGTTATCGCTAACGCGGGGGTCTATCTTTCAAAACCGCTTATCGAAAACACCGAGGCAGATTACGACTATGTTTTCGACATCAATACGAGGGGTGTCTTTTTCACGTTGCAGGAAGCCGCCCGTCGCGTGCGCGATGGCGGTCGAATCATCGCCACTTCCACTGGAGGCACGAAGATGATGTTTCCCAATGCGGCGCTTTACCTCGGCAGCAAGGCGGCAGTGGAGCAATTCGCCCGTTCGCTTTCCCGTGAGCTGGGTCCGCGCAATGTGACCGTGAACGTCTTGTCGCCAGGCTTCACCGACACGGACATGCTGCCTGAGCAGTACCGCGAATACGGCGCGAGCCTGTCGCCCTTCAATCGCGTCGGCACGGCGAAGGAAGTGGCCGACGTCGCAGCCTTTCTCGCGAGCGATGCCGCGCGGTGGGTCACGGGACAGAATGTACAAGCGGGCGGCGGCGTGGTCTGAGGTCACTCGCGCGCGTTAAAAATGGAGACTGTAAAGAAGGGACGTATTTCTATGAAATTCTCAATTGTGCCAATGCTTATTACGGGACAGAGCATTTCTCCTGCAGTACGACAGGCGCTGCGGGAAAATCGCCTGCGGGATGCGGCCAAGCTTATCATGGAAGAGTATGGGTTGAGCTGCATCGAAGCCGGTCAACTGCTGGATGTTTCAGCGTGCGATCGATAGCAAAATTGCGAGCAAGCGAGATGGTAAGAAACGAGAAAACGATTGCCCAGACATTCACCGACTATATTCAAGCGTTCCAGACGCTCAAGCCGCAAGCCGTGCTATCGTACTGTGATGCCCCGTGTGTGTTTATCTCACCGCAGGGGGTAGCGGTTATGACAAATTCTACCGAGATAGAAGCGCTCGTAGGCCGTATGATGGCGGGTCTCAAGGCGCGCGGGTATGGGTGGAGCGAGTTGACGGATCTCCAAGTGAGCCAGATGAGCGAAACCATCGCCTTCGTCAGCGTTAGCAGAGTCCGGTACAAAACAGATAAACAAGAGCTCGAGCGGCTGGGCGAGACCTACACATTGCGCAAGAGCAATGACGCCTGGAAGATTGTGGTGGCGACAATTCACGACCCAGCTAGCATCTTGCAACTGGCTTGAAGATTCTCGGGGCGTCACCGACTCGTGGAACGATGAATTGAGGATAGGAAAAAGATAACGGATAGCGGCGCTCCTCGATTATCAAATTAAGCCCATATTTAGTCACCTGCCGATAAATCGTCAGGAGCGTCCGGTCATAAATTTCTCTTCCCATAACGGTTCGGTTCTAACCTTTCCGAATTCCAACCGTTTTCGGCCTTTCGGAAAATTCTGTAAATATGGCACGGCACTTGCGCCATTTGCCAGAAAACTTCTGCCCGCCTTGAGTATCGCCTTGCAGCAAACACTTTCAAGAGTAGTGACAAAGCAACAGCCGGCAGTCCCGAGTGAGTCGGCCTGGAGTCCTTTGCGCCAACCGCTTTTTCGTGCTCTCTGGATTGCTTCGGTCGCTTCAAACATCGGTACCTGGATGCACGAAGCCGGAGCCGGATGGCTGATGACCTCACTAACATCGTCATCATTTATGGTGGCGCTCATGCAAACGGCGACCACGCTCCCTGTTTTGCTGCTTGGCCTACCCGCAGGGGCGCTGGCTGATGTGGTGGATCGCCGCAGAATGCTGCTCTTCACGCAAGCATGGATGCTGGTCTCAGCAGCCGTGCTCGGTATTCTGACGCTCCTCGAGATCACCACTCCTTGGGTCCTGCTCATTTTTACGTTTGCCCTTGGCGCGGGTGCCGCGATGAACGCGCCCGCCTGGCAAGCGACCCCGCCGGAGCTGGTGTCTCGTGCTGAGCTATCGGCTGCGGTGGGACTAACTGGAATCGGTTTGAATTTGGCGCGCGCCGTCGGCCCGGCGCTTGGGGGCGCGGTAATCGCCATGGCGGGACCATCGGCCGTGTTTCTGCTAAACGCCGGATCGTTTTTGAGCGTGATAGGAGTCCTCTATCACTGGCGTCGTACGACAAAGGTTAGTCTGGCATCGACCGAACCATTGTCCAGTGCCATCCGCGCCGGAATTCGTTACGCCCGCTATGCGCCAGCGCTACGAGCGGTGCTGATTCGTACCGGCCTATTTGTTTTGTTCGCGAGTGCGCTGTGGGCCCTGTTGCCGGTACTCGCCCGTCATGAGCTTGGTCTAGATTCAATCAATTACGGAATTCTATTTGGTTGCCTGGGCGTGGGCGCAGTGTTAGGAGCGGCTATCCTGCCTAAGTTGCGGAGTCGGATCTCCACCGATTCGCTCGCTGGTAGTGGGACCATCTTATTTGCGGCTGCAACTGCGGCGTTGGTCGAAGCGCGCCATTTTGGATTATTGTGTGTCATCCTGTTCGGTGGCGGAGTTGCATGGTTTACACTGATGGCGTCCTTTATTATAACGACCCAGAATGTTGTGCCGTCGTGGGTCAGAGCGCGGGCTTTGGCGCTGTATCTCTTAACCTTTCAGGGCGGTATGGCGGCCGGAGGCATCCTGTGGGGAGTGGTAACGGAGAACGCAGGAATCACTGTGGCGCTCTTGAGCGCCGCTGTGGGAATGATGATAAGTCTGGCGGCTATGGCGCGCTTTCCGCTCAGTAAAGGTGAAGAATTGGATTTGACACCGTCGCGTCACTGGCCTGATCCGGTTTTGGCAATCGCGCCCGATCCTGGGGAGGGCCCGGTGCTCGTCATGGTCGAGTACCGAATCCGTCCGGAGCGAGCACAGGATTTCACTCTGGCCATGCAAGCTGTACGGGAGCAACGTCTGCGCGACGGCGCGTTCCGTTCGAGTTTGTATCGCGATCCGGCTGACCCGAGTCGCTATCTCGAAACTTTCGTCGTCGAGTCTTGGGCTGAACACTTGCGCCTATGCGAGCGTGCGACGGTGAGCGATCGCATCGTCGAAGAGCGAGCCCGGGCCTTTCATATCGACCGGAGGCCGCCGGCGATTTCGCATTACGTTTACGCTCACACATCCGACGTGCCGGGATAATCAAAACGCCCAGCGATGAGAGACCTCTTGAATCGGTTTTCGAGCCTCCGATCCACGGCACCGCGGGTCTTGTTGTTCCTGCTTGTCGCTTGTAGCAGCGTGGGGACGGAGCCGCTACCCGGGCGTCCATCGCATCATGTCGAAGGCGGGTTTCGCAACCCCGATTCGGATTTTCGCCGGCCCTCGAGCTGGACCCGTTGGAGCTTTGTCGTCCGCCGCCTCTGGACGAGTTCCATCGCGCCGCGCACCTTCGATGCACCGCGCGTCGCCAATGAAGGCACCGTGCTTCGAGCGGGCCTGGTTAACCCAAGTATCACCTGGGTCGGTCACTCAACTCTTCTCGTGCAACTGGATGGTCTCAATCTGCTGACCGACCCGAATTGGGGGGAGCGGGCGAGCCCGGTCTCTTGGGCCGGACCGCTTCGCCTGAGCCCGCCCGGGCTGGCGTTTGACGCTCTGCCACGAATTGACGTTGTGGTAATATCTCACGACCACTACGATCACCTGGATTTAGGCACGGTCAAACAGCTTGCCGAGACACACAATCCGCTCTTCCTCGTGCCATTGGGCCTAAAGGCTTGGTTCGGCGACAACGGGATGAGCCGGGTCGAGGAGTTGGACTGGTGGCAGGAGCGCGAATACCGCGGTGTGAGGTTCGTTTGTTTGCCGGCGCAGCACTTCTCCCAGCGAACACTATGGGACGGCAACACACGGCTCTGGGCGTCGTGGGCCATACTGGGTCGAGAACGGCGGCTCTACTTCAGTGGTGACACTGGCTACTTCACGGGCTTCACGGAGGCCGGCAAACGGCTTGGCCCATTCGACCTGGCGGCCATCCCCATCGGCGCCTACTTGCCGCCTGAGATTATGAAAGCCGTACACGTCACCCCGGAGGAAGCCGTTCAGGCCTTCATCGATCTCAATGCGCGCACGCTGCTCGGCATTCACTGGGGTACTTTTGATCTGGCGGAAGACCCGCTGGACGAGCCGCCCCGGCGCATGCTTGCCGAGGTCCGCCGCCGGGGCATCGGTACCGAGCGCGCCTGGATGCTCAAACCCGGGGAAACGCACCGGTGGTAGGAAATCCCGCCCGCCGGCTGGCGGTGTCAAAAAGGAAGTACCGGTTGTTTTTTCGTTTCGGCTGAGTCCCTCCCTCACATCCAACTAACTTTTTGGCGCGGAATTTACCGTTTAATATCTCAACCTGTTTTCCTTCCGTCTGTCAGTACGACTTTGTGCACGCATCCGTATCTTTTTGATCGCCATGAAAGTTTAGGTCTGCTCTGTTCGCACTTAGCCAGAATTTCGGCTTGTGACGATAATTCGGCACTTTTCCTTCGTCACAGCTTGAA